>JAKATG010000006.1:0-341551 GCA_021828105.1 Pseudomonadota bacterium
GTGCTATCCTGATTGAGGACGACGAGGGATTTGCTCATATCACTTTGCATGGGGGTCACGCTCCATCAGATGTGTGGACAACGATGGGCATCTTACCCTCGTCGTCCGCCCCATTGAATCTTCTCCCACGCGTGCCGCGCGGGAGAAGGGGGAAGATGGAGAGAGCCGGGCGAGGGTATCAATGATGAAAGGTCAGTGATCCATGACGACTACCGCCATTCCCGATCTGTGGGACGACAAGGTTGCAGCCTCGCTCAGCGAGCCGGGACTGCTGCTCTATCGCTCGAACCTGCTCGGCAGTGATCTGCGCATCACCAATTTCGGCGGCGGCAATACCTCGGCCAAGGTGAAGATGACCGATCCCTTGACCCGCAAGGAAGAGACGGTGCTGTGGGTGAAAGGATCGGGCGGCGACCTCGGCTCGATGAAGCTCGACGGCTTCTCGACCCTTTATCTCGACAAGCTCGAGGCGCTGAAGGGCCTCTATCGCGGCATCGCCCATGAGGACGAGATGGTCGACTACCTGCCGCATTGCACCTTCAATCTCAACCCGCGCGCGGCTTCGATCGACACGCCCTTGCACGGCTTCGTGCCCGCGATCCATGTCGATCACATGCATGCCGATGCGGTGATCGCCATCGCCGCGGCAAAGGATTCGGAAAGGCTCACACAGGAAATCTTCGGCAACGAGATGGGCTATCTGCCCTGGCAGCGGCCGGGCTTCGATCTCGGCCTCAAGCTCGGCGAGATGGCCGAGACGAACCCGCATTTCGTCGGCGTCGTGCTCGGCGCCCATGGCCTCTTCACCTGGGGCAAGACGGCCAAGGAGTCCTACCAGACGACCTTGCGCATCATCAACAAGGCGGCGCTTTGGCTGGAGGAGCACCGCCGGAAGCCCGCCTTCCAGGGCGCCCGGTTCGAAAGCCTCGATGCGCCGGCGCGTGCCGAGGCGGCGAAACGCCTGATGCCGGAAATCCGCGGCCGCATCTCGAGCGACGAGCGCAAGATCGGCCATTTCACCGATGCGCCGGAAGTGCTCGACTTCGTCAACAGCGTGGCACTCGACGCATTGGCGCCGCTCGGCACGTCTTGCCCCGATCATTTCCTGCGCACCAAGATCAGGCCTTTGGTGCTGCCCTTCGACCCCAAGACGGACAATCTCGATGAGGTCATCGCCGGGCTCGACGGCACGCTCGCGGCCTATCGTCAGGATTACGCCGCCTATTACGAGCGCTCGAAGCATCCCAACTCGCCCAAGATGCGCGATGCCAATGCGGTCATCTATCTGGTACCGGGCGTCGGCATGCTGTCCTTCGCCAAGGACAAGGCGACGGCGCGCATCGCATCGGAATTCTACGTCAATGCCATCAATGTCATGCGGGGCGCCTCCGGCGTGTCGCAGTATGTCGGCCTGCCGGAGCAGGAGGCCTTCAACATCGAATACTGGCTGCTCGAAGAGGCGAAATTGCAGCGCATGCCGAAGCCGAAAAGCCTCGCCGGCCGCATCGCCTTCGTGACCGGCGGCGCCGGCGGCATCGGCCAGGCGATCGCGCACCGGCTCGCCGCCGACGGCGCCTGCGTCGTCCTCGCCGATATCGACAAATCGGCGCTCAAGGCGACGGTAGATGCCTTCGCCGCGCGCTTCGGCAAGGACCAGGTGCATGGTGCTACGCTCGACGTCACGCAGGAAGAGGCGGTGATCGCCGCGATGGGCGAGGCGGTCTTGCGCTTCGGCGGCGTCGATATCGTCGTCAACAATGCCGGCATCTCCTCGGCGGCACCCGTCGAGGACACGACGCTCGATCTGTGGAACAAGAACATGGCGATCCTCGGCACCGGTTACTTCCTGGTGGCGCGCGAGGGCTATCGCCTCATGAAGAAGCAGGGTCTTGGCGGGTCGATGGTGTTCATCGGCTCGAAGAACGCCATTGCCGCCTCGGCGGGCGCCTCGGCCTATTGCACCGCCAAGGCCGCGGAAGTGCATCTGGCGCGCTGCATGGCGCTCGAAGGCGCGCCGCTCGGCATCAGGGTCAATGTCGTCAATCCCGACGCGGTGCTGCGCGGCTCCAAGATCTGGCAGGGCGAATGGCGCCAGCAGCGGGCCCAGTCCAACAAGATCAAGGAAGAGGAGCTCGAGGAATTCTACCGCAAGCGCTCTTTGCTGCAGCGCTCGGTCTATCCTGAGGATATCGCCGAAGCCGCCTTCTTCTTCGCCTCCGACCTTTCGGCCAAGTCGACCGGCAATTTCCTCAATGTCGATGCCGGCAATGCGACGAGTTTTACGAGATAGCCATGACCTTTGCCATTTCCCGGGATTTCATCGCCGACGCGAACCGCAAGGACGAGAAGGCGCTGGCCGAGGACTATGCGGCGCTCGGCCGCCAGCTCGAGCGGCGCCAAATCGACATCGAGAAGATGACGCGGCGCGCGATGGATTATGCGGTCGCGGTGCCGACCTGGGGTGTGGGCACCGGCGGCACGCGTTTCGCGCGTTTTCCAGGGCCGGGGGAGCCCCGCAACATCTTCGACAAGATCGATGATTGCGGCGTCATCCACGGGCTCACCCGAACGACGCCCACGGTCTCGCCGCATATCCCCTGGGACAGGGTCTCGGACTATAGCGCGCTTCGCCAGCAGGCGGCCTCGCATGAGCTCTCCTTCGATGCGGTGAACTCCAACACCTTCCAGGACGCCAGGGGCCAGACGCTCTCCTATAAATTCGGCTCGCTGACCCATGCCGACCGGGCGACGCGCGAGCAGGCGGTCGAGCACAATCTCGAATGCATCGAGATCGGCCGCAAGCTCGGCTCGACCGCGCTCACGGTGTGGATCGCCGACGGGTCCAATTTCCCCGGCCAGTCGAACCTCGATGCCGCCTTCGACCGTTATATGGCCTCGCTCAAGACGATCTATGACGCTTTGCCCAAGGACTGGTCGGTCTTCCTCGAGCACAAGCTCTATGAGCCCGCCTTCTATGCGACCGTGATCTCCGACTGGGGCTCGAGCTTCATGGCGGCGAGCGAGCTCGGTCCGAAAGCGAAATGCCTGGTCGATCTCGGTCATCACGCGCCCAACACCAATATCGAGCAGATCGTCGCCCGTCTCATCCGGGCGCAGAAGCTCGCCGGCTTCCATTTCAACGACTCGAAATATGGCGATGACGATCTCGATTCGGGCTCGGTCGATCCCTTCCGCCTGTTCCTGGTGTTCAATGAGCTGGTCGACGCCGAGTTGCGCCAGGCGCCCGGCTTCAACCCGGCCTATATGATCGACCAGTCGCACAATGTCACCGATCCGATCGAAAGCCTGATGCAGTCGGCGACCGAAATCCTGAGAGCCTATGTCCAGGCCTCGCTCATCGACCGGGCGGCACTGACCGCTGCGCAAGAGGAAAGCGACGTGCTTCTCGGCCATCTCCTCGTCAAGCAGGCTTTCACCACCGACGTCTCGCCGATCCTCGCCGAGGCCCGGCGGCGCAAGGGCGGTGCGACAAGCCCTATCCGGACCTACCGCGCGTCAGGCTATCGCGCGCATAAGGCTGAGGAGCGCCCGGCCGCGGGAATAGCTCAGGCCGGTATCGTGTGATAAAAGCCCGGGCAATTCGGTTGAGGGCACATTAATGAGCAGCAGAGACATCACCAGCTATTTCCGCTTCGAGCCGGCGCCCAAACGGATCGAGGATCTGGAAACGCCGGTTCCCGTCATCGACATCGATGTGGCGGAGCGCAATCTCAAGCGCTGGCAGGAGCACTGCGACAAGATCGGCATCGCCAATCGGCCGCATATCAAGACCCACAAGCTGGTGGCGCTCGCCAAATACCAGCTGGCGCTCGGCGCCAAAGGCATCACCGTGCAAAAGCTCGGCGAGGCCGAAGTCATGGCCGATGCCGGCATCCGCGATCTGCTGCTCACCTTCAATGTCGTCGGCGCGTCCAAGTTGAAGCGCCTCGCCGATCTCGCCAGGCGCACGGATATCTCCGTCGTCGCCGACAACGAAGCGGTGGTGAAGGGTCTCGGATCCGCCGGTGTGGCGGCCTCGCGCGATATCGCCGTGCTGGTCGAATGCGATACCGGGAGCCAGCGCAATGGCGTGCAGACACCTGAGGAGGCCGCCCGCCTCGCCAGCGTGATCGACCGGACCCCGGGCGTCGTCTATGGCGGGCTCATGACCTATCCGGCAGCGGGCACGCGCCAGGCGACGGAGGCTTTCTTGAGCGAAGCGCGCGATCTCGCGAAGAAAGCCGGCCTCGAGACCAAGGTCGTCTCGACCGGCGGCACGCCCGATATGTGGAGCGACGACGGGCTTGGCGTCGCCACCGAATATCGCGCCGGCACTTACATCTATTTCGACCGCTCGCACGCCGAGCGCGGCACCTGCGCCTATGAGGATTGCGCGCTCAAGGTGCTGGCGACCGTGGTGAGCCGGCCGACCGACGAGCGCGCCCTCATCGATGCCGGCAGCAAGGCGCTCACCAGCGATCTCCTCGGCCTCCAGGGCTATGGCGTGGTCACCGCGCTCGCCAAGGCGCCGATCTACAATATGAGCGAGGAGCACGGCTTTCTCGATATTTCCGGCCTCGCCCGGAAGCCCGAAGTGGGCGAGCTGGTGCGGATCACGCCCAACCATGTCTGCCCCGTCACTAACCTCTACGATCGTGTCATCTTCGTCAGAGGCAATGACGTGCTGGGCGCGGTCAAGGTCGACGCCCGCGGGTTGGTTCAGTAGAATACCCTCGCTTCCTCTCCATCATTTCCCTTCTCCCGCGCGGTACGCGTGGGAGAAGGTGGCCGAAGGCCGGATGAGGGCTCTTTCGCGAAATGCAGTCTGATCTCGACGATTATTCCTCGCTGAAACAAAGAGCCCTCACCCGCCCTTCGGGCACCCTCTCCCATTGCTTCGCAACGGGCGAGGGGGAAAATTGCGGACGGCTCGCTCGCCTCACGACACACCCTTCAGCACTGTGTCGATGAAAGGGATGAAGCCCGCGGTGGCGCCGGCATCGACGGGCAAGGTCGCGCCGGTTATGCCGCTCGACAGAGGCGAGGCGAGGAAGACGACGGCATTCGCCACTTCTTCGGGCGTCACCATCCGCTTCAGCGCATAGAGCCTGGTGACGCGCGGCAAGAGATGCGGCTCGGCCTCGAGGCGATGATCCCAGGCATGGGTGCGGGTCGAGCCCGGCGAGACGACATTCGACCTTATGCCGTGCTCGCCACATTCGACGGCGATGGCGCGCGAATAGGCCTCGATGCCGGCCTTGGCCGCGGCATAGACCGGATTGCCGAAATGCAGCACGGCATTAACCGAGCTCACGAAGACGATGCTGCCGCGCTTGCGCTCGACCATCGCCGGCAGAAGCGCCTGGGTGAACTGCATGACGCCTGAAAGATTCAGCTGCAATTCACGCTCGATCACCTCCGGCGTCACATCCTGCATGAGCTCGGCGCGGGTCCAGCCGGCATTGTTGATGAGGCAGTCGGGCGCGCCGAATTGCCCCAAGATGTTTTCCGCCGCCTTTCCGATCGAACGGGGCGCCAGGAGGTCAAAAACCTCCAGATGATCGGGGGCGATCGGCTCATCCGTATTGGCCGCCTTGTCGCAGCCGATGACGACGGCGCCTTGATCGGCAAAGGCCTTCACCAGGGAGGCCCCTATGCCGCCGCCGGCCCCGGTGATGACAACCCGCTTGCCCTTCAATCCCGTCATGACGCCTCGTCCGTGTTGCGTTACCCGATACAGCCAGTTCTGCTTGTTTTCTCTCGTTATTACCAGTATTTAACGAGACCGGATCGGGAGAAAGTTCCTTCCGCCCGACATGGGCATCTAGCAAAGCAATATTCTGACCGGGAGGAAATATGAAATGCCGGTTCTGGCGAACCGCCTGTGCGGCCGGGCTCTGCCTCGTCGTCCTCACCGGTGCCGCTTTGGCCGGCAGCGTCAGGATCATCGTCCCGCAATATAGCGCCAGGACGGGTCCCTTCTTCGCCGAGGTGGAACGCGATTTCGAGGCCGCCAATCCCGATACCGACATCCAGATCGAGATGGTGCCGCGGGAAGATTTGCGGCGCAGGCTCACCACGGGCCTCGGCGAGGGGACCAACCCCGATCTCGCGATCATCGGCCAGCGCTGGCTCGTCGATTTCGTGAAGCTGCAGGCGATCGAACCGCTCGACGGCTTCATCGGCGACGAGCTCAAGGGCCGCTTCATCGACAGCTTCATCCAGGCCGGGATGATGGACGGCAAGATCCAGGGCCTGCCCTTCACCGCGTCGGTGAGCGCGCTCTATTACAACAAGGACCTGTTCGGGAAGGCCGGCATCGCCGAACCGCCCAAGACATGGGACGAGCTCAAAGCCGCGGCGGAGAAGGTTTCGGCCCTGGGGGGCGGGATCTATGGCTACGGCCTGCCCGGCAAGGGTGTCGAGGCGGACATCTCCTATTATTATGTGATGTGGGGACAAGGGGTGGAGGTCATCGACGAGAATGGTCGGTCGGGCCTCGCCAGCGACGGGGCCATCGCGGCGGCGAAATTCTATAAGGAGCTGATCGACAAGGGCGCCACTCAGCCCGCCGTCACCGCTTTCCCGCGCGAGGGTGTCGAGAACCTGTTCAAGGAAGGCAAGCTCGGCATGGTGATCGCCGCCCCGCTCCTGGCGAAAGAGATCAAGGAAGCCGGGCGCGGCTTCAATTACGGCGTCGCCACCATACCGGCCGGACCCACGGGCGCGCGCGGCACCTATGGCGAGACCGACCTCGCCGTCATGTTCAAGAATTCCAAGAGCAAGGAAGAGGCCTGGAAATTCCTCGATTATCTCTTCACCGCGCCCTTGCGCGCCCGCTTCACGCAAGATGAAGGCTTCCTGCCGGTCACCAAGGAAGAGACCGGGCTCGAGCATTATGCGAACGACGCCGAGCTCAAGATCTTCGTCGAGCTCCTGCCTCTGGCGCGCTTCACGCCGCTGATTGCCGGCTGGGAGATCGTGGCGCAGCGGACCATCGAAGCGCTGCAGAAGGTCTATCTCGGCGGCGATGCCGATCAGATCCTGAAGGCGGTCGCCGAAGAGATCAACCGCATCCTGCTCAAATAGCGCAACGGAGAAAGGCAACCATGAAGAAACAGGTTTTCGGCGCATCGCATGTGCCACTGTCGCCCGCGGTCAGGGCCGGCGATCTGGTCTATGTCTCGGGCCAGGTCCCGGTCGATGCGCAAGGCAATATCGTTCAGGGCGGCGTCAAGGAGCAGACCCGCCAGGTGCTCGACAATGTCAAAGCGGCGCTGGCGCTGGCCGGCGCCACGATGGAGGAGGTCGTCAAAACCACGGTCTGGCTCGAGGATGCGCGCGATTTCGGCGCCTTCAACCAGGTCTATGCGTCCTATTTTCCCAAGGAGCCGCCGGCACGCTCGACCGCCGAAAGCCGTCTCATGATCCCCATCAAGGTCGAGATCGAGGCGATCGCCTATTCGCCCAAGAAATAAATGGATGGCCGGGGCAGAGCCCGGCCATGTAGTTTTCCGAGGGATGCGCTAACGTCGTCTCCGTTGAACAGGAGCATGGAGGTCCGATCAGCCATGGCGCCGCCCCGCCTTCACCTCGTTGTGCCGGAGACGACGGCTGAGCATGCGGTCCGCTGCTTCACCGCGATCTGTGCGGCGGGCGATGTCGCGAGCGCGCTGGCGCCGGGCGACCTCGTGCCAGCGCTGCTGCCCTCCGCCGCCAAGCACAGTGTGGCGCTGCTCAGCGCCGATGAGAAACATGCGCGCGCCTGCGACGGCATCGAGGTCGGCACGCGCGCCGATTACGATCATGCCCGCAAGCTGCTCGGCGCCGACAAGATCATCGGCGCGCTCGTCGGCATCTCGCGCCATGTGGCCATGGACCTCGCCGAGGCCGGCGCCGACTATGTCGCTTTCCACCAGGCCCGGATGAAGCCGCATGAGGAGCCGATCATCCAATGGTGGACGAGCCTGTTCGAGGTGCCGTGCATCGCCGCCGATCCGGTGGGGCCTGACGGCATCGCCCAATTATTGACGCAACAGCCGGATTTCATCCGCCCGCCGGATTCGATCTGGACATCGCCCGAGGAAGCCCGGCGGATCGTCACCGAGCTGATGCGGGCGATTTCGGGACAAGCCCCATGAAACGCATCCTCGCTTTGCTCTTCATCCTTCTCCTCGCCGCTCCAGCCCTGGCGCAGGCCTCCTATGAGGAGGCCGTTCTTCTTTATGAGGACAAGGACTATAAGGGGGCCCGCGAAATCGCCGAAGCGGCGGCCAAAAAGGGCGATGCGCGGGCCATGGCGATGCTCGGCCTCTTCTACCAGAAAGGCCTCGGCGTCGACGCCGATCTCAACAAGGCCGTCGACTGGTATGCGCGAGCCGGCGAGAAGAACGACGTCGGCGCCCAGTATTCGCTGGCCGAGATCTATCTCGACGGCGCGCTCGGCGAGGCCGATGCGGATCGCGGACGCTATTGGCTCACCAAGGCCGCCGGCCACGGCAAGCCCGAGGCCGAGCATCGGCTGGGCCTGCTCGCCGCCGGCGAGACGCCCCCCGACTGGCCCGAGGCTGCAGACTGGTTCGGCAAGGCGGCGGCCCAGGACTATGCCGATTCGCAATACAATCTCGGTGTCCTCTATGCCGAAGGCAAAGGCGTCGAGCAGAGCAAGATCAAGGCCGGCGAATGGTTCGCCAAGGCGGCGATGAAAGGCCATCGCGACGCGGCGCTCGATTACGGCATCATGGTGTTTCGCGGCGACGGCGTGAAGAAGGACGAGAAGGTCGGCGCCGAGTGGCTCCTCGTTTCGGCCAAGCGCGGCAATCCGGTGGCGCAGAACCGCGTGGCGCGGCTCTATGCGACGGGTCGCATCTTCGGCGTCGATCCGGTCGAAGCGGTAAAATGGCACTTTCTCGCGCGCCAGGGCGGGCGCAGCGATGCCTGGCTCGACGATTTCATCGCCCGTTTGCCGCCGGCGACGCAAGAGGAAGGCCGGACGCGCGCCCAGAGCTTCAAGCCCAATAGCTGAAGCCTGGCGCGGCATGCAGGACACGATGGTCATCCATCCGGAACATCCATCGTCGGGAAGCGTTAACCTTCTGTAATCTTGCTACTTAATGCCGCAAACGATGCCTTGATCTCGCCACCCCGTTCGCCCAAGCACGCACCATGACCGCAGCCCAGACGCCCTCTCGCCGTGATCATCGCGTGGACTTCCTGCGCGGGCTGGCGCTCGCCATCATCTTCATCAATCATGTCCCGGGCAATTTCTACGAAAAGCTGACGCCGAAGAATTTCGGCTTCTCCGATGCCGCCGAGATCTTTGTCCTGCTTGCCGGCTTCGCCTCGGCCTATGCCTATTTCTCGCGTTTCGAGCGCGGCGAATTCTGGGACGCGACGGCCAAGGCCTGGCGGCGCGCCGGCGTGCTCTATGTCAGCCATGTGGTGACGTCGGTCATCGGCATCGCGCTGTTCTGCTTCGCCGCGCTCTATTTCATGAACCCGGGCTATCTCGACGACACGATCGTCTATATGGACATCAAGCCGCTGATGGACGATCCGGTGAAGGGCTTCATCGGCCTCGTCAGTCTCGGCCACCAGCTCGGCTATTTCAACATCCTGCCGATGTACATGGCGCTGCTCCTGATGCTGCCTATCATGATGGTGCTGGGGCGCCTGAGCCTTTCGCTGCTCCTCGCCGTATCGGTCACTCTGTGGCTCCTCACCGGCATCTTCGCGTTCGACCTGCCGAACTATCCGATGCCCGGCGGCTGGTTCTTCAATCCGTTCGCCTGGCAGTTGCTGTTCGTCATCGGCTTCATCCTCGGCCAGCGCCAGCGCGAGGCGAAGCCCATGCCGTTCTCGCCTTGGCTCTATGGCCTCGCCGCCCTCTATGTCGTGCTCGCCTACTGGTGGGTGCCGTTCGACTGGCTGATCAATTTCTCCGGCATCGGCAACTATCTGCCGGCGACGATCTGGAGCTTCGACAAGGGTTTTGTCGCCTGGCCGCGCCTCCTGCATGTGCTGGCGCTCGGCTATGTGGTGATGATGTCGCCGCTCGGGCGCCTCATGCACCAGATCCCGAAAACGAGCTTCCTCACCGCCATGGGGCGGCATTCGCTGCCGGTGTTCTGCGTCGGCTCGCTGCTGTCGATGACCGGCGCCGTCATCCACCACGAATGGGGCGGCAGCTTCGCCCATGACACGCTCATCGTCGCCACGGGCCTCGCCGTGATGGGGCTTCTGGCGGTCTTCCTCGACGGCCGCAAGCCCGCGCCGCCCAAGCCCTTGCAGGTACCGCAGACGGCTGCCACATAATGGGTTGCAACGCGATGCGGCAGCAAGATGAACAGGCTGTTGGGGTGGCTATTGCTTCTGTTCCTGGTCGGGGCTGGCCTGGCTCAGGTCTTCGACCCTAAAGCCGGCGAAAAGGCCGAGACGATCCTGTTGGTGATAGGGCTATTGTTTTTTGGCTTCACCTTTTTCAAGCTTCTCATCTTTTTTGTGCTCGATCTGAGGGATTATGCCCGATCGGGGTGGGATTGGACCCGGAAGCCGCGCGCGGCTATTGCCTGGGGCAGTCATCTTGCAAGCAGCCCAATGCATTCGCGGACAGCTCTATGGTTTGGGTATCCAACCTTCGTGACGATGCTTGGCTTCGCTTGGGTTTTTTGTGCCCAAAAATTATTTGAAGCTTGGCCGGCCGGCTAATCCCTAGACCTTGTCGGGGAAACATGCCCTCACCACATTATATGCGGGAACGATGAAATCCCCCGACCGAGCCGAAAAGGGCCCGATCGAGACCTTCCCAACCGGGCGCCTGGTTTCGCCCATTCCAGACTTTTTGCGGGGCAGGAGGCGCTCACAACAGAGTGGCTCACATGGCTCGCTATTTCAGACGGCTAAGGTTGAGCGGACTAGCTGCCGCTCTTCTCCTGCTTTTCCCGACGGTCGCCGCGGCGCAGTTCGCTTGCGCCGCGCATGACGACATCGTCAATGAGCTCACCCAGCGCTTCAAGGAGGCACCCGAAGCCAACGGCCTCACGCCCGACGGCATGCTGCTCGAGGTCTTCGTCTCCGAGGCGCGGAGCTGGACGATCCTCGTCACCTCGCCCAAAGGCATATCCTGCCTCGCCGCCAGCGGTGAAAACTGGGAGCGCGAGTTCCGTAAACCGGAGACAGGGTTCTAGGACGCCTTCCGTCGCGACAGCGGATATAATAAGACGTGCGCCATGAGCACGTCCATTTTCGATCGCGATCTGCCGAAGACCCCGGCCAATTATCAGCCGCTGACGCCCTTGTCCTTCCTCGCCCGCGCCGGCGCCGTCTATCCCCAACACATCGCCATCATCCATGGCCGCCAGCGCGTCACTTATGCCGAATTCTATGCGCGCTGCCGCAGGCTCGCCTCGGCGCTGGCCAAGGCGGGTATCAAGCGCGGCGAGACCGTGTCGGCGGTCCTCGCCAATACGCCCCCGATGCTCGAAGCCCATTACGGCGTGGCGATGGCGGGCTGTGTCCTCAACACGCTCAATACCAGGCTCGATGCCCAGGTCATCGCCTTCTCGCTGATCCATGCCGAGACGAAGCTCATCCTGGTCGACACGGAATTCTCCGGCCTGGTGAGGGATGCGCTGGCGCTGCTGAAGGGCCCGAAGCCGATCGTCGTCGATTATGTCGACAAGGAGTTCGTTCAGGGCGGCGACCGCCTCGGCGCGATCGACTATGAGAGCTTCATCGCCGAGGGCGATCCCGATTTCCCCTGGCACATGCCTGAGGACGAATGGGACGCGATCTCGCTCAATTACACATCGGGTACCACCGGCAATCCGAAAGGCGTGGTGTGCCATCACCGCGGCGCCTATCTGATCGCGATCGGCAATGTGCTCACCCAGGAGATGGGCAAGCATCCGGTCTATCTGTGGACGCTGCCGATGTTCCACTGCAACGGCTGGGGCTATCCCTGGTCGCTCTCGGTCATGGGCGGCACGCATGTCACCTTGCGGGCGGTCAGGGCTAAGGCGATCTGGCAGGCGCTCGCCGAGCATAAGGTCACGCATCTGTGCGGTGCGCCCATCGTTATGGCGACCATCCTCAACGCGCCGGATGAAGAGAAGACGAAGCTTCCGTGGGTGGTCGAGTTCACCACCGCGGCGGCCCCGCCGCCCGAGATCGTGCTCAAGCGCATGGCGGAAGCGGGCTTCAACGTCACCCATGTCTATGGCCTGACCGAGACCTATGGCCCGGCGGTGGTGAATGACTGGCATCTGGCATGGGACGCGCTCGAGCCTGCGGCGCGCGCCGCCAAGAAGGCGCGCCAGGGCGTCAACTACATCCCGCTGGAGACGCTCACCGTGATGAATCCCGAAACGATGGAGCGCGTGCCGGCCGACGGCGAGACGCTGGGCGAGGTGATGTTCCGCGGCAATATCGTGATGAAGGGCTATCTCAAGAACCGGGAGGCGAGCGAAGAGGCGTTCAAGGGCGGCTGGTTCCATTCGGGCGACCTCGCGGTGCTGCATCAGGACGGCTATATCCAGCTCAAGGACCGCTCCAAGGACATCATCATCTCGGGCGGCGAGAACATCTCATCGATCGAGGTCGAGGAGGTGCTCTACAAGAACCCCAAGGTGCAGGCGGCCGCCGTCGTCGCCAAGGCGGATGAGAAATGGGGCGAGACTCCTTGCGCCTTCATCGAGCTCAAGCCTGGCGCTAAGGCGACGGCGGAGGAGATGGTGGAATGGTGCCGCCAGGGCCTCGCTCGCTTCAAGGTGCCGAAGCATGTGGTCTTCGCCGAATTGCCGAAAACATCGACCGGCAAGATCCAGAAATTCAAGCTGCGGGAGATGGCCAAAGACGTTTAGAATTCCATGGATGCTCCATGCGCCGGACGCTCCTCACCTTTACGTCATGTACATTGAAGAATGGGCACAATTGGCGCACATAGCGCCCTATGAAGGTCTTCGACATCACCTATCACGGCGAGACGGTCACGCTCGCCGACCTGCCGGAATACCGGAAGTTCTACGGCAAGCTCGAAAGCGGTGTCTGGGAACCCAGGACCTTCCGTGCACTGAGCGACCAGCTCGGCCCCGATGTCACCTATATCGATATCGGCGGTTGGATCGGCGTCACGCCGTTCTGGGCGGCCAAGCGGGCGAAACGCGTCATCGTGGTCGAGCCCGATCCCAAATGCCGCGGTATCCTGAAGGCCCTGCTGCCGCTCTACCCCAATGTGAGCTTGAGCGAATGCGCGCTCTCGCCCAAGACCTGCCTCACCCTCAATGCGGTCGAGGGTTTTGGCAGCTCTGAAACAAGCGCGCTCGCCATCGGCGAGGGCTGTCCGACGGTCACGGTCGAAGGCTGCTCGATGGCCGAGCTTTTGAGCAAGGCCGGGCCCGGTCCGGTCTTCGTCAAGATCGACATCGAGGGCTACGAATATAAGATCGCCGAGGAGCTCAAGGTGCTCGATACGGACGCGGTCAAAGGCGTCCAGCTCGCCCTTCATCCTGCCCTCTATGAGAAAAGCCTGGGCGGTTTTTCGATCTTACGTCGCGGCAAGACGCTCCTCGCCACCTTGCGCCTGGCGCGGCTCTACCGAGGGCTCGAGCGGGCGGCCACTGTCGGGATCTTCCCGGGGCTCACCACCTATCTGGCCCGGGGCGTCGCCTTCAGGTCCTGCCCCAAGGGAGCCGACGTCCTTTTCCTTAACCGGAAACCCCCGTTGCAATCCGGCCGCGAGCACCACACATTAGCTGCCCGGTGAGCCTTCCCTTCCGGATCGCGCCGATCCGAAAGACCAAGAAGGCCCTATAGTTACATCGAGAGCGCTTTTTCCCCTCCGGCAACCCTGGCGGGAGGCGCTCCACATGGAGCCCTGCATGACGGCCGCATACGACACTTCCGAGATCCTCATCGACAAAGTGTCGGACTGGCTGAAACAAGCATCGCTCAGGAACACCGATCTCGAGACGGTGGTGCGCGGCTGTTGCGAGAGACTGGCGGCGACCGGCATTCCACTGAAGCGCATCCATATCTCGCTCTCGATGCTGCATCCGCTCTATCGCGCCATGGGCTTCACCTGGCGGCCCGGCGAAGGCCTCAAGGTCGAGGGCTATCGCCATGTCGAGCCCGGCGAAGAGAAGAACGACCTCTTCCTCAAGTCGCCCTATTTCCACTTGCTGAGCCAGGGCATCGAGAATCTGCGCCGGCGCATCGATGTCGACACGCAGCCGGAATTTCCCATCTTCGAGGATCTCAAGAAGGAAGGCATCACCGACTATCTCGCTTTCGTCTCGGGCTTCGACGAGGAGTGGACGCAAGGCATACTGGGCTCGTGGTCGACCGACCGGCCGGGCGGCTTCAATGAGAGCGACATCGCGGCATTGCTCAGGATCCAGAGCCGGCTTGCGGTCGCGACACGCGTCGCGGTGCTCAGCCAGCTCGCCGGCAACATGCTCACCACCTATCTCGGCACGGGTGCTGGCAAGCGGGTGCTGTCGGGACAGGTGCAGCGCGGCGACGGCGAGACCATCCGCGCCGCCCTCATCATGACCGATATGAGAGGCTCGACCGCGATCGCCGAGCAGGCCGGACGCCAGGTGTTCATCGACACGCTCAACCAGTTCTTCGACGCGATCGCGACGCCGTTCAGCGAAGGTGGTGCGGAAATACTGAGCTTCCTCGGCGACGGATTCCTCGCCGTCATCCCATGCGCCCGGCATCGCGGTCCTTCCGAGATCGCCTGCCGTCAGGCGCTCGCCGCTGCCCATAGTGCGGTGGCGCGCATGACACAGCTCAACGACCAGCGGCGGGCCGACAGCCTGCCCGAGGTCGGCTATGGCATCGGCCTCCATGTCGGCAATGTCATGTTCGGCAATGTGGGCCTGAGGGACCGGCTCACCTTCTCGGCCTTCGGCCAAGCCGTGAACGAGGTCCAGCGCCTCGAGAACCTGTCGAAGAAATATAAGACGCCGATCATTGCCAGCGACGAATTTGCCCTTTATAGCGGCGGAAACTGGAAAATGCTGGGGACGGAGACCTTGCGCGGCACCGACTACGACATGAAGATCCATTCGCCGATCGAGGGCGGCAAGGGCACGGTCACCGAATATGTGCCGGCCAGCAAGGCGCGCGAGCTCACCGATGCCGAACAACTCATCCTGCTGCATCGCGACAAATATCTCATGAACCGGCGCAAGGCGAGCTGATGGTGCTGAGAACCGCCGTCCGCTGCTGTCTCCTGGCCGGGCTTCTCGCGGCAGGCATCCCGGCGGCTTCCGCCAGCGAGACGCTCCCTTATGAGAACAAGCTCACCGACGGCTTCGACGGCAAGGAGTTCGCCCCCGAGGGCGGCCTCTATTACAAGAAGAATTACGAGCAGAGTGCCGGAACCGTCGAGTTCCAGGACAAGGTGGTGAAGAGCGGCAAGGGCGCCTTGCGGTTGTCGGTAAAGCCGCTGTGCCCGGCGAGCGAGCCCTTGTGCAGCGAACGAGCCGAGGTCTGGGAGCGCCCCAAGCTCAGGGCGCCCTATGAGAAAGGCATGTGGTTCGGCTTCGCGGTCAAATTCGAAGAACCGCTGCCGCAGGACGATCACCGCTATTTGATCGCGCAATGGAAGCGCGAGATCGGTGCCGGCGCGGACGGCGACTTCAGCCCGTTCCTGGCCTTCCGCTACAATGAGGGCCGGCTCTTCGTCACGGTCGAAACCAATCTGGTGCCGGGCAAGGAAGTCACGAAGGGCAAGCGGGCTCTATGCGGCAAGGGTGAAACGGCGGTCTGGCTCAGGCCCGACACCAACCAGACCCGGGCGCTCGTCGCCTTCGACAAGCATTTCGGGCCGCAGAATGGCGATGAATTCACCGCCTGCACCGACAAGATCACGGTGATCGACCGCGGCAACCCCTTGCCGACGCCGGACAGCGGCTGGATCGATTTTGCCATCTATTCGAAGCCCGGCCCCGAGGGCACCGGCCATATTGAACTTTTTGCCAATGGCAAATGGGTCGTCACCGTCAAGGGGCGCATCGGCCACAACGACAAGGGCTTGGGCGAGAAGCAATATTTCAAGTTCGGGCCGTACCGGGCCGGCGGCCCCGGCGTCTGGGCGCTCTATTATGACGACTTCCGCCGCAGCCCCCGTTGTGCGGATGTTATCAAGTCCGAGATTTGCCCCTTTCCCTAAGGACCGAAAAGCGGCTAGGCTCCGTCCCCAAGTTTGGGGAAGGTTTTTGGTGGCAATGTCCGCTAGGTGTAAGTCCGGACCGCAATGACGGCGGTGGGTGACATTCTCCGCATTGAGGATCTGGGTATCGCCTTCGCGCTGCATGCCTGGGATTTCGATGCGGTCAAAGGGGCGAGTTTCCGGGTTCTGCCCGGGAAAGTGACGGCGCTTGTCGGCGAATCAGGCTCCGGCAAATCGGTCATCGCCCAGGCGATCATGGGCATCCTGCCGAAACCCGGCCGAATCAAGCACGGCAAGATCCTGTTCGCCGATCCGGTCAAGAACAAGACCACCGACCTCGCCAGCCTCGATGTCGACGGCGACAAGTACCGCCACATCCGCGGCGGCCGCATCTCGATGATCTTTCAGGAGCCGATGACGTCGCTGTCGCCCTTGCATACGATCGGCGACCAGGTGGGCGAGGCGTATCGCATCCACTTCCAGGCCTCGGAGAAGGAAGTCCGCGAGCGCACCGAGGAAATGCTGAAGCTGGTCGGCTTCCCCGATCCGAAGCGCGCCTATGGCATGTATCCGTTCGAATTGTCGGGAGGCCTGCGCCAGCGCGCCATGATCGCGATGGCGCTGATCTGCCGGCCGGCGCTGCTCATCGCCGATGAGCCGACGACGGCGCTCGACGTCACCATCCAGGCGCAGATCCTGCAGCTCCTCAAGGAGTTGCAGCAGAAGCTCAACATGGCGGTGCTAATCATCACCCATGATCTCGGCATCGTCGCCAATATCGCCGATGAGGTCGTCGTCATCTATCGCGGCGAGATCATGGAAGCGGGCAGCGTCTCCGACATCTTCAACCACCCGGCGCATCCCTATCTCAAGGCGCTGCTCAAAGCGGTGCCGCATTTCGACATGAAGCCCGGCGAGCGGCTGAAGGCGTTGCGCGAAGTGCCGGTCAAGGCCGGCGCGCTGCTCGGCGCCAACGGCAAGCGCCAGCGCAAGTCGGGCGGCATCCTCCTCAATGTGCGCAATCTCAGCAAATCCTTCTCGACCCGCCAGTCCGGCTGGTTCGGCAAGAGCGATGTCAAGGAAATCCGCGCCGTCGACAATGTGAGCTTCGACATCAAGCATGGCGAATGCTTCGGCCTGGTCGGCGAATCGGGCTGCGGCAAGACCACCGTCAGCAAGATCATCATGCGGGCCCTCACCCCCGATGAAGGCAGCATCACCTTCGACTGCGCCGACGGCCAGATCGATGTTCTCAAGACCGAAGGCGAGGCGCTGCAAAGGCTGAGAAGGCGCATCCAGATGGTGTTCCAGGATCCGTTCAGCTCGCTGAGCCCGCGCATGACGGTGCAGAACATCCTGAGCGAGCCCCTGGAAATCCACCGCTATGGCACACCGGCCGAGCGCAAGGAGATCGTCGAGACGCTGATGCAGGCGGTTGGCCTCGACCCGCGCTTCCTGTCGCGCTATCCGCACAGCTTTTCCGGCGGCCAGCGCCAGCGCATCGGCATCGCCCGCTCGCTGGCGCTCGGGCCCGATCTCCTCATCTGCGACGAGCCGGTCTCGGCGCTCGACGTCTCGGTGCAGGCGCAGATCCTCAATCTGCTCAAGGACCTGCAGAAGGAGCTCGGCCTCACCTATCTGTTCATCTCGCACAATCTGGCGGTCGTCGATTACATGGCCGACCGCATCGCCGTCATGTGCCGCGGCCGCATCGTCGAGATCGCGCCGCGCGAAACCCTGTTCCGCAACCCGGTGCATCCCTATACGCGCGCGCTTCTCGCCGCCGTGCCCTATCCCGATCTCGGCCGGCCGCTCGATTTCAAGACACTCAAGCTCGGCGGCGCGTCGGACGACAGCGCCTGGGCCAAGGTGTTCCGCGACGAGGGCGACGGTCTCGATTATCGCGACCTCGGCAGCTCGCACTGGATATTGGCGCAGCGCGGCGCCGAGATCGAGGAGCTCAGACGATGAGCATGCGTCTTCTTCTAGGCTTCCTGGCCTTCCTTCTCTGGACGAGCACAGCCGAGGCCGGCTTCATCGAGACGGAATCGCTCAAGGAAAAGGTGAGCAAGGGCGAACTGCCGCCGGTCGAGCAGCGCCTGCCGCAGCATCCGCTCGTCGTCGACCTCTCGGCGACGGGCAAGACGCCGGGCGAGCATGGCGGGACGGTGCGCATGCTCATCGGCGGCCAGCGCAATATCAGCCTGATGACGGTTTCGGGCTATACGCGGCTCGTGCGCTATGACGAAAAGCTGCAACTGCAGCCGGACGTGCTCGAATCCTACGAGGTGCAGGACGGCCGCATCTTCACCTTCCATCTCAGGCCCGGCCACAAATGGTCGGACGGGGCACCCCTGACGCCGGAAGATTTCCGCTATGCGCTCGAAGACGTGCAACTCGACGAGGATCTGACCAAGGGGATCATCTCGCCCTATCTCCTGGTCAACGGCAAGCCGCCGAAATTCGAGATCGTCGATGATCTGACGGTGCGCTACAGCTGGGACGCGCCCAATCCCGACTTCCTGCCGCAGATCGCGGCACCGCAGCCGCTGAGCATGGTCATGCCGGCGCATTACCTCAAGCAGTTCCACAAGAAATACCAGGACGAGGCCAAGCTCAAGGAACTGATGAAGGCCAACAAAGAGAAGAAATGGACCGGCCTTCACATCAACAAGGCGCGGCAATATCGCCCGGAAAATCCCGACCTGCCGATGCTCGATCCATGGCGCAACACCACCAAGCCGCCGGCCGAGCAGTTCGTCTTCGAGCGCAATCCCTATTTCCACCGCGTCGACAAAGAGGGGCGCCAGCTCCCCTATATCGACCGCTTCGTCCTCAATGTGAGCTCATCCTCGCTCATTCCGGCCAAGGCCGGTGCCGGGGAAGCCGATCTCCAGGGCAATTTCATCAGCTTCGGCGACTATACGTTCCTCAAGGAGGCGGAGCTCTCGCATCCGATCCGCGTCAAATTGTGGGAGAGTGGCCGAGGCTCGCGCATCGCGCTGTTCCCCAACCTCAACTATGAGGACGCCGAATGGCGCAAGATCCTGCAGGATGTGCGCTTCCGCCGCGCGCTGTCGCTGGCCATCGACCGGCGCGAGATCAATCTCGCGGTGTTCTTCGGGCTGGGCAAGCCCTCGGCCGATACGGTGCTGCCGGCAAGCCCGCTCTATCGCGAGGAATATGCCAAGGCCTACACCAATTTCGATCCGACGGCGGCCAATATCCTGCTCGACGAAATGGGACTCACCCAGCGCGACAGCGACGGCATCAGGCTCTTGCCCGACGGCAGACGCGCCGAGATCATCATCGAGACGGCGGGCGAGGACCTGGTCGAGACGGACGTGCTCGAGCTCATCACCGACCACTGGAGCAAGATCGGCATCAAGCTCCTGCCGCGCACCTCGCAGACCGACGTGCTCCGCAGCCGCATCATCGGCGGCAAGGTGATGATGGCCATGGCGTCCGGGCTGGACAACGGCATTCCGACCGCCGACATGAATCCCAAGGCGCTGGCGCCGACCAGCCACGAGCAGATGCAATGGTCGCAATGGGGCATCTTCGTCGAATCGGGCGGCGAGAAGGGCTCGCAAGTCGATCTCAAGGAAGCCAAGGAGCTCGATGAGCTCTACCGGCAGTGGCGCCAGACGTCCGACAGCGAAATGCGCTCGCTCATCTGGCATCAAATGCTCAAGCTCTATACCGAGCAGGTCTTCACCATCGGCATCGTGAATTCGACGCTGCAGCCCATCGTCGCCTCGACCAAGCTGCACAACGTGCCCGACAAGGTCATCTACAGCTTCGACCCGACCGGCTATTTCGGCATCTACGGCATGGATACCTTCTGGCTCGACAAGGGAGGGTCCTAAGGATGTTGCGCTACATCCTCTGGCGCATCTTCATGATGCTGCCGACGCTGGCGATCATTTCGGCGCTCGTCTTCACCATCATCGAATTGCCCCCCGGCGATTATTTCGAAAGCTACGTGGCCGAGCTCCAGGCCCAAGGCGAGAGCGTCAATGCCGAGCAGATCGAGGCGCTGCGCAAGGAATACGGCTTCGACAAGCCGCCGATCATCCGCTATTTCCACTGGGTCGCCGGCATGCTCAGCGGCGATTTCGGCTATTCCTTCGAATATCAGCTCCCGGTCACGGATGTGGTGGGCGACCGGCTATGGCTGACGATCATGGTCTCGTTCATCACCATCGTCTTCACCTGGCTCATCGCCTTTCCGATCGGCATCTATTCGGCGACCCATCAATATAGCTGGGGCGATTACGGGCTCACCTTTCTGGGCCTCCTCGGCATCGCCATCCCCAATTTCATGATGGCGCTGGTCTTCATGTATCTCGCCAATGTGTGGTTCGGCACCTCGATCGGCCACCTGATGGACCCGCAATACATGGCCGAGCCGATGAGCTGGAACAAGCTCAAGTCCATCCTCGCCCACTTGTGGATACCGGTGATCATCATCGGCACCGCCGGAACCGCCGGCATGATCCGCCGCCTCAGGGCCAATCTGCTCGATGAACTGCAGAAGCAATATGTGGTGACGGCGCGCGCCAAGGGCCTGCATCCGTTCCGGGCCCTGGTCAAATATCCGCTGCGCATGGCGCTGAACTTCTTCATCGCCGACATCGGCTCGATCCTGCCGGCCATCATATCGGGCGCCGAGATCACCGCGATCGTGCTGTCGCTCGAAACCACCGGCCCGTTGCTGATCCGGGCGCTGAAGAGCCAGGACATGTATCTCGCAGGCTCGTTCCTGATGTTCCTCGCCTTCCTGACCGTGATCGGCGTCCTCATCTCGGACCTGGCGCTTGCGGTGCTCGACCCGCGCATCAGGCTGCAAGGCGGAAGCACGAAATGAACGACGCCACCCCGCTGCCACCGTCGGGCCAGCCGCTCAAACACTATGTTTCGACGGCGCCCTTCGACCCCGCCCAGAGCGAGGTGATGAGCGAACAGCAGAAGCGCATCCATATGGCTTCGCAATGGAAGCTCATGTGGTGGAAATTCAAGCGCCACCGGGTCGCCCTCATCTCAGGCGTCATCCTTGTCCTTCTCTATGCGATGATCGTGATCGCCGAGTTCCTGGCGCCCTACAATCTCGCCACCCGCAACATGGACAATATCTATGCGCCGCCGCAGACGCTCAGGCTGTTCCATGACGGCCAGTTCGTCGGCCCCTTCGTCTATGGCCGCACCATGCGGCTCAACATGGACAACCTGAAGCGCGAATATACCGACAACACCAAAGACGTTCAGAGGCTCCGCTTCTTCTGCCGCGGCGATGCCTACAAGTTCTGGGGTCTGATCCCGGGTGACCTCCATCTCGTCTGCCCGGCGAAGGACGGACAGCTGTTCCTGCTCGGCACCGACCGGCTGGGGCGCGACATGCTTTCGCGCATCATCTATGGCGCGCGCATCTCCCTCACCATCGGCCTTCTCGGCGTCGCCGTTAGCTTCATCCTCGGCATCGTCATCGGCGGCATCGCCGGCTATCGCGGCGGCATCATCGATTTCTTGACGCAGCGTATCATCGAAGTCCTGCAATCCCTGCCCAGCATCCCCTTGTGGCTGGCGCTCGCGGCGATCATGCCGGTCACCTGGTCGCCGTTGCTGGTCTATTTCGGCATCACCTTCATCCTGGGTCTTCTCGACTGGACCGGCCTCGCGCGGGCGGTGCGCTCGAAGCTGCTGGCGTTGCGCGAGGAAGACTATGTCCTTGCGGCACAACTCATGGGCGCGCGCGGCGGCCGCATCATAGGGCGACATCTGGTGCCCGGATTCATGTCGCATTTGATCGCCTCGGCAACTATATCCATCCCCGGCATGATCTTAGGCGAAACCGCATTGAGCTTCCTCGGCCTGGGCTTGAGGCCCCCCATCACCAGCTGGGGGGTGCTGCTGCAGGAGGCCACCAATATCAATGTCGTGGCGCTTTATCCCTGGTTGATGCTGCCGGTGGTGCCGGTGATCGTGGTCATCCTGGCCTTCAATTTCCTAGGAGACGGATTGCGCGACGCAGCCGATCCGTACAAGTGAGCATAAACCTTCCCGAGATGGCGCGTTTGGCCGGGTTCGAGGCCTGTGGCACAGTCCGCCGCAACGACGGGCCGGGCGGAAAAGCAACGAGAGGGGACTGACGATGCGGCGGCTGGAACACGCGCGCATTCTCATGTACAGCCACGATACGTTCGGCCTCGGCCATCTCAGGCGATGCCGGACGATCGCGCACTCCCTCGTAGAGAATTATCGCGGCTTGAGCGTCCTCATCATCTCGGGCTCGACCATCGCCGGCGCCTTCGACTATCGCGTGCGTGTCGACTTCGTGAAGATCCCCTCGATCATCAAGCTGCATAACGGCGAATACACATCCATCGACCGCCATACCGACCTGCATGAGACGCTGCAAATGCGCCAGGCGATCATCCGCCACACGGCGGAGTCGTTCCAGCCCGACATGTTTATCGTCGACAAGGAGCCGATGGGCCTGCGCGGCGAGCTCGAGGAGACGCTGTCCTATCTCAAGACGCACGGCACCACCCTCGTCCTCGGCCTGCGCGAGGTCATGGATGCGCCACATCTGCTCAAGGCGGAATGGGCGAAGAACGACGTGTTGCGCAAGATCGGCACGTTCTATGATTCGATCTGGGTCTATGGGCCGGCCGATTTCTATGACCCGCTGACCGATTTCGACGTGCCGCAAGCGATCCGTTCACGGATGAATTATGTCGGTTTCCTGCAGCGCCACCTGCCGCACAGCGACGTGTCGGTCCGCCATGTCGAGGGCAATTACATACTGGCGACAACCGGCGGCGGCGGCGACGGCGCCGATCTCATCCACAATATCTTCGACGCCTATCGTCACGACCAGACGCTGAAGCACCAGTTGTTCGTCGTGCTCGGGCCGTTCATGCCGGCGCGCAAGCGGCGCAAGCTCCTGAAGAAGGGGTCCTCCATCCCGCATGTGCAGATCATCGAATTCGACAACCGCATGGAAAACCTGATCGCCGAGGCGCGCGCCGTCGTCGGCATGGGCGGCTACAACACTTTCTGCGAGATCGTGTCCTTCGACAAGCCGGCGCTGATCGTACCGCGCGTCACGCCGCGCGAGGAGCAACTCATCCGCGCGCGCCGCGCCGCCGATCTCGGCGTCATTGACATGCTGCTGCCGCCGGAAGCGGAAGATCCGGCGCTGATGGCCAAGGCGCTCCATCGCCTGCCGGATCGCGCGCCGCCCTCGAAGGTGACATCCAAGCTCAAGCTCGACGGACTCGAGAACATCACCGATTTGGTCGGCGAATGGCTGGAGCCCGGTTCGCAAAAACGCCTTTCCGTCATCGAAGGCGGCACTTGACGAAGAAGATCGTCATCGTCCTCAAAGGCTATCCGCGCCTGTCCGAGACGTTCATCGCCCAGGAGCTGCGCGGGCTCGAGCTTGCGGGCCTCGATCTCACTCTCATTTCGATGCGCCATCCGACCGAGGAGAAACGCCATCCGGTCCATGACGAGATCGAGGCCAGGGTCGCCTATCTGCCGGAATATCTCCATGACGAGCCCTGGCGGGTCCTGCGCTCGTGGTGGAAGGCGCGCCGCTTCCCGCATTATCGATCGATGCGCAAGGCCTTTCTCATCGACCTCAAGCGCGACCGGACGCGCAACCGCTGGCGCCGTTTCGGCCAGGCGCTGGTGCTCGCCGCGGAATTCCCGCCGGATGCCGACTGGCTGCATGCGCATTTCATCCACACGCCGGCCGCCGTCACCCTCTATGCCAGCATCCTCTTGGGGCTCGGGTGGAGCTGCTCCGCCCATGCCAAGGACATCTGGACGTCGCCCGACTGGGAGCTCGAAGAGAAGCTCGCCGCGGCGCGTTTCGTCGCGACCTGCACCAAGGCCGGTTTCGACAAGCTCCAGAGTCTCAGCCACGATCCGGCACGGATCCATCTGAGCTATCACGGGCTCGATCTTCAGCGCTTCGGCAAGTTCGAAGGCGAACGGCCGGCGCGCGACGGATCCGACGCCCAAGACCCGGTGATCCTCCTGAGCGTCGGGCGTGCGGTCGCGAAGAAAGGCTATTCCGTGCTTCTCGAGGCGCTGGCGCTGTTGCCGAAAGATCTCGCCTGGCGCTTCGTCCATATTGGCGGCGGCGAGCTGGCCAACCGGCTCAAGGCCGAAGCCGAGGCGCTGGGGCTCACCTCGCGCATAGACTGGCTCGGGTCGCGGGCGCAAGCGGATGTCCTGGCCCGGTACCGCGCCAGCGACCTCTTCGTCCTGCCCTGCCGCATCGCGAGCGACGGCGATCGCGATGGGCTGCCGAATGTCCTGGTCGAGGCGGCGAGCCAGAGGCTCGCCGCGATTTCGACCACGATTTCCGGCGTGCCCGAGCTGTTGAGCGACGACGTCAACGGCCTTCTCGTTCCACCGGACGATCCGAAAAGCCTGAGCACCGCCCTGGCGCGGGCGATTCAAAGCCCGGAGCTCCGGCGGCGGCTCGGCGATGCGGCGGAGAAACGCGTGCGCGCGGCCTTCGATCATAAAGCCAGCATCCGCCAGCTTGCCGATCTGTTCCAAGCGGCGAGGGGACATTCATGAAGGCCCTCGTCTATGTCCAGCATCTTCTCGGCATCGGCCATCTGGCGCGGGTCAGCCGCATCGCCGCCGCCTTGAGCGAAGACGGGATCGACGTCACGCTGGTGAGCGGCGGCACGCCGGTCTCAGGCTTCGCCAAAGCCCAGGTCAAGCTCGTCCAATTGCCGCCGATCCGATCACGCGACACATCCTTCTCCGAACTCGTCGATGCCGAGGACCGGCCTCTGAGCGACGAGTTCAAAGCCATGCGCCGCGATCGCCTGCTGGCGACATTGGCGGCAACGCAGCCCGACGTCCTCATCATCGAGGCCTTCCCCTTCGGCCGGCGGCAGATGCGCTTCGAGCTCATCCCCTTGCTCGAGGCCGCGAAGGCGCAACAGCATCCGCCGATCATCGCGAGCTCGGTGCGCGACATCCTGCAGGAAAACCGGAAGCCTGAGCGGGCAGAGGAGACGGTTCGCACCGTCGAGGAGTTCTTCGACCTCGTTCTGGTCCATGGCGATCCAGGCTTCGCGCGGCTCGAGGAGACGTTTCCGCTGGCCCGGCGGATCGCCGAGCGCATCGTCTATACCGGGCTGGTCGCGGGCGAGGCCCAGACCTCAAGGGACCATTTCGATGTCGTGGTCTCGGCCGGGGGCGGCAGCGCCGGGCGCAAGCTCATCCAGGCGGCGGCCGAGGCGGCGCCCCGGCTCATGGCCCGGTGGCCGCGCTGGTGCATCATCACCGGCCCCAATTATCCCCAGTCCGAGCAGGCGGCTCATGCCACACGGCTGCCCCAGGGGGTCACACTCGAGACTTTCAGGCCGGACTTTCCGGGCCTTCTCGCCAATGCCGGGCTTTCCGTCTCGCAAGCCGGCTACAATACGGTCTGCGATATATTGCGCGCCCGTTGCCCGGCCGTCCTCATCCCCTTTGCCGAAGGGGGCGAGAGCGAGCAGAGCGACAGGGCGGAAAGGCTCGAAAAACTCGGTATTGCGAGGGTGGTGCGGGAAGACCGCCTCACCGCGGAAAGCCTCGCCGAGGCGATGCAGGATGCGCCGGAGCCCGCCGCGCAGGCCATCGATCTCGACGGGGCCCGGCAGACCGCGCGGCTCATCAGGGATCGTTTCGCGGCCGTCTCGGAAAGCCGGCAAGGTCGTCTTAAGCATTGATCCAAATGGTGTTTTGCCAGTAGCGGGAAAACAGGCGATTTTGTATGCTGAAGCCAGCCGTCATGAACCATCTCTCCTCAGCCCGTCCGACCCCGCCTTGCGAGCAACCTGTGCCGCATGGATAAGAATCTCGCCAAATATATCTGGAAACATACGAGCCGGCAGCAGCTGTGGATATTGTTCATCATCTTCCTGTCGATGCCGACCTATTACATGTCGCTCGACCTGCCCAAGCAGATCGTCAACGGACCCATCCAGGGCGATGGCTTCAACACGCCGGGCGCGCAGCAGACCTTCCTGAAATTCGCCATCGACCTGCCGGACTGGATCAGCAAGGCCGAGCCCGTCATCCTGTTCGAGGGCTTCAAGTTCGACCGCTTCCAGATGCTGATGGCGCTGTCGGCCGCCTTTCTCGTCCTCGTCATCATCAACGGCCTCTTCAAGCTCTATATCAACACCTATAAGGGCCGGCTCGGCGAGCGCATGCTGAGACGGCTCAGGTTCCAGCTCGTCGATCGCGTCCTGCGTTTTCCGCCCAATGTGTTCAAGCGGGTAAAGGCATCGGAAGTCGCCACCATGGTGAAGGACGAGGTCGAGCCCCTGGGCGGCTTCATCGGCGATGCCTTCGTGCAGCCGGCCTTCCTCGGCCTGCAGGCGGCAACCGCGCTGTTCTTCATCATGCTGCAGAATTTCTGGCTCGGCATCCTTGCCGCCTTCATGGTCGGCATCCAGGGTCTCATCATCCCAAAAATGCGCCGCCGGCTCATCAAGCTCGGCAAGGAACGCCAGCTTACCGCGCGCCAGCTCGCGGGACGCGTCGGCGAGATCGTCGACGGCATCTCCTCGGTCCATGTCCATGACACGTCCAATTACGAGCGCGCCGATATTGCCGACCGGCTCGGCCGCATCTTCAAGATCCGCTACGACCTCTATCAGTGGAAGTTCTTCGTCAAGTTCCTGAACAACTTCCTGGCACAGGTCACGCCGTTCCTGTTCTATGCGATCGGCGGCTATCTGGCGCTCAAGGGTCAGCTCGATATCGGCCAGCTCGTCGCGGTGATCTCGGCTTACAAGGATCTGCCGAGCCCGATCAAGGACCTGATTGACTGGGACCAGCAGCGCCTCGACGTGCAGGTCAAATACGCCCAGGTCTATGAGCAATTCCATGTCGACCAGCTCATCGATCCGCAGGTGGAGGCGCTGACCCCCGGACCGGTGGTGCCGATCACCACGGCGATTTCCATCGCCAATTTCTCGGCCAGCGACGACAGCGGCGCCAGGCTTTTGGAAAACATCACCCTCGACATCAGGCCGGGAGAAAGCGTCGCGGTCATCGGCACGGCCGGCGGCGGCAGCGAGGCGCTGGCCGATGCGATCGCCCGCCTGGTGTGGCCGGAGAACGGCCGCATCACCGTCAACGGATCGGACCTGCTCGCGCTGCCGGAGGCGCTGACGGGCCGCCGCATCGCCTATGCCTCGGGCGATGCCCATCTCTTCCAGGGCACCATCCACGACAACATCGTCTATGTGCTGAAGCACTATCCGGTCAGCGAGCGGACCTATGAAGGGGCGATGGCGAGCCAGCGCGAATGGGAGAAGGATGAAGCGGGGCGCGCCGGAAATCCCGATCACGACCTGCGCAGCGACTGGATCGATTACGAGACGATCGGCGTCAACGGACCCGATGAATTGTTCGCGGCTATCGAGCAGGTTCTCGACGCCGTCTCCTTCTCGGACGACGTGTTCGATCTGGGCCTCAGGGCCTCGGTCGACGAGGAACTGCATCCGGCGATTCCCAAACATATCGTCGAGGCGCGCAAGGCGCTGCAGGCGAGGCTCCAGGAGGAAGGGCTTTCCGGCCTCGTCGTCTCGTTCGATCTGGCGCTCTACAATACGGAAGCGACGGTCGCCGAGAACCTGCTGTTCGGCACGCCGGTCGGACCGGAGCTTTCGAACGCCAACCTCGCCTCCAATGCCTATTTCCGGTCGATCCTGGCGAAATCTCAACTCGACGAAGCGCTCTACCGCATGGGTCTCGAGATCGCCCGCAACGCCGTCGAGCTGTTCCGCGACCTGCCGCCCGATCATCCGTTCTTCCAGCAGCTCATCTTCATGACGGCGGACGAGATCCCGGATTACCAGGCGCTGCTGCAGCGCCTGCAGGACAGGCCCTTCGCCCAGGTCCCGGAAGCGGATCGCCAGCGCATCATGAAGCTAACCTTCTCCTATGTCGAGCCGCGCTACCGCTTTGGTCTCCTCGACCAGGACATGATGGATCGCATCGTCGAGGCGCGCATGGCATTCTACGACAACCTGCCCGACAGCCTCAAAGGGGCGATCGAGCTCTATGATGCGGAAGGCTACAACAAGTCCGCCAGCATCCTCGACAATGTGCTGTTCGGCCGCATCGGACATCGCCATGCCGATGCCGCCGAGCGCATCCGCAGCACCGTGCGCGCGGTGCTCGACGATCTCAAGCTCAGTCAGGACGTGGTGAAGATCGGCCTCGAATTCAATGTCGGCGTCGGCGGCCGGCGCCTCACCACGGTGCAGCGCCAGAAGCTGCATGTCGCGCGGGCGCTGCTCAAGCGCGGCGATTACATCATTCTCAACAAGGCGATGTCGTCGGTCGAGCAGCGCACCCAGGAGCAACTGGTGCGCTCGGTCATCGGCGAGGCGCATCGCGACGGCCGCAAGCCCGCCGTCATCTGGGTCTTGAGCAATCCGAACCTCGCACGCCTGTTCGACCGGGTCGTGGTACTCGACCGCGGGGCTGCCGTAGAGGACGGGAATTATGACCATCTGATGGCGCGAAAGGGCGTTTTCGCGGGGCTTTTGGCGTCGTAATATGGGTGAGATGGAAAAGGGAGAATTGAGCCATGCAGCTCAGGGATGAAGTCGAGCTGTTGCGGCGTGTGCCGCTCTTCGCCGGCGTGGCTCCTGCCAAGCTCAAGCTTCTGGCCTTCACGTCGGACAGGGTCAGCTTCGATGCCGGACAGACGCTGTTCAAGCAGGGCGACCCGGGCGATGCCGCCTATGTGGTGCTGGCGGGCTCCGCCGACGTGCTGGTCAACTCGCAGTCGGGCGAGATCAAGGTGGCGACGCTCGAGCCCAATTCGATCGTCGGCGAGATCGCCATACTCTGCGACGTCGCCCGCACCGCGACGGTCAGGGCCAATGCGCCGCTCGAGACGCTGCGCATCCGCAAGGATCATTTCCTCAGATTGCTGGCCGAGTTTCCGGAAATGGCGGTCGAGATCATGCGCGTGCTGGCCGATCGCCTGAGCCATACGACGGCCGAGCTCAGCGAGGCGCGCAGCAATCTCAGGCGGAAGGCGAATTAGGATCTGCGGGATCCTGCAGAGGTCGGCATGACTCAGCCCGACGTCGCCCTGCCGTCCGCGCCAGCCCTCGGGCGCATGAGCTTGCGTCAGGTGCGGCTTCTGACCGGTCTCGTGCTCTTCGCCTTTGCCCTGACGCATCTCCTCAATCACGCGGTCGGCCTGGTGTCGACCGACGCCATGGAAGTGGTGCGGCAGTGGCGCATCGCCGTCACCCGCAGCCCGCTCGGCACGGCCATCCTCCTCATCTCCCTCATCGTGCATTTCGTGCTGGGCATCGCCATCTTCATCAGCCGGCGCGGCCTCAGGATAGCGCCGCATGAATGGGTGCAACTGGCGTTCGGCCTGCTCATCCCGGTGCTGCTCCTGCGCCACGCCACCGCTCTCAGGGGCGCCCATATTTATGCCGGCGTCGACGACAACTACACTTACGCGCTGTGGATCATGTGGCCGGGCGAAGCCTGGCCGCAGGCGGCGCTCATCATCCTCGTCTGGGTGCATGGCTGCATCGGGCTGCATCACTGGCTGCAGTTCAAGGCCTGGTACAAGAACTTCAAATGGCTCTGGGTCGCGCTCGCCGTGCTGGTGCCGGCCTTGGGCTATGCCGGCTTCACGTCGGCGGCGCGCGCCATTCGCTATGAGACGGATTTCGACAATCCACTGACGCCTGAGCAAGCGGAATTCCTCAAGCACCTCATCAGCTATGAGGTCTATGGTTATCTGGGCCTTCTCGCTTTGATCGTGGCCGCGCGTATCGGCCTTGGCGTCCTCGACCACTATCGCAGCCGGATCACCATCTCCTATACCGGCGGGCAAAAAGTGTCGGCGATGCGCGGCCTCTCGGTCCTCGAGATCAGCCGCATCCACAATATTCCGCATGCATCGGTGTGCGGCGGCCGGGCGCGCTGCTCGACTTGCCGGGTGCGCGTCATCGAAGGCGATGCCGATCAGCCGCCGCCCAATGTCAACGAGCGCCGGGTGCTGCAGCGTGTCGGCGCTCCCGCCAATGTCCGGCTCGCCTGCCAATTCCGTCCGGTGAACGACATCACCATCACGACCTTGCTGCCGGCGGTGACGGCCGATGCGCTGGGCGGGCTCGCCGATAAATATTTCTGGGGCGTCGAGCAGGAGGTCACCGTCATGTTCTGCGACTTGCGGGGTTTCACCAAGCTGTCGGAGCAGCGGCTCTCCTATGATGTCGTCTTCTTGCTCAACCAGTATCTCGGCCGGATGAGCGAGGTCATCACCGACACCGGCGGCTATGTCGACAAGTTCATGGGTGACGGCATCATGGCGATCTTCGGCATGGACAAGACGGCGAAGACCGGCGCGATCGAGGCGTTGCAGGCGGCCCGCGCCATGGGCGGTGTGCTCGATGCCCTCAATCAAAGCCTCCACGAGGAGCTGCGCGGCCGGCTCGAAATGGGAATAGGCCTCCATTCCGGCTCGGCCATCCTCGGCCGCATCGGGGCGGCGGGGCGATCGGGTGCCGCCGGCGCCGTCACCGCCCTGGGCGATACGGTCAATACCGCAAGCCGGCTGGAAGGGGCGTGCAAGGAGCTCAATATGCAGGCCATCATTTCTAAAGCGGTTCTGGACAGGGCCCAAGCCGATGCTACCCGGCTCGAGACGCGGCGGCTCGACATCCGGGGACGGGCGGAGCCGATCGAGGTCGTTATGGTAAAGCGGGCGACGGAGCTTCCCGCTTTGGAGTCGCATAGCGCGTAAGACCTGCTACCATAGACCTGAGCGAGGGATACAAGTCATTGATGGTTAAGCGTGATTTCACTGTGAAGTTCTGGGGTGCACGGGGCAGCATTCCGGTCTCGGGGCCGGGCTTTTCCCGCTATGGCGGCGATTCCTCCTGCGTCGCGATGCGCTGCGGCGAGCATCTCCTGCTGTTCGATGCGGGCTCCGGCCTCAAGCGCGCCGGCCTCCAGATCGAGGAGGAGGGCCTTAAGCGCCTCGACATGTTCTTCTCGCATTGTCATTGGGACCATATATTCGGCATTCCGTTCTTCATGCCGCTCTATCGCAGCAGCATGAAGGTCCGCATCTGGTCCGGACATCTTGCCGGCGTCATGACGACGCACGAGATGATTGCCGGCATCATGAAGGCGCCCTATTTCCCGATCGCGCCGGAGATCTTCATCGCCGACATCGACTACAGGGATTTCAGGCCGGGCGACGTGCTCAAGCCCCATGACGGCATCGTCATCCATACCGGCAGCCTCAACCATCCCAATGGCGCGGTCGGCTATCGCGTCGAATTCCAGGGCAAATGCGCATGCTACATCACCGACACCGAGCATGTGCCGGGCAAGCTCGACCAGAATGTGCTGAAGCTCATCGATCACGCCGACCTCGTCATCTATGACGCGGCCTTCTGCGAGAAGGAGATGCCGCGCTATCGCGGCTTTGGCCATTCGAGCTGGGAAGAAGGGGTGCGGCTGTGCCGCGCGGCCAACGCCAAGAAGCTCGCCATCTTCCATCACTCGCCGTTGCGCGAGGACGACGAGCTCGACAAGATCGGGGAAGATGCGAAAGCGGAATTCCCCGGCGCCTTCGTCGCGCGCCAGGGACAAGTGGTCGAGCTTTGATCCCTCAGGCGGCGAGAAGGTCTCGCGCTGTGCGCCAGCTTGCGATCCCCGGCGGAGCTGCCGTGAAAAGATCGCGCAGGAACCGGAAGGCCTCATCATCGCTCACCAGATGATGGCTCAATATGCCGACCGGCCGGCCGCCCGCGGCGCGGGCCGCCGTCAGTTCCTCGGCGAGGGCTGAGACAAGCCAGGCATGATCGCGGCAGGCATTGCCCGCATGCGAATCGATGATGTCGATATGGGTATTGACGACGGCAAGACCCGGGCGTGGGCGCAGCTTGTGGCCGAAGGCTGACAGCGCGCGAAAGCCCAGCGCCGGCAGGTCGTCGAGGAGGCCCGGATCGATGCGGTTCCAGGGCGGCACCAGCATGGACACGAGACGCTCGCCATGAAGCTCGGACAACCGTGCGAAGGCCGCCGAGAGATCGTTCAGCACTGTCGCTCGTGGCCGATGCGGACCCAGCTCCTGCTTCTTCTCGAGCTGTGGGGCGTGATTGGCATGCGACCAGCCGTGGATGACGGGATGGATGTGCGGCGCCGTCTCGAGGCGGCGCGCAAGCGCAGGCCCCGACCGCGCCGGGACGATCGCCAAAGCAACAGGTATCCCGTAGTCTTCCGCAAGCGCGATCAGCCGGTCGAGCTTGGGCGTCGGCTCGGCCGCGTCGTCATCGCGCAGCCACAGCTCGGGTGTCAGGCCCAGATCGCGCCAGCGCGCGAGCTCGCTTTCGACCGGTTGCCAGAGAGTCATGATACGATGCCCCTGAGGATCAGGCCGAGCTTTACCGCGGCGAGTCTGAGAGAGCGTTCCTCGAAGACGAAATCGCGCGCCGCTTTGCCATAGGCCGCGCGCCGGGCATCGTCCAGAAGCAGCGCGCGGATCGCCGCGGCATAGGCCGCGACATCGCCTTCCCTGGTCAACAGGCCGGTCTTTTCGTGATGGACCACGGCCGGGACGCCGGCGGTCGCCTGCGCCACGACGGCGAGGCCTGCGGCCTCGGCTTCAAGATAAGCCATGCCATAGGCTTCGCCGCAGCCTGGCCATACATAAAGGGCGCCCTCCGCGAGGGCCGACCGTACGGCATCGGTGCCGAGCTCGCCCCGCCAATCGATGCGGTCCTTGGGAATGCCGTCGAACAAAGCGATCGTTTCGGCGCGCAGCGGGCCGTCGCCGATCACCGTCAAATGCCAGGGCAGGTCGATGAGAAGCAAAAGCGCCTTGGCGAGCATGGCGAAGCTCGCGAATTTGTCGCCCTTGCGCATCATCGCCACCGTCACCAGCCTTTGCCCGGGTGAGGATGCCGCGATGTTTTCATAGGCGGTGGTGTCGATGAAGGGCGCGAGCGACGCAAAGCGCGCCTCAGGTGCAATGCTTTCCAATCCCGGGCGATCGCGATCGGTGAAGCACAGATTGACGCGCGCCAGGCTGACGGCAGCGCGGATCAGCGCCTGGGCCTCGGCCCAGCCCTCGAGGTCGCGCCTCTTGGCATAGGACGCTTCCGCCGTGACATAGGGAATCTCAAATTCGCGGGCGAGATCGGGACCGATGAGATCGGGGGCCTTGTAGTAGAGATGATAAGTGAACCAGAGATCGGGCTTGCCTGAGCCGGCCCATTCCTGCTTGAGCCTTGTCTTCTCGGCGTCGGCTTTGCGTTTCAAGTCATCGAGAGGCCCGGGCTCGGCCCGGAACGCGCGCAAGCGGCTGGCGAGCGTCACATCGAAGCCGCCTTGGGCCAAGGCTTGCATGAGCAGGCGTGCCATCTGCCGGTCGCCGGAGGGAACCGGATGATCGGGCGCCTTGAGCGGTGCGTAGAATGCGATCTTCACCTTTTTGCCTATGGCGGCCTTCCGCTTCGTCGTCAATCGCAGGGTGCGAGCGTGTTCACGGGGGCTTTATCGCCAAGCTAGTCTCGCCATGCTAGCGTCACGGCATGAGCGACGGAACCAGGTTGGAATTCTTCGACACCCTGCCGACATTCAAGGAATTTTCCGGCGTCGCCGATGAGCGCAACTACCAGCCCTTGCCGGCCGACTGGTCGCTGGCGACCGCCGACATCGTGAGCTCGACGCGCGCCATCGAGCGCGGCGAATACAAGGCCGTCAACATGGCCGGGGTCAGCGTGATCTCGGCCGTGCTCAATGCGCTGGGCCATGGCCGCATTCCCTTCGTCTTCGGCGGCGACGGCGCGCTCTTGGCGATACCGCCGAGCGCCGTTGCCAAGACACGCGAGGCGCTGGCTCAGACGCAGGTCTGGGTGAAGGAGGACCTCGGCCTCGATCTCAGGGCCGCAATTGTGCCGATGAGCGATATCCGCCAGCAGGGGCATGATGTGAAGGTCGCCCGCTTCCAGGCGAGCCCCCATGTCACCTACGCCATGTTTGCGGGCGGCGGCGCCAATTGGGCCGAGAGCCAGATGAAGGCCGGCAACTATGCGGTGCCCGCAGCACCGCCCAAGTCGCGTCCCGATCTCACCGGACTGTCCTGCCGCTGGGATCCGATCGCCGCGAAGAACGGCGAGATCGTCTCGATCATCGTCACGCCCAAGGGCCAAGGCCGCGGCGCGGAATTTTCCAAGCTGGTCGACGACATCATCGGCATCGTCAGCGGCGAGCCACAGGCCGGCTTGCCGGTGCCGCGCAAATTCGGCTTTCCGCCCAAGGGCCTCAATTACGAGGCGCTGGCCTCGCGGCGGGGCTCCCTCCTGGCGCGCAAGCTCTATATCCTGGCCGAAAGTCTTGCGGGCTGGGTGGTCTTCAACAACAATCTGAAAGTCGGCCGGTTCGATGCCGCGGTCTATAAGAACGACGTCGCCCAGAACACCGATTTCCGCAAATTCGACGATGGGCTCAAGCTCACCGTCGACATCGGCCCCGAGCGCGTCGCCCGGCTGGAAGAGCGCCTCAAGCAGGCGGGCCAGGAAGGGCTCTGCCGCTATGGCCTGCATCGCCAGAACTCGGCGCTGATGACCTGCTTCGTTCCCAATCCCTTCGCACGCGACCATTTCCATTTCATCGACGGGGCCGCGGGCGGCTATGCCATGGCGGCCGCCAATATGAAGGCAATGCTTGCCGCGTGACGCTTGCGCCATGCCGCTCAGTCGTCTAGGGCATTGACAATCCTCAACAAAAGGGGCGGGTAGGAGTCACATGAAGATTGCTGTCATCGGCGCCGGCTATGTCGGACTGGTCTCCGGCGCCTGCCTTGCCGAATTCGGCTTCGATGTGTTCTGCGTCGACCAGAACGCCAAGCGCGTCGATGAGCTCAATGCCGGGCGGATGCCCATTCATGAGGCGGGCCTTGATCATCTCGTTCGTTCCAACAGCCAGGCCGGACGCCTCCATTTCACCACCGATCTCAAATCGGCGGTCGCCCAGGCCGAGGCGGTGTTCATCGCCGTCTCGACGCCGACGCGGCGCGGCGACGATGCCGCCGATCTCGCTTACGTGCACCAGGCGGCGAGCCAGATCGCGCAAGCGCTCGACGGCTATTCCGTCATCATCACCAAATCCACCGTGCCCGTCGGCACGGCGCGCAAGCTCAAGGAGCAGATCAGGGCGGCGAGGCCCGATGCCGAATTCGACGTCGCCGCCAATCCGGAATTCCTGCGCGAAGGCTCGGCGGTCGAGGATTTCCTGCATCCCGACCGCATCGTTATCGGCAGCGAGTCGAAACGCGCCCAGGAGACCTTGCGCAAGATCTACCAGCCGATCACCATGACCGGGGCGCCGCTCATCTTCACGGATTTCGAATCGGCCGAGCTCATCAAATATGCCGCCAATGGCTATCTCGCGATGCGGCTCGCCTTCATCAATCAGCTCGCCGATCTCGTCGAGAAGGTCGGCGGCGATATCGCCGTGGTCGCCAAGGGCATCGGCCACGACAAGCGCATCGGCCATCACTATCTGCAGCCGGGACCGGGCTTCGGCGGCTCGTGCTTTCCCAAGGACACGCGCGCCCTGGCCGCGACCGCCCGGGAAGCAGGTGCCCCCTTCAGCCTCATCGAGGCGGTGGTCGGCGCCAATGACAGGCGGAAAGCGCAGCTCTTTACGCGCGTCAGCACGGCCTTGGGCGGGAGGGTCGCGGGCAAGCGCATTGCGATATTGGGTCTCGCCTTCAAGGCGGAAACGGATGACCTGCGCGATGCGCCGGCCCTCGACCTCGTCCCGGCGCTCGCCGCGGCTGAGGCCACGGTCGTCGCCTATGATCCGGTCGTGCGCAACGACGGCAACAGCGCCTTTGCCGGCATCCAATGGGCCAAGACCGCCTATGAAGCCGCCAAGGATGCGGATGCCGTCATCCTGCTCACCGAATGGAACGAATTCCGCGGCCTCGATCTCGTCAGGCTGGCGCGCGGCATGCGCGAGCCGGTGATGATCGACCTGCGCAACCTCTATTCCATCGCCGACATCGCCAAGACGCCCTTCATCTATCACAGTCTCGGCCGGCACAGTTTGCGGCCGCTGATAACCGCTACGCGCTGAGAGCTATCGCGCTGGCATCGTCCGCCGGCTTGAAGCGCGGAAATTTTTCGCAAGTCGGATCGCTGGCCTCGATCTCGCGCAGCCTGGCGTAAAGATCGGCGACTTCGCCACACTGAGCCCGCGCCAAAAGCTCCTGCTCCGATGCCGCATCATAGTGATCGACCAGGCGAAAGAAACCATCGCTCGCCATGAGGGCTGAAGTGGGATCGGTGAGCGGCATATGCTCGACGAAAGCGAGGCAGGCGCGATCGGCCTCGATCACGCCGTAGCCGCCGGGGCGGTTGCGGCGCCTTCGATTGGCGAAGAGCTCGGGCTGCAATTTCTGCGAAATCTGCTTGATGTCCGACATGCCGGAGGAGCGCAGGCGCTGCGCCTCGGCCGTGATCCAGTGATCGAAATCATCATTGGCGAAATCGACGATGCGGCGAAAGCCGTTGCGATCATCCGCCAGCAGCCGGCAATCGCCGAGCCGCACGGCGTGCCACCCCGACCCGATGCGGCATAAAGCGGCGATGCAGGCGGCGGGCGGGTCATAGGCGTCGGGCATCTTGCTGCGGCGGAGCGCCTCGGCCTGATCGGCGATCAACCGGTCGACGAGATCCGACATGACCGTCTTGACGTCCAGCGCCCCGGGCAGGAGTTTGCGCAAATGCGCATCGATACGCGTGACGAACCACTGCGCATCGCTGCCGGCAAGACCGAGGCTTACGTCATTGATGCCGGTCACGCCATCAAGCGCCCAGGCGGCCTCAACGTCGTCAGGCTCGCCGATGAAGCCGACGGCATCCTCGTTCACCCGGCCGCTGCCCTGGCTGATGCGGCCGGCAAGTTTCAGTCTCATTGGGGAGAAGCTTCTCCGTCGATCCATGTGCGGGTGACGGAAAGCTCATCCGTCAGATGGACGAGATTAGCGCGGAAGCCCGGGCCCAAGCGACCCAATTCTCGATCTACCTTGAGGAATTCGGCGGGATAGAGCGAGGCCATGCGCAGAGCCTCGGTGAGATCGACGCCCAGCACCGTGACGCAAAACCGCACCGCCTCGTCCATGGTGAGGATGGAGCCCGCAAGTGTCCCGGCATCGAGCTCGAGCCGGCCATTGCGCGCGATCACCTCGCGGCCCTGCAGTTCGAAACGCGGCGGTCCCCCGGCCGCGGGCGGCATCGCATCAGTGACCAGGAACAAGCGGCCTTTCTTTTTGGTCTTGAGCGTCACTTGCAAGGCGAGCGGATGGACATGATGGCCATCGGCAATGATGCCGCAATAGCTTTCAGCATCGGTCAAGGCCGCGCCCACCATGCCGGGCTCGCGATTCTGCAACTGGCTCATCGCATTGAAGAGATGGGTGAAGCCGCGAGCGCCGGCGGCCAGCGCTGCTTGCGCCTCCCTCGCGGTCGCCTCGGAATGGCCGAGCGAGACGATGATGCCCGCTTGGCTGAGCGCGCGGATGGTATCAGGCGACACATGCGAGGGGGCGACGGTCAAAAGCACGATGCCGCAATCGAGGCTTTTGAGCCAAGCGACGTCCTCGGGCGTGATGGGACGGATGTGCTGAGGCGGATGGGCGCCAGCGCGGCGCGGATCGAGAAACGGGCCCTCGATATGGATGCCGAGGATGCCGGGAACGCCCTGCCGGCGCGCCGCCTTGACGGCATCGGCCGCTTGCCGCGTGATCTCCGGACTGTCGGTGATGACGGTCGGCAGCATGTTGGTCGTGCCGAAGGCGCGGAAGGCCTCCGCCATGCGGCGGATGACGGCGAGCGACGGCTTGTCGTTGAGGAGCGCGCCGCCGCCGCCATTCACTTGCGCGTCGATGAAGCCCGGCGCCAGCACGCCGCCCTTGAGATCGGTGACGGCGATGCCGCGATCGAGCCGGGCCTGGGGCACGATCTCCTCGATCCGGCCACCGGCGATGACCGCCGCCTTGTCGTGGTGGAAGCTTACGCCGTCGAAGAGGCGGGCGCCGGTCAGAGCGAAGCGTGTCATCTTGTCTCTGTCACCTTCTTGAGCAGCCGCGGCCTGTCGGGATTGCGTCCGCGCCGCCGCGCGATGCGTTCGGCACTGCCGTAAAAGGTCTGGATCAGCGAAATGGGGTCGAGGAGGGGATGCCGTGTCGCGGCATAATCGGGCGTGATCACATGGGCGCCGGCATCGCTCAGACGTCTCGCCGTCTCTCGCGTCGTGGCCAAGGCCTGGTCCTTGGGCGAAAAGACGAGCACCGGAAAGCCTTCGGTCACCAGCTCCATGGGGCCGTGCAGCACTTCGGCGGCGGAATAGGCTTCGGCATGGAGGCCTCCGGTCTCCTTGAGCTTCAAGGTCGCCTCTTGCGCCATAGGCAAGGACGGGCCGCGGCCGAGCACGAAGGAGGAGTGCGATTCGGTGAGCATGTCCTCGGCGTCGCTCCAGCGCAAGGCGAGCGCCTTGGCGAGATCGTCCGGCAGTGCCTGCAAGGCGTCGGAAAACCGGGCGTCGCCCGCGGCGGCGGCGGTGAGCCCCGCCGCCATGGCGGCCGAGGTGATGAAGCTCTTGGTCGCGGCGACGCTCTGCTCGATTCCGGCGCAGAGCGGCAGGCAGAGATCGGCTTCGCGCGCCAGGGGCGAATCTTCCGTGTTGGTGACGGCAAGGGTCGGGATGCCGGCCCGCTTCGCCTCGGCCTGGAAAGCGATGATGTCGGGACTCTTGCCCGATTGCGAGATGGTGAGCAGCAGCGTGTCGCGCAAAGCGAGCCTGGCGCCATAGACCGAGACGACGGACGCGCCGACCGAGCAGCAGGGGAGGCCCAGCGTGATCTCGACCAGATATTTGAAATAGGAGGCGGCGCAATCGGACGAGCCCCTGGCGCAAGTGACGATATGGCTCGGCTTCCTCTCGCGATAGAGGCGGCCGAGCTCGGTGAGCGCCTTGGCATTGGTGGCGAGCATGCGGGCGACGGCTTCAGGCGCTTCGGCGATCTCACGCGCCATATGGGTTTCGAACTCGGTCATGATCCTGCTGTAAGATGAAGCTCGGCGACGAAATCATAGGAGTCGCCGCGATAATGGGAGCGGGTGAATTCCACGATGCGGCCATCGGCCAAATAGGACACACGCTGGATGAACAAAGCCGGGCTGCCCTCCGGCAGATCGAGCAGCTCGCCCTCGCTCGCGGTCAAGGCCACGGCATGAAGACGCTGCAGCGCCCGGATGGGACGCAGCCCGCGGGCCTCGAGTGCCGCATAGAGCGAGGTGCCGGCGAAATCGGGATCGGGCAGGAAACGATGCGGGATCGTGGCGCGCTCGATGGCGAGCGGCTTGCCGTCGGCGCGGCGCAAGCGGTGAAAACGCGTGACCTTTTCGCCCGGCGACAGTGCCAGCACAAGCGATTCCTCCGGCGTCGGCAGCCCGGTCGAGCGGTCGAGCCAGTCGGCATCGGTCTTGATGCCGCGCAAGCGCATGTCCTCGGTGAAGCTGGTGAGCCGCGACAGAGGCTGCTCGATACGCTGGGACTTGGGCGCCACGAACGTGCCCGAGCCCTGGCGCTGCACCAGCACGCCTTCGGCGACGAGATCGGCGAAGGCCTTGCGCACGGTGACGCGCGAGATGCCGAGCATGCGGGCGAGGTCGCGCTCAGCCGGGATCGCTTCGTCATTGGTGAGGCGCCCTTGCGCGATCGCCTCGGTCACGAGCTTCTTGAGCTTGTGATAGAGCGGCGCCGGGCTCTCGTCGGCGATGCGGGCGCGATCGAAGATCGGATCGAGATGGCTCATGAGCTCCAATCCTTGAGGCCCGCGGCGCGGCGCGCCATCATGATGGCGCCATCGAGCGGATCCTTGTGCGGCTCGATCAGAGCTTTGCGCAGTTTTTCGGGGAGATAGGGCGTCACCGGCCGCGCCAGGCCACCAATGAGCGCGATCGAGGGGGCGCCCCTGGCGATGAGCGCTTCGACCATCCGGGCGACGCCCAAGGCCGCCTGCTCGACGAGCTCGATGCCGTGCCGGTCGCCGGCGGCTGCGGCGGCGAAGATGCGCGGCGAGAAGCGCGCATAATCGCGCGGCAAGGCGGTCAGCGCCCAATCGCCAAAGCCCTGCCGGTCGCGGCCGAATTCGGCGAGAAGCTCATCGAGCAAAGGCGAATTCTCGATCATGCCGTCAAAAGCAAGTGCCGCGCGGCGCAAGGCGGCGCGGCCCAATATGGCGCCCGAGCCGTCATCGCCCAAAGGAAAGCCCCAGCCGCCGAGCCAATGGCGCTTGCCGCGGACAAGCGCGAGTGCGGCCGAGCCTGTGCCTGCGATGACGATGCCGCCGTCGCGACCGTCATGAGCGCCGAGGCAGGCGACATAGGCATCGACATCGACGCTGAAGGCGGCGAAGGGGAGGCCGGCGCGTCTAACGCGCTCGGCCGCCTCCTCGGTGACGACCCCCGCCAGCCCCAAGCCGACATAAAGGCGCTCCGTCCCGGTTTCGGCGAGCCCCGCCTTGCGCAAAGCCTCGCGCGCCGTGGCCAGGATGGTGCGTAGCGCCCCGTCGAAATCCGAATAGATATTGGCAAGCCCGCCGATGGCTTCGCTGACGAGCGCGCCATCTTCCGTCCTGATGCGGGCGCGGCATTTGGTGCCGCCGCCGTCTATCCCTAAAAAAAGCCTGTCCGTCACGCGATTCTCCGTGGATGTAGAATACCAAAATAATACCTTATGGGAAGTGCGAAGATTTTATTGGACATATGGTAGTATTTTGGTATTGTCCGCCTCCATAAAATAAACATTCAGGTTGTGGGCGGAATGAGTTTCACGGAGAGCGTCAGCGGGTCGTCGCGCGGCCTTGATCAATGGGACGATGCGCAGATTCTGAGCCTTCTGGCCGAGGGCCAGGCGCGGGCCGTCGCTTCCGTCAAAGAGGCGCTGCCGGCCGTGGCCAAGGCGGCTGAAGCCCTGGCCCAGGGCCTCGCCCAAGGCGGACGCATCGTCTATGCCGGTGCCGGCAGCTCCATCAATATCGCGGTCCAGGACGGCGCCGAACTGCCCTCGACCTTCGGGCTCGAAAGATCGCGCATCGCTTTCGTGATCGCGGGCGGCGAGGCCTCGCTCTTCGACATCGATGCGAAGGCCGAGGACGACACCGAGGCGGCGCTCGCCGGCATCGCCGCGCTCGCGCTCACACCTGCCGATACCGTGATCGCGCTCTCCGCCTCGGGAGCGACGCCCTTCACGCTCATCGCCGCCCGCGCCGCCAAGGCGGCGAAGGCCACTGTCATCGCCATCGCCAACAATCCCAAGACCCCGCTGCTCGCGGTCGCCGATCATGCGATCCTGCTCGCGACCGGGCCGGAGGTCATCGTCGGCTCGACGCGCATGGGCGCCGGCACGGCGCAGAAATGCGCGCTGGGGCTCATCTCGACGCTCGCCCATATCAAGCTCGGGGCGATCTATGACGGCTGGATGATCCGGCTCCAGGCCGACAATGCGAAATTGCGCAAGCGCGCCGAGCGCATGGTCGCCGACATCGCCAAGGTCGATGAAGCCGCCGCCGGCAAGGCGCTGGCCGAGACCGACGGCCATGTGGCGCCGGCGGCGCTCATCTGCGCCGGCGCCAAGGACGTCGCCGCCGCGGAGGCGCTGCTCGCCAAGACAAACGGAAATCTGCGGCTCGCGCTCGAACATCTGGCGGGATTTAGGTAACGCCGCTCACCCGCGGCACAGGGAGAAGAGGAAGGAGAATACCATGATGACATCTGGTTTGAAGAGGCTGTTTTTGGCCGCGACCGCGCTCGCCGGCATGGCGAGCGCAACGCTCGCCGGCTCGCTCACCATCGAGAGCTGGCGCAATGACGATGCGACGATCTGGAAGGACAAGATCATCCCGGCCTTCAATGCGAAGCACCCGGACATCCAGGTGACCTTCTCGCCCTCGCCGCCAGCCGAATACAATGCCAGCCTCAATGCCAAGCTCGAAGGCGGCACGGCGGGCGACATCATCACCTGCCGGCCTTTCGATGCCTCGCTCGATCTCTTCACCAAGGGCCATCTCGTCTCCCTCAACGACCTCAAGGGCATGGACGGCTTCTCGGATGTCGCCAAGAGCGCCTGGCAGACCGATGACGGCAAGACGACCTTCTGCCTGCCCATGGGCTCGGTCATCCACGGCTTCATCTACAACAAGGAAGCCTTCGAGAAGCTCGGGCTTTCGGTGCCCAAGACCGAGGAAGAGTTCTTCGCCGTTCTCGACAAGATCAAGGCCGACGGCACCTATGTGCCGATCGATCTCGGCACCGCCGACCAGTGGGAAGCCGCCACCATGGGCTTCCAGAATATCGGGCCCAATTACTGGAAGGGCGAGGAAGGCCGCCAGAAGCTGATCAAGGGCGAGGCGAAGCTCACCGATCCCGAATATGTCGAGACCTTCAGAACGCTCGCCAAATGGGCGCCCTATATGGGTGACGGCTATCAGGCGCAGAAATATCCCGACAGCCAGAACCTGTTCACCCTCGGCAAGGCGGCGATCTATCCGGCGGGCTCGTGGGACATCGCCACCTTCCGCGCCCAGGCGGATTTCCCGTTCGGGGCATTCAAGCCGCCGCTGCCCAAGGGGGCGAGCGAATGCTACATCTCCGACCACACGGATATCGGCATCGGCATCAATGCCAAGTCGGCCAACCAGGCCGACGCCAAGGTGTTCCTCGAATGGGTCGCCTCGGACGAATTCGCCAATATCTTCGCCAATGAGCTGCCGGGCTTCTATCCGCTCTCCAATGCGAAGGTCACGATCAAGGACGACGTGGCGCAGGAATTCGTCAACTGGCGGGGCGAGTGCAAGCCGACGATCCGCAATTCCTACCAGATCCTGTCGCGCGGCACGCCCAATCTCGAAAACGAGATGTGGAACGTCTCGGCTCAGGTGCTGAACGGCAAGCTCTCGCCCGAGGACGCCGCCAAGCAGCTCGAGGACGGGCTGGCGAAGTGGTATGCGCCGCATCAGAAATAGAGCAGAATGACCGGGGGCGCCGCGCTTCATGAGGCGCGGCGCCTTTTTCATGGGGTTTGAGGGCATGGCAGAAGGAGCAGGATCGCGCGGCAGCGATGTGATCGGCACATCGCGGGCTTCCTATGCCCTGATGCTGCTGTTCTTCTTAGGTCCCGCGGTCGCGATCTATACGCTCTTCTCCATCTATCCCTTGATCGCGACGATCGTGCTGTCGACCTTCGATGCGGGCCAAGGCGGGGTGAAGAGCTTCATCGGCCTCGACAATTTCCGCACGCTGCTGTTCGATCCTCTGTGGTCGAAGCCGTTCTGGAACGCGCTTCTCAACAACTGCATCTTCTTTCTCATTCATATGCTGGTGCAGAATCCGATCGGCATCGCGCTGGCGGCACTCCTGAGCTTGCCGAAGCTTCCCTTCCGCACCGGCTATCGCACCCTCATCTTCATGCCGACCATGCTGTCGGTGGTCATCATCGGCTTCATCTGGCAGCTCATCCTGTCGCCGCTGTGGGGCATCTCGAAAGGCTTCCTCGGCTTCTTCGGTCTCGGAGCGCTGTTCGCGCCCTGGCTTGGCCAGGAAGAGAGCGCGCTCGTCACCTTGTCGCTCATCTCGGTATGGCAGTTCATCGGCATGCCGATGATCCTGATCTACACGGCGCTGCTCGCCATCCCCGACGATCTGACCGATGCCGCGACCGTCGACGGGCTCAACCAGATCCGCACCTTCTTCTATGTGAAGCTGCCCTTGATCCTGCCCACCATCGGCCTCGTCTCGATCCTGACCTTCGTCGGCAACTTCAACGCCTTCGACCTCATCTATGCGGTAAAAGGCGCGCTCGCCGGGCCCAATTTTGCTTCCGACATCATGGGCACGCTGTTCTATCGCACCTTCTTCGGCTACCAGCTCCAGGTCGGCGATCCCGCCATGGGCTCGGCGGTGGCGACCCTCATGTTCATCATCATCCTGGTCGGCGTGATGATCTATCTCTTCGTCATCCAGCGGCGCATCCAGCGCTACAGCTTCTGAAGGAGGGGAAGATGCGGCGCAAACTCGGTCCCGTTGCCGTCCATCTGGTGCTCGGCGCCTATACGCTGCTGGCGATCTTCCCGATCCTGCTGGTGCTCTACAACTCGTTCAAGTCGCGCAAGGCGATCTTCGGCTCGCCCTTGGCGCTGCCGGGGCCGGAAAGCTTCTCGCTGATCGGCTATCAGAAGGTGTTCGCCGATTCGGCCGTGCCGCTCTATTACTTCAACAGCATCTCGGTCACCGTCACCACCATCTTCATCACGCTCATCATCGGCGCGATGGCGGCCTGGGCGCTCACCGAATACCGCTTCCGCTGGAGCACGCTGCTCGGCATCTATCTCGCTATCGGAATCATGGTGCCGATCAGGCTCGGCAGCGTGTCGATCCTCAAGCTCGTCGCCGACATGAACCTGGTCAACACGCGCACCGCGCTGATCCTCGTCTATACGGCGCAGAGCCTGCCGCTCGCCATCTTCATCTTGTCGGAATTCATCGCCCAGATCCCCAAGGATCTGCGCGAGGCGGCGCGCTGCGACGGGGTCAGCGAATACACCATCTTCTTCCGCATCATCCTGCCGCTCATCCGCCCGGCGATGGCGACGGTCGCCGTCTTCACCATGATCCCGATCTGGAACGATCTGTGGTTCCCGCTGCTGCTGTCGCCGGGCGGCGGCAAGCAGACGATCACGCTCGGCATCCAGCAGTTCATCGGCCAGTATGTCACCGACTGGAACGCGGTGCTGGCGGCGCTGTCGGTGGCGATCATCCCGGTGCTCATCCTCTACGCGCTCTTCTCGCGTCAGCTCATTCGCGGCCTGACGTCGGGCGCGGTCAAGTAACGAGGCCTCCATGGCGGAAGTCAAGATCGACAATCTCAACAAATCCTTCGGCAGCGTCGAGGTGCTGAAGGACATCGACCTCACCATCGCAGACGGCAGCTTCGTGGTGCTGGTCGGGCCGTCGGGATGCGGGAAGTCGACGCTTCTGCGCACCATCGCCGGGCTCGAGACGGTGTCGGGCGGCGAGATCAGGATCGGCGATAAAAAGGTCAATGATCTAGCACCCGCGGCGCGCGAGATCGCCATGGTGTTCCAGTCCTATGCGCTCTATCCACATATGGACGTCTATGGCAACATGGCCTTCGGGCTCAAATTTGCCGGCACCCCCAAGGCGGAGATCGACCGGCGGGTCGGCGAGGCGGCGCGCATCCTCAAACTCGAGGCGCTGATGAAGAGGCGGCCGCGCGAATTGTCGGGCGGCCAGCGCCAGCGCGTCGCCATCGGCCGCGCCATCGTACGCGAGCCCAAGGTCTTCCTGTTCGACGAGCCGCTGTCCAATCTCGATGCGGCGCTCAGGGTCAATACCCGCATCGAGATCGCCAAGCTGCACAAGATGCTGAAGGCGACCATCGTCTATGTGACGCATGACCAGGTCGAGGCCATGACGCTCGCCGACAAGATCGTGGTCATGAACAAGGGCCGGATCGAGCAGGCGGGCAAGCCGCTCGATCTCTATTACAAGCCGGCCAATATGTTCGTTGCGGGCTTCATCGGCTCGCCGGCGATGAATTTCATCGAGGGCGAGGTCGGCGATGTGACGGAGAAGGGCTATTCGGTCAGGCTCGCCGACGCGACCAGCGTCAGCTTTACCGGCAATGGCGTCGGGAAAGGCCGTAAGGTGACTTTGGGCGTGCGCCCCGAGCATCTCGCGGTCGGCGGCACGGGCGATCTCAAGCTCGAAGGCCGCATCGACATCGTTGAAAGGCTGGGCGAGACCGGCTATGCGCATGTCTCGACCGGATCGGGCAAGCCGATCATCGCCGAGGTGAGGGGCGGTGCGACCGGCGAGCCGGGCCAGGCCGTGACGCTCACCGCCACGCTCGGCCATACACATCTCTTCGATGAAGCGGGGCAGCGCATCGGCTGACGCAGGCCCGCGCAGGAAAAGAGCGAGGCTTCCTTGTCTGATCACAAAGGCCGCATCATCCTGGTGACCGGCGCTTCGCGCGGCATCGGCCGGGCCGCCTTCCAGGCCCTGGCCCGCGCCGGCGCCCATGTCATAGCGACCGCGCGCAGCCTCGAAGCGCTTCGCGGATTCGATTCGGAAGCGAAATCATTGGGCGGCGAAGCCACTCTGGCGGCATGCGAAATGGGCTCGGCCGGCGATATCGACCGTCTTTGCGAATCGATTCGGAACCGTTTCGATCGCCTCGACGGACTTTTCGGCAATGCCGGCATCCTGGGGCCCAAGCGGGCGGTGGGCGATCTCCCGCCGGCCGAATTCGAAGCGGCGCTCACCATCAACCTCACCGGCAATTTCCGGCTGCTGCACCGGCTCGATCCGCTGCTCAAGGCGAGCCCTGGCGGGCGCGCCCTGTTCGTCACCTCGGGCGTGGCCTGGAAGCGCCATGCCGGCTGGTCGCCTTATGCGGTGAGCAAGGCGGCGCTCGAAGCCCTGGTCGGCGTCTATGCGCATGAGATCGCGGACACGGCGGTGAGGGCCAATCTGATCAGCCCGGGACCGATCCGCACCGAATTGCGGGTCGAGGCCTGGCCAGACGAAGATCCCGATAGCGTGCCTTTGCCCGAGGCGCTGGCGCCCGCGATCCTCACCATGCTCAGCCCCGGTTTCGACCAAAACGGCGTGATCTTCGATTTCAAGACCGGGCTCTATACACGCTGCCAGCCTCCGGCCTAGCCATCATGCCAGCGTCTGCCATCTTGATGGCAGATCTCTCATCGCTTATATTGGATCTGGATAGGAGGCCCAGATGGCAGAACCCCAACTTTCCGTCCGTAGCGCCAGAGCGCGCGATCTCGCTCACCGACTGGCTCGTCGGGAGAACCGCTCGATCGCGGATATCGTCGAGCGGGCTCTGGAAGCTTATGAGATTCGTGAGGCCGGTCGGGAGCCGGCCGCATCTTTTTATGCTCGTCTTGCTGCCGAGAGCGACGCTGACGACATCGACCTTGAGGCCGTGATCAAGGAAAACCGGAAGAAACATTCGGGCATAGACCTTTGATCTTCCTCGACACGAATGTCGTTTCCGAGACCCTAAGGAAGCAGCCGAATGAAGCCGTTATAGCCTGGCTTGCTCGCCATGATGGCGAACTCGCGCTTCCCACCGTGACGATCGCTGAGATCGCGTTTGGTATTCAGAAAATACGACCCGATCAGCGTGCACTTAGGCTGGAGCGAAGTTTATCCGAATGGCGGCATCGCTTCGCATCTCGCATCTTCGGACTGACGGAGGATGCGGCGCTAGCCTACGGGGAAATCATGGGCACCGCGACAAGGCAAGGACGCCCCATGTCTGCACCCGACGGTATGATTGCCGCAATCGCTCGCGTGAACGGTGGGCGTCTCGCGACCCGCAATTTGACGGACTTTGAGACAACGAGTCTAGATCTCATATCTCCTTGGGATTTCTAAGTATTCTCTAATTCTCACGCCTTCTCTCGTCATGCGCTTGATGCGCTGCAGCGACGAATTTCATTGACTCGTGTCCGAGATTGAAAAATATTGCAGCCAACGAAAAAAATTGCAAACGGATGGGAGCGTTGGACCAGCCACGGTCAAATCTCACTCTCGATGAGGAATCGACCCTCGCGGCGCGCGCCGCCTGGCTCTATTTTGCCGGCGGCCAGACCCAGGGCGAGATCGCCGAGAAGCTCCATATCCCCAACACGAAGGCGCATCGGCTCATCGCGCGCGCCAGCCGTGACGGCCTCATCCGCGTCTTTGTCGAAGGGCCGATCGCCGGCTGCGTCGGGCTCGAAGAACAGCTCAAAAAACAATTCGGCCTCGGTCATTGCGAGGTCGTGCCCAATATCGATGAAGGCGCCTTGCCCTTGCGCACGCTCGGCATGGCGGGGGCGCGCTATTTGCGCAACGTCATCGACCGCGCGCTGCACAAGACCATTGGCGTCGGCCATGGCCGCACCCTTGCCGCGGCGATCGATTTCCTGCCCAGCTCGCCCGCACCGCAGGTCAAATTCGTCTCGCTGCTCGGCGGCCTCACGCGACGCTTCGCCGCCAATCCATATGACGTGATCCATCGCCTGTCGGAGCGCACGGGCTCGGAAGCCTATCTTCTCCCGGTGCCGTTCTTCGCCAACAGCGTCCAGGACAAAGCCGTGCTGCTGTCGCAATTCGGCATCGCCGACGTCGTGGCGCTGGCGCGCGAGGCGAGCCTGCATCTGGTCGGCATCGGCGAGGTCGACAATCAGGGCTTCATCACCTCCGCCGGCATGATCGCGCCCAAGGAGATCGAAGAGGTGGCGCGTGCCGGCGCGCTCGGCGAAGTGCTGGGCTCGTTCTTCGACGACAATGGCAGGCGCGTGCCGAACGATCTCTCCGACCGCGCACTCGCTCCCGATATCGAGACGTTGCGCGGGCGCGAGATGGTCGCCATCGCCGGCGGCCGCAACAAGATGAAAGCCATTCGCGCGGTGCTGAGAAGCGGTCTCCTGACCGGCCTCATCACCGACGAATCGACCGCCCGGCAATTGACGGGGGAGGAAGCGGGCGCAGAACCCGGCAACAAGAACGGCGCCAAGACCGCAACTGCCTGACGACTATCCAACCAACGGAGGAAAATGGGAATGTACGAGAAAGAAAAAGGGCTGTTCGACGCTTTCGTCGCCGGCAAGCTCTCGCGGCGCGAATTGCTCAGCACTTCGGCCAAGCTCGGAATTTCAGCCGCCGCCGGCGGCATGCTGCTGACAGCCGCGCAATCGCGCGCCATGGCGGCGGATTTCGACTGGATGGCCCATAAGGGCACGAAGCTGAAACTCCTGCTCAACAAGCATCCTTACGCCGATGCGATGATCGCCAATCTGCAGACCTTCAAGGACATGACCGGCATGGACGTCACCTATGACGTCTTCCCGGAGGACGTCTATTTCGACAAGGTGACGGCAGCGCTCTCCTCGAGCTCGAGCGAATATGATGCCTTCATGACCGGCGCCTATATGACCTGGACCTATGGTCCCGCCGGCTGGATCGCCGATCTCAACGAATATATCAAGGACCCGGCGAAGACGAACCCCAACTACAATTGGGACGACGTGCTGCCGGGCTTGCGTGCGTCGACCGCCTGGAACGGCGTGCCGGGCGGCGAGCTTGGCTCGGCCGATGCCAAGCAGTGGTGCATCCCTTGGGGCTATGAGCTCAACAACCTCTCCTACAATGTGAAGATGTTCGAGAAGGCGGGCGTCCAGCCGCCGAAGAATCTCGACGAGCTCGTTGCCACCTCGGCGAAGCTCACCAAGGACTTGGGCGGACCCTATGGCGTCGGCGTGCGCGGCTCGCGCTCCTGGGCGACGATCCATCCGGGCTTCCTGTCGGGCTATTCGAATTTCGGCCAGCGGGACTTCACCGTCGCCGACGGCAAGCTCACCGCGGCGATGAACACCGCCGAATCGAAAGCCTTCCACAAGCAATGGGTGCAGATGATCCAGGAATCGGGGCCGAAGAACTGGTCGACCTATACCTGGTATCAGGTCGGCACCGATCTCGGCGCCGGCGCTTCCGCCATGATCTTCGATGCCGACATTCTCGGCTACTTCATGAATGGCGGCGACAACAAGGAGAAGGGCAATATCGGCTATGCGCCCTTCGCCGCCAATCCGAAGGCCTCCGCGCCCACGCCCAATGTGTGGATCTGGTCGCTGGCGCTGTCGAACTTCTCAGGCCAGAAGGACGCCGCCTGGTACTTCCTGCAATGGGCGTCCTCGGTCGAGCACGACCTGTTCGGCGCGCGCAAGATGGACTTCGTCAATCCGGTCCGCGCCTCGGTGTGGAAGGACGAGGAGTTCAGAAGCCGCATCGACAAGTCCTATCCGGGCTATCTCAACCAGCACGACACGTCGGCGCCGGGGGCCAAGATCTACTTCACGGCGCAGCCCTTGTTCTTCGACCTCACCACCCAGTGGGCCGAGACACTCCAGAAGATGGTGGCCAAGCAGGTGCCGGTCGATGAAGGCCTCGACCAGCTCGCCGCCAATGTCGACAAGCAGCTGAAGGATGCCGGTCTCGGCTAGACGCTGCTTCAACCGCACAGCCCGGCCACGTCCTCCCGGCCGGGCTGTGCAACCCTTCACGATGATCTATAGTTGGATGGAGAACGGTCCAGCATCATGACCGCGGCAGCCGACCACATGACCAGACCCAAGACCTCGAGCCGGTTCCTGCGCCGCGCGCTGCCCTATCTGTTGAGCCTGCCGGCGCTCCTGGTCTGCATCGGGATCCTCATACCCTTCATCACCGCCGTCTATTATTCGCTGATGCGCTTCAGGCTCAATCTGCCGCAGCTCAAGGGCTTCATCTGGTTCGACAATTATATCAATTTCCTCAGCGACGCCGCTTTCTGGAACACGGTCAAGATCTCGCTCGTCTATGCGGGGGTCACCGTCGGCGTCGAATTGCTGCTCGGCCTCGGCATTGCGCTCCTCCTGCAGAAGCCGACCCGCTTCAACAATCTGGCCTCGATCCTGCTGCTGCTTCCCCTGATGACGGCGCCGGCGCTGGCGGCGCTGATGTGGAAGCTGATGACCAACCCGAATTTCGGCATCCTCAGCTATTTCGTGAGCCTTTTGGGCTTCAGCAATTTCAAATGGGCGTCCGATCCCTCGACCGCGCTCCTCACCGTGACGCTCGTCGATGTCTGGGTCTATACGCCCTTCATCATGATCCTGCTGCTCGCCGGCCTGCGCTCGCTGCCCAAGGCGCCGTTCGAAGCGGCAGCCCTCGACGGCGTGCCCAGGAGCTTCGTCTTCTTCCGCATCACCTTGCCGATGCTGCTCCCTTACATCATCACCGCCTCGCTGTTCCGGCTCCTCGATTCCATCCAGCAGTTCGACATCATCTATTCGATGACGCAAGGCGGGCCCGGCGACACGCTGATGGTGTTCCAGGTCCAGTCCTATCTCGAATTCTTCCAGTACACGAATGTCGGGCGCTCGGCGGCGCTGCTCATCATCCTGTGGGCGATCACCTTTCTGCTCTCCAATATCTTCATCAAGCAGTGGCTCAAACTGCGCGAACGCGCGCATGGCGGAGCGTGAAGCCATGGATCACACCTCCACATTCGAACGGGTCGTCCGCGGCATCCTCATCGCCCTGGTGATGATCTTCTTCCTGTTCCCGATCTTCTGGATCGTACTGATGTCGTTCCAGACCAACGAGACGATCCTGCGCATCCCGCCCAGCATCGTGTTCGAGCCGACGCTCTCCAACTACTCGGCCTTGATCACCGGCACGCTCAAGACCACGGCCGGCAATCTCGACATCGCTTTCATGAAGAACCTGTGGAACAGCGTGCTGCTCTCGACGCTCTCGGTGGCGCTGGCGCTCATCCTCGGCGTGCCGGCGGCCTATGCCTTCGCGCGCTTCCGCTTCCGCCTCGGCGAGGATATCGCCTTCACGCTCTTGTCCTTCCGCTTCGCGCCGCCCTTGCTCGTGCTCCTGCCGCTCACTCTCTATTTCAAGCAGCTCGGCCTCACCAACACCTATATAGGCCTGATCTGGGTCTATCAGCTCATCTGCCTGCCGCTCATCCTGTGGATCGTGCGCGGCTATTTCGAGGATATCAGCCCCGATATCGAACATGCCTACCGCATCGCCGGCAACAGCTGGTGGCAGACCTTCCGCAAGATCGCCGTGCCGCTCGCCATGCCCGGCATCGCCGCCGCCGGTCTTCTCGCTTTCATCTTCGCCTGGAACAATTTCATCTTCGCGCTCATCCTCGCTTCCGCCGACAAGCAGCCGGTGACGGTGGGGGCGCTTGCTTTCGTCACCGCATCCGGCATCCAATATGGCCAAATCGCCGCCGCCATCGTGCTGTCGATCGCGCCGACGCTGGCGCTCGCCCTCTATGCGCAGCGTTATCTGGTCGAAGGCCTGTCGCTCGGCGCGGTGAAGGGTTGATCATGCCGCATCTCGAACTCACCGCCGTCTCCAAATCCTTCAAGACCAACAAGGTCCTGGACGACATCTCGCTCAGTGCCGATGCGGGCGAGATCGTCGTCATCTTCGGCCCCTCCGGCACCGGCAAGACGGTGCTGCTCCGCCTCATCGCCGGTGTCGAGGAGCCGTCATCGGGCAAGATCCGCATCGACAACCAGGACATGGCGGATGTGGCGCCCGAGCATCGCGATGTCGGCATGGCGTTCCAGAATTTCGCGCTGTTCCCACATCTCAACGCCTTCGAGAACATCGCAAGTCCCTTGCGGGCGCGCGCGCAAGGCGAGCCCCAGGTCAAGGACGGCGTCGCGCGCGTCGCCAAGCTCCTGAAGATCGACCATGTACTGGGGCATGCGCCAAGGGAATTGTCGAACGGCCAGAAGCAGCGCACCGCCTTGGCGCGGGCGCTCGCCTCATCGCCCAAGCTCTTGCTGCTCGATGATCCCTTGCGCAATGTCGATGCCAAATTGCGCTTCGAGATGCGTCTCGAGCTGCCGCGGCTCCTGCGCCAGGCGAAATCGACCGTGCTCTATGTCACCCAGGACTACAAGGAAGCCATGGCGCTGGCCGACCGCATCGCTGTCCTCGCCGATGGCAAATTCGTCCAGGTGGCAACGCCGGAGGACATCTATCGCAAGCCGGCAACGTTGAGCGTCGCGCGTCTGTTCGGCGACCCGACGATCAATCTCGCCGAGACGACGATCGGCGATGACGGCAGCATCGCTCTCGCCGGCGAGCGCTTGGCGGTCGACCCTTCCTATGAAGCCTGGGCGGGCCGGAAGGTCATTTTCGGTGTCAGGCCGGAAGCGATCACCGTCAGGCAAGGCAACGGGACGGGACTCAAGGCGCAGGTCATGGCGGTGACGCCGCTCAATGAGCGCACCGTGCTCCTGCTCCAAACCGCGGCGGGAGCAGAGCTCCTGGCGTCGCTGCCGTCCTCGTCGACGGCGATCCCCAAGGCCGAGACCCGGGTCGAGGTCACCTTCAGTCTGAACGGAGCCCACTTGTTCGATCACGAAACAGGCGAAGCGCTGACCGGAGGAAGTGCCTGATGTCCTCCGAACTCGTGCTTCAGAATGTCGACAAGATCTATGGCTCGGGCGCCGTGCATGCGGTCAAGGATCTGAGCTTTTCGGTGAAGCCGGGCGAGATCACCGCACTCCTCGGCTCCTCCGGCTGCGGCAAGACCTCCACTTTACGCATGATCGCCGGTTTCGAGACGGTGACGCGAGGCTCGATCGCGCTCGACGGCAAGCTCATCCATGCGCTGCCCCCGGCGCAGCGCCAGGTCGCCATGGCCTTCGAGACCTATTCGCTCTATCCGCCGCTCACCATCGCCGAGAATATTTCCTTTGCGCTCAAGGCCCAGAGGCTCGCAGCCCCAGATGTCGGCAAGCGGGTGAAGGACATGGCCGAGCTCCTCGAAATCGGCGATGTGCTCAACAAATATCCAAGCTCGGTCTCGGGCGGCCAGCAGCAGAGGGCCAGCCTCGGCCGCGCGCTGGTGCGCAAGGCCGGGCTCTATCTCCTCGATGAGCCGATGGGGCAGCTCGAACCGCAATTGCGCGCCGTCCTGCGCGGGCGCATCAAGCATTATCTGCGCGAGCACAATTGCACGACCATCCTGGTGACGCATGACCAGACCGAGGCCAATGCGCTGGCCGACCGCATCGCCGTCATGGAAGGCGGCGTGCTGCAGCAATATGCGACGCCCGCCGAGCTCAAGGTCCGGCCCGCCAATCTCTTCGTCGGCACCTTCATCGGCGAGCCGCCGATGAATGTCTTCCCGGTCCGGATGAAGGATGACGGCGACAGGATCGCCTTCACGATCGAAGGCGGCGAGGGCCAGAGCCTCGTCTACAAGGCGGCCGATTTTTCCGACCCGCTGCGCCAGCGCCTGAAGCGGGAGCCTTCGCTCATGCTCGGCGTGCGGCCGCATGCGGTGCATATTGGCGGACAGGGCCTGAAAGCCCGCGTGGTGACCTGCCAGTGGCTCGGCGACCAGACCCATATCGCCGCCGAGATCGCCGGGCGCACCGTCGTCTCGGTCTCGCATGAGCAGATCGCTGCCCCGCCCGGCAGCGAGGTGTTCCTCAGCATCGCGCCACAGGAACTCCATGTCTTCACCTCCGGCGATGGTGCCGCGATCGCCCATGGGGCCGCGCTCGCATGACGGCCGATATCCTCATCGGCATCGATGCCGGGACGTCGGTGATCAAATCCGTCGCCTTTTCGGCCGCGGGCGAGCAGCTTGCGGTGACCGCCATTGCCAACAGCTATGCGACGCTCAAGAATGGCGGGGTCGAGCAGGACATGGCGCGCACCTGGAGAGACGCTGCCCAAACTCTACGCGAGCTCGCTGACAAGATCGACAATCTCAATAATCGCGTGATCGCCATTGCCGTCACCGGCCAGGGCGACGGCATGTGGCTGATCGACAAGGAGGGTGAGCCCGTAGCGCCCGCCTGGCTGTGGCTCGATTCGCGCGCCGCATCGATCGCCGAGGAATTCACCCGTTCCCCATCCTACGCGGCGCATTATGAGCGCACCGGCACGGGTGTGAATGCCTGTCAGCAGAATGTCCAGCTCGCCTGGCTCAATCGCCATGCGCCGGAGGTGCTCGCCCGCGCGCACTCATCGCATCACTGCAAGGACTGGCTCTATTTCAAGCTCACGGGCGAGCGCGTCTCAGATCCCTCGGAAGCCAATTTCACCTTTGGCGACTACCGAACCCGCAAATATGCGCCCGATATTCTCGATGCGCTCGACGCTCCGGAAGCCAAGCGGCTCTTGCCTGAGATCGTCGACGGCACCGAGCAGTCGCATGGGCTGAGCCTCGCGGCCGCTACAGCCACGGGCCTCGCCGCCGGCACGCCCGTCATTCTGGGCTTCGTCGATGTCGTCTGCACCGGGCTCGGCGGCGGCCTGTTCGACCGCGAGGGCCGGGTCGGCTGCTCGATCGCGGGCTCGACCGGCATGCATATGCGGCTCGCGCCCTCGGCCGCCAAGGTGAAGCTCAACCCCGAGCGCACCGGCTACACCATGGCCTTCCCGGCGCCCAATATGCTGGCGCAGATGCAGTCCAACATGGCGTCCACTCTCAATATCGACTGGCTTCTCGATGTCGGGCGCGATGTGCTCAAAGCCCAGGGCATCGAGCGCTCGCGCAAGGATCTGCTCGACGGGCTCGACGATACGATCCTGGCGCGGCCGGGCGGGCAGCTCATCTACCATCCTTATATCTCGCAAGCGGGCGAGCGCGGCCCGTTCCTCGATGCGGCGGCACGGGCGCAATTCACCGGGCTCGAGGCCGGCATGGGCTATGCCGATCTCATGCGCGCCGTGTTCGAAGGCCTGAGCTTCGCCGCGCGGGACTGCTACACGGCAATGGGGCCGTTGCCCAGCGACATCCGGCTCACCGGCGGCGGGGCACGTTCCAAAGCGCTGCGGCTGCTCTTCGCCAGCGCCCTCAAGGCGCCGGTGCGCAGCGTATTGCGCGAGGAGGCCGGGGCCGCAGGTGCTGCGATGATCGCCGCCGTCCAGCAGAAGGTCTTTCCCAGCATGGACGATTGCGCCCGCATATGGGTCGATCCGGTGCTCGGGCCCGAGACGAAGCCCGATGCGGGACTGACGCAACTCTTCGACACGACATTCCCGGTCTATCAGGAGACCCGGGAGCAGATGCGCGGCGTCTGGCGCGCGCTCCAGGCTTCAAGGCAAGGTGCTCATGCGTAAATTGGTGATCATTGGCGACCATTTCATGCGGTCCGACATGTTCGAGAAGGCGATCCGGGAGAAATGCCCTAGGCTTGAGCTCGACATCAGCGCCCATGATCTCGCCTGGCCCGATGAGCCGATGGAGCACGGCTATGCCAAGACCGGCATGGCGGGCCTCAAGGAATATATGGGTACGGAAGAGGGGACGGTCGCCCTGATCGACGGCGCCGAGATCCTGGTGACGCATCTGGCGCCCTTGTCGGCATCGATCATGGACCAGTGCCCCAAGCTCAAATTCGTTGCCGTGTCGCGCGGCGGCCCGGTCAATATCGACATGGAAGCGGCGAAGAAGCGCGGCGTCACGGTCGTCAACACGCCGGGCCGCAACGCCTCGGCGGTCGCCGAATTCACCATCGGCGCCATCCTCGCCGAGACGCGGCTCATTACCAGGGGGCACGACGCTCTGCGCCAGGGCCTATGGCGCGGCGACCTCTACCGCGCCGACCGCACCGGCGAGGAGCTTTCCGAAATGACGGTCGGCGTCATCGGCTATGGCGAGATCGGCACGCGCGTGGTGCGCCTTCTCAAGGTCTTCGGCTGCCGCATCCTGGTGGCCGATCCCTATATCCAGCTCTCAGCCGCCGATCTTGCCGATGGCGTGGAGCAGGTCTCGCTCGAAAAGCTGCTGGCTGAGTCCGATGTCGTCACCTTGCATCCGCGCGTGACCAAGGAGACGGAAAAGCTCATCAATGCCGAAACCCTCGGGCAGATGAAGTCCTCCGCCATCCTCATCAACACGGCGCGCGGACCCTTGGTCGATTATGACGCGCTCTATGAAGCGCTATTCCACAAGCGCATCAGGAGCGCCATGCTCGAGACCTTTGCCATCGAGCCCGTGCCGCCCGACTGGCCGCTGCTCAAGCTCGAGAACGTGACGCTCACCCCGCATATCGCCGGCGCGTCGGTCAAGACCGTCACCTATGCGGCAGGGCTCGCGGCGGAAGAGGTCAGGCGCTATCTCGCGGGTGAGCCGCCCGTCAACCGGTGCTGAGGCCATGGCGAAGCGGGGCCCGGTCGATCTCCTGGTCATTGGCGGCGGCATCAATGGCGCCGGCATCGCCCGCGATGCCGCTGGCCGCGGCCTCTCGGTCGTGCTCGCCGAGAAGGACGACCTCGCGCAAGGGACGAGCTCGCGCTCGGGCAAATATATCCATGGCGGCCTGCGCTATCTCGAATATTACGAATTCCGCCTGGTGCGTGAGGCCCTGACCGAGCGCGAGGTGCTGCTCAGGGCGGCACCCCATATCATCTGGCCGATGCGGCTCGTGCTGCCGCATTCGCCCGAGCAGCGGCCCGCCTGGCTCATCAGGCTCGGGCTCTTTCTTTACGACCATCTGGGAAAGCGCGAGCTGCTGCCGGGCTCGCGGCGCGTCGATCTCGCGCGGGGTCCGGAAGGCCGCATCATCAGGCCGGAGTTCAAGACCGGCTTCGAATATTCCGATTGCTGGGTCGATGACGCAAGGCTCGTCGTCCTCAATGCCATCGACGCCCGCGACCGGGGGGCGGAGGTCCTGACCCGCATGGCGGCCGTGTCGGCGCGGCGCGAGAACGGGCTGTGGCAGGTCGATTTGAAGGGCGCCGAAGGATCGCGGCGCGTCGAGGCGCGTGTCGTGGTCAATGCGGCCGGCCCCTGGGTCCAGGACGTGCTCACCCGCATCTCGGGCGTCAATTCCAACCGCCGCATCCGCCTCGTCAAGGGCAGCCATATCGTGGTGCCGAAATTCTGGGACGGACCTCATGCCTATTTGTTCCAGAACCACGACAAGCGCGTGATCTTCGTCAATCCCTATCAGGACAATCTCTGTCTCATCGGCACGACCGATATTCCCTATGAGGGCAAGGCGGAAGACGTCGCGATCGACGACAATGAGATCGATTATCTCCTGGCGGTGGTCAATCGCTATTGCACGCGCGAGCTCAAGCGCACCGACATCGTCCAGGCTTTTTCCGGCGTGCGCCCGCTCTATGACGACAATGCCGCCAATCCTTCCGCCGTCACGCGCGATTATGTCTTCGACATCGATGGCGGCGACGGGCGGCCGCCGCTGCTTTCAGTCTTCGGCGGCAAGATCACCACCTACCGCAAGCTTGCCGAGCATGCGCTCGAGAAGCTCAAGCCCTATTTCCCGCAAATGACCGGAGACTGGACAAGCGCCGCACACCTGCCTGGCGGCGATCTCAAGGGCGCCAAGAGTTTTGCGGATTTCATTGCCCTGTTGGAGAAGCACTATCCCTGGATCAGCGCTCCCTTGGCGCAGCACTATGCCCGGCTCTATGGCGGCATGGCCTTCGATCTTCTCCACGGCGCGCGATCGCTCACCGATCTCGGCCGGCATTTCGGCGCCTTGCTCTACGAGCGGGAGATCTCCTATTTGCGCGAGGCGGAATGGGCGCAGACGGCGGAAGATATTTTGGAACGGCGCACCAAGCATGGGCTTCACTTGAAGCCCGATGAAGCCACGGCCGTCCGCAACTATCTCAAAGGTTGGAACGATGCGTGAAATGTCGGCGCTGAAGGCGCTCTCGGCCAGGGTCGGCGCCGATCCGTTGCTGGTCCAGGCCGCGGGCGGCAATACGTCGCTCAAGCAGGACGGCGTCATGTGGATCAAAGCCTCGGGCACCTGGCTTCAGCATGCGCTGGCCCGCGACATCTTCGTTCCCGTCGCCCTCGATCCGTTGCTCGCGGCACTTGGACGCGACGATCCGGCCTGCGAGACCTGCGCCGATTTCGTCCGCGGTGACCTGAACAGTCTGGGCTTGCGGCCCTCGATCGAGACGACGGTGCATGCGAGCTTGGCGCAAAGGATCGTGGTGCATGTCCATTGCATCGCCACGATCTCGCTCGCGGTGCGCGCGGATGCCGAAGCCATCCTCGCGCCGATGCTCGCGGGCTTTCGCTGGGCCTTCGTGCCCTACCACCGGCCGGGCCTGCCGCTCGCCCGCGAGATCCGCAAGAGGCTCAAGCCCGACACGGATGTGCTCATTCTCTGCAATCATGGGCTGGTCGTGGCCGCGGAAACGGTCGCCGAAGCGGAAGAGCTCCTGGACCGGGTCGTCAAAGCCTTGACCCGGCCGGCGCGTCCAATGCGTGCCGGGCCCGAGCCCCGCCTGGCAAGCCTCGCCCAGGGCAGCGCCTATGTCCCCTCGCCCGATCCCGGCGTGCATTCTCTGGCGCTCGACCCGGTGAGCCTTGCCCAGGCGCGAAAGGGGACGCTCTATCCCGACCATATCGTCTTCCTGGGCGCCGGCATCGCCGTCGCCGAGCCCGGCGAAGCGCCAGGGACTGCCGCGCGGCGCATCGGCTTGACCGGCCGCCCGGAGCCCAAGCTCATCGTGGTGCCAGGCGAGGGCGTGTTTCTGCCTCAGGACGCGACGCCCGCGATCCATGCCATGGCGCGCTGCCTGGCCGATGTGGCGGTGAGGCTTGCCGCCGATGATCCCATCCGCATCCTGACGCGTGAAGACGAGCTCGCTCTCGTCAACTGGGACGCGGAGAAATACCGGCAGTCCCTGCCTACTGCGTGATGGTGGTATGGTTCGGTTTCATGAAAGTGGCCCTGTCGGGCGCGCATCGTCGGGACATAAAGGGCCATAACCACGCAAGAGGAATTCCACGATGTCCGATGTCGTCATAAGACCCGCGCAGTCCAAGGACGAAGCGAGGTGGCGCAAGCTGTGGGCGGGCTATCTCAAATTCTACCGGGCCTCGGTGGCGGAAGAGGTGACTGCCAATACCTGGGCTCAGATCCTCGATCCCAAGAGCAAGATCGACGGCCTGGTGGCCGAGCGGGACGGCGAGGTCATCGGCATCTGCAACTATCTCTTCCATGACAGCACCTGGAGCCTGAAGCCCATTTGCTATCTTCAGGATCTCTTCGTCGACCCCGAGGCGCGGGGCGGCGGAGCAGCCAAGGCGCTGATCCTCGCCTGCGAGGACAAAGCGAAAGAGAAGGGTGCCTTCCGCGTCTATTGGCAGACCCAGGAATATAACGGCGCCGCGCGCTCGCTCTATGACACGATCACGCCGCGCTCTTCCTTCATCGTCTATCGCAAGAATATCTAGCTCGCACCCTATGATAAGGCGGGAGAGCTTTTTTCCGGTCCTGCTCGCTCTGCTGTGGGGGTTCAACTGGCCGGCGATCAAGATCGTCCTGCAGGAATTCCCGCCTTTCGTCCTGCGCGGCATCGGGCTCGGCAGCGCCAGCCTCTTGCTGCTCGCCGTCGCGCTGATGCTGCGTCGTCGCCTTCGCGTCGAGCGTGCGTCGCTTCTGCCCTTGCTCGTGGCGGGCACGCTCAATATCGCCGCCTTCAATATCTTCACGGCTTTCGCGCAACTCAGCACGACGACATCGCAGGCGGCGATCCTCACCTATACGATGCCCATCTGGTCGGTCGTGCTGGCGGCACTCATCCTGCGTGAGCCGATCGGCCGCGAGAAGGTGATGGCCGTCATCATCGGCGCGATCGGCATAGGCCTGCTCGCCATCCCGGTCTTTAAATCGGGTCAGACCTTGGGCATCATCTTGCCCATCCTCGCCGCTTTGGCCTGGGCGCTCGGCACCATCGTTCTCAAGAAATGGCCGCTCAAGGGCGATCCCATCGCTACCACCGCCTATCAGCTCATGATCGGTGCCGCGATCTCCTTGACCGGCCTCGCGATCTCGGGCGAAGCGCTGCCGCCCGCGGTTTCGGCCAAGGTGGCCGGCGCCTTTCTGTTCCACATCGTCTGTGCCACGGCCGGCGCCTATCTCCTGTGGTTCACGATCCTCTCGCGCAACGCCGCCTCGACATCGGCACTGCTCAGCTTCGCAGTCCCCGTCGTCGGCGTGCTATCGGCCATGCTCCTAGTGGGAGACCGGCCGAGCCTCACAGATATTGCGGGCTTCGCGGCTATCCTCGCCGCGCCAGCCTTGGTGCTGCGATCGAGCCTGAAGTAGCCAACTATCATGATACTGAAGCGCTTTGATGCATCCGAGCATCTCGACACTCCCGAACGGCGAGTGGCCTATATTAGTCTGGCGCTCGAGACTGGCGATATTGAGGAAATCCGCGATGCCTTGGGGCTTGTCGCCATCGCACTCTCTTTCAATCCGTCATCCCGGCGAAAGCCGGGATCCCCTGAAAAAGCGCAACCCGGGAAGCGCTGCCCGCGTGGAAAGAATTTTGTGGATCCCGGCTTTCTCCGGGATGACGGAATAGAGGGATAGCAACAGTTTTGATGAGTCCGAGTGTTAAAGTGCCGGCCGCTCAGGCCTGCCGGCCGCCGATCTCGTCGATATGGCGCAGCATGTCGGCGGGCTCGGTGAAGACGCGATAGGCGCCGGCGCGGAGCAATTCCTCCTCGCCATAGCCGCCCGATAGGAGGCCGATGCCGAGAGCGCGGGCGCGGCGCGCCGCCAGCATGTCCCAGATCGCATCGCCGACCACCGAAGCGGTGGTGATGTCGATGCCGAGGCGGTCGGCCGCCTCGATGAAGAGATCGGGATCGGGCTTGGCGAAGCGCACCTGGTCGCGCGTCACCACCACCGCCGTCTTCGGATCGACGCCCAGGGTCTTGAGCACGGGGCCGGCGGTCTCCATGCGGCCGCTGGTGGCGATGGCCCAGGGGATCTTGGCATCGCTCAGATATTTGAGCAGCGCCTGAGCGCCGGGCAAAGGCCTGACTTTCCCCGAGCGCCGGGCATAGGATTCGGCATGGATGCGGCGCATGTGATCGATGCGCTCCTTGCTCAATTCGCCGCCGATCTCCCTGAGCAGGATGTTGGCGAAGAGGCCGCCCGACATGCCGATGCGGCGATGGATGCGCCAGACCGGCAGCTCGATGCCTTCGGCGAGCAGCGCATCATGCCAGGCGAGCACGTGATCATAGACGCTGTCGACGAGCGTGCCGTCGAGATCGAACAGAAAGGCGGGTTTCGGCACAGGCATGATGAATCTCCTCAGCCCGTCTTCTCACCCCTTGGGGAGTGTCCGTCAATGCGACATCAGGACGGGACGCGTCATGTCGTCGAGCACATGGCGCGTCGCGCCGCCGAAGACGAATTCGCGCAAGCGGCTGTGGCCATAGGCGCCCATGACCAGAAGGCCGGCATCGATCTCCGCGGCGCGCTTGAGCAGCGCCTTGCCGGCGCTCTCGCCGCCGCTTTCCATCGTCCTGGCCTCGGCTTTCACCTTGTGCCGCTGCAACGTCGCCACGATGCGCCGGCCCGGCTGCTCCGGCGTCACTCTTTCTTCATTCTTGGAATCGACGCAGACGACATCGACCGCCTTCGCCGCCCGGAGCAGCGGCAGCGCGTCGAACACCGAGCGGGCGGCCTCGCGCCCGCCATTCCAGCCGATGACGATGCGGTCGAGATCGAGCTTGTGCTCGTTGCTGCGCGGCAGGACCAGAAGCGGGCGGCCGGCGCCGACCAGTATGCGCTCGATGCAGTCGAGCTCGACGCCCGAGACCTCCGAGGGGTCGGTGGCGCTGGCGATGATGATGTCGGCGGACTTGCCATGGCTGATGATCTCGTCCGAGATCAAAGGCGAGCGGCCTTCGACGGAGACGAATTCCTGCTCGAGCTTGGCTTGCTTCATGGCCGCTTCGAAGGCGTTCCGCACCTTGGGGAGATTGTTCTTGAAGAAGGTCTGATGGCCTTCGAACATCTGCGGGACGGCTTCGAAGCCGGTCGAAGGATAGATCTGCGCGGCCGGGATGGTGTAGAGGCCGCGCACGAAAGCGCCGTCGAGCGCGGCAATCCGGGCAGCTGCGGCATTCAGGGCATCGAGGCGGTTGATTTCGTTGAGGGCGACGAGAACGGTCTTGTAGGACATTGTCCTTCTCCCAGGTTGGGCACGTTCACCCCGCGCGAAGCGTGGGAACACCTCCATTAATATAGTCATTGCAATAGGAATTGCGAGCGCCAGTTGGTTCGCGGACCCCTTTGTCCGCAGCCCATTTCGCAGGTTTCAAGCTGATTTTTTAGGCGCTTAGACGGCCCCAGACGGCGCAGCCGAGGACGCGGCCCAGAGGCTTCATCTGCAGCAAAGCGACGCAGCTCGTGCTCTCTTCCGTCATCACGCTGTCCTTGGGCAACGTGAAGGTTGTGCTCTCGCCATGCCACATGCCGGCCGGCACGAGCCGGCGCACGACATTCAGATAGGTGATCTTCTGGCCGGCATTCTCGCCCTTTTCAATCTCGACGGGCATCTGCGGCGCGACCGACACGAACCAGAGGGTGGCGAGGGGGGCCGGCACGTCGGGCGGTGCGGGATCGACGGTGATCTGGAATTCGGCGTCATTGGCAAAAATGGACACCGGGATCCACATTGGCGGCGGGGTCAGCAGCGAATGCTTGATGGCTCCGATCACCGCCGCCTTCTGGCTGCCGACCACATGCGAGGCGCCGTCGATGATCATCTGCGGCGTATAGACGTCCATGTCGCCGCGCGCCTTGGCATATTTATACTGGCGCTTGGAATTTTCCGGCGCCGCCAGCGTGTCGCGCCAGCCGCGATAGTCCCAGTAATCGACATTGTAGGTCAGCGCCACGACGTCCTTCATGGCACGCACCTCTTCCATGAAGGCATCGGCGGGCGGGCAGGACGAGCAGCCTTGGCTGGTGAACAATTCGACGATCGCCGGGCGTACGGCAGCGTCGGCCTTGGCGCGGCCCACGAGGCCCGACGCCGCGGCACCGGCGGCCAGCGCCAGCACGCCCCGGCGGGTCACTTCAAGCGAGTTCTGCATCCCGGCCTATATGACGTAAACATGACACCCCATCGAGTCACGTTCAGGTGAGCCCACTCACAAGCTGGTGACGGAAATTACGCCGCTTTTGCGAGGCCGCGCAGGACATAGGGCATGATGCCGCCCTGCTTGTAATAGTCCAGCTCGTCGAGCGTATCGATCCGGCACTGCACATCTATGATGCGGCCCGCGCCATCAGGTGCGGTGATCATCAACTGAAGCGTGGCCCGCGGTTTGAGCCCTTCAGCTAACCCATGAATGGTTACTATTTCGTCACCCTTGAGACCGAGGGCCTGCCAGCTCTCGCCGTCCTTGAACTGGAGCGGAGCCACGCCCATGCCGACGAGATTGGAGCGGTGGATGCGCTCGAAGCTCTGCGCCACCACGGCGCGCACGCCGAGCAGCCGCGTACCCTTCGCCGCCCAGTCGCGCGAGGAACCGGTGCCATATTCCTTGCCGGCGAAGATGACGAGCGGCACGCCTTCCTGCGCGTAGCGCATCGCCGCGTCATAGATCGGCATCTGCTCGCCGGAAGGGTAGTGCTTGGTCACGCCGCCTTCGACACCCGGCACCATCTGGTTCTTGATGCGGATATTGGCGAAGGTGCCGCGCATCATGACTTCGTGATTGCCGCGCCTCGCGCCATAGGAGTTGAAATCGACGGGGCGCACCTGGTGCTCGGTGAGATAGATGCCGGCGGGGCTCGTCGCCTTGATGTTGCCGGCGGGCGAGATGTGGTCGGTGGTGATCGAATCGAGGAAGAGACCCAGAATGCGGGCGTTGACGACATCGGTCACCGGATCCGGCGTCATCTTCATCCCCTCGAAATAGGGCGGGTTCTGAACATAGGTGGAAGAGGGGCTCCATTTGAAGGTGAGGCCGCCCTCGACCTTGATCTTGCGCCACTCGGCGTCGCCCTTGAACACGTCCTTGTATTTGGTGGCGAAGGCCTTGCGGGTGACGTTCTTGCGCACGCTCGCGGCGATCTCCTTGGCCCCGGGCCAGATGTCCTTGAGATAGACGGGCTTGCCGTCCTTGCCGAGACCCAAAGGATCCTTGCTCAGATCGACATTGAGCGAGCCCGCCAGCGCATAGGCGACGACGAGCGGCGGCGAGGCCAGATAGTTGGCCCTGACATCCGGATTGACGCGGCCTTCGAAATTGCGGTTGCCGGAAAGCACGGCGGCGGCGACGAGATCGTTCTTCTTGATCGTCTCCGAGATCGCCTCGGGCAAGGGCCCCGAATTGCCGATGCAGGTGGTGCAGCCATAGCCCACGAGACCGAAGCCGAGCTTGTCGAGGTCCTTCTGCAGGCCCGACGATTTCAGATATTCGGTCACCACCTGGCTGCCCGGCGCGAGCGAGGTCTTCACCCACGGCTTGACGGTGAGGCCTTTCTTCACCGCATTGCGGGCGAGGAGGCCGGCGCCGATCATGACGGAGGGATTGGAGGTGTTGGTGCAGGAGGTGATGGCGGCGATCACCACATCGCCGTGGCCCAGATCGAAATTGGCGCCATCGACCTTGAAGCGCTTGTGCAACTCGTCGGCCTTCTTGAACTCGTTCGCCATGACGGTGGCGAAATCGGGCGCCGCATTCTTCAGCGTGACGCGATCCTGCGGACGCTTCGGCCCCGCCATCGAAGCCTCGACGGTCGCGAGATCGAGGGTGAGCGTATCGGTGAAGACGGGATCGGCCGATTTGGCGGTCCAGAACATGCCTTGTGCCTTGGCATAGGCCTCGACGAGAGCGACTTGGCCCGCGGGACGCGCGGTGCTCTTCAGATAGTCGAGTGTCTCGGCCGAGACCGGGAAGAAGCCGCATGTCGCGCCATATTCGGGCGCCATATTGGCGATCGTCGCCATGTCGGCCAGCGCCAGATTGGCGAGGCCCGGGCCATAGAACTCGACGAACTTGCCGACCACGCCCTTCTTGCGCAGCATCTGGGTCACGGTGAGAACGAGATCGGTGGCGGTGGTGCCTTCCGGCAACTGACCCTCGAGGCGGAAGCCGATGACTTCCGGGATGAGCATGGAGGTCGGCTGGCCGAGCATGGCCGCTTCCGCCTCGATGCCGCCCACACCCCAGCCCAGCACGGCAAGGCCGTTGACCATGGTGGTGTGGCTGTCGGTGCCGACCAGCGTGTCGGGGAAGGCATATTCGACGGTCTTGCCCTTCTCCTGAACCTTCTTCGTCCATACGGTGCGGGCGAGATATTCGAGATTCACCTGATGGCAGATGCCGGTGCCGGGCGGCACGACACGGAAATTGTCGAAGGCGCTCTGGCCCCATTTGAGGAAAGTGTAGCGCTCGCCATTGCGGTCATATTCGAGGGCCACATTCTGCTTGAAGGCTTTCGAATTGGCGAAGAAATCGACCATCACCGAATGATCGATGACGAGATCGACCGGCGCCAGCGGATTGATCTTCTTTGGATCGCCGCCCAGGTTGCGCATCGCATCGCGCATGGCGGCGAGATCGACGACCGCCGGCACGCCGGTGAAGTCCTGCATGAGCACGCGCGCCGGCCGATAGGCGATCTCGTTCTCGGCCTTGCCGCGATTGGTGAGCCAATGGGCGAAATTGGTGATGCTCTCCTTGGTGACGGAGCGGCCATCCTCGTGACGCAGGAGATTCTCGAGCAGCACCTTGAGCGAATAGGGCAGGGAGGAAATTCCGGCCAGTCCGTTCTTCTCGGCGGCCTTGAGGCTGAAATAGGCATAGGTCTTGGCGCCCACCTTCAACGTTTTGCGGCTTTTGAAGGAGTCGAGGGACGTCGCGGTCATAGGCTGATCCTTGGTACAAATTGGTCTCTGGGCGGGATGCCCAGCATATAGTTCCATTTCCGTCACAATGCCAAGACATGAGCCGCCCCATCTGTCGGAATGTCACATTCCCGGGGGACATGGGAAAAAAGGCTTGATCGCTTTGCCTCCCGCTCCCCAATGGGTTAAGCGGATGGACGATGGTCCAACTTCAGGCAAAATCGCTCGCCTGCCAGCGCGGCGGCCGGGCGGTCTTCAGCAATGTGAATTTTGCCCTCTCCTCGGGCCAGCTCCTGGAGCTCCGGGGCCCCAATGGCTCGGGCAAGTCTTCGCTCCTGCGCCTGATCGCCGGGCTCGGCGAGCCGGTCCAGGGCGAGATCGTCCTCGATGGCGGCAGCGCCGAGCTCACCATCGGCCAGCAAGCCCATTACGCGGCGCATCAGGAGGCGATCAAATCGCCGCTGACGGTGGCCGAGAATCTCGAATTCTGGAGCGACTTCCTGGGCGGCGGCGATCTCGACAGGGCGCTCGCCGCCTTCGATCTCGTCGATCTCGCCCAATATCCGGCCGCACTCCTCTCGGCCGGGCAGAAGCGCCGCCTGTCGCTCGCACGGCTCGCTCTGGTGCCGCGTCTCCTCTGGCTCCTGGACGAACCGACGCTCGGCCTCGACCAGGCCTCGCTCGAGCGGCTGATGCAGCTCCTGCGCGGCCATTTGTCGGGCGGCGGCCTTGCCGTCATCGCCACCCATGCGGCACTCGCCCTCGCGGCTGATGCGACGATCGTCCTGGGGGCGGCCAGGTGAAGCTGATCTGGGCGCTCATCCGGCGTGACCTCAGGCTCGCCACCAGGCAAGGCGGTGGCGCGGGCACGGCGATCGGCTTCTTCGTGACGGTGATCGTCCTCTTGCCCTTGGGGCTAGGCCCCGACCAGGCGCTGCTGCAGCGCATCGCGCCGGGCGCCTTATGGATCGCGCTGCTATTGTCCGTTCTCTTGTCGGCGGAGCGGATCTTCCAATCGGACTATGAGGACGGTTCGCTCGATGCGATGGCGCTCGGCGTGGTGCCGCTCGAGCTCGTGGTGCTGGCCAAGGCCTCAGCGCATTGGCTCACCACCGCCTTGCCGCTCGCCATCGCCGCACCCTTGTTCGGCTTCCTGATCAATCTCGATCCAGAGGCCATCCCGCCGCTCAGCCTCGCCATGATCCTGGGCTCGCTCTTCCTGTCGCTGCTGGCGGCGCTGGGTGCCGCGATCACCGTGGCGCTCCGGCGCGGCGGCCTCCTGGTCTCGCTCCTGATCCTGCCCTTCTATGTGCCCTGTCTCATCTTCGGCGTGGCGGCAAGCTCCAATTCCGAGCTCATCGGGCCGTCGCTCCTCATCCTGACGGCGCTCGTCCTGGCCAGCCTCGTCCTAGTCCCGGTTGCGGCCGCTGCGGCGTTGCGCGCCTATCTGAAATGAGCCAGGAACCCTAAATAAGCGCCATGCAGCAACTCGCCAATCCGGCCCGGTTCCTCAAGCTCGCCCAGGCGATCCTCGCGCCGATCTGGGTCCTGACGGCGATCGCTTTCGCGGTGGGGCTCTATATGGCGCTGGTCACGGCCCCCGCCGACTACCAGCAGGGTGAGACGGTCCGCATCATGTTCGTTCATGTGCCGGCCGCCTGGATGGCGCTCATGGTCTATAGCGCAATGGCGGTGGCGAGCGCCTCGGCGGCCATCTTCCGCCATCCGCTGGCCGACATGGCGGCCAAGGCCGCAGCTCCCATCGGCGCCATGTTCTGCCTGCTGGCACTCGTCACCGGATCACTGTGGGGCAAGCCCATGTGGGGCGCCTGGTGGGTGTGGGACGCGCGCCTGACCTCGATGTTCGTGCTGTTCCTTCTTTATCTCGGCTATATGGCCATCTGGCAGGCGATCGAGGACCCGCATCGCGCCGCACTCGTGGCGCGCATCGTCGCGATTGCCGGCTTCATCAACGTGCCGATCGTCAAATTCTCCGTCGATTGGTGGAATTCCCTGCATCAGGGCGCCTCCGTCTTCCGCATGGGAGGCCCCACCATCGATCAGCGCATGCTGTGGCCCTTGCTCGTCATGGCACTCGCCTATCTCCTGCTGTTCCTCGGGCTGCTCCTCATCGCGATGCGCAGCGAGATCACCTCGCGTAAGATCCGGCAGCTGCAGTTCGCGAGGCTCGAAGGCCGCTGATGGATCTCACCGCCGCCCATATCGCCTTCGTGATCGCCGCCTATGCCGCGAGCTTCGCCGGCCTCGCGGCACTGGTGCTCTTCATCTTTCTGCGCGACCGCAAGCTCAAGCGGCAAGCGGCTGCTCTCGACCGCGACAGGCCAAGCGCACCATGACCGATGCCCCCTCGCAGTCCCGGTCGCGCGGTTGGCTCACCATCCTGCCGGTGGCGGTGTTCCTCGTGCTTGCCGCTCTGTTCTATCGCGGCCTGTCGGGCGATCCCGCCGAGGTTCCCTCGGTCTTGATCAACAAGCCCGTGCCCGATTTCACGCTTGCGCCGGTCGAGGGCTTGAATCTCCCCGGACTTGCCACGGGCGATCTGAAAAAGGGCGCGATCACGCTGGTCAATGTCTGGGCATCCTGGTGCGTGCCCTGCCGAACCGAGCATCCCTTGCTCATGGAGCTCGCCAAGCGCGAGGATCTTCGCGTCGTCGGCATCAACTACAAGGATGATCCGGCAAATGCCCGCCGGTTCCTGATCACGCTCGGGGTTCCCTTCGCCGCCGTGGGCAGCGATCCGACCGGGCGGGCGGCGGTCGACTGGGGCGTCTATGGCGTGCCGGAGAGCTTCCTGGTCGACGGCGAGGGCGTGATCCGCCTGAAATGGATCGGGCCTCTCACCGGAGAAGCCCTCAACAACGAAATCATTCCAAAGATCAAAGCGATCAAGCGCGGCGGCGGTTCTTGATCTTGAGGGCGGGCTTGACCTCGTTCTCGTCCTCGATGCGGTCCATCTCTGCAGCGAGAAGCGTCAAGGCCTCGGTGAACGGCTTGCGGTGGCCGGGCGGCACCGCGGCAAGCACTTGCTTGTCGACTTCATCGGCTCCCGGTTGCGCGAGCTTCAGCATGCGCTTGCCGGCCGAGGTGATGCGCACCGAATTGGTGCGGCCGTCATCCTTGGTGCGGCGGCGCTGCAGATAGCCCTGCGCGAGAAGCCGGGCCACCAGGTCGGCCAAGGTCGAACGGTCGATGCCGGTCATCTTCACCAGTGCCGTCTGGCTCACGCCTTCATTCTGGTCGACGGCGATGAGAACGGTGAATTGGCGCTGTGTCAGGCCGGCCTTCCCGACCTCCCCCTGATAGACATAGGCTGCGTATTGAGCTGCTCTCTTCAAAAGATGATATGGCGAGCGTGAAAGCTGCTTCACGTCTTTGTTGCCTGTCATCGACCCCTACTCCTGCCGCCGAGCAAGCCGCCAGCCTCGCCCCGCGTATCTGATGCCTCGTTCCGGATGATTATCGCTTGGCCTTTTCGCCCCGAAAACGCTCAAGCTTGTTGTCACCGTCACCCGAAGCCATTTGTCCTAGCGCCTCATAGCGAGGACGGCAAGAGGATAAAGCAAAATGCTGTTTTGCAATTGCGAGAAACAATTCTCGCTTGCGCCGGAACTCATCGTCAGCATACGGAACGGTCTCGAAATGCGACAAATAGTGCTGTCGCGCCGATCCAATACTAATTTGGCGTCTTGGGATCGTCCTGAATCATGTGTTTGGTCATCATTGGCGCCTGCGACAGGGCAAAAACCAGCGTCACGGGCAGCAGCGCCACCTTGAAATTCACCCAGGTATCAGTCGGTACCATCCGCCACACGACTTCGTTGGCGACGGCGATGCACAAAAAGAAAATTCCCCAGCGTATGGTGAGCGCGCGCCAACCTTCATCGGTCATCTTGATGGCTTCACCCATCACATACTTCAGAAAAGTCTGCCCAAAGAACAAGCCGCCGAGAAGAACCACGCCGAACAGGGCGTTGATGAGCGTGACTTTCACCTTGATGAAGGTTTCGTCGTGAAGCCAGAGGGTCAAGACGCCGAAGACCGCGACGAAGCCGGCGCTGATCAGCGGCATGACCGCGAGCTTGCCGGTCAGAATCCAGGACAGAAGCAGGGCCAAGGCGGTCGCCGCCATGAAGATGCCGGTCGCCCAGAATATGCCGCCCAGCCAGTTGGAAAGGAAGAAGGCGATCAGCGGGCCGGCTTCGATGATAATCTTGACAATCGGGTTCATTCTTCCAGACCTGCAATGGCGCGCGAAAAGGCATTGGCGTCGAAAGGCTGCAGATCCTCGATCTGCTCGCCCACGCCGATGGCGTGAATGGGAAGCTTGAAGCGCTCGGCAATGGCAACGAGGATGCCGCCGCGCGCCGTGCCGTCGAGCTTGGTCATGATGAGGCCGGTGACGCCCGCCACCTTGGTGAAGACGTCGGCCTGGGAAATGGCGTTCTGGCCGGTGGTGGCGTCGAGCACCAGGAGGACCGCATGCGGCGCCGTCTCGTCCTGCTTCTTGATGACGCGCACGATCTTTTCGAGCTCGGCCATGAGATTGGCCTTGTTCTGCAGCCGGCCGGCCGTGTCGATGATGAGGATGTCGGCAGCCTCGGCCTTGGCTTCCCGCATCGCGTCGAAAGCAAGGCCGGCGGCGTCCGCTCCGGTCGGACGCGCGATCACCTTGGCGCCGATGCGCTTGCCCCAGACCGAGAGCTGCTCGATCGCCGCCGCGCGGAACGTGTCGCAGGCGGCCAGCATCACGGAAAAGCCCTCACCCGCCGCGATGGCGCCGAGCTTGCCGATGGTTGTGGTCTTGCCTGATCCGTTGACGCCGACCACCAGGATGACGAAAGGCTTCTGGGCGCCGAAGTTGAATGGGACCTCGACCGGCTTCAGGACCTTCGCCACTTCGCCGGCGAGAATCGCCTTCACCTCTTGCGGATCGATCTCCTTGTCATAGCGCCCGGCCGAGACCGCCTTGACGATGCGGGTCGTCATCTCGACCCCGAGATCGGCCTGGATCAAGACGTCCTCGAGCTCGTCCAGCGTCGCCGCATCGAGCCGGCGCTTGGTGAAGATGGCGGTGATCGATCCGGTGAGCGAGCGCGATGATTTCGCCATCCCCGCCTTGAGGCGATTGAACCAGCCGCCCCGCTGTTGCGGCGGCGCGACCGGCGCTTCATCCGATCCCGCGGCGGGCGATGGTTCGGGTTCCGGCTCGGGCGCGGGCTGCAGAGCCTCGACCAGCTCTTCGGGGGGCGGGGCGGCTTCGTCCTTTTGTCCGGCGCCCCGGTTGAAGAGTTTCTTGAAGAAGCTCATGCCGCGAGGCTCGCCTCGAGGTGATCGCTGCCGCGGCCCGTCACCTTGGCACGGACGATGGCACCGGCGCTCATGCGCTGGACGAATTTCACCGAGGCGAAATGTTCCGTGCGTCCCGAGGAGGGGGTCTCGATGAGGATCGAGCGCAGGGCGCCCACCTCCCGGCCCAGAAACGCATCGAACCGCTCCCGGCCCTTCTCCCGCAAGGCGCGGGCACGGTCCTGGATGACGGGTTTGGGCAGCTGCGGCATGCGCGCAGCGGGCGTTCCCGGGCGCGGCGAAAACGGGAAGACATGCAGATAAGTAAGACCGCATTCCTCGACGATGTTCAGCGAATTCTCGAACATCGCCTCGGTCTCGGTCGGGAAGCCGGCGATGATGTCGGCACCGAAGACCATGTCGGGCCGGAGCTTGCGCACGTCCGCACAGAAGGCGATCGAATGGTCGCGCAAATGGCGGCGCTTCATGCGCTTGAGGATCATGTCGTCGCCCGCCTGCAGCGACAGATGGAGATGCGGCATCAGCCGCTCCTCCTCGGCGATGGCGCGCATCAGATCCGCATCCGCCTCGATCGAATCGATCGACGAGAGGCGCAGGCGCTTGAGCTCGGGCACCGCCTTGAGGATGCGGCGGACGAGATTGCCGAGACGCGGGCGGCCGGGCAGATCGGCGCCCCAGGAGGTGATGTCGACGCCCGACAGCACGATCTCGGAATAGCCGTTGTTGGCGAGGCGGCGGATCTGCTCGGCCACGTCGCCCGCCGGCACCGAGCGCGAATTGCCGCGGCCAAAGGGAATGATGCAGAAGGTGCAGCGATGGTCGCAGCCATTCTGGACCTGCACGAAGGCGCGGGTGCGCTCGGTGAAGCCGTCGATCATGTGGAGCGCCGTCTCGCGCACCGACATGATGTCGTTTACCTTGACGCGCTCCTCGGCGCCCAAGCCGAAATCGGGGAAACGATAGCTCTTGGAATCGAGCTTCTCCTCATTGCCGAGAACGAGGTCGACCTCCGGCATCTCGGAAAACATCTCAGGCGTCGTCTGGGCCGCGCAGCCGGTGACGATGATACGCGCTTCAGGGTTCTCCTTGCGCGCCCGCCTGATCGCCTGGCGCGCCTGGCGCGTCGCTTCCGCCGTCACCGCGCAGGTGTTGAAGATGACTGCGTTTTCGAGGCCGGCCTTCTCGGCCTCGTGGCGCATGACCTCCGATTCATAGGCGTTGAGGCGGCAGCCGAAAGTGATGATGTCAGGCTTCGACATGGGGCATCACACCGCAAGATGAGCGGGCAATGTACCCTCGAATTCATAGGCGATGGGGCCGGTCATCAGAATGTGATCGTCGGCTTCGCGCCACTCCATGGCGAGATCGCCGCCGGGAAGGGTCACGGTCGCCTTACGGTCGGTAAGCTTGATGCGCGCCGCCGCCGCTATGGTGGCGCAGGCCGCCGTGCCGCAGGCACGGGTGAGGCCGGCGCCGCGCTCCCATACTTTGAGCGTGATGTGGTCCTTGGCATCGACGCGGGCCAAGGAAATATTGGCGCGCTCCGGGAACAGCGGATGGTGCTCGAGCATCGGTCCCGCTTTGGCGAGGTCGACGACGTCGAGGTCCTTCACCCAGAAGATGCAATGCGGGTTGCCGACATTGACCACCGAGGGCGAATGGATCAGGGGCGCGTCGATGGGACCGAGCTGCAATTCGATATGACGCGTATCGGGGAAGGGCTCGGACAAGGGGATGTCCTGCCAGCCGAAGCGGGGCGCCCCCATATCGACCGTCACCATGCCGTTTTCGCCCTTCTCGCAGACGAGGAAGCCGCCCAGAGTATCGATGGTGGCCGCGGACGAGCCTTTCTCGGCGAACAGAATATCGGCGATGCAGCGCGAGGCGTTGCCGCAGGATTCGACCTCGAAGCCGGCATTGTTCCAGATGCGCATTTGCACATCGGCCGTCTTGGAAGGCCCGATGACGATGAGCTGGTCGCAGCCGATCCCGGTCTTGCGGTCGGCAATGGCGCGGGCCTGCGCGTCGCTGATCACCGCCGGACGCGAGCGGGCGTCGAGCACGACAAAATCGTTGCCGAGCCCGTTCATCTTGCGGAATTCCCTGGGGGCCAACCCGTTCATGGCCGGTTTATATGGTGAAAGGGTCCGGGAAAGCCAGCCCTTTGCTTCCCCCTGGCCGCGGTTTATGCCATAGAGCCGCCACGAAGCAGCCATAAGCAATCATTCCCATGACTGCCAATACCACGCAGGATGCCTTCGCCGCCGGGAGACGGGACGAGGGCGCCGATCAGCAATATGCCACCGCCGGGATCGCACCGCTCGAAAGGCCCAGCGCGCTTACCCGCTTCTTCATGGGCGTGGTCGCCAGGGCCGAAAGGCTCAATTTGAAATATGCCAAGCTCGGCAACCCGCCGGTCTATGACAACCGGGTCTTCCCCTGGGCGGTCGAGATCGAGAAGGCCGCGCCCAAGATCCGGGCCGAGCTCGAGCGTGTCCTCGTGCGCAAATCAGAGTTGCCGAATTTTCAGGACATCTCTGCCGATGTGAAGACCATCAGCACCGATCAGGGCTGGAAGACCTTCTTCCTGCTCGCTTTCGGCATGAAGTCCGAGCAGAACATCGCGCAATGCCCTGAGACCTGGAAGGCCGTCCAGGCCATTCCCGGACTCAAGACCGCGATGTTCTCGATCTTCGAGCCGGGCAAGCACCTGCCGGCGCATAGAGGTCCCTACAATGGCGTGCTCAGGCTCCATCTCGGCCTCATCGTGCCGGAGCCCCGCGACAAGATCGCGATCCGGGTGAAGGACCAGGTCTGCCATTGGAGCGAGGGCAAGGTTCTCATTTTCGACGATGCCTATGAGCATGAGGCGTGGAATCATTCCGACAAGACGCGTGTGGTGCTGTTCGTCGACTTCGTGAAGCCGCTCCGCTTCCCGGCCAATTTCGTCAACTGGCTGTTGATGAACATCGCGCTGTTCACACCCTTCATCCGCGAAGGCCTCGACAACCACAAGGAATGGGAGAAGCGCTTCTACGCCGAAGCGGAAGCGCTGCGGAACCGGCCGCAAAGCTAGGCAGCGCCCCGCGCATATATCAACGCTGGCGATATATCCATCAAATAATTTCGCTGGACCGAGCCGTGCCCGTCACGCCAAGGGAGCGGCATGACTCAAGCAATGACTTCCGCTCTTCCGGGCTCGCGCCGACTCAATCCCTGGGTCGTCGTCTGGCTGTGCTTCGCCGTGCTCTCCATCGTGATGTCGGCGCGCCAGGTCGTGGCGATCATGACCGACGACTGGACCAGGACGCTCGGCTGGTCGAAGACCTTCATCAGCTCGGGGCAGTCGGTGGCCCTGGTGATGGTCGCCATCGTGGCGCCGATCGCCGGCAATCTCGCCGACCGCTATGGCGCGCGGGTGATGCTGACGGCCGGTCTGCTTGTCGTTGCGGCAGGCTTGCTCCTGTTCGCCAGCTTCCCGGTCGCTGCACTCTATATTGTCGGCTACGGCCTCGTCGGCGGCGTCGGCTTCGCCACGGCGAACATGCATCTGATCTCGACCGCCATCGCCAAGCTCTTCACCGAGCAGCGTGGGCTTGCCACCGGCATCGCCAATTCGGGCGCCACGGCCGGGCAGTTCATCACCGTTCCCCTGGTCACGGCGGGTCTCGCTTATGTGAGCTGGCAATGGAGCATCATCGCAGTGGCGCTGGCCTGCGTCGGGATGGCAGTGGTGATCTGGGTGGCGCTCAAGCCCGGCGCCGATGCGGCGGCCGAAACCCGGAAGGCCGAGACCCTGTCGCAGGAGCCTCTGTGGACGCGGCTCAGATTTCTCCTCACCAATCCGACCTTCCACATTCTCTATTGGAGCTTCTTCATCTGCGGCGTCACCACCACCGGCGCCATCGAGACGCATTTCCTGCCCTATGCGGCCTTTTGCGGCTTCCCGCCGGTGCCGGCGTCAGGCGTCTATGGCGGCATCATGGCCATCAATCTCGCCGGCATGTTCCTTTCGGGCTGGCTCACTGACAAGGTCAACCGGCCGCTGCTTTTGGGCAGCATCTACATCGTGCGCTCCTTCTCCTTCCTGGTGCTCATGCATGTGGGAACGAGCTATGAGATGCTGTTCGTCTTTGCGGTCATCTACGGCATCTTCGACTATTCGACCGTGCCGCCGACGGCGAGCCTCGCCGCCTCACATCTCGGCCTCAAGATCATGGGCCTCGCCATGGGGCTGATCAGCGGCGGACATGCGCTGGGGGGCGCTCTCGGCTCCTTCATGGGCGGCTATCTGTTCGACCTCTTCGCCCGCTATACCGAAATGTGGTGGGCGGCCTTCGCCACGGCCGTGCTCGCCGGCCTGATGGTATTCTTCGTCAAGGAGAACCGGCGGCAAAGAGGGTTAATACTGGCGCCCGCCGAATGATCTCAAATTGAGGCTTGCGTAAACCGGCGCGCACAGACATTCTGACGCTGCGAGAGGGCGTTCCGTGGGAAGCGGGTGCGCGAAATGGCTTCAGCAACAGACGTCATCATCATCGGCGCCGGCGCCGCGGGGCTCGGCGCGGCGAAAACCCTCATCGCCCAGGGCAAATCGGTCCGGATCCTCGAGGCGCAGGACCGCATCGGGGGGCGTGCCCATACGGTGACGGCCAGGTTCGGCGTGCCCTTCGACTGGGGCTGCGCCTGGATGCATGCCGCCGACCGCAATCCCTTCTTCGACGAAGCCATCGCCCAGAATGCGACATTGCAACATCACGATCTCAATCTCGACCGGCTCTATTTCGGCGCCAGGCGCGCCACCGCGGTCGAAATGGCGCAGATGTTCAAGGCCGATTTCGAGTTCGCTTCCCTGCTCGAGCACAAGACGGCGAAAGGCGACAGGCTGGCCGAGCTTCTCGAGGTCTCGGCGGCGAGTGCCGCGGCCGGCACCTATGCAGGGCCGATGGATTTCGCCCAGGACCTGGATGAGATATCCGCCGCCGACCTGATGGCCGCCGCCGATCTCGATCCCAATTTCCTGGTGCGCGAAGGCTTTGGCGCCGTGGTGGCGCAGTGGGCGCGCGATGTCCCGGTCGAGCTCGCGACACCGGTCAAGCGGCTGCGCTGGGACGGGCCCGGTGTCATTGCCGAAACGCCGCGCGGCGAGCTCCAGGCCAAGGCGGCGATCGTCACGGTCTCGACCGGCGTGCTGGCCTTCGGCGGCTTGCGCTTCACGCCCGATCTGCCGCCCGCGCATGATGAAGCGGTCCACAATCTGCCGATGGGGCTTCTCACCAAGATCCCGCTCGAGATCAAAGGCGACCGGCTCGGCCTGAAACCTTTCGAGGACATCCTGATCGAGCGCCATGGCCATCACGATGTGTATTTCCTGTGCTTCCCCTTCGACTGCGATCTTCTCATCGGCTTCGTCGGCGGCGATTTCGCCTGGGAATTGTCGGCGGCGGGAGAGGCGGCGGCGGTCGATTTCGCGGTGCAGAGCCTCACGCGGACATTCGGCGCCAATATCGAAAAGCAGATCGGGCGCAGCGCCATGACCGACTGGGGCGCCAATCCTTATGCCCGCGGCGCCTATGCGGCGGCGCGGCCAGGCTATGCCGCGGCGCGAAAGACGCTGATGGAGCCCATCGGGAACCGCATCTTCTTCGCCGGAGAGGCGCTGGGCGGATCGCTGATCCAGACCTGCGCCGGGGCCAGGCTTTCGGGCGAAGCGGCCGCGCTCAAGGCCGGCGAGGCGCTGAAATAGGAAGCATATCCCAGAATTGACTTTTGCCCCTTGGGACCCTAGAACACGGCCCGATTTCAAGACGCTTGAACGTCTCGAGGCTTCGTCACACATGGGTTTCGTCCCCGGGAGGTGATGAACCGGCATCCGGCAGCGCGTGGCGCCCCCGGGTGTCATTTGCGTTTGGGCTAAAAGGAACTGGGTATGTTCGAAACACTGCAAGAGCGCCTTTCCGGCATTCTCGACAAGCTCACCGGCCGCGGTGCGCTGTCGGAGGCCGATGTCGATGCGGCGATGCGCGAAGTGAGACGCGCTCTGCTCGAGGCCGACGTGGCGCTCGATGTGGTGAAGGGCTTCATCGACAAGGTAAGGGCCAAGGCGGTCGGCGCCGACGTGGTCAAGTCGGTGACGCCCGGCCAGATGGTGGTCAAGATCGTCCATGACGCCCTGGTCGAGACCTTGGGCTCGGAAGGGGCGACGCTCAATCTCAGAGCCTCGCCGCCCGTGCCGATCCTGATGGTGGGCTTGCAGGGCTCGGGCAAGACGACGACCACGGCCAAGATCGCCAAGCGCCTGCAAGAGCGCGAGAAGCGCAAGGTCCTGATGGCCTCGCTCGATACGCGGCGGCCCGCGGCGCAGGAGCAGCTCGCGATATTGGGCCAGCAGACGGGCGTCGAGACGCTTGCCATCGTCAAGGGCGAGAACCCGGTCCAGATCGCCAGGCGCGCCATGTCGGAAGCCCGCCGCGGCGGCTTCGACGTCGTCCTGCTCGACACCGCCGGCCGTCTTCACATCGATGAAGAGCTCCTCGCCGAAGCGGCGGCGGTGCGCGACATCGCCAAGCCCAATGAGACATTGCTCGTCGCCGACTCGCTCACCGGCCAGGACGCCGTCAATCTGGCGAAGAGTTTTGATGAGAAGATCGGCATCACCGGCATCGTCCTGACCCGCATCGACGGCGATGGCCGCGGTGGTGCGGCGCTGTCGATGCGCGCCGTCACCGGCAAGCCGATCAAGCTCATGGGCACCGGCGAGAAGCTCGACGGGCTCGAGGACTTCCATCCGCAGCGCATCGCCGGGCGCATTCTCGGCATGGGCGACGTCGTCAGCCTGGTCGAGCGTGCGGCGCAGTCGATCGATGCCGACAAGGCGAAGCGTATCGCCGAGCGCATGAAGAAGGGCGCCTTCGATCTCGAAGATCTCGCCGAGCAGTTGCAGCAATTGCAGAAGCTCGGCGGCATGTCGGGCATGATGGGATTGCTGCCCGGCATGGGCAAGATCAAGAAGCAGCTCGCAGGTGTCGACCTCGACAATTCGGTGCTCAAGCGCCAGATGGCGATCATCGGCTCGATGAGCAAGTTCGAGAAGCGCAATCCCAAGGTCATGAACGCCTCGCGCAAGAAGCGCGTCGCCGCGGGCTCGGGCACCAAGGTCGAGGAGATCAACCGCCTGCTCAAGATGCATATCCAGATGGCGGATATGATGAAGAAGATGGGCGGCAACAAAGGCCTGATGAGCCGCATGTTCGGCGGCAAGGGCGCCCCCGACGCGGCCGAGATGGAGAAGATGCAGGCCGAGCTCGCCAAGCTCGATCCCAATGCGATCCCGCCCGAGCTGAAAGACATGATGCAGGGCGGCGCCTTGCCCGACATGCCGAAGCTGCCGACGGGCCTGCCGGGCTTGGGCGGCAAGCTCCCGGGTCTCGGCGGCGGTTCGCCTTTCAAGGGGCTCCCGGGCCTGGGCAAGAAGAAATGACATGTCGCCCTTCCCCGAGCTCGAGACGGAAAGACTGCGCTTGCGCCATTGGTGCGAAAGCGATGTCGATCCGCTTCTCGCCTTCTATCGCGATCCCCAGTCGGCGGCGGTCTATGGCGAGGATATCAAGCGCAGCGATGTGTGGCGGCGCATGGCGCTCGCCATCGGCCATTGGCACCTGCGGGGCTTCGGGCCGTGGGTGCTCGAAGACAAAGCGACCAGCAAGATCGCCGGCCTTGGCGGCCTGTGGTTTCCGGATGGCTGGGGCGATGTCGAGATCGGCTACGGCATCATGCCGGAATTCCGCGGGCAGGGCTATGCCGCGGAAGCGGCGCGGCGCGTGCGCGACTACGGCTATCGCGAGATCGGGCTTGCCCGTCTTGTCAGCTACATCGATCCCGGCAACACGGCATCGATCAAGGTTGCCGAGAAGCTTGGCGCTGTGCCTGACGGAGAATTCCTCATGCACGGCAAGCCTCACCGCATCTATCTCTATCCCAACAACGACTGATTCAAATCCAAGGAGAAACTGAATGTCACTCAAGATCAGACTGTCGCGTGCCGGCTCGAAGAAGCGGCCCTATTACCACATCGTGGTCGCCGATGCGGCATCACCGCGCGACGGCAAGTTCATCGACGTGGTCGGGGCCTTCAATCCGATGCTCGGCAAGACCGACGAGAAGCGCGTGCAGCTCGACGCCGAGAAGGCGGCGGCGTGGCTCAAAAAGGGCGCACAGCCGACCGATCGCGTGCTGCGCTTCCTCGACAAGGCCGGCCTCAAGAAGCGCGAGGCGCGCAACAACCCGAACAAGGCCCTGCCGGGCAAGAAGCGCCAGGAGCGCGAGAAGGCCCAAGCCGACGCCGCCGCCAAGGCCGCTGAAGCCGCTGCTGCTGCCGCTGCCGCGCCGGCCGAAGCGCAGAGCTAGTCCGAGGCCATGGCCTCGCCCGACGATAAAGTGCTGGCCGGTGTCATCACCGGTGCGCATGGCATCAAGGGCGAGGTGAAGCTCAAAAGCTTCACCGCCGATCCCAAAGCGATCGCGGCCTATGGTGCGCTTCTCGCGTCGACCGGCGAGCGCTTCGAGATCCAAAGGCTGAAAGCCCAGAAGGACGGTTTCATCGCGACGCTCAAAGGCGTCGGCGACCGCAACCGGGCCGAGACGCTCAAAGGCGTCGAGCTCTTCGTTCAGCGCCGGCAATTGCCGGCGCCCGAGGCTGATGAAGTCTATATCCATGATCTCATCGGGGTGACGGTGATGGACATGGGCGGCGAAAAATTCGGGACAGTCGTGGCGGTGCCGAATTTCGGCGCCGGCGATCTGATCGAGATCCGCCGTGACGGTGCTGAGGAGACGGTGCTGGTGCCCTTCGCTCAAGACTATGTGCCTGAGATCGATCTCGCCAAGGGCCGGATCGTCATCGATCTGCCGGCGACCTGGCTCGACGAGGACGAACGGCAAAGAGGATGAGCTGGCAGGCGACCATATTGACGCTGTTCCCGGAGATGTTTCCGGGACCGCTCGGCACATCGCTCGCCGGCAAGGCGCTGGACGGGGGCATCTGGTCGCTCGCCGTGCGCGACATCAGGGCATCGGCCACCGACCGGCACCGCAGCGTGGACGATTCTCCGGCGGGCGGCGGGCCCGGCATGGTGATGAAGCCCGACATCCTGGCGGCGGCGATCGATCAGGCCCCGCATGTGGGGCCGCGTCTCTTGATGTCGCCAAGGGGCGAGCGCCTGACCCAGGGGCTCGTCCGACATCTGGCTCAAGGTCCAGGCGCCCTCATCATCTGCGGGCGGTTCGAGGGCGTCGATGAGCGGGTGATCGAGCGGCGGCAATTGCGCGAGGTCTCGCTCGGCGATTTCGTGCTCTCGGGCGGCGAGCCCGCGGCTTTGGCGCTCCTCGATGCGGTGGTCAGGCTTCTGCCGGGCGTCATGGGCGATGAGCGGTCGGGCTTCGAGGAAAGCTTCGAGGACGGGCTTCTCGAACAGCCGCAATATACCCGGCCTCGGACCTGGGAAGGCCTTGAAATCCCTGAGATTTTGCTCTCAGGGGACCACAAGGCGATGAACCGCTGGAAGAAGGAGCAGCGCGAGAGGCTGACCGAGAAACGCCGCGTCGATCTTTGGCAGGCTTATGTGCAGAGAAAGAATTGATTTTAACCGGCTCAGCAGGTAAAGAGCCGCCAACTCCAAAAGGATTTACGCCCATGAATATCATCGAGCAGCTCGAAAAAGAGCAGGCATCGGCGGTGGCCGCCAAGCGCGCCGTTCCCGATTTCGCCCCCGGCGACACGGTCATCGTCAATGTGAAGGTCGTCGAAGGCGACCGCAGCCGCGTGCAGGCCTATGAAGGCGTGGTGATCGCGCGTTCGGGCGGCGGCCTCAACGAGAACTTCACCGTTCGCAAGATCTCCTATGGCGAAGGCGTGGAGCGCGTCTTCCCGGTCTATTCGCCGCTGATCGACTCGATCAAGGTGGTGCGCAAAGGCGATGTGCGCCGCGCCAAGCTCTATTACCTGCGCGGACGCACCGGCAAATCGGCGCGCATCGCCGAGAAGCAGCGTTCGCTCATGGGGACTGCGGCGGAAACGGATGCCGTTCCGGTCACCGAGGCGAGCGAAGCCGACAAAGCATAATTCTCTTTTCAGCTCTGATTTGGTGCGGGCCGGCTCATCGAGCTGGCCCGTTTCATTTTTGCGAGGATGCAGGCGATGGACAAGCAGATCTATTTCGACACCAACCGCAAGAGCTGGGACGAGCGCGTGGCGATCCATCGCCGCGACGCGACGAAATTCTATGACGTCCAGAAGGTTCTCGACGGCCATGACAAGCTCAATGCCATCGAAGCGGCCGAGATCGGCGATGTGCGGGGTTTGCGCGTCGCCCATCTGCAATGCCATTTCGGCCTGGACTCGATCTGCCTCGCAAGGCGGGGAGCGTCCGTCGTCGGCCTCGATTTCTCATCGGCGGCGGTTGCGGAAGCGCGCGCTCTTGCCGGGCAGCTCGGCGTCGATGCCCGGTTCGTCGAGGGCAATGTCTATGATGCGCGCGGTCTTCTCACCGGCGACTTCGACATGGTCTATGTGACCTGGGGCGCCATCAACTGGCTGCCCGATATCGCGCAATGGGCGAAGGTCGTGGCCTCGCTGCTCAAGCCCGGCGGCCGGCTCTATCTGGCCGAAAGCCATCCGACGATCCTGAGCTTCGACTGGATCGATGGCCGCATTGCACCCCGCTTCGACTGGCGCACGCCAAGGGATCGGCCGATCATCGAAGAGACGGCGAACACCTATACGGGTGCGGCCGATGTGCTCGACAACAAGACGACCTATTCCTGGCAGCATCCCTTGTCGGACATCGTCAACGGCCTCATCGCTGCGGGGTTGGCGCTCTTCTGGCTCAACGAGCATGCAGCGCTCACCTGGCCGCTCTTCCCCAATATGACGGTCTCGGAAGACGGGCTCTACCGCCTGCCTCCCGATCATGTGCAACTGCCGCTCGCCTTCTCGCTTGCGGCGCGGCGCATGTAGCAAATCCCGCCAAAGTTGAAGACTTTGGCGATAAGGATTTGCTCAGAGATATTGATTTGGCGCGAATCCTTTTCGGCGAAGTGATTCCACTTCGCCGGGACGCGCGCTAGACGCCACAAAAATTTCCTGCTCACATGGCCCTTCAGGGTGGGGTGGGAAACATGACCAGCGATCTGATCGTCAGAAATGCGACTTTGCCGGATGGGCGCACGCGGGTGAGCATCCTCGCCCGCAAGGGGCGCATCGCCGAGATCGGCACCGTGCCTCAGATCGCAGGGGCGCGTGAGATCGACGCCAAGGGCTATCTCGTCTCGCCGCCCTTCGTCGATGCGCATTTCCACATGGATGCGACCCTGTCGCTCGGCCAGCCGCGCATGAACGTAACGGGCACGCTCCTGGAAGGCATCGCGCTGTGGGGCGAGCTCAAGCCGCGCCTCACCCATGCGGCCGTCATCGAGCGCGCCTTGCGCTATTGCGATCTCGCGGTGTCACAAGGCCTGCTCGCCATCCGCACCCATGTCGATGTGTGCGACGACCGTCTGCTCTGCGTCGAGGCCCTGCTCGAGGTGCGCCAGAAGGTTAAGCCCTATATCGATCTGCAGATCGTCGCTTTCCCGCAGGACGGCTATTTCCGTTCGGCCAGCGCCGCCAAGAACCTGAAGCGCGCTCTCGTCCTCGGCGTCGATGTGGTGGGCGGCATCCCGCATTTCGAGCGCACGATGGAGGAGGGTGCGGCGAGCGTGAAGGCCTTGTGCGAGATCGCCGCCAAGCGCGGCCTCATGGTCGACATGCATTGCGACGAGACCGACGATCCCTTGTCGCGCCATGTCGAGACGCTGGCCAGTGAAACCCAGCGGCTCGGATTGAACGGCCGCGTGGTCGGCTCGCATCTCACTTCGATGCACTCCATGGACAATTATTATGTCTCGAAGCTCTTGCCGCTGATGGCGGAAGCGGGCCTCCATGCGACGCCCAATCCCTTGATCAACATCACGATCCAGGGCCGGCATGACACCTACCCCAAGCGCCGCGGCATGACGCGCGTGCCGGAATTGCGCGCTCAAGGGATCAATGTCTCCTTCGGCCATGATTGCGTGCTCGATCCCTGGTATTCGCTGGGCCAGGGCGACATGCTGGAGGTCGCCAACATGGGCGTGCATGTGGCGCAGATGACGAGCCGCGAGGCGATGCGCTGGTGCTTCGATGCGGTCACCGTCAATCCGGCGAAAGCCATGCAGCTCGAAGGCTACGGGCTGGAAAAAGGCTGCCATGCCGATTTCGTGGTGCTGCAGGCCAAGGACCCGGTCGAGGCGATCAGGCTCAAGCCGGCGCGGCTCTATGTCGTACGGCGCGGCGAGGTCATCGCCGAGACGCCGGAACGGGTGACGCGGCTCCATCTCGAGGACCGGCCTAAGACGGTGAATACGGCCGACTACGCGCCGAAAATCTGATGATGTCAGGCTACCTTGCCGAAGCCGTCGGCGAGATCACCTGAAGCGAGCCAGCGGGCGCAGTCGGGTCCGAGCTCCCTGAAAGCGAGGCGCTCGTATTTGGTGCTTTCCGCCACCGTCAGCACGTCACGCCAACGTCCGTTCGTGCCCTTGTGCACGAAGGTCTTGGCCCCGCCTTCCCAGAACGCGCCGCCGAGCGGCACGCTCGCCGTGGCATGGGCCTTCATATACTCGAAGCTGCAATGGCGCAGGATCGCCTCCCATTTCGCCGCATCGATGGTGATGCCGAGGAAGTCGGCAAGGCGGCGGATCTGGCCCGGCATGTCGTCTTTCAGCGTCTGAAAATGCGCCATATATACGTTCGGCAGGTCGCGGATCGCCCACCATGAGCGAACATTCTCCCAGAACGGCCAGAAAGGATGGCCATCGCGGTCGAGCCAGTCGTGATAGTAGTCGCGGATCGATGAGGGCGGCTTCGCGATAGGCTCGCCGACGAGGCCGGGCGTCTCATTCAGCGCCTCATACCAGAGGGCGTTGGCATTGGCGTGGTGGTTGTACATGCTCCACACGACGTCGCGCCCGTCGCGGCCGATATAGATGTATTTGGCGCGGGGCGAGAAGACCAAAGCATCGACCGGCAGATGGGTCTTGACGAAGCGCCGATGGGTCTGCGCTTCGACCGCCTTGAGCTTCTCCGCCTTGGGCGGCACCCTGAGGTCGAGCCAGGGCGACATCTCGGCCACCTTGAGGCCTTCCGTGCCTCCGAAGATGAGCTGGCTTACGATCTGCTGCACCCAGGTGGTGCCCGACTTGGCATAGGTGGCAATGACGATGTCGTCATCGCGAAACTTGAAGTCGTTCCAGATGGTCGAGTCGAAATGATGGTTGTGCATCTCCCGGCGCTTCACCGGATGGGCCGTGGAGCGGCTGACCTCTCGCATGGCGTGACCTTTCTGCCCTGCATCTCTGCTCGAGCAAGGTCGCGCGGCCCGGTTGCGGAATGATTTCAGGGGGCGCGAATTCGGTTACATTTGAAACGTGGAGCTAGAGAACGCGCACCCCCTGGATGCTCTCGCGCGCTGGATCAAGCGGCTTTGCCGAGGCCGTCGCAGAGATCACCTGAGGCGAGCCAGCGGGCGCAGTCATGCCCGAGCTCTTTGAGGGCGAGGCGCTCGTATTTGGCGCTTTCCGCCACTGTCAAAACGTCACGCCAGCGTCCGTTCGTGCCCTTGTGCACGAAGGTCTGGGCACCGCCCTCCCACAATGCCCCGCCGAGCGGCACGCTCGCCGTGGCATGGGCCTTCATATAGTCGAAGCTGCAATGGCGCAGGATGGCATCCCATTTCGCCGCGTCGATGGTGATGCCGAGGAAGTCGGCAATGCGGCGGATCTGGCCCGGCATGTCGTCTTTCAGCGTCTGAAAATGCGTGAGGTAGACGTTCGGCAGATCGCGGATCGCCCACCATGAGCGAACATTCTCCCAGAACGGCCAGAAGGGATGGCCATCGCGGTCGAGCCAATCGTGATAGTAGTCGCGGACAGATGCGGGCGGCGGCGCGATGGGTTCGCCGACGAGGCCCGGCGTCTCATTCAGCACCTCATAGAAGAGGGCGTTGGCATTGGCGTGGTGGTTGTACATGCTCCACACGACGTCGCGCCCGTCGCGGCCGATATAGATGTATTTGGCGCGGGGCGAGAAAACCAAAGCATCGACAGGCAGATGGGTCTTGATGAAGCGCCGATGCGCCTGCGTCTCGACCGCCGCGAGCTTCTCGGCCTTGGGCGGCACGCGCAAATCGAGCCAGGGCGACATCTCGGCGACCGGCAAGCCAGGCGCGCCGTTGAAGATGAGCTGGCTCACGATCTGCTGCACCCAGGTGGTGCCGGACTTGGCATAGGTCGAGATGACGATGTCGTCGTCCCGGAAGTTGAAGTCGTTCCAGATGGTCGAGTCGAAATGGTGGCTGTGCATTTCCCGGGTTTTCACCGGATGGGCCGAAGCAGGTGCGGTGGTCATGGCTTCCTCCTGGGACAATCGAGGGGCGACCATGTCGCAGAAAATATGACGTTAGGGTATATACGGCCTTGAAGAATGGTTCTGCATTGTTGCAGAATCAGCTCCATGTACGAATGGAGCGATCTGCGAATCTTCCTGGCCGTGGTCCGTGCCGGCTCGACGCTCGGCGCCGCCCGCGGCCTGGGGCTCAACCAGACCACGGTCAGCCGGCGCATTCAGCTGCTGGAGCATCAGCTGGGCCTTGCCCTCTTTGCCCGGCGCAGCACCGGTTATGCCCTGACCGAGCATGGCCGCGCCCTGGAAGCGGCAGCGGCGCGGATGGAGACGGCGGCACTGGAATTCGAATGCGAGGCGGAGCGGCTGCGCCGGCTGGTCTCCGGCCTGATCCGCGTCACCGCGCCCGAGACCATGTTCACCCATCTTCTGGCGCCGATCGTCGCCGCCTATCGCCAGGAGCATCCCCAGGTGCAGATCGAGCAGGTGTCGAGCGAGGCCCATTGCGATCTCGAGAAGGGCGAAGCGGATATCGCCTTCCGCGCCACCGAGAGCCCGATCAGCGAAAGCCTGATCGGCCAGCGGCTGCCCGATTTCGGCTGGACGCTCTATTGCAGCGCCGACTATGCCGCCAAGCACGGAATGCCGGCCAGCCCTGATGAGATTCGCGGGCATTCGGTGATCGTCTATGAGAAGGCATTGGGACAAACGCCGCGCGGGCGCTGGCTCGTGACGCAGGCCGATCCTTCGCGCATCGTGGCCCGCAGCAACACGGTGCTGAACATGCTCGGGCTGCTCAAAGCGTCGTTTGGCGTCGGGCTTCTGCCCTGCATCGAGGGTGACAATGCCGGGCTCCTGCGCTGCTTCGAGCCGCGGGAGGAACTGACGGGTATATGGTGGCTGCTGATGACGCCGGAAGTGCAGCGCATGCCGGAGGCGCGGCGGTTCGCGGAATTTGCGGCGGTACGACTGCGAGCGCAGCGCAGCCTGCTCAGAGGCGAGCGGAAGTAAGTATTTTTGACCTTTTGATAAATAATTTGACCAAAAGACAAAATTAACCCATTATCCGCAGCATCCGGCGGACATAACAAGACCGGTATGCGAGGAGACTGCCATGGGCCACCCCGATATTGCGGGACGCCGTCTGTCCAAGGACGCCTATGCGAAGAATTTCGCCGATCTGCATCCGCCCTTGAGCGCGCATGAGGCGCTGGTCGAAAGCGACCGCTGCTATTTCTGCTATGAGGCGCCCTGCCAAGAGGCCTGTCCGACCTCGATCGATATTCCCCTTTTCATCCGCCAGATCGGCGCCGGCAATCCGCAAGGGGCCGCCGAGACGATCTTCGAGCAGAACATATTGGGCGGCATGTGCGCCCGCGTCTGTCCCACCGAGACATTATGCGAAGAAGCCTGCGTGCGCGAGACGGCCGAAGGCAAGCCGGTCAAGATCGGGCTTCTGCAACGCTATGCCACCGACACGCTGATGCGGTCGGGCAAGCAACCCTTCCAACGAGCGGCCGCGACCGGGAAGAAAGTGGCTATCGTCGGGGCGGGGCCTGCGGGCCTCGCCTGTGCTCATCGCCTCGCTCTTCATGGTCACGACGTGACCATCTTCGAGGCGCGCAAGAAATCGGGCGGACTCAACGAATATGGCATCGCCGCCTATAAGACGGTGGACGGCTTCGCCCAGGCCGAGGTCGATTTCATCCTGGGCGTCGGCGGCATCGCCATCGAGCATGGCAAGGCGCTCGGCAAGCAGATCACCCTCGAACGCCTGCGCCAGGACTATGACGCGGTCTTCCTCGGCATGGGATTGCAGGGCGTCAATGCGCTGAACAGCCGACACGAGGATTCGGACGGCGTCGAGGATGCTGTCGATTACATCGCGGAGCTCCGCCAGGCGAAGGATTTGGGCAAGCTTCCGGTCGGACGCCATGTGCTGGTGATCGGCGGCGGCATGACCGCCATCGACATCGCGGTGCAGTCGAAGCTTTTGGGCGCCGAGGAGGTCACCATCCTCTATCGCCGCGGCGCCGACCAGATGAAGGCGTCTGACTTCGAGCAGGAGCTGGCGCAGACCAAGGGCGTCAAGATCAAGCATTGGGTCATGCCGAAGAAGGTCCTCGCCTGGGACGGCAAGGCGATCGGGCTCGAATGCGAATATACGGTCGAGAAGAAAGGCAAGCTCCAAGGTACGGGCGAGACCTTCAAGCTCAAGGCCGACATGATCTTCAAGGCCATCGGCCAGAGTTTCGTACCGGAGCCGATGAAGGACGCGATCGTGCTTGACGGCGGGCGCATCAAGGTCGACGCTTCCCGCCGCACCAGCCTGCCCGATGTCTGGGCTGGCGGCGACTGCGCCGCGGGCGGCCAGGATCTGACGGTCGCCGCCGTCGATGACGGCCGCCGCGCCGCCGAAGCGATCAATAGTTTTCTGTCAGCCTAGGAGAACCCCATGGCAGACCTTCGCAGCAATTTCGTCGGCATCAAGTCGCCGAACCCCTTCTGGCTCGCTTCGGCGCCGCCGACCGACAAGGAATACAATGTGGTCCGCGCCTTCAAGGCGGGCTGGGGCGGCGTCGTGTGGAAGACGCTGGGCGAGGACCCGCATATCGTCAATGTGAACGGGCCGCGCTATGGCGCCATCCATTCGGGCGACCGGCGGCTCTTGGGCCTCAACAATATCGAGCTCATCACCGACCGGCCATTGCAGACCAATCTCGACGAGATCAAGCGCGTCAAGCGCGACTGGCCGGACCGCGCCATGGTCGTCTCGCTGATGGTGCCGTGCGAGGAGCGCAATTGGGCGGAGATCCTGAAGCGCGTCGAGGAAACCGACTGCGACGGTGTCGAGCTCAATTTCGGCTGCCCGCATGGCATGTCGGAGCGCGGCATGGGCTCGGCGGTGGGCCAGGTGCCGGAATATATCGAGATGGTGGCGCGCTGGTGCAAGGCCAATACGCGCATGCCGGTGATCGTGAAGCTCACGCCCAACATCACCGACATCCGGAAGCCCGCGCGGGCCGCCAAGCAAGGCGGTGCCGATGCCGTGTCGCTCATCAACACGATCAATTCGATCATGGGCATCGATCTCGACAATTTCGCGCCAGAGCCCACCATCGACGGCAAGGGCACGCATGGCGGCTATTGCGGCCCGGCGGTGAAGCCGATCGCGCTTTCCATGGTGTCGGAGATCGCACGCGATGCCGAGACGAAGGGCATGCCAATCTCGGGCATCGGCGGCATCACCAACTGGCGCGACGCGCTCGAATTCATCGTGCTCGGCGCCGGCACGGCGCAAGTCTGCACCGCGGCCATGACCTATGGCTTCAAGGTGGTGCAGGAGATGATTTCGGGCCTCGAGAACTGGATGGACGAGCACGGCTACAAGCGGCTCGACGAGCTCGTCGGCAAGGCGGTGCCCAATGTCACCGACTGGCAGTATCTCAACCTCAATTACGTCACCAAGGCGCGTATCGATCAGGACAAATGCATCCAATGCGGGCGCTGCTACGCGGCCTGCGAGGACACATCGCACCAGGCGATCTCCAACAAGCCGAAGAACGGAAAACGCCATTTCGAGGTGATCGACGAGGAATGCGTCGCCTGCAATCTGTGCATCGAGGTCTGCCCGGTCGAGAGCTGCATCACCATGGTGCGATTGACCGACGGCGTCGATCCGCGCACCGGCAAGAAGATCGACAAGCGCTACGCCAACTGGACCACGCATCCGAATAATCCGGCGTCCAAGATCGCGGCGGAGTGATACTAACCTAACATGTGCGGGATCTTTAGCGCGCTAAATATCCTAGTGGCTTCACAAACGAGCGTGAGAATGTCCGATCTGCCAATCGGACGATGATGCGCAATCGCGTTTCGGATTGGGTGAAGTCGGCGCAGAGAAAGTATGAAGTCCTCTCGGTTGCCAATTACCAGCGCAAATGTATCGCGCCAATTATTTGCCTGGCCAATTACGTCGGCCAAGTCCATAAAATCAGAATACTGTACTAGGGGGTAAACGGGGCGACGAGCGTCTCTTTCCTCTGACTGTCGATTCTGCCATCGTTCTCTCACGGTTTGGGATACCCTCTGCTTAATCCATTTCTCACCCGCAAGAGCTCGAAGGCCGTTCTCCACGAACTGCCTTAGGTGCTGCTCCAGCTCGAAAAGTATAGTGTTGTGAGTCGGATCATACCAAACATCTCCAGTATTTTGGTGCAGAGGCTTTGGTATGGGGGCGCTTGTGAACTTAAATTCGAAACCCGCAGCAACTACAACGTTACTGTAAGCGGCTGTCGGAAAGGCGATTAGTTCAGGATTGAAGCCTCCGTCAATCGCCGCTTTCTCTCGCGCCGCAGGATCGTCCGCCTCAACCTCGATCGCTGCGCCCAATTCCAGTGCAACTAGTTCGCCAGTTCCCTCGGCGAATGGCGCATCAACATGAACAGCGTCGCTGAGACGAGCCATGCGTGTAAATCCAAGAATGGATTGATCGAAGCGGTCTGCGAAAGCCCAATCGATTCTTAACGACGACATTCGGGCGGCTAAAGACTCTTGCCAGTCCAATTTCGATGAAAAGAGCGGGCTATTGTTACCAACAATATCTGCTAGTGACTTGCTGAGTGCGGATATTGCTCCTGCCTTTGGGGCGATGGCTACTTCCAATGACCGCGCGATGCTATCAATCTGATTTTGAGACTCAAGCAATTGAGTTGAAATTCCCTGCAGCTTGAGCGCTTTCTGCACTAGCTCGATAGTCTTAAAGCTCTCGGGTATTTTAGATTGGAGGCCGGCAATCGTTGCTTCCAAACGTGTAAACTCTTCGAGATATTTGTTGGCTTGAAACAAGGGACCGTTTTCGAGCGCCTTCTGAACGAGTTCGATAGACTTAAAGCTCTCGGGCATTTTAGATTGGAGGCTAGTAATTGTTGCTTCCAAACGTCTAAACTCTTCGAGATGTTTGTTGGCTTGAAATAAGGGACTGCTTTCGAGCGCCTTCACAATGTTAAAGCTTGGGGTGCTCTCCAAAGCGCGTCGGATATCAACCCCGAGTTTTTTGGAAACATCTGGTGGCAATACTGGTTTCTTTTGGTCGCTCAAGAGGCCGCTCCATGTTGCCAAGTCTACCAAATAACACAATCGATGCGTGAGTCGGCTATGCATAGATCAGACGCAATCAGCGTAGTCCTCTAGCGTCGGCTCAAACCCAAATCAGAAGGGCTCCCCCGTCGCTTGTCCAAGAAAATCGTCCTACCCAAATCGATGGGTATTCTGGGGCCTCCGATTGAACCTTTACGCCGCGCTTCAACCATCGCAAATGGCTGGTCTCTGTTTGTGCAAAAAGTTATTCCTCATAAGGGGTTGGCATCTCGCACGAAGTCGGTGAAGATAACGCCGAAAGGCGCCACATGCAGAAGAACGGCAATTGGACACTCGGCCTGATCGATTCGGCCTGGTTCGGCACGGATTATGAAGGCAAGCGCGGGCGCGAGGAGGCGAAGCGCATCGGCTTCGAAAGCCTCGATCTCTTTGTCGGCTTCGATCCCGGCAAGCTGAGCAAGGCCGAGCGTCAGGCTTATATCGACGAGAACCTGTCGGCCGGGCTGCCGGTCGTCTCGCTGGTCTGCACTTGTCTCGGCTTGAGCGACTTCAACCCGGCGATCCGCGACTATCATATCGAGCGGGCGAAGAATGTCGTCGATCTCGCCGCCGATTTCCCGACCACCCGCAATCTCTGCTTCGTGCCGGGCGAATACATGTTCCAGAAGAAGCTCATTCCAGCCAAGGGCGAGTGGGACAAAGTGGTCGATGCGACGCGGCAAGTGGGCAAGCACGCGGCGGGGCGGCATCGCGAGCTCGCCATCGAGCTTCTGCCCTTCGAATTCGCCTTCATCAACTCGCTCGACACGATGGAGCGCTTCCTCGACGAAGTGGCGCTTGCCAATGTCAAGGCGACGGTCGATATCTCGCATTTCTGGCTGATGCGCATCAGCCCTGAGCATGTGGCCAAAAGGCTCAAGGGCCGCATCGCCCATGTCCATATGTCGGATTGCGACGGCATCCATCACGGCGACATGCCGCCCGGACGCGGCAACACGCCGTTCAGCGACTATCTCGAAGCCATCAGCGAGACGGGATTCCAAGGCGCTGCCTCGATCGAGCTCGAATTCCCGCCCGATCCCAAGGCCATGGCCGCCTGGGTCAAGGAGGCCCATGACGCGGCCCTGGCGCTGCTCAAGAAAGCCCAAGTGCACGCGCCCTGAAACGTCAGGCGATGAGCGCCTGTGCCAGGGACCAGCTGTCGACCTGATGGCGGAAACGCTTCACCAGCCCGTCATCGTTGAACCGCCAGATGTGAACTTCGTCGAGCTCGACCACGCGCTTGCCGGTCGCCTTCACGACGAGCTCGACGTCGAACAACGTGACCACCAGATCATCATCGGCGAGAAGCGCGCTCGGCTCGAAGCGGACGATGTCGACAAGCTCGAGCGCCTTGAAGAAGCCGGCGACCGCGGCGCGGCCGTCGCGCCGCTCGAGCCACGGCACCGGGCTTGTGGCGACGCCATATTCCCACACCACATCCTCGGCCAAGGCGGCCAGTATCGACTGGACGTCACCATGCAGAAAGGCGGCATAGATCCGGCGGACCTGCTCGACGGGAGTCATGACGATGCTCCTTCGTTTGCTCTCAACAGAACCTTACGGGAGCGCCAGCTGGCGGGTTTCAAGCTTGTCGCGTGGTGTCCGCAGCGAAGGCCTTCGCCAATTTCTTGGGCGCGGTCGCCTTCCAGGATCGGAGCAGCAGTGGTTTCACCTGCCGCGGATGCGCCTTGGACAGGCGCACCAGCACCATCGGCCAGCTTTTGTAGTGATCGGTGATGTAGAAGACTTCGGGCGCTGCTTCCATCAGCATGTCGCGCTCGTCGAGATCGACATCCTTGATCACCAGGCTGTCGCCATCCTCCCGGAGCCGGGTCAGGAACTTGCCTTTGACCTTGAGTGCCGGCGTTCCATAGGAGGTCGCCTCTTCGACGCCCGGCCAGGCAAGCGCCATCTTGCGCACATCGTCATAGGTCATGATGCGGCGATCACCTTGTCCACCCAGTTCGCGAAATCGTCCAGGATCTCCTTCAGCACATCCGAATCCTTGCGGCCGCTCTTGGCCGGCACGTGGAAAGAGTGATCGGCCTGATCGAAGAGCTTCAGCGTCGCGCGCTCGCCTAAGCCCTTGATCACCGGTTCGAGATGATCGAGTTCGGCCAGCGCATCGCGCGTACCCGAGAGGAACAGCATCGGTATATGCACTTGTGCCAGATGATCGGCGCGCTCACGTCCAGGCTTGCCGGCGGGATGCAGCGGGAAGCCCAGGAAGACGAGGCCCAACACGCCTGCCAAGGGCTCGGCGGCCTGCGCGCCCGAGGTCATGCGCCCGCCGAAAGATTTGCCGCCGGCGAAGAGCGGGAGTTTCGGCAGAAGCCGACGCGCCTCGGCGACCGCGGCGCGCACCGTCGCTTGCGCGAGCTTCGGCGGATCGGGCCGCTTCGTCTTCTTATCCATATAGAGGAACTGATAGCGCAATACGGCGATGCCGCGCTCGACCAGGCCATTGGCGATGGACGTCAGGGATGGATGCGTCATGCCGGCGCCGGCGCCATGCGCCAGCACATAGAGCGCTTTCGCCTTGGGTGGCCTCTGCAACAGGCCGGAGACACGGGCCTCGCCTGAAATCTCGATGGTGACGGGCTCAGAATCGCGTTGCGGCATCGCAGTGTTCCCGATTGGCGGGGAGGGGGCTCCCATTTTCGCCTCACTGCTCTATCATAAGAAGTCAATCAAGAGGAGGTCACGATGTGCCGGAACATCCGCACTCTGTTCAATTTCGAGCCGCCGGCGAGCGAGGACGAGATCCACGCCTCGGCGCTGCAATTCGTGCGCAAGCTTTCGGGCTTCAACAAGCCGTCGAAAGCCAATGAAGCGGCCTTCGATCGCGCCGTCAAGGACGTGACGGCGGCGGCGCGCAAGCTCATTTTCGCGCTCGAGACCCAGGCGCCGCCACGCAACCGCGAGATTGAGGCCATCAAGGCGCGCGAGAGGTCGAAAGCCCGCTTCGCCTGAACCGGAGGACCCAGCGATGACAGCGCTCCATGAAGTCGACAGCGCCGAGATCCATGTCCTTGTCGACAATGTCACCGACAGCCTGTCTTCCGTGCCGTCCTTCGTCGAGACGGAGCTCGCGGGCCTCGGGCGGCGGCGCCACGGCCATTGGGTGCTCGCCGGCAGCTGCCTGTGCTGCGCCGCGCATGGCCTTTCCTGCCTCGTCACCGTCCGGCACGGCGATGTGGCGAAGACGCTCCTCTTCGATACCGGGCCCGAGGACCGCACCTTCGAGCAGAATGTCTCGCGCCTCGGCGCCGATCTGAGCACGGTCGAGGCGATCGTGCTGTCACATGGTCATTTCGACCATGGCGGCGCCATGCTCAGGGCACTCCAGATCATCCGCGACCGCAATGGCGGCAGGGAAATTCCCTATTACGCTCATCCCGAAATGTTCCGTAGCCGGGCACTGAAGATGCCCAATGGGTCGATGCTGATGCTGGAAGACGTGCCCAGCATAGAGGCGTTGACCGCCTATGGCGCCAAGGTCGTCAATACCACCGAGGCGCAATCGCTGTTCGGCGGCATGGCCTATGTGAGCGGCGAGATCGCGCGGGTCACGCCCTTCGAGCGCGGGTTTCCGGGCCAGCACAGGCGCACGCTCGACGGCAAGGGCTGGGAGCTCGATGAGCTCATCATGGACGAGCGCTTCGTCGCGGTGAATGTCGCGGGCAAGGGGCTCATCGTGTTCACCGCCTGCTCGCATGCGGGCGTCGTCAATGTGCTGAAGCAGGCCAAGGCCTCGTTTCCCGACGTGCCGCTCTATGCGGTGGCGGGCGGGCTCCATCTCTCCGGCGCCAATGAGCGGATCATCCCCGAGACGGTCGCGGCCTTGCGCGACTTCGGCCTCACCGTCATCGCCGCCGGCCACTGCACCGGATGGCGCGCCGTCACGGCGCTCGCCAATGAATTCGGCGACAAGACGCTCGTGCCGCTCGCGGTCGGCAAGCGGTTTTCATTCTGACGGCTTGCCATAGGCGCCGAAACACCAAAGATCGGTGAGAAGGTCGGCGATTTTCTCCTCGTCATCGGCGAGATGAGCGAGCGTCGGGTCGTGGCGCAAATAGATCTGCCTCAGGAAATCGTCGATCATGCCGCCCAGCACATAGGCAGCGGGCAAAAGGTCCTGCGGCGATGTCCCGTCGTCCCGTTGCCGCGCGATAGCCGTCGCCACGCGGCCATACCAGTCGCGGTTGAGGCGCTGATAGGAAGACGTGAAAGACAGGCCATCATTGCTGAGGCCGAGAAGGCAGCGCATCAGCCCGGCATTGCGCCGGAAGAGCCGGGCATAGAGCAAAGTGGCGCTTCTGACACGTTCGCGCGAGCCCGTCTCGCCGCGGCGGGCTCGTGCGATCTTCTCATGCACGAAAGCCGAAAAATCCTCGATCAGCCGGGCGGTCGCGGCCTCGATGTCGGTGAAATAGCGATAGAAGGTGCCATGGGCGAGGCCGGCCTTGCGCGTGATCTCGGCCACTTTGAGACCGGCCCTTTCGACGCCGGCCAAGAGCTCTCGGGCGAGGCTCGCCAGGAGACGCAGCTCCGTGCGCTCGACCTTGCGCAAGGAGAGATCATCCGCCCGGGCGAGAAGGGTCGCGGCAAAATCGAGATCCTGATCGCTCACTGCGGCGGGTGACATCGGTATCGGTTTGATCATCTTCCCAGCATATTGACATGATTTGTAAAATAATGGAAATGATATCATAGTCATTTATTGGAGGCGACGGCCATGCTGGTCGACCGGGCCGATTTTGCCGATCTTCACGACCTCGCGGCGCATCGCCAGCGCCTATGGGAAAGCCAGCGCCACTATGTGGCCGAGAGGTCGCCGCTGCATCGGCGGGCCTGGGGCCGGAAGCGGCCGCCCGAACGGCTTGCCGACCTCGCCGAGCTGCCCTTGATCGACAAGGAGATGCTGCGCCGGAGCCAGCATGAATATCCGCCCTTCGGCGATTATCTCGCCGCGGCGGACAGCGAGATCGCCCGCGTGCATCGCACCTCAGGGACCACCGGCACGGCGATGAATCTCGCTCTGTCGCGGCGCGATGCCGAGGAGACGGCGCTGCTCGGCGCCCGCGCCCACCGGGCCTCGGGGCTGAGACCCGGCATCCGCGTCGTCCATTGCCTCAATTACCGTCTGTGGATGGGCGGCTACACCGATCATTCGACGCTCGAAGCCGCCGGCGCCACGGTCGTGCCCTTCGGGATCGGCGAGACCCAATTGCTGATCCGCACCATCAGGGAGCTGGGCATCACCGCCATTTCCTGCACGCCCTCTTACCCCGCGGTGCTCGAACGCGTCATCGCCGAGAATTTTCCCGGGCTCAGGCCTTCCGATCTCGGCCTCAAGCTCGGGCTCTTCGGCGGCGAGGCCGGGCTCGACGATCCGGAATTCCGCCGCCGGCTCGAGACGACCTGGGGCATGGCCGCCCGCAATGCCAATTACGGCGTCACCGATGTGTTCAGCGTCTTCGCCGGCCAGAGCGAGGTCGACAACGACCTGCATTTCCTGGCGCTCGATATCCTCCACCCGGAGCTCATCGATCCCGCCAATGGCGCGCCGCTCGCCTGGCAAGAGGGCGCCAAGGGCGAGCTCGTCCTCACTCATCTCACGCGTCAATGCCAGCCGCTGGTGCGCTTCCGCACCGGCGACATCATCGAGATCACCGGCACCGGCAAAGCGCGCTCAGGGCGCACCGCGCCGCGCTTCCGCGTCGCGGGCCGCAGCGACGACATGGTGGTGGTGCGCGGCATCAATGTGTTTCCGACGCAGATCGCCGCCGTCCTCAATTCCTTCGCCGAGCTCTCGGGCGAATACCGCATCATGCTCGACGGCAAAGGACCCTATGACATCCTGCCGGTCGAGGCCGAGCTCGCTCAAGGCCATGTTCAAGTCGGAAGCCTGGTCCAGACGATCGAGCGACGTATCAAAACCGAGATCGGCGTCAGCGCCAGGCTCACCGTGCTGCCGTTCAACAGCCTGCCCCGGAGCGAGGGCAAGACCCGCAGGGTAGTCAGGAGATAGATCATGACCAAGACCGTGCTCAGCGACTATCTCGGCGACGGCGTCCAGAAGATCTCGCTCAACCGGCCGCACCGGCTCAATGCCATCGTGCCGGAATTGCTCGAAGACCTCATCGCCGCGCTCGATGAAGCCAATCGCGACAGCAAGGTCGGCGCCATCGTGCTCACCGGCGAAGGCCGCGCCTTCTGCGCCGGCGACGATCTCAAGGATTTCAACACCCAGGCTACCGACGAAGCGGACACCAGGGCCTATATCGAGCGCATCCAGGATGTCACCCGTGCGATCATGCTGGGCGAACGGCCGGTCATTGGCGCAATCCGCGGCTGGGCCGCGGGCGGCGGCCTCGAATGGGTGATCAATTGCGACTTCGCCATCGCCGCCGAGGGCACGCGCTTCTTCTTCCCGGAGATCGCGCTCGGCGTCTTCGTCACCGGCGGCGTCACCGAGCTCCTGCCGCGCCTCGTCGGCCTCGCCCGGGCGCGCGAGATGATCCTCTTGGGCGAGAAGTTCGATGCCGTTGAGGCGAGGTCCTGGGGCCTCATCCGCGACGTCGTCGACGATGCAGCACTCCTGCCGGCCGCGATAGACCTCGCCAGGCGGCTCGCGGCACTGCCCCGGGAGCGGGTTGCGGATCTGCGCCGCATATTGGCAAGGCCCGCGCGCGCCGGGCTCGAGGCGGCGATGGAACAGGAAACGGCGGCGACGGTGAAAGGCTTCCTCGACCCCGAGACGGCCCGCAGGGTATCGCAGTTTCGCTAGCGTGTGGCACGGTCCCTGGTCATCGGGCGAAGCTTCCCTGCTCTCCAGAAGCCTGCATTTCCGGGCTAAGCTCTCAAAAATCAGACTTATCCTGACTTTTTCCACGTTCTGGAAGAGTGATTTTTTGACTTTACCCTGTATCTTCCCTGTATCCGGGTTTCAGAAGAGGAACGTGCCGTGACGCAACCCGACCAATATCTGCTGGGGCGCGCCGAAGCCGAGGAAGCGCGCCTCAAACGCCAGATCGCCAATCTGGCGCCCGATTCGGACGCCCAGTTCGAGAAGATCGGCATCAAGCCCGGCGAGCGTATCGTCGATCTCGGCTGCGGACCAGGCGGCGTGCTGCATCTCCTCGGCAAGCGCGTCGGGCCCAGAGGCTCGGTGCTCGGCATCGAGCGCAGCCCGCATTTCGTCGAACTGGCCCGCCGCTTCGTCCAGGATCACGCGCTGAGCCAGGTCGAGCTGCGCGAGGGCGATGCCTATGCGACCGGGCTGCCGCGCGCATCCTTCGACGGCGCTCATATGCGCCTCGTCCTCGTCAACGTGCCCGAGCCCCACAGGATCGTGCGCGAGATGGTCGCGCTGGTGCGTCCCGGTGGCTGGGTGGCGAGTTTCGAAGCGGATTTCGTCGGCCATGTCTGCGATCCGCCGCTGCCGGCCTGGGACCGGTTGCTCAAGGCCTATATCGCCTATTCGGCGGGGCAAGGCATCGATCTCTTCATCGGCAGGCGCACGCATGAGCTGTTCCGCGCGGCGGGCGTCGAGGACATCCGCGTCGATGCGGTGATGCATGTCTATCCGCCGGGCCATGACCGCAGGCCCATCCTGCGCGATTTCATCAACAATGTGCGCGACAGGCTCATCGCCCAGGGTTTTATCAGCAAGGCCGAGCTCGAAAGCGACATGGCGGATCTCGAGCGCCATCTCGCCGATCCTCGTGTGCTGGTGACGTCGCATACATTCTTCCGCCTCATCGGGCGCGTTCCGGCATAGAAATACTCAGCCAATGCCGCTATGATCGGCGCGACGGCTATCCTTCTGAGGGGAACAACATGCGCTACAAAGGACGCTGTCATTGCGGCAAGGTCGCTTTCGAAGTGGAAAGCGATCTCTCGGGCGGAGCGATCAGCTGCAACTGCTCGATCTGCTCGCGCAAGGGAGCGCTCCTCATCGCCGTGCCGCGCGACAGCCTGAAGCTGCTGTCGCCCGAGACCGACCTGCAGAAATACACCTTCAACAAGCATGCGATCGTGCACCGCTTCTGCCGCACCTGCGGCATTCATCCTTTTGCCGATGACGGCGCCGGCAAGGCTGAGCGCATGGCCTATGTGAATGTCCGCTGCCTCGAAGGCGTCGACATGAGCAAGGTCCCGGTGATGGATTTCGACGGCCGATCCATGTGAAGCTTTGCTTCAGCCGGTGAGATCGAAACGCCAGTCATTGCAGCGCATGATGCGGCCCGGCGGGAACTCGAAATCATATTCGCCCTGAAGCAGGAAGCCGGCCTTGCGGCAGATCGCGTTGGAAGCGAGGTTTTCGGGCGAAGGGAAGGCATGGAGGAAGCGGCGCTGCGCTTCCTGCCTGAGAATGGCGATCAGTGCCGCGGTCGCGGCATGAGCGATGCCGCGGCCCTGGAGGTGCGGCATCACCGCCCAGCCGGTCTCATAGACGGTCTCGCCGCGCCATTCCTTCCGCCAATAGCCGATCGAGCCTGCGGGTGAGCCTTCGTGGTCGATGCGGAACATGCGCGTCTCGCCCGGAATCACTATCTGCGCAAAGTCGCGATTGCGCTTCAAGAGGCGTTCCGGGCTCTCCGGACCGCCGAGATACTTCTTCTGCTCAGACGTGTTGCAGGCTTCGAGGACGGGGAGATCAGCCTCCGACCACGGCCGCAAGGTAGTCATTTCCGGGGCCTCAGCCCATCCTGGATCAAACGGATGATCGTCGTCTCGGCATCGGGGAAGTGATCGCCGTTCTTGCCGAGCACGGCGCGGATCTGGATATCGAAATCGGCATAATGCTGGGTCATCGCCCAGATGGTGAAGATCAGGTGATAGGGATCGATGGCGGCGATCTGCCCCTTGGTGATCCAGCCCTTGATGATCTTCGCCGTGTCGTCGACCAGAAGTTTCATGGGCCCTGCAAGGAAGTCGCCGATGGCGGGCGCGCCATGCAGCATCTCATTGGCAAAGAGCCGCGAGGCCTTGGGATTGTCGCGCGACATGGCCATCTTGGCGCGGACATAGTTTTCGATCTCGGCCAGGGGCTCGCCTTGGGGATCGAGGCCGCGCAAGGGCTTGAGCCAGTCGGCCAGGGTTTTCTCCAGGACGGCGCGGTAGATATCGTCCTTGCGGCGGAAGTAATACAGCAGATTGGGCTTCGACATCTGGGCACGCTCGGCGATCTGGTCGACCGTCGAGCCGCGATAGCCATAGACCGAAAAGACCTCGAGGGCGGCCGCGAGGATGATGTCCTCATTGATCGCCTGGATGCGGGTCTTGCCCATGAGCTTCTGCTTGGGTTGGGCCATAGCCGATGGTGTTAATTCTTGATCAAATGGTCAAGACCGCATAGCATCCTTTTCCAACGAGTCTCTAAAAAATGATACAGGGGAGGTTGAATGGCGGCAGCGTCCGTTATCGAGGCGCGCGAGCTGAGCCTGACATTCGAAGCAGCCGACGGGCCGGTCTATGCCCTGTCGAAAGTCAATCTCACCGTAGAGGACGGGGATTTCGTATCCTTCATCGGGCCGTCGGGCTGCGGCAAGACGACCTTGCTGCGCGTCATCGCCGATCTCGAGCAGGCGAGCGAAGGCCAGATCTCGGTCAATGGCATGACGCCCGACGAAGCGCGCAAGAAGCGCGCCTATGGCTATGTGTTCCAGGCGCCGGCGCTCTATCCCTGGCGCACCATCGAGCGCAATGTCGCCTTGCCGCTCGAGATCATGGGTTTCAGCGCCCGCGAGCGGGCCGAGCGCATCGCGCGCAATCTCGATCTCGTCAATCTGAGCGGCTTCGAGAAGAAGTTTCCGTGGCAGCTCTCGGGCGGCATGCAGCAGCGCGTGTCGATCGCCCGCGCCCTTGCCTTCGATCCCAAGCTCCTCCTGATGGACGAGCCTTTCGGCGCGCTCGACGAGATCGTGCGCGACAAGCTCAACCAGCAACTGCTGGAGCTGTGGGCGCGCACGAAGAAGACGGTGGTCTTCGTGACCCATTCGATCCCGGAAGCGGTGTTCCTGTCGAGCAAGATCGTCGTCATGTCACCGCGGCCCGGGCGCATCATCGACGTGATCGAAACGAAGTTCGCGCATGACCGCACGCTCGATATCCGCGAGACGCGGGAATTCCTGAAAGTTGCACAGCGTGTGCGCGAAGGCCTGAGGCAAGGGCACAGCTATGATGACTGAGGGTGTTTGCCCTCTCCCCCCGCGGGGGAGAGGGCAGGGTGAGGGGGAACCGACGGCAAGAGTCTTGCCGAAGCGAAATGCTGCGCCGTCCGTTCCCCCTCACCCTCCCATTGCTGCGCAATGGGTCCCTCCCTCTCCCCCGTGGGGGGAGAGGGTATGCGCGCGAGTCCTTCCATGACCGTCGCCGCCGCCACAGCACAGCGGCCGTCATTTGCGAGCGCGCTCGCCGCGGGTCACGCTTTCCCCGTAGCGGTGATCGTCGCCATCGTCCTCGTCATCTGGTATGTCGCTGCCATCCCGATGAACCGGGTGTTGAGCCAGCCCCTGATCGATGCCGCGGGCGGCGGTCTCATGAATACGCTGTCGATCTCCTGGTCGCTGCCGCGCCCGGTCCTGCCGGCGCCCAACCAGGTCATGGCCGAATTGTGGAACACGATCTTCACGGTCGAGCCGTGGCGGCCGCGATCGCTCCTCTATCACTGCTGGGTGACGCTTTCTTCCACCCTGCTCGGCTTCGTGCTGGGCTCGCTCCTCGGCATCGCCCTTGCCGCGGCCATCGTCCATGTGAAGGCGCTCAACCGCAGCCTGATGCCGTGGATCATCGCCTCGCAAACCATCCCGATCCTGGCGATCGCGCCGATGATCATCGTGGTGCTGGGCTCGATCGGGCTCACCGGTCTCGTGCCGAAGTCGCTGATCTCCATGTATCTGTGCTTCTTCCCGGTCACCATCGGCATGGTGAAGGGCTTCACTTCGCCCGACCCGATGCAACTCGACCTGATGCGCACCTATAATGCGAGCACGGCACAGACCTTTTGGAAACTGCGCTGGCCCGCCGCGGTGCCCTTCCTCTTCACCTCCCTCAAGGTGGCAATCGCCATAGCACTCGTCGGCGCCATCGTCGCTGAATTGCCGACCGGCGCCCAGGCCGGCATCGGCGCCCGGCTGCTCAACGGCTCTTACTACGGCCAGACCCAGCAGATCTGGGCGGCGCTGGTCGCCGCCGCAGTCATGTCATCGGGACTGGTCTGGCTCGTCGGCTTCGTCGAGCGCCAGGTGGCGCGCGCCATGGGGGCGAAGCCATGATTGCCAACCTGCGCCGCAGCCCGCCCGCCGTGATCGCCATTCTGCTCGCCGCCGGCGGACTCCTGTGGCTGATGGCGCATCAGGTGACGGCACAACCCGGCGTCCTGTTCTGGATCGGCGTCCTGGTGCTGTGGGCCCTGGTGTGGATCGGCAATGACGCGCTTTCGGGTCTCGCCGCATCGTCGCCTCTGGCGCTCAGGCTGCGCAACTTGACCGTTCCGGCCATCTTCGGCCTGACCCTCCTGCTGCTGTGGCAGCTCATCGTCAAGGGTTTCGGCATATCGCCGGTATTCCTGCCGGCGCCCTCGGACATCTGGACCAGAATTGCAACGTCCTATGCCACGCTGGAAGCGGATTTCATCCAGACCTTCATGCGCTCCGTGCTGATCGGCTGGGCGTTGGGCTCGCTCGCCGGCTTTGTGGTGGCGATCCTGTGCGATTACTGGGGATTCCTCAGGCGGGGGCTGCTGCCGCTCGGCAATCTCTTCGCCGCCCTGCCGATCGTCGGCGTGGCGCCCATCATGGTCATGTGGTTCGGCTTCGACTGGCACTCCAAGGCCGCCGTCGTCGTCATCATGACCTTCTTCCCCATGCTGGTGAATGCGGTGGCAGGCCTTCAGGCGGCAGGCCATCTCGAGCGCGACCTGATGCGGTCTTACGGCGCGAGCTACTTCGACATGCTGGTGAAGCTCAGGCTTCCGGCGGCAATGCCCTTCATTTTCAATGCGCTCAAGATCAACTCGACTCTGGCCCTGATCGGGGCCATCGTTGCGGAATTCTTCGGAACCCCCATTGTCGGCATGGGCTTTCGCATTTCAACCGAGGTCGCCAAGTTCAATCTCGACTTGGTCTGGGCCGAGATCGCCGTCGCAGCACTCGCTGGCTCGGCCTTTTACGGGGTGATCGCGCTCATCGAACGCGCGGTGACCTTCTGGCATCCGTCCTACCGGTCGCGCAAAGACCAGTAGGCAAACAGGGAGAAGAGGAGACGTACAGCATGAAGAAATTTCTGATGGCCGCGGCGGCGACCGCGGCGCTCATGGCGGGCAGCGCCGCGGCTTACGCCGAGGCGGTGACCATCCAGCTCAAATGGGTGACGCAGGCCCAGTTCGCCGGCTACTACGTCGCGCAAGCGCAAGGCTTCTACAAGGACGCCGGGCTCGACGTGACGATCAAGCCGGGCGGACCCGATATCGCGCCGCCGCAAGTGATCATGGGCGGCGGCGCCGATGTCGTCGTCGACTGGATGCCCTCGGCCCTCGCGTCGCGCGAGAAAGGCGTGCCGCTGGTCAATATCGCCCAGCCCTTCAAGCGCTCGGGCATGATGCTCACGTGCCGCAAGGACACCGGCATCACCAAGCCGGAAGACTTCAAGGGCAAGACGCTGGGCGTGTGGTTCTCCGGCAACGAATATCCGTTCCTGTCCTGGATGAGCCAGCTCGGGCTCAAGACCACTGGCGGGCCGGACGGCGTCACGGTGCTGAAGCAGGGCTTCAATGTCGATCCGCTGCTCCAGAAGCAGGCCGACTGCATTTCGACCATGACCTACAATGAATATTGGCAGGTGATCGAAGCGGGCGTGAAGCCGGAAGACCTGATCGTCTTCAAATATGAGGATCAGGGCGTGGCCACGCTCGAGGACGGGCTCTATGTGCTCGAAGCCAAGCTCAAGGATCCGGCCTTCGTCACCACCATGGCGAAATTCGTCAAGGCGTCGATGAAGGGCTGGGACTGGGCGCGCGAGCATCCGGACGATGCGGCCAAGATCGTGCTCGACAATGACGCGACGGGTGCCCAGACCGAGGGCCACCAGAAGACGATGATGCAGGAGATCAACAAGCTCACCGAGGGCTCCGACGGCACGCTCGACACCGCCGCCGCTGACCGCACGGTGGACACCTTGATGAAGGGCGGCTCCGATCCCGTCATCTCCAAGAAGCCGGAAGGTGCGTGGTCGGCGGTCGTCACCGACGAAGTGAAGAAGATGTAGCGTACTCAGTTCCCCTCCCCCGCAGGGTAGGGCTATCGCATATGAGAATTCTTGAAGCGAGCGAGCCATCTCCGATGTTCCCCCTCTCCCGTTGCGAAGCAATGGGAGAGGGTGGCCGAAGGCCGGGTGAGGGCTCTTTGTTTCAGCAAGAAATGCTCGTTGAGATCAGAGTGCACTGCGCGAAAGAGCCCTCATCCGCGCTTCGCGCCCCTTCTCCCATTGCTTCGCAACGGGAGAAGGGGAATGATGATGGGGCCTTAAAAAATTCCATATGCGATAGTGCTCCCCGCAAGAGGGAGGGAAAGTAAGAAACGGAGGCCTCTCATGTCCATTCTCGTCCGCGGCGGTATTGTCGTAAATCATGATCATTCGCGGCGCGCCGATGTGCTGATCGAGGAGGGGCGCATCGTCGCGGTGGGCGAGAAGCTCGAGGCGCCGGGAAAGGCCGAGATCATCGATGCCGGTGGCCTCTATGTGATGCCGGGCGGCATCGACCCCCATACCCATATGGAGCTCATGTTCATGGGCACCGTGTCGGCGGATGACTTCGAATGGGGCACCAAGGCGGCACTCTCCGGCGGCACCACCATGATCGTCGATTTCTGCATTCCCGCCCCCAAGCAGTCGATGCTCGCCGCCTATCAGGACTGGCGCCGCAAGGCCGAGAAGGCGGCGTCCGACTATTCCTTCCACATGGCGGTGACCTGGTGGGACAAACAGGTCTTCGACGAGATGGAAACGGTGGTGAAGACCTATGGCATCAACACCTTCAAGCATTTCATGGCCTATAAGGGCGCGCTCATGGTCAATGACGATGAGCTCTATCATTCCTTCTCGCGCTGCGCCGGGCTCGGCGCCATGCCCTTGGTCCACGCCGAGAACGGCGACGTCGTCTTCCGCATGCAGGGCGATCTCCTGGCGCAAGGCATCACCGGGCCCGAAGGCCACGCCTATTCGCGTCCGCCCGAGGTCGAGGGCGAGGCCACCAACCGCGCCATCATGATCGCCGACATGGCGGGATGCCCGCTCTATGTCGTGCACACCTCCTGCCGCGAGGCGCATGAGGCGATCAAGCGCGCGCGGGAAGCCGGAAAGCGCGTCTATGGCGAGCCCTTGATCCAGCACCTCACCCTCGATGAGGACGAGTACCGCAACAAGGACTGGGACTATGCGGCAAGGCGGGTGATGTCGCCGCCCTTCAGGCCCAAGAAGCACCAGGACTCGCTGTGGGCCGGATTGCAGTCGGGCTCGCTGCAGGTCGTGGCGACCGATCACTGCTCCTTCACCACCGAGCAGAAGCGCATGGGTGCCAAGGATTTCACCAGGATCCCCAATGGCACGGGCGGCCTCGAAGACCGCATGCCGGTCCTGTGGACGGCCGGCGTCAATAGCGGCAGGCTCACCAAGGAAGAGTTCGTCGCCGTCACGTCCGCCAATATCGCGCGCATTCTCAACATGTATCCCAAGAAGGGCCGCATCGCCCAAGGCTCCGATGCCGATCTCGTCCTCTGGGACCCCAACAAGACGAAGACGATCTCGGCCAAGGCGCAAGTGAGCCGCATCGACTACAATGTATTCGAAGGCTATGAATGCACAGGATTGCCGGTCGTGGTCCTGTCGCGCGGGCGCATCGCCTGGAAGGACGGCGATCTCAGGGCCAAAGCGGGGGATGGCGATTTCGTCCGCCGCGATCCCTATCCCGCCGTCCATGTCGCCAATTCGACCTGGCGCGAAACCAACCGGCCGCGCGCGGTCAAAAGGGCAGGAACGGTGACGCCATAGTCATAGGGACGGGGGCAGGCATGCTACGTTCAAGAAAGTTGAGATTGGCGATGCTCGGGGCAGCGGCCGTTGCATTTCCATCCGTGGCGCAGGCAAATTTCTGCGGCGTTGCCGGCAGCTCCGCGCAGGAGATCGCCGCCAATGTCGTCAAAACGAAGCAGTTCAAGAAATATGGCGGCAATGCCCGCTTTGTATCCTACTTCAACCAAAAGGCCGTGCTGACGCTGCTCGTCACCACGCCGCTGTCGCCTGCCGCCGCGTGACACGGAAGTCTGGCGACTGGGAGGCTTGGCACACAATCCAATGCGAGGCGAGCCGGGAAGCCTGCAGGACGTTCCTAGCCGAGTTCAAAGTTCACGATGTGCAGTGGCAAAGGAAGGCCCCACAATGATGGGGCGATGATCCGGGCTTGGCGGCCCCGTGCGGTGAAAAGGGCAGGCGCTGTTACGCCTTGCGTTGGAGGCAGTCATGAAACAGTGGCGAAAAGTGATCCTGCTGATCCTTGGTGCGGCGGGAGCCGCTCTTCCGAGTGCCGCCCAAGCGGAGTTCTGTGGTATCGCTGGCCAGTCTCCGCAGGAAATTGCGGCCAATGTGGCCAAAACCAAGGCATTCAAGAGAGTTGGCGGCAATGCCCGCTATGTGGCCTATGCCAATAAAGCCGACTTGACAACGCTGACCATCACCACGTCGGCAAACGAGGCGCATCCCGCCGTCGCCTGCCGCCATGCTTTCCGGCAGAAGGATGGGGCGTGGTATGTCAGGACCAACGCCAAATGTGCCGCAAGCGAGGCAGCTTGCAAAGCAATGATGAGCGAATTCAAAGCGCTTGACGCTCAGATGAAGCGGGCGCTCGAGAAGGCGAATTCCAAACCGTGATGCGGTGATGGATCAGGGAGCGACGGCCGCCTGCTCATCCGCGATGAGCACGCAGTTGTCGGCCGGCGGATCGCTCTTGCAGCGGCTGCCGGCGACGAGATCCGTCGCAGGGGTGAGATCGGTGACGAGCTTCGTGTTCCGCGCTTCGCCCCAGGTCAGTATATACATGGACGTCGGCGGTGCCTTGTTGAACAGCCCGAGCACAGACTTGTCGACGCCCATCTTGGCAAAGAAGGCATTGAGCTTCTTCTCGAGCCTCCGGTCGAGCTTGGTCGAGACATAGCTCTTCATCGGCTTGCGGCTGACGACCTTGCGGCTCAGGACCTGCTTCTTGCCCCGGACGATGCGGTAGCGCTCATAATAGCGGACCTTCTCCTGGGTGATGGTCCGGCTGATCTGATGCACGCCGACGGCCGTGCCCTCGCCCATGAAGCGCTTTTCGCCGGCAGCCAAGATGAAGGCGCAGGCGGAAACGCAAAAACCCTGGCCCGACATGATGACGCCGCGATAGACGCCCTTCTGCGCCTTGGGAAGCTTGCAATTCGTCTGATGCGGCGCGCAGCCGCCGAAATAGGTCCAGCCCACCGCCACATCGAGATGGCGCCCACGGATCATCTCGCCGATCTTGAGCGCGGCATCGACATCGCCGCCGGTCGAGGTGACGACCACCGGCAGCCGCAGATCCTTCGCCTTGGCGAGCGCCTTCTTGAACACCGCCGGAGACTTTGCCGTGATCTGGCCTTCGGCCGAGATCCATTGCGGGCAGGAGGGCTCGCACCCCCCCATCACGCTGCGGACGATGACGACCCGCATCGGCTGGTCGTAGACGGGCGTCTCCGTCTTCTTTTTCGCCGCATCGGCTTGACCGGCCGGCAGGACAACAGCAAGCACAATCGTCAGGAGCGCCAGAACAACAGACGGGAGAGCTTTCATTGGGGATGCCCGGATTATCGCCTCGCCCGGACTATACACATTTTCCATGTTCCGGAAAGCAGGATCACCCGATGACGAGGTTGAAACTCACGCTGATTCTCTCAGCCCGGGCCCGGTTCAAGGGAACTTCGTGGCGCAGCCAACTTTCCCACAGGATCAGGGAACCCGGAACCGGCGTCTCGCTGACATAGGTCCGCAAGGGACGAGGGGTTTGGGCCTTGCGCGGCGGCGCCGCCATCATCAAACCATGGCGCGGATCCTCGAAGACGATAGGGCCGGAACCTTCGGGCGAGGTGACATAGTAAGTGCCGCTCAGCACGGCGTTGGTATGGATATGCGAGCTGTGCGAGCCGCCCTCGGGCAGCACATTGACCCACATCGTATCGCAGACGGGCTTGCCGCCGCGCAGGTCCCAATGGAGCTCCTTGGCGAAGCGGGCGGCGTGGCGCTCGATGCCGCGCTTGAGCCTGGCGAAAAGCGGGCTCCGGTCGGGGAGATCAGCGAGCGAGCCATAGGAGGTATAGCCCGAATAGCCGTGCTTTTCGCACCAGCGCCGCCCGGCCGTGTCGTTCTCGGCGAGCGCCAGGGCGGCCTGTTCGAGATCATGGTTAAGCCGGCCGGCACCCTCGATGACGGTGCGGTAGACGAGGGTCGGGAACAGCGCCTCGATATGGGCGGACGATGGCTTCGGCATGGGCTCAACCATCCCCCTGATGCCATCTCATCCAAGCGGTGACAAGGCCGCCGCTTGATGGCACATTCGGGTTCCCTCAAATCAGCGACGAAAGGCGGAGGACGGCATGAGGCTCGGCACATGGATGGGATTGCTCGCAACCGTAAGCGTGTTCCTGACGGCGGCAGGCGCGGCCGAGGCCGCCAGATGCAGCAGCAGCGGGGCCAATTTCGAGAGCTGGAAGAAAAGCTTCAGCGCCGAAGCCAAGCAGAACGGCGTCAAGCCGAAAGCCATCGCCGCCCTGATGAACACCAGCTATTCGACCGCCACGATCAGGGCCGACCGCAGCCAGAAGAGCTTCAAGCTGTCGCTCTCGGCCTTCATGGCCAAGCGCGGCGCGCCTGCCATCGTGTCGCGCGGGCGGGCGCTCAAGAGATCCAATGCCGCTCTCTTTGCCTCCCTTGAAAGGCGCTATGGCGTGCCGCCGGGGCCGCTCTTGGCCATATGGGGCATGGAGACCGGTTTCGGCAACGTCACCGGCAATCAGAACACACTGTCGGCGGTGGCGACGCTGGCTTATGACTGCCGCCGGACGGAATATTTCACCGAGCAGCTTTATGCGGCCCTCGCCCTCATCGACCGCGGAACGCTCTCGGCTTCGGCGCGCGGCGCCATGCATGGCGAGGTCGGCCATACCCAGTTCCTGCCCAAGAATGTCCGGCTCTATGGCGCGGACGGCGATGGCGACGGCCGCGTCAATCTCAATTCCAAGGCCGACGCGCTCGCCTCCACCGCCAATTTCCTCAAAGGCCATGGCTGGGTGAGGGGTGCCGGCTATCAGCCGGGCCAGACCAATTTCAGCGCCATCCAGGGGTGGAACGCCGCGACCGTCTACCAGAAGGCGATTGCCATCATGGGCAAGCAGATCGATGGACAATAGTCGAGAGAGCAAGCGCACCTACGAACAGTCTTCGCCTTTCTACCGGCCCTTGTGGCGGCGTATCGCCATCACGGCCGTCGTCGCTCTGTGGCTCGCTTTCGAGATCTACAACCAAAGCGGCCTGTGGATAGCCATCGCCGCCGCGATGCTCTGCTATGCGCTGTGGACTTTTTTCTTGAGTTGGCCGAAGACGCCTGACAATCCTCCGCAATAATCTTTTGTCGCTTCGAAAAGGCCGTTCCATGACCGCTAAGAGCAATCTCACCATCAATCCGCAGCGTCTGTGGGACGCCCTCATGGAGACCGCCAAATACGGCGCGACACCGAAAGGCGGCATCAAGCGGCTCACGGTTTCCGACGAAGACAAGAAGGTGCGCGATTGGTTCAAGGCGCAATGCGAGGCGCTGGGCTGCAAGGTGTCGGTCGACAGCGTCGGCAACATGTTCGCGCTCAGGCCGGGCAAGAACAACAAGCTCCAGCCCATCGCCATGGGCTCGCATCTCGACACCCAGCCGACGGGCGGGAAATTCGACGGCGTGCTCGGCGTCCTGGGCGCGCTCGAAGCGCTGCGCAGCATGGTCGATCTCGGCTACGAGACCAATGCGCCCGTCATGATCGTCAATTGGACCAATGAGGAAGGCTCGCGCTTCGCACCCGCCATGCTGTGCTCGGGCGTCTATGCCGGTGTGTTCACGCAAGACTATGCCTACGCCAGAGCCGATCGCGACGGCATCACGCTGGGCGACGAGCTGACGCGCATCGGCTACAAGGGCTCGGAGCCCGTAGGCTCGCACAAATTCCAGGCGATGTTCGAGCTTCATATCGAGCAGGGGCCGATCCTCGAGGCCGAGCAGAAGATGATCGGCGTCGTGACCGGCGTGCAGGGCATGCGCTGGTACGAGGTGACGGTCAGGGGCCAGGAAGCGCATACGGGTGCCACCCCCATGCTCCTGCGCAAGAACGCGCTCGTCGGTGCCGCGCGCATGATCGAGGCGATCAATCAGGTCGGGCTCGATCATCTGCCGGGCGTCGCCAGCGTCGGTCTCCTCGAGAACCGGCCGAACAGCCGCAATGTCGTGCCGGGCGAAGTGTTCTTCAGCGTCGATCTTCGCCATCCCGACGAGAGCGTGCTCGACAAGATGGAGGCGGCCTATCAGGCGGCCCTGCCGCGCATCGCGCAAGAGCTCAAGCTCGAGATCGAGGAGAAGCGGATCTGGAAGTCGCCGGCGGTCAGATTCGCGGCGGACCTCATCGACTGCGTGCGCCATGGCGCCGACCAGGCCGGCTTCGCCACCCGTGACATGGCGTCCGGCGCCGGCCACGACGCCGCCTATATCGCCCGCGTCGCGCCGACGACCATGATCTTCGTGCCCTGCCTCGGCGGGCTTTCGCACAATGAAGCGGAATCGACGTCCTTCGATGAATGCGGGGCGGGCGCCCAGGTGCTGCTCAATGCCGTGCTCGAATATGACCGGCGGTTCGCCTGATCGCATCATCCGGAGGGGCCCGTGACCGACCTCGCGGCGAGGAGCCGTGCTACGGCGATCCAGATGACCCAGTGGCGCAGCGTCACCGGATCCCCAAGCGAATGCGACTTCCCGCATTTGCTGAAGGCGATGCTGGCGCAGAACCGCTATTTCCATCTCAACCCGTCGCATCTCAAGGTGCAGCCGCTCGATGACGGGACGGAGCGCGGCAACCTTCTCGCCTTGGTGAAGGGCGAGGGCCGCAGGACGGTGGTGCTGGCCGGGCATTTCGACACGGTGCCGTTCGACGATTATGCCGAGCTTATGCCTTACGCCTGCGATCCCGAGACGCTGCTCCCGATGATCATCGAGAAGCTGAAGCGGACCGGCGAAAATCCGGCAGCCCTCGCCGATCTCGAATCGGGCGATTATCTGCCGGGCCGCGGGCTCCTCGACATGAAAGCCGGGATCGCGGCGGGCATTGCCGTGCTCGAGACCTTCGCCGCCGAAGAGCACCGGCATGGCAATATCCTGCTGCTGGCGACCCCCGATGAGGAGGACCGCTCGGCCGGCATGCGCGCGGCGGCGGCGATCCTCCCCGTCATCGCGCGCGAGGGCGATCTCGATATCCGCCTCGTCATCAATCTCGATTCGATCGCCGATGACGGCGACGGCGCCTTCGGCCGCTCGCTGACGACGGGATCGATCGGCAAGCTTCTGTTGACGGCGCTCGTCGTCGGACGCGAAGCCCATGCCTGCTATCCCTTCGCCGGCATCAATGCCAATTATCTCGCCGCCGAGCTCCTGGCCGAGCTCGAATGCGCGCCCGAGCTCGCCGAGACCAGCGGCCATGAGATCGCCGCACCCCCGGCGGCGCTCTATGTGAAGGATGTGAAGAGCGGCTACAATGTCACGACGCCGGCACGCATCTTCCTCTATTGGAACACGCTGCAGCATCGCCGCGCGCCGGCGGACGTCCTGAGCATCGCCACCGGCATGGCGCGCGAGGCGATGGAGCGGGCGGTGGCGAAGCTTGCGCAAAGGGCGGGGAATGTCAGCCCGCCGCAGCCCTTCCGGCAGGAAGCGGTCCAGGTGCTGAGCTTCGCCGAGCTCTTCGCCCAGGCGCTGAAGTCCGATCCCGATTTCGAAGCCTCCTTCGATCTCCTCAACCGCGAATTGGCGGAACGCAACGACCTCGATTTTCCGACCCGGGCGCGGCTCGTCACCGAATTCGCCTGGGCATCGACCAAGCTGCCGGGCCCTGCGGTCATCTTGGGCTTCGGCTCCCTGCCTTATCCGGCGGTGAGCCTCGGCGATGAGGCCTTGGCGGAACGCCTGATGGCGGCGGTGAGCGAGGCCGCCATGGAGAAGGGCACCACGATTTCGCGGCTCGGCTACTTTCCCGGCATATCGGATATGAGCTTCCTCGGCGAGACGTCGGGCGATCTCGCCGCCGCCCAGGCCAATACGCCGATCTGGGGTGCGAGCTTCACGCTTCCCGCTTCGCCGGCCTATCCGGCCATCAATATCGGTCCCTGGGGGCGCGACTATCATCACTGGCTGGAACGGCTCAACGCTCCTTACGCATTTGACGTCTTGCCTCACCTCGTGCTTCGTGCCACCAAGGCCGCGCTCGAATAAACAGGAGGTTTCCCATGGCTTTGAAACGTATCGGCGCCGGCAACCGCATGAGCGATGCGGTGATACACGGCGACAAGATCTATCTCTCGGGATATGTCGCGGAAAAGACGGTCGGCAAGTCGGTCAAGGAGCAGACGAAGGACATCCTCGACCAGATCGATGCGACGCTCAAGGAAGCGGGGACCGACAAGACCAAGATCCTCAAGGCCAATATCTGGCTGACCGACATCAAGACCTGGGCGCAAATGAACGAAGCCTGGGATGCCTGGGTGGTGGCGGGCCAGACGCCGGCGCGCGCCACCGTCGAGGCGAAGCTCGCCGGTCCCGGCCTCGATGTCGAGATCATGGTCGAAGCGGCGCTCTGAGATCGCAAATGAGCGTTTCGAATCCCTCTCCCCGCCGGGGAGGGGGATTTTTTTATTAGTCATTTGTATTACAAAAGCCTTTTGTAATACAAATTGCCGTTGAACGCTTTTGGGTTTCAATCTAAGGACAGGGCCCAAGGGCGGCATCTCCCGAAAAGGAGCGGTCGCTCCACAGCATCAAGGGAGGAATTCATGCTGAATCGCAGGTATTTCATGGCTTCCGTTGCGGGAGCCGCGGCGCTGGCCGCCGCCGGAACGGCCTTAGCCGAGAGCAAAGGGCTTATTGGCATCTCCATGCCGACCAAGTCGTCGACCCGCTGGATCTCGGACGGCGAAAGCATGGTGAAGGAGTTCCAGGCGCTCGGCTACGACACCGACCTGCAATATGGCGAGGACGACATCCCGAACCAGCTCGCCCAGATCGAGAACATGGTGACCAAGGGCGCCAAGGTCCTGATCATCGCCGCGATCGACGGATCGACGCTGTCCGACATATTGAAGAAGGCCAAGGAAGCGGGCGTCAAGGTCTTCGCCTATGACCGGTTGATCACCAAGACGCCGGATGTCGACTATTACACGACCTTCGACAATTTCGGCGTCGGCGTGCTGCAGGCGAAATCCCTGGTCGACGGGCTCAAGGAACGCTTCCCCGGCGCCAAGCCGTGGAATGTCGAGCTCTTCGGCGGCTCGCCGGACGACACCAACGCGTTCTATTTCTATGACGGCGCCATGTCGGTCCTGAAGCCCCTGATGGATTCGGGCGAGGTCGCCGTCGTCTCGGGCCAGATGGGCATGGACAAGGTCGGCACGCTGCGCTGGGACGGCGCCGTCGCCCAGGCCCGCATGGACAACCTGCTCTCGGCCAACTACACCGACAAGAAGGTGAACGGCGTGCTCGCCCCCTATGACGGCCTCTCACGCGGCATTATTTCTTCTCTCAAGGGTGTGGGCTATGCGCCCGGGCCCGAAATGCCGATCGTCACCGGCCAGGACGCCGAGCTTGCCTCGGTCAAGGGCATGATCGCCGGCGAGCAATATTCGACCGTGTTCAAGGACACGCGCGAGCTCGCCAAGGTGACGGCGAAGATGGTCGACACGGTGCTCCAGGGCAAGGAGCCCGAGGTCAACGACACCAAGACCTACAATAACGAAGTCAAGGTGGTGCCGTCCTATCTCCTGACCCCCTATTCGGTCGGCAAGGACGACATCAAGAAGGCGCTGGTCGATTCCGGCTATTATACGCAGGACCAGATCGATAACTGATCAGGGGCGCTGTCATCGGGGGGCTTCGCGCTTTGCGAAGCCCCTTGCTTATGTTTTAATCGATCAAGATCCGGGCGAACCGGACAGCATATTGGGGAGATGAGGGCGTTGAGCGAGCCCATTCTCGAAATGCGCGGCATCACCAAGACGTTCCCGGGCGTGAATGCGCTGACGGACGTCAATCTCGCGATTCTGCCGGCCGAGATCCATGCCGTGGTCGGGGAAAACGGCGCCGGCAAATCGACGCTGATGAAGGTGCTGTCGGGTGTCTATCCGCATGGCACCTATGACGGCGAGATCATGTTCGAGGGCGCGAGCCGGAAATTCACCACCATCTCCGACAGCGAGACCGCCGGGATCATCATCATCCATCAGGAGCTGGCGCTGGTTCCTTTGCTCTCCATCGCCGAGAACATCTTCCTCGGCCATGAGACGGCGAAAAGGGGCGTCATCGACTGGTTCGAGGCCCTCCGCCGCGCCGCCGAGCTCCTCAAGAAGGTCGGCCTCAAGGAACATCCCAACACGCTCATCACCGATCTCGGCACCGGCAAGCAGCAGCTGGTCGAGATCGCCAAGGCGCTCAACAAGAAGGTGAAGCTCCTCATCCTCGACGAGCCGACCTCGAGCCTGAACGAGACCGATTCGAACAAGCTCTTGGCACTGCTGCAGGAGCTGAAAGCGCATGGCATCTCCTCGATCCTCATCACCCACAAGCTCAACGAGGTGATGAAGGTCGCCGACCGCATCACCATCCTGCGCGACGGCAGGACGGTCGACACGCTCGACACGTCGACCGCGAAAGTCAGCGAGGACCGCATCATCAAGGCCATGGTCGGGCGCGAGCTGACCGACCGCTATCCTCAGCGCATGGCCAAGATCGGCGAGACCATCCTCGAGGTGAAGGACTGGAACGTCTTCCATCCGCTGCATGCCGACCGCCATCTGATCCGCAATGTGAGCTTCAGCGTGCGCAAGGGCGAGGTGGTGGGCATTGCCGGGCTCATGGGGGCGGGGCGGACGGAGTTCGCCATGTCGCTCTTCGGCCGCGCCTATGGCCAGAAGATCTCGGGCGAGGTCACGATCCACGGCAAGAAGGCCGACGTCTCGACCATCCCCAAGGCCATGGCGGCGGGGCTCGCTTATGTGACCGAGGACCGCAAGACCTATGGCCTCGTCCTCATCGACCATATCAAGCACAATGTGACGCTCGCCAATCTCGACGGCGTTGCCTCGCGCGGCGTGATCGATGACCTCAAGGAGCTCAAGGTCGCCAACAAATACCGCAAGGACCTGGCGATCCGCTGCTCGGGCGTCTATCAGACGACGGTCAATCTCTCGGGCGGCAACCAGCAGAAGGTCGTGCTGTCGAAATGGCTGTTCTCGGGGCCCGACGTCCTCATCCTCGACGAGCCGACGCGTGGCATCGACGTTGGCGCCAAATACGAGATCTATGCCATCATCAACGCGCTCGCCGAGCAGGGGAAGGCCGTCGTCGTGATCTCCTCCGAGATGCCGGAGCTTCTCGGCATCTCGGACCGCATCTATGTGATGAATGAGGGTCGCTTCGTCGCCGAGATGCCGACCAAAGAGGCCTCGCAGGAGAAGATCATGCGCGCCATCATGAATTCATGGGAAAAGCCGAGATGAGCGAAATAACCGCACAGAGCGAAGCGAAGCCCGACATACTGCGGTTCGTCAAGGCTCACATCCGCGATTATGCGCTCCTCCTGTCGCTGCTCGCGATCATGATCTTCTTCCAGTTCACCACCAACGGCACGCTGTTCATGCCGGTGAACATGACCAACATCATCCTGCAGAACAGCTATATCGTGATCATGGCGCTCGGCATGCTGCTCATCATCGTGGCGGGCCATATCGACCTCTCGGTCGGATCGGTGTCGGGCTTCATCGGCGCGGTGGCGGCGGTGATGATGGTGAGCTGGAAGCTCGATCCGTTCCTGTCGGTCATCGCGTGCCTGTTGCTGGGCGCCGCGATCGGCGGCCTGCAGGGCTTCTTCGTCGCCTATCACAAGATACCGGCCTTCATCGTGACCCTCGCCGGCATGCTCATCTTCAAGGGCCTGGCGCTGACCGTGCTCGGCGGCGCCTCGGTCGGACCGTTCCCGCGCGAATTCCAGCTCCTGAGCTCAGGCTTCATTCCCGACCTGTTCAGCGTCGGCCTGTTCAACGTGACGGCCATGGTGATCGGCACGCTGGTGACGGCGGTCATCATCTATTTCAACTATCGCAAGAGGCTGAACCAGCAGGCGCATGGGCTCGCCGAGGAGCCGGACATCATCTTCTACGGCCGCAACCTTCTGATCGCCATCGCCTTCCTGGGTTTCTCCTTCCTGATGGCGCGCTACAAGGGGTTGCCCAATGTGCTGATCGTCATGTTCGCGCTGATCGCGCTCTTCGTCTTCCTGACGACCAACACGACGATGGGCCGGCGCATCTACGCCATGGGCGGCAATGAGAAGGCGACGAAGCTCTCCGGCATCGACACCGAGAAGCTGACTTTTCTCATCTTCGTCATCATGGGGGCGCTGGCCGCCCTGGCGGGCCTCATCTTCGCCGCAAGGCTCAATGTGGCGACGCCCAAAGCAGGTCTCGGCTTCGAGCTCGACGTCATCGCCGCCTGCTTCATCGGCGGGGCTGCGACGACGGGTGGCGTCGGCAAGGTGATCGGTGCGGTGATCGGCGCCTTCATCATGGGCGTCATGAACAACGGCATGTCGATCATGGGCATCGGCATCGACTGGCAGCAGGTGATCAAGGGCGCGGTGCTGATGCTCGCGGTGTTCCTCGACGTCTATTACAAGAACAAGGCGCGGTAGATCCGGCACATCGATAGGGAACGATTCCCGGCCCTTGCCGGTTCAACCGACGTTGTCGGATGCCTGGATACAGGGATTTTCAGGGAATTTTCGCGAAAAAATTTCGACCCCAGCAATATCAGTCATTTAGCTTTGCCGGTCGAGTGGAAGCAGGGAATTTTGTCGGTGGGATGCCGGGACTTTGGCGTCTTATAATATTTCCTAGACCTCGCATCTGAAATCTCATGCGGAACAGCGCTTCGGGCACTGCGTTCCATTACGTCGGCGCCGGGCCGTATTTGCGAATACGCTTCTCAAGACTGGTATTTCCCAAATCGCACGGTCTGGCCCGCGATTGCAAGAGGGATGCACTGGCAGTCCTCGGAGCACTTTACATCGAGCCCCATCGCCGGCCTGATGATATGGCAATGCCAATGATGCAGGCTTGGGCAAAAGGGAATGTAGCCATGAGCCGTGCGCCACTTGATCCATCGGAACCCGTTCTTCGCCATCCGCTTCAGCCTCATCAGCTCACTGAGCGGCTGACGCGGGTGGAGGATGTGATCGTGCTCTGCCATTTCGGCGTGCCCCGACTTGATCCCGCGAGCTGGTCGCTTACGATCGACGGACTGGTGCGCCGGCCCCTGCGCCTCTCGCTGAGCGATCTTATGAAGCGGCCGCGCGTGGAGCTCAACGCCGTTCACGAGTGCTGCGGCAGTCCGTTCAAGCCGGAGGTTCCAACTCGCCGCGTCTGCAACATTTCCTGGTCGGGGGTGCGGCTGTCGGAACTGCTCGCGGATTGCGAGCCGGACCCCACGGCACGCTTTCTATGGTCCACCGGCGCCGATTACGGTGTTTTCGGCGGCATTGCCTGCGACGCCTTCGTCAAGGACCTCCCGATCGAGCGGGCGAAGGCTGATGTGATTATTGCCGATCAGATGAACGGGGCGCCACTTCGGCCCGAGAACGGCTTTCCGGCACGGCTCGTCGTGCCTGGGTACTATGGGACCAACAGCGTCAAGTGGCTCGAGCGGTTGACGGTCGCTGATGCGCGTGCACCGGGTCCGTTCACCACCCGGTGGTACAATGATGCGATCCGCGCCGCGTCAGGCGAACCGACCGGCGCCACGCGCCCGGTCTGGTCGATCGCACCTGGCTCAGTCATCGTCGCGCCATCGCCTGACGAAGCCCTGAATGCCGGAGAGCCGGTCGAAATTTGGGGCTGGGCATGGGCGGACGGCGGCGTCGCCGCTGTCGACGTCAGCACCGACGGCGGGTCGAATTGGATGCGAGCCAATGTCGAGCCGCCCCTATCGCGGTCATGGCAACGTTTTTCCGTCACCTGGCGAGTGGAGCAGCGCGGCAATCGGCATGAATTATGCGCTCGGGCACATTCCGCAGCCGGGGCCAGCCAGCCGCTCAAGGGCGCACGCAATGAAATTCATCGCGTGCCCATCACGATCACTTAGCGCGAGATCGTTCATTCGCGATCTGAACCGGAGAAGACGTTGCTGTGGCTGCGATACCAGTCGGCTGCGTCGCTTATGTCCTTGACGATGGCCGCGGCCGCGCGTTTCGCATCGCGCCGTCCGAGCGCGTCGATGACGAGCTGGTGGGTGTCCGGCGCGCGGTCGAATACCGCATAGCCTTCGGCCATCCGCCACGGCGTCTTGAGCAAGGGACCGATCCTCAGCCAAAGCGATTCGATATAGGCAATGAGCAGCTCTGATTGCGATGCCCGGTAGAGGGTGAAGTGGAATGACTTGTTGGCCTCGAGCGCCCGTGCCGCATCCTCTTCCCGCAACGCGCCCATCATCGCTTCGTTCTGCTCGCGCAAAGCCGCGATCAGGTCGCCCGTCACGCGCAGCGCCGCTTCTTCGGTGGCGAGCGCTTCCAGGCGAAGACGGATTTCGGTCAGCTTGTCAAAGGCATCCCTGGTGATCAGAGGCACCTGCACGGTCCGGTTGGGAAGCATTTCGAGGGCGCGCTCGGCGACGAGCCTCTGCAAGGCATCGCGCACCGGCATGATGCTGGTGCCCATCTCGATCGCCAGCTGCCGGATCACCAGCACGTCCCCGGGCGTGAACTGTCCGCCGATCAGCGCGTCCTTCAGCTCCTCATAGGCTTGATCCTGCAAAGTGGTCTTGCTCAGACGCTGCAATTTTTGGCGGCTCGGTTTGGCGTCGCCACGCACCGGTTGAATCACGCCCGTCGCTCCTGTCTCCCGACTTGGCATTGCACTGATGCGCGGCGCGCAGCAATAGCCAATCAGAAATTGTTTGTATGATATCTGTTATAACAAATATTGACATGGCTTTCCATCCTGCGTAGCTTCCCGACCCAAGAAATGCGGGCCGCAAAAGCCGCGAAGGGATGGAGACCGATGACCGCAGGAAGCGCTGCCATCGTTGGCACGGGATTGATCGGACGCAGCTGGGCGCTGGTCTTCGCGCGTGCCGGCTGGTCGGTAAAACTGTTCGATCCGTCGCCTGAGGCCGCGGACAATGCGGCCAAATGGATCGACGCCGCTCTTGCCGACGACGTCCCGGACGCCGATCGGCGCAGCGCCGTCCGCCGCCGCATCGGCATCAGCCCCACCCTCGCGGATGCCGTCGCCGGCGCAACGCATGTGCAGGAGAACACCACCGAGGCGCTCGAGCTGAAGCGCACGGTGCTGGCGGACATCGACCGGCTCGCCGCCCCTGAGACGATCATCGCCTCATCCACCTCCGCTCTCTTGCCATCGGCTTTTTCCGAATCCCTTCCCGGTCGCGCCCGCGTCCTCGTGGCCCATCCGGTGAATCCGCCGCACCTCGTTCCGCTCGTCGAAATGCTGGGCGCGCCGTGGACGTCGGCGGAGGCGATCGCGCGCGCCACGGACACCATGACCGCCATCGGCCAGTCGCCGATCCGGATCCACCGGGAGATCGACGGCTTCGTCCTCAACCGCCTCCAGGCGGCACTGGTCAACGAGGCGATGGCCTTGGTCGATGCCAAGGTCGCATCGCCGGCGGACATCGACAAATGCCTGACCGACGGGCTCGCCTTGCGCTGGGCCTTCATCGGTCCTTTCGAGACCATGGATCTGAACGCCGATGGCGGCTTCGCCGATTATGCCCGCAAATATCGCAGCCTCTTCGAAATCATGGGGCGGACGCTCGGATCATCGCGGCCGTGGAGCGAAGCGGCCATGTCCGTCGTGAGCGACGACCGCCGGCAGAGATTGCCGCTCGATGCGATCGCCGAGCGCCAGCGCTGGCGCGACAGCCAAGTCCGGTCGCTGCGCAAATTGAAGACATGAGAAGGCTCAAAGGAACATCGGACATGAAGAAGCCCCGGAAAGTCATCATCACCTGCGCCGTGACCGGCTCGATCCACACGCCGACGATGACGCCCTATCTGCCGGTCACGCCCGATCAGGTCGCGGCCGAAGCCGTCGCCGCGGCGGAAGCCGGCGCGGCGATCCTCCACCTCCATGCGCGCAATCCCGAAGACGGCCGGCCGACGCCCGATCCCGACGTATTCATGCGCTTCCTCCCCCAGATCAAGCAGCAGAGCGATGCCGTCATCAACATCACCACCGGCGGTGGGCACAATATGACGCTCAAGGACCGGCTGGCCGCGCCGCTGAAGACCAAGCCCGAAATGTGCTCGCTCAATATGGGATCGATGAATTTCGGCCTGTTTCCCATCCTCGGCAAATACAAGGAATGGCAGCACGACTGGGAGCCCGCCTATCTCGAGAATTCCCGCGACTTCATCTTCCGCAACACCTTCAAGGATATCGAGTTCATTCTCAAGGAGCTCGGCGAGGGCTGCGGCACCCGCTTCGAGTTCGAATGCTATGACGTAGGACATCTCTACACACTGGCGCATTTCCTCGAGCGCGGCCTGGTCAAGCCGCCGCTCTTCGTCCAGACGATCTTCGGCATTCTCGGGGGCATCGGCGCCGATATCGAGAACCTGGTCCATATGCGAAGGATCGCCGACAAGCTCTTCGGCAGCGACTACGAGTGGTCGATCCTCGCCGCCGGCCGTCACCAGATGAACTTCGTCACCACCGGCGCGATCATGGGCGGCCATACGCGCGTCGGCCTCGAAGACAGCCTCTATATCGGCAAGGGACAGCTCGCCAAGAGCAATGCCGAGCAGGTCGCCAAGATCAGGCGCATCCTGCACGACCAGTCCCTCGAAGTCGCATCCCCCGCCGAGGCGCGCGCCATGCTCGCGCTCAAGGGCGGTGACCGCGTCGAATTCTGAGAAAGGACCTCATCGCATGCGTTTTGCTTGTGACACCGGCGGCACCTTCACCGATCTGATCGTCGAGGACGAAGCTGGCGCCCTGCATATGTTCAAGGCTCCGACGACGCCCGAGAATCCGATCACGGGTGTCCTCGATTCCGTGCAGGTCGCCGCCAATGCCATGGGCATCACACGCCATGACCTGCTGGCAAAGGGCAAGATCTTCATCCATGGCACGACCCGCGCCATCAACGCCATCGTCACCGGAACGACGGCGCGCACGGCGCTCCTGACCACCAAGGGCAATCCCGACGTGCTGGTGTTCCGCGAGGGCGGCCGGATCGAGCCTTTCAACTTCAAGGTTCCATACCCTGAGCCTTACATTCCCCGGCATCTGACATTCGAGATCGAAGAGCGCGTGGGCACGACCGGCGAGATCGTGACAGCTCTCGATGAAGGCTCGGTGCGGGACGCGATCCAGCGCCTGAAGGCGGAAGGCGTCGAGGCCGTCGCCGTGAGCTTCCTGTGGTCGATCGCCAATCCCGCGCATGAGCTGCGCGTCGGCGAGATGCTGGCGGAGTTGCTGCCGGGAATCCCGGTGACGCTGTCCCACCAGATCAACCCGATCATCCGGGAATACCGGCGGACGTCCTCGGCCGCGATCGATGCATCGCTCAAGCCGCTGATGGGATCCTATATGCGCAATCTCGCCCAGAGCCTGAAGGAGGCGGGCTTTCCCGGCCGCGTGCTGGTCGTCACCTCGCAGGGCGGCGTGATGGATGCGGAGGAAATCGCGCTCGCGCCGATACATTCGATCAATTCCGGCCCCGCCATGGCCCCGGTCGCGGGCCGATACTATGCCGGCATGGATGCCGACATGCAGACCGCGATCGTGGCGGATACCGGCGGCACGACCTATGACGTATCCCTCATCCGCGGCGGCCGCATTCCCTGGTCGCGGGAAACCTGGATCGGCCAGCCCTTCCGCGGCCATATGACGGGTTTCCCCTCGGTCGACGTGAAGTCGGTCGGCGCCGGCGGCGGCTCGATCGCATCGGTCGATGCCGGGGGCATGCTGCGCGTCGGCCCCAAGAGCGCCGGCGCCGTGCCGGGTCCCGTCTGCTATGGCCGCGGCGGCACCGAGCCGACGGTCACCGATGCGGCACTCGCCCTTGGATATCTCGACCCTGAGAATTTCCTCGGCGGCGCCATGGCGCTCGACCTCGAGGCGGCAAGGGCCGCGATCGAGTCGCGTGTCGCGAAGCCGCTTTCGCTCTCGATCGAAGAGGCAGCCGCCGCGATCATGGACGTGGTGACCCAGAACATGGTGAACGCCATCGACGACCTGACGGTGAAACAGGGCATCGATCCGTCCAAGGCCGTGCTGATCGGCGGCGGCGGTGCCGCGGGCTTCAACACCACCTTGATTGGAAAGCGGTTGAACTGCCCGACGGCCATCATCCCCGAAACGGGGGCGGCGCTGAGCGCCGCCGGTGCGCTGATCAGCGATCTGTCGCGCCACTTCAACATCACCAAGCATATCAGCACCGACAAGTTCTCCTTCCCTCTGGCGAACCAGGTCCTGGCCGAGCTCAAGGCCAAGTGCGACGCCTTCGTCGCCGCGGCCGGCGAAGAGGTGATCGGGCACAGCGTCGAATACAGCATCGAAGGCCACTATCCGAGCCAGGTCTGGGATATCGAGGCGCCGCTCCACTCAGCGAAGCTCGCGGGCGAGAAAGACCTCAAGAAGGTGATCGACAGCTTCCATGCCGCGCATGAGGAGCTCTTCGCCTTTGCCGATCGCGGCGCCCATATCGAGGTCGTCGGCTGGCAGGCCCATGTGCGCTGCCAGCTGCGCGACCGCGGAACCGGACGCGTTTCGAAGGAGCTCGCCGCCGCGAACGGCCGGACCCTGCGCAAATGCTATTTCCCCGGACATGGCCATGTCGAGGCGCCGGTCAGCGTGCTCGATCGGCTCGACGCGGGATGGCGCGCCAAGGGGCCGGCCATCGTCGAGTCCTCGCTGACCACCGTCGTCGTCAATCCGGGCGTCGAAGTCGTCAAGACGGCCTCTGGGTCGCTGATCATGAATCTTGCGGAAATGAATTAGGGCGGGAGAGCTCCATGGAAAATCGTCAAAAAGTGGATGGCGTTCGTCTGGCGATCCTGTCGAACCGCTGGGAAGGGATTGCCCGCAAGATGGCCAATACGCTCCTCAGGACCGGCCGGTCGGGGGTTCTGGCAACGGCGCGCGACTTCTCCTGCTGCGTCGTCACCGCCGACTGCCGTCTTCTCGCGACGGCGGAGAGCATACCGATCCATGTGCTGTCCGGCCCGGACCTGATGGCCAAGGCGATGAAGGAGCTGCATCCGGAGCTCAAGCCCGGCGATGCGTTCCTGCACAACTCGCCCTATCACGGCTGCTCGCATGCGGCCGATCTCAGCATCCTGGTGCCGATCTTCGACGGCAAGGGCCGCCACCGCTACACCGCCGTGGTGAAGGCGCATCAGGCCGATATCGGCAACTCGCTGCCGACCACTTACATGGGCGCGGCAAAGGACGTCTATAATGAGGGCGCGCTGATCTTCGCCGCCACCCAGGTTCAGCGCGACTACAAGGACATCGAGGACATCATCCGGCTCTGCCGCTTGCGCATCCGTGTTCCCGACCAATGGTGGGGCGATTATCTGGGCATGGTGGGTGCCGCCCGCATCGCCGAGCGCGAGGTGATCAACCTTGCCGCCGAGATCGGCTGGGACGAGCTCGACCAGTATGTCGAGGATTGGTTCGAATATTCGGAAACCCTGATGGCGGCGGCCATCAGGAAGCTGCCCGCAGGCAAGGTGACCAAATCCTCCACCCACGATCCGACACCCGGCACGCCCTCCGAGGGGATCAAGATCAATGCGACGGTGACCGTGGACCCGGCGGCGGCGCGCATCACCGTCGACCTGCGCGACAATATCGATTCGCTGCCCTGCGGCCTCAATGTGAGCGAAGCCTGCACCCGCACGGCCGCGATGATCGGCGTGCTGAACGCCATCCCGGATGACGTGCCGCGCAATGCCGGCGCTTTCCGGCGCCTCGACATACTTCTGCGCGAGGGCGGAGTCGTCGGCACCCCCAAGCATCCGACAAGCTGCTCGGTGGCGACCACCAATGTCGCGGACCGCATCACCAATCCGGTGCAGACCGCCATTGCCGAGCTCAGTGAACATGCGGGGCAAGCGGAAGCCGGCGCCATCCTGCCCGGGACCATGGCGGTGGTGTCGGGCGTCGATCCGCGCCGCAACCGCGCCTTCGTCAACCAGCTCTTCGTCGTTCACACCGGCGGCGCCGCGTCGCCGACGCAGGATGCCTGGATCACCATCGCGCATGCCGGCAATGCCGGCATGCTCTACCAGGACAGCATCGAGGTGTCGGAGCTGCATTATCCGCTGCGCGTCTATGACAAGCGCCTGGTGACCGACACCGAGGGGGCCGGCACCTATAACGGCGCCCCGAGCAGCACGGCCGAATATGGCCCGGTCGACTGCTCGATGGATGTCAACTTCGTGTCCGACGGCACTCAGAATCCGCCACGCGGCGTGCGCGGCGGCGGCACGGGCGGCAATGCGCAGCAATATCGCCGTCGGGTGGACGGCACGCTCGAGCCGCTGCCCGGCGTGACCTCGACCACCCTGGCGCCCGGCGAGCGCATCCTTGCGGTGACCTGCGGCGGCGGCGGCTTCGGCTCGCCGCTCAAACGCGACCCGCAGCGCGTCGCTCACAATGCCCGAGAAGGATGGATCACGCGCGAGCGCGCGGCGCGCGTCTATGGCGTGGTCCTCGATGAAAAATTCCAGATCAATGAGAACGAGACCCGCAGGAAGCGGGCAGAGCTCGCCGAACAGACCGCCCAATAAACCCAAGGGAAACGCCAAGGAGTAGTCAGATGAACCTATCATTGAAGACAGTCGTGCTTGCGCTCGGGGCCCTCGGCACACTCGCCGTGCCGGCCATGGCGGAGGATCCGCTGGTGATCGGCGTCGCCTCCGGACAGACCGGCATCCTCTCGCCCTGGGATCTCGGCGGTCGCCGCGGCGCTGAAATCGCCGTCGAAGACATCAATGCGCGCGGCGGCGTACTCGGCCGGCAGCTCAAGCTGGTGGTCAGCGACACGAAATCCGATCCCTCGCTCGGACCCACGGCGGCATCGGAAGTCATCGCCGAAGGCGCCGAGATGGTCATCGTCGCCTGCGACTACGACTTCGCGGCACCCGCCGCGATGACGGCCGGCGGCATGGGCAAGATCGTGTTCTCGACCTGCGCCGCCGATCCCAAATTCGGCGCCCAGGGCATCGGTCCCACGGCCTATACGATGTCGCTGGCGACCAATGGCCAGGGCGCGCTTCTGGCGGAGTGGGCGCATGGCCAGAAAGGCTGGAAGACGACCTACATCATGAAGGACACCGCGATCGAATATACCAAGTCGCTGTGCGAGCACTTCGAAAGCCGCTGGACGGCGCTCGCCGGGGCCGATTCGATCAAGGGCCGCGATACCTGGAACGGCATCAACGACAATTCCATCGCCGGCCAGATCACGCGCATCAAGGAAGTCGCCGGCAGCGTCGACTTCATCATGTGGTGCGGCTTCACCAATAATGGCTCGGTCCTGCGCCAGCTCCGTTCGGCCGGCGTCGATAATCCGGTCGTCGGCTCCGAATCGATGGACGGCTCGTATTGGCTTGGCGCGGTGCCGAATCTGAGCAACTACTACATCGCCGTCTATGCCTCGATCTTCGGCAACGACCCCGATCCCAAGATCGAGGCATTCATGAAGCGCTATCAGGAGAAGTTCGGCGAGGCGGCACCCATGGGCCACGTCATCACCGGCTATAGCGCGGTCGAGGCCTATGCCCGCGCCATCGAAAAGGCCGGCACGGTCGAAAGCGACAAGGTCAAAGCCGCCCTCGATGCCTTCAAGAACGAAGAATTGCTGATCGGCCCCACCAGCTATGAGCCCGACCTGCATATCAATCTCAATCGTCCGCTGCTGTTGATGCAAATGACGGACGGCAAATATACCGCGATCGGCCGGTTCTCGGCGGAACAGGTCGAGCGTCCGAAGTTTTGATCCCGCACGGGTCGCGGGCCAGGCGGGATATCCCGCTTGACCAGCCTCTGGAGCCGCCGCAATGACCCAAACGCTCGATGCACGCGACATCAATGTGAGCTTCGGAGGCCTGAAGGTCATCCGCGATGTCAGTCTGACGGTGAAGAAGGGCGAGATACTGGGGCTGATCGGGCCGAATGGCGCCGGCAAGACCACCTTCGTCAATGTGCTGTCCGGCTTCCAGAAGCCGAACAGCGGCTCGGTGTCCATGGATAACAACGCCATCACGGCCTGGACGCCGGAACGCCGGGCGCGGGCCGGGCTGGCGCGGACCTTCCAGGCGGTCAGGCTGTTCAAGGAATTGTCGGTGCTCGACAATGTCCAGGTCGGAGCTCTCGCTTTGGGCCAGTCCCGCGCCGAAGCCCGGCAGAGCGCCTTCGACGTCCTGGACAAGACCGGGCTTGCCGGGCAGGCCGAGCAGATCGCCGATACGCTGCCCTATGGCCTGGAGCGCCGCGTCGGCATTGCCCGCGCGCTGGTGATGAAGCCCGAATTCGTCATGATGGACGAGCCCGCGGCGGGACTGAGCGAGGCCGAGGCGGAGGAGCTCATGACGCTCATCCGGCAGTTGCGCGACAGCTACAGCTGCGGCGTCCTCCTGGTCGAGCACAATATGCAGCTCGTCTACAATCTTTGCGAGCGCGTCCAGGTGCTGCTCAGCGGCAGCACCCTCGTCCAGGGCACGCCCAAGGAAGTGTGGATGCATGACGAGGTCCATCAGGCCTATCTCGGGCGGTCGGCACGATGACGATGCTCGCGGTCACCGATCTTCGCGTCAGCTATGGCGCCATCAACGCGCTTCGCGGCGTGTCCCTCGATGTCGCCGAGCAGGAGATCGTTGCTTTGATCGGGCCCAATGGTGCCGGAAAGACGTCCTTGCTGATGGCCATCGCGGGGATCGTTCCGGTGGCGGGCGGGAGCATCGAACTTGTCGGCCGGTCGATCCTCGGCGAGCCTGCTGAAAAGATCCTGCGCCAGGGCATCTCGGTGGTCCCGGAGAACCGCGAGATATTCACCAAACTCTCGGTCTGGGAAAACCTGCTGATCGGCGCTACGGCGCGCCGCGATCGCGAACAGGTTGCCCGCGACCTCGATCGCGTGACGGCTCTCTTCCCCAAGCTCGCCCAGCGCAGAGGCGATCCAGCCGGGCTGTTCTCGGGCGGGGAGCAGCAGATGCTGGCGATTGCCCGGGCGATGATGGCGGCGCCAAAGCTGCTCATGCTCGATGAGCCGTCGCTGGGCCTGGCGCCCATCGTGATCGATGCCGTCTATGACGCCATCCGGCAATTGCGGGATTCGGGCGTCACCATCCTTCTCGTCGAGCAGAATGCCGAGCGGGCCCTTTCGGTCGCGGATCGGGCCTATCTGATCTCGACGGGCCGCATCGTGTTCAACGGCACATCGGCGGACATCCATTCCAGCGGCAATGTCCATGAGGCCTATTTCGGCCTCAGCAAGGGCAAGGCCGATCGACCGGGCGGAGTTGCGAAATGAGCTATCTTGTCCAGTTCCTCGTCGATGCCATCAGCGTGGGCGGGCTCTATGCGCTCGTCGCCCTCGGCATCGGCCTGATCTTCGGCGTCGTCGGCCTGGTCAATTTCGCCCATGGCGACTATGTGATGATCGGCACCTATTGCATTCTGCTGATGACCGGGTTCAGCGTGCCGGTCGCCATCGCCTTGACCATCGTCGCCGTTGCGGCACTGGCCGTCGCATCCGATATCTTCGTCTTCAGACCGGTGCGGACGGCGTCACCCGCGACATTGATGATCGTATCCTTCAGCCTGAGCTATGCGCTCGAGCACACTTTCGTGATGTCTTTCGGTTCGCTGGCGCGGACCGTCAACTTCCTGCCGGAGATGAGCCGCAATATCGAGATCTTCGGCTTGCGCATCGCCGCCGTGAGCCTGCTCCAGATCGGTGCCACCATCGTCCTGACGGCACTTCTCGCGGCAATCATCAAATACACCGCGATCGGCTACCAGATGCGCGCGGTTTCCGAGAATGTGAAGATGGCGCGGCTCGTCGGTGTCAACACGAACCGCGTGATCATGGCGGCCTTCCTGGCGAGCGCGGTGCTGGCCGCGACGGTATCGGTGCTGTTCCTGGCGCAGACCGGCACCACCACGCCGTTCTTCGGCCAGTCGCTGACGATCATCGGCTTTGTCGCCACGGTGATCGGCGGCATGGGCAGCCTGGTGGGCTGCGCGCTGGGCGGGTTTCTCGTCGGCTTCATCACGACGGCGCTGCAGCTCGCCTTGCCTCCGTCGCTGCAGCCGTTCCGCGAAGCCTTCGTCTTCGGCGCCGTGATGCTGATGCTGGTCGTGAGGCCGGGTGGATTGATCATGATCCGCACCGCACAAGAGCGCGTGTGACGATGGAGCAGGGCAAGATGACACGGATCCTCCGGTCCCTTTGGCCGCTCCTCGTGCCGGCGGTGGTCGTGACGGCGCTCGCGATCGTCCTCGCGACGAGCAGCCCCATCATAGCCCGCGTGGTCACCGACGCGCTGATCAAGATGACGATCGTCATAGGCCTCTACGTCTTCATCGGTCAGAGCGGGATCGTGTCGTTCGGCCATGCCGGCTTCATGGTGATCGCCGCTTATCTCTCCGCCTGGCTGACCATTCCGCCGCAGTTCAAGAAGATCATCCTGCCGGAGATACCGCTCTGGCTGCAGCAGGTCCAGCTCCATCCCGTCTGGGCGGCGCTTGCGGCGACCGTCATTGCCGTCATCCTCGCGCTGATCATCGGCTCGGCGCTGATGCGCCTCGCCGGCATCGCCGCCTCGATCGCGACCTTCGCCTTCCTCAATGTCGTCGTCGTGATCTACAACAACTGGACGTCTTGGACGAAGGGCACGGCTTCGCTCGTCGGACTGCCGGTCTATGTCGGCCCCTATACGGCGCTTGCCGTCGTGATCGCCGCCATGATCGTCGCCTTCGTCTTCCAGTCGTCGCGCTGGGGGATGATGCTCAGGGCCACGCGCGAAGACCCAGTCGCGGCGCGCGCCGCCGGCGTCTCCGTGGTGCGCATGCGGCTCGTCGGGTTCATCGTCAGCGTGGCGATCGTCGCCGTCGGCGGCCTCTTGCAGGGCCATTTCAGCGGTGCGCTCACGACATCGGCCAATCTCTACCTCAATCTCACCTTCCTCACCCTCACCATGCTGATCGTCGGCGGCATGCGGAGCCTCGCCGGCGCCGTCAGCGGGGTGATATTGGTCGCGGCCGTTTCCGAAATCCTGCGGCAGCTCGAGCGCGGCATATCGCTCTTGGGGATCGACGTCACCGCACCTTCGGGCTTCGGCCAGGTCGCGCTCGGCATCATTCTGCTTCTGGTTCTGCTGCTGCGGCCGCGCGGGCTCTTCGCCGGGCGCGACATCCCATTCCCCGAGAGCTGGTTCGGTTCGACCGCGGCCCACGTCCGACATGAAAGAAAGGGTGGCTATCTGTGAATATCGAAATGAACGGGCGCAAGGTCGTCGTGACGGCGGGCGGCAGCGGCATCGGGCGCGTGATCGCGAATGCTTTTGCGAAGTCGGGGGCAAGTGTCGCCACATGCGACATCGATCCGGCATGTGCCACGGCCCAGGACATGTCTGCGGCCATCCGCTGCTGGCAGGCCGATATCGGCGAACCGGAGTCCGCCGGGCGCTTCATGACCGAGGCGATAAGCTGGCTGGACGGCATCGACGTCCTCATCAACAATGCCGGCGTCTCGGGCCCGACCAAACCCGTGGAAGAGATCACCGACGATGAGTGGCGGCGGACCATGGAGGTCAATGTCAATGGCCAATTCTATTGCGTCCGCGCCGCCGTCCCGGTCATGAAGGCGCAGAAAGCGGGCGTCATCCTCAACATCTCCTCGACCGCCGGCCGCATGGGCATGCCGCGGCGCTCGGTCTATTCGGCGTCGAAATATGCGGTGCGGGGTTTTACCGATGTTCTTGCCGTCGAGCTTGGCGATCATAATATACGGGTCAACGCCATCCTGCCGGGTGTCGTCAATGGGACGCGGGTCCGGCGGGTTCTGGCCGAACAGGCCCAAGTCGTGGGGCAAACGCTCGAGGAATACATGCCGCGAATCCTGCATAATGTGTCGATGCACACCGCGGTCGAAGCGGAAGACGTCGCCAATATGGCGCTTTTCCTCGCCTCCGACGGCGCCCGCTTCGTGAGCGGGCAGTCGATCGGGGTCTGCGGCAATTTCGAAAGCTACCGCGGTCCCCTGACGATCGGACAGGGCAAGTGAGCGGCGGACCGTTCGACCTGACCGGACGCCGCGCCTTCGTCTCCGGCGCTTCGCGCGGGATCGGCCGGGCCATTTCCCAGGCGCTCAATGCCGCCGGAGCCATGACGGTGCTGTGCGGCCGCGATCGCGGCGAGCTTGAAAGAACGCGCCTATCATTACCGAATCCGCATATCGGATCGGAAATCCTGGAACTGGACGTGGCCCACGAGGATCTCGTCGCCGCCTGGTTCGATGCGGAAAGAGCGCAGAACACAAGTCCGGACATCGTTGTCAACAATGCCGGCATCATCGATCGCAGCCCGCTGTTCGACAGCACGAGCGATGGATGGCGGCGCGTCCTCGACGTCAATCTCAACGCTGCCTATGTGGTGTCGCGCGAAGCGGCCCGCGGGATGGTGGCCAGCAAGCATGGCCGCATCATCATGATCGCTTCGATCCTGGGCCTGCAAGGCAAGCGGGCCGCTCTGGCCTATACCGCCAGCAAGCATGGCGTGATCGGACTGGCGCGGGCGCTCGCCGCCGAGCTCGGCTCCGACGGCATCACCGTCAACGCCATCTGCCCGGGTTATATCAAGACCGAGATCAACCTGTCGCTGCAGAACGACGCGGACTTCGATGCCAAGGTCAGGTCGAAGACGCCGGCCGGCCGCTGGGGAATGCCGGACGAGGTTGCGCATGCGGTGGTCTTCCTGGCGTCGGGGGCCGCGGGCTATGTCAACGGCCATGCCCTGGTCGTCGACGGCGGCATGACCGGGACACACTGACCAGTCTCAGTGGTAGCCCAGTCCCGCCACGTAGTCGGAGAGCATGCGCTCCTGATATCGCTCCTGCTCGAAGAGCGCTTTCATGGCGTCGCGGATATCGAGAATGCCGATGGGTATCGAGTCCCTACCGAGGATCGGCATGTTCTGGAGCCGCCGCTCCGCCATGGTCTGCCAGACGGCGTAGACCTCGTCCTCGGGCGTGCAGGCGACGATGTCCCGGCTCATGAGAGCCGCTACCGATGACCTGGCCGGGTCCCGGTGTGCCAGGTGGCGGACGAGATCGGACTTGCTGAGCACCCCCGCCGCCTTGCCGTTCCCGCCGCAGACGATGACCAATCCTATTCCAGGATGGGAAAGCAAATGAGCGGCAGCCTGCAGCGTCGCATCCATGTCGATCACCCTGAGGCGATCCGATGTCAGAGGGATGAGCTGTTCGATGCGCATGTCGATTTCCTCAAGGCCCGTCACCCGTGAAGAACCGGTCGAGGTGGAGCCGGGGAGGAGCACCACCTCGACCGCTGTCGGCGTCAGCTGAGCGCCGCTTTGTCCAGGCCGTACTTGGCGTCCATCGAACCCGGAACGGTCCTGAAGCCGATATTGAGGCGGTTCCAGGAATTGTTCGCGACGATGATGAAGGACAGATCCGAGGTCTCCTTGTCGGAGAGCTGGGTGCGAACGCGCTCGTAAATATCGTCCGGAACGCCCTCGACGGGAAGCCTGGTGAGAACTTCCGTCCAGGCCAGCGCCGCGCGCTCGCGCGGGGTGAACAAGGTCGACTCCCGCCAGGCAGCGAGGTGGTAAAGCCTGAGTTCGCGCTCGCCATGGATCTTGGCCTGCTTGACATGCATGTCGAGACAGAAGCTGCAGCCATTGATCTGCGCGGTCCTGATCGCGACCAGGTCGAGGATCGATTCCTCGATCGCGCCCTGCTTGGCCACCAGGATCAGCTCGGTGAGCTTCTTGGCGAACTCGGGAGATTGCGCGAAATAGTTTACGCGCGGCCCGGCGGCATTTCCCGGCGGCGGTTGCACTGGTGACTTCGTATGCACATTCATGGTCTCTTTTCCTTGGGTCGAGATCAATCCTCAAAGATAGTCAGCTCGGTCTCGCCGGTGTCGACGACGAAGACGGCAAGCAGGCGAGCGGGCTCGTTCTTGCTGGCATTCGCGCTGACGGCATGGTGATCGCCGGGAAGCTCGACCCAATTCTCGCCGGCGTGATAGGTCTTCTCCGGCTTGTCATTCACCTTGCTGCGGATCGCGCCTTCGAGGACGGTGGCATAGATGACGGCGGATTTCGCGTGGACATGAGCGGGTGATGCGCCGCCCGGTGCATATTCGACGAGCACGCCCTTCATGCTCTTTCCGGGGACGTTGGGAAGCGCCTGGTCGAAGACCACCGTCACCTTGGCTCTGTTGTCTTCAGCCTGTGCGCCGGTGGCGCACATGAGCGCCAGCGTTACCGCGCAAATGAGTGTCTTGATCATTGGTTTCTCCTGTTTCGAAAGCGAGGGGGCGGTCAGTTCTTGCGTGCCGATTGCTTGAGCCAGTCGTCGAAGCGCTTGGGGCCGATGCGCGGGTTGTCGCCCGGGACGAGCGTGCTGTCGTCGAGCTCGACGCCGAAATAAAGCGCGCGGGGATCCGCAATCGGGGTACGCGGATCGTTGGTTGCTTTCAGATATTGCGTCACGAGGTCGCTCATGCGCACCCGGTCGGGACCGGCGATCTCGATCATGTGGTTCGCCGGTGAGCCCAAGGCGACGTCGGCCATGATGTCGGCGACGTCATCCGCCGCGATGGGCTGGAAAAGGGCCGGGGGCAGATGCACGGTCTGTCCGTCGGCGCCCGATTGGGCGATGGCGCCGGTGAACTCGTAGAACTGCGTCGAGTGGACGATGGTGTAAGGTATGCCGGAACTCCTGATGAGCTCCTCCTGCGCATGCTTGCCGCGAAAATAGCCACTGCTTTGCAGGCGCTCGGTGCCCACGACCGACAATGCGATGTGATGCTTGACGCCGGCGGCCATCTCGGCCGCCAAGAGATTGTGGCCGGCGGTGCGGAAGAATTCGAGCGCCGACTTCTCATCGAAGGCGGGCGAGTTGGCGAGGTCGATCACGACGCCGGCGCCGGCGACGGCTTCCGCGACACCTTCGCCCGTGATGGTGTTGACCCCGGTATTGGGGGCTGCCGCCAGCACGTCGTGCCCTTTTTTGCGCAGCCTCTCCACGGTCTTCGATCCGATGAGGCCGGTGCCGCCTATGACGACGATTTTCATGTTCGATCTCCTCTTCAAGTTTGATTTGCGTTGCGTTCTCGAGGTCACTTCGCCGAAGCGGCTTCTTCGATGAATGCCGCGACCTCCTTGGGATGCGAGACCATGAGCGCGTGTGACGCGCCGTCGATGACCACGGTCTTCACGGCATGGGCGCGCTCCGCCATGAAGGCCATCACGGCTGCCGGGATGTTGCGGTCGGCGGAGCCGTAGATCACGTAGGAGGGCAGCGTTTTCCAGGCGGCGGCGCCCGCAGCCTCGGCGAGGGCCGCTTGCGTGACGGGGCGCTGGGTGGCGGCCATTAGGCGCGCCTCGTCTTCCGGGACGTCGGCGGCGAATTGGGCGTGAAACTTTTCAGGCTCGATATAGAGATCCCGTCCGCCATCCGGCAGGGCGACCGGCGTGATGGCGCTCCCCAAGGTGCTGCCGGGGAATTTCTCCGAGAGCGTCAAAGCGGATTCGCCCGTGTCCGGCGCGAAGCCCGCCACATAGACGAGGGCCGTCACATTGCTATTGCCGTTGGCGGCCGCGGTGATGACCGGTCCGCCATAGGAATGACCGACCAGCAGGACGGGCCCGGGGATGGACTGAACGACGGCCGAGATCGCCGCCGCGTCCTTGGCGACGCTGCGCAGCGGGTTTGCGGCGGCGATGGCGACATAGCCGCGCCGGTTCAGCTCGGCGATGACGCCGTTCCAGCTCGACGTTTCCGCAAAGGCGCCGTGGACGAGCACGATCGTCGGCTTGCCTTGGGGATCCTGGGCCTGCGCCTGGGCACTGCCCAAGAGGGTCATCGTTGCGACAAGCGCCAGCACTCTCAGTGTGATTTGCACGTGCATCCTCCCGTATGGCTGGTATGCCGCAGAGAATGCGCCGCCCGGCGGGCCATGCCTATCGAACGGTGGATTTGCCCATGCCATGCCAAAGTCTAGGGCAGGCAGGCCGGTCGATTGGGCGATCCTCGCCACGTCAAGTCTGACGCCGCAATCCTTGGTACCGGCAGACGTCGCCATCCGTGCAGATAGCCGGCGGGCATCTTGTATGGGCACATGACGTCCGGAGCGAACATCCACGCTCGACCCACTGCAACCCATGCAAGGAAACGCACATGTCTCACAGCCTCAAAAAGCCGGTGGCGGCCGCCATGCTCGCCTCGGCAACCGCCTTGGCCGCCCTGCCGGCCGAAGCGCAACAGCTCGAACCATCGACCCAAATATTCGTCGACAGCCTCCAGGGGGCGAAACCGCTCTACACGCTGACACCCGAGGCCGCGCGTTCCGTCCTTTCCACCGTGCAGAGATCGACGCAAGTACCGTTGCTCGATGTCGCCAGCCAGGATCGCGTGCTGGAGGTCGGGTCGGACGGGCGCACGAACATCCGCGTGGTGCGGCCCCTTGGTGCCACAAGCGCCTTGCCGGTCGTCGTCTACATCCATGGCGGCGGCTGGGTATTGGGTGACAAGGAGACACATGACCGGCTGGTCCGCGAGCTCGCGGCCGGCGCCAATGCCGTCATCGTCTTCGTGGACTATGACCGGTCCCCCGAAAGCCGCTACCCGACCGCCGTCGAGCAGAGCTACGCCGTCGCCAAATATGTCGCCGAACATGCGGACGAGTTCGGCGCCGATGTCAGCCGCCTGGCGATCGCCGGCGACAGCGTCGGCGGCAACATGGCGACCGCCGTCGCGCTGATGGCGAAGGAGCGCAAGGGCCCGCACATCTTGGCGCAATTGCTGTTCTATCCGGTCACCGACGCTTCGATGTCGAGCGCATCCTACAGCGATTTCGCCGAAGGGCCGTGGCTCACGAAGAAGGCGATGGCCTGGTTCTGGGACCAGTACCTGCCCGATATCGCGAAGCGCCGCGACATCCATGCCTCGCCGCTGAATGCCTCCATCGAGCAGCTGCGGGGGCTCCCGCAAACGCTGCTCATCGTCGACGAGAACGACGTGCTGCGCGATGAAGGCGAAGCCTATGGGCGCAGGCTGGCCGAGGCCGGCGTCCGCGTCACCTCGCTCAGATACAATGGCACGATCCACGACTTCATGCTGCTGAACCCGATTGCCGAGACACCGGCAGTGCGCGCGGCGATCGCCCAGGCAAACGGCTATCTGCGCCACGTTTTCGCGGCCCGCTGACCGGAGCCGGGCGGCGGAACGATTTCGGTCGCGCGCCGCCGCCTCGGCTTATGAACGTCGGTATAGGTCGACGGATAGAACCGTCCGGTGATACGATCGCGTATGGCCGAAACCCAACGCGATCCCATGTCCCTCGTGGTCGGCGCAATCGCCGCGCAGGTGACCGGTGCGCTGGTCACACAGATGGCACCTTTCATGGTCAGCGGGTTCATGGGAGGTCTTGCGCTTTCGGAACGCGATGCGGGGTTGGTCACATCCGTCGAGTTCCTCGCGCTCGCCCTCACCGCTATCGCCATCGCGCCGGTTCTGCCCCGGCTTTCCTATCGCCGGGTCAGCCTCGCTGCCGTCGCGCTGGCACTCGTCGCGCAAGGTGCGTCGATCTTCAGCACATCCTTCGCATCGCTCGTCTTGCTGCGCGGCCTTGCCGGCGTCGGCGAGGGCGCGCTGTGCGCCGTTTCGCTCTCCATCGTCGCGTCCCGTTCCGTCAACCCGGACAAGGTCTATGGCTATTTTCAAATCGTCTGGGCCTTGGGCAGCGTCCCGCTTTTCGCTGTCGGGGGGCAGCTCACTGCGGCCCACGCGCATCACGGGACCCTCGCGCTGATCGCCGGCGTGACCCTTGCGCTTGCGCCGCTCCTGCTCCTCATTCCGGACGATCGCGCCAAAAGCGGCGACGCTGTTACAGCGGATCGAGTGCCAACCTCTCCGCTGCTCGGCATCATGACGCTCGCGTCGATCATGCTCTATCTCGCCGCCTCAGCCGCGCTGTACGCGTTCATCGCACCCCTGGGCGAGCGCGCGGGCCTCGATACGAGCGCGGTCGGCTATGTGCTGACCGTCGGGTCGCTGGTCGGTCTCGTGGGTGCCGGAGCCGCCACTGTGCTCAATGTGCGCTGGGGGCGGGCGATCCCGATCTCGGGCTTCTGCGTGGCTTTCACACTCTTCACGCTCATGATCTGTCTCTGGCGCAATCCGACCGCCTATGTCGTGGCCCTGGTGGCGTCGGTCATCATCTTCTATTTCTCCGTCCCTTACATGTTGGGCCTCGCGGCCGCGCTCGACCGCAGCGGGCGTTGGGCCGCAGCAGCGTGCTCGGCCTATCTGCTCGGCTACGCTGCCGGCCCTCTGGTGGGCGGTATCGTGATCGCGGCGGCGGATTATGCCGGCCTCGCCGCGGCCTGTGTCGCCCTCACGGCTGTCGCCTGGGGGCTTGCCATGGCCGTCAATCGACGTCTCGGCACCGCGGCCCGTGCGGCACTTCCGGCCGACGCGCCCGCGTGACAGCGGTCAGGCCTCCACCCTGTCGCGCACGTCGGCCGGCAGCGTCTCCCAGACGCGAACCAGCTCACCGACGGAAGAGAGCTGCATCTTGCGCATGACATTGCCGCGGTGAAGCTTGACGGTGATCTCGCTGATGCCGAGATCGAAGGCGATCTGCTTGTTCAGCCGGCCGCCCGCGACCTGGCGCAGCACCTGACGCTCGCGCGGCGTGAGCAGCGCGAGCTTGCTCAGATGCTCCTTCACGACCCGCGAGCGTGCCCGCTGCTTGATATCGCGCTCGACCCCGGCCGCGATCGCGTCAAGCAGCGTCTGGTCCCGCACCGGCTTGGTGAGAAAGTCGACCGCACCGGCCTTCATCGCCTGGACGGTCATCGGAATATCGCCATGCCCGGTCAGGAAGATGATCGGCTTGGGGTTGCCGCGCTGGGCCAGATGATGCTGCAGATCGAGACCGCTCGCGCCCGGCATGCGCACATCGAGGATCAGACAGCCGGGGCTGTCCAGCACGTCGGCGTCAAGCAATTCGCGGGTCGAGGCAAAGCAGACCGGCTGGAAGCCCGCCGACAGGATCAATTCCGACAGAGCTTCCCGGACAGATGCGTCGTCATCGACAATGATGACGAGGGGCTGCTCTGCCTCGCTCCTCCGCTGCGATGATGCCGGCGCCGATCTCCGTAGAAGCGGCTGGTCAATTGTCATGTTCATCCTCCATCTGTCTGTCGCGCAAGGCGTCGCCAACGGCCGCAAGCAGGACCTTTGCATCGAAGGGCTTGCGGAAACAAAGGCGGCCGGCTCCCTGGGCTCGGTCCTGATCGACAATCTCGTGGCGGCCGGTGATCAGGAACACCGGCAGATCGGGGCGCGTCCTCTTCGCCAGGTCACGAAGCTCAAAGCCGTCCATGCCCGGCATCCCGATGTCGGTGATGAGCACGTCGAGGCCCGACAACCCGCTGATGAGCAGCGCTCCCGCCGAGGAGAAGCTGCGGGCCGCGTAGCCCGCGGACTCGAGAAGGTCTTCCAGCGACTCGAGCAGTCTCGGGTCGTCATCGACAATCGCCACGACGGGTCTGCGTTTATTCACGTTCAACTTCCTCCCGCCCGGCGCGAATGGGTGACCGGTATTTTCAATCTTTCCGCGATACGCACGAGATCGGCCAGCGACGCCGCCGCCATCTTCTGCATGACGTTCCGTCTATGGATTTCCAGCGTGACCTCGCTGATTCCCAATTCAGCGGCGGCCTGCTTGTTGAGAAGACCGCTCACCACCAGCGGCAGCACCTCGCGCTCGCGCGGTGTCAGCTCAAGATAACGTTCCCGCAGCACACGAAGGTCGGCGCGTTCCGACCTCATTTCCCGATCCTGGGCGATCGCCGCGTGGATCGCGGCCATGAGGTCCGCGTCACTGAAAGGCTTGGTCAGGAAATCCACGGCGCCATGCTTGATCGCCCGCACCGAGGAGGGGATATCGCCATGTCCGGTAATGAAGACGATGGGCGGATGATCGCCCGCGGCGATCTGCCTCTGCAGGTCGAGGCCGTTGATATCCGGCAATTCGACATCGAGGATAAGGCAGGCGGGAAGGTCGGGCTTGTCCGCGCCGACATAGTCGCCGGCCGATCCGAAGGCCATGGCGCGCATGCCGTGCGAGGCCAACAGCTCACCGAGCGCTTCCCGGACACGCAGATCATCATCGACAATGTAGACAATGTGGTTGTTGGTCGTCATGACGCCGTTTTCATCTCAACCGGCAGTGTAAAAAGGAACGTCGCTCCCTGCGGTTCGTTCCTCTCCGCCCACAAGCGTCCGCCATGCGACTCGACGATCGAGCGGCAGATGGCGAGGCCCATGCCCATGCCGTTCTCCTTTGTCGTGAAGAAGGGCTCGAAGACGCGTTCGACGTCCATGAACCCTGGTCCGGTGTCGCGAATATCGACGCGGATCGCGTCGGGCCCCTCGCGGCGTGAGCGTATGCGGAGCACCCGCGCGCCGTCGGCCACGTTATCCATCGCCTCGATCCCGTTGCGGATCAGGTTAACGATCACCTGCTGCACCTGGACGCGGTCGAGCGCAACCGGCGGCAGGTCGGGTGACAGATCCGTCTTCATGCGGATGTCCTTGGCCGCGGTCTCGTCAGCCATCAGCCGGGCGACTTCGCCGATCAGCTGGTTGACGTCCTCAGGCGACCTGGCCTGCTGCGTGCGACGGAAGAGAGCGCGGATGCGGTTGACGACATCCGCTGCCGAGTTGGCGTCACGGGTGATGCGCTCGGCGGTGATCTTCGCGCGCCCGACATTCGGCGGCTCGGCGGACAGCCAGCGGTGGCAGGCGTGGGAATTGGCGACGATCGCGGCCAGCGGCTGGTTCACCTCATGTGCGATCGAAGCAGAAAGCTCGGCCAGGCTTGCGGCTCGAGTCGCCTGCGCGACCTGCTCGGATGCGCGCCGCAGCGCCTCCTGCGCCTGCACCTCATCGTCGATGTCGATGGAGGCGCCGTACCATTGCGCAATCGCTCCGTCCTCATCATGCCGAGGCTCGACCCGGCACTCCGCCCACCGATATTCGCCGTCCTTCTCACGCCAGCGAAACCGCATCACGGCGCCGTGGCCGGTTGTGAAGCAATTCCGCAAGGCGCTCATCACGCCCGAAGCTTCTTCGGGGTGAATCAGCTCTTCCACGAATTTCTCGACTCGCGGCTCTTCAAGCGTGTCGAAATTCGGGAGCACGGAGCGGAGATAGTCCTGGTACCGCTTGTTGAAGTAGATCGGCCCGCCCTTGGGGTTCATGCTCCAGATGCGGACCGGTACTGCGTCGATTGTCTGCTGAAGCCGCCTTTCGTTCTGCCGAAGCGCCTCTTCGGCATGTATCTGATCGTCTATGTCGTGACAGAGGCCGAACCACTGGACTATCTGCCCGTTCTGATCCCGCAACGGCTCGGCGCGGCCCGACATCCAGCGATAAACGCCATCCCAACGACGCAGTCGATACTTCATGGAAAAGCGCTCCCCGGTGCTGAGGCAGCGTCCGAAGACGTCCCACACCGCGTCCACATCATCCGGGTGGAAGATGGTGTTGAATGCCGTCTCCAATTGGGTCTTGTCGGACAGGTCCATGCCCAGATAGTCCGCCATGTGCTTGTTGGCGAGCGTCGTCACGCCGTCAGGCGTCAGGCGCCAGAGGTTGCTCGGGACCATGTCCACGAGCATCGACAGCTCACGTTCGCGCTCGCACAGCGTCTCCTCGGCCTGCATCTGATCGTCGATGTCGTGACAGAGGCCGTACCACTGGACGATGTGTCCGTCCTGATCCCGCATCGGTTCAGCGCTGCTCGACATCCAGCGATAGATACCGTCGGCGCGGCGCAGGCGATATCTCAGGGAAAAGCGTTCGCCGGTGGCGAGGCTGTGGTTGAGGGCGTCTCTGAACTTCGCCGCATCGTCGGGATGAATGACGGTCGTTATGACCGCTTCCAGCCGGCTGATACCCGGCTTTTCCGTATCCGCCACGTCAAGGCCGAGGAAATCGACCATGCGCTTGTTGAAAAAGGTCGGCTCGCCGTCGGGAGTCAGTCGCCAGAGGTGGCTCGGAACCATGTCCACGAGCTGTGAGAGCTCCCGCTCCCGCTCGCGCAAGACCGCTTGCGCGGTCACCTGGTCGTTGATGTCGACGCTCACGCCATACCATTCAACTATGGCGCCAGAGTCATCACGCAGCGGCTCGGCGCGAGTCTCGGTCCAGCGGTGAGAACCGTCGCGGCGAAGCTGGCGATATCTCATGACATAGGGCGTACCCGTCTTGAACGAGTGGGCGAAGGTTTGGGCCGCCTCGGCCCTGTCGAGCGGATGGATGACGCTGAGCGACGGCGACCCGTCAGGCGCGGTAATATCTTCGAGCGTGGCGCCGGTTACGTCGGTGAACCGCTTGTTGACATAAGTCGGCTTTCCCTCGTGGGTCGTACTCCAGATCAGGGCCGGGACCGTGTCGATCAGCTGCTGCAGCCACCGCTCGTTCTGTCGCAAGGTGAGCACCGCCTGATGGTGCTGCCGGGATATGGCAGCCACGACGAGCGCCGAGAAGGCCGAGATGGCCAGAAACAGCTGCAGCATGATCTGCCTGTGCCTCTGGGACTCGGGATCGCCGGCAAATTGGCTGGCGTCGGATACTGTGAACACCGCCGTGATCAGAGCCAGGACAGTCAAGGACACAGCGGCGCCTTTGAACTCGAAGCGCACCGCGGCCCAAAGCAGGGGCGGCATGATGATATAGGCGAAGGGCAGGTAGCCACTCAGGGAAAGGGCGGCGACGCCAAGAAAGATCAGCCCCAGGATGCAAGCTTCCACCCAACGCGCGGGCGAGAGCCGGGTTTCACCGCGCCAGTTCTGGAACACAACCAGCGCCAGTGGCGCCACGATCAGGACCCCGGTTGCGTCTCCGATCCACCATAGGGGCCACGCGCCTGTGAAGGTCTGCGATTGCATGCCGAACCACGCCAGGGTCGCACTTCCGATCGTGGCACTCACGATGGGCGCGATTCCTGCGGCCAGCACGACGAAGGCGAGAACTTCCTGCAAGGTCTCCAGGCGAACCGGCTGCCTGCACGTCCGGTTCACGAGCCATGCTCCGGTCGCCGCCTCGAGCGCGTTGCCGACATAGATCAGGAAGGCGGCAGGCAGCGGACTGTGGAACCACACGAAATTGCTGAAAAGCTCGGCCAGACAGCCCGCCAGTATCCACCACGGCCAGCTCGCCCGGGGCGCGATCACGAGTGTTGCAATGAAAAGCCCGGCCGGCGGCCAGATGGAAATACCCGTACCCGGCACGATGGCGAGCAACTGAGCAAATCCGCAGCCCAGGACATAGGCCACGAAAAAAAGCCCCAGGTGCAAGAACCGGGGGCGGTGCGACCAGACGTACATCATCGGCTGCTCCTGCCTGACAAGGAAAGCATGGGGGTCGTCAGGACTCCGTCTAGCACGTATTCTCGATATCGGGGCTGGAGATGTCACGCCCCACCCTACGCCGGCCATGGGCAGCCGTATCTCATGGAAATCCATGTATTGCGCGTAGGTGGCCATTCCTCCTCATGCAGGGTCGGAGCTGCCTGAATCGGACAGGCCGCCCTGAGAGGCGGGCAGCCGCAACGTGACGATCGTGCCGACGCCGCGTTCGCTTTCGATATGAAAGCGTCCTCCCGCCTCCTGGACGAAACGCATGACCATCGGCAGCCCAAGGCCGCCCAATCCCATTGTCTTGGTCGTGAAATAGGGATCGACGGCACGGCGCATCGTATCGCGGGTCATGCCGAGGCCGGTGTCGGCTACAAGCAGCTCGAGTTCGGTCGCGACCGGTCCGTCGTAAACCGCGGCCGCGCGCACCGAGACGACGCCACCGTCCGGCATGGCATCGCGCGCATTGAACAGCAGGTTCATGAGAGCGCTCTGCAGGTTCAGGCGATTGCATGTCACGACGGGCAGATCCGGACTCGTCTGGAAATCGAAACGGATGTCGGAGGTCCACGTCGTCCTGACGAGCGCCTCGATCTCCGTCAGGCAGGCGCCGATGCCGACAGTTTTCCCGGCGCCAGGCTCGGCACTAATGCTCGTTTCTGCGCGCGGCATTGAATCCTCCCATATCCGACAGTTGGATCAACCCATGGTCTCGATTTGGAACCGTTGCCGCCATCGTGCAGGCGAATGATTTCGCAACCCGATCGATGGTGAGATCTGGACCTCGGCACAGGTGGTGGGAGGCGAGGTGGACCGGACAGGTAGGACGCTCGACTGCCGCTTCGTTGGCTGCAGGGTGAAACCGGAAAAACCACCTGCATCCGTCATCCCTGTCATGTCCGGTTGACCCGGCCCACGCCCGCGAAATTCTCACGAGAGCGCAACGCTCGCCCAGCCGCGCGCTGGAATAGGAATCATCAAATCCGGGCATAGTGCGTGCAGCGTGCTGGTATATGAAAAACGCAACCATGGTGCATCAGTTCCGAAGCGTCGCGGCAGTGCAAACTCGTTTCAACGGCGGTTATTCTTGGCTTGAAATTTCGGCGAGTCCACAGGCGAGCAAAGACATGTCCATTCACGGAAGCGATTTGTTCGACCTTGACGCCATCGTCCTGTCACCGATCTGCGATCTGGGCGACGGGCTCCATTCAAGACGCGCATTGCCGTCGTCTCAACGGCGCATGATCGGCCCTTTCGTGTTCCTGGATCACCTGGGTCCCCGGGTATTCGCGGCCGGCCATGGCTTCGACATGCAGCCGCATCCCCATATCGGTCTTGCCGCCGTGACCCATCTGATCGACGGCGAGATCATCCATCGCGACAGTCTCGGCGCCGTGCAGGCCATCCGTCCGGGTGAGGTCAACTGGATGACGGCGGGGTCGGGTGTCGTTCATTCCGAGCGCGCCTCGCCGCGGAGCCGAGCGTCGGGCGGCGATCTCTTAGGCCTTCAGGCCTGGGTCGCGCTGCCTGCCCGGCACGAAGAGGTCGAGCCCGATTTCGCGCATTATGGCGCCACGGAAGTGCCAAGGATCTGCGCCGAGGGGGTCGAGTTCACCTTGATCGCCGGCCGGTCCGACGGCTTGGTCTCGCCGGTGAGAACTTTTTGCGACATGGTCTTTGCCCAGATCGTGCTGACGAGTGGCGCTCGCTATCAGGTCAGGCCGGACCATGTTGAGCGCGCGATCTATGTCGTCTCCGGCGAAGTTGAAGTTTCGGGACAGGCCCGGACCTTCCGCGAGGCTGATCTGATCGTCATCAAGCCTGGCGCCGAGATCGTGCTCAAGGCGCCGGCCTTCCATTCGACACGACTGATGTTGATGGGAGGCGAGCCCTTTGCCGAGCCGCGGCATGTCTATTGGAATTTCGTGTCCTCATCGCGGGAGAGGATCGAGCAGGCGAAGGCCGATTGGCGCGAAAGACGATTCCCGAACGTGCCGGGAGAGCAGGATTTCATCCCTCTGCCGAATGATCGAGCGGCCTGAGCGCAGTGACGGTGTCCTCATCGAGCAAGCTGTCGAACCAGGCATAGAATATGGTCTCGAACAGGAACTCGTCGCTCGCTTCGGAAAAGAGAGTGAGCGACGCCTGCAGGTGCTTTGCGCCTGCGTCACCGAAGACCGCGCGGGCGCTCATGTCGGGAAGTCCTTGCAGCGCGCCAGTGCATTCGCGATAGCGGCCACCCAATAGCGGATGGGAGAGATAGGCGCTGGCTTCGTCGAGCGATGCGATGGCGTAGGGCTCGGCCCCGGGCTCGCTGTATCGGCTCGCCAATTTCGGAAAGATGAAGTCCATATGATAAGGACGCATCGTTCCGCGCCGCAAATCCAGGATCGCATTCTCGTAGATCGCCTCCTGCGCCCGAACGAACCGGTCCAGATCGTATTCGTCGCTCATTTGAATATGATCCATGTCATCCCTCCACGACATCGGCGTATTCGCGATGCTTGGCGAAATACCGCACCATGAAGGGGCATTTCAGGATGGCCTTGCGGCCGCTTTTGCGAAGCAGCTCGAATGTCCCGGCTGCCAGTTGCGATCCGATGCCTTGCCCGGAAAATTCCGTCGGCACTTCGGTGTGAATCAGAACGACGCGCCCGTCCTCGATACGGTAATAGGCAGCAGCTAACACGCCGTCGCCCAGCGGCAATTCAAAACGATGCTGTTGCGGGTTTTCTCTTACGTCGGACATGAGCGACCTCGATCTTGCCTTGGCGGGTGACGCCGGCAGCAGGATAATCGTCGAGCTTGCCCTATGTCGAGAATAGGACTGCCCATACGATGGGGCAGGTCGGCCAGGCAAGATGCTTGCGTCTTGCGGCAACTCGCGGGCAAGATCGTGTCGTCGGGAATATTGAGGGCGGCGGACTTATGGATCTGGCTCAGGCGAAGAAAGCGTCGGAATTGTTGCTCCGGCATTGGCAGGACGGCACGACGCTCGATTCATTGCCTCTCCCGTTGCGGCCCGAAACGCGCGCCCAAGCCTATCTGATCCAGTCGCAAATGGAGAGACTGAGTCCCAGGCCGCTTGCGGGGTGGAAAATCGCCGCCACGAGCCTTGCCGGCCAGCGGCATATAGCGGTCGATGGCCCGCTCGCCGGGCGGCTCCTGGCGGAAATGGTCTATCCCGACGGCGCCACCGTGATATTCGGCGCGAATCACATGCGTGTCGCCGAAGCCGAATTCGCCTTCCGGATGTCGCGCGACCTGCCGCCCCGTGGCGAGCCTTATACCCAGGATGACGTGCTTGCGGCGGTGGCGGCGCTGCATCTTGCGATCGAAATTCCCGATTCACGCTATACGGACTTCACGCTCGTGGGTGCTGCGCAGCTGATCGCCGATAATGCCTGCGGGCATCAATTCGTGCTCGGACCGGAGGCGCCGGGCTCATGGCGCGGCCTCGACCTCGCGGCACACCTGGTCACCGGTCGCGTCGGTGAGCGGCTTCTACGCGAGGGCGTCGGCGGGAATGTCCTGGGCGATCCCCGCATCGCTTTGACCTGGCTCGCCAACGAGCTTTCACAGCACGGCATGACACTCGCCAAGGGCCAGATCGTGACCACCGGAACATGTCTCGTGCCGCTCGAAATCACCGCCGGCGACAAGGTTTCCGTGGACTATGGCGCTCTTGGCGAAATGACCATGCAGCTCGCCTAGCGCCAATCCTCATAGAGCGGGCGCAGGAAGGGCAAGGGAAAGCGCGAGAGCCGCCGGGTCAAAACCGTGGGAAGATCGGCGCGTTCGGGCTTACGCGCGATGAGATCGGCGAGCCGTGCCCGAATAGTTCGCCATGGAGCTAAACTGCCGCCCGATCTTCGGCGTTGCGCTCAATTGCGGAAAAGGACAATTTCGAGACCTGTGGTAGGGTTGCTGAGGTTGAACTTTCGGGTCGTAGTGGCGGCCGTCGTCCAGGTTCGCTTGATATCAAGTTGGACGACTGTTTCAGCCAAGACCTTGATGACTTTCTCAAAGTCCACATTCGCACCGAATTTCCGATTTGCAAGGAGGCCAAGGGCTGTTTGTGTTGTCTGATTCTCCTCGACAACAAGCTCCTCCTTCTCCGCCAGCATTGCAACCTTGAGGACAACCGATGTGGTGTCCTTCGTGATCTGGAAGAATCCAGTACCCGCAAATTGCGATGTGTAAATGTCGAAAGGATCAGCGAACTGACAATTAGTAATAAACACGGCAAAGTTCTGATCATCCGGTGCAACAGGCAGGTTGACCAGATAACTGTGTGAACCGCCGGAATAGACCGTGTCAATCCTCTCCGCGATCAAGCGCTTGGAGCCGCAATCGATTTTGAGGTCGCAAATGCAGTCATGTGGTTTGCCAAAATTGGTTAGGAACATCAAAGTCACGGGAATGTTCCTCTGTTTCGGCTGCGTGGGCGTGGGTGTGGGAGTCGGCCTTCTGACATGTTCCTTGGCAAACTCTATGGCATCAAATCCCGTCAATCCCAGATCCTTGACGAAGTTTTTGATGTCCGGCACGAGGCTGAAGCCATCGACATTATAGTCTTTGAGCGAGGCGCCGGCAGCAGACTTTTCGCCCTCTCCGGGCTTGGGCGTCGGCTTGGTCGGACTGTCATCGCCGCTCTTGCCGGTGGTCGCCTTCGATCCGGACCCGCCGATCTCTGGTGGTTTCGCGCTCTTGATCAATTCGCCCATGACCTGCGCAACTTCCGCACGCGCCGACATATCACGGAAGATATCAGGCTTGCCCAGCAGCTCGAACGCCTTGGCGAGTGCCGCGCCCGGAGCCGGCAGCTCTGGCAGGCCCTGAATTCCCAGCTGACTTGGCGCCATCTGGTCCGGCGTAAGATTTGGAATCTCACCGATATGCCCGGGTTTGAGGGTATCGATATTCGGGAGGAGCGATACAGGAAGCTCGTCCACACTCCAGTATCGCGTGATGTCGCGCTTCTCCGCGGCGTTGCAGTGGCCGAGATGCGCTTCGGCGAAGATGCCAGGTGTGGGCAATGTGACTATGCTTTCGAGCTCCTGGGTGTCCTCCGGATCGTCCGCCAGCATCTTGGCCGCGTCGACCGGCAGCGCGCCGGAATAACGAAAGGCCAGATGATTGCCCGACATCGCAAAGGGCAGCTCCGACATGCCGCCGAGCAGCTCCTCATAGGCCGACGCCAGCCGCAAACGGCGCTCGCGCGCATCCATGTTCAACCAGACTTGCGCGCTGTAATAATATTGATTGGCGTTCAAATGATTGACCAGCAAGTCGGTCAACTGCTGGCTGCTGGGCGGAGGAGTGGTTTTCTGAGACACAGTGGTCGGCCCGCCGGTGGGCGGCGGAATCGTGCCGGTCTGAGGTGGTGACGCGGGAGTTGCCGCATCAAGCGCATTGAGATTGATGAGCGGAATACCCCTGTTGTTCTGGAGCGTGCGGCGCCCATCACTGCCATAGCCAAACAGTTCGCCCGCGCTTCCCGGGTATTGATAGCGCGCCATCGTGAAGGGCCCGTTCTGCAGCATGGGCGATATGGTTGCGTCCTGCAGATTCCAGCCATCGAGATCGTTTATACCGGTCCAATAGACGACATAGGACGCGACCTTTCTCAGATCGATCGGGGAGATATCCGCTATATAGGTGGCGAAACAGAAGCCCTTGGTATTGGGGTCATCATAGCTGACCGTCCATTTGTAGTTGTTCTGGCCATGAACAGCCAAAGCGGGCACATTGCCGAGGCTAAGAGCGTCCCGTCTGGCGACGTTGAAGATATAACCGAAATTCTCGTATACGACCGGCATGGTATCGAGGCGCGCGATCTCGATTTCGGTGCCATCCGACATCCGGGCGACGACCCTGACCGCGCCGGCGGTGTCGGCCGGAGCATTGTAGCTCTGTCCGTTGGGTGTCGAGCGCCAGCCTGTCTTGAAGGTCACGGTGAAGCGCGTCGCCATGACGGGAGAGGTCCCGGCCGTCGGGCCGGTTGCCGTGGGCGGGCCTCCGAAAGGAGGCGGCGGCGGCACGACCGGATCCGCAATGCCAGCCGCGAGCCGCTCGATCGCGTCAAATCCAGAGGAATACTTCCGATCCAGCAAGACGGGCTCGATCTGTGCCCGGAAGCGCATGGCGAGCTCCTTCGTGAAAGTCAACATCGCCACGGGAACGAGAACGGCATGGTCGGAGCGGCGGAAGGCTGTCCTGACAGCGATGTGCCGCAGGACCTCGTAGTAAAGGATCGTCAGGGAGTGGCCGCGATTCATGTTCGCGACGATCCGTGTCGACAGATAGTTGCTTTCCGATTGAGTGGCCTGAACGATCACCGAGCTGTTCTGGGTGCGTGCGAGATTCGACCGCTGGACCGTTCCCACATGGATATTCTGATGGGCCTCGCCCTTGAGATCTCTATTCCCCTTGGTGTTCGAAGTGCCGTAGCCGATGGCCGGCCTCACGGCGCCCGAAACGCCGGATTGCGGGACCTGAAAGTCAATGGCGGCAGCGAGCCCGGCCATGAAAGTCTCGCCCGATGTTTTCTCGCGGACGCGTCCCTTCACGATGTCGTCGATATCACGATCGACGGACTGCTCGTGCCGCAACTCGTCGTTCGACGCGTTGTCTCCGAGCCGTGACGCGGCGTCCTGCCGCTTCCAATCGATGATCGCGACTTTCACCGCTTCGCCGGGCGCAAGCGGCAGGCTGTATTTCACCTCGCCGAGCGAATGGCCCAGGGACGTCCAGGTCTGGTCGAACTCGAGTATCTTGCCCCAGCGCACGTCCCGATCGCTTGCCGGGTTGCCGTCGACCGACGGCAGGGCCTGCGTTTTGTGCGGTAATTTATCTTTCAGGGCGGCCTTGGCCGGCTTCAATTCGCCCGCTTCCGGATGATGGACCACGACGTGGTAGATCGGGTACTGGCGCAAAGGGAGCGTTGCGGGATTCAAATGCTCACAGCCGTCAGCCCCGACAATGATGTCGCGGCGCGACACAAACGATTGCGGCGAATATTGATAGTCGAGCACATCGGGATCGGCGACGTGGCCCTGAGGCCCGCAAACCGTATCCGCGCCGCCTCTCAGCTCGTAGGCGGCTCCGCGGGCGTCAATCGCGTCCTCGACGATCTGCACGCGCGTGGCGACGTCGGTGGACGCCGCATACTGGCTCGATTGGATGATTTTTCCGATAATCTTCAGGAAAGTGCCGTCAAATACCGAATGGCGCGCGGCGGGCTCACCGTCAATGTCGAGATAGAGATCTATGCGGTCGGAATACGCCGCCGCTATCGTGAGTATCTGAAAGAAATCCTTGCCGCGGCCACTTGCCTTGTCGAGATCGATCCGTCCATAGCCACAGCGATCCGTTCGCGCAGTTGCGAGGACGAGTGCGCCCTCCGTTTCCGCGATCTGCGCTATCGTCGATACAAGACCTTCCACCAGCTCCGCAATCGCGGAGCCGGAAATCGTTCGAATCGACCGCAACTGCTTCGCCTGAGCGGATACGCTACTTACGGTCCTCCCCGTTCTGTCGCTTGCAGCGGATCTCTTGCCAATGGAAACACATGCTCGCACCTGGCAGCCGCTTATTGCCGCGCCGCTTTCGGAATTCAGAGCGAAGAACCTAAGCTTCATTGCGCACTCCTCGTCATAGGATGGGCTGTGAACAGCAGCAAACGTCTACGACTCAAGGCACGTGTTGTCCCGGCAGCTGGCACACAAGCAAGAGGAGCTTGGCCGGTAGTGAGAGAACCAAAGCGCTTGTTGGAAATCTTATCGTCGCCGGTCCTCTCATTGCGCTGTTTAGTTTCAACAACGACGTGGAAGATCAGATAGATAAGCCGACGCGGAATGGGAAAAGTTGGAAAGCTCTAGATAGGCGGCTGCATCGCCGATTATTATTAGTGGCGATAATGATACCACGTCTCACCTGCCAATACCATTGGCAAATGTGGAAAGCCAAAGGTGCAAGCGTTGATGACAAGGCCGTCACCCAGGTGAGGTATCGTGATTGCGATGCGTAGAAATTTAGCGACCATCCTGATGGTTGAACCAGAGATAGGCGCCCTTGAGATAGAGCGGGCGCAGGAAGGGTAAGGGAAAGCGTGCGAGCCGCCGGGTCAGAACCGCGGGAAGATCGGCGCGCTCGGGCTTGCCGGCAATGAGATCGGCCAGAGCCCGTCCCGAATGGCTCGCCATCGCCACGCCATTGCCGTGATAGGCGAGCGCCGTCCATACTGTCTTGCGATCATCGAGCGGGCCGACATAGGGCACGAGATCATAGGAGAGGCAGACGAAGCCGCGCCAGAAATGCGTGATCTCGGCCTTGCCGAAGACCGGGAACATCTCCTGCAGTGTCTTGATCATATGCTGCTTCATCGGTGCCGCACCCCTATCCGACGCATCGGTGCCGCCTCGGCCGCCGAACAGGAATTCGCCGCCCGGCAGAAGCCGGAAATAATGCAGGAGATTGCGCGTGTCATAGGCCATGAGGCGAGAGGTCCAGCCCTGCTCGCGCCGCTCGGCCTCGCTCAAGGGGCGAGTGACGATGATATTGGAGAGCGCCGGCATCAGCCGGCCTCTTGTGTAGGGTGAAACGTCTTCCGGCGTATAGCCATTGGTGGCGACGACGACATGGCGCGCCGAGAGCGTGCCGCCCGCGGTCGCAAGACGATGCCGGCCGCCTGCTTCCTCCCAGCGCGTGACACGCGAGCGCCCGTGGATCCTCACCCCGGCCGCGGCGGCGGCGCGCGCGAGGCCGCGCACATAGTTGAGCGGATGGATGCTGAAGCCCACATCGCCCCTGATGCCGCCATGGAAATGCGGCGCCCACAACCCCTTCGCCTTCAACTCATCGGCAGTGAGAAGCTCGAGCTTCTCGCCGAAGAGACGGGCCATGAAGTCGCGCTCTTCCTCGAGCTCGGTCCAGCGGTTCGGCAGATGTGCCAGCGAGATCTCGCCGCCCCCATGGATCCAGGCGTCGATGTCGTGCGTCCGGCAGAGCTCCGCCACAAAGGCGACGGCATTCTTCATCGCGCCATAGAAGCGGCGCGTGTCGTCGAGACCATAGGACTTGATCAGCGAGCCATAGCTGCGCTTGTGGCAGCCGATGCAGGAGAAGCCGCCATTGCGGCCGGAGGCGCCCCAGCCGGGCTCGCCCGCCTCCAGCACGCGGACATCTACCCCATAGTCGCGTCTGAGCCGCAAAGCGGCGTTGAGGCCCGTATAGCCGGCGCCGATGACGGCGACATCGCATTGGGCATCGCCCGAGAGAGGCGGGATCGCGATATCCAGGGGTTTGGCGGTCGCTTCCCAATAGCTTGCGACGGGGCGGTCGAAATGAAAGGCATCCGGATGGGTGGTATTCGGCATGTGTTCTTGTGTGTTGTTCAGGACGTGGAACTCGCCTACCACTGGCCCGGCATAAGGAGAAGTGAATAGCAATGAAAGCGCTGGTCCTGGGAGCGGGCATTGTCGGGGTGACGACCGCCTATGAGTTGAATCGCGACGGCCATGAGGTGACCGTGATCGATCGCGAGGAGCTTCCCGCCTCCTTCACCTCCTATGGCAATGCCGGGCTGTTCGCCCCCGCCCATGCCTATGCCTGGTCGTCGCCGGCCGCCCCCGGCATCCTGCTGCGCTCGCTGTGGCGCAATGACCAGGCCTTGCGCTTCCGCCCCACGCTCGATCCCAAATTCTGGAGCTGGATGTGGAAATTCTGGCGCCAATGCACGGCGGAACGCGCCGCCCTCAATACGCAGCGCAAGGCGCGGCTCTGCGCCTATTCGCTCGGCGTGTTTCACGACACGCTAGCGCGGGCGCCCATTGCCTATGACGGGCGCAAGGACGGGCTTCTCTATCTCTATCGCAGCCAAAAGGCGCTCGATGGTGCTGCGGCCAAGGCGGATACCCTGCGCAAAGAGGGCTGCGTCATCGATGTGCTCGATCGTGACGCGATCGCCGGCAAGGACGCGGCGCTCGCCGAGGTCAAGGGCAAATTCGCCGGTGCCCTCTATGCGCCCAATGACGAGAGCGGCGATTGCCGGCTGTTCGCGCGCAATATGGCGAAATGGCTCATGACACGGGGCGTCACGTTCAAATTCGGCACTCAGGTGACGGGCTTCGACGCTGATGGCGAGCGGATCACGGCGGTGGTGACCGACAAGGGCAAGGAAACGGCCGATGTGATCGTCCTCTCGCTCGGCATCTATTCGCCGCATCTGGCGCGCCAACTCGGCGCACACCTGCCGATCTATCCGGTGAAAGGCTATTCGATCACCGCACCCGTCGCCGGCCGCAATAATCCGCCGGGCATCGGCGGCATCGATGAAGAAAATCTCGTGGCCTATGCGCCCTATGGCGACCGCGTGCGCGCGACGGCGACGGCCGAATTTTCAGGCTATGCGCGCAACCACAGTCCGGAGGATTTCCGCACCATGCTTCACGTGATGCGCGAGCTCTTCCCGCATGGCGCCGACTGGCAGGCTTCAGAATATTGGGCAGGCCTCAGGCCGATGACGCCGGAAGGAACGCCGATCCTCGGACAAGGCCGCTACAAGAATCTCTGGTTCAATACCGGGCAAGGTCATATGGGTTGGACCATGAGTCACGGCGCGGCACGTATCACCGCCGATCTCATCTCCGGAAAAAAGCCGGAAATCTCCCTCGAAGGCATGACTTACGCGGCGTCATGAGGGAACACATTCTCGCCTCATACGTTCCCTAGGGGACTCCTCAATCAAAACAACTCGAGGGGATAGATATGAAGCGAATCCTCGCTGCTCTCTCTATGTGTGCCTTTCTATTGCCTTTTATTCTTCATTCTTCCGCGCCTGCCGGAGCGCAAACCGGCATGGCCTCCTATTACAAATCCGGCCGTCTGACGGCCAATGGCGAAAAATTCAATCCAAACGGCTTCACTGCCGCGCATCGTTTTCTCAAATTCGGCACGCTTGTCCGCGTAACCAATCTCAAGACTGGCCGCTCAATCGTCGTTCGCATCAATGATCGCGGCCCATTCATCAGGGGCCGGATCATCGATCTCGCTTATGGCGCTGCGAAGGCCGTTGGCCTTCACAATTCCGGCGTCGCCAAAGTACAGGTCGCCGTACTCAACTAAAATTCCCGCGTTCCGCCAAAGGGCGGCACAGTCTTACTCAGTCAATCATCGAACCGAAAATTGGTTTCCTCAAAAAGCGCGATGACCTGAATCCAGGCCATCACGCTTTTTTGATTTTTTACGTGATCTCATTCGCCAGCGCATGGAACATGCGCAGCGTGTCGATGCCGAGCTCGATATTGAGGAAATCCGGCCAGCTCGACAATTTCACCATCACCAGATCGCGGCTCGTATCTATGTGGATGAACTGGCCGAAGACGCCGCGGCACAGGATCACGGGGCGGGACACATCCTCGATCCAGAATTGATTGCGATAAGCGCCATTGGGCGTGGTGAGCGTATAAGGCTCGCCGAACCGCGTGTTGTCGCCAGTCTGCGTCGCCTTGATCCAGGCCGCGGGCACGATCTGGCGGCCATTGAACACACCGTCATCGAGATAGAGCGAGCCGAAGCGGGCATAGTCGCGCAAGCTGGCGTTGAGGCCGCCCTCGGCCAGCGCATAGCCGGCGCGATCGACGGTGAAACAGGCGCTTTCCGCAGCCCCCATAGGCTGCCATAGAAGCTCCGATATGAGCTGCGGCAGGCGCTTCCCGGTGGCGCGCTCCATGCAGAAGGCGAGCACATCGGTCTCGATCGAGCGATAGACGAAGCGCTCGCCATGCGGCCGCTCGCGGAAGTTAAGCGAGAGAATGAGCTCCCACACATGGCCGGGGAAGCCTTCGGCGCCGGCGGGCGCCGGCTTCCAGCCGGATGCCACATCGACCTTGCCGACATCGGAATAGGGATCGGTATATTCCTCGCTGAAGCGGACACCGGTGGTCATGTCGAGGACCTGCTGCAGCGTCGCACCCGCATAAGCGGTCTGGGCGAGCTCGGGCAGATAATGCGTGACCAGGGCACGAGGGTCGAGCACGCCAAGGGCCACAAGACAACCCGCCGCCGCACCGGTCACCGACTTCGCCATGGACTGCGAAAGGTGAAGCGTGCGCTCGGTCATGCCGTTGAAATAACGCTCCCATAGGATGCGGCCCTTATGCAGCACGATGAGGCCATCAGTGTAGCTGTCGTCGAGGAATGCCTCGACCGTGGTGGGGACACCACCCAGGCGCTCGAAGCCGATGCCGCCCAGATCCTGCGGCACTTGCGGGAAAACCGATTCAGGCCCGGTGCCGCGCCAGACTTCAGCCGTGGGAAGGATCTCGCGCACATGCTGGAACGACCAGCGATTCCAGGGCGGGCGGTCCCAATCCGCAAAAGGAACGCGCAACTGGGGAGGGCTGCCGCGCATGATTTGAGGGCGCGGCTCGGAATTCTTATAGGATGTCATGATTTCTGATGGATCCCCCGGCGGGTCGATTCCCGCCGGGGTTGGTGATGCCTTATTTCGTCAGGTCAGTCCAGATCGCCGTATAGAGCTGCTGCACCTCAGGCGGGCAGGTCATGGAGATTTCGCCGGCGGCGAGAAACTCCGCCGGGATGTTCACCTCCGGTGCGTCCTTCATGTCGGCCGGCATGAATTCATCCGAGCCCTTGATGCCATTGGCATAGCGCGCGAAAGCCGAGATCAGAGCGGCATTTTCCGGCGCCATGATGAAGTTCTGGAACAGCTTGGCATTCTCCGCATTCTTGGCGTCCTTCAGCACCGCGACATTGTCCATCCACACGATATAACCTTCCTTGGGATAGCCGTAATGGATCTTCTTGTTCTGCAGGCGCTGGCGCAGCACCGAGCCGTTCCAGTCGAGAGTCGCGGCGAAATCGCCGTTCACCATCTTCTCGATGGTCGAATATTCCATCGACATCCAGTCGGGCTTGGCGGCGACCAGCGTGTCGCGCACCTTCTTGAGAATCTCCTTGTCGCCGGTGCACAGCGTGCCGCCATTGTATTTGATCGCCGCATAGATGACGTCGTTCATTTCGGGAACGAGATTGAGCTTGCCTTTGAGCTCGGCCGGAACGTTGAAAAGGACGCCCCAGGTATTGATGTCGCCCTTATAGACATCGGTATTGACGCCGATACCGAGCGTGCCCCACTGCCAGGGCACGGTGTAGTGGCGGCCCTTGTCATAGTCGACATTCACCCAGCGGTCCTCGATATGCTTGAAATTCTCCATCTGGTCGGGGCGCGTCTCGAGCAACAGGCCCTCATTGATCCAGATCGGCACGTAATTGCCGGACGGCACCACGATGTCGAAGCCATGGCCGCCGGCCTTGATCTTGGCGAGCGCCGTGTCGTTCGAGTCATAATCGGTGACCGTAACCTTGACCTTATGGGTTTCCTCGAATTTCTTGATCAAGTCCGGATTGGTATAGTTGCCCCAATTGTAGATGTTGAGCTCGCCCTCGGCCGAGGCCGGCACGGCGAAGGCCGTCATGGCGAGAGCCATGGCGGCATATTTCAGCTTCGGTGTCATGTTTCCTCTCCCAGTTATTGTTGTCGCATTTCAAAGAGCATCCCGGCAGGCTCCTGCCGGGATGCATTCCTGCTTCTTATTTGAGCAACTCGGTCCAGATCTTGGAATAGATCTCGGTCACTTCCGGCTCGCAGAGTTTGAAGAAACGTCCCTTGTCGACGAACTCGGCCGGGATCTCGACTTCCGGCGCGCCCTTCATGTGCGCCGGCATGTATTGATCGGAGCCCTTGATGCCATTCGCGTAGTTGGCGAAAGCCGAGATCAGGGCCGCGTTCTGCGGATCCATGATGAAGTTCTGGAAGAGCTTGGCGTTCTCGACATTCTTGGCGTCTTTCAGCACCGCGACACTGTCCATGAACAAGGGATAGCCGTCCTTGGGATAGCCAAAACGCACATCCTTGTTCTGCATCCTGGAGCGCAAGGCGGCTCCGTTCCAGTAATAGGCGGCGCCATAGTCGCGGCTCGCGAATTTATCGATTATGCTGTAGTCCATCGCGATCCAGCTTTTCTTGGCATTGACCAGCGTGTCGCGAACCTTCTTGAGGAGCTCCTTGTCGGCCGTGCACCATTCGCCGCCCAGATACCAGATGGTGAGCGCCATGACGTCGTTCATCTCGGGCGCCACATCGATCTTTCCGGCAAGCTCGGGCGGCGGATCGAGAATGACTTTCGCCGTATTGATATCGCCCTTATAGAGGGACGTGTCGACGACGATGCCGGTCGAGCCCCATTGCCAGGGCACGGAATAGCGGCGACCCGGATCCCAATCGACATTCACCCAGCGGTCCTCGACATTCTTGAAGTTCTCCATCTGGTCCGGACGGGTCTCGATGAGCAATCCCTCCTTGATCCAGACCGGCATGAAATTCGCCGACGGCACGACGATGTCGAAGCCATGGCCGCCGGCGCGGATCTTGGCCAGCGCCGTGTCGTTGGAATCATAGTCGGTCACCGTGACCTTGACCTTGTAGGTCTCCTCGAATTTCTTGATCAGCTCCGGATTGGTGTAGTTGCCCCAATTGTAGATATGGAGCTCGCCCTCAGCGAGGGCGGGCACGGTCATGGCCGCCATGGCCATGCCGATCATCCCGTATTTCAGTTTTGCGATCATTTCCTATTCTCCCTGGTATTTCGACTTGTCTTGCCCTCAATGCCAAACCCGGTGCCGCCTATCGCGGCACCGAAATCAGATATCAGTCTGCGCTCATTTGATGTTACCCGTCCAGATGCACCGGCCGTCACGCAGTTCCCGAGGGAACCCGGCGCATCTTGCAAGATCGGTCAATGGCGAAGCCATGATGCCGTTCACGCCTGCCTTCGGTTGAGGAAGAAGAACAAGGTGACGATGACGATGGAAATCAGCAGGAATACGCTCGATATGGCGTTGATCTCCGGCGTCACGACTCGGCGGAGCTGGCCCAGCATATAAGTGGGCAGCGTGTCCTGGCCGCCCGACTTGACGAGCTCGGTGATGACGACATCGTCGAGCGAGATGACGAAGGCCAGCATCAGGCCGGCGATGATGCCGGGCCACATCAAGGGCAAGGTCACCCGCCGGAACGTCATCCACGGTGTCGCATAGAGGTCGGCGGCGGCGCGCTCGAGCGTCAGGTCCATATTCTCGAGCCGGGCGCGGATCGGCAAATAGGCGAAGGGAATGCAGAAGGCCGTGTGCGCGATGATGAGATAGCCGAGACCCGTATAGCCGGTCCAGATCTTGACCATGGCGAAGAAGATCAGGAGCGCAATGCCGGTGACGATCTCCGGCACCATCAAGGGCTGGTTGATGAAGCCATAGATGAAGTTGAGGCCGCGATAGGGCCTGGTGCGGGTCGTGGCGAGGCCCGCCATCGTGGCGGCGATGGTCGAGATGACGGCGGCACAGCTCGCGATGATGAAAGAGCGGGTCGAGGCCTCGACGATCTGGGCATTGTTCCAGGCCGCGACATACCAGCGCCAGGAAAAGCCCTCCCAGACCGCGATGGAAGGGCCGGCATTGAAGGAATAGACCACGAGGGTCGCGATCGGCAGATAGAGCAGGACAAAACAGAAGAGGGCGATGGTGCCGAAGCCGGTCTGCCGCTTGACCGAGAACGTGCCGCCGATTTTCGCCAGGCTTGGCTTTTTCGCATCGGCTTGCCCGAAAGCCATGGGATGGCCGGGTTTAACCCGGCCATGAACTTTCTGGGCCGATGCTCTACCCATGGCGCACGTCTCCGCGGGTCGCATAGCGGACATAGACCATAAGGGCGATCATCACGATGGCCATCAAGGTGATCGAGAGTGCCGCACCCAGGGGCCAGTTGCGGCCCTGGCCGAATTGCAGCTCTATCAGATTGCCCAGCATCATGTTCTTGCCGCCGCCCAAGACGCGCGGCGTCACATAGGCACCGAGCGAGGGAATGAAGACGAGGATCGAGCCCGCGATGATGCCGGGCTTGACCAGGGGGATGATGACCCGGCGCAGCACCTGGAAGCGGTTGGCATAGAGATCGTAGCCGGCCTCGACCAGGCGGAAATCGAGCTTCTCCATGCTGGCATAGAGCGGCAGCACCATGAGCGGCAAATAGACATAGAGCATGCCCAGCATGATGGCGACATCGGTGAACATGATCTGGATCGGGCTCGAGATGATGCCGAGCTTCAGGAGGATCGTGTTGAATATGCCCTCGTTGCGGATGACTTCCTGGACCGCGAAGGTGCGGATCAGGAGGTTGGTCCAGAAGGGGATGGTGATGAGGAAGAGCCAGATGTCGCGCGCCTTTTCCGAGCGCGTGGCGATGAAATAGGCGGTCGGAAAGCCGAAGATCAGCGCCATGATGGTGGTGAGGAGAGAGAGCTTCACCGAGCGCCAGAGGATCGAGAGATGCGCATCGGCGAAGGTCGTCGTGTCGTCGAAAATGTCCTTCTGGAACAACACCTGGAACCAGGCTTGGCCCGAGGGCTTCCACACCACGCCGCCATAATCGGCAGGCGTCAGGAAGGAATAGATCAGGACGATGACGAGTGGGCCAGTGGCGGCGAAAAGGATGATGAGGAGGGCGGGAGAGGCGAGGTACCAGCGATTGCGGACTTCGCGCCGGTCAGCGTCGGCGGCGACTTGAGCGGCGCGGGAGACGGGCGGCGGACGTTCCTGGATCATGATCAGTCCTTCAGCACCTGGGCCGCGTTCTCGCCGATCTCGACGCCGACCGGCATGCCGGTCCTGAAATCCTCCGTCACGCCATGCCGGTTCTGCTGGCGGATGATGAAATGCGGACCCGCCGCGAGCTTGACATGGAAATGCGTGTCGGTGCCGAAATAGACGATATTCTCGAGCGTGCCTTTCAGCGCATTGGCGTCGGGCCTGGCCTGGAGTGCCGCATGCTCGGGCCTGACCACGATGGTGACGCGGCCTTCAGGCTTCGTCCCTGCGGAAATGCCGGCATCGACCTCAGCCCCCGCCAGAAGCGCCACGCGCGCCTTGCCATGGCTGAGCGACTTGACGTCGCCTTCGAGGAAGTTCGTGTCGCCGATGAAATTGGCGACGAAACGCTCGGCCGGCCGGTCATAGATGTCGCGCGGCGAGCCCACTTGCAGGATGCGTCCATTGGACATGACCGCGATGCGGTCCGACATGGTGAGCGCTTCTTCCTGATCGTGGGTCACGAAGATGAAGGTGATGCCGGTCTCATGCTGCAGCCGCTTGAGCTCGATCTGCATGTCCTTGCGCAATTTGAAATCAAGCGCCGAAAGTGGCTCGTCGAGGAGCAGCACCTTGGGCCTGGGCGCCAAAGCGCGGGCAAGCGCCACGCGCTGCTGCTGGCCGCCGGAGATCTGGCTGGTGCGGCGGTTGCGCAACTCCTCCATGCGCACGAGCTTCAGCATCTCGGCGATGCGCGCATCGATCTCAGGGCGCGGCTTGCCCAGCATTTCAAGACCGAAGCCGATATTCTGGGCGACGGTCATGTGCGGGAACAGAGCGTAATTCTGGAAGACGGTGTTGACCGGGCGCTTGAAGGGCGGCAGCGGCGCGATGTCCTCGCCATAGAGACGGATCTCGCCTTCGGTCGGAAAATCGAAGCCGGCGATCAGGCGGAGGAGGGTGGTCTTGCCGCAGCCGGAAGGGCCCAGAAGCGTGAAGAACTCATTTTCGCGAATGGTGACCGACACATTGTCGAGCGCTTTGACCGCATCATCACCATTGCCGAAAACCTTGCTGACAGCCAATGCCTCAATGGCACTGCGCCGTTCCCCAGACTCGGCCCTACCCAATCACAACTCCCCTGATCATGTCCTTATTCTTATTGCATCCATCCTAGGGGGAATGTGGAAGCTTGCCAACTGGGATGTGGCATCGGCGAATCTTTCCGTCGCCCGGAGCGAAAGGACACGCGTTAACGATCTCATGTTTGGCGCGTGATCGGACGGAAAACCGGTACCCACTTTTCCTGATCACGCTACCCTTAGATGGCCCAGCCGCCGTCGATGACGAAGGTCTGTCCGGTCACGAAGGCGGCCTCATCGCTCGCGAGATAGATGACGAGAGCGGCAATTTCCTCGGGGCTCGCCAGGCGGCCCATGGGCTGGCGGGCGATGAAGGCCTGGCGAGCCTTCTCGTAATCGCCCTGCTGGCGCATGCGGTCATTGAGCGAGGGGGTGTCGACCGTTCCCGGGCAAATGGCATTGCACCTGATGCCCTTGCCCACGAAATCGGCGGCGAGCGCCTTGGTGAGGCCAATGATCGCAGCCTTGGTGGCGCCGTAGACGAAACGGTTGGGCACGCCCTTGATCGAGGACGCGACGGAGGACATGTTGATGATGGCGCCCTTGCCCTTTTCCAGCATGGCGGGGAGGAACGCCCTGATCATCCGGTAATGCGCCTTGGTGTTGAGATCGAAGGAGAAATCCCAGGACTTCTCGTCGCAATCGAGAATGGTGCCGTGATGGACGAAGCCCGAGCAGTTGAAGAGGACATCCACGTCCGGCGCGCGCTTTGCCGCCGCGGCGATTGCCGCGGGGTTCAGGACATCGAGCGTGAAGGCCTCGATGCCGGGATTTTCCTTGGCGAGAGCGGCGAGCAGATCTTCACGGATGTCGGTGGCATAGACCTTCGCCCCTTCGCGCGCCATGGCGACCGCCGCCGAGCGGCCAATGCCCTGCGCCGCCGATGTCACCAGAGCCGTCTTGCCCTTCAGCCTGTCACCCATGGACTTCTTTCCCTCGTTTGAGTCAGATAGTAACTGGATGGCCGCCTCGAGGGGCGGCCATGGATTTTTCGGTCCGATGCTCTAACCGCCCGCCTGAGGTTTGTCCATGACTGATGAGGATCTGTGCTATCTGTCCGCCAAGGAGGCGCTGAAGCTCTTCCGTGCCCGCAAGGTCTCGCCGCTCGAGATCCTGAAGGCCCAGATCGCGCGCAGCGAAAAGGTCAATCCGTCGATCAACTGCTTTACCGACCGCTATTTCGAGGAGGCGCTCGAGCAAGCCAAGGCGGCGGAAGCGGTCTATGCGAAAAGATCCGGCGCGCCGCGGCCGCTCGAAGGCATCGTCCTCGCGGTGAAGGACGCGCAGCGCGTGAAGGGCAAGCGCACGACCCACGGCTCGCTCATCTTCATCGACAATATCGACGATCATTCCGATCCGATGATCGAGAGGCTGACGCAAGCGGGCGCCATCATCCATGCGCGCACCACGACACCCGAATTCTGCCTTTCCGGCGCCTGCCATTCGCGCGCCTGGGGCACGACGCATAATCCCTTCAATATCGATTATGGGCCCGGCGGCTCGTCCGGCGGATCGGGTGCCGCACTCGCTGCCGGCCTCACGACGCTGGCAACGGGGACCGATATCGGCGGGTCGATCCGCATCCCGGCGTCCGCCTGCGGCGTCGTCGGCTTCAAGCCGCCGCATGGGCGCAATCCGGACGGCCCGCCCAACTGCTTCGACCGCTACAATCACTGCGGGCCGATGACGCGCGCGGTGGGCGATGCGGCGCTGATGCAGTCGGTCACCTCAGGGCCCCATCCGCTCGATCATGATTCCTTGCGCGATGTGGTCACGCTGCCGGAACGGCCAGGGTCGCTCAGAGGGCTCAAGATCGCGTGGTCGATCGATTTCGGCTATGTGAATGTCGATCCCGATGTGCGCAAGAACACAGCTGCGGCACTCGACCGCTTCCGCGCGCTCGGCTCAAAGGTGAGCGAGGTCACGCTCGGCTGGACCGGCGATGTCGAGACACATGCACTGCATTGGTACAATACGATGGAGTTCGGCCGCCAGACGGTGTGGTGGAAGAAGACGCATGGCCATCTCATGACCGACTATGCGCTCAAGATGGCGGACGCCGTCGAGAAGACGGGCATCGACGACGTGCACAAGGCGTGGGCCGAGGCGCATCGCATGTATGAGACATTGGGCCCGGTGCTCGCGGAACATGACGTCTTCATCTGCCCGACGCTCAACCTTCCCGCCGTGCATGCCGACCATGATCCCTGGGATCCCGATTTCAGCATCAACGGCGTCAAGGTCGACGGCGAATATGGATGGGTCATGACCCATCAGTTCAACATGCTGCATAATTGCCCGGTGATGTCGGTGCCTTCGGGCTTTGCCGCGAGCGGGGTCCCGACCGGCATCCAGATCGTCGGGCGGACCTTCGACGATGCCACCGTGTTCAAGGCGGCGCTCGCCTATGAGAAGGCCGTCGGTGGTTGGCTTACCGAAAAGAAGTCCAGGCCGAAGATCTAAAATTCATGTTCTTTTTCAAAAGCATATTTGAAATTAAATACTTAAGACTTGACTTATTTAAGTGATAACTACATTATATGGCCATGGATAGTTTCACGGCCATTTCCGACCCCACGCGCCGGCGCATCATCGGCCTCCTGGCGGAGCGCGAGCTTTCCGCCGGCGCGCTGGCGGAGAATTTCCGGATGACGGCGCCGGCGGTGTCGCAGCATTTGAAGGCGCTCAAGCAAGCGCGGCTCGTCGATGTGCGCGTGGAGGGCCAGCGGCGCATCTATTCGCTCAATGCGCAAGGGCTGAGCGACGTCGAAAGCTGGCTCAAATCCATCCGTGACTTCTGGCGCTCAAGGCTCGATGCGCTCGAGGAAGCCCTTAGGCAGCCGGATCCGCGCAGCAAGGATGATCAGTCATGAATTATGACGGCACCGTCATCGACAACAGCAATCATGAGCAGGAGCAGCGCAAAATGCCCGACACGTCTCCCAAATTCCGCGGTGGCCGCAACATCGCCATGAAGCTGCCGCCGCATCAATATGAAGCGACGATCAAATTCTACCGCGACACGCTCGGCCTCGAGGTCACGCAGACGTCGGAGAATTCGCATGCGGTGGATTACGGTCCGATCCGCCTGTGGCTCGACCGCTGCGCCAAGACGTCCCATGCCGAGCTCTGGCTCGACATCGGCACCAGCGACACGAAGAAAGCGGCCCGGCATCTCGCGGCGCAAGATGTCGTGCGCTGCGATGCGATCGAGGCGCTGCCTGAAAATTTCGACGGCTATTGGATCGCCAATCCCGCCGGCATCGTCCACATCGTCAGCGGCTATGAGGATTCAGGCGCCGTTTAGATAGCTGACGGCGCCTGTCTGCAGGTCGTAGATCGCCGAAACGATTTTCAGCTTGCCGGCACCGGCAAGGCCTGAAAGTACGCTGCTCGCGGCAGTAAGCCGCCCGGCGGTCCGTCTGGCGCTCTCTTTGGCGGCGTTGTCGACGAAGTCGCCAGAGTCTTTCTGCACCGCAAGTGCCGCCGGCAGAATGGGATCGATCATCGGGCCGATGGCGCCGGGATAGGTTGCATTCTTCTTGATGACGTCGCACGCTGCCTTCACCGCTCCGCAACTGGTGTGGGCCAAGACGACGATCAGCGGCGAGCCGAGCACGGCAGCGCCATATTCGACCGTGCCAAGGGTCGCGGTGTCGACGAGATTGCCGGCGTTGCGCGCGATGAAGAGCTCGCCGACGCCGCGACCGCCGAAGATCAGCTCCGGCGGCACACGACTGTCAGCACAGCTGATGATCGTCGCCCAGGGTGCCTGGTGCCCGGCCACTGCCGTGCGCTGCTTCGCCAGATCGACCGAGCAGAGCTCCGGATTGCCGACATAGCGTTCGTTGCCTGATTTCAGGGCGGCGAAGGCCTCGTCGGGAGACAGCGCGGTCGGCGCGCCGTCGGCGGCGCGTGCCGGTCCCGATACGCCGCCAAGCCCGAGCGCGACAATGCTCGCCGCGCCGAGCGTCAGCACATCCCTTCGACCGATCCCGTTATTCTTGCAATTGCCGCACATGAGCTGTCCCTTCCGTGGTGCCAGCCCGATGCCGGCCTCCAAAGCACTGTATCACAAGCCTGACGTTAGGTCATGTATCGAAATGATCGAGACGCTGGCGGCGTTCAGGACGTGCGGCAGCACCGCGCCGGGGCCGCGTGCACATCTGATGCGCGACCTCCTTTCCTACCCTTGCCGGGGTATTTCCTGCGCTGTCCTGCCGACTAGGATCACCGCGAAAACGAGCCGGAAAAAGGAGGAAGGACATGACGGGCAAGGATGTTGCAGGTGTGCGGGCGGCGATCGATGCGTGGCTCGATGCGTGGACTTTCGGCGATCAGCCCTGGAGCATCGAGAAATTCGAGCGCGTCCTCGACAAGGACGCGATGGTCATTGACGACTATGGCGGCCAGCTGTCTCTGCTTTACGGCCACAAGGACTACAAGACGATCTGGGGCGACATGGTCAAGCAATACATGAAACAGTGGGCCATCAAGGCCGAGGAAGACAGCGTCCAGATCTGGGTGGACGGCAATATCGCCTGCGCCTCCTTCATCCTGCGCGGCGGCGGCGAGATGGCCAACGGCCAAGTGCACAAACTGCGCCAGTACTGCACCTTCCCGCTGGAGCGGCGCGACGGCAAGTGGATCATCCTCAAGGAGCACATCACCACCGACCCGGACTATTCCACCTGATTGGAGGCGGTGATGACCCTCAATTGCGCTCTCACCTTCGATTTCGACGCCATGTCGGTCTGGCTCGGCTCCTATAAGAGCCGCAACCCGTCGATGATCTCGCGCGGCGAGTTCGGCGCCATCGCCGTGCCGCGCATTCTGAGCCTCCTCAAGAAGCACCGGATCAAGGCGACCTTCTGCATTCCCGGCCACACGGCGCTCGCCTATCCCGATATCGTCAAGAAGATCGACGCCGAGGGCCATGAGATCGCCCATCACGGCTGGGTCCACGAAAATCCGGCCGATTTCGACGAAGCCGGCGAGCGCTTCAATATCGAGAAGGGTCTCGAATGTCTCAAAAAGGCAGCCGGGGTGACGCCGAAAGGCTACCGGTCACCCTCCTGGGATTTCTCGGATCGCACCATCAAGATCCTCCTCGATTACGGCTTCGTCTATGATTCGAGCCTGATGGGCGCCGACTTCACACCCTATTATGCCCGCATCGATGACGGCTTCGACAGTGTCTCGCCCTACAGATTCGGACCCAATGTCGATCTGGTCGAGCTGCCCGTCACCTGGCTCCTGGACGATTTCCCGCATTTCGAATTCGTCGACAAGGATACTTACGGCCTGTCGGCATCGAGCAAGGTCGAGGAAATCTGGACGGATGAATTCACCTACGCCCGCAAGAACGTCAAAGGCGGATTGTTCAGCCTCACCATGCATCCGCAAGTGATCGGGCGCGGGCATCGCCTGATGATGCTCGAGCGCCTGATCAACAAGTTCAAGCGCGCGCGCGATGTGAAGTTCACCACCATGCTCGCCTATGCGCAGGGCTGGCGCAAAGCCAATCCGCTGGACAAGTGGAAGGCCTCCGGCGCGCCGCAAGCGCAGTCCGCCTGCGGACGGGACCGCCTATGATCCGGCATTTCCGCTCGACGGCCACCGATGCGCATGCGCGGGGATTGGAATTCGGCGCCGCCCATGCCGACAGGATCCGCACCAATATCGGCATCTATCAGGAGATGTTCGAGCGCCAGGCGGGTGGCAGCTTCGACATGGAAAGCGCCGGTAGTGCTGCGCTTGCGGCCACGCAAGCCTTCGCTCCCGCTCTATATGAAGAAATGCAGGGCATGGCCGAAGGCACCGGCGTCGATCCGGCGCTCATCGGCATGCTGAATGCGCGCACCGAGATCCTGGCCTTTCTGAAGGCCGGAACCCGCGGCGAATGCTCGTCCGTGATTCATGCGCCGGTGGACGGCCGCGCGCCGACGGCCGTCCAGACCTGGGACTGGTATTATGCCTTGAAGGACTCCTGGCTGGTCTGGGAAATCCCGCTCGCCGATGGCAGCGTGACCAAGACCATGACCGAATATGGCATCGTCGGAAAGACCGGCCTCAATACGCGCGGGCTGGGCGTGCTCTTCACCATCCTTCACCATGCGGATGACGGCAAGCGCATCGGCGTGCCGGTGCATGTGGTGGCGCGGCAGGTCCTCGATTCCGCCGCCACCATCACCCGTGCGGCCCAGCTCGCGGCGGGCGCCGATGTGTCGGCGTCGAGCTCCATCAACCTCGTGTCGCTCGAGCATGACGTGGCGGCGGCGATGACGGTCGAGCTCCATCCCGGCGGCCCGGGCTTCGTCCTGCCGCAGGCCAATGGCTTCCTCGTCCACACCAACCATTTCCTGGCGCCGGGACTTGACGCCTCCGACACCGAGCCGAAATCCTTTCCGGACACGCTGTTGCGCCACGATCTGCTGACGCGCCGGATGGCGGCGCTCGCGGAGGTGAATGCGCGGACGGTGCTCGCGGCCATGGCCAGCCATTCCGGCAAGGGTGCCGCGGTTTGCTGCCATCACGATCCCGCCGAGGCGCCGCCGATGCAATATGAGACGTTGTCCACCGTTGTGCTCGATCTCGAGGCCGGCAGCCTGGACGTCCATGCCGGCGGTCCGTGCAGCCATCCCGCGGTCAGGCGAGAGGCTGACCGGCCCGCTGCGGCAAAATATGGCTGATGAACAGTTGGAACAGCTCCGCCTGCGAAGAGATCCGCATCTTGGCGTAGAGGTTCTTGCGGTGCACTTTCACGGTTTCGGCGCTGATGGCCAGGATCACGCCCATCGAGGCATTCGAATGGCCGCGCAGGATCATGTCGGCGATTTCCGCTTCGCGGGCCGTCACGTGGAACGGTTTCAGCCATTGTCCCGCATGCTCGGGCGCCTGATGTCCGGCGGCATCACGCCCCGCGTCCTGCAAATGATATTGCTTCAGCAGCAGGGTGGAGAGCAGCGGCCGGAGCCGCTTCACATGGGCAAGATCATCGGCGGCATAGATGCATGAGTTGCAGCGGCGGCCGAGGGAGAGATGCATGGTGCGCTGCTCGTCGACCGGGCACAGAAGGCCGATCTCGTCGATCATGTTCACCTTCTCGTAATAGGCCTTGTAGAAATCCGACTCGCCAAAGCCGTCGGGCGCTATGTCTTTGAGCAGCATCACGCCGTCGCGGCGCTCATCGAGGCTCGCGCGGTAGAACGGATCCAGCGTGTAGGCGCCCTGGCTGTACAGCATCTGAAAATAATTGGGCTGCTGCGGCGACCATTGATGCAGGATGAGCGGCGGGCCCTGACGGTCGAAGACCAGGGCCACGCAATTGTCGATCCGCACGATGCCGTTGATGAAAGCGCGCAGCGCGGCGTAAAAATCTTCGCCGCCAAGGGCAGCGACAACCGAGGCCAGCAAAGCGGCGTCGACGGTCACGCTCTGCGCCGGCGCAACCGGACTTCGTTCCGCCGGCACGGGCTCGATGCGCAGATGGCGGATGCCGCTCATCCGCGGAACCGCGTCAGCCACAGAGCGATGGCCGATGTTCCGAGCGTGAAGGCGAGAATGAGCGTGCCGAGCGCGTTGATCGAGGGGTCGAGTCCGGTGCGCAGCATGCCCCAGACCAGCGTCGGCAAAGTGTTGCCGCCGCCCAGCATGAAGAAGGTGATGACGAAATCGTCGAGCGACAGCGCCATGGACATCAGCGCCGCGCCGAGGAGCGTCGGACGGATGATGGGGAATGTGACCGTCAGGAAGGTGGTGAGCGGCGAGGCGCCGAGATCGCGGGCGCTGTCCAGCACCGTGTAGTCGAAGTCGCGCAGCCGCGCCGCGACGATCAGGATCACGAAGGGCATGGTGAAGGTGAGATGCGCCAGGATCACGGTGAGGAGGCTGAGCTTCACGCCCGCCACGGCGAAGGCCGACAGCAAAGCGAGCGCCAGGACGAGCGGCGGCATCATCATCGGCAGCCCGAACAGCAATGTGCTGGCGGCGGCGGGCTTAGGCCGCATGCGCGAGATGACGACGGCGGCCATCGAGCCGATGACGGTCGCGGCCAGCGCCACGCTCAACGAGACGATCGCGGTGCTGCGCAGCGCGCCCCAGAATTCCGTCCTGGCGAAGAGCTTGCGATACCAGTCGACCGTCAGTCCGGGAATGGGAAAGGTCATCACATCGCTGCTGCCGAACGAGAACACGACGACCAGCAGCAGCGGCGCCAGCATGAACAGCAGCGCCAGGCCGGCGGCGAGGTTCAAGCCATGGCGGGCGAGCGCGGTCATTTGGGCCTCAGCGCGGCGCGCAAGACCAGCCAGACGACGATGATGATGGCGAGCGAGGTGACCATCGTCGAATAGGTCATGGCGGCGCCCAAGGGAATGTTCATGCGCAGGCCGAACTGGCTTTCGATGAAATTGCCCATCATCAGGCTGCGCGTTCCCCCGACCAGCCGCGGCGTCACATAGTCGCCCGCCGATACCAGGAAGGAGAGGCTGAAGGCCGTGAGCATGGCCGGGATGCAGCGCGGCAGGATGGCGTCCCACAACATCCGTGCCGGCGAGGCGCCGAGATCGCGGGCGGCATCGAGGGTCGTGGGCTCGATGGCCCTGAGCGCGCCATAGAGCGGCAGGATGGTGAAGGGCAGAAGGTAGCTGACCAGCACCAGCACGACGGCGAAGGGGCTGTAGAGCAGGATCTCGACCGGCTGATCGGCAAGGCCAAGGGCGAGGAGCGTGTTGTTGATGATGCCCTCGCGGCCGAGGATCGTCTTCCAGGCGAAGATCTTGACGAGATAGCCGCCGAACAGCGTGAGCAAGGTGGCGCCGAGCAGGAAAGCGCCCCAGCGCCCGGGATTGCGCCAGATGACGTGAGCGACGATATAGCCGAGCACGGTCGCGATGAGCGCGATCAAGGCGCTGATGCCCATCGTGTAGGCGATGGGCAGGCCATATTCGCCGGCGACCTTCTGGTAATTGCCGAGATTCCAGGTCGGAACGAGATTGAACAGCGAGACCTTGAAGAAGGAGGCGACGAAGAAATAGGCCATCGGCCCGAGGAACAGCAGCAGGAGAACCAGCAGCGCCGGAAGCAGCAGCAGGTTGCGGCGGTCGAGGGCCACGCCCGTCATGCCTGCACCACCCATTGGTCCTCGGCCGACCAGCCGACGCTGGTCGTCTCGCCGATCTGCAGCGCGCCTTCCGGTGTCGTGGCCAGGAAGGTGACGCCGTCCGGAAGCGCCACGCGGTACTGGACCTGGGCGCCTAAAAACAGCCGGTCGATGATCCTGGCATCGAAACTATGGGCGGACTGCTTCGTCCTTGCCCCCAGGAGAACGCGCTCGGGCCTCACCCCCACTTGCACCGGACAATCGGGGCCGTGATCCTCGAAGGTGAAGGCGCCGGGTATCGAAACCCGGTTGTTCTTGCGCTCGGCGGCAAAGAAATTCGCTTCGCCGACGAATTGCGACACGAAGCGGGTCTTGGGACGGCGGTAGATCTCCTCGCCGCTGCCCACTTGCTCCACCCGGCCCTTGGACATCACGACGACCTTGCTGGCGAGCGCCATGGCTTCGGCCTGGTCATGGGTGACGAACACGAAAGTGCCGCCGATATTCTTGTGGATCGTGCGCAATTCCTCCTGCATGGCCTGGCGCAGCTTCAGATCGAGGGCGGCGAACGGCTCGTCGAGCAGGAGAACCTTGGGCCGCATCATCAGCGCGCGCGCCAAGGCGACGCGCTGCTGCTGGCCGCCCGAGAGGGCGCCCGGATACTGGTCGCCGAATTCCGTCAGGCGGACGAGCGCCAGCATGTCGTCCACGCGCCTGGCCAGAAGGGCCTTGTCCTCGCCGGCGATGCGCGGCCCATAGGCGATGTTCTGGCGCACGGTCATATGCGGAAACAGACCGTAGCCCTGGAACACCATGTTGGTCGGCCGCCTCTCCGGCGGCAAGTGCGTCACGTCCTCGCCGCCGATCAGGATGCGGCCCGATGTGGGCGGCACGAAGCCGCCCAGCATTTTGAGCAATGTCGTCTTTCCGCAGCCCGATGGTCCAAGGATGGCGAGAAAGTCGCCGGTATCGAATTCGAGGTCGAGCGGATGGACGGCCGGAACCGAGGCGTAGCTCTTGGCCAGCGCCTCGAGCCGCACGAGCGGCGTCTTCATCCGGTTCATCCTCTCTATGTCATGCGCGCTGATAGGTTTCATAGGCCGCCAATACATCGTCCCATTTGACCAGCTCGCCCTCGGCTTCCAGCGGGAACATGCCGGGAAGGAACTTGTTGGCGAAGTATTTGTCGAGATCGGCAAAGCCGTAGATTTCCGACGTCACCTTGTCCGACACCATGCCCATCGCCTTCTCGTTCACGATACCGAGAATATTGGCTTCCGCGAATGTCTTCTGGTTTTCCGGCGCCAGCGCCCAGTTGATGAGCTCGTGGTCGAGATCGCGGTTCGGCGCGTTCTTGCCGATGTTCACCGTATCCAGATAGGCGAAAGTGCCTTCCTTCGGCGAGGCGATCTTGAGCTTGACCTTGGAGCCTTCCACCCATTTGATCATCGGCTCCCAGCCCATGCCCATGGCGATCTCGCCGCGCTTGAACATGTCGGAGATCTCGCCGAGGCTCGCCGGCACGGTGCGCGAGTTCTGCTTGAGCTTGATCATCAGATCGACGGTCGCATCGAGCTGCGCCTTGGTCATCCGGCTCGGATCCTCGAGGCCGTTGGCCGTTTTCGACCAGGTCACGATCATGCTCATCACATCCGGATAGCCCACCACCTTGCCCTTGTATTCGGGCTTCAGCATGTCGAGCCAGGACGTGGGCTCGGGCACCATGTCGGGATTGTAGAGGAGCGGAATGGAGGAGAAGGTGAAGGGGATGGCATAGAGCTTGCCGTCGACGCGCATGAACTTGTCGAACGCCTTCACCCTGGGATGCATGCCGGCGAGATTGGGGATCTTGCTCTCGTCGATCTCGTCGAGAAGGCCGCTGGCGCCGGAAAAGCCGACATACTGATAGATCAGCGTCGTCAGATCGATCGACCCGATGCCGCCGCCGCGCAGCTTGGTGATGATGTCCTCGATCGAAGCGATATAGGTCGTCTGCAGCGAAGCGCCGGCGTTCTTGAGGAGGTCTCCCGCCTTGAAGGCGGTGTCATAGCCTTCCCAGCCGACGAAGGTGACGTCACCGGCGGCGGAAGAGGGCCTAACGCCGAGACCGGCCAGGGCCGCCATGCCGCCGGCGCCCAGCATGAAGCCGCGGCGGGTGATGGACAGCGCGCTGCCTTTCAGGGGATTGCTCGAATTCCTCATCGTTTCCTCCATTGGTCTTGTGTTGTCAGCGAATGATGTGACCACCATCAATCACGATTTCCGATCCGGTCATGTAGGCGCTGCGGTCCGAGGCCAGATGCACGACGGCCCAGCCCACGTCCTCCGGCGTTCCGATCCCCAAAGGCGCCATGCGCCGCCATTCGGCGCGCACTTGCGATGTGTCGGGATCGCCGCGCTTCTTGGCGACATCGACGATCTCGCGCTCGAGCATCGGCGTGTCGATGCAGCCGGGATGGATGGAGTTGACGCGGATGGTGGTGCCGCGCTGCGCACAATCAAGGGCCGCGGCCTTGGTGAAATGCGCCACCGCCGCCTTCGAGGCGCAATAGGCGGCGTTGAGCCCGTCGGCAATATTCGCGTAGTTCGACGCGACATTGATGATCGAGCCGGTCTTGCGCGGCAGCATGGCCTTCACCGCCGCCTTCGTGCCGAGGAACACCGATTCAAAATTGGTCTGGAACACCCGCCGCACGTCTTCGAGCGTCGTCTCGATCAGCCCGCGGGTGAGCTGAATGCCGGCGCAGTTGACCAGCACGTCGAGGCGACCATGGCGCTGGACGACTCCCGAGACAACGGCGTCCCACTGAAGCGGATCGCGCACATCCTGGGCGAGGCTTGCCGCACCATCGCCGATCTCGGCCGCGGCTTTGCGCGCCGCATCGGCATCGATATCGGTCAGAAGGACCGTGGCGCCTTCCGCGGACAGGAGCCGCGCGACGGTACGTCCGATGCCGCTGCCGGCGCCGGTGACGATTGCCGTCTTTTCCGCCACCCAACCGCCACTCATCGCACGCTTCCTGTCATTTCGAGACGGCCTCCTTCTCCACAGCTAGCCACAGCGACAGTGCGCGCGACATACCACGCACGGGTTAGCATCGGGCCCATTTGACCTAGACATCGAGGGTCAGCGTCGGCGATTTGGCGCGCGAGACGCAGGGCATCATGCAACTATTGCTGGCGCGCTCGGCCTCGGTCAGGAGGCTGTCGCGATGGTCCGGCACGCCGTCCAGCACGCGGGTCTCGCAGGTGCCGCAAATGCCCTGCTCGCAGGAGGACGGCAGATCGTGCCCGGCGGCGCGCAAGGCGGCGAGGACGGTCATATCGGGCGGAACATCGACATGAACGCCCTTGCGCGACAGGAACACGCGAATGACGCCGTCACCCGCGACCGGAGCAGGGGGCTTGGCGCTGAACCGTTCTATATGGAGCTGGCCGCGGCGGCCCGAGGCCGTGAATCTTGCTTCGAGCGCGTCCAGCATGCCGGCCGGTCCGCAGGCATAGACCTCATCGCCGTGTTCCGCAGCCCGATGCACGGCCGCGATATCGATCCGGCCCTTCACGTCCTCCGGCACGATTGTGATCTTGTCTTCGCCAAGCGGCAGCAATTCACCCGTGAAGGCCAGGGAATACCGCGTGCGGCCGCCATAGATCAGCTTCCAGGCGAAGCCGGCGCTTTCCGCATGCCGCACCATGGCGAGAATGGGCGTGATGCCGATGCCGCCGGCGACGAACAGATATTGCTTCGCCGGCCGGAGCTCGAAGGCGTTGCGCGGTCCGGCAATGGCGACGGACTGCCCTACCTGCAGCCTGTCGTGAGCCTCCATCGATCCGCCGCGGCCATTGGGCTCGCGCAGGATGGCGATCTGATAATGGCGCCTGTCGTCCGGGTCGCCGCACAGCGAATATTGCCGCGTCAGGCCGGATGGCAAGAACAGGTCGATATGGGCGCCAGGAGTCCAGCCCGGCAGATCTTCCGGGCCGGCGGCGCGCAGCTTGAGCGAAATGACATTGTCGGCCTCGATCTGGCTGCGCACGATCCGCATCTGCCGCTCAGGGCTCACCGCGCTCCGCCATCTGCCGCGGCGCCCGCGACGAATTCCGTGAAGGCCCGGCGGTAATTCAGCGTGAACAGATCGGCCGGGACGGAATGCTCGACATAGCTCTGATCCCAATCCACCTCGCGCGGCTCGAGTGCGCCGGCAATCGGCAAGTCCTCGCGATAGACCATCTCCTCGATGCGCAGGCATTCCTCGAGGCTCAGGCCCTTGTAGCTTTTCTCATTGGCCACGCCCCAGAAGATCATGACGTGGTCATAGGCCATGGGCGAGGGGAAGCCGGCGACGATGCGCTTGCCGAGCTTCTCGTAGTCATAGGTGATGGTGGCAAGGCCGGGCGCGGTGCACTGATAGATCATGGTGCAGTCGCCGTCATTGGCCCAGTCGCCGCTGCTCGCCGTGAGCAGGCGCTCCATCCAGATATTGAGGCCTTCGCGCCTGACCTTCAGGGGGTCGACGACATGCGGCGTCGGTCCCATGGAGACGGCATGGACAAAGGGGAAATGCGCGACATCGCGGAAATTTTCGATGGCGACGGCGACGCCGGTCGTCGAATCGAGCGGCGATCCGGCGAGCCATTCGAGATCGAGCCCGGTCCAGAGATCGATCTCATACATGTCACGAGCGGGCGTCTCCAGGACGGTCCACACATGCCCCCATTTCTCGAGGGCGGGATAGACGGCGATGGCGGCCTTGGGCGGGATCTTCGATTGGTCGGCGAGCGAGGGGACATGGGTACATTTGCCGTCCGCGCTGCTGAATTGCCAGCCGTGATAGGGGCAGGCAATTGCTTCGCCGTGAATCTGCCCGAGCGCGAAGTCGCCGCCGCGATGCGGGCAGCGCCGCGCCTGCACGACGGCCTTTCCGCTTGCCGTGCGATAGACGACGAGCCTTTCGCCCAGCAGCACCGCGCCTTGCGGCTTTCCAATATCGACGGAGCGGGCCACCGGCCACCATTGCCGGCGCATGGCGCGTTCGGCCGCTTCACGCTTGGGGCCTTTCAACGGGGGGAGCCGGTCAGACGGACGAGTAAGGGCGTCGAACATCGGTGAGCCAACCTCCAGTCGGGCGGCGGGTCTGGCGACCGCACCTGATCCGGAGATTATTCGGCGAGATTATGCGCAAGTCAACATTATTTTTGCTTATTTCTGCGCAAATAGCAGAAATATCGTTATTATATATCGCTTTGCGCAGTCGTAATGCTGTCGGCGGGCAGCACGAAACGGATCTTGTGCACTTCGATCTCGCTGATGACCTGGACGCGGCTCACCCCTTTCAGCCGCCGCGTCAATTGCTGGAGGGACCAGAGGGCGGCGGCATCGGCGCAGACCACCTGAGCGCAGATGTCGGCATCGCCCAGGGTCGTCGACAGATAAGTGACCTCGCTCAGGCCCTGAAGGTGGGCAATGACCGCGTCGTGGAAATCAGGCTCGCTGGTGATGAAAAAGAGCGCCATCACCGAGGGGCCGAGCTTGGTCGGATCGGCAAAGGCAATGAATTGCAGGATGCCTTCGTCCTGCAGGCGCTTCAGCCTGAGCCTGACCGTGGCCTCGGCGATCCCCAGATTGCGGGCAACCTCGCGCAAGGGCCGGCGGCCATCCGACTGCAACTCGACGATGATGCCGCGGTCGATTTCATCGATATGCATCAACGGCACCATCTTGATCATCTCCCGTTGCCGGCTTGCGCAGATGGCTTCGTAACGCGGGCCGGGCCTCCTGTCACCTCATGGATGACCTCGCTCAAGCATGGTCATTTGATGTGCGGATCGCTGCCATACCCATTGCGGGTTATTTTTCACGGGCGAAGCGCAGCTAGTCTTCTCGCTGTCCCATCGGGGAGGAGGAGCAAGCCATGCTCGGTGCCGGCAACACAGCGGTCGCTCTCACCTTCGATTATGACGCGCTGTCGGTCTGGATCGGCATGTTCGGCCAGACATCGCCCACGGCATTGTCGCGTGGCGAATTTTGCGCCGTCGGCGTGCGCCGCATCCTGGAGGTTCTCGAGCGCTACAAGGTGCCGGGCACATTCTATATTCCCGGCCACACGGCCTATGCCTATCCCAAATCGGTCGAAGCCATCGCCGCCGCCGGACATGAGATCGGCCATCACGGCTGGACGCATGAAAGCCCACTCGCCGTCACCGCCGAGCGTGAGCGGTGGATCATGGAGCGCGGCCTCGCGGCGCTCGACAAGGTTGCCGGTGTCAGGCCGAGAGGCTATCGCTCGCCCGCCTGGGACAACAGCCCCAACAGCATCCCGCTGCTGCTCGAATATGGTTTCGACTATGACAGCAGCATGATGGGGTCCGATTTCGAGCCCTATTGGTGCCGCCTCGGCGATGTCGCGAGCCTCGATGAGCCCTTCAAGTTCGGCGCGCCGGTGGACCTCGTGGAGATGCCGGTCTCATGGCATCTCGACGACTTCCTGCAGTTCGAATTTGTGGTCATGGGCAGCGCTGTGCTGCAAGGCGGCCAAACACCGCGCGGCGTGCTCGAAAGCTGGAAGGCTGAATTCGACTATCTCAACGATCGCATCGGCACCGGCATTTTCATTCCGACCATGCATCCGCAAGTGATCGGCCGCGGCCATCGCCTGACCGTGCTCGAAGGGCTCATCGAGCATGTCCTGAGCAAGCCCGGCGGCCGGTTCACGACGGTCGGTGACTATGCCCGTGAGTGGCGGAAGGGGAAGACGCCGTCCCTGCCGCGCGATGCCTGCAGCGCTTGAGCTTCGCGGTCAGGCGTTGAGAAAGCCCTCCAGCACATTCACCGTGTTGATGCCGATTGCCTCGACGGCATAGCCGCCTTCCATCACGAACAAGGTCGGCAGCTTGAACTTGGCGATCGCCGCGCCATAGGTCGAGAAGTCGTCCGAGGTCAGCTTGAAGAAGCTGATCGGATCGTCCTTGAAGGTGTCGACGCCCAGCGACACGACGAGCGCATCGGGCTTGAAGCGCCTGATCTTGGCGGTGGCATCGGCGAGCGCCTTGCCCCAGACATCGTATTTGCTGCCGGGCGGCATCGGGTAGTTGAGGTTGAAGCCTTCGCCCTTGCCCGAACCCTTCTCGTCCTTGTAGCCGAGGAAATAGGGATAGGCGTCTTGCGGCTGGCCATGCAGCGAGCAGAAAAGGACGTCGTCCCTTCCATAGAAGATGTCCTGCGTGCCGTTGCCGTGATGGAAGTCGACATCGAGAATGGCGACGCGCTTGGCGCCGCGATCGAGAAAGCCTTGCGCCGCGATGGCGGCGTTGTTGAGGAAGCAATAGCCGCCATACATGTCGTGATGCGCATGATGGCCGGGCGGCCGGCACAAAGCGAAGGCGGAGCGGGCGCCGGCGCTCACGAGCTTCTGCGCCGTCTGCGCCACGGCGGCCGAGGCCTGAGCCGCCTCCCAGGTGCCGGCGGTGATGCAGGTCTCCATCGAATGACAGTAATAGCCGACCTTGCCGTCGATGAAGCGCGGTTTCTTCCGGCCCATGCCGCGCGCGGCGAAACCCGTCGGAATGATCTCGCCGCGATAACCGGCTGCCGTCCATTCCGACCAGGCGGTCTCGAGGAAGTCGAGGAATTCGCGGTCATGCACCTTGCGCACAGGCTTCCAATCGAGCTTCGCCGGCGCCATGAGGTCGGCCATCTTGCGCCGCTTCAATTCGCGCAAGATGTATTCGACGCGCGAGGGCCGCTCGAAAGGCGTCACGAACTCGCCGCCATAGAGCTCGCCTTGCGGGAAATGCAGCCGGTGATCTTCGGAATAGACGACTTTCATGAATGACCTGCTTTTTGTCCTTGGGGCGATTTTGGTGTAGATTCCGAATCAGGCCAACTCAAGAGGGGATCCGTCATGGAACTCAGTGCGCCTAAGACCATCACCTTCGTGATCGCTCTTATCATCGCGGTGCTTGCCGTCCTCGCCGCCCTCAATGCTTTGACCTTCATCCCGCTCGCCGCCATATGGCTGATGACGATCGCCTTCATCGTGCTGGCGGCAGGCTGCCTGCTCAAGGGAGTGTAGCGATCTCGACGGCGACGCCCGCCGCCTGGAGAGCGCGGGCGAGATCATCCGGCGGCTTCGCATCTGTCACCAGGCAGTCGAGCTGATCGAAGCCGCATACGTTCACGAGGGCGCTGCGCCCGAACTTGCTATGATCGGTGACGACGACGCAGCGCTCGCCACGCGACAAGACGGTAGCGGCGAATTCCGCTTCCGCCAGATTGTAGTCGTTGACGCCGGTCGCGGCATCGAGCGCGCCTGCGGTGATGATTGCGTGGCGGACATTGAAGCGCTCGACGAAGGCGACGGCCGAGTTGCCGAAAGCCGCGCCATTGTCGCCCTGAAGTTCGCCGCCGGCGATATGCACGGTGTTGCCGTTGACGGTCGACAGCGTGCGGGCGATGTCGCAGGAATTGGTGACCACCGTCAGCCCGCGCTTCTGCAAAAGCTCACGCGCCAGATAGCTCGTCGTGGTGCCGGTATCGAGCATGATGCTGTCGCCGTCTTCGATGGCTTGCGCCGCGCGGCGCGCGATCGCGCGTTTGCCGAGAGCATTCTCGCGCATGCGGCGCTCGAAGGGTGCCTCGCCGACGGCATGCGGCAAAGCGGCGGCGCCATGCATCTTCAGGACCTCGCCGCGCTCGGCCAGGAGGCGCAGGTCGCGGCGGATGGTTTCGGCCGAGACCGAGAGCCAGTCCGACAGATCGGCGACCGAGGCCGACATGTGGTCATGCAAGAGGCGACGGATCTCGGCATGGCGGCGAGAGAGGCGATTCATGGTTCCATTTGCCCGATATTGAGCGGATTGACCGTCAATTGGTCATTTCTGGCAAGAAAATTCTCTCAAATCCACAAATTTCCACGGATTTTGTGGTTTGGCATTGACAGTCATGGGCCAGTGCCGTGACACTTGCCGCCAACGGACCACAGCAAAAATCAAAGTCCGTATTGGGAGCCAGGAAGAGGAAGACATCCATGAGCAGATTGCGCGTAACAAGTGCCTTGTTCGGCCTTGCCGCTCTGGCGGCGACGGCGCTCACCCCCATGCCCACATACGCGGTCGAATCGAACGATCCCGTCAAGATCGCCTTGTTCGACTGGACCAGCGTCAATCTCAACGCCAAGATCCTCGGCGGCATTCTCGAGAAGCTCGGCTACACGGTCGAATATCCGACCGCCGATTACCTTTCGAGCCTGACCACCGGCCTCACCAATGGCGACCTCACGGTGGGCGTCGAGTTCTGGGACACGACGGCCGGTGAAGCGATGAAGGCGTCGGACGCAACCGGCCAGACCGAGAAGCTCGGCGCGCTCGGGCCCAAGGCCAAGGAAGAGTGGTGGTATCCGATCTATATGAAGGAGAAATGCCCGGGGCTCCCCAATTGGGAAGCGCTCAAGGATCCGAAATGCGCGGAAGCCTTCTCGACGCCGGAGACGGCGCCCAAGGGCCGCTATCTCGGCGGACCGGTGACCTGGGAAGGTTTCGACGACGAGCGTGTCGAGGCGCTGGGCCTGCCGTTCACCGTCATCCACGCCGGCACCGATGCCGCGATGTTCGCCGAGCTCGATTCGGCCTATCAGCGCAAAGGGCCGATCATGCTGTGGATCTATTCGCCACATTGGGCGCCGGCAAAATATGAAGGAGAGTGGATCCAGTTCCCGGAATACACGCCCGAATGCTACACGGATCCGAAATGGGGCGGCAATCCCGACAAGGCGCATGATTGCGGCAAGCCGCATGGCGAGATCTGGAAATATGCCTGGTCCGGCATGAAGGACAAATGGCCGATCGCCTACAAAGTCGCCAAGGCCTATCAGATCGAGGCGGAAGAGCTCAACAAGCTCTCGGGCGAGGTCGATCTCGCCGGCAAGTCGATCGATGAGGTCGCGGCCGCCTGGATCGCCGCCAATGAGGCCAAGTGGAAGGCTTGGGCGCAGTAGAGGCCAGGGCGTTCTCCACGAATTCCCCTTCTCCCGCGCGCAGCGTGGGAGAAGGTGGCCGAAGGCCGGATGAGGGCTCTTTCGCGAAATGCATTCTAATCTGAACAAATATTTCTTGCCGAGACAAAGAGCCCTCACCCGCCCTTCGGGCACCCTCTCCCATTGCTTCGCAACGGGAGAGGGGGAAAGCTAGCGAAAGCTTGGACACGGAACGAGTTTCGATGACCGATGCGAAGCGGCCGGTGAAGCTGTCTTGCCGCAATCTTTGGAAAGTCTTCGGCGGCAGCGCGGAAGACTTCATGCGCCGGCACAAGGGCGATGCTTCCGCCGAGGCTTTGGCTGAGGCCAGGCTCATCGGCGCGGTGCGCCGGGCCAGCATCGATGTGCATGAAGGCGAGATCTTCATCGTCATGGGCCTTTCGGGCTCCGGCAAATCGACATTGCTGCGCTGCCTGTCGCGTCTGATCGAGCCAACCTATGGCGAAGTCGAATTCGATGGCCGCGATCTCCTCAAGGCCAGCGAAGCTGAGCTGATCGAGATCCGCCGCCACAAGATGGGCATGGTGTTCCAGCATTTCGCGCTCCTGCCGCATCTGACCGTGCTCGAGAATGTCGCCTTCCCGCTCTCGGTCCAGGGTGTGCCCAAGGCGCAGCAGACGAAACGCGCCAAGGCGATGGTCGATCTCGTCGGCCTCAAGGGCCGCGAGCATCACTATCCGCGCGAACTCTCGGGTGGCCAGCAGCAGCGCGTCGGCATCGCGCGCTCGCTCGCGGTCGAGCCCGAGATCTGGTTCCTGGACGAGCCGTTCTCGGCGCTCGATCCCCTGATCCGGCGCGAAATGCAATCGGAGCTCATGCGGCTCCAGAACGTGCTCAAGAAGACCATCGTCTTCATCACCCATGATTTCGACGAGGCGATCAGGCTCGCCGACCGCATCGCCATCATGAAGGACGGCGAGATCATCCAGATCGGCGCGCCGGAAGAACTGGTGCTCAATCCGGCGACCGATTATGTGGCGGAATTCACCCGCGACGTGAACCGCGCCAAGGTCATGTCGGCGCAAAGCCTGATGACGCGCGGCAAGACGCATCAGCATCACGCCGGCAAGGTCGAGGCCAAGGCGAAGATCGAGACCTTCGCCGCCGACATCGTGGCGGCCAAGGCGCCCTTCGCGGTGGTCGACGGCAAGGGCGATCTTTTGGGCGAGATCGCGCCGCAAGCGGTGATCGATCTCCTGGCGGGGCGCAAGGCGAAAGAGCTGCGGCCATGACCGATGTCGCGCTCGAGCATAAGGAAGGGCAACTCGGCGCGCTGCCGGGCTGGCGCGCCGCGCTGATCCTGCTCGCGGCCGTCATCGTCGCCTTCACCGTCGCCTGGATCGTGCCCGGCGGCACCGACTATCCGCAAGCCGCGGTCATCCCCTTCACCGACTGGGTGAATGCCATCATGGGGTGGATCAAGGCGACCTTCATCTGGTTGACCCGCGGCCTCGCCGATCTCATCAACATTCCGCTGCAGCTTGCCATCGGCTTCCTCGCCAAAGGCTACCGGATCAACTGGGGCGACGGCTTCATCACCTTGCCGCGCTTCTCCTGGGTCGGCCTTTGCGCGGTCGCCGGCTTGATCGGCTACCGTTTCGGCGGGCTCAAGCTCGCTTTGCTGAGCGGCCTCAGCTTCCTCGCCATCGCGCTCTTCCGGCAATGGGACAGCGCCATGCTGACGCTGGCCCTGATCCTGGTCTGCGTGCCGATCTGCGTCGCGACCGGGCTCCTCATCGGCATCTGGGGCTATCTCAATCCGTGGATCAACCGCATCGTGATCACGCCGCTGCTCGATCTGATGCAGACGATCCCGACCTTCGCCTATCTCATTCCCATGCTGCTGCTCTTCGGCAACAGCCCGGTCTCGGCCCTTCTCGCCACCGGTCTCTTCGCCACGCCACCCATGGTGCGCGCAACCGTGCTCGGCCTCGCCAAGGTGCCGCAGGACATCAAGGACTTCGCCGACATGGCGGGTTGCACGAAGCTGCAGAAACTATGGCGCGTGCTGGTGCCGAGCGCCAAGCCGTCGCTCATGCTGGGCGTCAACCAGGTCATCATGCTGGCGCTCAACATGGTGATCATCTCCTCGATGATCGGGGCAGGCGGGCTCGGCTATGACGTGCTGCTCGCTCTGCGGGCCCTCAAAGTGGGGCAGGCGATGGAAGCGGGTCTCGCCATCGTCATCCTCGCCATCGTTCTCGACCGGGTGAGCCAGGCGGCGGCCGCGCAGCGGCCGGAGCAGGAGGCCGTGGCCAGGCCCTGGCATGAACGACACCGCGATTTCATCACCATCCTCGCCTTGCTGCTTCTGACGACATTGGCCGGTCTCGTCTTGCCCGCCTTCGACAAGGTGCCGACCGAGATCACCGTGACGACGGCCCCCGCCTGGAAGGCGGCGGTCGACTGGGTGACGGTCAATTATTTCGACGTCATCGAGATCGTCCGCACCACCTTCCTCATCTATGTCCTCAACCCTTTGCGCGCGTTTTTCGAAGGACTGCCCTGGCTTGGCGTCGTCCTGCTGCTCGGCTTCGCGGGCTTCCGCCTGGGCGCGCTGCCGCTGGCGCTCATCGTCGCCGCCCTCGCCGCCTTCTGCGCCGCGACCGGCCTCTGGGTGCAGACCATGGCGACGCTCTATCTGTGCGGTGTCGCGGCCTTCATCGCTGCCCTCATCGGCATACCGATCGGCGTCTGGGCCTCGCGCTCCAGGCGGGTGGAAAAGATCGTGACGCCCATCATCGACACGCTGCAGACCATTCCCTCCTTCTGCTTCATCATCCCTGTCGTAATGCTGTTCCGGGTCGGCGACGTGACGGCGCTGATCGCCACCGTCGCCTTCGCCATCGTGCCCGCCATCCGCTACACCAATCACGGCATAAGGCAGGTGCCGCATGAGTTGATCGAGGCCGGCGTCGCCGCAGGCTGCACCAAGCGGCAGCTCTTCTGGCGCGTGCAATTGCCGGTGGCGATGCCGGAGATCATGCTCGGGATCAACCAGACGATCCTGCTGTCGCTCAGCATGATCGTCATCTGCGCCATGATCGGCACGCGCGATCTCGGCCAGGAAGTGTTCAAGGCGCTGTCCAAGGCCGATGCCGGCAAGGGCATCGTCGCCGGCCTCGCCATCGCCTTCATCGGCATCATCGCCGACCGGCTGATCACCGCCTGGGTCGAGCGCATGAAGGCCAGGCGCGGCCTCGCATGAGCAATTCTGCGGAACAGCGCGTGCGCAATCTCGCCTGCTGGCAGGGCGCCGTGACGCTCGAACCGCTCAAGGGCGGCTTGAGCAATGCGAGCTTCATCGTCTCGGACGCGAAAGGCAAATATGTCGCGAGGGTCGGCGAAGATTTTCCCTGTCATCATGTCTTCCGCGACCGCGAGGCGCGCGCCAGCCGGGCCGCGCATGCAGCGGGCCTCTCACCAGAGGTTGTCCATGCCGAGCCCGGGCTCATGGTGGTGCGCTTCATCGAAGCCAAAACCTTCTCGGAAGAAAATGTGCGCGACAATCTCGAGCGCTGCGCCGAGCTCTTGAAGACATGCCATCGCGACATGAAGCGCCGGGTCACCGGCCCCGCCTCGATCTTCTGGGTCTTCCATGTGCTGCGGGATTACGGAAATACGCTAAAGGAGGGCGGCCACGCGCGTGTCGGCGATATACCGCGCTGGCTCGCGCAGATCGATGCGTTGGAAGACGCGCAAATCCCGCTGCCTGTCGTCTTCGGCCATCACGACCTTCTCCCCGGCAATTTCATGGATGACGGACGGCGGCTGTGGCTCATCGACTGGGAATATGGCGGCTTCGGCACCGCCATGTTCGACCTCGCCAATATCTCGGCCAACAACTCCTTCGACGAGAGGCAGGAGCGCCGGCTGCTCGAAATCTATTTCGAGAAAGCCCCGGACGAGGCGACGCAGCGCGCCTTCGACGCGATGAAGACGGCGTCGGCCTTGCGCGAGGCGACATGGGGCATGGTCTCGGAGCTGCACCTCAATGCGCCGGGCGTCGATTATGTGGCGCATGCCAATGAGTATCTCGGCCGCTATGAGCGGGCGCTCAAGACCTTCCAGGACCGTTACGGAGCATCATGACCATCTCGCTACCCAGCCACGCCGGGACCATCGTCATCGGCGGCGGCATCATCGGCTGCTCGACCGCCTATCATCTGGCGCGCGATCACAAAGCGGATGTCATCCTCATCGAGCAGAACAAGCTCACCTCCGGCTCGACCTGGCATGCAGCGGGGCTCGTCGGGCAGCTGCGCTCGTCGGCCTCGATCACGCAAGTGCTCAAATATTCGGTCGAGCTCTACAAGAACCTCGCCAAGGAGACCGGCCTCGAAACTGGCTGGAAGATGACGGGCTGCCTGAGGCTCGCCTGCAACGAGGACCGCTGGATCGAATATAAGCGCCTCGCTACCACCGCGCAGAGCTTCGGTATGGAGATGCACCTCCTTTCACCGTATGAGGTCAAGGCGATGTGGCCCTTGATGGAGGTCTCCGATCTCGTCGGCGCGAGCTTCTTAGCCACGGACGGCCAGGCGAGCCCTTCCGATATCACCCAGTCGCTCGCCAAGGGTGCGCGCATGCATGGCGCCAAGCTTTTCGAAGGGGTCAGGGTCGAGGGTTTCGACATCGACAAGGGCCGGGTCACGGCGGTCAGGACCAATCACGGCCGCATCGCCTGCGAGAAGGTGGTGAATTGCGGCGGGCAATGGGCGCGCCAGCTCGGCGCTCTCGCGGGCGTCAGCGTGCCGCTGCAGCCGGTCAAGCATCAATATATCATCACCGAGAAGGTTACGGGGCTTTCGACCGACATCGCCACCATTCGTGATCCCGACCGGCGCACCTATTTCAAGGAAGAGGTCGGCGGGCTGGTGATGGGGGGCTATGAGCCCGATCCCATCAGCTGGACGCTCGATGACGTGCCCTCCGACTTCGAGTTCCAGCTCTTCGAGGACGACTGGGATCATTTCGAGCAGCATATGACGCAGGCGCTGGCCCGCGTGCCGGCGCTCGAGACGACCGGCATCAAGAAGATGATCAACGGGCCGGAAAGTTTCACGCCCGACGGCAACTTCATCCTGGGGGCAGCGCCCGAGCTCGCCAATTATTATGTCGGCGCCGGCTTCAACGCCTTCGGCATAGCGAGCGGCGGCGGAGCTGGTTGGGTGCTGGCGCAATGGGTCGCCTCAGGCGAAGCCCCCATGGATCTCTGGGTCGTCGACATAAGGCGCTTCTCCGAACTGCATAAGGACCGCAACTGGGTGAATGAGCGCACGCTCGAAGCCTATGGCAAGCACTACACGATCGGCTTCCCGCATGAGGAATATCAGAGCGTAAGACCGCGGATCGTTTCCCCGCTCTATGAGCGGCTCAAAGGTCTCAATGCCTGCTTCGGCTCGAAGCTCGGCTGGGAAAGGCCGAACTGGTTTGCACCCAAAGGCGTGGAGCCGAAGGACCTCTATTCCATGGGACGGCAGAACTGGTTCGATGCGGTGGGCCAGGAGCACAAAGCGGTGCGCGAGCGCGTCGGCGTGTTCGATCAGTCCTCCTTCGCCAAATATGAGCTTAAAGGCGCGGATGCGGCCGAGGCCCTGTCGTGGATTTGCGCCAATGACGTCACCCGCCCGGCCGGGCGCCTGACCTATACGCAGATGCTCAATTCGCGCGGCGGCATCGAATGCGACCTCACCGTCGCGCGCCTGGCCGACGATCATTTCTATATCGTCACCGGCACCGGCTTCCGCACCCATGATCTCGCCTGGATCAGGGACCATATCAAGCCTGGCCTCGATGCCCGGATCGAGGATGTTACGGAAGGCTGGGGCACGCTCTCGGTGATGGGGCCCAAGTCACGCGAGGTGATCGCGGGCGTCACCCAAGCCGACATGTCGAACCAGGCCTTCCCCTTCGGCCATGTGCGCGAGATCGAGATCGCCGGCCACAGGCTGCGGGCGCTGCGCGTCACTTATGTGGGTGAGCTCGGCTGGGAATTGCACATGCCGATCGGCGCCACCGGCGATGTGTTCGACGCGCTGATGCAAGCGGGCGCGCCGCAGGCCATCGCGCCCGCGGGCTATCGCGCTTTGGAAGCGCTCAGGCTCGAGAAAGGCTATCGCGCCTGGGGCTCCGACATCACGCCCAATGACAATCCGTTCCAGGCCGGGCTCGGCTGGGCGGTGAAGCTCAAGTCGAATATCGCCTTCCTCGGGCGCGAAGCCTGCGCCAAGGCCGCCGCCTCGCCTTTGCCGAAAAAGCTCGCGGGCTTCACCACCGATGATCCTTCCATTGTGCTCCTCGGCCGCGAGACCATTCTGCGCAACGGCCGCCAGGTCGGTTATCTCACCAGCGGCGGCTATGGCTACACGGTCGGCAAGCCGATCGGCTTCGGCTATGTGCGCGACGGCGACGGCGTCGATGATGCCTATCTCGGCCAAGGAACCTATGAGCTCGTGGTCGCGAAGGACGTGGTCAAGGCGCAGGTGCATCTCGAACCGCTGTATGACTCGGCAAATGCGCGCGTAAAGTCCTGATACACTTCTCCATCGGAGCTTTCCGTTCTCAGGCCCGCGCGTGATACAAGGCACGTCATGAGCCAGGACCCCAAGCTGTTGCGCCGTCTGCTGCGCGCGAAGGACCGGATGGACGCCGCCTCGCAGGAGGAATGGCCCGTCAGGCGGTTGGCGCGCGTGAGCGGCGTCTCCGAGGCCCATTTCGCGCGATCGTTCAAGAAGGCCTTCGGCGTGCCGCCGCACCGCTATCTGCTCACCCGCCGGCTGGAGCGGGCCAAGGCGCTGCTGCGCGATACGGATCTCGCCATCACCGAGATCGCGTTCCAGACCGGCTGGAACAGTCTGGGGACCTTTGGACGCGTATTCCGTGACGTCACCGGCGAGAGCCCAGGTGAGCTCCGGCTACGTGAGAAGGCGGCTCCGCACGAGCTCAAGCGGGTGCCGGGCTGCTTCACCAGCGCCGCCCATCGGCCCGACCTCAAGATCGCAGTTTTGGAGAAGCGGCGGCAGGAGGCGGACGATATAAGCGGCCCCGAAAAAACGGAGGTCCCATGAGTCAAGGTATCGAGGTCGTTGGTCTTTATGTTCGCGATCAGGACGAAGCGGTCGCGTTCTATGTCGAAAAGCTCGGATTCCGCATCCATACCGATGCGCGCAACGGCGATTACCGCTGGCTCACGGTGCAGCATCCGGACCAGCCCTCCTTCCAGCTCGGCCTGTTCATGCCGCAGTCACCCATGGTCGACGCCGCGACGGCGCAGACCCTGCGCGAGGCCGTGGCGAAGGGCGCCATGCCGCCGCTCGTGCTCGTCGTCGACGACTGCCGCGCCGCCTATGAGCGGATGCACGCCCGCGGCGTGGAATTCACCCAGGAACCGGTCGAGCGCTACGGTTCCGTGGATGCCGGCTTCCGCGATCCGTCGGGCAACGGGTGGAAGATGATCGAGGCGCGGCGAGGGTAGGGCGTGATGAGTTTAGTCCGCCTCACAACCCTCACCCCTGAGGTGCCCGCCGTAGGCGGGCCTCGAAGGGTGGCAAGCGGCAAGACCGTCGTTCCTGGGTCATGCTTCGAGGCTCGCTACGCTCGCACCTCAGCATGAGGATGTTTCGGCGGGCCGACTCTTTTTCCAGTCATCACGCTCTAATTTTCCAGCCCGCCGCCGAGCTTCACGATGGTGGTGATGCCGTCGGCCTCGGGTTCGGCGACATAGGCATTGTCGGGCGTCGAGAAGCGGATGAGCGACTTCTTCGTCGCATCGACGAAGACGATCTGCCAATCCTCATAGAGGCGCCAGGCCGCCACATCGTTCATCACCGGAAAAACCTGGCCGCAATCGGGATCGACATCGACCACGAAGCCGCCGATCGTCGTCTCGCGGCTGAGCGTTACCCTGCAGGTCTTGCTGCTATCGACATTCTGGATCGACCAGTCGCCCAGGAAATCGTCCAGCATCGCCGGGTCGACCGCCTCGAGATCCATGAGCGCCTGCGCCGCGGCCGGGCTCGCGCCGAGCAAAACCAGAAAGCCCAAAACCCTGATCGTCCGCATGGCAGCCGTTCCCTCAATCGAGGGAAAGATCAACCTTTTCCCGACTTTCCGTCAAGGCGCGATCGAGAAGGGCGCCCGACTGCAATTCGGCGATCAAGGGCGCGATATCGAAGATCGCATCGCCCTCCCGCCCGATCGGCAGCATATCGCTTAGACTCTCGACGGCCGGGCGGATGCCTCTGCCCAGATCGGCCGTGCCGAGGCGCCGGCGCTTCATCGCCCAGACCGCGATCATCAGCTCGAGGCCGGCGATCTTCCAGCCGGCGTCGATGACCCGCATCAGATCATGCACGGCATGAAGGGCGTGGCTCGCCGTGTCCTCCACGCCATCGGCGACCTGGCCCACGGAATTGAGCAGGCTGGGTCGGGCCCAGATCTTCACCGAGGTGACGAGGGATGCGGTGATATGGCCGAGATTGAGGAACTGAACGCCGCCGACGGCGCCTCCTTCCTCGGCAAGGCCGGTGGGCAGGCCGGTGAAGGCCGGCCATTGCTGCTTGTGGACGCGCTCGCCGGCGAGATCGCACATCTTGCCCAAAGCCTGGCGCAGATGGTCGGCGGCCAAGGTGAGACGCGTCGTATCCATATTGCCGTTCGATACGGCGTCCGCCGTCTCGCGGTCGATGATCGGATTGTCGTTGACCGAGTTCAGCTCGGAATTCCAGACCTTTGCCGTCTCGGCGAAGACCTCCGCCGCCGCGCCATGGACTTGCGACACGCAACGGAAGGAGAGAGGATCCTGCAACAGGCGCGGCTCGCCTTTGTTCCACAGGCGGCTGTCACTCAGGAAATGGCGCAGACGCTGTGCCGCGCGGCGCTGGCCCTCGCGCTTATGGGCGCGGTTCGCCGCCTCCGAGATCGAGCCCAGATTGCCGCGGAAGCCTTCCAGCGCTGCCGCCGCAGCGAGATCGAAGGCCGCGAGCAGGCGCTCGGCGGAAGCAAGTGCCATCGCCCCTTGCGCCAGCGAGATGGCATTGTTGTTGATGAGCGAAAGCGTTTCCTTGGGACGAGGAAGCCCGAGCTTCTTCGCTTCCGGACGGTTGAGCAGCCAATGCGCCAATTGCGCATTGGGCACGAGATCGGAAGCGCCAACCGAGCCCGAGCCGTCGATCTCCGGCATCTTGTCGCCATTGATCGCGGCGACGAGCAATTCGACCAGCTCCGGCGACACGCCGGACAGGCCATTGGCGAATTGGTTGGCGAGAAAGATCATGGCGCCGCGCACGGCTTCGGGCGGCAAGGTCGGCCCCGGCACGCGCGTCGCATGGGCGGCGACGAGCCTCGCATTGTAGGCGGCGGCCGATGCCGGATCGACCGCGAAATCCTTCTGGGAGCCGACGCCCGTGGTGATGCCATAGGCCGGCCGGTTCTCCTTAAGGATCGTCTCGACGATCCCGCGCGAGGCGGCGATTGCCGCGAAGGCTTGGGGTGCCAAGGAGACGGGAAGCTTGCCCGCCGCCGCTTTCGCCATGTCGCGGAAGTCGAGATCGTGCCCGGTGATGACCAGGGACGCCGTGTGCCGTGTCATCGCCGTCCTCAGATTCCAATGCCCAGCGACGGCAGCTTGAGACCCTGTTCCTTGGCGCAGTCGATGGCGATATCATAGCCGGCATCGGCGTGGCGCATGACACCGGTGCCCGGATCGTTCCACAGCACGCGCTCGAGGCGGCGGGCCGCGTCGTCCGTGCCGTCGCAGACGATCACCATGCCCGAATGCTGCGAAAAGCCCATGCCGACGCCGCCGCCATGATGCAGCGACACCCAGGTGGCGCCGCTCGCGGTGTTGAGCAGCGCATTGAGGAGCGGCCAGTCGGAAACGGCATCGGAGCCGTCCAGCATCGCCTCGGTCTCGCGATTGGGGGAAGCCACCGAGCCCGAATCGAGATGGTCGCGGCCGATCACGATCGGCGCGTCGAGCTCGCCCTTCTTCACCATCTCGTTGAAGGCGAGGCCCAGACGATGGCGCTGGCCGAGGCCGACCCAGCAGATGCGGGCGGGGAGGCCCTGGAAGGCGATGCGCTCCTTGGCCATGTCGAGCCAGTTGTGGAGATGCGGATCGTCGGGGATCAGCTCCTTCACGCGCTGGTCGGTCTTGTAGATATCTGCAGGGTTGCCGGAGAGCGCTGCCCAGCGGAAGGGGCCGATGCCGCGGCAGAAGAGCGGGCGGATATAGGCCGGGACGAAGCCCGGGAAGGCGAAGGCGTCCTTGAGGCCCATATCGAGAGCGACCTGGCGAATGTTGTTGCCGTAATCGAGGGTCGGCACGCCGGCCTTGTGGAAAGCGAGCATCGCCTCGACATGGTCGCGCATGGATTTCTTCGCGGCGGCTTCGACCGCCTTGGGATCGGTGGCGCGCTTGGCTTCCCATTCGGCGATCGTCCAGCCGGCAGGCAGATAACCGTTGACGGGATCATGCGCCGAGGTCTGGTCGGTAACCGCGTCGGGCCGGATGCCGCGCTTGACGAGATCGGGCAGGATCTCAGCCGCGTTGCCGAGCACGCCGACCGAGATCGGTTTGCCCTGCCTGTGCGACTGCTCGATCATCGCGAGCGCCTCGTCGACTGTCGCCGCTTTGGCGTCGAGATATCGGGTCTTGAGCCGCATCTCGATGCGCGACGGCTGGCATTCGATGGCGATCATCGAGGCCCCCGCCATGGTGGCGGCGAGCGGCTGGGCGCCGCCCATGCCGCCGAGTCCCGCGGTCAGGAACCATTTGCCCTTGAGCTTGCCGTCATAATGCTTGCGGCCGACCTCGGCGAAGGTCTCATAGGTGCCCTGAACGATGCCTTGTGTGCCGATATAGATCCACGAGCCCGCCGTCATCTGGCCGTACATCATGAGGCCCTTGCGGTCGAGCTCGTTGAAATGGTTCCAGTCGGCCCAATGCGGCACGAGATTGGAATTGGCGATGAGGACGCGCGGCGCATCCTTGTGGGTGCGGAAGATGCCGACCGGCTTGCCCGATTGCACCAGCAGCGTCTCGTCTTCCTCGAGCGAGCGCAGGGAGGCGACGATACGGTCGAAGGCTTCCCAGTTGCGCGCCGCGCGGCCGATGCCGCCATAGACGACGAGCTCCTCGGGACGTTCGGCGACGCCCGGATCGAGATTGTTCATCAGCATGCGCATCGGCGCCTCGGTGAGCCAGCTCTTGGCGCTGATCTCGGGGCCGATCGGGGATTTGATGACGCGAGTATTGTCGCGGCGCGTATTCATCTCTTGAAAACTCCTACTGGCTCAGCGTTCCTGAGGGTGACGTCTTGTAGCGGCTGTAAAGGGCGTAGCGGCTGGCGGGATAGATAAGGGTCGCGACCGTCACGACATGGCCGCGGCTCCAGCTCCTGCGATGCAAAGCGAGGCAGGGCTCGTCCTCGCCGATATCGAGCAAGGCGCACTGCTCAGGGCTCGGCATGATCGCTTCGACCGTATGCTCGAGCTCATCGACCGGCTGGTGAGCGATCAGATAGGCGGTCGGCGTGATCTTTGCAAAATCCTGATCGTTGAACTGGGGCGCGGTGAAGGGATTGACATGGCGCTCCTCGAGCTGCACCGGCACGCCATTCTCGGTATGCACCATCACCAGGTAGAAGAGCCTTGCGGGGTGCTTCATCTCGAACTGCTCGGCAAGCGCCGGTGTCGCCTCGACCGTCTGCCGCTTCTTGATATGGGCGGCATAGGCATGGCCGCGCTGGGCGATCTCTTCGGCGATATTGCGCAATTCGAGCAGGCTCGAGCGCGCCGGCGGCTCTTTCACGAAGGTGCCGACCCCCGGCACGCGCGACAGGAAACCATCGGCGGTGAGCTCGCGCAACGCCCGGTTGGCGGTCATGCGCGAGATGCTGAAATGCTCGACGAGCTCGTTCTCGGACGGCACGCGCGTGCCCGGCGTCCAGGCGCCGGAGCGGATATGCTCGAGGATATGCTCCTTGACCTTGGCATAAAGCGGCGCGGTCATCCGATCTGGCCCCTGACGATGGCGCCGTCGCGGATCACCGCGGCGCAAGGATTTAGACCTAAGGGGTAGGCCAGGTCGCCCGGCCGCTCGGCATTCCACAGAACGAGATCGGCCTTGAGGCCAGGGGCGATCCGCCCGCGATCCTTCAGGCCCAGAGCCAGCGCTGCATTCGCCGTGACACCGCGCAACGCCTCTTCGGGAGTCAGGCCGAAGAGGACGCAAGCCATGTTCATGGTTGTGAGGAGCGAATGGACAGGCGAGGAGCCCGGATTGAGATCGGTCGCGATCGCAATCGGCACCTTGTGCTTGCGCAAGGCGGCGACGGGTGGGTGCTGCTTCTCTTTGAGGTAATAGAAGGCGCCGGGCAGAAGCACCGCGACCGTTCGCGAGCGGGCAATGGCCTCAACGCCGTCCTCGTCCAGATATTCGATATGATCGACGGAGAGCGCATCATATCTGGCGGCGAGCTTGGCGCCACCCAGATTGGAGAGCTGCTCGGCATGGAGCTTTATCGGAAGTCCAAGCTTCTTCGCCGCGGCGAAGACCTTCTCCGTCTCGGCGACGGAAAAGGCGATGCCTTCGCAGAAGGCATCGACGGCATCGGCGAGCTTCGCTTCCGCGATGGCCGGCAAGGCCTTGGCACAGACGAGATCGACATAGGCCGCGTGATCGTCGCGATATTCAGCCGGGAAGGTGTGGGCGCCGAGATAGCTCGTGACCACATCGACGAAATGCGTCTCGCCGAGCTTGCGCGCCACCTTCAGCATTTTCATCTCGGTCTCGACATCGAGCCCATAGCCCGATTTGATCTCGATCGTGGTCACGCCTTCACGGAGCAGGCTTTCGAGCCGCACAGAGGCCGACTGGACAAGCTCGTCTTCCGCTGCCTCGCGCGTGGCGCGCACGGTCGAGAGGATGCCGCCGCCGGCCTTGGCGATGTCGGCATAGGCGGCGCCATTGAGACGCATCTCGAATTCATTGGCGCGGTTGCCGCCATAGACGAGATGCGTGTGGCAGTCGATCAGGCCGGGGGTCAGAAGCCGCCCGCCGCAATCGACCGCTTTGCCGGTCTTCTCGCGGGGCGCATCCTGGCGCGGCCCGGCCCAGGCGATCCGGCCGTCTTCCACGAGGACCGCACCGTCCGCGATCAGTCCATAGGGCTGGACGCCGGTCATGGTCGCGAGCTTCACATGAGAAAAAAGCATCAAAGCCACTTGTATAAGGTTGTATATACAGTATAGTGAAAAGATGGAACAGCGCAAGTTGAAATTCGCCTCGGCCCTCCTTCCCACCGGCTGGGCGTCGGACGTCACCCTCACCCTCGGGCCCCAGGGGATGATCGAGAAGGTCGAGGCCCAAAGCGCCGACAAGACCGTCAAGGCCCTGAAAGGCATCGCCATTCCGGCGGTGCCGAATGTCCATTCGCATGCCCATCAGCGCCTCATGGCGGGGCTCGCCGAAGTGGCGGGGCCTGGGGCCGATTCCTTCTGGACCTGGCGCGAAGTGATGTATGGCTTTGCCCTCAAGCTAGGCCCCGATGACCTTCAAGCGGTCGCGACACAGCTTTATGTCGAGATGCTGAAAAGCGGCTCGACGGTCGTCGGCGAATTCCAGTATCTGCATCACCAGCCGGACGGCACGCCCTATCAGGAGCCGGCCGAGCTCACTCTACGCTGCCTCAAGGCTGCCGAAGAGGCGGGTATCGCCATCACCTTGCTGCCGACGCTTTATGCCTATGGCGGTTTCGGCGGCCAGCCGCCGGTGACGGGACAGCGCCGCTTCATCAACGATTCGAGTCGCTACCTTAAAATTCTCGAAAGCCTCGACAAAGCCAGCAAGGCCAATCCGCAGTCGAGGCTCGGCATCTCGCCGCATTCGCTGCGAGCCGTGACCAAAGGGCTTCTCACCGAGGTGATCGCCGGTCTCGATCGCATGGGGCGAACATCGGCGCCCATCCATATCCATGTCGCCGAGCAGACCAAGGAAGTCGATGACTGCCTCGCCTGGTCGGGCGGCAAACGCCCGGTCGAGTATCTCCTCGACAATTTCAGCTTGTCGAGCCGCTGGTGCGGCATCCATGCCACCCACATGACGGCGGACGAGACGCAACGAATGGCAAAGGCCGGCATGATCGCCGGTCTCTGCCCCACGACCGAAGCCAATCTCGGCGATGGCATCTTCCCGGCCGACAGTTTCCTGAAAGCCAAGGGCGCCATCGCCATCGGCTCGGACAGCCATATCAGCGTGAGCCCGGCCGAAGACCTGCGCCAGCTCGAATATTCGCAGCGTCTGCGCGACCGCACCCGCAATGCGCTGGCAGCGGGCCCTGGCCAATCGACGGGCCGCACGCTGCTCGATCTGGCGCTCAAGGGCGGCGCCAAATCGATGACGCAGCCGGTCGGCGCCCTGGCGCCCGGCTTCCGCGCCGATATCGCCGTCCTCGATGACGAGCATCCGGCCCTCATCGGACGGTCGGAAGATTCAGCGCTCGATTCCTGGATATTCTCCGGCGGCAATGCATGCGTGCGCGACGTCTTCGTTGCCGGCCAGCACGTGGTCGAAGATCGCCGCCATATCAAGGAAGAGGCAATCTTCAAAAATTTCCGCGCCGCGGTGAAGCGGCTTACTGACTGAGGCAATCGATGACCATCCCAATCGGCGACAGTCCGCTCACTCTCGATCATATCCGCAAGGCGCTGGCCGGGCCGATCACGATCGAGCTCACCCCAAAGGCGCGCGCCCAGATCGCGCGCAGTGCCGAAACGGTGACGCGGCTCCTCGCCACCGGTGACGCGATCTATGGCGTCAATACCGGCTTCGGCAAGCTCGCCAAGCAGCGGATCGCTGCGCCCGATCTCTCGGCGCTGCAGCTCAATATTGTGCGCTCGCATGCGGCGGGCGTCGGCGCGCCGCTCGATCAAGCCATCGTGCGCACCATCCTCCTGCTCAAGATCAACGCGCTCTCGCAAGGCGCTTCCGGCATCAGCGTCCAGGCGATGGATACGCTGGCAAAGCTCCTCAACCAGGACATCCTGCCAGTGATCCCGGGGCAGGGATCGGTCGGCGCCTCGGGCGATCTGGCGCCGCTCGCCCATCTGAGCCTCGTGCTCATCGGCGAAGGCGAGGCCTTCGTCAAAGGCAAACGCGTTTCCGGCCGCGAGGCGCTTCGGGCAGCGGGCTTGGGCCCCGTACCGCTCGGGCCCAAGGAGGGCCTGGCGCTCCTCAACGGCACGCAGGTCTCGACCGCGCTCGCCCTTTCCGGCCTCATCGCCGCCGAGCGCAATGCCGCGTGCGAAATCCTCGCCGGCGCGCTCTCGGTCGATGCCGTCATGGGATCGGACACGCCCTTCGATCCGCGCATCCATGCCTTGCGGCCGCATCCCGGCCAGCAGCTCGCGGCCAAGCACTATCGCCGCCTGATGGAAGGAAGCCGCATCCGTGCCTCGCATGTGACGGGCGATGACCGGGTGCAGGATCCCTATTCCTTCCGCTGCCAGCCGCAAGTGATGGGGGCGGCGCTCGATCTCCTCAGCAATGCCGCGAAGACGCTCGTCATCGAGGCCAATGGTGTCTCCGATAATCCGCTGGTCTTTGCCGAGGACGGCGCGGTGTTGTCGGGCGGCAATTTCCACGCCGAGCCCGTCGCCTTCGCCGCCGATATCATCGCCATGGCCGTCGCCGAAATGGGCTCGATTAGCGAGAGGCGCATCGCCGCTTTGATCGACCCGACGATCTCGCTCCTGCCGCCCTTTCTCATCCGCAATCCGGGCCTGAATTCCGGCTTCATGATCCCGCAATGCACCGCCGCGGCACTGATGAGCGAGAACAAGCAGCTCGCCCATCCGGCGAGCGTCGACAGCGTGCCGACCTCGGCCAATCAGGAAGACCATGTCAGCATGGCGACTCATGGCGCGCGCAGGCTTTCCCTCATGAATGCCAATCTCGCCCGCATCATCGCCATCGAGCTGCTCGCCGCTGCCGAAGGCATCGACTTCCGCAGGCCCCTTACCTCGTCGCAACCGCTCGAGGAAACCTTCAAGCTCATCCGCGGCAAGGCCGCGGCGCGCGAAACCGACCGCGAATTCGCCACCGACATCGAAGGCATCGCCGCTATGGTCGAGACGGGGAGCTTCGCGGGCTTCGTGCCGGGTCTGCTGAACGATCTCGGTGTTGCATAGGGGCATACTGTCGTCGCCAGCGCGACAGCAGCGCCCGCAACCGGCTCGCCGCTTTGCGCAGGGCGGCCTTGCGCAGGCGGTTGGCGCGCCGGACATAGAATTGCTGGTCGATTGAGCCGTCCGGCCGTCGCATTTCGAAACCGAGTTCGCTCACCGCATTGATCTCCTACGCTGAGGGCCCACAAAGCGTAAGCAAATGCGCTTAAATCCGCTTGATCGGAGGCTTGCCTTATCCTTGCCTCTCGCTTGTCTTTGCTTGCCATTCGCCCGTTCCATGCGGATAGCAGCCTGTGATAGAAGCGCGCATGCGCTACAAGTTCGGGCAATGCGAATTGACGCCGGCAGCCCGCGAACTCGTCGTGGCGGGCGGACTGCGTCCGGTCGAGCCGCAGGTCTTCGACCTGCTGCATCATCTGGTGAAGGAACACGACCGGGTGGTCTCGACCGACGAGCTGATCAATGTCATCTGGAACGGCCGGATCGTTTCGGAATCCGCCATCAATTCCCGCATCAGCGCCGCCCGCTCCGCCATCGGCGATGACGGCCAGCGCCAGGAATGGATCAAGACCGTGCGCGGCCGCGGCTTCCGCTTCATCGGCGCCGTGACCGCCGTCACACCGGCCGCCGGCGAAGCGCCGGAGAGCAGCACCGCGGGCCGCCAGCGCATCGGCTTCTGCCGCTCCGCCGATGAGACCCGTATCGCCTATGCCACGATGGGAAGCGGCTATCCCATGGTGAAGGCCGGTCACTGGCTCACCCATCTCGAGCACGACATGCGCAATCCCATCTGGCGGCCCTTCCTCGACGAGCTCAGCCGGCGTTTTCACCTGGTGCGCTATGACCAGCGCGGCAATGGTCTCTCGGACTGGGACGTCACCGACTTCACCCTCGATCGCTTCGTCGATGATCTCGAAGCGGTGGTGGATTCAGCCGGCATCGATCGTTTCGCCCTCTATGGCATGTCGCAGGGCGTGCCCATCGCCATCGCCTATATCCGCCGTCATCCCGAGCGCGTGAGCCATCTGATCCTGCAAGGCGGCTATGAGAAGGGCCGGCTCGTCCGCTCGGCTGCCGAGCGCGAGCAGGCCGAGGCCATCATCACCCTGATCCGGCATGGCTGGGGCAAGCGCGACAGCGCCTTCATCGATGCGTTCACCACCATGTATATTCCGGGCGGCGACCGCGAGCAGATCGACTCCGTCGCCGACCTGCAGAGACACTCGACCTCGGCGGCGAACGCCGCGGCGCTGCGCGCGGCGGTCGATCATTTCGATGTGAGTGCCCTCACCGACAAGGTGCGGGTCCCGACGCTCGTGATGCATTCGCGCGATGACGGCGTCCAGCCTCTCGATCAGGCCCGCCAGATCGCGTCGCGTATCCCCGCGGCCGAGTTCGTCCTGCTCGAAAGCCGCAATCACGTCATCCTGCCGCAGGAACCGGCCTGGCGGGTCATGTTCAGCGAGATCGAGCGGTTCGTGCTCGGGACCTGATCAGTTTTTCCGCTCCAAAAACGTCAACAGCACATCATTGAAATAGTCCGGCCGTTGCAGCGGCGCAAAGTGGCTGACGCCCGCAAGCCGGATCAGCTCGGCGCCGGGAATGCTGCGAGCGAGGTATTCGGCATGTTCCGGCGTGATGAACTCGTCATGCTCGCTGTGCACGATCGCTACGGGAACCCGGATCCGGGCCAGGTCATGCGCCGAATAATGGGGTTCGGTCTGCATCATCAGGCTCACCGCATCGACGAATGAATCGAACCGGTCCGGCGTCACCGAAAGCCGCGCATAATCCTTGGCGTGCCGGCCGAAGCAGCGATCGATGACAGGCGTCGGCACGAATTCCCTGGTGCCGCTCGGATCCATGTTGCAGCCGAAGAAGAAAACACCCGCGACGCGATGCGGAGACCTCATGGCCAGGACGAGAGCGATGCAGGCGCCGTCGCTCCAGCCGATGAAGGCTGCCTTGTCGAGATCGAGCGCATCCATCACCGCGAGCACATCGGAGGCCATCAGCTCATAGGTAAAGGGACGATCATCGCGCGTCGATCGGCCGTGACCGCGGCTGTCGATGAGAATGACGCGATGGCCTGCGTCCAACAAAGCGGGAAGCTGATAGGTCCAATTGCCGCTATGGCCCAGGCCGCCATGCAACAGGATCACCGGAGCGCCTTCGGCATAGCTCGCATGCCAGATGCGGGCACCTTCATGCTCGACATGGCCTTCTCTATCGGCGGGCGGCAGGGCCGGCGCACCGTCACTGGCGAAACGGATGAGATCGTCGTCGTGAGGCTGCATTGCGTTCAGATCGCCTTGCGCTTGCGGAACATCGCCACATTGAACCGCGTCGCGCAGCGTTTCCCGCAGAAGCGCTGGCGGCCGGATTTCGAGCGGTCGGCGAAGATCTCCTCGCACGGCTTCGATGCGCATTGGCGCAGGCGCTCAGGTCCGAGCTCGGCGACGAGATCGGCAAGCCCGCGCGTCACCACCGCTTCGACATGCTGCACCGGCTGCAGATGCGGGGACGGCGCGAAGACCACGTGGAAGGCGCCCCCATCGGCAAGGGCCTTCGCGATCCATGGCCAGTGCACGAGCTTGTGATCGAGATAATGCGCGAGATCCTGAAGCGGCAACTCGCCCGCGATGAAGCGGGTGAGGATGCTGCGGAGGTCGTCGCGGAAGAGCTGCAGGCGCCGCGCCACCTTGCCCCAGTCCAGGTCCCAATCCATCTCGCACCATTCGCTCAAGAAGACCCGGGCATGCTCGGGATTGGCGAAGAGATCGACGATGGGACGCAAAGGATCATAGGTGTTCACGAAGGCGAGCGCGAAGGCTTTGGGGTCATGATCCGCCCGAAGCCAGGCCGGGCCGTGGAGCGTAATATCGTTTTCCATTTTACAAGCTTACAAAAATGGGTTAGTAAGCGTTTATCCGAAATATATAGATTACGCCTCGATGCGTCCACTGCATCTGATTGTCGCGTCCGTCACCGGTGCCAGCTTCGGCATCAATGCGGTGAAATACGCGGTCCCGGCGCTGCTGGCACTGGCCGGAAGCAGCGCCTCGCAAATCGGCGTCTTCGCGGCGTCGGTCACGGCCGCCTGGCCAGTCCTCGGCCTCTTCGCCGGATTGCTGCTCGACCGGTCGAGCAAGCTCGGCGTGCTCAGGCTCGGCGAGATCATCGCCGCGGCGAGCCTTCTGTTCCTGGTCGCGCTCTATGCCACCAGCGCGCTGGCGCTCGCCTTGTTATGCGTGGCGGGCTTCGCCATCGGCGCGGCGGAAGTGCTGGTCGATACCAGCAGCCAGTCGATCCTGCCCGAAATCGTGGCGAAACGAGAGCTGCGCTCGGCCAACAGCCTGCTCAATGGCGCGAAGACGGTCGGCGTCACCTTGCTGGCGCCGGTGCTGATCGCGGCCCTTGTCGATATCGAGCCGCTATCGGCCCTGGCCGTCGCGGCCCTCGTGCTGGTCGCAGCCTTCGCCGCCATCCTCCGGCTCAAAGGGCAGGCGGCGCAAACGAGCGCCGCCTTGCGCTTTTCCGATCTTACCAGCGGCCTCGTCTTCCTGGCCCGGACGCCGGTCTTCCCCGGCCTCACTCTGGTGCTGGCCGTGATGTCGATCGCCTGGGGCGGATGGTTCGTGCTGATCGTGAGCTATGTGATCTCGGACACGGGCTTGGGCCTCAACGCCACGGCCTATGGCAGCGTCGTCACCATGCTGGGCCTCGGCAGCCTCACCGGCGCTTTCGCCTATGGCTTCCTGCAAAGGACGCTCGGTACGCGCCCGGTCCTCATGCTCGATGTCCTGGGCACGATCTTGTTCCATGCCGTGCCGGCCTCAGGGCTAGGCTTCATCCCGAGCGCTGCCGCGGCCTATCTCGCCGGCATCGGCGGCGTCACCTGGGTGATCAGCGTCAGCGCCTATCAGCAGGCGACCGTGCCGGGTGCGATGCTCGGCCGCCTGGTCGCGAGCTATCGCTGGATCGGCTGGAGCGCCTTCTTCACAGGCTCGGTCATTGCCGGTCCCCTGGCCGATAATCTGGGATTCAGCGGCGCCTTCACGACATTCGCTCTGCTCAATGTCGTCCTCCTCATCGCGTTCCCCTTCGTCATTCCGAAGAGCCAGATTCTCGATGAGCCGCTGGCCACCTGATGCTATAGCTTCGCCAGAGGGAAACAGCGGTGACGACACTCTATGATATTCAGGCGGGCGAAGGTCCGCTCATTTTTTCGGTGCCGCATGCCGGCACCGAGCTTCCCTCCGATATCGCCGAGCGGCTGACGCCGCATGCGAGGACGCTTCCCGACACCGACTGGCATGTCGAGCAGCTCTATGATTTTTCAGCCACGCTCGGCGCCACGCTGATCCGCGCCAATGTCAGCCGCTATGTGATCGACCTCAACCGCCCGCCCCAGGATGAAAGCCTCTATCCGGGACAGGCGACAACCGGCCTGTGCCCGCCCATCGAATTCGACGGCACGCCGATCTACAAGGACGGCAAGGAGGTCCCAGCACCGGAGGTCGCACGCCGGCGTGAGACCTACTGGCAGCCTTATCATGATCGGCTCGCCGCCGAGATCGATCGAGTGAAGACGCGTCACGGCTATGCGCTGCTGTTCGATTGCCATTCCATCGCGTCGCGCGTGCCGCGGCTGTTTCCGGGCACGCTGCCCGACCTCAATCTCGGCACCGTCCATGGCGCAAGCTGCGCCGGTTCGCTGCAGGAGCAGATCACGGGCATCATGGTGAAGAGCGGTCTTAGCCACGTCGTGAATGGCCGCTTTGTCGGGGGCCATATCACGCGCCAATACGGCAAGCCTTCCGAGAATGTGCATGCCGTGCAGATGGAGAAGGGTCAGGACTGTCATCTCATGGATGACGGCTCGAGCCGTCTCGATCCCGCCAAGGTGGCGAAGCTCAAGCCGGTGCTGCGCCGGATCGCCGAAGCCATGCTCGCATGGCGCCCCTGATCCTCACCGGCAGGTCGCTCACGCCCGAAAGCGTCGAGAAGGTCGCTCTCGGCGAGAAGATCGCCATCGACAGCGCCGCACGTCCGCTCCTCGAAAAGGGAAGGCGCATCGTCGAGCGGCATCTCGAGGAGGGCATCCCGGTCTATGGTCTCAATACCGGGCTTGGCGCTCGCGCCGGCGAGATGCTGCCGCCGGAGGCGCTCGCCGAGTTCAGCCTGCGCATGGTGCGCGGCCGCGCGCAAGGATTGGGCTCAGCCCTGACGGCACCCGAAGCACGGGCCGTCATGGTCACGCGCCTCAATACGCTGCTTTCCGGCGCCGCGGGCGCCAGCCCGCCTGTCGCCGACTATCTCGCGGATGTGCTCAACCGGAACATCGTGCCGGTCATGCCGCGCCATGCCTCGATCGGCGCCGGCGATCTCGTCGCCATGGCGGCGCTCGCTCATGCGCTGATCGGCGAGGGCGAGATCCTCATCGACGGAGAGCGCCGTCCGGCTCGCGATGCCCTGGCCGTGGCGGGTCTGGCACCGCTCGCTCTCAAGCCGAAGGACGGCCAGGTCCTGTGCAACAATACCGCTTTCTCGGTCGGGCTCGCCGCGCTCGCCGCAGCTCGCGCGCGCCGCGCCGTGACATCGCTGCAGATCGCCGGCGCGCTCTCCTTCATCGGCTTCCGCGGCAATCCGACGCCCTTCGCCAAGCCTGCGACCCGCATAAGGCCCCAGCCCGGCGAGGTCGAGGCCGGCGATGAATTGCTGGCACTCACCGATTTCGGGACGCCCGACAGCAAGGCGCGGCGGCTCCAGGACCCCTTGTCCTTCCGCTGCATGCCGCAAGTCCATGGTGCCGCCTATGCGGAGGCGCTGCGCCTCGATCAGGCGCTCGCTATCGAGCTCAATTCGGTCGCCGACAATCCGGTCGTCCTTCTCGATGAGGAGAAGATCATCGGCACCAGCAATTTCCATATGCCGCATCTGACGCTGGCGCTCGACGGCATGGCGCGGGCTTTGGCGCTCGCCGCGACCGATTCGGTCTCGCGCGTCGCCAAGCTCATGAGCCCGTCCTTCTCCGGCCTGCCGCCGCTTCTGTCCTCGGAGAGCGTCGATCGTGCCGGCTTCGCGCCATTGCTCAAGCCCACCGAGGCGCTGCGCGCCGAGATCATCCATCTGGCCAATCCGGTGCCGATCCTTCCCAGCCAGAATGCCGACGGGCAGGAAGATGCGGCGACTTTCTCCGCCCTCGCCGCCCAGAAGCTCGGCGATCTTCTCGACCGTCTCGATCTCCTGGGGGCGCTCGAATTGCTGGCGGGCGCGCAGGCGGTCGATCTCGCCGGACTGAAGAAGCTGCCGGCGAGACTGGCGCCGGTTCACGCGCGTATCCGGGCGATCTCGAATTTCATCGATGACGATCGCCCGCTTGGCCGCGAGATCGAGCGGATCGCTTCCGAATTGATCAGAACCGGTGAACTTGCCTCTGTCGCCGGTCAGACAGGCTCTCGCGGCTGATGAAGTCGAGCAAGGCGATCATCGTTACGGCTTTTCTCCAGATCGACTTGGCATAGGAACCGCGCGAACTCGCTTCACTACCCGCCGTCTCGCCATGTGCTCCATTGCGCAGACGCCTAGGGACAACGACACAGGTGTATTCGTCGAGCAGATCAAACCTGATCATGGCGGGTATCCTTCGGCGCAGCCTTCGCGACCAGCCTGAGTTTTGCGCCCGTGCCGGAGCGCTCGATCGAATCGGCGATCTCCACCGCAAGCTCGGTGTCGCCCGCACCCGCATCCGCCAGCACGTTCCTGATCTTCTGTTCGATGGCGTTTCTGATCTTCTGCCGGGACTCGCCGTTTCGCATGGAGATCTTGACGGTCACCTTGTTGGCGCCGGTCAGCAGCTGATACTGGCGAACGCCAGGCATGGCATCGAGTGGCGAGAGAAGGCGAAACGCATCGATCTGAATGCGCCCGCCGCCGCGGCGCGGCAGCTCCAGGACTTCTTCGCGCCGGCCCTCGATCGAGGTGATGCGGGCATAGGGTCGGCCGCAGGCGCAAGAGCCATCCGTCATGGTGACCATGTCCGACATTTCGTAACGGATGAGCGGCACCAGCGCGTTGGTGAGCGTCGTGGTCAGCAACCTGTGTCCGCGGACGCCGGTGGGCACGTGGCGATTGGCATCATCGACGGCCTCGAACACCACCAGGTCCTCCGGCAGGTGGATGCCGCAATGATGCTCGCATTCGGAGCCCGAACACGCGGTTTCCGTCGTGGAGTAGCGGTTGAAGACCGCGGCTCCCCAAGCCTTCCGGGCGAGATCGCGCACCTCCGGCATCAACATCTCCGCGACCGAGCAGAAGCGCCGGGCCGAAATTTTGAGACGCCCCTCCATTTGCTCCTCCGCGAGGAGCCGGATGAACGAGGGATAGGTGGAGATGACGTCCGGCTGGAATTCGTTCAATGCGGCAACGACCTCCGGCATGGGCATCATGACATGGAGGTGCGGCACATTGGGGTTGGCGCGGCGCATCGCGCCGTAAATGCGGTAAGACAGATGCTGCGGTGTGGGAGCGCCAATCCCGACGCTGCGAGCCTCCCGCGCTATCCCGGCCATGCCGTTGGATCGGGTGGCATTGGCAACCACATAGTCCCAGGCCGGTCGATCGTAGACCATCACGGCGCGCACGCCGGTCGTGCCGCCGGTGGCGCAGGCGCGATATTCCCCGTGGAGCAGCTCAGCGGCGTGCTCGCCGGCAAGGTGGTGCTCGACATCGGCAAGCTTCAGCCGGCGATCCGTAGCGATCCGGTCGAAATTGGCCACGAGCTGGCTCTTCGTGAGCACGGGAAACTCTTCCAGCGGCGCATCTCGCGCCACCAGATGCCCGATCGTCTCACGGTAATAGGGAGAGGCGTGGACGGCATGCTGCAAGGCCGCCTGCAGGCGCTCGTTTTGGTAGGCGAGGAGCTGCTGGCGCGTCCAGCGGTCCCGCGCCGATAGCTCCGCCAGCCGGGGGCGGCCCATTGCGGCGTCCAAGGCAGGCTTGATGGTGGGAGGGATGACTGGTCGGGGCTCGGTTGCCGTGAGCATCACTCGTCTCCTCAATGGAAGGGCTGGTCGAGTGATGGTGTTGTACGCTCCGCCGGTAATAGGCCGGTCACAGCCTCAAGACGAGGTCGGCAGGATCGTAACAGCGCGGTTGCGGCGCTCGGAAAAAAAGCGTTAATTCAGGTACGTCGGCGGGGGCGCGACGGCACGTTTTGATGCGCGTTCAACCCAATGGCCTCCCTCGAGATCCTTCTGCTTGGTGGTTTCCAGCTGCGCAAGGGCGATCAGGCGATCGATCTGCCCGGCCGGCGGGAGCGTGCGCTTCTTGCCTACCTGGCAATGCCGGCGGGCGAAGCGCGCTCGCGCGACAAGCTGGCCTCGATGCTGTGGAGCGAGCGCGGCGACAAGCAGGCGCGTGACAGCCTGAAGCAGGCCATGCTGCGCTTACGCAAGACCGTGGAGGGCATCGAGCCCGCCCCTCTCCTGTCCGACCGGGAATTCGTCACGCTCGACCCTGCCGCTGTATCGATCGACGTCGCGGAGTTCGAGCGGCTGACCGGCGAAGGAACGCCGGAGGCCGCCCTGCGAGCGATGGTTCTCTACCGAGGCGACCTGCTCGATGGTTTGGAGATTCGCGATCCCGCCTTCGAGGAATGGCTGCTCATGGAGCGCCAGCGCCTGCGCGATCTTGCACGTGAGGCGCTGGCCAATCTCCTCGCCCGCCATATGGCCGATGGCGCGCACGACCAGGCGGCCCCGGTGGCGCGCCGGCTGGTCGGGCTCGATCCGCTGCGCGAAGACGCCCACCGCGCGCTCATGCGCATCTATGCGGAGCAAGGCCAGACGGCTCTGGCCTTGAAGCAATATCAGACCTGCCGGGACAGGTTGCGGGCCGAGCTTGGCGTGAAGCCCGAGACCGAGACGGAGCGCTTGCATCAGTCGATACAGCACGACCGCTCCTCGCCCCGCCAATCGACCCAGGATTCGGCTGCGCCGGTTGAATCGGCAACGGCTCCTACGTTGAAACCCTCGATCGCCGTCCTGCCTTTCGCCAATCTGAGCGGCGATCCCGGGCAGGAGTATTTCTCCGATGGCATCACCGAGGACATCATCGCCGGCCTCGCACGCCTGCACTGGCTGTTCGTCATTGCCCGCAATTCCAGCTTCACCTTCAAGGGCAAGGCCGTCGACGCCAAGGAGATCGGCACCCGCCTCGGCGTGCGCTATCTGCTCGAGGGCAGCGTGCGCAAGGCCGGCGAGCGTGTGCGCATCGCCTGCCGGCTGATCGACGCCGGAAGCGGGCTGCATCTGTGGACGGATCGCTTCGAGGGCACGCTCAGCGATGTCTTCGATCTCCAGGACCGCATCACGTCGAGCGTGGTCGGCGCCATCGCACCGAGACTCCGTGATGCCGAAATCGAGCGCGCGCGCCGCAAGCCGACCGACAGTATCGACGCCTATGATCTTTTCCTGCGCGCGCTCGCGCTGCACAATACAGTGATATACGAAGATGGCCGCGAAGCGCTTCGCCTGCTCGACCGCGCCATCGAGCTCGATCCCGACTATGCAGCCGCTTATGGTCTAGCGGCATACTGCCGGATGCGGCAGCGCCAGCGCGGATGGGTCGATTCGACGACGTCGGAAGGCGTTCGTCTGGCGAGGCTCGCCGCCCGCAAAGGACAAGACGACCCTGATGCTCTCTGGATGGCGGGTGTCTCTCTCGCGATGCTGATCGGTGAGTCCGACGAGGCGCTCGCGCTGATCGAACGCTCGCTTGGGCTCAATCCGAACTCGGCCGGCGCTTGGCTGGTCAGCGGCGTGGTCCGGGCCTATGCCGGCGACAGCGCCACGGGGATCGCCCATTTCGAGCGATCGATCGAGCTCAATCCGCTCGATCCCCTGGTCTATATCGCCTGGTACGGCATCGCCTTCGCCCATTTTGCGGCAGAAAGATACGAGGAATCATCGGCCTGGCTCGACCGTTCCCTGCGCGCGCTGCCGAGCTATCTCCCGGCGTTGCGCCTGAAGATCGCCATCTGCGGCCTGAAGGGTCAAACCCAGGAGGGCGAGAAGTGGGTCGAACGGCTGCTCGCCGTCGTTCCCGATGTGACCATAAGCAAGCTGCGTCAGCATTACGAGGCCGGCATCCGGCGTCCCGACTGCCGGGACAGGCTTTTCTCAGGCCTGCGCCTGGTTGGGTTGCCTGAGTAGCCGGGGCTATCAATATCCGGCACTGTCATAAAGGGCGTCTCACATCGGGGAAACTGACGGTTTTGGCTCCGCCTGCGTCGGATCGATGAACCGTTCTTCGGTGGTCGGCACGGAATGGTGCTCATGGGTGATGAGCCATTCACCGCCACGTTTCTGGAGGCCGACCGTGAGCCTGAGATCGAGCGGCCCGGCCGAGGTTCCGTCGCAATGGATCTCGCAGGTCGCGAAGGCGACCTTGTCGCCGGCGGTGACCTCCACGTTGCGCGGCTCGAAGACGATCGGCCCGCGCGGCTTGTCATAGAAGAAGTCCCAGGTCTCACCATAGGCATCGATGCCTTCGACCTTCGCGGGGAAATCGAACATCAGGAGATCATCGGCGTGATGGGCCAGGATGGCTTCGCGGTCGCCCGCACTGATGGCGCGCGTCCAGTCGATAATGATTTTCTTTACCTCGGTCTGGCTGCTGGTCATGGGTCTGACTCCTCATCATTCAGAGTCAAACCCCGACGGTGTGCCGCCGGTTCCCGATGTGGTTCAGGCGTAAACCAGTGTCTGGCCGATGCCGAGTTTCTTCGCCTTGTCCAGCATCGCGGCACCCAGCGCGATGTCGGAGAGCGACAGGCCGCGATGCCAGAAGAGGATCGTCTCGTCCTCTTTTTCGCGGCCCGGCTTCTTGCCGGCGACGATCTGGGCGAGCTCTGCATGGACGGTCGCTTCGCTGATGAGGCCGGCGTCGATATGCGGCCTGAGCGCGCCGAATTTGCCCGCCCGGAACTGGCTGAAATCATCGATGACGATCTTGTCCATGATCTGGGTCATGGACAGCTCGAGCGCGCTCACCGTGCCATAGGGGATGACGCAGGCGCCTTGTCCGACCCAGGCCGTCTTGAAGACTTCCGCGCGCTCTTCGAGGCGCGAGGCCTCGACCATGATGTCAGCGCCTTCCAGGCAGCTCCGCCAATCCTCGGTCACGATGATCTTCTTGCCGAGATCCTGCTCGAGCGTTTCCGCGAAGGACTCACGGCTTTCCCTGCGGCGCGAATGGACGCGGATCTCGGCGAAATCGAACAGCCGGTCGAGCAGGCGGATATTCCAATAGGATGTGCCGCGCGCCCCGACGTGACCCAGGATCTTCGATGTCTTGCGCGCAAGGTAGCGGGCGCCGAGCGCGGTGAGGGCGCCGGTGCGCATCTCGGTGATCGCCGTCGCATCGAGAATCGCGACCGGCATGCCGGTCCTCGGATCGAAGAGATTGAGGAGGGCCATTTCGGACGGCAGGCCCTTCTGCCAGTTGTCGACATAGTCGCCGACGATCTTGACGCCGGCGAGATCAAGCGGCGCCACGTAGCCGCGCAGCACATTGAAATGGCCGCGAAAGGCGGGATCGGGGGTGAGATGCATGCGCGGCTCGATCACCGTCTGGCCCTGGCCTTGCGCCAGGAGGCCGCCTTCGACCGCCGCCAGGATCTCCTCATCCGTCATGGCGAGACGGGCGATATCGGGCCCGGCGAGCCAGGTGAAGCGGATGGAGGAGGCTCCGCTCACTGGAAGCCCGGCGGATCGGTGACCGGGATATCGGGTGTCAACCTTCCGGCCTGGGTGAGATGGGCGATGATCTCCTGGGCCGCCTCTTCGGGCGAGAGCGTCGTCGTGTCGAGACGAAGCTCCGGCCTCTCCGGCGCCTCGTAATCGGAATCGATGCCGGTGAAATTCTTGATCTCGCCGCGCCGCGCCTTGGCATAGAGGCCCTTGACGTCGCGGGCTTCGGCGACGCTGAGCGGGGTGTCGACGAAGATCTCGACGAATTCATCGCCTTCCACGAGCTCGCGCGCCATGAGGCGCTCGGAACGGAAGGGCGAGATGAAGGAGACGAGCACGATGAGGCCGGAATCGACCATCAACCGCGCCACCTCGGCGACGCGGCGGATATTCTCGACGCGGTCGGCATCGGTGAAGCCCAGATCCTTGTTGAGCCCGTGCCGGACATTGTCGCCGTCGAGCAGGTAGGTCATATGCCCCGCGGCATGCAGGCGCTTCTCGACCAGGTTGGCGATGGTCGATTTGCCCGAGCCCGAGAGGCCGGTGAACCACAGGACGGTCGGCTTCTGCCCCGCCTTGGCCGCGCGGGAAGCTTTATTTACATCCATCGCCTGCCAATGGATGTTGGCGGCGCGGCGCAGAGCGAAATTGATGAGCCCCATGCCGACCGTGTTGTTGGTGAAGCGGTCGACAATGATGAAGGAGCCGAGATGGCGATTCTCGCCATAGGGCGCGAAGGCGATGGCGCGGTCGAGATCGAGATTGACGACGCCGATCTCGTTGAGGCTCAAGGTCTTCGCCGCCACATGCTCGAGCGTGTTGACATTGACCTTGTATTTGGGTGCCTCGAACATGCCCGGAATGGTGAGCGGCCCCGCCTTGATCAGATAGGGACGGCCGGGCAGCATCTCCTCGTCATTCATCCACAGGATACGGGTCTCGAACTTGTCGGCGACGGCAAGCGGCGAGTTTGCGGCGCAAATGACATCGCCGCGGCTGATGTCGATCTCGTCCTTGAGCGTGATCGTCACCGACTGGCCGGAGATCGCCTTATCGAGATCGCCGTCATAGGTGACGATGCGTTCGACCTTGGACGTGCGTCCCGACGGCACGGCGCGGATCTCATCGCCGGGTTTCACGCGGCCTTCGACGATGCTGCCGGAAAAGCCGCGGAACGCCTGGTTGGGCCGGTTGACCCATTGCACCGGCAGGCGGAAGGCGCCGTCGCCGGTTTCGTTGCCGACAGGCACGCTTTCGAGATGCGCCATGAGTGTCGGCCCGTGATACCAGGGCATGACCTCCGAGGGGTCGATGACATTGTCGCCCTTGAGCGCCGACAAGGGAATGCAGGTGAAGTCCTCCAGCCCCAAATTCTTGGCGAAGGCGCGATAGTCCTCCTCGATCGCCTCGAACACGTCGCGACGATAGTCCATGAGGTCCATCTTGTTGACGGCGACCACGACGTTCCTAATGCCGAGCAAGGTGGCGATGAAGGAATGGCGCCGCGTCTGGGTGAGCACGCCTTTCCGCGCATCGATCAGGATGATGGCGAGGTCGGCGGTCGAGGCGCCGGTCGCCATGTTGCGGGTATATTGTTCATGGCCCGGCGTGTCGGCGACGATGAATTTACGCTTGTCGGTGGTGAAGGCGCGATAGGCGACATCGATGGTGATGCCTTGCTCGCGCTCGGCCGACAGCCCGTCGACGAGGAGGGCGAAATCGAGCGCGCCGCCTTGCGTGCCGACGCGCTTCGAATCCGCTTCCAGCGCCGAAAGCTGGTCCTCGAACAGCATCTTGGCTTCATAGAGAAGCCGGCCGATCAGCGTCGACTTGCCGTCATCGACGCTGCCGCAAGTGATGAAGCGCAAGAGGTCCTTGTCCTCCTGCGAGCGCAGATAGGCTTCGACGTCGCCGCCCTGGAATTCGATGAAACGCGACATCATGAGCTCTTTCCAAGATTTCCCTTCGCCCGCGCGTAGCGTGGGAGAAGGTGGCCGAAGGCCGGATGAGGGCTCTTTCGCAACACGCACGAGAGCTCGAAAAGCACTGCGCTTGACAGATGAAGAGCCCTCACCCGCCCTGTCGGGCACCCTCTCCCATCCTTCGGACGGGAGAGGGGGAATGAAACGTAGAGATCGCAAGTCGCGAGATAAGAGGTCAACATCAGAAATACCCCTCCTGCTTCTTCTTCTCCATGGAGGCGGCCTGGTCCTTGTCGATCACGCGGCCCTGGCGCTCGGACGAGGTCGTCACCAGCATTTCCTGGATGATGTCGAGGAGGCTCGCGGCATTGGATTCGATGGCCCCGGTCAGGGGATAGCAGCCCAGTGTGCGGAAGCGGATCAGCTTCATCTCAGGGGTCTCGCCCTTGTGCAGCGGCATGCGCTCGTCATCGACCATGATCATCTGGCCGTCGCGCATGACGACCGGACGCTCCTTGGCGAAATAGAGCGGCACGATCGGGATGTTCTCGAGGAAGATATACTGCCAGATGTCGAGCTCGGTCCAATTGGAGAGCGGGAAGACGCGGATCGATTCACCCTTGTTCTTGCGGGCATTGTAGAGATTCCACAATTCCGGGCGCTGGTTCTTGGGGTCCCAGCGATGGCGGTTGTCGCGGAAGGAGAAGATGCGTTCCTTGGCGCGCGACTTCTCCTCATCGCGCCGCGCGCCGCCGAAGGCCGCATCGAAGCCATATTTGTCCAGCGCCTGCTTCAAGGCGTCGGTCTTCATGATCTGGGTGTGGAGTGCGGAGCCGTGATCGAAGGGATTGATCTTCTTGGCGAGGCCGTCGGGATTGATATGGACGATGAGGTCGAGGCCGAGCTTGGCGACGGTCTGGTCGCGGAAGGCGATCATGTCGCGGAACTTCCAGGTCGTGTCGACATGCATCAAGGGGAAGGGCGGCTTCGAGGGATAGAAGGCCTTCATGGCGAGATGCAGCATGACGGCCGAATCCTTGCCGATCGAATAGAGCATGACGGGGTTCTCACATTCCGCCGCGACCTCGCGGATGATGTGGATGCTCTCGGCTTCGAGCCGCTGCAGGTGGGTCAGTTTTTCGGGGGTCATTCGATACTCAGACATTTCCTGAGCGCTTTCTTTCCGCCAAAGTCGTGCAACTTTGACGGAAAGCGCTCTAATCGGGCCTGCTTATGGCTCTTGTGCACCGCAAACTCAAGCTCCTGTTGAGCTTGGCGATCCTGCGCCTTATGAAGGTCTGAAGGGAGGCAGCTTTGGACAAGCCAAGTGGCGGACGGGGGAAAAAATCCCGGAGGGAGGAGGCGCTCCCCTATCAGGAGCCGCATCAGACAGCTCCCGGCGCCCATAAGCTGCTCGAGGAATCGATCGGACGCGAGGTCAAGCGCTTCCGCGAGAAGCTCAGCCTGACGATCAGCGAGGTCGCCAAATCGGCCGACATGTCGGCCGGCATGCTGTCCAAGATCGAGAACGGCGCCACATCGCCCTCCTTGAGCTCGCTGCAGGCCTTGTCGCGGGCGCTGCATGTGCCGGTCACCGCCTTCTTCCGCGGCTACGAGGAGCTTCGGGATGCGACTTTTGTCAAAGCAGGACAAGGACTTACCATAGAAAGGCGGGGTACGCGGGCGGGCCACCAGTACCAGCTCCTGGGCCACAGCCCGCATGGGCCGGTCATGGTCGAGCCCTATATGATCACGCTCACCGCCCAGTCCGACGTCTTCCCGACCTTCCAGCATGCCGGGCTCGAATTCCTCTATATGCTGGAAGGCGAGGTCGTTTATCGCCATGGCGACAAGACCTATGCGATGCTGCCGGGCGATGCCCTGTTCTTCGATGCCGACGCCCCGCATGGGCCGGAAGAGCTGCGCAAGCTGCCCATCCGCTATCTGTCCGTCATCTGCTACCGGCGCGACGAATAGGTCATTTCCTCTGGGGAAAAAATTATTCCCCCCAGTTGCAAGTTCTCCTGACCGCTGTTACATACGTCCTCGACCTCACTCAACGGGAGCCCAGGCCATGTGCGGTATTGTCGGCCTCTATCTGAAGAACCCGAAATTGCAGCCGAAGCTCGGCGAATTGTTCAAGCCCATGCTCATCGAGATGACGAGCCGGGGGCCCGATTCCGCCGGCGTCGCCATCTACCGCAATCCGGCCAAGAAGGGTTTTACCAAATTCTCGCTCGCCCATGACGATGCGAAATTCGGCTGGAAAAAGCTGGCCCAAGCGCTCAAGGCCGCGACCAGGAAGCAGGTCAGCGTCCAGCAGATCGGCAATCACGCCATCATCACCACCAATGCCGAGGAAGAGACGGTGACGGCCTGGCTCAGGGAGCATCACAAGGATGTGCGCATCGTCGGCTCCGGCCAGGCGATCGAGATCTTCAAGGAAACGGGTCTCCCGGAAAAGGTCTATGAGAAATTCGATCTCGCCAAGGCCAAGGGCAGCCACATCATCGGCCATACCCGCATGGCGACCGAGAGTGCGGTGACGACGGCGGGCTCGCATCCTTTCGCCACCGGGGCCGATCTCTGCCTCGTCCATAACGGCTCGCTCTCCAATCACAACCGCCTGCGCGAGAATCTGAAGCGCGAAGGCCTCGAATTCCAGACCGAGAACGACACCGAGGTCGCCGCCGCCTATATGACCTGGAAGCTGCGCCAGGGCGCCTCGCTCAAGCAGACGCTGGAAGACGGCATCAAGGATCTCGACGGCTTCTATACGTTCTGCGTCGGCACGCATGACGGCTTCGCCGTGGTGCGCGATCCCATTGCCTGCAAGCACGCCGTCCTCGCCGAGACCGACGACTGGGTGGCGATGGCGACCGAGTTCCGCGCCATCGCGCATCTGCCCGGCGCCGACAAGGCGAAGATCTGGGAACCGGCGCCGCAGACGATCTACAATTGGGGTGGACACTGACATGGCTCGAGGCGATGCGCTGGCGAGAAAAACCGATGAGCAACGGCATATGATCGAGATCGATCTCGAAAAGGACGGCGTGCGGGGCGCCAATTCACGCCTGCATTCCTTGCCGAAGGACACCAATGAGCGGCACTGGCTCATCAGGAATCCGATGGGCCAGCATGCCATCGCCTGCGGGCTCGATGCGCCGATCACGGTCGAGATCGACGGTCATGCCGGCTTCTATTGCGGCGGCATGAACAAACAGGCCGAGATCCTGGTCCGCGGCCATGTCGGCCCCGGCGTGGCCGAGAACATGATGTCGGGCATCGTCAGGGTCGACGGCAATGCCAGCCAGTCGGCGGGTGCCACCGGCAATGGCGGGCTCCTTGTGATCAAGGGCGATGCCGCCTCGCGCTGCGGCATCTCGATGAAGGGCATCGACATCGTCGTCGGCGGCTCCGTCGGCCATATGTCGGCCTTCATGGCGCAGCGCGGCCATCTCGTCGTGTTGGGCGATGCCGGCGAAGCGCTGGGCGACTCCATCTATGAAGCGCGGCTCTATGTCAGGGGCAAGGTGACGAGCCTCGGCGCCGACTGCATCGAGAAAAAGATGACCGAGCATCATCTCGCCAAGCTCGCGCGCTTCCTCGACCAGGCCGAGATCAAGGCCAATCCGCGCGACTTCCGCCGCTATGGCTCGGCGCGCAAGCTCTACAATTTCAACATCGATCACGCCGACGCTTACTGAGGGCACACATGGATCCCAACACGCCGCGCACCACGCCCCGCAAATCGGCGACCTTCGACGACTATACTTTGTCGGAAATCCGCCGTGCCGCCACCACCGGCATCTATGACATCAGGGGCGCGGGCGCCAAGCGCAAGCTGCCGCATTTCGACGACCTCCTGTTCCTCGGCGCCTCGATCTCGCGCTATCCGCTCGAAGGCTATCGCGAGAAATGCGGCACCAATGTCGTGCTCGGCACGCGCTTCGCCAAGAAGCCGATCGAGCTGAAAATCCCGATCACCATCGCCGGCATGAGCTTCGGCTCGCTGTCGGCGCAGGCCAAGGAAGCGCTGGGCAATGGCGCGACCCTTGCCGGCACGTCGACGACGACGGGCGACGGCGGCATGACGCCGGAAGAGCGCGGCCATTCGAAGACGCTGGTCTATCAGTATCTGCCGTCGCGCTACGGCATGAATCCCGACGATCTGCGCAAGGCCGATGCGATCGAGGTCGTGGTCGGCCAGGGCGCCAAGCCGGGCGGCGGTGGCATGCTCTTGGGGCAGAAGATCTCCGATCGCGTGGCGCAGATGCGCTGCCTGCCCAAGGGCATAGACCAGCGTTCGGCCTGCCGCCATCCCGACTGGACCGGGCCCGACGACCTCGAGATCAAATTGCATGAGCTGCGCGAGATCACCAATTGGGAAAAGCCGATCTATATCAAAGTCGGTGGTGCCAGGCCCTATTACGATACCGCGCTTGCGGTGAAGTCGGGCGCCGACGTCGTCGTGGTCGATGGGATGCAAGGCGGGACCGCGGCGACGCAGGAAGTCTTCATCGAGCATGTCGGCCAGCCGACCCTCGCCTGCATCCGCCCGGCTGTTCAGGCGCTGCAGGAACTCGGCATGCACCGCAAGGTGCAGCTCATCGTCTCGGGGGGCATCCGCAATGGCGCCGATGTGGCGAAGGCTTTGGCGCTCGGCGCCGATGCGGTGTCGATCGGCACCGCCGCACTGGTAGCCTTGGGCGACAACGACCCGCATCTCGAAGAGGAATATCAGAAGCTCGGCACCACCGCCGGCGCCTATGACGACTGGCATGAGGGCAGGGACCCGGCCGGCATCACCACCCAGGACCCGGAGCTCGCCAAAAGGCTCGATCCGAAGCTCGCCGGGCGCCGGCTCGCCAATTACCTCAAAGTAATGACGCTCGAGGCGCAGACCATCGCGCGCGCCTGCGGCAAGAACCATGTCCACAATCTGGAGCCCGAGGACCTGGTGGCGCTCACCGTCGAGGCCGCCGCCATGGCGCAAGTGCCGCTCGCCGGCACCAGCTGGATCCCGGGCAAGAACGGTTATTGATGCAGATCGACGCACATATCCTCTCTCCCTTAAACCCTCGCCCCGCTTCAGCGGGGAGAGGGGAGGGCCCCGACGCGACCTTGCTCCGCCGAAGCGAAGCCGCCCTGCTCCACCTAAGCGAAACTTCGGCTTCGCGAAGGCGAGAGCGGCGGGAGGGGTGAGGGGCATGCGCGAAATGAACGGAGGCCCCTCACCTTCCCATTGCTCCGCAATGGGCCCCTCCCTCTCCCCGCTGCGCGGGGCGAGGTACAAAGAGGCAAGTGGCCTGTGCCATAGTCTCCGCAGTGGCTCTCTCCGGTTTGCGGCAGGCCGGTCTATAGAGGGCGCGTAAAGGAGACACTCACCATGGATCTTTCCGCCTTACTAATCTTCGCCGGCACCGTCGCCCTTGTGGCAGGCTCACCCGGACCCAGCCTTGCTGCCCTTGTCGCGCAGGTTATTTCACGCGGCTATCGGGGCGTCATTCCCTTCCTCGCTGCCATGTGGATCGGCGAAGCCATCTGGCTCGCTTTCGCGGTCTTCGGTCTTGCGATGATCGCCCAGACTTTCCATTGGGCCTTCCTCACCATCAAATATCTGGGCCTCGCCTATCTCGTCTATCTTGCCTATAAGATGTGGACTGCGCCGGTCGCGGTGAAGGAGGGCGAATTGCCCAGGGAGGATTCATCCTTCCGCCTGTTCCTCACCGGTCTTGCCATCACGCTCGGCAATCCGAAGATCATGGTGCTCTATATGGCGCTTCTGCCGACTGTCGTCGATCTCGCGCATGTGACGCTCATCGGCTGGGGCGAGCTTACGCTAACTCTGTTCCTGGTGCTGGCAGCGATCGATCTGAGCTATGTCTTTCTCGCCGCGCGGGCGCGTCAGTTCATCCGTAGCGCCAAGGCGATGCGCCTCGCCAATAGATGCAGCGCGCTCGCGATGGGCGGTGCCGCGGTCACCATGGCAACGAGGTAAACGATGGCCCATCTCCATACCGCCCGCATCCTGTGGGAGAGCAATACCGACGAGTTCACCAAGAACCAGTATTCGCGCGCCCATCACTGGTCCTTCGACGGCGGCCAGACGGTGCTCGCCTCCTCATCGCCGAGCGTCGTGCGGGTGCCGTTCTCCGATCCCGCCGGCATCGATCCCGAGGAGGCGCTGGTGGCGTCGATCTCGAGCTGCCACATGCTGACCTTCCTCTATCACGCCGCCAAGGCGGGCTTCACCATCCAGCGCTATGAGGACAATGCCGAAGGCCTGATGGCCAAGAACGCGGAAGGGCGGCTCGCCATCACGCGCTGCACGTTGAAGCCCAACGTCCAGTTCATCGGCAAGCAGCCGACGCGGCCAGAGCTCGATCATCTTCATCATCTGGCGCATGAGGAATGCTTCATCGCCAATTCCGTCAAAACAGAAATCATCTGCGAACCGCAGGGCGTATGAACTTGACTAAGGGTGGAAACAGGAGACCTTCATGGCTGGGGATCTGGCAAAATTTGCCAAGGACAAAAAAGTAAAATTCTTCCTCTTCAATTTTACCGACCTTTTCGGCACGCAGCGCGCCAAGCTGGTGCCGGCGGAAGCGGTCGGCAGCATGCAGAAATCGGGCGCGGGCTTTGCCGGCTTCGCCACCTGGCTCGATATGACGCCGGCGCATCCCGATATCTTTGTCATGCCGGATGCGGATTCGGTGATCCAATTGCCGTGGAAGCCGGAAGTGGCCTGGGTCGCGGGCGATCCGTGGATGGAAGGCAAGCCGGTCGCCCAGGCGCCGCGCCTCGTGCTCAAGAACCTGCTCGACAAATGCGCCAAGCGCAACATGAAGCTGATGGCGGGCGTCGAGCCCGAATTCCATCTCATCAATGCCGACGGCTCGGCGGTCTCCGATCCGCGTGATACGCAGGAAAAACCCTGCTACGACCAGTCTGCGGTCATGCGCCGCTTCGACGTCATCTCCGAGATCTGCACCACCATGATCAATCTTGGCTGGGCGCCCTATCAGAACGACCATGAGGACGCCAACGGCCAGTTCGAGATCAACTGGAATTTCAACGACGCGCTGACCACGGCCGACCAGCTCTGCTTCTTCAAGTTCATGGTCAAGTCGATCGCCGAGAAGCATGGGCTTCGGGCGACCTTCATGCCCAAACCTTTCGTCAACCTCACCGGCAATGGCTGCCATGTGCATATCTCGGTGTGGGACAATGGCCGCAAGAGCAATCTCTTCCACGACAAGAAGGGCGAGCTCGGCCTGTCGCCGCTCTGCTATAATTTCCTCGGCGGCTTGATGCACCACGCCGAGAGCTTTGCCGCCATCACCAACCCGACGGTGAACAGCTACAAGCGCATCAACGCGCCGCGCACGCTCTCGGGTGCCACCTGGTCGCCCAACACGGTGACCTTCGGCGGCAACAACCGCACCCATATGGTGCGCGTGCCGGATGAGGGCAGGGTCGAATTGCGGCTCCCCGACAATGCCGCCAATCCCTATCTGATGATGGCGGTGATCCTGGCGGCGGGCTTCCACGGCATCGATGAGAAGATGGATCCGGGCAAGCGGCTCGACATCGACATGTATGCCGAGGGCCACAAGGTGAAGGGCGCCAAGAAGCTGCCGCTCAATTTGCTCGATGCGATCCGCAATCTCGAGAAGGACAAATATATCCTCGACGCGCTAGGGGCGGAATTCGCCTCCGCCTACATCAAACTGAAGAACAATGAGTGGAACCAGTATTGCCGCCATCTCACCCAGTGGGAGCGCGACACGACGCTGGATTGCTGATCAAAGACGAGCGAGGGGGACGCCTTCGAAATGACCCTCGATCGCTTGCACGGTTGAGGCAGGGAGAGGCAGATGGCTTCTCTCAGCCTGCCAGTGTTGATGAAATCGGCTGACCGTCTCACGCGCCGTATCAAGTATGAGTTTCTCGGGCAGCAGCGCCTTTATGGCAAGATGCGAGAGTTCGTCCTCGGTGAATTCATCGAAACGCTTCGTCCGGCTGAACGTCAACGCCGCTTTTGCATCGGGCAAATAGGAAATCGTCGAGACGAAATCATAGGCGGGCGACAGTCTCGCTTTGCGCCGGTCGGGATAGATCATTGACCAGTTCTTGAGGTGCATGTCGGCATTACCGATCAGCACATTGAAGACCAGCCTGCGGGTGAATTCCACCATGTCGTCCTGGCTGCCTTCCGCCCCGATCACCTGCGCGATATTGCGATAGCTGGCGCGTTTATATTTGTCCTCAGGATAGATGCCGAAGACTTGCGCGAAATCTTCAATATGGACCGCCATCGATGCCGGCGTCCGGTCGAAACGCTCAATGGCGAGCGCCATTCCCCTGAGGGCGCCGATGTCCCTGGGCAGGTTCTCGATCTCGTCGGGCTGGATGAGCTTGAGCGGCGGTATGTTCATCCCGACGAGCCGGGCGAGCGTCATCATCGAGTACTCATTCTCGGGAACGCCTTCGAACTCGCGCGACGGGAGCTTCACAATCCATGATCCGCCTATTCCCTTGGCCGGTATGGTCAGGCCGCCACGCGCCTCGGCGACCGCTGAGAATTTGAGCTGCACGCCGGCCAACGAGAAGCGCAAGGCGTCTTCGTGACGATGACCTTTGTCTGGAGCTTGATCCGGATCCACGAGCCAAGGCATGTTGTCGGGTGGTTGAATGGTGACGGCTCCGGGCAGATCCTCGCCCAGCGCCCATGAGAGGAAGAACTCGCGTTGCGGATTCACGTCCGCTTTTGCGGCGAGATAGGCACGCAGGGGACCTTCCGGCAGAAGGTTCGAGAAAAAAGGAAGGAGCCGCGTCTGCGTCGGCTTGAAGTCGGTGATGAGACCACCGAGCGTGTCCTTAAAGGCGAGGCCGAGAGTAGGACGATCACTGTCCGTTAGATAGGCCTGGTTGAACGCGAGCAGAGTGCGATCGCCCGCCGTCCGGGTCAGCGTGCCGATCGGCCGCCCATGGAGGAGCACATCAAGGACAGTGAGATCAGGCATCGTCGTCTTCATCGAGCGTGTAAGCTGGACGCTGATTCTGGTCGGCGGAAGCTTGTCTCACGATAGATTGCACCGCCGGGATATATTTTCGGGGAACAAGCATGAGTTCAAGATCGAGGATACGCGCGAGCTCGATCAGGCTTGATAGGCGCAGATCAACGGTGCCGGTCTCGATCTTCGAGATATGGCCCTGGGGCACCCCGGACGCGGCGCTCAGGGCGCGTTGGCTCAATCCCTTGCCTTGGCGGGCTTTCTTGAGATCTTTGCCGATATCCTCAACTATATAAGCCATTTCGATACAGATTTACATATCAATAGTGGATAATGATATGATATTCTATATCAGATTCGGAATTTTTGATCAACTCCGGCTCGGCGGAACCAGTATTGCTGCCATCTCATCCAGTGTGGAGCGCGACACGACGCCGGATTGCTAAGGATTGCCTCGCGCGTCGCCGTCTCTCTGGGTGCGCTTGATGAAGTCGAGCATGAGCGATGCGGCTTGGCCTGCATGCGTCTCGAGCAGCAAATGGCCGGCGTCGAAAATATGGGATTCCATCCTTGGCAGATCGCGCATCCATGACAGGGTCTCGGCGATGTCGAAGAAGGCATCGTGCCGTCCCCAGAGCATGAGCGAAGGCGGCTGCCGGCGCGCCAGATATTCGGCGATCGCGTCGAAGCGGGCGGCGTAATGCCCATAGTCCGCGAGGAGTGCCCGCTGCGTGTCCATCCGGCCCGGCAACTGCATCACGCGCCAGTCCTCCTCCCATCTTTGCGCCGGGATTCGCGCGGTCACGTCCGGCGGAACATCGAGGAGATACTGGTCGCGCACGCCATCGAAGGTCAGAAACGCGGTCGCTTCGGCCTCGTTCTCCGGGCTCGGATCAGACCAGTAGGCCAGCGTCCCGGCCCATGCCGGCCCGAAGCCGGTTCGATGCGCGTTGGCGTTCTGAATGATGAGGCCCAGGACTTTCTCCGGCGCCTGCATGGCGATGTGGAAGGCCACGGGTGCGCCCCAGTCGTGAACGTAGAGATAGAGCGGCCCGATCGCGAGGCGGTCCAGCAGCTCCGCGATGGCCTGGCCGAAGGCCGCAAACGAGACCTCAGGCAGCACGTCGGATTCGCCGAAGCCGGGCAGGTCGGGTGCGATCACATAGGCGGCCCGAGACAGCTCGGGTACGACCTCGCGAAAACCTCGCGCCGAATTTGGAAATCCGTGCAAGAGCAGCAATGCGGGCCGCGAAGCCTTGCCTGCCGTGATGAAGGACAATTCGGTGCCGCCGGACAGGCGCATTCGCTGCCGCGTCGCCGGGTGTTTCCGCTCATCGATGATCCGATCGCTCACAGTGTCCATGCGGAGGTAACGCCGTCGGGCAGGCAGGCGTTCCAGCCGCGCCGCCGCTCAAGGGAAGATCGCGCCGGCGAGGGTAATGGGTTCGATTTCCAGCAATCGCATTTCTACGACACCAGGAAATCCGGAGTCGCGTTGCCACGCGGCAATGGTCGACTCGGCACAGTCGACGCCTGCAAATTCAAGGGCAATTGTCTCAGTGCCGGCCCTGCCGGAGCGAGCCGGCTCAGTTCCGACAAATTTGAGCTCTGCCTTGCCTTCGATCGCCAGCATGGCTGCGTGGTCGAGAATCCATGATCGCGCCTCGGGCCGGTCGGCAGGAAATTCAAACAGGATGACAGCGCCCATGTCATATCATCCATTGCGAAACGTATAAGCATAGCCGTTGATCGCGGGAGCGCCGCCGAGATGGGCGTACAGGATCTTCGACCCGGCGGGGAAGTATGATTTCTTCACGAGATCGATTAGCCCCTGCATCGACTTGCCCTCATAGACCGGGTCGGTGATCATGCCTTCGAGGCGCGCGCACAGGCGGATCGCCTCTTTCGTCTCGGGCGAAGGGACGCCATAGACGGGGTAGGCATAGTCTTCGAGAAGGATGATGTCGTCCGCGACGATCTTCTTGCCGAGTTCGACCAGGCTTGCGGTGTTGCGCGCTATATCGAGGACCTGCGCTTTGGTCTGCGCCGGGGTGCAGGAAGCATCGATCCCGATCACCTTGCGCTCGCGGCCGTCCTTGGCAAAACCCACCACCATGCCCGCATGGGTCGAGCCGGTGACGGTGCAGACAATGATATAGTCGAAAGTGAACCCAAGCTCCTTCTCCTGGGCGCGCACCTCCTCGGCGAAACCGACATAGCCCAGGCCGCCATATTTATGCACCGACGCGCCGGCCGGAATCGCATAGGGCTTGCCGCCTTTAGCTTTTACATCGCTGATCGCCTGTTCCCAGCTTTCCCGAATGCCGATGTCGAAACCCTCGTCGACCAGTTGGACGTCGGCACCCATGATCCGGCTCAATAGGATGTTGCCGACGCGATCATAGACGGCGTCCTCATGCGGCACCCAGCTTTCCTGCACGAGCCGGCACTTCATGCCGATCTTCGCCGCGACGGCCGCCACCATGCGCGTGTGGTTGGATTGAACGCCGCCGATTGAGACCAGCGTGTCGGCGTTGGAGGCGATTGCATCCGGGACGATATATTCAAGCTTGCGCAGCTTGTTGCCGCCGAAAGCGAGGCCGGAATTGCAGTCTTCGCGCTTGGCATAAAGGTCGACCTTGCCGCCGAGATGAGCGCCGAGGCGCTCGAGCTTTTCGATAGGGGTCGGCCCGAAAGTGAGGGGATAGCGTTCGAATTTCCGCAGCATCGGGTGACTTTCTTCGGTCTGCACTGATGCGTTCATTAGCATTTCAGACCAGAAGAGTGCTCTCGAAATGCTTCCGAAATTCTACCTATTCTGCCTATTTTACAGACAGAAATTCATTTATCTTCCTTGCTGAGGCTTGTTTGTGAGAGAATCTTCCATGCCCGCAGATCTTGACCGGATCGACCTGAAGATATTGCGCCTGCTTCAGGACAATGGCCGGCTCACAAATGCCGAGCTGGCGCAACTGGTCTCCGTCAGCCCGGCCACGTGCCACCGCCGCACACAACGCCTGTTCGATGAAGGTTTCGTCAGCCAGGTCAGAGCGGCGATCGCGCCGCAGAAGATCGACATGGGGGCGCTGGTAATGGTCGGCGTGGTGCTCGATCGCTCGACTCCGGACAGTTTCGCGGCGTTTGAGAAGGCCGCGGCCAAGCTGAAATTCGTGCTCGACTGCCATCTCGTGGCCGGCGACTTCGACTATTTCCTGAAAATCAGAGTACGCGACATGGCAGATTTCAACCGGCTGCACGGTGAAAAGCTGATCGCGCTGCCCGGCGTGCGTCAGACGCGAACATTCTTCGTCATGAAAGAGGTCGTCGATAACGCCCCTCTGGACTTCTGAATCTTATCGCCGCTCTGCGCTTGGCGAGATGCCGTGTTCGGCCTTGAAACAGGTGGAGAAATGGCTGGCATTGGCGAAACCGCAGGCGATGGCGATCTCGGTGATGGTGAGGGCCGAGTGCCGCAGGAGCTCGCCCGCCGCTTCGAGGCGGATGGAGCGATAGTGCTCGGCGAAGCTCTTGCTCAGATGCTGGGCGAACAAACGGTCGAGCTGGCGGGTGGAGAGCCCGACATGGCGCGCGACCTGGCCGCGGTCGAGCGGCTCGCTTAGATTGTTCTGCATGAGCTCGAGAGCGGCGATCAGCTCCGGTCGGTGGACGTCATAGCGCTCGCTCAACGAGGCGCGCTGCGGCCCGCCGCCCGGACGCACGTCGGTGTGCAGGAACCAGTCGCTGGTCTTGGTGGCTAGCCCTGCGCCGTGCCGCTCGGCGATGAGGGCGTGCATCAGATCGAGCGGCGCCACGCCGCCGGCACAGGTCACGCGGTTGCGGTCGATCACATAGCGGGCGCGGGTCAACAGCAGGTCGGGGAATTCCTCGGCGAAGGCCGGGGCATGTTCCCAGTGGATGGTCATGCGATAGCCGCCCATGATGCCGGCACGCGCGAGAATGAAAGGCCCGCCCGACACGCCGCCGATGCGAAGCCCGCGCTGTGCGAGCTTCCTCAGCCAGGCGAAGGTCGGGCGATGGGCGAATTGCGCCGGATTGCCGCCGGCGCAGACGAGCAGCAGATCGAGGGCGAGATCATCGCCGACGCGCGCATTCGCTGGCACTGTGGCGCCGGAGGACGAGGTGACAGCCTGGTCCTTGGGCGTGATATGGACCCAGCGATAGAGCGTGCGGCCGGCGAAGAGATTGGCGGCGCGCAAGGGCTCGATCGCCGAGGCATAGGACATGAGCGCGAAGCCCGGCACCAGCAGGAAACCGATGGTCTGGGGACGATCCGAAAGCATGTCTCAATTTTAACAGATTTTGTCTCTTTACGACAAGAAGGAACTCGCCCTCGGTGCCACACTGCGCCCGCTCCAACAGGGGATTGCAAAGCCCGTGCGCTATTCCGTCTTATCGCTTCTCAAGAATTCTCTCTCAGGCCACAAGAACTGGGCGCCCGCCTGGCGCCAGCCCACGCCTAAGAAAGAGTATGACGTCGTCATCGTCGGCGGCGGCGGTCATGGCCTCGCCACCGCCTATTATCTCGCCAAGGAGCACGGCATCACCAATGTCGCGGTGCTGGAGAAGGGCTGGCTCGGCTCCGGCAATATCGGGCGCAACACCACCATCATCCGCTCCAACTACCTGCTCATCGGCAACAACCCGTTCTACGAATGGTCGCTGAAACTGTGGGAAGGCCTGGAGCAGGACTTCAATTTCAACGCCATGGTGTCGCAGCGGGGCGTGCTCAACCTCTTCCATTCCGACCCGCAGCGCGACGCCTATGCGCGGCGCGGCAATGCCATGCGGCTCGACGGCGTCGATTCGGAACTGCTCGACCGCGAGGCGGTGCGCGAGATGGCGCCGTTCCTCTCCTTCGACAATGCCCGCTTTCCGATCATGGGCGGCCTCCTGCAAAGGCGCGGCGGCACGGTGCGCCATGACGCGGTCGCCTGGGGCTATGCCAGGGGAGCGGACACGCGCGGCGTCGACATCATCCAGAATTGCGAAGTGACCGGCATCCGCGTCGAGAACGGCAAGGTCAAGGGGGTCGAGACCAACAAGGGCTTCATCGCTTGCCGAAAGCTCGGCCTCGCCGCCGCCGGCAATACCAGCGAGGTGGCCCAAATGGCCGGCATGAAGCTGCCGATCGAAAGCCATGTGCTGCAGGCCTTCGTGTCGGAAGGCATCAAGCCCTATCTCGACACGGTCATCACCTATGGCGTCGGCCATTTCTACGTCTCGCAGTCGGACAAAGGCGGGCTCGTCTTCGGCGGCGATCTCGACGGCTACAATTCCTATGCCAGGCGCGGCAACATGCCGACCGTCGAGCATGTCATCGAGGCGGGTGTCGCCATGATCCCCGGCATCGCGCGCATCCGCGTGCTGCGCTCCTGGGGCGGCATCATGGACATGTCGATGGACGGCTCGCCGATCATCGACAAGACCCATATAGACGGGCTCTATCTCAATTGCGGCTGGTGCTATGGCGGCTTCAAGGCGACACCGGCGTCGGGCTGGTGCTTCGCTTATACGATCGCCAAGAACGAGGCGCACAAGCTCAACGCGCCCTATCGGCTCGACCGCTTCCAGCGCGGCTACATGATCGACGAAAAGGGTGTCGGCGCGACACCCAATCTGCACTGACGATCATGCACGCATTTTCATCCATATCTTCTCCCTCCGCCGCGCGCAGCGCGGGGAGGGTGGCGCGCGTAAGCGCGACGGGTGGGGTGTTACCACGTGAGCGGTGTGACTCGCCCAATACGAATACCAACGTGCAAGAGCTCAACTGCGGCAACACCCCACCCGACCACGGCTTCGCCGTGGCCACCCTCCCCGCCTTCGGCGGAGGAGGGAGACTCTGCGTCAAGACGATCCGGAAATCCAAACCATGCTGATCAATTGTCCTTATTGCGGCCCGCGTCCCTCGGAAGAATTCACCCAGCTCGGCGATGCGACGGTCAAGCGGCCGACCTCCAATGATCCCAACACCATGGATCAGTGGTTCGACTATGTCTATTTGCGCGACAATCCCAAGGGCCGGTTCCAGGAATACTGGCATCATGGCGGCGGCTGCCGTTCCTGGCTGGTGGTCGATCGCGACACCCAGACGCATGAGATCTTCGGCACCATGACGGCGCGGGACTTCGCTGAGATGCAGAACAAGAAGGGCAGATCCTGATGGCCGGCTTCCGTCTCGCCAAAGGCGGTCTCATCGACCGTTCAGCGACCCTCGGTTTCACCTTCGACGGCAAGAGTTTTTCCGGCCATCCCGGCGACACGCTCGCTTCGGCGCTCATCGCCAATGGCGTCCATCTGATGGGCCGCTCGTTCAAATATCACCGCCCGCGCGGCGTCATCGCAAGCGGTGCGGCCGAGCCCAATGCGCTGGTCGAATTGCGCGAGGGCGGACGCAAGGAAGCCAATACCCGCGCCACCGTCATCGAGCTTTATGACGGGCTCACGGCCAGAAGCCAGAACCGCTGGCCGTCGCTCAATTTCGATATCGGCGCGATCAATTCGCTTGCCGCGTCGGTCTTCGTCGCCGGTTTCTACTACAAGACCTTCATGTGGCCGAAGAGTTTTTGGGAGAAGATCTACGAGCCCTTGATCCGGCGCGCCGCGGGCCTAGGCGCCGCCACCCATGAGGCCGATCCCGACAAATACGAGAAATCCTACGGCCATTGCGATCTCCTGGTGATCGGCTCGGGGCCTTCGGGCCTGATGGCGGCCCTCACCGCCGCCCGTTCGAGTGCGCGCGTGATCCTGCTCGATGAAGGCTCCCGTCTCGGTGGCTCGCTTCTCAACGAGAATGAGGAGATCGATGGCGAGAACGGCTTCGACTGGGCGCAAGGCGCCATCGCCGAGCTCGCGAGCATGGCCAATGTCACGCTGATGCCGCGCACCACCGCCTTCGGCGCTTATGACGGCAATGTCTTCGGCGCGCTCGAGCGGGTGAACGATCACGTGCTCGAGCCCTCGCCCTTCGAACCCCGGCAACGCTATTGGAAGATCATGGCAAAGCGCTGTGTGCTGGCGGCGGGCGCCGAGGAGCGGCCGATCGTCTTCGGCGGCAATGACGTGCCGGGCGTGATGCTCGCTTCCGCGATGCGCGGCTTCGCCAATCGCTATGCGGCGGCGTCGGGCAAATCGGCGGTCGTCTTCACCAACAACGATTCAGGCTATCGCACGGCGCGCGATCTCAAGGCCAAAGGCGTCCATGTCGAGGTGATCGTCGATTCACGCAGGGACGGCACGGGCGATGCTCAAGGCATCCCGGTGCTCAAGGGCCGCGCTGTCTCCGATGTGGAAGGCGGCAAGATCGTAACCGGCGTCGAGCTTTCCGATCATGTGCACATCGCCTGCGACACGGTGGCGATGTCGGGCGGCTGGAGCCCGGTCGTGAATCTTCTCTGCCACAAGGGTGCCAAGCCGCAATGGAACGACAAGCTCCAGGCCTTCCTGCCGCCCAATGGCGAGACGGCGCTCGTTGCCGCGGGCTCGGCCAATGGCGCCATGCTGCTGTCGGAATGCTTGCGCGAAGGAGCCGAAAAGGCGGCCAAAGCGGTGAACGATCTGGGCTTCAAGGCCAAGCCTGCGCCGGCGCCCAGATGCCGCGATGAAGCCTATAGCATCCAGCCGCTCTGGTGGGTGAAGGCCAGCCACGGCAAGGCCTTCGTCGACTATCAGAACGACGTGACGCCCAAGGACCTGCCGCTCGCGGCGCGCGAAGGCTACAGCTCGATCGAGCTCGCCAAGCGCTATACGACCGCCGGCATGGCGACCGACCAGGGCAAGCTCGGCAATGTCAACACCATCGCCATCCTGGCCGAATCGCAAGGCAAGTCGATCGCCGAGATCGGCACGACGACCTTCCGGCCCTTCTATACGCCCGTACCCTTCGCCGCTTTTGCCGGCCCCTATACCGGCCATCACTTCATGCCGGTGCGCAAGACGCCGCTGCATGACTGGGCGGAAGAGCAAGGTGCCGTCTTCGTCGAGACCGGCCTGTGGCTCAGGTCGAGCTGGTTCCCGCTGGCGCACGAAGAAGGCTGGCTCGATCCGGTCATCCGCGAGGTGAAGGCCGCGCGCGAGAAGGTCGGCATCTGCGACGTGTCGACCCTCGGCAAGATCGACGTCCAGGGACCCGACGCGGCCGAATTCCTCAACCGGCTCTATTGCAATGGCTTCGCCCAGCTCGAGGTCGGCAAGGCGCGCTATGGCCTCATGCTGCGCGAGGACGGCATCGTCATGGACGACGGCACGACGTCGAGGCTGGCCCAGGACCATTTCTTCATGACCACGACCACGGCCAACGCGGCCAAGATCATGACGCATATGGAATTCTGCCACCAGGCGCTGTGGCCCGAGCTCGACGTGCAATATGTGTCGGTCTCCGAGCAATGGGCGCAAATGGCGGTTGCCGGGCCCAAGGCGCGGCCAACGCTTCAGAAGATCGTGGACGACGTGACGCTCGACGACACGACCTTCCCCTATCTCGCGGCGAAGGAGATCAGCATCCTCGGCGGCATCACGGCGAGGCTGTTCCGCATCTCGTTCTCGGGCGAGCATGCCTATGAGCTTTCCGTGCCGGCGGATTACGGCAATCTCGTCGCCCGCGCCTTGATGCAGGCGGGCGAGGAGTTCGGCATCACGCCTTACGGTATCGAGGCGCTCTCGGTCATGCGCATCGAGAAGGGCCATGTCGCGGGCGGCGAGCTCAACGGCACGACGACCGCCGCCGATCTCGGCCTCGGGCGCATGATGTCGACCAAGAAGGATTTTATCGGACGCATGATGGCTGGGCGCGAAGGCCTCGTCGCCAAGGACCGCGACGCGGTGGTCGGCATCAGGCCGGTCGACAGAAACGACCGCATCCGCGCCGGATCGCATCTCCTGAAGAAGGACGACGCGCCCTCGCTCGCCTCAAGCCAGGGCTATGTCACGTCCGTCGCCTATTCGCCGACGCTCGGCTATTGGCTGGGGCTGGCGCTGTTCAAGAACGGGCGCGAGCGCCATGGCGAGATCGTCAAGGTCTTCGACGGCCTGCGCAACATCCATATGTATGCCGAGATCTGCGATCCCATGCATTACGACAAGGAGAACAAGAAGCTCCATGCCTAAAAGTTCTTCAGCCATCCCGCGCGTCTCGCCTCTGGCCGATATCGCGCTGCAGGGCCGCTTCGGCGCCGACAAGGGCGTGCCGGGCGTCACGCTCTCGGTGCGCCATCCGATGTCGATCGTCACCGTCATCGCGCGCAAGGGCCAGTCGGCGGCGCTCGCCCGGGCGATCGAGGCGGCTTACAAATGCTCGTTGCCGGGCGTGGGTGAAAGCACGGGCACGCCGTCGCTCTCCTTCCATTGGTGCGGTGCCGATCAATATTACGCCATTGCCGAAGGCAAGGCGGAAAGCGAGCTCTATCGCGATCTCAAAGCCCGGCTCGAGGGCCTCGCTTCCTGCTCGGACCAGAGCCATGGCCGCGTCATCTTGCGCGTTTCAGGCCCCAAGGCTCGCGCCCTTCTCGCCAAGGGCACGCCGATCGATCTCCATCCTTCCACCTTCGGGCCGGGCAAGTCGGCGGTCACGCAAATGGCGCATGTCGGCGTTCATCTCACGCAGACGGGTGAGGATGCGTTCGAGCTCTCGGTCTTCCGCGGCTTCTCGGAGAATTTCTGGGAATGGCTGACTGAGCAGGCGGAAGAATTCGGCTATCAGGTTCTGTGAGCCTGGCTTGGATTGTGCAAAAGCTCGGCAATCTCCGCCATCTGATCTCGTGACAGAGGGCCGAACTCAGTAGCGCCGGCATTTTCTTCTGCCTGGGCAACGGTCCGAATGCCTGGAATGGGAACGGTGCAAGCGCTGCGTGCCCAGATCCATGCCAATGCGCCCTGAGCCAACGTACGGCCCTTCGCGGTCAAGATCTCTCTCACGCCATCCAGCGCAGCATACCAGTCCTTTGCGGCACTTCCGCCTTCCTTGAAGTAGCGAAGCCACGACGGGGGCTTGCTGCGGATGTCATCTTGGGGAAGGTGACTGCTCGGAGAATACTTGCCGGTCAAGAATCCCATGGCCAGAGGGAGACGGACGATGCCGGCGAAGTGATTGGTTTCGCATATCTCGAGAATCTCGGGCGCATCCTCGAAGAGATTCATGTCGAATTGAACCGCGGTGGCAGTGGGACGATCGGCGAAAGCGGCAGCACGAAGGGGATCGTCCGTGCTCCAGCCATAATGGCGGATGAGGCCTTCCTTACACAACGCGTCGAGCGTATCGGCGACAGTAGCCGCCTGGTCCAGAGTGAGGTCACCGATATGCAAGTGGTAGAGATCGATCCATTCCGTTTGAAGGCGCTTCAACGAGGCATGACAGGCCCGGCGAATATAGTGGGGAGAAGCATCTGTTCCCGTGAGCTCGCGGCGGTTTTCATCGTAGGTGTTGCCGAACTTGGTTGAAATAACGACGTGATTGCGAACTTCCTTGAGAGCTTCACCCAGGACCCGTTCTCCATGCCCGGTGCCATAGGCGTCCGCCGTGTCGAAGAGTGTAACACCGAGCTCGGCAGCTCTCCGCAAAGCCTGGATCGAGGCTCTGTCGTCGGCCTTGCCATAGCCAAGGGGGGCGCCCAAGGGATATCGACAGCCAGGCCCGCTGAAAAAGGGGCCGCCGATTGCCCAGGTGCCTACTCCGAGAGGACCGGTAACGAGGCCGGACCTGCCAAGCCGGCGATGGCGAAATTCGTCAGGCATCTGCGTTTTCCACAACGTCCATGAATGAAATGATTGAGACGCGTCTATTCAAATAGAGCCATGAAAGCTTGATTTAGAAGCGATAATTGCGGAATGATCATTTCATGGATGAAATATGGCGATGGGATGATCTGCGGCTGTTCCTGATCGTCGCGCGCGCCGGTGGATTGGCCGGCGCTGCCCGGCTGTCGGGGGTAAGCCCTCCTACGCTGGGGCGCAGAATGGCGGCGCTGGAGGCGGCCCTCGGTGGTCAGATCTTTGTGCGTCAGCGCGATGGTTACGTGCTGACGCAGAGAGGAAAGGATCTTCTGCGGCTGGCCGAGGCTCTCGAATTGAATGCTCTGAACATCGATCGCTGGCGTGTGGCGGACGAGACCGGGTCAGTCGTGAGGATCGCCGCAGGAGCATGGACAAGCGCATTTATCGCTCGCCACATGGGTGACCTGGTCGACGAAGGCGAGAATATTCAGATTGAGCTTGTGAGCGGCACGGGCCTCGCGGATCTCCTGCGTCGGGAAGCGAGCCTCGGACTCAGAAACCGCCGGCCGGAGATTCCAGGACTGGCCGGCCACAAGCTGACGCGCGTGGAGTTCGCCGTATTTGGCGGTTCGGCCTACGTAGAAGAGAAAGCAGAAGTCAGAGATCATCGCCGATTCCAGGCATGCCGTTGGATCGCTTTCTCGCCGCCCGGTCCGAAAACGCCGTCGGCGGTTTGGCTCGATGAACATCTGGAACGCGCACCTATCCTGAGATGCAGATCGGGTCAGGAAGTACTCGAGGCGGCTCAAGCCGGTCTTGGACTATGTGTGCTGCCGTGTTTCATCGGAGATGCGCGTAATGGACTCATTCGCGCATCCGGCATCATAGAGGAATTAGGGCATGACCAATGGTTGGTAAGTCACGATCAAGACCGGCAGCAAAGACATATTCGCCGGATCAGCGACCGGTTGCGGTCCTTGGCAAAAGCGCATCGCCGGCTTTTCCTGGGCCAGCAAGCTCGTCGACAATCGCTGTCGGGTATTGTTTAAGCAGACCGAGTTCGGCCGGCCATTCAGGATGCTTCCCTGATTTTTCGCATGGGTGATAGTTTTGCCTATTGACATCGTGGGCCAAAGCGTACTTTGGAAAATATCAGGATCGAAAACCATGTGCCCGGAGTTCATGACCGGACTTGATCCGCCCACAGTCGCCGCCCGGGTACATCAGCTTTTGTAATTTCCCCGCTCTCCTTCCCAAATGGAATCGTCACATGACCAGCACGCCTTGCCAAGGCGCGGTGAAGATCGCCGCGGTCGTCGTCGTCATCATCGCAGCCATTCTTACGATTGGCGAAAGTATTCGCAGCACTTCGCAGGAGCTCCGCACCTGTTGCCGGAAGACCAGGCAGCGGCTCCTGATTCCGTCCGGCCTCGGTGATGCCACCAGATGCGTGCTCCTTGCCGATATCGCAATGCCGAGGAAGGCTCATGGATCATGAAAAGCCTGAAGCCAAGGATGAGGCAAAGGATATTGAAAGACTATGAAAGGATATTGGAGGGCTGTTAGAAAGGTTTGAAAGGATAGCAAAGGCACGCATGCCGGCACGTAAAGAGCTTGCGCAAGGTGACGCCGGTTTGTGATGCCTTTGTCAGCGACGGAACACTATGCCGCTTTCAGGAACGGTTTCGTCTCCGCGATCTTGGCGAAAGCCTTCTCGGCCTTGCGCAGCAGCTTCTTCTCCTTGGGCCGCTCGACGGCGGTGAACACGCCAGCGGCAAAGGCGGTGATCGCCGCCCGGCTCGCCGGCTCGTCGCCTGCCATGTTGGTGACCAGCGTCTGCAGGAACTGGGCGCGCGCTTCGCCATCCTGCATTTCGCCGAGCGCGGCCTGAATCCTCTCGAGCGAGCGGACCAAGGTTCTGTATCGCGAGCGGCGTTTTCCGCCGACGACCAGATTGTCAAAGAACTCGCTCATATAGCGCAGCTTCTTGGCCGTGATCCTGATCCGGTGGCGCGTCTTGGCATCGGCTTCCGTCAGATGGCGGGCGCGCTGGCGCAATTGCTTGAAGCGGCGGGCAAGCAGCTCGTTTGCCCGCGTCAGCACCGGATCCTGCGCTTCCGCTCGCGCCTGCCATTCGCCATGGTCGAGCCAGCGGACGAGATCGAAGAGAAGCTTGCGCATGCGGTCGGAATGAAGCGCCGCCTGCAAGGTCCGGCGCGCTTCCTTCCGGCGCTTGCCGACTTCGGCCAGGAGCGAGGTCGCGCCGAGCGGTGCCGAGCCCGCATGGACCTGGGGCTCGAAAGTCTCCACTTGCATCACGTCGAGGTCGCGTGCCGCTCCCAAAAGATCCGACAGCCAGTTGAGCTCGCGGCGCAAGCGGTCAAAGTCCCGGTCGTCGACCATGGGCCGGAAGAGGGTAAGGGCGGCACGCAGGCGGCGGACCGCGATGCGGGCGCGATGCACGCCTTCGATATCGCCGTCCTCTTCCACCGCCGGCTCGTTCAGCATGAAATCATAGAGGCAGGAATGACAAATGGTGCGGAAGGCCTGCGCTGCGGTCATGGTGGCGTTGAGCTTCGGTGTCGATGCGCCGACGGGCCGGCCCCAGCTGCCATCGACCAGGCGATCGCCGCGATCGCCCTTGCTGACCAGGCTCAGGCGCAAGGGCGCCTTGTCGATGAAACGCTGGGCAAGAGCGAAAAGCTGGCGCGGATCGCCCTTCTTCAATTCGAGCTCCAACTCGCAGACCGGAAGCTCGGCGCCGTTGCGCTTGATCTCGCCGCGATCGACCGCGATCTCGATCTGCGCCGAGCCTTCCTTCACCAGGAAGCTCGCACGATCGACCGCCACGGTATAAAGCGGCGACAATTGCGCATCGCTGCCATTTCCCTGGAGAAGGGATGCGGCGGGCGAGTCCGACATGTCATGGGCATTGGGCTCATCGCCGGTGATCGGGCGTTCCCATTCCTCGCGGCCTAAGCCCAAGGATCCCGCCTGCTTGATCGAGAGCAGCGCGTTCTTGTCCTGCTTGCGGACCCGGAGCGCAAAGCCATTGTCGGTAAAGCGCCGATCGGATGTATCGAAATATGTCGTCTCGATGTGCTTGCGCGGCGTGCGACGCAAACGCTTGCCGATCACGGGCAAGGCATCGAGCATCGGCAGGCCGCCACTTTCGATGAGGAATTTGAGCTCGATTTCCTGAGCCATCGATCTTTTCCTCTCGCCGCCGCGCGATCTTGTGCTGAAACCGGGAGGAAGTAAACCGAAAGCGACATCAACTTTGTAGATTTGTCACGTGACGTTCGGGTAGTTGCGCCTTGATCTATGCGCGAAATGCGAGCGCCTTCAACAAGATCAGCGCCTCATGACGGAGAAGCGGCGCAACAGGAAAGTGAGCAGCAATGCTGCTGTTGCGGCGATGGCGACGGGCCAGGCGGCGGCCGGCCAGCCTGCCGCATCGACGGCGGCGCCCACCGCCACGGGTGCTGCGACCTGGCCGAGATTGCTGCCTTGCATCAGAAGGCCGAGCCCCATGGGTGCAAGCCGCGGCTCATGAGCGAGCAGCGGTGCCGAGGCGAGCGCCGTGGCCGGCAAGAGGCCGCCGACACCGGAAAAGATCAGGCAAAGCAGCAGGATGAGAAAAGCGGGGAGCGGTGCGAGGAAGATCGCGATGCCGGCGAGGCCCATGACGATGCTGGCGAACGCCATGGGCCGCCAGCGCGCAATGCCGCGCCTGAGCACCAGGCCGGCCGCGAGATTGCCCAGGATGTTCGCCGCGACCACGAGGGCGCTGAGGATGCCCGCCACTCCTGAGGAGAAGCCCAGGCGTTCGGTGAGCAGGATGGGCAGGAAGCTCGTCAGCGCGAAATAGAGCATGCTGTAGAGGGCGAAGATGAACGCTATGAACAGCGGTCCCGGCGAGACGATGGTGGTCCAGGCGTCGCGGGCGAGGGTGCCCCAGGCGGGCTGGGGGCGGACACTTTTTCTGCGCGGCACGATCACGGCGACGAGCAAGGCGGCAAGGACGGCAAGTGCGGCATTGATGAGCCAGAAGGTGCGCCAGCCCTCTAGAGCAGCACCGCAGAGCAAAGCGATCGCCATGCCGCCCGGCATGAAAGCGCTCCACATGCCGAAGGCCAGATCGCGGTCGCGGGTCGCTACCATGCGCTGCAGCAGCGACGGGGCCGCGACCGTTATCAGAAGAAAACCCGTTCCTTCGATGATGCGGGCCGCGAGCAGAAGGGCGAAGCTCGCGCTGAGCGCGCTGATGAGGGCGCCGAGGGCGAGAATGAGAAGGCCCGAGAGCGAGATGAACCTGTCGCCGAAGCGGTTCACCGCCACGCCGGCGGGGATGCCGCCCACCACGCCCAGAAAGGCAAAGACCGAGATGATCCAGCCCGCGGCTTCGAGCCCGAGGGCGAAATCGGCGCGCAGGGCCGGCAAGGTGATGATGCCCTTGCCGACCTGGAGGGCGGCAACGACACCCGAGGCCACGACAACCAGGACGGCGCGCCAGTCGGTGATGGTCACGGGCGCCGCCGGCGCTGCCGCCAGTGCTTCTTCGGTCACGAGCTTTTCCATCCGCAGATAGTTAGATGAGCCATGTTCGCGTCCAAGGCGCAGTTCCGCATGGCCCCTATACAGGGAAGTGTAGCCTTGCCGCCTGCCTTGCGATATGCGCTCGCCATGCATGAGGATGAGGTCGAAGTCGATCAAGGCCAGGTCAGCCGCCTGATCGCGGCGCAGTTTCCGCACTGGTCAAATCTGCCGCTGTGGCCGGCACCCTCCGGCGGCACCGACAATGTGATCTTCAGGCTCGGCGCCGACATGGCGGTGCGCCTGCCGCGGCGTCCGTCAGCGGCGGGACAGATCGTCAAGGAGCAGCGCTGGCTGCCCGAGCTTGCCAGGCATTTGCCGCTGCCCGTGCCGGCGCCCATCGGCATGGGCGCACCCGGCGAGGCCTTTCCTTTCCGGTGGTCGGTCTGCCGATGGCTCGAGGGCGAGACGGCGCTTGCGGCGCCGATCGCCGATCTCGGCCAGGCGGCAAAGGATCTGGCCAGCTTCGTCTCGGCCCTGCAGCGGATCGATTGCGCGAAGGGGCCTGGCCCCGGCCCGCATAATTCGGGGCGCGGCGAGCCGCTCGCCAGACGCGATGCCGAAACCCGGATGGCGATCGTAAAGCTCGCCGGCATGATCGATGCCGGCAAGGCGACAAAGGTCTGGGAAACAGCGCTTGCGGCCCAGGTCTATGAGGGCGAGCCCACATGGCTGCATGGCGATCTCCATCCGGGCAACCTCATCACCGAGAACGGCCGGCTCGCCGCCGTCATCGACTTCGGTTGCCTCGGCACCGGCGATCCGGCCTGCGACCTCATGCCGGCCTGGACCGTTCTCGATGCGCCGGCACGCGAAACTTTTCGCGCAACCCATCCCGTGGACGATGCCGCCTGGGCGCGCGGCCGCGGCTGGGCCTTGTCGATGGGATTGATCGCGCTGCCCTATTATCTCGACACGAATCCTGTCCTTGTCGCCATTGCGAGGCGCGCGATCGCGCAAGCGCTTATGGGGTAAAGACCTTTTTCGTGAAGAGCTCGGTCAGGCCAAGAAGTTCGGGTCCGAGGACACGATCCTTCTCGACCGGCGGGACGATGCTGCGCACTTCCGCGAGAAAATCGCGCAGCGGGGGCGGCGCCTGCCGGTTCGTCACATAAAGCGCTTGCGATGCGACCACGGCCAGCGTCGCGAGGCAGGCATCGAGGCAGCGCCCGGCCTTTTCCTCCTTGGCCCAAGCCGGGAACGCCGTCGCCGCGACATCGTCCTGGCCGGCGCCCGCCGATTCCGTTCCCGGGATGAAGGTGCGCTGTGCGGCGTGCTTGGCCTGTTCGAGATATCCGGTAGTCGCCATCGGCACATAGCCCAGATTGCCATGCCCGTCGCTGTCGCTCGGATGCCGGTCGATGAGCAGCAGATCGGGAAGCCCCGATACCTTGCCGTTCAGGAGTTTTGAGCCATGGCGATCGCAGAGCAGGCAGATATCGGCCCAGATCGCGGCGAGGTCATCGAGGGCGGGGGCGGCCATGGCGTTGTGATAGCCACCGGTGCTGATGCACCGCCCCAAGGGATGCTTCTCGTCCGGCGGTATATAGACCGGGTTGTCGGAAGCGGAGCTGAGCGACACCGTGGCCGCGCGCTCCGCGGCAGCGATTGCGCGATGGGCGTGACCCAGGATACGGGGCACGATGCGATAGCTGACCGGCGCCTGATAGTTGCGCCGGCCGTCGCCCGCACCGTGGAGAAGACGGCGCAGGCCATCGAGGGCCGCTGCCTCATGCGGATCGCCCCACAGGTCCTCGAGAGCGGCATCATAATGCTCGAGCGGGGCGCGGAACGCCTCGATCGACAAGGCGAAGACATGCTCGATCAAATGGAGGCGGCGCCTTGCCGCCAGGGCCGAATCCGCAAGGAGGGCCGCGGCGCAGGGCGAGCCGTTGATCAGCGATCCCCGTTCCTTGACCTCGAGATCGAAGCGCGTCGTGAGCGCGGCAAAAAGCGGATAGAGCGCCAGGATCTCGCCAGCGCCGCCTTGTCCGGAAGAGGGCACTTGCGGCATCGGCCGCCCGTCGAGCATTTCGGCGACGGCAAGGGCGATGCGTGGCGTCGTCGCGGCATGGCCTTCGAGGAAATTGGCGAGGCGCGCCAGCACGATCCCCCTGACGATACGCTCGGGATAAGGATCGCCGAACGACGTCGCCGCGGCGAAGGCCTTGATCCGGGCATGGCGATCGCGCTCTTCCTTTTCGAGCTTCGTGCTCGCCAATTCGCCCATGGCGGTGGTCACGCCATAGATGACCGGAGGCGGATCGCTGTCGATGAGCTCGAGGAAGGAGGCGCGGCAGCGCGCGATCCGGTCGAGCGCCGCCTCGCTGATCTGTGCGCTCTCATTCTTCCAGGCGACGGCGAGAACGGAGTTGAGATTGATATCCGCTCTCTTCGTCAGCGTGACCGTCATGTGACTAGATCCGTTCGGCGAGGCGCTTGATCCGTTTCGCGGCTTCCGTGATCTGGCCCTCATCCACCGTCAAGGCGACGCGCAAATGCCCGGCCCCGCCGGTGCCGAAGCTTTCGCCGGGCATGGTGACGACAGCTTCCTCGGCGAGGAGCCGGCGGGCAAACTGATCGCCCGAAAGGCCGGTCTTGCGTATATCGACCATCACGAACATGCCACCCTCGGGCATGCGCGCGGAAACGGTCTTGGCGCCGTTCAGGCCGGAAATGAGCGCCTTGGCACGCTCTTCATAGCTCACCTTCATCGCATCGACTTCCGGAAAATGATTCTGCAGCGCGAAAGCCGCCGCGTCCTCGAGGAAGGGCTGCGAGCCGAAGAGGATGGTCTCCGACAGCGGCAGGACGCGGTCGCAGAATTCCTCCGACGCCGCGATCCAGCCGCAGCGGAAGCCCGGCATGGCATGCGATTTGGAGACGGAGGAGACCACGATGGTGCGTTCTTCGAGCTCTTCATCGTCGAAAGGCGAGACGAAGATCGTGTTGCCGTAAGTCAGCGTCGCATAGACTTCGTCCGAAACGATCCACAGATCATGCTTGCGGCAGAGCGCGCCGATCTCGGCGATCTCGTCGGCCGTGAAGACGGTGCCGGTCGGATTGCCGGGCGTGTTGAGAAGGAGAGCGCGGGTCCTGGGCGTGATCTTCTTCGCGAGGTCGGCGGCCTTCAGATGAAAGCCGCGATCGGGATCGGCGAGCACCGGCACGGCAACACCGCCCGCCGCGGCGATGACGCCTTCATAGGTCGCGTAATAAGGGTCGGGCAGCAACACTTCATCGCCGATATCGATGATGCCCATGAAAGCCACATAGAGCGCCGTCTGGGTGCCGGGCAGGAACAGGAACTGGCTCGGGCCGACATGGCGGCCGGTGCGCTGCGAATACATGGTGGAGAGAGCGCGCAGGATCTGGGGCTCGCCGCGACCATTGGAGTAGCGGGTGCGCCCGGCGCGCATCTGCCGGTCGGCAACATCCATGATCGCCTCGGGGACGGCGGCATCGGGCTCGCCGATGGACAAGAAGATCAATTCTTCGCCGCGGGCCTCGCGGTCCTTGCCCTCGATGTGAACAGCCCATTTGTGGGAGCCCAGGCCCTCGAGCCGCTCCGTGATCTTCGCATAGCGCATGATGGTTCCTCGATGAGGCCGGCTTCTTAGAGCAAAGCCCCAGCGCCGTCGAGGTCATGCATACCCTAACGTTGTTAGGGAATGTCGCGTCGCCGCGGCATCCCCGGTTCGTTACCTCATCACCCGGCCGGCCGTCTCAGGCCCGACTGCCGCCCAGACCGCCAAGGCGGCCACGATGATGCCGACAATGACGTGGTTCCATGTGGCATTCATCTGCGTGGCGAAGCCCAGGAGATAGGGCGACACGATCAGCCAGAGACCGAGCGCCGCTTCGATCCATTCCTCCCATTTATGGAAGGCGATCAGCGCGGCCAGCGCGGCGACGGCAATGATCACGCCGACGGCCCAGGCGTTCCAGGCCGGGGTCCGATCGACAGCGAAGCCCAGGGCCCAGGGCGAAACGACCAGCCAGAGGCCGAGGATAAGATTGACGGCATCCTTCCACTGGTCCGTCAGCCTTTTGCCAATATCCACCATGAACAACTCCATAGTTTTGAGCGCTTCCCTGTCGCCAAAGTCGGGAGACTTTGGCGGGAAGCGCTCCGGCATTGCGCGAGCAGTGCCCACGAGACCCGCAACGCCGGTTGCTCGTTCTCTGTTCCTGGGAAGAGAGCGGGAAGGAGCGTTCCCACCACCCTTGGCGCGCAGGAACAGTTTGCTCTAACGACAATAGGTAGGAAGGCCGGGCGCCGCGTCAAGATGATGCGACGAAACGTCAATTTTCCACGGCGGCTGTATCCTGGTCGGCCGCGGGCTCGACGGTGAAATTATTGCCGGACAGGAATTCACCGACATTGGCAAGGCCAGGAAAGGAATCGCAGAACACCTTGACGACGACGAGGATGGGCACGGCGATGAGCGCCCCGACGATGCCCCATATCCAACTCCAGAAAGCGAGCGAGACGAAGATCACCACGACGTTGAGCTCGAGCCTTCGGCCGAGGACGAGCGGCGTGATGAAGGCGCTTTCGAGCGTGTGGAAAAGAAGATAGGCGGCGGGCGGCAGCAGCGCGAGGCCGATCGAGCCATAGGTGATCAGACCGGCAATAAGCGCCGTGCCCGTGCCGATGGCGGCGCCGACATAAGGGATGAAATTGAGCACCGTCGCGGCGGCACCCCAGAGCAGGGCATTGGGCATGCCGAGCACCGCCATGGCAAAAGCGACGGCAGCGCCGAAACAGATATTGATCGCGGTGATGGTGAGGAGATAGCGCGAGACCTCGAACTCGACATCGTGGACGACCCGCACCGACCGCTTCTTGTCACTGTAGGTTGGAAGAATGCGCACCAGCTTGTGCAAAAACAGATCGCCGGAAGACAGCAGGAAGACGACAAGCACCAAGGTGACGCCGAGCGTGGCGCCCAATCCACCCAGTGTGTCGGCGGCCCAAGCGGCAAGGCCTGGCTGGGCCACGACGACCCTCTCGGTCGCGGGGCTCACCGCCGCCGCGATCTGCTCGAGCTGAGCCGAGGCGCTCATGATCTTGCGCAAGGGCTCGCGCAGGGGAGCGAAACGCTCCTCCAGGCGCTGCGCAACGGCCGGCGCGTCCGCAATCACCTGGCTTACCGGATCGGCCAGATAGTATGCGGCGGCGCCGAAGACGGCGAACATCGCCAGCACAATCATGATCGCGGAAACGACGGAAGGAATGCCGTGGCGGCGCAAATAGCGCACCAGGGGCGAGAAGGTCAGCGTGATCAGCAGCGCCAGCATGACCGGCAGGAAGAAGGTGCGGGCAAAGTACAAAGCGCCGATCAGCAGGATTGCGAATATGCCAATGATGGAAGCCGAGACCAGCTTTGAGAGGTGGAGCCGCCCATTCGCCGTTTTCGCCTCGACCGGGCCCACATCCATTAGCGTCCTCATCTCCCTCAAAGCTCACATTAACGTCTGGGAGAAGGGCCGGTTCCCTGGGAGCTTCCGGCGGCATCGTAACTGTTTACTTTCCAGCACTTTTGAGAAAGTAATTCCTATATGGCCAGGGCCCTGCCGCGCGTCACCTATTCCAACATCGCCGCTGATTTTTCAGCCCTCCACGACTGGCTGGACGGCGCCCTGCCGCGCTTCCGCAAATCGGCTCTGGGCCAGGCCTGGCCCAATGTGGTGGAAGGCCGGCACGATGTGAGCGGACGCGCTTACGAGGTCTATTGCCCCTTCGATCGCGACCTCCTGGTGGCGCGGCTGGTCTCGGGCGACCGCACGGCCGTGAAGAGTGCCGTCGCCGCGGCCCGCCAGGCCTTCGGGGCCTGGTCAGGGATGGGTTGGAAGGCACGGGTTAAGGCTTTGCGCAAATGGGCCAAGGAGCTCGACCGGCGCAAATACGATCTCGGCATGGCCGCCCTTTACGAGGTCGGCAAATCGCGGCTCGAAGCCATGGGCGAGGCGGAAGAGGCGGTCGACCTCATCCGCTGGTATTGCGACGAGATGGAGCGCAACCGCGGCTTTGCGCGGCCGATGAGCCGTGCCGTCCCGCGCGAGGAAACCAGCTCGGTCCTCAAGCCGGTCGGCGTCTTCGCGGTCATCGCGCCCTTCAACTTCCCGGTGGCTCTGCCTTGTAACATGCTAGGGGCCTGTCTCGTCGCCGGCAACACGGCGGTGTTCAAGCCCGCTCCGCAATCGGGACTGACGGCGGCCCTTCTGATGGAGACGGTGGAATCCGCGGGCCTGCCGCCCGGCCTGGTCAATCTCATCAATGGCGAGGAGGCGGGACCCTTGCTGGTCGATGCGGATGGCATTGACGGTATCGCCTTCACCGGCAGCCACCAAGCCGGCATGCGCATCTTCCGCAAGATGGCCTCCGGCCCCTATGCCAAGCCGGTGATCAGCGAAATGGGGGGCAAGAATCCGGCCTATGTGACCGCCAAGGCCGATCTCGACCGCGCCGCGGAAGGCCTCATCCGCTCGGCCTTTGGTCTTTCCGGTGAGAAATGCTCGGCCTGCTCGGTCGTCTATGTCGAGGAAGCCGTGGCGCAAGAATTGCTGCAGCGGCTCAAGACGCACGCCGAGGCGATCGCCATCGGCAATCCGGAAGAGCGTACGACCTTCATGGGTCCGGTGATCAGCGAGACGGCGGTCGAGCGCTTTCACAAGGCGGTGAAGGCGGCTCGGGCAAAAGGCCGCATCGTCCATGGCGGCGAGAAGCTGGCCGGTGCCCGCTTCGACAGGGGGCATTTCGTCGCCCCGACGGTGGTGGCGGAACTTCCCCGCGATCACTGGATTAACAAAGAGGAACTTTTCCTGCCGTTCCTCTCGGTGCAGGTCTGTACCTCGCTCGACGAGGCCATCGCTTGGGGAAATCGCAATGTTTATGGGCTTTGCGCGGGACTCTATTCGGAGAATCCCCAGGAGATCGAGAGGTTTCTCGAGCGCGCCGAGGCAGGCGTTCTCTATGTCAACAGGCGCAGTGGTGCCACCACCGGGGCTTGGCCCGGGGTTCAGAGCTTCTGCGGCTGGAAAGGGTCGGGAATTGACGGCAAAGGAGGGCTAGGGCCATTTACCATTCCTCGCTACATGCGCGAACAAAGTCTCACCATCATGCGCGGCTAATGCCGGTTCCCGGGCCTTTACAAATCGTTCCCGGGGCTTCATGTTGCGGCGCACTTTGGGGTGCTCCCAGGTTCCAGCGACTGGCAAAAAACCATGATCCGGCATCATGTTGAGCCGGGCGAGGAGTTGTGTTGAATGAGCGTTACACGGCGTGGCGTGCTGAACACGCTGCAAGGGCTGGCGATACTGGGCGTCGCTGCCAGAACGGGTCTCCTGGAAGCAGCGGCTCAGACCGTTGAGCTTTTCGCCAAGGCGGAACCCTTCAGCGACGATTACGTGCTGGAACTGGCGCGGGCGCGCGCCAAGAAGCCTTTCGTCGAAGAAAAGATCGCGATGCCGTCCGGCCTCGACAATCTTACCTATGATCAGTATCGCGACATCCGCTTCAACCCGGAGAAGTCGATCTGGAAGGGACAGCCGCATGGCTTCTCCTTCGACCTGTTTCATTCGGGCTTCTATTACACATCGCCGGTCGACATCTTCGTCGTCAACGACGGCGAGCAGGCGAAGCTCAACTATGTGCCCGATCTCTTCACCTTCGGTCCGCTGGTGGCGAAGCCCAAGGGCGATATGGATCTCCACTATGCCGGCTTCAGGCTGCGCTACCCGATCAACAGCAAGGACTACAATGACGAGTTCTGCGTGTTCCAGGGGGCGTCCTATTTCCGCGCCATAGGCAAGGGTCATCTCTACGGTCTTTCGGCGCGCGGTCTTGCGATCGACACCGGCCAGCCCAATGGCGAGGAGTTTCCGTTCTTCCGCTCCTTCTGGATCCGCACGCCGACACCCGATGCGGTCTCGATCGTGGTGTGGGCGCTGCTCGACAGCCCGTCGGCCACGGGCGCCTACCGCTTCACCATCAAGCCCGGCCAGGCGACGCAGATGGATGTCGAGATGACCATCTTCCCGCGCCGCGACATCGAGCATGTCGGCATAGCGCCGCTCACCAGCATGTTTCTCTTCGATGCGATGGATCGTACCGCCTTCGATGACTACCGGCCGGCGGTGTGCGATACAGACGGGCTGATGATGCTGACGGGTGCGGGCGAATATCTGTGGCGGGCTCTCGCCAATCCGAAGACGCTGCAAGTCTCGGCCTTCGTCGACAACAGCCCCGGCGGCTTCGGCCTGATGCAGCGCAAGCGGCGCTATGACGATTTCCTCGATCTCGAAGCCAAATATGAGAAACGGCCGAGCCTGTGGGTAGAACCGATCGGCGATTGGGGCCAAGGCGCGGTCGAGCTCTATGAGATCCCTTCGCAGCGCGAGATCAACGACAATATCGCGGTCTTCTGGCAGCCCAAGCAGAGGCCGGCCAAGGACAGCTCGGTCTCCTTCGTCTACCGGCTCTATTGGTGCGACGAATGGCCTCTCGACCGCAAGGACTTCAAGGCGATGGCGAGATTCTCCGGCGGCGGTCTCAATTTCGACCAGAATAAACGCCTCTATGTCATCGATTTCGAGGGCGGCTCATTGACCGGCGACGTCGTCGCCGATGTGACGGCGAGCCAGGGTACGATCAGCAATGTGGTCACTCAGCCCAATCCGCAAAGCGGCGGCGTCAGATTGTCTTTCGAGATCGATGTCGGAAATGCTGAAATGTCCGAGCTCCGGGCCGTGCTCAAGCGCGGCCAGGACAGGGTAAGCGAGACATGGCTCTATCGGTGGACAAAATCGTAGATATCGTACCAGCAAAGGACGATATTCTGCCGCCGGAATCCCGGCTCGAGATGCCCGTCCAGGATCTCGAACATTGGCCCTCGGGGCGGCCCCATTCCGCCGGTCGCTCGCATCCCTCGATCCATCTGTGCCGTTGGTTCGTGTTCTCGGCGACGCTCGCTCTGACCGGCCTCGGCACCTATGAAATCTACCAGGTGATCAGCCCGGCCGACATCACCTGGCTTCAGGTCATCTTCGCGGCGCTCTTCGCCATAACCTTCGCCTGGATCTCCTTCGCCTGCGCCAGCGCCGTCCTCGGCTTCCTGTGCCTCAGACGGCAGCGCTATGTGCTCGCCGATCAGGACAAGATCGGGCGCACCGCGCTCCTCATGCCGGTCTATCATGAGGATCCCGAAACCGTCGCAGAAGCGCTGGCGCGCATGGGCCGCGCCATCGCGGCGGAGAAAGCCAACGACAAGTTCGACATCTTCGTCTTGAGTGACAGCCGCGAGCCCGCCCATATCCGTGGGGAAGCGCAGGTCTTCGGCAAATTGCGCCACGACCTCGGCGACCTGATCCAGCTCTATTACCGAAGGCGCGTCGAAAATCATCACAAGAAGGCCGGCAATATCGCCGATTTCGTCACCCGCTGGGGCGGCGCCTATGACTATATGATCGTGCTCGATGCCGACAGCATGATGGCCGGGTCGACGCTCGTCACGCTGGCGCGCGCCATGGCGGCCGACGACAAGGCGGGCATCATCCAGAGCCTGCCGATGCTGCACAACCGCTGGACGCTCTATGCGCGCATGCAGCAATTCGCCGGCCGCGTCTATGGACCGATCGTCGCCAACGGCCTTGCCGCCTGGCATGGGCGCGACGGCAATTACTGGGGACACAACGCGATCATCCGCGTCAAGGCCTTCGCCGAGGCCGCGGGCCTGCCCGAGCTCCACGGGCGCAAGCCGTTCGGCGGCCACATCATGAGCCATGATTTCGTCGAGGCGGCGCTCATAAGGCGCGCCGGCTGGGCCGTCTATATGCTGCCCGGGCTCGGCGGCTCCTATGAGGAGACCCCGCCCAATCTCATCGAGCTCGCGGCGCGTGACCGCCGCTGGAGCCAGGGCAACCTGCAGCATATGAAGCTTTTGCGCGTCAAAGGCCTGCATTGGGTGAGCCGCATCCATTTCCTGCAGGGCATCATGTCGTATCTGGCTTCGCCGCTGTGGCTGTTCTTGCTGCTCACCGGCCTCGTGCTCTCGACCGTCGCCAAATACACCGAGCCCAATTATTTTCCGGAAGGCTTCACGCTCTTCCCCGCCTGGCCGGTCTTCGACCCCGAGCGCGCTCTAAGGCTGTTCACCTTGACCATGGCGGTCCTGTTCGTGCCGAAGATCCTCGGCATCCTGGCGGCGATCATCGACCCGGTGCTCAGGCGCGGCTGCGGCGGCGTCAGCGGCCTCATCAAGAGCCTGTTCGCCGAATCGCTGCTCTCGGCACTGCTCTCGCCGATCATGATGCTCATCCAATCGGGTTTCGTGCTCGATGTGTTTCTCGGCCGCGACTCCGGCTGGAAGGCGCAGAAGCGCACCGAGGAGGCGCCGCCGTTCAACGAGCTTCTCTACAAGCATGCCTGGCACATCGTGGCCGGCGTTCTCATCGGCGTGCTGGCCTTCCTGATCACGACCAAGACCTTCCTGTGGTTGTCGCCGATCGTGCTCGGTCTCGGCCTGTCGGCGGTCGTCTCCTGGTGGACGGGCCTCGTCTCTTCGGGCGAACGCGCCTGGCGCTGGAACGTGTTCCGCATCCCGGAAGAGGCTGAGCCGATCTTCGGCGATCAGAACGGCGCCAATCCTAAGGAACGTCTCGCGGCAGCGGAGTGATATTGCCCTCGGCATCGATCGCCAGGCTGCGATGGCGGGAGAGCCGGCGATAGTCCGCCTCGCCGACCGCGACGATCGGGCAGCCGCGCCCGTAAAGTGTTTCCGCCACCATCGCGCCGACCGCCAGATTGATGTCGGGCTTCACCAGGATGACGGCGGCGGGCGCTGTGCCGAGCCTGATGGCCTCGGCCATGCCGCCGGGGGCGGTGCCGGAGCCCCGCGTCTCGCGCATCATGAGGATGGTGCCGGAAAGGCTTTTGCCCTTCTGCGGATGATGAACGTCGATGATCCGGCCCGAGCGCGGATCGAAGGCGCCCCAGAAGCTCAAGGGCGCATCGAGCGCCAAGACATCGCCCTGGGCAGCACCCTTGTTGAGAATGCGCGTCGTCATGCGAGGCCATTGCTCCACAGTTGCGGATCGCGCCAGACCTCGCCCTTGACGGCGCTCTCGACGCATTCGGCAAGGCTGCCGAAGGCGACTTCGACGCCGAGCATGCCGGGCGCGTAATAGGCCCATTTGGCGGCATTGGTCATGATGCGGCCGCGGCATTGGCGCACCGCGGGCGAGTAATAAGTGCAGGTGTCGGCGATGACCGTGGCGCCGAATCTCTCGAGCTCCGCGATCCATCCCTTTGCCGCGGCGCCATCGCGGACATAGCGGCTGGTCGAGACATAGAAGGCGAGGCCGGGCTTGATCCTGCGGCCCGTGACGAGCGGCACCAGCCGCTCGAATTCGCTCAGCGAGAAATGCGGCGTGCCGAGCGCCACCATGTCGAGCGGGCCGTCCTGCGCCGTCGTCAGATCCTGGCGCGCCTCCAGGAGCAGTTCAGGCGTGAGGTCGATGACCCGCTCGGGCACGCTGTCGCCGAAAGCTTCTCCTTCCGTTTTCGCCTCGGGCGTCACGCCTATGGCATGCCACAATTCGACGCCGCCCGCCGCCGCGGCCGCGGCCGACAAGGCCTTCAGCCCGTCCGGCGTCTGTTGCGGCGGCAGCCCCGAGATGACCGGGATGCGCTGCCCTGCGAGCTTGCCGGCCTGATGGCCCAGCAGATGATAGAAGATATTCTCGTTCTTCCACGTCTCGGGGATATCCTCGGTGCGGATGAGGATGTCGCCGCGGCGCTCCTTGTCCCGATGCAGGCCGGCCTTGGGCGCCTTGCCGATGAGCGCGCAGGCGACGTCGAGATAGTCGCCATATTTATTGGTGCGGGCGCCGATGACGGAATTGTAGAAGGAGACCGCATTGGATTCGCCGGCCACGATGTGATCGCCGAATTTCGGCCCGCCAGGAAGCTGATAGGGCGCGCAGGTCCAGACCGGCTTGCAGCCGAGCTGCTCATAGAGCTGCATCAACCTGCGCGCGCCCTTGACCATTTCCGGATCGCTCGCCTCGGGGCGGATGTCGGGATTGGCAAGGCTCACCACGCCGTTGTTCGTCCAGGCGGGGACGGCGAGCCTGGCGCCGTGATCGACGAGAAATTGCGCGAAATCGACATGTGCCTGGCCGCTATAGAAGCAGGCATCGATATGGGCGAAGCTCACCGGCACGAGGGAGCGGGCGCCAAGAATTTCGGCGGCGCGCAACACCAGCCGCATGGCGAGCTGCATCGCGGGGCCGTGGGCGCCGTCGAGAAAGGCGCGTTCCTTGTCGTCGAGCGAGATCATGCGATTTTTTCCGCGCGCGCCATTTTGTTCAAGGTCACATAGTCGATCTTGCCGGTGCCGAGGAGCGGCATGGTCTCCAGGGGCATGATGATGCGCGGGATCATGAGCTCCATCGCGCCCTCGGCCTTCATCCCTTCGGCAATCCGGCTGCGGTCGAGCTTGGGGTCGGTGGTGAAGAGCACGAGCTGCTCGCCCTTCTTCGGATCGGGAACGGCGACAACCGCATGGACGTGGTCCGGGAAAGCCTGCTGCAGCTTGATCTCGACGGCGGCGAGCGAGACCATTTCGCCGGCGATCTTGGAGAAGCGCTTGGCCCGCCCCAGAATGGTGACGAAGCCCTTGTCGTCGATCTTCACGATGTCGCCGGTGTCATACCAGCCGTCTTCCGGCGGCTCGATCTTGCCCGGCGTTTCGGCGCGCAGATAGCCCATCATGATATTGGGACCCTTGACGACGAGGCGGCCGCCTTCTTCGATGCCTTCGACCGGATCGAGACGATGCTCGATGCCGTCGAGCAGGCGGCCGACCGTTCCGGCGCGATAGTAGATGGGCGTGTTGACCGCCAGCACCGGCGAGCATTCGGTGACGCCATAGCCTTCGAGAATGCGCAGGCCGAACTTGTCCATCCAGGTCTGGCGCGTCTCCGGCCGCACCCGCTCCGCTCCCGCCACGACGAAACGCACCGCATAGAAATCATATGGATGGGCATTGCGGGCGTAGCCGGTGAGGAAGGTGTCGGTGCCGAAGAGGATCGTCGCATTGATGTCATAGGCCATCTCGGGGATGATCTTATAATGGAGCGGCGAGGGATAGAGGAAAGTCCTGACCCCTGCGAGCACCGGCAGGAACGTGCCCGCATTGAGGCCGAAAGTGTGGAACATCGGCATGGCGTTGAAGACGATGTCCTTGGGCGTGAAATCGATGCGCGCCGCCGCCTGATGGCGGTTGGCCTGGAGATTGTGATGCGAGAGGACGACGCCCTTAGGCGTTCCCTCCGAGCCCGAGGTGAAGAGGATAACGGCGGGCGCATGCGCATCGTCATTGTAGCCGAGCCGAGCCAGAGCGGCTTTCGGGAAATACCCGGCGATGAGCCCATAGAGCTTGTCGACGATGCCGATTTTCTCGCGCACATCCTCGATCCAGATGATCCGCGCTTCCTTCTCGAGGAGCGCCACGTCGTCGGCAAAATTGCCGGCCTCGACGAAACGGCGCGAGGTGATGATGGTTTTCACTTCCGCCGTCCGGCAGGCGGCGATCATGTTGTTGATGCCGGTCGAATAATTGAGCAGCGCCGGCACGCGGCCCGAGGCGTGGAGGCCGAAGAGGGTCACGAAGCAGCCGGCGGCGGTCGGCAACAGCACGCCGACGGCCTTCTCGCCCGGGGTCGCTTGCGCGAGGCGGCGGCCGAGGATGAAGCTTCCCAGCACGATGCGGCCATAGGTCAAGGGCGTGCGCTGGATGTCCTCGAGGATCTGATGGTTGCGGCCGTGAATATGGCGCGCGCTCAGCAGCGATTTGAACAAGGTCTCATCGACGAAGCTGGTGCGGAACATCATGTTGGTCATGATGTCGTAGAGCCTGGCGGCGAGATATTCGCGCAACTCGGCGCTCTTGAGATGGGCCGGCGCTTCGGGCTTGACCGGGGGCAGGAAGGTCAGGGTGATCTTGGGAAACCAGCGCAGCCTGAGCTTGCCCTTCATCAGCGAGAAGGGCGTGTACAGCGCGCCGTCGATGCGGATGGGCAGGATTTTGGCATCGGCGAGATGGGCGATGACGCCCGGCCCCTCATAGACCTTCATCAGCGAGCCGGTGCGGGTGATGCGGCCTTCCGGGAAGATGACGACCTTGCGGCCGCGCTTCAGGCCGTTGGCCAGGGTCTTGAGCGCCATCGGATTGGCGGGATCGATCGGCAGCAGATCGAAAAGGTGGAAGGCGGGCTTGACCCACCAGCGGTTGGCGATGTGGGTGTTGATGGCGAAATGGCAGCGCTCGGGCAGGAAGGCCGAGATCAGCGGCCCGTCGAGGAAGGAGGTGTGATTGGCGATGATCAGTACCTTGCGGCCGGCTTTGATGAAATTCTCGAAGCCTTTGACCTCGACGCGATAGAAGAGGCGGAAAAGCCGGCGCGCCACATAGGCGGCGAGCTCCTGCGGCAAGAGCTGGCAGATCCACAGGGCGGCGACGGCATTGGCAAGGCCTACCACCAGGAACAGGCCGCGCACCGAAAGGCCGGCGCCGAGAAGAATGACGGAAATGATCGTCGCCGCCGTCATGAAGATGGCGTTGATGATGTTGTTGGCGGCGATGACGCGCGCGCGCTTTAGCGGCGACGAGCGCTGCTGAACCAAGGCATAGAGCGGCACGGCAAAGAGACCCGCGCAAAAGGCGATCAGGCCGAGATCGATCAGCACACGCCAGCCGGAGAAGCTGGTGAGGATGTCGGCGGGGCCGAGGAGGGTGCTCGAGTCGCTCGTCCGCAGGCTGCTGGTGGCGAAAAAGAGGTCGATGATGAAGAACGTGATCAGGATCGAGGCGACCGGCACATATTTGACCGACACGTCGCCCTTGAGCAGGCGGTTGGTGACGATGGAGCCGAGGCCGATCGCGACCGTGAAGGCGGCGATGATGAGGCTCGCCACCGTCTCGTTGGCGCCGAGCTCGGTCTGGGAGAAGAGCGGGATCTGGGTAAGGAAGACGACGCCCAAGAACCAGAACCAGGAAATGCCGAGTATGGCGAGAAAGACGTCATGGCGCTCGCGCGCGATGCCGATCATGCGCCAGGTCTCGGCCACGATATTGGGATTGATCCTGAGATCGGGCTGGGGCGGCGGCGCTGCCGGAATCTGGCGGGCGCTCATATAGGCGACGAGGGCAAGCCCGATCATCACGACGCTCACCGCATGGCGGCCCATCTCGGACTGGATGGCGAAGCTGCCGAACAGTGTGCCGAGCAGGATCGACAGGAAAGTGCCCATCTCGATGAGGCCGTTGCCGCCGAGAAGCTCGTGGCGCTCGAGATGCTGCGGCAGGATCGAATATTTGATCGGGCCGAAGAAAGCCGACTGGATGCCGGTCAGGAGCACGATCGAGAGCTGCAGCCAGACCAGGTCGGTGAACAGGCTGAAAGAGGCGAGCGCCACGATCGCGATCTCGATGAGCTTGATGCGGCGCGCCAGCATCGCCTTGTCGAACTTGTCGGCGATCTGGCCGGCGGTCGCCGAGAAAACGAAGAAAGGCAGGATCAGGAGGCCGGCGGAAACAGTGTTGAGGAGGGGCGCATTGAAGCCGAGCCTTGGTCCCAGGTCGTAGATGAGCAGGATCGAGAGCGCATAGCGGAAGGCATTGTCATTGAAGGCGCCGATCGCCTGGGTGACGAAAAGCGGCCAGAAGCGCCGGGTAGCCAGCAGTGCGAATTGGTTGGGATGGCCATTGTCCATCGTGGCGCCGGTTCCTTCCGAATCAAAGGCGAAGTGCGTCTTCTATATGTTTCAGCGTATCCTGGTGGCGATTGCAAACCCGCTCTGCGCCGGCCTCGGCCAAACGGCGGCCTTTCGCCTGATCGCGCGAAAAGCCGATGAAATGGACGCCATGGGCGAGACCCGCGTCGACATCGTTAAGATTGTCGCCAATAAAGACGATGCGCTGGCGCGGCAAGCCCGAGGCGGCGATGGCGCGGGCAAGGATCTCGCGCTTGGCGCCGCCGCCATCGGCGCCGAAGGCATGGCTCTGGACCGGCGTCCATAATTGGCAGGCGGCAAGGCGCAGCTGTGCGGCCTCGAGAAGATTGGCCGTAGCGATACCGAGCTTCGCACGTCCGCCCAGACGCCCGAGGAGCCAGGCGGCGCCTTCGACCGCCGAAGGCGTGAGCCGTTTGAGATCGATGTCGCTTGCCAGATGGTTGAGATAGGCGGTGACGATCGCCTGATGCTCGCCACGCGACGGCTTGCGGCCGAAATGCTTGCCGAGGATCTCGGTGATGATGTTCTCGTCATTGCGGATCAGGTAGCTGTCCCAGTCGCGCGACAGGCCTTCAAGACCATGGAGCTTGGTGAAAGCCCAGAAAAAAGCGTCCTCTTCCGGAGGCGTCAGCTCGAGCAGGACGCCGTCGACATCGAAGATGACTGCCGCGTCAACCATTCAGCATGCGCGGCGTCATTTCGATCAAGGTCGGGCCGTCAGCCTTGAGGGCGCGACCGATCGCTTGGGCGAGGCCCTTGAGCGACTCCGGTTTCTCGGCGCCGCAGCGATAGGCCTTGGCGAGCGCCTGGAAGTCGGGATTGACCAAAGTGACGGCGTTGGGCTGGATGCCCTTGTTCACCATGTCGTCGCGGATCTGGCCCAGCGCGTCGTTGTTCCACATCAAGATGACAAGCGGCAATTTGTGCTCGGCCGCGGTGCCGAGCTCGTTGATCGTGTATTGGATGCCGTAATCGCCGATCATCACCGCGACCGGCTTGTCGGGGCAGCCGAATTTGGCGCCGATGCCGGCGGGAAGCGCGAAGCCCAGCGTGCCGAAGCCGACCGGGTGGAGCCAGCTCCGCGGCTCGAAAACCGGGAAGATCTCGTTGGCGGCATAGGCGATCTGCGTCATGTCGGAGGCGATCACCGTCTCGGGCGGCAGCGCGTCGCGGATGACGGCAAGCACCTTGCGCAGAACTTTCCGCAATTCGCTGTCTTCCGCCGCTTCGGCCGCGAGCGTCGCGGCAATGGACTTCTCGGCCGCCTTGCGGCGCCCCGAATGATCAGCGGCGGACAGGCTCCGCGCGATGGCCTCGAGCGCTTCCGCGGCATCGGCGAGGATGGCGATGTCGGCCGCATGCGGGCGCGCCAGCGTCATCGGGTCGAGGTCGATGCGGATGAGGCCCTGATCGAGGATGAAGCCCGAATCCCAGAAATCGGTCTCGGACAGTTCCGAGCCGGCGCACAGAACCACATCGGCCTCGCGCAGAAGCTTCTGGCCCGAGGGCTGCGCCAGGCGGTAGCCGAGGCACAAAGGATGAGTGCCCGGAACGGCACCCTTGCCGGCGGTCGTGGTGATGATCGGCGCCCCCAGCTTCTCGGCAATGGCAAGTGCTGCCTTGCCGGCACCGAGCGCACCGCCGCCCAAGAGGATCACCGGCGACTTCGCCTTGGCGAGGCGCTCCGCCGCTTCTTTGATCTGGTCGGCCGGGGCCTGCGGCAGTTTCGGGGTCCTGTGGGTGGTCCAGCCCTTGCCTGCCGGGACCTTGAGGAGGTCGAGCGGCAGCTCGAGATAGGCCGGGCGCGGGCGCATGGAAGCGAAGGCCGAAAAGGCGCGGGCCACGCCGTCGCGCACGTCCTGGGGCGTATAGGCGCGCACCGCGAGATTGGTGATGGTCGCCGCGGCGCCGAGCTGGTTCTGCATCTCATGCAAGCGACCGCGGCCTTGCGCGCTGTCGGCGATGTCGAGGGCGGAGGAGATGCAGAGCACCGGGCTCGAATCGGACCAGGCCTGACCCAATGGCGTCATGATATTGGTGAGGCCGGGGCCGGTGATGGTGAAGCACACGCCGGGCTTGCCGGAAGCGCGGGCATAGCCGTCGGCCATGAAGCCCGCACCCTGCTCGTGGCGCACCAGCACATGCTTGATCTTCGAGCGTGGCAGCGCGCGATACATCTCCACATTGTGGACGCCCGGGATACCGAAGATGGTGTCGGTGCCGTAAGATTCGAGCAGGCCGACAAGAGCTTCGCCGGTCGAGTGTTCAGCGCGGGACATTTCAACTTCTCCGATTACGTCGTCAGGCCGCTTTGGTTCGGGCCTCGGGCTTGTTCACGGCATGGCATGCCACAAGGCTCGCCTCATGCGCAAGGAGTTGGGGACGTTCAATCGGGCAGAGATCGAAGGCGAGCGGACAACGCGGATTGAAGGCGCAGCCGGTCGGCGGGTTGAGGGGCGAGGGCAGCTCGCCCTTGAGCACGATGCGCTCGCGCTTGCGCTCGGGATCCGCCATCGGCGTCGCCGAGAGCAGAGCGCGGGTATAGGGATGCTGCGGATTGTTGAAGATGTTGTCGCGCGTGCCGTATTCGACGACGCGGCCGAGATACATCACCATCACGTCATTGGCGATGTGACGCACCACCGAGAGGTCGTGGCTGATGAAGAGATAGGCGAGATTGAGCCGCTCCTGGATGTCGGCGAGAAGGTTCAGCACCTGCGCCTGGATCGACACGTCGAGCGCCGAGACCGGCTCGTCGAGGACGAGGATGTCGGGATCGAGCATGAGGGCGCGGGCGATGGCGATGCGCTGGCGCTGGCCGCCCGAGAACATGTGCGGATAGCGTTCATAATGCTCGGGACGCAGGCCGACATTGGCCATCATGGCGCGCGCTCTTTCGGTGCGCTCCTTGGCCGGGAGCGAGGTATTGACGAGCAAGGGCTCTTCCAGCGTGTGGCCGATCTTCTGGCGCGGATTGAGCGAGCCGTATGGGTTCTGGAAGACGATCTGCACCTTCGAGCGCAGGCTGCGCAGCGTCTGGGGTGAAGCGCCGACGATCTCGTTGCCCGATATCTGCAGCGAGCCCGAGGTCGGCGTCTCGATCATGGTGACGAGGCGGGCGAGGGTGGATTTGCCGCAACCCGATTCACCGACGACGGCGAGCGTCTGGCCGCGCTTGACGGTGAAGCTCGTACCGTCGAGCGCCTTGAGCGTCGCCGATTCGCGGAAGGCGCCGCGCGAGACCTCGTAATAGCGGGCGAGATCGCGGGCAATGACGACGGTTTCATCGCTCATGCGGCCTTCTCCTTGCCGGGATGGCCGAGCGCCACGCCGTTCTTCAGGGGATAGTGGCAAAGGGCGTCGCCCAGCTCCTTCTGCTGCGGCGGGACCTCGGTGCGGCACAGATCGGTGGCGAAGGTGCAGCGCGGCGAGAACAGGCAGCCTATCGGACGGTCGAACTGGCCGGGCACGACGCCGGGGATCGACGGCAGGCGCTTCATATGGGCGCGCTCGGGCAGAGCGGCGAGAAGGGCCGCCGTATAGGGATGGTGCGGATCGCGGAACAGGCCCCTGACCGGCTGCTCCTCGACCTTCTGGCCGGCATATTGCACCGACACGCGCTCGGCGGTCTCGGCGACGACGCCCATGGAATGGGTGATGAGAACGAGCCCCATGCCGGTGTCGCGCTGCACCTTGAGGAGCAGGTCGAGGATCTGCGCCTGGATCGTCACATCGAGCGCGGTGGTCGGCTCATCGGCGATCAGGAGCTTGGGGTTGCAGGCGATCGCCATGGCGATCATCACGCGCTGGTTCATGCCGCCCGACAATTGATGCGGGAAGGAATTGAGCCGGGTTTCAGGCGCTGGGATGCCAACCAGACGCAAAAGCTCGATGGCACGTTCGCGGCGCTTGGCCCTGTCCATGTTGAGATGGGTCTTCAGCGCCTCGGTGAGCTGATAGCCGACCTTGAAGCAGGGATTGAGGCTCGACATCGGCTCCTGGAAGATCATGGCGATGTCCTTGCCGATGATCTGGCGGCGCTCGCGCTTGCTCATGGCCAGAAGCTCGCGGCCTGCGAACTGCATGCGGTCGGCAGTCACTTTCGCCGCCCAGGGCAGAAGCCCCATCACCGCCAGCATGGACACCGACTTGCCGGAACCCGATTCACCGACAATGGCGAGGACCTCGCGCGAGTCGACCTTGAGCGAGACGCCGTCCACGGCACGGAACCAGCCGCTGGCGGTCTTGAATTCGACAGTGAGGTTCTGGATGTCGAGGAGGGACATGATCGCGCTTTCTCAACTCTTCTTGAGGCGGGGATCGAGCGCGTCGCGCAGGCCGTCGCCCATGAGATTGATGGCGAGAACCGTGATCAAGATGGCGATGCCGGGCAATGCCATGACCCAGGGATGGGACGTGATGAGGTCGCGGGAATCGGCGAGCATGGTGCCCCATTCGGGGGTCGGCGGTTGTGCGCCGAGGCCAAGGAAGCCGAGGCCTGCCGCCTCGAGAATGGCGTCGGATACGCCCAAGGCCGCCTGCACGATGAGCGGCGGCAGGCAATTGGGCAGAACCGTCACGAGCATCAGCCGCAACGGGCCGACGCCTGAGACCTTGGCCGCGGTGACATAATCTTTCGACAGCTCGGTCAAGGCGGAAGCGCGCACCAGGCGCACATAGCGCGGCAAATACACGACGGTCACCGCGATGATCGTGTTGGTGAGGTTGGGGCCGATGATGGCGACGATGAGGATGGCGAGCACCAGGCTCGGGATCGACATGATCAGATCCATGATGCGCAGGATGATCACATCGACGAAGCCGCCGAACCAGGCGGAGGCCAATCCCAGGACGACGCCCACGAACATCGAGACCACCATCACCGACAGGCCGATGAACAAAGAGATGCGGCTGCCATACATCAGGCGGGAAAGCATGTCGCGGCCGAGCGCGTCGGTGCCGAGCGGATAGGTCCAGGTGCCTCCCTCGGCCCAAACGGGGGGCAATTTGGTGAAGCCGCGGAACTGCTCGAAGGGATCATGCGGCGCCAGCACATTGGCGAAGATCGCGATGAAGATGACGATCGAGACGACGGCGAGGCCCAAGACGGCGCCACGGTTCTCGCGGAAGGAACGCCAGAAGCTGAGAAGCGGGCTCGGCGGGCTTTGCGGGCGCTGAGCGGCCGAAGGCAAGGTCACGTCAACGGGCATGGCGAATCCTCGGATTGATGAGACCATAGGTGAGATCGACGAGCAGGTTGACCACGATGACGATGCTCGAGATCAGCATGATGCCGCCTTGCAGCGCCGGATAATCACGCCGGCCGATCGATTCGATGAGCCACTTGCCGACACCCGGCCAGGAGAAGATCGTCTCGGTGAGGACGGCGCCCGCGAGCAGCCCGCCGACCGAGAGGCCAATCACGGTAACGACAGGAATCAGCGCATTGCGCAAGGCATGGATGCCGATGACGCGCGAGGTGGGCAGGCCTTTGGCGCGGGCTGTGCGCACATAGTCCTCTTCCAGGACTTCGAGCATCGACGAGCGCGTCATGCGCGCGATGATGGCGAGCGGGATGGTGCCGAGCACGATGGTCGGCAAGATGAGATGCCGCACCGCATCCATGAAGGCGCCGCTCTTGCCCGAAAGCAGGCTGTCGATGAGCATGAAGCCGGTGACTTGCGGGTAATAGTATTTGATGAGGTCGACGCGGCCCGACACCGGAGTGAGGTGCAAAGTGTTCGACATGATGAGAATGAGGATGAGGCCCCACCAGAAGATCGGCATGGAATAGCCGGTAAGGGCCAAACCCATCAAAGTCTGGTCGTAGATGCCGCCACGGCGCGAGGCGGCGATGACGCCGGCCGGAATGCCGATGAGGATGGCGAAGAGAAGCGCGCAGAAGGACAGCTCGACCGTGGCCGGAAAGAGGGTCAGGAATTCCTCGAATACCGGCTTCTTGGTGATGATCGAGACGCCGAAATCGCCATGCAAGAGGCCCCAGACATAGTCCAGGAACTGCTTCCAGATCGGCTGGTCGAGACCCATCTCATGACGCAATTCGGCCAAGCGCTCGGGCGAAATCCCGCGCTCACCGCGCCGTACCTCGATCGGATCGCCCGGCACGAGGCGGATCATCATGAACGTAACGAACATCAGCGCCAGGAAAGTCGGCACCGTCAGCGCCAGTCGGCGCAAAAGAAATCGAAACATGGCTTCTGGCTATAAGCGGAGCGGGGCGGTTGTAGTGCCGCCCCGCTCCTGCATCGTTATTCGGCGATATCTACGCCGTAGAATTCATGGCGGCCCAAGGGGCTGACCTTGTAGTCAGACACCTTTTTGCTGACCGGCTCGAACACGGTCGAGTGAGCGATGGTCACGACCGGCGCCTCTTCCTTGGAGAAAACCTGCATCTCCTCGTAGAGCTTGGTGCGGTCGGCCTTCTCCGACAGCTTCTTGGCCTGCTGCAGCTTGTCCTCGAAGGTCTGGTCGCACCACTTCGAGATGTTCTGGCCGCCTTCACGGGCACCCGTGCAGCCCATGAGGAAGAAGAAGTTGTCCGGGTCGCCATTGTCACCGGTCCAGCCCAAAAGGCCCATCTGGTGCTCACCCGCCTGCAGACGCTTGCGGTACTCGCCCCATTCATAGGACTTGAGCTCGACATTGATGCCGACCTTGGCCAAGTCCGCCTGCATCATCTCCGCCATGCGCTTGGCATTCGGATTGTAGGGGCGTTGCACCGGCATCCACCACAGATCGCTCTGCAGGTTCTCGACGCCGGCAGCCTTCAGCATCTCCTTGGCCTTGTCCGGGTTATACTCATAGTCCTTCACCGCGTCATTGTATGACCAGATGGTCGGCGGGATGAAGTTCTTGGCCTTCTGTCCGGCGCCCTGATAGACCTCCTTCAGGATCGAGTCGCGGTCGATCGCCATGTTGATGGCCTGGCGCACTTCCTTCTTGTCGAAGGGCGGCTTCTTCACGTTGAGCCCGAGATAGCCGATATTGAGACCGGCCTGGTTCATGAGGGTGATGCCCTCATCCTTGCCCATGGCCTCGAGATCGGCCGGGTTCGGATAGCCCATCACATGGCATTCGCCGGCCTTCATCTTGGCATAGCGCGCGGTGGCATCCGGCGTGATGGCATAGACGAGGTCGTCGATCTTGGCCTTGCCGCCCCAATAGGCGTCGAAGGCCTTGTAGCGGATCACGGCATCCTTCTGATAGTCGACGAACTGGAAGGGACCGGTGCCGACCGGGAATTGGTCGAACTGCTCGAGCGCTCCCTTGTCCTGCAGGAACTTGGCATATTCGGCCGATCCGATGCTGGCAAAATCCATCCCCAGATTGGCGATGAAGGGCGCATTCGGCTCGCTGAGCGTCATCTTCACCGTCAGGTCGTCGACCTTCTCGAGCCCCTTCAACAGGTTGGGCATGTCCATGTCGTTGAAGTAGTCGTAAGCGCCGCCGGAAACCTTGTGATACGGATGATCCGCCTTCCACTGACGTTCGAAAGACCAGATGACGTCGTCGGCATTGAAGTCCCGTGTCGGGGTGAAGCCGTTGACGCCGGAATGGAACTTGACGCCTTTGCGCAGCTTGAAGGTGACGGTGAGCCCGTCCGGCGAAACCTCATAGGATTCGGCAAGGCCCGGCACGACGTTGGTGGTGCCGCGCTCAAACTCGACGAGCTGATTGTAGACCGGGCGCGCCGCATCGAAGCTGGTGCCCGTGGTGTTGACCGCCGGCGTGAAATTCTCCGGCGAGCCTTCCGAGCAATAGACCAAAGATTTGGCCTGGGCACCGCCTGCCGCCAGCATCGTGCCAACGAGCAATGCCGATGCCAGCATTGTCATACGTTTCATAAAAGTCCTCCCTGGTGGGTCCGTTTAGCGCCTTATTCATTCAAGGCGGTGCGGCATATAAGCAGCTTTTTCGATGGAAGTGAACTGAGAGGCGAAACGCGGTTATTCCAAAGAATCGTCTCATACTTTCGGATAATTACCGATTGCGGCCGGTCCCGTTGGCTAATGGAAACGAGCCGGCGAAAGGTCCTCGAGCCTGAGGCCTTCTCTTTCTATATGGGCCGGCACGGCCTTGTGGCGGACCAGGGCCGAGGCGAGCTCGCTGAGCGCCGGGGAGGTCTGGATGCCATAGCCCCCCTGGCCGATCAGCCAGAAGAACCCTTGAGCATCGCTGTCGAAACCGCAAACCGGATTGCCGTCGGGCGCGAAGGATCTCAAGCCCCCCCAGCTCCCGGCGAGGCGGGTGACCTCGATATCGACGGCCTCCTGGAACCGGGCAATGCCCTCGGCGAGGGTCATGTCGTCGGCATAGGCATCATGGGGGCCGACGGGCTCGGCCTCGGCCGGCGAGACCAGCAGCCTGCCCCCCGACGGCTTGGCATACCAGGTCTCCCCGACATCGCCGACAAAGGACCAGGCCATCACGTTCATTTGAGCTTCGACCGGCACGACCGCCATGCTGCGCCGCTTGGGCTGCAACCCCACGCCAGCAAGGCCCGCAAGCTTGGCGATCTCGTCGCCCCAGGCGCCGGCGGCATTGATGAGAATGGCGGAAGTGAAGGAGCCCGCCGGCGTCGACACTTCCCAGGCGCCGCCGCGGCGCGCGATCGCCCGCACCTCGGCCTTGCAGACGATCTCGCCGCCTTCCGCCTTGATCATCCGCAGGAAGCCCTGATGCAGGAGGTCGACATCGATGTCGGCGGTCGTCGCGTCGAGCAGGGCCTCCTTGACATAGTCGGCGCGCAGCGGCGGGAACTGGCGGCACGCCTCGGCGACGGATATCGCGCTGAAGTCGACGCCGGTCTTGAGCAGCGCCTCGGCCTCGCGCTGCTGATGCTCCGGTATCACGAAGATGGTGGGGCGCGGCGAGACCAGAGGTGAAGCGGCAAAGCTTTCGGGCGGTGCTACGAAGAAATCGCCGCTGGCGCGGGTCAGGCTGCGAATGGAAGGCGGGCCGTAATTCGGCTCGTAGGTCGCCGCCGACCGGCCGGTCGAGTGGTAGCCCGGGCGGTCCTCCATCTCGAGCACCACAAGCTTGTGGTCGCGGGCGAGGCGTGCTGCGACCGAGGCCCCGGCAATGCCGCCGCCGATGACGATGACATCAACACTGCGCGACACGTCACTCGCCCCAGCTGCGCTCGAGCACGTTGATCCAGTTCTCATGGCAGAGCTTGCGCATCACATCGTCGCTGAAGCCGCGCTTCTTCAAGGCGTCGCTCAGCCTGCCGAGGCCCGACACATCGCCGATCTCCTGGGGCACGACCGCGCCGTCGAAATCCGAGCCGAAGCCCACACCTTCGATGCCGAGATGCTGGATCAGATAGTCGATATGGCGCAGCATCTGATCGAGCGAGGTATTGGGGTTCACCTGGCCGTCGGCCCTCAGGAAGCAGGTCGCGAAATTGAGCCCGACCATGCCGCCCGACTCGCGGATGGCGGCGAGCTGGCGATCGGTCAGGTTGCGCGTGTGCTGGCAAATGGCATGGACGTTGGAGTGGGTGGCGATCAAGGGCGCCGTGGAGAGGCGGGCCACGTCCCAGAAGCCCTTCTCATTGAGATGCGAGAGGTCGATGGCGATGCCGAGCTCGTTGCAGCCCTTGACCAGCGCCTTGCCGGCATCGGTGAGGCCGGGGCCGGTATCGGGACCGGCCGGGAAGCGGAAGGGCACACCGTGGCCGAAAATGGTCGGCCGGCTCCAGACCGGGCCGATCGAGCGCAGGCCCGCCTGATAAAAGACCTCGAGCGCATCGAGCTTTTCATCGATCGCTTCCGCGCCTTCGATATGGAGCACGGTCGCCAGCACGCCGCGCTTGAGGCAGTCGCGGATTTCGCGCGCGGTGCGACAGACCTTCACGCGGCCATCGGAGGCGCGCTCGATGCGGAACAGGATCGCCATCATCGCCACCGCCGTCGGCAGCGCCTCGGCGGAGGAGATGATGCGCGGCAAGGGCACGTCATAGGACGAGCCCTTCATCATCTCCTCGACATCGCCGATATCGTCCCTGGACGAAATATAGACGGCAAACATGCCGCCGCCGAAGCCGCCCTTGATGGCACGCGGCAGATCGATGTGGCCTTCGCCGTCGCCGGTGAGGAATTGCTCATGCGCCGCGTCGTTCTTCTTGTTGAAGAGGCGCAAGAGCACATCATTATGGCCGTCGAAAATGGGCAGTCTGTCGGTCATCGGGGAACCATCGCGGGATGTGGAAAAATGCCCATAGCTTATGTGGGCGCGTGAGTGAACCCCTTACCCGTGAAAGGCTGATCTGCTGAGGGGGGAGGGGTGGTTTTACAAGGCTTGGGCCGCCATGCCATGCTCCCCGGCCACGAATCCACGAAAAGGTCTGCCGCATGGTGAAGAATTCCAAAAGCCCGTTCAACCAGCCCGTATCCGGCATGGTCACGCCGCGCTTCGGCGGCATTGCGACCTTCATGCGCCTGCCGCATGTGCCGCTGGACGAGGCAAAAGGCATCGAGATCGGGCTTGCCGGAATCCCCTGGGATGCGGGAACTACCAACCGCCCGGGCCCACGCCATGCGCCGCGGCAGATCCGCGACAATTCCGCCATGATCCGGCGGATGCACCAAATCACCCGCACCGTGCCTTACGACCTCGTGAACTGCGCCGATCTCGGCGACTGCCCGGTCAACCCGGCCGATGTGCAGGACGGGCTCAAGCGGGTCGAAACCTGGTTCAAGGCGCTCGTCGGCAAAGGCATCAGGCCGCTGGCGGCCGGCGGCGATCATCTCTGCTCGCTGCCGATCCTGCGCGCGGTCGGCGAAAAGCGTCCCGTCGGCATGATCCATTTCGACGCCCATACCGATCTCTACGACCAGTATTTCGGCGGCTTCAAATATACCCATGGCACGCCGTTCCGCCGCGCCATCGAAGAGGGCGTGCTCGATCCCAAACGCACGGTGCAGATCGGCATCAGGGGCACGATGTATGACGCCGAGGACATCAACTATGCCGAGAAGGTGGGGGTGCGCATCATCCGCATCGAAGAGGCGATGGAGAAGGGAACCAAAGCGGTCATGGAGGAAGCCCGGCGCATCGTGGGCGACAGTCCCATCTATGTGAGCTTCGATATCGACATGCTGGACCCGGTCTATGCGCCCGGCACCGGCACGCCCGAGATCGGCGGCTTCACCACCTTTGAGGCGCAGCAGATGCTCCGAGCCTTGCGCGGCCTCCATATCGTCGGCGCCGACGTGGTCGAGGTCTCCCCACCCTTCGATCCATCGGGCGTCACCGCCTATGCCGGCGCCACCATGATGTTCGAGATCCTGTGCTCAATGGCGGAAGACGTGGCCAAGCGGAGGTAGAAATGCTGTCGTCCTGGCAGTTCTGGGCGCTGCTGTCGGCCGTCTTCGCGGCGCTGACGGCGCTCTTCGCCAAGGTCGGCGTCGAGGCCATCCCGCCCGATCTCGCCACATTCATCCGCACGCTGATCATTGCGGGCGTGCTCGCCTTGATCCTGGCGGCGAGCGGGCAATTCCAGTCGCCGGGCAGCATCTCTGGGCGAACCTACCTGTTCCTGCTGCTCTCAGGACTCGCCACCGGCGCCTCGTGGCTGTGCTATTTTCGTGCCCTCAAGCTCGGCGATGCGGCACGCGTGGCGCCGGTCGACAAGCTCAGCATCGTGCTGGTGGCGGTGTTCGCGAGCCTCTTCCTGGGCGAGAAGCTGTCGGCGGTGAACTGGCTCGGCGTCGTGCTGTGCACGATGGGCATCATTTTGGTGGCGGTGCGGTAGCAAGTTCTCTCCGGGTTTCCCCCTCTCCCGTCCGCAGGATGGGAGAGGGTGGCCGAAGGCCGGGTGAGGGCTCTTTGCCTGAGATCCGTCACTGTTTCAGAAGTGCCCTCATCCGCCCTTCGGGCACCTTCTCCCATTGCTTCGCAACGGGAGAAGGGGAAGTGATGGTGAGGGATCACGCCGTCAGCGGCAGGGTGAACAGCTTGCCCCATTGCGGCAGCTTTTCTTCGTAACGCGCAAGGCGCAGCGCATGCCAGGCCATCGCGTGATTGGACGAGGTGACCGGCAGGCCGATCTCGCGCTCGATGTCGGCGGCCGCTTCGGCAAGGCGTACCGAAGTGCAGGAGACGAAGACGGCGTCGATCTCGGCGCGCTTCTTGATGGCGAGGATGCCGTCCTTGATCGACTTCGGCGTGATGCGCGCGACGATATTGTCGTCCTCCTCGTTGAAGGAGCCGAAGACCGGAACGGTGAAGCCGCGCGCCGAGATGTAGTTCGCCACGATCCGGTTCACATCGGCGCGATAGGGGGTGAGCACGCCGATGCGGCGGGCGCCAAAGCTGCGAAAGGCGGCGAAGGCGGCGGTGATCGGCGTGGTGCATTCGACATGAGGGCGCACTTCCCTGATGCGCTCGAACACCTTCTCCTCGCCGATCGCCATCGAGGCCGAAGTGCAGCCATAGGCGATCACGTCGAAATCGGCGCCGGGCAGGATGACGTCGGCCGATTGGGCGATGCGCGGCTCCATGGCGCGCAAGGTCTCGGGCGTGATCTGCGCGTCATTGAGGATGCGGCTGTGATAGAGCGCGACACCTTTGAGATCGGTCATGATCCGGCGCCATTCATGCTCGATCGTGTAGTCGGTCGCGAGCACGATGAGGCCGATGCGCGCCTTCTCGGCGATGCCGCGGTCGGTTGCGAAAGGCAGATGCTCGAGGAGGATCATGCTGTCTTTGGTCTTCTGGTCCATCGATGCCTCCATTGGCCGCATATGGGCAGTGTATCAGGGTCCGGATCGTGCACCTATAGTAGCGCCATGAGTCGGCTGGAGGGAATTGCCCAAAGCGTAGGCATGCTCGGCTTCTGGCGCAAAGCGGGGCTCCTGTTCCTCGCCGGCGCCGTGGCGGGTCTCGCCATGCCGCCCTTCGATTTCTGGCCGCTCCTGTTCCTCAGCTTTCCGATCCTCGTCTGGTCGCTCGGCAAGGCGTCGTCGCGTCAGGCCTTCGCCCAAGGCTGGCTGTTCGGCCTCGGCTATTTCACTACCTGCTTCTACTGGATCGGCATCGCCTTCCTGGTCGATGCCGCGACCTATCTGTGGATGATGCCCTTCATGGTGGGCGCGCTCGCCGGCGGCATGGCGCTCTATTGGGGACTCGCCGCCATGGCGACGGTCATCCTTGGGCAAAAGGGTCTCGCGCGCATCATCACCTTTGCCATCTTCATCGCCGTCGCGGAGTGGCTGCGCGGCCATTTCCTCACCGGCTTTCCCTGGACGGCGCCGGGCCTCGCCGTCGACGGCATGGGCGGCTTCGCGCAAGCGGCCTCTCTCATCGGCATGCCGGGCCTCACTCTCTTCATCGTGCTCTGGGCAACGCTCCCCGCCTTGCTCGGCTTCGCGTCGGTGCGCCGGCGCGAGTGGCTCGCGGCCGCGGCGCTCCTCGTCGTCCTGCCGGGGCTGTGGCTGTGGGGCAATCATCGCCTGGGCGGAGCCGATGGCGGAACCGTCGACGGTGTCGCCTTGCGTATCGTCCAGCCCAATATCGCGCAGGAAGCGAAATGGCGGCCCGAGAGCGCCAGGGAGAATTTCGACAAACTGAAGCGGCTGTCATCGCAGCCCAGCCCGCACTATCCGCGCGGCATCGACGACATCTCCCTGGTGATCTGGCCGGAAAGCTCTGTCTCCTTCTTCATCGACGAGAGCGCGCAAGGATTGGCCGAACTCGCCGAGCTGCTGCCGCAGCAGACCGCGCTCGTCATGGGCGCGCTCCGGCGCGATGCGCAAGGGCAAGGCGAGCGGCGCGTCTACAACAGCGTTCTCGCCTTCGACGGCGATGCGAGCCTCGTGGCGCATTACGACAAGTGGCGGCTCGTGCCCGGCGGCGAATTCCTGCCTTTCGAGGATATCCTCAAGCCGCTCGGATTCCGCAAAGTCGTGACCGTGCCGGAAAGCTTCGCCGCAGGTCCCGGCCCCCGCAACATCACGCTCCCGGGTCTCCCGCCTGCCGCCGTCCTCATCTGCTATGAGGCGATCTTCCCGCATGATCTCATCGATCCGAAGGAGCGCCCGTCCGCCATCATCAATGTGACGAATGACGGATGGTTCGGGCGTTCGAGCGGACCCTATCAGCATCTGGCGCAAGCGCGACTGCGCACGATCGAGCAAGGCCTGCCGCTCGTGCGCGCCGCCAATACCGGCATATCGACGATCGTCGATGCCTATGGGCGGAGCCAAGCGAGCCTGCCGCTCGGCGTCGAGGGCGTGCTCGATGGCAAGCTGCCGCGGAGCCTGCCGCCGACGCTCTATGCGCGCGCCGGCGACTTCATCCTGGCTGGCCTCATCATTCTCCTCGTTCTGGCTGGAATTGTCCTACGACAATCATCGTAGTACACTGTCGAAAATGTGAACCCTGCCAATTCAATATTGTTGCACCTCACTATAAATCCATTTGTAAAAATGGGGCGGGTGGTTTAAGCATTACGCCGCCGAAATGACAGGGGCTCAAGCGTCGGTTCAGGTTCATTCGGTAAGTAACATTTGGTCAGACCGGGGGATCAACAGTGGTCGGACAAACGTACTTTAATGACAAAAAGAGACCCGAACTTCGTCGACCGCCATGTGGGCAATCGGGTGCGCATGCGGCGGCTACTTGTCGGTATGAGCCAGGAGAAGCTTGGCGAATTACTCGGCATCACATTCCAGCAAGTCCAGAAATACGAAAAAGGCTCGAACCGCGTCAGCGCTAGCCGCCTTTATCAGATCGCGCGCGTCCTTGGCGTGCCGGTCCAGTTTTTCTATGACGAGCTGAAGGAAGATGACGGCCCTTCCGGCTTTGCCGAGTCGGAAGGGGCTGATGCCATCGCGGGCGCCCTCCAGTCGCCCGATGGTGTGCAGATCGCCCGAATCTTCAGCGAGACCACCGATCCGGACAAGCGCAAGCTTATCCTCAATGCGGTGAAGCTCCTCGCTGACTACAAGGGCCCGTAAGCCCTTTCGCACAACAGGAAGACGGTCACTCCAGGCGGCTCCGCCTGGAGTGACGGTCCTGCTCGCAAAGCATGCCTCATCGACCACCTGCACGAAAAACCCTCTGGATTCAGGAGTTTGCCGGCGCATATCGCCGCCTGTCGCGGATCGCTCGAAGACTCCCTTGCGTCACGGCCCGCCTGCGGCAAAGGCGCCGACCGCTTGACCTGATTTGGCAAGCCTGTCAGAAAACGCCCGGCTTTCCGCGGCCTCTCGCGGGGGAGTGGACGGGGATTGGATAAAGGATGACTATGGCTCGGAAGAACTATCTTTTCACCAGCGAATCGGTTTCCGAAGGACATCCGGACAAGGTGTGCGACCGCATCTCGGACGAGGTGGTCGACCTGTTCTATCGCGAGGCCCTGGCCCAGGGCATGAATCCGGGGCATGTGCGCGTCGCCTGCGAGACCATGTGCACGACCAACCGCGCCATCATCGCCGGCGAATATAGGGGGCCCGTCAGCGTCACCCATGACAAGATCGAGGCCGCCGCGCGCAAGGCCATCAAGGACATCGGCTACGAGCAGGACGGCTTCCACTGGAAGAAAGCCGAGATCGAGATCCTGCTGCACAGCCAGTCGGCCGACATCGCGCAAGGCGTCGATGCCGCCGAGAAGAAGGACGAAGGGGCGGGCGACCAGGGCATCATGTTCGGCTATGCCTGCGATGAGACGCCGGAGCAGATGCCGGCCCCCATCTATTATGCCCACCGCATCCTGCAGGAGCTGTCCGAGGCCCGCCGCTCCGGCAAGGAGAAGGCGCTGGGGCCCGACGCCAAGAGCCAGGTCACCGTCCAGTACAAGAACGGCAAGCCGGTCGGCGTCACCCAGATCGTCGTCTCGCAGCAGCATATCGATGAGAGCCTGTCGTCCCAGGACATGCGCAAGCTGGTCGAGCCCTATGTGAAGAAGGCGCTGCCCAAGGGCTGGATCAACGGGCACACGGTCTGGCACATCAACCCGACCGGTAAATTCTTCATCGGCGGCCCCGACGGCGATTGCGGGCTCACCGGGCGCAAGATCATCGTCGACACCTATGGCGGTGCCGCACCGCATGGCGGCGGCGCCTTCTCAGGCAAAGACCCGACCAAGGTCGACCGCTCGGCGGCCTATGCGGCGCGCTATCTCGCCAAGAACGTGGTCGCCGCCGGTCTCGCCAAGCGCTGCACCATCCAGCTCTCCTATGCCATCGGCGTGGCGCAGCCCTTGTCGATCTATGTCGACACCCACGGCACCGGCAAGGTCGACGAGAAGAAGCTCGAAAAGGCCTTGGCCAAGGTCATGGACCTGACGCCGCGGGGCATCCGCACCCATCTCGGCCTCAACAAGCCGATATATGCGCGCACCTCCTCCTATGGCCATTTCGGCCGGCGGTCGGAAAAGGACGGCGGCTTCTCCTGGGAGAAGACCGATCTCGTCAAGGCGCTCAAAGCCGCGGTGAAGTGACCGACGAGGCGCAGCGCTTCCAGCTCTATGGGCGGCGCAAGGGCAAGGCCTTGCGTCCGCATCATGCGAGGCTGATCGCCGAGCTTCTGCCCATGCTTGCTTTCGATCCGGGGCGTCTCGATCGCCGCAAGCCGGCGAGGCTCGAGATCGGCTTCGGCGGCGGCGAGCATCTGGCGCATCAGGCAGCGCTCCATCCCGACATCGCCTTCATCGGTGCCGAGCCTTTCGTCAACGGCGTGGCGAAGCTGCTCGCGCTCATCGAAGCGAAGGACTTGCGCAACATCTCCGTCCATGCGGGCGATGCGCGCGAGCTCTTCGCGGACCTGCCCGACGGCTCGCTCGAGCGCATCTATCTGCTCTATCCCGATCCCTGGCCCAAGACCCGCCATCACCGCCGCCGCCTCGTCTCCCAGGAGAATCTGCGCCACTTCCGCCGTTTGCTGAAACCGGGCGGCCTCTTCCTGTTCGCCAGCGACATCGCCCATTATGTGCAATGGACCTTGTTCGAGACGCGCAAATCAGGCGGCTTCACCTGGCTCGCCGAGGCGGCAGCCGACTGGCGCGAACCCTTCCCGGACTGGATCGAAACGCGCTACGAGGCCAAGGCCAAGCGCGAAGGCCGCATGCCGAGCTATCTGACGTTCAGAAGGGATTGAAAATTCTCTTCCACGCGAGCAGTGCCTCCCAGTTGCACTTATGCAATGGATCCCGGCTTTCGCCGGGATGACGGTTGTGGGAGCCGTCAACGCATCAGCTTCTCGGCCGCGAGTTTCTCCAGGTAGGCCGGCCAGCGCTTGGGTTCGTCGCGGCCGAGCTCGCGCAGATAGCCCCAGGTGTAGAGGCCGGTGTCGTGACGATCATCGAAGACGATGCGCAGCGCATAATGGCCGACGGGGGCGAGGCGCAGGATTCTCACATTCTTCTTGCCGGCAACCGTCACTTCCTGGCCTGGGCCATGGCCCTTTACTTCGGCGCTCGGGCTTTCGACCCTCAGATATTCGGCCGAAAGCGCATAGGTCTCGCCCGGGCCATAGGTGATCTCGAGGGTGCGGCCATGGTCCTTGAGCCGAATCTCCTCCGGCGGGTCGCTCGTCATTCGTTTTCGCCGAGCTCGCGCGCCTCGTCCGCCAGCATGATCGGGATGCCGTCGCGGATCGGGTAAGCGAGGCGCGCGGCGCGCGAGATCAGCTCCTGCTTCTCGCGGTCATAGTCGAGCCTGGTCTTGGTCATCGGGCAGACCAGGATCTCGAGCAGCTTGGGATCGGTGGCGCGGCTCATCTAAGTCTCACTGGAGGCCGGAAGTGGGCCCAGCACCCTGCCGCGCCAGCGCCATCTCGGTGAGCGCGATCAGCACGTCGGCACGGGACTTCAGGTCCTTCGCCTCGAGCAGCGCCTGCTTGTCGCGCGGCGCATGCGGCGCCAAGACCGCCAGCGTGTTGACCAGCGCCTCGGTGGAGGCGGCCCTGACCTGGTCCCAGTCGGCGCTCATGTCATTGGCGGCGAGATATTCGCGGAACACCTTGAGGAGCGAGGTGCGGTCGACGCCGTCATCGCCTTCGGCCTCGGCGAGGTCGTCGGCGAAGCCTGAGAAATCCGGCTCGACCTCGCGATAGGGCTTGTCGGTCGAAAATTCCTTGGCGATGGCGAAACGGCAGATGCCGGAGAGGGTGATCAGGATGCGGCCGTCCGGCGTCTCGGCGAAAGAGGTGATGCGCCCGGCGCAGCCGATATGCTTCAAGGCGGGAGCGCCCGCCAAGTCGGCTTCGTCCTTGTCCGGCTGGATCATGCCGATGAGCCGGTCGCCCGCGAGCGCATCCTCGATCATCGCGAGATAGCGCGGCTCGAAGATGTTGAGCGGCAATTCGGCATGCGGCAGGAGCAGCGCGCCCGGCAGCGGGAACACTTTCAGCCGGCGCGGCAGATCGGCCGGAGCCCTATACTGGTCGAGAAAACCCATCACCCATCAAGAGAACAGAATAGAGGACAATTTACGGCGGCCCTGCAGGGTGAACTCGTCCTTGGGGCCCCAGGCTTCGAAGAACTTGACGAGCTGCTTGCGCGCCGCCTCGTCGTTCCAGTCGCGCTTGCGCCGGACGATGTAGAGGAGATTGTCGAGCGCTTCTTCCTTCTTGCCGGCGGCATTGAGCGCCAGCGCCAGGTCGAAGCGGGCCTGGTGGTCATCGGCATTGGCCTCGACGGCGCGCGTCAGCTTGGCGATCTCGCCGTGATCGACCGGGGTCGCTGCGAGCTCGAGCGCCGCCTTGGCGCTCACCACCTCGGGATCGTTCGCCTTGGCGGGCGGCACCAGGGCAAGCGTCGCTTTGGCCTGGTCGAGATCGCCGGACGCGATCTGGCACTTGGCGAGGCCGGCGATGGCGCCCGCATGCTCGCGGTCGACGCTCAAGACCTGGGCGAAGATCTGCGCCGCTTCGGCGAGGTTGTTCTGCGCCAGCGCCTCGCGGCCGGCCGAGACCGCGGCCTCGATCTCCTCGGCCATGCTGCCCTGCGACCCCAGGCGGTCGATGAACTGCTTGATCTGGCTTTCGGGCAGCGCCCCCATGAAGCCGTCGACCGGCTGGCCGTCGACAAAGGCAAAGACGGCCGGGATCGACTGCACCCGCATCTGGGCGGCGAGTTGCTGGTTCTCATCGACATTGATCTTGACCAGCCGGACCTTGCCGCCCGCCTGCTGCACCTGCTTCTCGAGCATGGGGCCGAGCTGCTTGCAGGGGCCGCACCAGGGGGCCCAGAAATCGACGATGACCGGCACCTTGCGCGAGGTCTCGACCACATCCGCCATGAAGTTGCGGGTGTCGGAATCCTTGATCAGCGCGCCCGCGGGCGGGCCGTCGGAGCCATTCGTCTTGGGGACGGCTTGCGAGGAGATAGCCATGGAAGGACCTTTCGGAAGCGGGATTTTCACCCCTTAAATGGCGGATCGGGCAAGTGATTGCAACCGGGCGGGATTTTGCGGTCAGGCGCCCGCAAATTCAGGGATTATCAGGGATTATCAGGGATTTTTTGCAAAAAGTGCCGGCCTCAGCAAAATCAAGGGCTTAGCGTTCCGAGCAGGGAATTCCGCTTGAGCGAGCAGGGAATTATCCGGCCGGGTAGGACGCCGAGGCGCTCGAGATGCATAGGCCCATGCTGAGATTCTCCAAATCTCACGGTCTGGCCCGCGATAGCAAGAGCGAATCCTCAGGCCAGGACCTCGAACTGCCTGAGGATCCAGAACAGCTGGTAGATGAGCCCGACGGTGACGAAGGCGGCCTGATAGCGCCGGCTCGGCACGAACATGGCGATGATCGAGCACAAGGCGAAGGCGGCCTGGCGCAGGGGATATTCGATGCCGAAGGAGCGGAAATAGTCAGCCCCCTTGATCCAGGTGTCGATGAGGTCGAGCACGAAGATGAGCGCCAGGAAGCCATAGAACCATTGGCGGCGCGACTGGAAATAGTCCTCGAACCCTTTGTACTCGTCCATGCGGTCGGGAAACAGAAGGGCGGCGAGGACCGCGAAGATCGCGGCATAGAAGATCAGGAAGAGATAGATCTCGAAGGTCCAGTGGCTGAGCGAGGCCAGTCCGAACTCGAACCACCAGAAATGGGTGATGGCGAGAAGCAGGAACAGGACCCAGCCCAAATGGATCGGGTAGATCTGCTCGCGCTGGGGATGCTGCACGAAACGCGTCAAGCCTGAGACGAGACGCGTCAGGCTCAAGCCCAGGACGATGCCGAGGATGATGCGGATGTGGATGAACGCATCATGAGGAATAGGTGCGGCTTCCATGATGCGCCGATCATCGCCAGGCGAGCGGAAAGCGCAAGTCGGAATGATTCAATCGGCAAGCGCCACGATGCGGGGCTCATGCCCGCAGGAGCGGATGAAGGTCAAGAGATCGGCCGCGGCGATGGTCGTCGTAGCGTCATTGCTGAGCGGGTGATAGTTGAGAAGGGGCTCCTGCATCATGCGCTCCTCGAGGATGACGGTGACGCGGTTCTCGGTGTCGTTGATCAGGCCGAAGGGGGTGACGGAGCCGGGCTCGACCCCCAAGAGCTCCATGAGGAGCGGCGGCTTGCCGAAGGACAGCCGGCGCGAGCCGATCCTGGCCGGGGCCGCTTTGAGGTCGATCTTCGAATCCTCCAGGCAGACGATCAGCCAGACGACGCCCTTCTCGTCCTTGAGGAAGAGGTTCTTGCAATGGCCGCCCGGGATCTGGCCGCGCAGCTCCCTTGCTTCCTCGACCGTGAAGACGGGTGGGTGCTCGCGGGTCTGGGTCTTTATACCCAGCTGCGAGAATCGGGCCATGAGATCGGCGCGGCTGGAAGGCATTTTCACCATCTGAAGGAAGGGTTTACCGGAAAAGCGAGGTTCCTATTGCATTTGTGCCGGGCTTAAGCAATAAGACCGGCGCGCCGGAACTCAACCGGCGCCTTACCTAATGCGGGCGTAGCTCAGGGGTAGAGCACAACCTTGCCAAGGTTGGGGTCGAGGGTTCGAATCCCTTCGCCCGCTCCAAATTTATACATGAAATCAATGCCGTATGAAGGTCCCATGGCGGAGGGGCCCTATTTGATTTTGGCTGGGGAAGCAAAGCGAAGAAATTGCAGGAAGTCGATGGCGGACTTTGCCCGAAATATTGGGGCCGAAGGACAGCGTCCCTCGCCTAGGTCCACGTGATGGACCTTTCGTCCTTTGCGACGAACGGCATACGCAATGACCTTGTCTCGTACCCACCGCATCGGCTTTTGCGCCGCTTCAGGAACGACCTGCCATACTCGGCGCCAATACGTCATCGTCCGAAGCCACGCCGTCTGAAAGAACCGCAAGACTCGCATGCATCGAGAGAGCTGTTCGTCGAGCATTCAATAACTACTGCATTAACTTCACTATCAAAGTCGAGTTAATTGTAACCCGTGAATTGGCGTGCCTAACTACAACGCTTGATGATCAAGACGAGTGAAATGTGGGGCAGGCGATGAAGATGAATGGTTCCGAGCTTATTGCGTCCATCTTAAGCAAGGAAGGTGTGGCGATCATGCCCGCCTTTCCCTACAGCGATCTTATTGAAGCAGGAACCAAGTTTGGAATCAGACCGATCATTGTACGGCAAGAACGTCATGCACTGCATATTGCCGACGGTTATGCGCGAACGACGGCCGGATGCAAGATTTGCTGCACGGCGGTCCAACATGGCCCAGGTTCGGAGAATTCGGTTGGAGCCATCGCGCAATGTTATGCAGATAACGTACCCGTGCTGCATATCCCCGGCGGGTATGCTCGAGAAAGCCAAGGCGTAGCGCCCAACTTCAGCGCTGCTCGCAACATGCAGTTTCTAAACAAATGGTGCGAGGTGGTTCCGGTTTCGGGGCGTATCCCGCAAATGCTGCAGCATGCCTTCGCATTGCTCCGAAATGGCAGGCCCGGGCCGGTGACGTTGGAGGTGCCCATCGACATTATGACCGAAGAGGTCGATCCCAGCTTGGCGGCAGCATATAAGGTGCAGCGCCGCTCGACACCGATTGCCGATCCAAAGGACATTGCGGATCTGGCCAATGCCATTCTGCGCGCCCGTGCTCCGGTTATCGTGGCGGGTCAAGGCATCCTCTATGCCGAGGCTTGCCGCGAACTGCTGGAGTTGGCCGAGCTCACACAAATCCCGGTCATGTCGACATTGAATGGAAAGAGTTGCTTTCCAGAGAACCATCCGCTGGCGCTTGGCTGTGCAGGGTATTCGCGTCCTGATCAGGTCATCCATTTTCTAGATAAGGCGGATCTGATCATTGGGCTGGGAACGAGCTTTACGCGATCGGACTACATCACACCCTTCCCGACCGAAGGCAGAATATTTGCACAGCTCACCAACTGGGAAGGCGATATCTCCAAAGACTACCCGGTCGACCTCGGGGTCATCGGAGACGCGAAACTCTCGCTTGCCGCAGTCATAGAGGTGATAAAGGGCCGTATCGGACCAGACGGGCGCAAAGCTGAAAACGCAATTGCAGGCGAGGTCGCCGCTGTCAAATCCGCGTTCATGGCCAAGTGGATGCCGCATTTGACCTCTGAGGAAGAACCGATTTCGCCATATCGGGTCGTCTGGGATCTCATGCACACCGTGGATCGCCGCAAAACCGTCGTGACTCATGATGCGGGTACGCCGCGTGATCAGGTGACGGCCTTCTACGAAACCATTGTTCCTCATGGTTATATGGGCTGGGGTAAAACCACACAGTTGGGAATGGGACTCGGCCTGATGCACGGCGCGAGGTTGGCGCGCCCGGATTGGAATTGCATCAATATCATGGGAGACGCGGCGTTTGGCATGACTGGGATGGACTTTGAAACCGGGGTGCGCAACCAGATCGGCGTAACCACGATCGTCCTTAAGAACTCCGTCATGGGCGGCTACACGAGACATCATCCTGAAGCGGCCAAGAAGTATTCAATCGAGAAGTTAGGTGGAAATTATGCGGCGATGGCGACCGCTATGGGCGGACACGGCGAGAGCGTGGATAAGCCTGCCGATATCAAGCCGGCGCTAAGACGGGCTTTGGCGCAAAATGCCAAGGGTATGCCAGCACTCATCGAAATCATCACGCGCGAGGAGGTGCGCATACCGAATCTTCTTCCGAAGATGTAACGGCCGGCGCCTGATGCCATTCCAACACCAGAATGAATGTTGACCAAAAGTATCCAACTGTCGCGTCGATGGAGGTGGCGGCGAAACGCCGCGTGCCGCGATTTGCCTTCGAGTATATGGTTGGGGGGATTGGCGCAGAGCTTGGCTTGAGACGCAACCGCCAGGCCCTCGATGCCGTGAGGTTTCTCCCGAGATACCTTACGAGTTGCAAGCCCAATCTTGCCTGTACACTTTTGGATCGAACCTACGACCTTCCCATTGGTGTCTCGCCGATGGGTTTGAGCGGGATGATTTGGCCGGGATCTGCCGAACTCCTTGCCGTCACGGCGCAAAGCCACAAGATTCCCTTCGCCCTAAGCATGTTTGCGACCACTCGCTTGGAGCGCATTGCCCAGCTCGCGCCGCAATATGCCTGGTTTCAGCTCAATGTCCCCAATGACGCGGCGATCGAGGAGGATCTTATCGCTCGGGCGCAGCGCTCGGGATACGAAACCCTTGTTGTCACGATTGATGTGCCAACCGCGACGCGACGCGAGCACGATATTAGAAACGGTCTATCAATTCCACCACGCTTTGACGTCAGAACGCTCCTTCAAATTCTGCAGCGCCCGGCATGGGCGATTCACACGCTTCAAACGGGAGTTCCCGAGTTTGAAAATCTGAAACCCTATCTGCCCGGAAAGTTGAACCTGGTTGAGCTTGGCGAGTTCGTGGCGAGGATCATGGAGGGCCATGTCTCAGTGGAGCGGTTGAAAAGAATCCGTGATCGGTGGCGTGGGAAGCTTGTCGCCAAGGGCGTGCTCGATCCGGCCGACGCCGTGGCGTGCAAAGGGATCGGGGTTGATGCCATCGTCGTTTCAAACCATGGCGGGAGGCAGCTCGACGCGGCGCCGGCCGCGATCGAAGTCCTGGCCGAGGTGAAACGTGCCATCGGCGCGAATATGCCTGTCCTGGTCGACGGTGGAATCAGGTCCGGCCTAGACATTGCCCGGGCGCTGGCATGTGGGGCGGATTTCGTCCTTCTGGGCCGCGCCTTCATGTTCGGTGTCGCCGCTCTTGGCCGAACGGGAGGCGACCACGTCATCTCCGTGCTGCGAGAAGAATTACGTTCGACAATGGGGCAAATCGGGTGCGAGAAACTTACGGACCTGCCAAGCTTCGTCTGGAAAGAAAATCCGTGATAGCGTCCAATAGTCGTTGAGGCGGGAGCACCCTGATGGGTACGTCGTCAATCTCCACCGACTGCAGCAACCGGCAACGGCTTTAAATTTCGCCAGGGGACGGGCTTGAGTGAATCTCGCAGCCAGTCCAGAAAACGCTTCGCCCGCGCGGACCGGCCATGGCGGCTTTCTGAGAGTGCGTAGATATCGGCCGGCGGCAAGCGCCAACGCTCCATCAGACGGACCAATCGGCCAGCCGCCAGATCTTCGGCGACATCCCACTCCGATCGAACCATCAGCCCGAGACCTGCCAGCGCCCAGGTGCGGATGACATCGCCATCATTGCTCGATAGGGCGCTTTCGATTCTGACCTGGACAGGGGTGCGGCTCCCATCCTGCAAGAACTTCAACTTGGTGGCGTCCTCCATATTCTCCCGCAGAACGATGCAATCGTGGTGTCGGAGATCTTCAGGGTTTTCCGGTGTTCCACGCTTTGCCAAATACTCGGGCGCAGCACAGAGAAACCGATCATTTGGCGCCAAACGCCTCGCCTGCAGGGAAGAATTGCGCAGCTGGCCGATATGGATCACCAGGTCGCAGGCGGAATCCTGTTCATGACCCGGCCTGTCCGATAGTTTGAGACTGATGTTCAAGTCAGGAAAAGAGCCACGAAAACGGCCGACAAGCGGTGCGACATAGCGCCTGCCAAAGCCGAATGGTGCCACGATACCAAGATGCCCCGAAACAGTACCCCGGCGCGCCGCCAGGGTATCCGTCAAGCGCCCGAGTTCGTCGAGGATTTCGCGCCCTCGTTCGACGAGGGCGCTGCCCTCGTCGGTCAGTATCATCCGGCGCCGGGTTCGGTCGAGCAATCGGACACCCAACCTCTCCTCCATCAGCCGTAAGCGCTGGCTGATGGCCGGCGGGGTCACGTCAAGCGACCGTGCGGCCGCCGATAGCGAAGACGATGTGGCCAAAACCACAAAAAAGCGAATATCCTCTGTAGAAACCATTGTCTCCAGGGGCCCCAGCCGGTTTTCTGTGCAAAGACAGAGACAGGATGCAAATGTGTGCAATGCCAAACGGATAAGCACAAGCCATCTGATAACTTAAGATGGATATTAATCTAAGAATCACTTCTCGTCTATTGCCTCAGGCTAACCGTAGTGTTCACCTGTCGTCCGGGTGAATGAAAAATAATGCCTAAGAGACGGGAGGTTAACATGCTCGCCTGGACTAGAAGAACGATATGCACGCTATTGGTAGCCATTGTCTCGATGGTGGCGGTTGGGACCTTGGCAATGGCCGAAACCACGCTCGAACGCGGAAAGAGGGAAGGCAAGCTCCGCATTGGATTCAACAGCGAAAAACCATTTGCCTATATAGACGAGAATGGCAAGCCAACAGGGCTTGCCATTGAGAACGCGCGCGCAATCCTGACGAAGATCGGAATAGCCAATATCGAGGCAGTTGACATGGCCTGGGATAGCCTGATCCCGGCCTTGCAAGCCAACCAGATCGACATCATCGCCACAGGAATGGCTGTGCGGCCAAAACGGTGCGAGGTTGTGATATTCGACGAACCGTCGGTCGGCATTGGCAGCGCTATGATGGTCAAGGCAGGCAATCCGAAAAACATCCACAGTTACGATGATGCAGTGAAGAGTGCCGACGCGCGGATTGGCGTAATCCAGGGCGCAGAGGAAGGCAATTGGCTGAAGGCACTCGGCATGCCAGAGGCCCGTTTGGTCAATTTCCCCGATCCGGCCGCGATGCTTGCCGGACTGAAAGCGGATCGGATCGATGCGTTCGCGTTGGCGCCGGTCACCGTTCAAGCCATGCTTAACGAGTTGGGGCCCAGCGGGGGCGTCGAGCGCGCGCTTCCGTTTGGCGATGTCGTCATCGAGGGGGCATTGATGAAATTCTATCAAGGTGAAGTATTCCGCAAGGAGGACACCGATCTGCGCGATGCATTCAACACGCAGCTCGCCACCTTCCGCGGCAGCCCCGAACAGGCGGCCCTCTATGCTCCCTTCGGCATCACCAGTGCCGAGAATCCGCCTACGCCACCAAAGACAGCCCAAGAACTCTGCGAAGGGAAGTGAGACTATATCGTCGCATGCTTCGGTTCTCGATTGAGCTTCATTGTGAACCTGCCTCCAATCTTTGATTATCTCGGACCTCTGAGCGTAGGATTGGTCCGAACCATTGAAGTGGGGGCAGGTGCAATCTTGCTGTCATTTATCCTCGCCTTTATCGCTGGTATCGGGCGCCTTGCGCGGTGGCGCATCATTCGATGGAGCTCGCGTGTCTATGTCGAGTTCTTCCGCGGCACCTCAATCTTGGTGCAGTTGTTCTGGCTCTATTTTGTGCTTCCGAAGTTGGGACTCCAGATACCGCCGATTGCCGCCGGCATCCTCGCTCTTGGATTGAATGGCGGTGCGTACGGCTCCGAGATCGTCAGGGGTGCCCTGCAGAGCTTTCCGAAAGGTCAGTGGGAAGCGGCGACGGCACTCAATCTATCGGCCGTGTCAACAATGTTCGACGTGGTTTTGCCGCAGGCCATTCGAACCATGCTGCCGCCCTTCAGCAATCTGTCAATTGAAGTTCTGAAGGGGACGGCGCTGGTCTCGCTGATCTCGGTCACAGACCTCACCTATGCCGGTTATCAGATATACAGTCGTACATACCGTCCACTGGAAATATTCAGTCTCACACTATTGATGTATCTGGGATTGGCGATCTGCCTGACCTCGGTCTTTCGCGCCCTTGAGCGATGGGCCGCGAGGGGCATCGATCGGCGGACTATGCCATGAGTTTCTGGGACACGGATTTCGCCATATCCATAATTCCCCAGATCCTGGGGGGCGCACGAGTTACCATTGCGGCGACCTTCGGCGGGTTCGCGGCGGCCATGGTTATCGGCCTCATCTTCGCCTGCCGGCCACGTCGCGGAGTAATTGCGTGGGCTGTCATCGGCTTTGTCGAGTCGATTCGTTCCACGCCCCTCCTCGTGCAGATCTTCTTCCTGTACTACGTGCTTCCGAACTGGGGCATCGTGATGAGCGCCTGGCTGACTGGAGTCCTGGCCCTGGGGCTGCACTATGGATGCTACATATCGGAGGTTTTTCGCGCTGGATTCGAATCAGTGCCGCAGGGACAGCGTGAGGCCTCCGTCGCTCTCAATCTTGGGCGCTACCACACATTTCGCGACATCGTGCTGCCACAGGCTTTGCTTCCGATCGTGCCGGCACTCGGCAACTACCTGATCGGAATGTTCAAGGAGACACCCATCCTGTTCGTCATCTCGGTACATGAGATGCTCTCGGTTGCAAAATTGATCGGCTCGGAAACATTCCGATACACCGAGCCTTACACAATCGTCGGCGCAATCTTCCTCGTGCTGAGCTTGAGCGCCGCGGCGCTCGTGCAGCAGGTCGAACGCTGGCTGGGAAGATGGACACGATGACGCAATCGCAGCCAACCCACCCGATGGTTCGATTCCATCGCGTAGTCAAGGATTTTGGTCCAACACGGGTCCTGAACGAGCTTTCGCTGGACGTCGCACATGGAGAGAAAGTTGTCTTCATCGGACCAAGCGGATCCGGCAAATCCACGCTGCTTCGAATCCTGATGACCTTGGAAGGAATCGATAGCGGGTCGGTTGATATCGACGGTCAGCCGGTATGGCACCGCTTGGTCGACGGTCAACGACGCCCGGCGAACCAAGCGCATCTGCGCAAGATCCGCGAAAAGATTGGAATGGTCTTCCAGATGTTCAATCTGTTTCCGCACATGACGGCCCTGGAGAACGTTTCGTTGGCGCCGCGTCGAGTGCTTGGCCTGTCGCGGCAGGAAGCGGAAGCGCGAGCCGCCGAGCTGCTAAGGAAGGTGGGCTTATCAGACAAAATGGCCAGCTATCCCGCCCGCCTCTCCGGCGGCCAACAGCAGCGGGTAGCGATAGCGCGTGCCCTGGCGATGCGACCGCGGCTGATGCTGTTCGACGAAGTAACCTCCGCCCTCGATCCGGAACTTGTCGGTGAGGTTCTTCAGGTGATCCGTGAACTCGCGCACGAGCATGACCTGACTATGATCCTGGTCACCCACGAAATGGGGTTTGCGCGCGAGATCGCCGATCGCGTCTGCTTCTTTGAGGGTGGCCGCATCGTCGAGCAGGGACCACCTGATCTCATACTGGGAAGGCCGGTCGAGCAACGAACCCGCGCGTTCTTGAATGCGGTTCTGAATGCGGAAGCAAAACCTGATCTTGAATTAACGGGAAAGGTCCAGGGAAGGTAAGATGGCAACGCCGACAACACGACCGCGCGCCGGGCACAACCGGCTGCAGGAATATCGGATGGATCTTGCAGCGGCGATCCGCCTGGCTGTGCGTTTCGGATATCACGAAGGGATCTGCAACCATTTCAGCCTCATGGTGCCCGGTGACGAGCACCGTTTTCTGGTCAATCCGTATGGACTGCATTGGAGCGAGATCCGCGCGAGCGATTTGGTGTTGGTAAACGAAAGAGGCGAGAAGCTCGAAGGCGACGGCGAGGTTGAGGAGAGCGCATTCTGGATCCATTCACGTATCCATATCGCGCATCCGGCCGGCGCAGCCGTGCTGCACAGTCATATGCCTTACGCCACAGCTCTCACGTGGCTTGAGGATATGACCCTGGAGATGGCCGGCCAGAATGCCATCTTTTTCCACGGGCGGATTGCCTACGATCCGGTTTATGGCGGTCTCGTCAAGGGTGTCGAGGAAGGTGATCGCATTGCCGGCGCGATGGGCGACAAGCGTGTTTTGTTCATGGCCAATCACGGTGTCACCGTTGTCGGTCCGACAATCGCTGAGGCATTCAACGATCTCTATTATCTTGAGCGCGCTTGCCAGACCCAGGTGCTGGCGATGTCAACAGGTCGCAAGCTGAGGGTCCTGCCGGCGGAAGCGGCTTCCGAGACACGGCGCCAGATGGCCGCCGATGCATATCAGATTGATCTGCATTTTGCAGCGTTGAAGAGGCGCCTCGATGCCGAGGAACCAGACTATCGGGACTGAGCCGGTCACGGCGGAGTGACCACCAGAGGTGGAGGAAACATTCGATGGATCGACAGGCAAGCTTCAAGACCATGGCGGAGGCGACCGCCGAGGATTTCGCCATCATCGCCGGTTACGATAGAGAGCACATCGCCGGCGTTCCAGATCGCGTGTTGCGAACCTTGGAGAGCATGGCGGGTCAGACGTTCGGCTTCCCGGTGAACCGGCTGGTTCACTCCTTGCAGACGGCGACGCGCGCGCATGTCGCCGGTGAAAGCGAGGAGATGGTCGTGGCAGCCCTGCTGCACGATATCGGTGATGACCTGGCGCCGGAGAATCATGGCAATTTCGCAGCCGACATCCTTCGCCCATACGTGACGGAGCGAACGCGATGGATCGTCGCCCATCACGATCTCTTTCAAGGCATCTATTTCTTTCAGTACTACGGCCGTGATCCGAACGAGCGGGAACGGTATCGAGGCCATCCTTACTTCGAAGCTTGCGTGGAGTTTTGTGCGCGCTATGATCAAGCGGCGTTCGATCCGGATTTTCAACACATGCCTCTGGAGGCGTTCAAACCCGCGGTGTATCGGGTCCTGGGCCGAGTGCCGTACACCGTTTCGATGCGTGCGCCCGACTAGAGGTCAGTGTTTGGCTCAGCTGCCACTCTTCAAGGTCGCCACCAATCCGCGCAGACTCGCCAGTATGGATAGCGGAGTTAAGCGGCTGCTGCGTGGGTTTGCAGGGGAGGGGAGGCCCTCGATGGTCATGGTAAAGCGCGCGGCGTCCGAATCCACACTGACCGTGTGCACATTCCGCTGCAAATCCGGAACGGCCCAGAATTTTACCTGAGTCCTCTCGGGACCGATACCTGCCAGGGCCAAGGCTGCTGCGATGTTTGCGTTCGCCGGAAACCATGCGGCGGCTTCACGTGCACTGCCATCGAAAATGCAGGTCGGCTCAGTCATGGCGCCGAGATCGATAGTCCGCGACACAACCCATGGAGTTCCTTGATAGCTCCTCGGGTGTTTCCGGGTTTCAAGAGTGACGGTGTGTATACCGCCTTCGGCCGCGGCCCGCACGGCGTCCAGTCCGAGCAATGCCCCGGTTGGCGGAAGAATTCGGGCCCCTGTGAGTTTGGCACGTTCGATCAGGTCCATTCGTCGAAGCAGCGCCCCTACGGACGCCGGAATGAAAATCCGGCCTTCATCGATCGCAGGTTCAGCGACATCGGAGAAAACCTCCGCTGGCGCTGCTTCCACGACGATATCGGCCAGAGCCAGATCGGGTAATGAAACCACGGCGGGCTTGCAATTCAGAGTAGCCGCCCGAGTTCTTGCAGACTCCTGGTCACGTGCCGCGACAGCTATCAGCTTTAGGCCTTCTATGCCTCTATCAAGCCCACGCGCCACCTCCATCCCTATTGCTCCGAGGCCACAGATCGCAACGGTGGCGGTCATGCTCAGAGTTGGAAGAGGCGGCCCAGGCGAGGCAGCTTGATTTGATATCCGGCAAGTTTTACGGCGTGCCAGAGCATGGCCTGATGCGCTGTCACAACCGGCTTCCCCAGTCGCTGCTCAAGGGCTTCGATGGCGCTGGAGGCACGCAGACCGGTGCAGGGCAGGAAAACCGCCTGAGAGCGCGGATCATCCAGCGCAGCGGCCGATTCAATGATCGATTGCGGCGAAATACGAGCCATCTCGTAGTCGATATCGAAATGAAATGACCCCATCGATACCACCTCCACGCCGTTCCTTGCCAGATGATCGCGCATGAACAAGGTCACTTCGTCCGGGTATGGTGTAAGCATGGCGATACGTGTCACATTGAGCGTCTTGAAAGCCTCAAGCGCCCCCGGCATTGGCGCGGTGATGGGCGCCTGTGAACCTGCATTGCGCACCCCTTGGGTGAGTGCTTCGTGCGAATTTACGGCCGACCCGGAGGTGCATGCATAGGCGTATACGTTCGCGGTTTCAGCAGGATCAAACAACCGCACCGCATTGCCAATTTCGGCAACATGGTCTCGCAGGATCGCTACTGTCAGCGGATTGTGTGTCTTGATCCGAGTGGCGGAGATCACGATCTTTTCGGCCGGCGCCATTTGACGGAGTTCGTACTCTGTTATGCAGTCGGTGGACAAGGTGATGAGCCCGATCACCGGCTTGCCGGCAAAGCCGCCATCCATTCTCGCATCGAAATGGAGCACGGAATTGTGGATCTCGTTTTTCGCCTGCTGAATAGACATGACTTGCCTCGGTGTGTTTTGATGTTAGTCGACGACCATGATTTCGCGAGGGACACGGGCTAAGCACTCGTGGCCCGTATTCGTAATTGCGATGCTTTCGGTGATCTGGAAACCCCAATCGCCAAAATGCAGTCCAGGCATGAAGTGGATGGTCATACCGGGACGCAGTTCGGTGCGATCGTCGCGGCGCAGACTGAGGGTATGCTCACCCCAGTCAGGTGGATAGGCAAGGCCTATCGAGTAGCCGGTACGGCTGTCTTTCTTGAGACCGTAGCGCTCGATCGTAGTGTAAAACGCCACCGCAATGTCCTCGCAAGTATTGCCTGGTTTGGCTTTGTCCAGTCCTTGCTCCAAGCCCTCACGCACTGCCTTCTCGGTCTCGCGAAATTTCGCGTCGGGTTTTCCAATGTAGAACGTGCGCGACATCGGGCAGTGGTAGCGACGGTGCGCACCTGAGAGCTCGAGGAAGATGCCTTCGTTCGCTCGCAACGGTTCATCTGTCCAAGTAAGATGAGGCGCGGCAGCGTCGGGCCCGGCGCCGATAAGCGGCACAATGGCCGTATAATCGCCCCAGTCGTCACCTTTGCCCCTGATTTCGGCATCGTAGATCTCGGCAACCAGGTCGCACTGCCGCAGACCAGGCCGCATGACGGAGCGCACACGCTCAAATACGCCTTCGACGACACGGGCAGCACTGCGCATATAGTCAATTTCCGCCGATGATTTGACGACCCTCAGCCAATTGACCAGATATGTGGCATCCTTCAGCGCGCTACGTTGTAGATGTTTCTGCAATGATAGATACGCGGCAGCGGTGAAATAGTAGTTGTCCAATTCCACGCCGATCTTCTGATGGGAAAACCCGCGCTGCCGAATGATCTCCGCAAGAAAATCCATAGGGTGTCGTTGGGTTGATTGGACGTAGTGGTCCTCGTAACCCACCACCCGATCGTGGGGGAGGTAGGTGCGCCGGTACGCTCCCTGCACGTCCTGCATGCGGCCATACCAAAGGGGATCCTCGCCCAGCGGCACCAATACGCACTGGTGAACGTAGAATGACCATCCGTCGTAGCCGGTAAGCCAAGCCATATTGGCAGGATCCGTTACCACCAACAAGTCTATCTCATTCTTCTGCATCGATGCCCAAGTTGCCTCCAGGCGGCCGCGATATTCGGTGCGTGAGAATGCGAGCTTGGGTTGGGCCGGAATCATTCAGCATCTCCTGCGTCGAGTTGGGGACAGCTCAGGTTGATCATATTGGCCGACCAACATCGCGGCATGGCTCTTTCCTGTCCGCCATAGTGTCACAGTCCGCCCATGCAGACATATTTCAACTCAAGGAACTCCTCGATGCCGTATTTCGAACCCTCGCGGCCATAGCCGGATTGCTTAACTCCGCCAAACGGCGCTACGGCCGACGACATCATCCCAACATTGATGCCAACCATGCCGGCCTCAAGCCGTTCGGCGACTCGCCAGGCTCGGCGCAGATCCTTCGTATAAAAGTAGGCCGCAAGACCATAGGGCGTCGTATTGGCGGCACGCACTACATCGTCCTCGTTCGCAAAGCTCTGTATGGTGGCGACTGGCCCGAAAATCTCTTCATGGACGATGGCCATGGAATTATCGACCTCGGTTATCAAAGTGGGCGCAAAAAAGCACTTGCCCGCGGGGTGAACGCCACCACCGAGCAGAACGCGTGCGCCTTTCCCAGTCGCATCACTTACCAGTCGCGTGAGTTTCGCCACGGCCGCATCATCAATCACAGGCCCGACAATGGCGTTCTCGTCAGTCGGCGGCCCTGTCCGCAGAAGCGCCATCCGCGCCTTGAAGCCGGAGACGAAGCGGTCCTTCAGACTCTCATGAATGTAGAATCTGTTCGCACCGACGCAGTTCTGGCCAATCACACGAAACTTTGCCTGCATTGCCCCTTCCACGGCGGCCTCGACGTCGCCGTCCTCGAAGAGGATGAACGGGGCATTGCCGCCAAGTTCCAGCGACAGCCGCTTCAGCGTGGGTGCGCATTCCCGTGCCAGGTTGCGCCCAACCTCGCTGGACCCTGTGAACGTTACAAGGCGAACGATCTCACTGTCCGTCAGAGTGCGCGCGATAGGGACAGGATCGCCGCAGGTAACAATATTGATCACGCCCTTCGGAAATCCAGCGCGCTCCGCCAAGACGGCGAGCGCCAACGCGGAGAGGGGCGTCTGTTCGGCGGGTTTGAGAACCACAGGGCAACCGGCGGCCAAAGCCGGCGAACACTTGCGTGCGACCATCGAGTGGGGCGCATTCCAAGGGGTGATCGCGGCGACCACGCCAATTGGTTCCTTCAAGACAATAAAGCGCCTGTCAGGCAGAGGCGAAGGGATGGTGTCGCCATAGACACGTCGGGCCTCTTCCGCAAACCACTGTGTAAAACTGGCGCCGTAGTCAATTTCGTTGCGCGCCTCCTGCATCGATCGACCGACTTCTGCCGAAAGAATCCGGGCAAGATCCTCGCGATTTCGCAAGATCTCATCCGTCCAACGACGCAGGCAGTTGGCGCGATCCTGGGCACTGGTCGCTCGCCAATTCTCGAATGCCCCTGCGGCAGCGCTGATGGCTCTTCGGGTTTCGCCTACGCCAAGATCGGCGACCTCGGCGATGATCCTGCCAGTTGCCGGATCCTCAACTTTGAAGCGTAACCCGCTATCTGCCGGCGTCCACGATCCATCGACATAAGAATCGCTTCGCCACAGAGAGGGATCGTCCAGGTTGATCGGCAAGTCAGACATTCCACTCCCTATTCGTCAATCCTGCTCAGGCCCCGCACCATTGTCATAATGCGAGGCTTTTACCAGCCACGAAATCGTGGCCACCGGGCGTCTATACAATCAGAGGACGATTGTACGACAACGTACTCGTCATGCTGCGCTCCCGTCGCGCATGCGTGATTAGGTAGTATGCGAACCAGATCTCCTATAGCGAGGTCGGGCAATTTCGCTGAACTGCCCTCTCGTACGGCTAGGATGCCTTGCTCCTGGTGGGCGTCGACCATGATCAGATCCGGATATCGACGTCCCATCAAGTCACACGCCAGTCCGTAACCCTGGTCAACCTTCTGCCTTGCCGTGCCCCGATCGCGCGACATCGCCATCCAACCCGCATCAACGAGAATCCAACCGCGATCAGGCTGATGTCCGATAACGGTGGTAAGGACGCTAAGGGCGATATCGGTCTCCGAACAGACCCCAAGTCCTGTCATGAAAAGATCGAAGAACGGAAATACGCCCGCGCGGACCTCAGTCACACCCTCGAGGTTGCGCGAAAAAGCCGCGGTCGGCGTCGATCCTACACTCACCGTTGATACCGGCAGTTCGGCCTGGCGCAACGCGTTGGCGCATGCGACGGCATGATTACGCTCCTGCTCGGCCATCGCCTCCAAAGCGCTCATGCCAACGCAGCTATAGGACTTCCCCGCGTGGGTAAGCACGCCACGAAGTTCTGCACCCCCCCGTTGCAGCACGGTTGCGATGGCTACCAGCTGGCGCAAATCTGTAGATGGGACGCCGGCGCGGTGTCCATCACAGTCGATCTCGACCAACGTAGGAATGGGTGAACTGATCTGCCGGGACTTCGCGGCCACAGCCTCGGCTGCTGCAACGCTATCGACGATCACCGATAAGTCTATTCCTCGAGCTCGAATTGCTGCGACCCGATCGAGCTTATTTGGCGTTACGCCGATTGCATAAAGGATGTCGCGCACTCCCGCGTCACCAAACTGCTCGGCTTCCTGAAGCGTGGAGACCACAGCCGGTCCGGTTGGGCTGGTCATGACATGACGAGCGGCCGCCAACGACTTCACCGTCTTCAGGTGCACGCGCAGGGGCACGCCGAGCGAGGCCAAGTGCGATCTCATTCGCGCCACGTTGCGTAACATGATTGTCTGGTCCACCACCAGACAGGGGGTGTCGAGATCAGATAGCGTCAAGGTGCGCTTTGCATCGGCCAGCATGAGCAATCAACTTCCAGGCTTATCCGTCTCGCTCCTCATCCTGGGGAGCGGAGATATGCAGGTTTCCAGGCCCTAGGAAGCCATCGCACCGACGGGAAGGCAATTAATCGCTACATAAGACAATGTTTAATAGACCAGTTAAATTGATGAACTTCGCGGGCTCTGCACTGGCGGTCCGGCGTTTGCACCGATGACCGGATTGAAGGTGCATTGGGCGGTTCGCGGAAGCGCCCTCACTCCTGAAAAGATTCCTTGATCGGGACCCCCTCCGCTGTCAGTCGCCAAAGGCGGCCGGAAGACGCCTGCCTTAACCCAGGACCCTTGCCGTCGTCCGGCGGAGCCGGAAGGCAAGAACCCGGGCAAGAGCGAAAATCAACTCATGGGCGCGGGCAGGGTTCGCCGCCTCGAAGGCCGCATACTGCTCGGGGCTCATCGCCGCGACTTCGCTCTGGTCCGTTGCCCAGACACTGGCTGACCGGGGGTGGCCGTCAAAAAAGGACTGCTCTCCGAGCACCGATCCAGCACCGATCCGGGTGAGCGGCCCCATGCTCATGCCGTCGCCGGACCGGACCACGACCTCGAGCTTGCCAGCGAGGACGAAATAGAGCGTCCGGTCAGGATCGCCCCGCTGGATCAGCAGTTCCCCGGCCTTTATGCGACGGACACTGGTGAAGCGAAACAGCTCCCGCCAGTCCTCTTCGTTCCAGTTGCGCGGCGACAGCTGGTCGCCCGATGCCGAGGAGTCAGCACGAAAGCCGGCGATTGCCGTGTCGAGGTCGGTCATGCTCATGGACATGAGACTACCGCCAGGACCGCCGTCGTATCAATTCGCTTTTCGCACCTTCCTGTGGTCATATATTCTCTTACTTTCACGCGGCGGGGGCAGCAGACGGATGGACAACTACCTTCTCTTGGCGGTTTGCTTCCTTCTTGGAATGGCGCTCCGCCGCTCCGGACGTTTGCCCGACAATGCCGCTGCCGCGCTGAACGGCTTCATCCTCAATATCTCGCTGCCGGCGCTGACACTCAGCTACGTGCACGCCCTCGATCTCGACACCGGCCTGATCCTTCCGGCGCTGATGGCCTGGATCCTGTTCGGCATCGGCTGCGCCTTCTTCTGGGCGGCGGGGCGGGTCCTCGGCCTCTCGCGGGCCACCACCGGCGGGCTCATGCTGACGGGCGGGCTCGCCAACACCGCCTTCATCGGCTTGCCGATGATCGAGACCTTCTACGGCGCTGAGTTTCTCGGCTTCGGCATCCTGATCGATCAGGTCGGGTCCTATTTCGTGCTCTCGACGCTCGGCATCCTCGTCGCCTCGATCTACTCGTCCGGCCAGGCCATCGATGCGAAGGCGGTGGCCCGCAAGATCGCTCTCTTCGCGCCGTTCCAGGCCTTCTTGCTGGCGCTCATCCTGATGCCGGTCGAGTATCCGACCTGGCTCGGCGATCTTTTGAGGCGCCTCGGCACGACGACGGTCCCGCTCGCCCTCGTTTCGGTCGGCTACCAGATCCGGCTCAGCCAGGTGCGGGGCAAGGCGGTGCCGCTCAGCCTCGGCCTCGCCTTCAAGCTCGTGCTCGGCCCGGCGCTGATTCTTCTCCTCTTCGCAGGCCTTTTCGGCGCCGAGGGACAGGTCATGCGGGTGACCGTGTTCGAATCCGCGATGGCACCGATGATCGGGGCAAGTATCGTGGCCATGGATCATGAGCTCGACCCGCCGCTGCTCACGCTGATGGTCGGCGTCGGAATCCCGCTCTCATTCCTGACGCTCCCGGCCTGGTGGTGGCTGCTGGGTTTCGTCTGAAGCGCGATGGCTTTGAGCCGCCATCGCGCATCGCAAGAGCTCTATTCGTCGAGAACTGGCGCGAAACCGCCGAAGATCATGCGCTTGCCGTCGAAAGGCATATGCTCTCCCATCGCCTTCATGCGTGGATCTTCCATCATCCGCTTGTTGGCAGCGTCGCGAATTTCTTTGGAAGGATATTCGATCCAACTGAACACGACGGTCTCGTCGTCGTTGGCCTTGACCGCGCCCTTGAAGTCGGTGACCTTGCCGTCAGGCACGTCATCGCCCCAACACTCGACCACCCGCTTTGCGCCGAACTCCTTGAAAATCGGGGCCATCCTTGCGGCCTGGGCGATGAATTCCTTCTTCTTGCTTGCGGGTACGGGGATCAGAAAACCATCGACGTAATTCATGGCTTATTCTCCTGAGCTGAGAGGGGCTGGTGGACGATATCGATGATAACGCCAGCGTCAGGGGCCGGGTTCCGAACAGCTCTGTAAAACTCTCACTGAAGCAAATGCTTCAGGAGCCCAGCAGGGAACAACTCGGCCTCGCCACGTTCAAAATTCGCGAGTGCAACCCACCGCACCTCGTTGCGAACGCCGCCATCGTCGAAGGAAAACTCCTCGCGGCCGCCATGGGTATCGTCAGCCAATTTCGCTTCAAATACAAAAACGATTTCATGCCCGGGCGCACCGTTATGCGAATAGAGATTTTCCATGACCGTCAGCAATGTCGGTTCGGCAATGGACAAGCCAACCTCCTCGGCGAGTTCACGCCTGAGCGCATCTGAGGCGCGTTCACCGAATTCGATCGAGCCACCGAGCGGCCGCCATCCCTTGATGGCGCCGTCGTCATCGCGCACGGCCATCAGAAGCAGTTCCTCGTGCCGGCGGATGAGACCGACGGCAATGGGTCGAACGAAGGAGGGTGGGCGCCAAACAGACATGGGCGGGAACCTGGTTTAATTCATCAGCAAGATACGACTTTACAATTCCCAACCAATGCAGGCGAGCTTCGCAATGTCCGAGTCGGATCATTCGCATCCGTCGTGCGACATCCACATGGAGTGAACTTCCCGCCAAGAGCATTTTGTGATATAATCTGATGATATACGCGCATTGCGGGACAGCCAGCATACGGCTGGTGCATCCCGCCACGGGGGCACCAACCAGGGGAGGCCCAGATGCTGCGTCTGCTCATAAGCAAAATGCTTCTGCTTGTGGTTTTCTCCGCAAGCTACGCCTTTGCCCAATCCGAACAGATAGAACCGAATGCCGGATCATGGCGGACATGGATCATCTCTTCGGCCAAGGACCTTCGCGTGCCGCCACCGCCGGATGCTTCGGCGACAGCCAAGGAGATCACGGAACTCCAGAAAATGATGGCCGGGAAGGACCCCAAGGCACTGGAGAAGATCAGATATTGGGACGCGGGTTCCCCTGCCTATCGCTGGATGGGCATCGTCAACGGCCGCTTCAACGCCGGTGACAAGGAAACGCCATTTCCCAATCGCATCAATGCCTACCTGGCCATCGCCATCTACGATGCGACCATCGCCGCGTGGGAATCCAAGTACTTCTACAATCGGCCGCGCCCCATCGCGGTGGATCCGGCGCTGCGCCCGGCGCTGCCCACGCCCATGAGCCCTTCCTATCCTTCCGAATATGCCGCGACAGCCGAAGCCGCGGCACTGGTGCTAACCTATTTCTTTCCCAAGGAGGCTGCCCAGTTCGAAAAGATGGCGGCCGAAGCGGCGCAGTCGCGCCTGGAGGCAGGTGTCGAGTTTCCGAGCGACTCTATCGCCGGCCGCGACCTCGGCCGGCGCGTGGCGGAGCGGGTGATCGCGCGCGCCAAGGCAGATGGATCCGATGCCATGTGGAGCGGCACCGTCCCGACCGGGCCATGCAAATGGACGGGAACCAAGCCGGGCAATGTGACCATGCCAAACTACAAACCGATCCTGCTCAAGGCAGCGAATGAATTCAGGCCCCCGGCTCCTCCCGATTGCAAGTCGGAAGCGGTCAAGGCCGAAGTGAGCGCGGTTCTCAAGCATGAGCGGACATTCGTGACCGATTGGAAGGCCTTCTACTGGCAGAGCCCGTCGGGGCTGATAACGGGCTTTTATGACTATGCCAACACATGGATGTTCGAAGACAAGACCGACCAGAACCCGCCCCGCGCGGCGCGCGTCTATGCCCTTCTTGGCGCGGCTTTTTACGACGCCTTTATCGCGAGCAATGATGGCAAATACGCCTACTGGTACTTGCGGCCGCATCAGCTCGATCCTGAAATAAAGCCCCTGTTCACGGTGCCCAATCATCCAAGCTATCCATCGAACCATTCCACCCTCTCGACGGCGAGATGCGAAGTCCTGGCCTATCTGTTTCCCGCTCGTGCCGAGTTCATCCGCAAGCTCGGCAAAGAAGCGGGTGACTCCCGGATCTGGGCCGGCATCCACTACCAGATGGACAACCAGGCCGGCGTCGAGCTGGGAAAGAAGGTTGCCGGCAAGTATGTGGAATGGGCCAAGAGCGACGGCAGTCGAGAGTAAATCGCATCGCCTAATCTGTTGGCCTGGGCAAGGCGCGACGGGCGCTGATTACTGCTTCTTCAAAGTGTAGCAGGCGACGACCTTGCTCTTGCGAACGAGGTGGTAATAGCAAAGGTCGATGGTGCTCGCGTCGCGGACCGTGAAGGCGTAGTGGCCATCATCGTCGATGAAGATGCCTTCCGTGAAATTCGGGGGCCTTAAAGCGCCGATCAATGTCTCCGTTCTTTTTCCGGCGCGTTTCCCCCAATTTGCTGCGGGCGAAGCTTAGGGCAAATCCCGCCAAGGTTGAAGGCTTGACGGTAAGGATTTGTCAGACCTGCTGCATGCCACCATCGACATAGAGCTCGGCGCCCGCGATAAAACTCGCCTCGTCGCTGAGCAGAAACAGCACCGCGGCCGCGATTTCCTCCGGACGCCCCATCCGGGATGCGCCCGACGAGCGCCGCGCGCACCTCATCGGACGTTGCGGCGAGATCGCCGTGTCGGTGGGCCCCGGGCTCACGACGTTGACGCGAATGCCGCGGGGTCCGAGTTCCGCAGCCCAGGTGTGCGCATAGGAACGCAAAGCCGCCTTGCTTGCGGAATAGGTGCCGTAGGACGGCACGCCCGCCGTATCCGCGGCCGAGCCGACGAGCACGACGGCGCTGCCGCTCCCCATGATGCCGATTGCCGCCTGGAGGGTGAGGACGGAACTGCGGACATTGACCAGGAAATGGCTTTCGAAATGTTCGGGCGTCTCCTCGGCGAGGAGCGCCGGTTCCGAAATCCCGGCGTTCAGGACCAGCCCATCGATGCGCCCATGCTCGTCCCGGACCGCAGCGATAGCCTTCGCCATGTCGTGCGGCACTGAGGCATCCGCGACAACGCTACGCGCCCCTTGGCCGATCTTCTCCGCGGCGCTCTCGACCTCTTGCGAGCCGCGCCCGGTGAGAAACACCGCCGCACCCTCGACCGCCAGGCGCTGCGCAATGGCATAGCCGATGCCCCTGGCACCACCCGCCACCAACGCGACCTTCTTCGTCATTCTGGCCATCGCGCTGTCCTTTCCGCCGATGATACGGTGCTTCCTTGCGGGATTCGGAACCAGGCCGCAGCCGTGCCGCGGAACATCATGTCTTTCTCGTTGTCGAAAAAGCCCGAGACGATACGCTCATAGATGTCGTAGAGGCGGTCGAATCCATGGGACAGACCGGTGATGGGGAGATGGCTGCCGAACATCGAGCGCGCCGGGCCGAAGGCTTCGATCACGGCCAGGATCCAGGGCCCGACATCGGCCGCGCGCCAGTCGAGACCGAAAATACACTCGATAGCGGAGACGCTGGCACAGGTGTTGTCACAGCGGCCGAGCGCCAGCATGTCCGAGCGCCAGCGCGAGAAGCCATCGGCGCTGCGATCGGTCGGCCAGCCCATCACGGCTATGGTAAAGCCGATCTCAGGGTTGGCGCGGACCACGGCAAGCACGTCCGCTAATTGCGGCGCGAACACCTCGAGCCCGCAGCGCAGATCGAACCCCTTGAGTGTGCCAAGCCCTTTGAGCCAGTTGGGGTCGCTCATGAAGTCCGGGCGCTGCGCCATCCGGCGCAGCGGATCCTCATTGTCCCAGCCCAGATGCTGGCGCACCGCGGAGAGGCCGGGTACATCGCGATAGGCTTCGAGCCGCCGCCCTAAGCCCGGATCTGCAAAGTCCACCAGCCCGACGAGCGCCATGGGCAAGGCGGCGGAAGCGACCAGCCGCTGCGCCCATGCGATCTCGGCGAGCGTGTCGTCGGCGATGAATTCGTGCCAGACGAGACCTTTGACGGCGCGCGACTGCGTGGCCCGCAGATAGTCGTCGAGGCCATGGCTGCGGGGCAGGGCGCTATAGTCCCCGATGAGCGCTTCGAATGTCGGGTTCCGCTGCTCGAAGATGCCGTAGCGAACCGCGCGGCTGTCATAGAGATGCGCATGGGCATCGACGATCGCTCGCCGGGTCGACCGGATGCCTTGCGGCATGGGTGCCGCCTCGGGCTCGATCGGCCTTGTCGACTCGTGCTTGTTGTCCGTCATGCCAGGCGCCCGTCACGGCGCATGATCCAATCAGGCCGGATGGGAATTGTCCAGATATGGCCTGTGGCGCTTGGCCGTGTTGCGCTGTGTGATGCCAAGCCGCCGTCTTGACAAGTCGATGCAAGGAAGCGCGCTTCAGTGCAAGCTCTTCGGGAGCGCTTTCCTGAACCGTAATCCGCCTGCACCAGAGCGGGGGCGAGATCGGCCTCGCCCCCGCGTGCAGGCCAGCATCCGCTCGCGCGCCTCTGCGCTGAGGAAGCCGGCCGCGACATCGGCCGCGAGATCCTGTGCCAGCCATCCCAGCGTCTGGTCGATCTGCGCCCGCTTCGGATGATGGGCCGTGACGGGCACGCCGTGCCGAGCGAAGACGCGGATCCAGCCGCGACCGATGATACCGGCGCCGACCAGGGTGACGCGCGCATGCAGGCTTGTCGTCATGGTGTCCTCTCCCTCATCGGACCTTCACCCATTCCGCCAGTGCCGCCCGCATGGCGGCGATGGTCGTGTCGACGATCGCCTCGTCATGTTCTGTCGAGAGGAACCAGGCGCCGCGCTCCAAGGCCCGCACCCCGTGCTTCAGCAGCAGGGTCGTCAGGCGAACATAGCCGGGGCGATCGACCCGCAACATGTCGCGATAATTCACCGGCGCTTCGCTGAGACCGAAGCAGACATGGAAGACCTGCGGGAAGCCGGTCACGGTGGCGGTGACGCCGGCATCCGCGAAGGCCTTGGCCAAACCCTGCATCAGACGACCGCCGCGCTCCTCCATCAGGTCATAGACCCCCGGCGTGATAAGCCGCTTCAGCGTCGCCACAGTCGCCGCCATGTTGACGGCCTGGGCATTGTAGGTGCCCCCGTGAATGATGTTCCCGCCGGCCAGCTGATCCATGATGTCGGCGCGGCCGGCCACGGCGGCGACCGCAAAGCCGTTGGCGATCGCCTTCGCGAAGACAGCAAGGTCGGGCGTCACACCGAGCCGCTTCTGAGCGCCGCCCGGACCGACACGAAAGCCGGTGATCACTTCGTCGAAGATCAGGATCGTGCCGTTCGTCGTGCAAGCCTCGCGCACCACTTCGAGATAGCCTGGCTGCGGCATGATGGCGCCGCTGTTGCACATGGCGGCTTCCATGATGACGGCGGCGACATCGCCGCGCGCCAGCCGGTCGATCACCTGCTGCGGGCGGTTCCAGGACAGAACCTCGATGTTGCGGCCCGCCCACGCGTCCTGGCCGGCGCTGCCGGCAACGGGCGTCGGTTCCGATTCCGGACCCATCGCATTGCCGGTGGGTGCGGCGCTCCACAGCACCGAGTCCATCCAGCCGTGATAGTGACCCTCGAACTTGACGATCACGTCGCGCCCCGTCACGGCCCGCGACAGGCGCAGAGCCAGCTGATCGGCCTCGGTTCCCGAGGCGCAGAACCGGACCCGCTCCGCGCAGGGTACCATCTCGCAGACCAGCTTGGCGGCAGCGAACTCGAGCTCACTCTGCCCGCCATACAAGACGCCGCGATCGAGCTGCGCCTTGGCGGCGGCGATGACATCGGCCGGCGTGTGGCCGAGGATCATCGGCCCCAAAGCGAGATAGTAGTCGATCAGGCGGTTACCATCGATATCGTGCAGATAGACGCCGTCGGCCCGTTCAAAGACCAGCGGCGTCGGCGATACGCCATAGCGGAAGTGGCTACTGACGCCGCCCGGCATATAGCGTTTCGCTGCAGCGACACGTTCCCGCGAACGATCAAACACGGCCGGCGACATCATTGACTCCTTGCTGGCATCGAGACCTCGGCGGTATCACGCCGTCCGCGCCCGGTCACCGCCTTACTTCGGTCGATCATGTCCAGATTGACGCAATCGCGCGAGCGGCCTTCGCGCAGATACTGGGCCGCCGTCGCCGCCGATTTACGCCTGAGGTCGATCAGGCTCGACGGACTGTAGAAGGCGGCATGTGGGGTCAAGATGAGCTTGTTGCGGATCGGCGAGCCGGGCGCGCGCCAGCTCTTCATCAACGGATGGTTGGCCGGTAGCGGCTCGATCTCCAGCACGTCGAGGGCGGCGCCCGCGATCCGTCCGTCGTTGAGCGCCGGCGCCAGGGCGGCGAGGTCGATGACGGCGCCGCGCGCCGTGCTGACCAGTATCGCACCCGGCTTCATGGTTGCGAGTGCTGCGGTGGAAATCAGATGCCGCGTCTCTGCGGTCAGCGGCGTGTGGATCGAGATCACGTCGGATTGCGCCAGCAGATCCTGCAGCGTCGCTACGCGTTCGATGCCAAACGCAAGCTCGGTCCCCGTCGGCCGGTAGGGATCGAAGAAGATGACGCGCATGCCGAGCGCCTTGGCACGGAGAGCGGTTGCCGTGCCGATGCGACCAAGCCCGATGACTCCGAAGGTCAGGGTGGAGAGGCGCCGGATGGTCGGTACGGCATCGAAGCGCCAGCCCGCGACCGGATCTTCGAGGATGGCCGCATTGTACATCGTGATGCCGCGCAGGAAGGCCAGGGTCAGGGCGATGGCATGGTCCGCCACGTCCATCGTCCCGTAATCCGGCGTGTTGCAGACGGCGATGCCGCGTTCGCCCGCCGCCTTCAGGTCGATGTTGTCGAAACCGACGCCGGCGCGCACCACCACCCGGCAGTTTGGCATGCGATCGAGCAGATCGGCCGTGACCGTGACTTCGTGATAGCACACCAGGCCGGCCGCCTTCTTCCAGAGCTCGTCGCCGATCTGCGAGAGATCGCGGGATAGCGACGCGTGAATCTGAAACTGATCGCCATAGACGGCCGCCTCGACATCGGCAGGACCATCATATTGAACGTCGGGATGGAGAATGATCTCGGGCATCAGTGGCTCCGGTAGTCAGAGAAGGTATTCATCGGATCAGGCCTGCCAGTTTCGGCAGCCAGAGCGAAAGCGTCGGGATATAGGTGATCAGTGCTAGCGCGACCAGCTTCACGCAATAGAACGGCATCAAGGCCCGCGTGATGGCACTGACCGGCCGGCCCGTCACCGTCGAGATCACGAACAAGTTGGTCCCGACCGGCGGCGTGTTGAGGCCGATCATCAGGTTGACGATCACGATGATCGAGAAGTGGATAGGGTCGATCCCGAAGGCGACTGCAGCCGGCTGCAGGATCGGCACGAAGATCAGGATGGCCGGCACGGTATCGACCAGGCAACCGACGAAGAGAAGAAACACGTTGACGATCAGCAGGAACACATAGCGATTGTCCGTGATCGATGTGAACAGCGTCTTCGCTGCGGTCGGGATATCTTCCAGCGCGAGGAACCAGGCGAACATGGTCGAGGTCGCCACGACGATCATCACGGTCGCGGTCGTGAGCACGCTTTCCCGGAACACCGAGAACAGTTCCCGGCTGCTGACCGATCGGTAAAGGACCTGTGTCAGAAACAGGGCATAGACTACGAGGATCGCGGCGGCCTCGGTGGCGGTGAACACACCACCGCGCACGCCACCGACGATGATGACCGGTGCAATCAGCACCGGAATGGCCTCGACGATGGCGCGCCCCAGCGACTTCTCGCCGGATTGCCGCGGCGATTTCGGATGCCTACGGCAGGCATAGGCGATGTACGCCATCAGCAGGAGCGCGATGAGCGCGCCGGGCAGGACGCCCGCAAAGAACATCGCCCCGATCGAGAGCTTGGTCGGAATGGCGTAGATCACCATGATCAGGCTGGGTGGGATGATCGGCGCCATGATGGCGCCGGAGATGGTCAGCGCCGCGGCAAAATCCTTCGTATAGCCGCGGGACGTCATCATCGGGGTCATGACCGATCCCAGCGCCGCCGTGTCGGCGGTCGCCGAACCGGAGACACCGGCCATCATCAGATTGGCAACGACGTTGGCATGGGCGAGACCGCCCCGGATGCGGCCGACGATGCGGTCGGCGAATTCCACCAGGCGGTTGATGACGCCACCGGCGACCAGTATGTTGCCGGCCAGAATGAAGAGCGGCAGCGCCAGCAGGCCGTAGCTGTTCATGCCGGAGAACATCCGCTGCGCCGAAATCGGCGCATTGCCGAGGCCTGTCAGCATCAACCCCAGGAACGCCGCGACACCGACGGCGAATGCGATCGGTGTCTCGGCCGCAAGCAGCAGCACGAGAAGAAGGATGACGATGGCGGCCATCATGACGGGTTGCTCTCTTGCCCGCGCAACGTGCGGCGCATCAAGGCAATGATGGCGACGAAGGACAGGAAACAGGCGATGGGAATGATGAGGTACGGGATGGCCATGGGAATGCGCAAAGCGGTAGAAGGTTGTCCCCAGGCGGCCATGGCCAGTTCCCAGCCGCCATAGCCGATATAGGCGAGGAAGAGGCAGACCGACAGCAGACCGGCCAGCTTCAGCCCGCGGATGAAGCCGGAGCCGCTCTTCGGCAGCCACTCGATGCGGATGTGCTGATTCCGGCGGATCGCGACGTACATTCCGAGGAACGACATCCCGACCAGCAGGAACTGCGAGAGCTCCTCCGGCCAAGGCAGTGGCGAATGGAAGAAGTAGCGCAGCGTCACCTGGCTCGCCAAGGCGATGACGACGATGGCCATCGACAGGACGAGAATGACGTCGATGCAGCGATCCAGCGCGCGGACAAAGCCGACCACGTTCCCCTCCATAGAAGCGTCCCTGGGCGGTGGAGCCCAGGGACGGTTCATCACCCGATGACGACTACTTCAGAGCCGCCGCGCGCAGATCGGCGATTTCCTTGTAAACGGCATCGACGTAGCCAGGGTCGAGTTCCTTCTTCAGGTAGGCCTGCATCGGCTGGGCAACCGCCTTGCGGAAGCTGTCCTGCTCTTCCAGCGTCGGCGCGTAGACTTGCATGCCCTTGCCCTGCAGCGCGCTGACGGCGCTGACGCGCGCCTGATAGTTGCGCTCGCCATATTCCGTAGCCGCGGCCATTTCGGCACCGGTCACGACGATGGCGCGCAGCTCCGGCGGCAAGCTCTGGTAGAACGCCTCATTGATAACCAGGCTGTTGAGGCCGAGTTGGTGGTTGTCCAGGGTCATGTGCTTCTGCACCTGGTCGAAGGAGTAGTCGAGCGCGATGCCGACGGGATTCTCCTGGCCGTCGACGACGCCCGCCTGCATGGCGCTGTAGAGTTCTTCCCATGGCACAGGGGTCGGCGAGCCGCCCATCGCCTCGACCATCGCCAGCGACATCGGGCTGGGTGGAACGCGCATGCGAATGCCCTTCATGTCGGCGGCCGACTTGATCGGCCTGACGTTGTTGGTGAAGCAGCGGAAGCCGTAAGAGGCGGCGGCCAGGAGGCGCAGCCCGGATTCCTTCGCCATCTGCTCGCGAATGCCCATGAAAAAGTCGCTGCGCAGGAAGCGCTGCGCTTCCTCGTCATTGGCGAAAAGATACGGCGTCGCCAGGATCATCATCGGGCGATAGAAGGTGTCGAGCGTCTGCTCGTCGCCATGCGCCAGCTGGATAGCCCCGACCTTGGCCTGTTCCAGGCCGTCCTTGATGCCGCCGAGCTGGCCGGCGGGGGAGATATTAACGTCGATGCGCCCGCCGCTGGCGCTTTCAACATAAGCCTCGAATACCAGCCAGCCTTTGTGCAGCGGGCTTTCGGTCGATTCCGAATGGCTGCCGCGGATTGCGAACTCGGCCGCCTGGGCTGCGGACACCATGCAGGCGAGCACGGCAGCGCTCGCCAGCGTGACTATCTTCAGTCTTAGATTCATTGTTACTCTCCCTGGTTCATGTTTTCAGAGGGCTCGTTTGGCGCCGTCAAAGGACGCCGTATCTCGCATAGACCTGCGAGAGCAGCTCCCCTTGTTCGAGATGAGCGCGCGTCTGGTTCTCACCGTTGATGCGCTCCAGCGCCGCCTCGATCACCTTTTCTGCGACGGCCTGCGGAATGACGACGACGCCATCCACGTCGCCGAAGATCAGATCGCCGCTCGCGACCCGCGCGCCACCGCATTCGATCGGAACGTCCATCGCCATCATCTTGCCGCGACCCTTGGAATCGAGCGGGCCGATACCGCCGTTGAAGACCGGGAAACCCATCTTCCGGATGTGGCGGACGTCGCGCACCAGCCCGTCGGTCACGCAACCGGCGGCACCGCGGTGCTTGGCTGCGGTGCTCAGCAATTCGCCCCAGGGGGCCAGCCGCGTGGTCGGCCCGTTGCACCCAAAGACCGCGACGTCGTTCGGCTTCAGATCGTCGACCAGCGCAATCTCGATTTCGTAGGGGTTCTCGCCCTCGGCGACGGCATAGGTATTCATGTACATACCGGTCCGTGCGCGCCCGAACAGCACCAGCGATTCATCGAGCGGCCGGATGAAAGGCCACATCGCCTGGTGCTTGAAGCCAAAATTGTCGAGCACGTCGGACAGAACCGCCGAATAGAGCTGACCCTTGAGAGCCAAGAAATCGATCGCCATCAGAACCCCGACTGTGCATTGCAGCAATTTTGTCGTGTGTTAAACGTTTAACTACGATGGGCAATTCGTATGGCATTTTGGGTTGATCGTCAACCTGCTCTACTGGGCCCCCGAGGAAGCGGAAGAAAAAATGGCCAAGCCACCCAACATTCACTCCGTCGCCGCGCGCGCCGGCGTGTCGACGGCGACGGTGTCCAAAGTCGTTAACCGGATCAATGTCGGCGTCTCGGAAGCGACGCGTCAGCGCGTCGAAGATGCGATCCGCGACATCGGCTATCGCCCCAACCGCGTCGGGCGCGGCCTGCGCAAGTTGCGCCGGTCGATCATCGGCATGGCGATCGTCGATGTATCGCCGAGCTTTCTGGCCGATCCCTTCACCACCAATCTGGTGGCGGGGCTCAGCAACCATCTCAGCACACAGGGTTTCGGCCTGTTGCTGCATGGCATCAGGCCGCACGAGTTGAAAAGCTCTTTTCTGGTGCGGGAATCGGAAGTGGACGCGCTCTGCGTGACGCTATCCGGTTCGCGGCGCGAGCGCCTCGGCTACATCAAGCTGCTGTCCGAGTTGGGGCAGCCTTTCGTCGCTTTCCAGGACCAGCCCGTCGCCGCCGCGGACGCCTGCTTCGTGCGCCAGGACGATCGGGCGGGCGCCGTCAGCCTGGCGCGCCACATCCTGCAAAAGCGCCGAGTCAAGCGGGCGGTGATGTTCATCTCTGAGCTGTCGTGGCCGGCGATCGAGCAGCGCGTGAGCGGCTTCCGCCAGGTGCTCGGCAGCAAGCGGGTCGCGCTCGACCTGGTGCGCTGCGATGAGACCCGCGCGGAGTCCATTGCCGCCGCCGCTGAGAGCTGTCTCGCGCGCGCGGCACTGCCCGACGTCTTCATCGGGCAGAACGACCAAGTGGCCTTGACAGTCATGCAAGTGCTGAAGCGGCACGACATCCGCGTCCCGGGGGATGTCGGCGTGTCTGGGTTCAACGCCTTTCCATTCTCGGGCTTCGCCGATCCGCCGCTCACGACCGCACGCTCCCCAGCCTACGAACTGGGTCAGCTAGGCGCCGAGGTTATCCTCGACCGCTTGGAGACGGGGCACTTCAGGCAAAAGGAGCATGTTCTCGCGGTCGACTTGGTCGCGGGTTCGTCAGTGTAGCATGCCGGCAGTGACCGGCCGCTGTGAGTGCTCGACCGATCCTGCTCGGTCGGTTGCCGCTGCCGTTTGGCCGCCAATGCAGCGGCAGGAACCGACGCCTCAGCTGCACCACGCCACAGGACATGATCCTGTTGCACCTTGACAAGCTGACGTTTGGATACCACCGTCAAATCTGGGAAGTTTGATCGGCGGCGGCGGAGAAGAGCAATGGATTTGCCTTCTGCTGGGCGAGCGGGGACGTGGCGCAAATACGTGCTCCCAGCGGCTTCGGGCATTTTCTCGGCGCTGTGCCTGGTACAAATTGCGCTCGCCCAAGGCGGATCCCAAGGTCCTCTGTTTCGGCAAACCGAAAGCGACAGTCTTGATCGCAGAGTGGCGCTGGTTCAGCACGTGCTCGCGGACAGAGAGCTTTACTCCTGCATGGTCGATGGATTGTTTGGTGCGCGAACGACAAGTGCCGTGAAATCCTTTCAGACGGCGCAGGGATTGAAGGTCGATGGTATTGTCGGCCCCGAGACCGGCAAAGCCATGGGACTGCCGTTCTGGGACACGCACCTGGTGCGCCGTCTGGACACGCCCTTTCGCGACGCGAAATATCCGCAAGGCAATGAGTTCAATTTCAGAAGCCTGACCGAGGCCGGCAATTTCTTCAGCGGTCAACCGGACGCCCAATACAGCTCATCTGACACGCTTACGCGAAGAGCTCTTCGAACGAACAATCCCGGCGCCATAAATATCTCGAAATGGCAGAGAGACAGCATGAAGGGATATGTGGGAACGACCCTTCCCGGTCCCGATGGCAATGTAACCACTGTATATGAAACTCCCGAGCAAGGGGTGGCTGCCTGGGGGTTTCTCATCCGGAAGATCTATTTCAACGGCAAGAAGGAAAAGGTCACCGTCGGCGAAATTGTCGACAAGTATCGAGGAACGAACAGCCGCACTCCCTATATCGACGGCTACAAGAAATACTCGGACGGAAAATTGACTGAAGATTATGAGATCGACCTGTATGACAACGCGGAACTGGCCCGGCTGGCCATTGCCGCCTATTCTCACGAGCTGGGCTTCTGGTATCCTCTCACCGAGAAACAGCTTCTCGCGGGCCTTGCGATTACCGATGGCTATATCGACTCCGGCGTTACGGACGAAGTCACCGTGTCTCCCGAAGAATTCGACCCCGGTCTGTATCTGAAACAGCCCGACGCCGAAAAGAAAGAACCAGGGAAGTGCCCAGGTGGATTGTGATCGAGGGCACAAGTGATCGCATGCCCCATTTGCTCCACCGGCGCCTGCTCATGGGCATCATATGCGCCGCGCTCGCGGCGCCGATGCCAGGCCCCGCGGCCGGCCAGACGAAGACGACCGAAGCCGACCTGCAGCGTGGCCTCGAGCAGCTCGTCGCGACGGAGGGCGGACCTCCAGGCGTGATCGTCACCCTCTACAGCGACGGTCGCATGAGCGTGCTGCAGGCGGGTCGCGCCGATGTCGCGCATAGCGGCGCGCCGCGGGTCGGCGATCACATGCGCATCGCCAGCGTCGCCAAGGCGTTCAACGGTGCGGTGGCCCTGCACCTCGTGTCGAAGGGCCGGCTCAGCCTCGACGACACGATCGGCCAGCGCCTGCCGGGACTGCCCCCCGCCTGGTCGCGGGTCACGCTTCGCCAGATGCTGAACCACACGAGCGGCCTGCCCGATTACCTCAATTCCGACGCCTTCATTCACGACGTGACGACGCACCCGCAACGCCATGTCCTGCCCAATGACATCATCGGCTGGGTCCGCGACGAGCCGCTCGTCTTCGCGCCGGGCTCTCAATACGGCTATTCGAATACCGACAACGTCGTTATCGGCCTGATCACCGAGGCGGTCACCGGCACGTCCTATGGGACGCTGCTCAAGGAGATCGTATTCGGCCCCGCGGGCTTGAGGCAGACGAGCTTCCCGACGGAGCGCCTCGACCTGCCGTCGCCCTTCATCCACGGCTATTCCGTCGAGCCCGGGTCTGCCCCGCAGGACGTGACGAGCTTCATCAGCCCGAGCGGGGCCTGGGCGTCCGGCGCGATCGTGTCGACGCCTGCCGACCTCGCGGCGTTCATCCGGGCCGATCTCGGGCTGAAGTTCTTCGGCGCGGCCGAACAGCAGCAGCAGATGCAGTTCGTGCCCGGCTCTTCCGGTCCACCCGGCCCCGGGACCAATGAGTCCGGTCTCGGGCTGTTCCGCTATACGACGCCGTGCGGCGTCGTATATGGCCACACCGGGAACTTCCCGGGCTACACCCAGTGGGCGGCCGCCACCGCGGACGGGACGCGCTCGGTGACCACCACGCTCAACCTCTCCGCGCCGACCGGCGAGCTGCTCGAACGCCTGCGGGAGGTCCAGGGCCAGGCGGTCTGCGCTCTGCTGAGCCGTTGAAATATCTCCCCGACCTAACGGAAAATTTGGTAGGAGTTTGCCCGTCGGGCCTCGGGGATGATGGGCTCGATCAAAGTGGGGCTTGCGAATGCCTGACCGGGGGGCACTGCTCGAGTTGCTGAAGGCCGCGCAGCGGATAATCGCTGTTATCGCGATTATCACGGCGAGCGCTTTGACCGTGGGGCCATCGCGCGCCCAGAGTGTTGCCGATCAGATCGATTCGGTCGTTTCAGACCAGGATCAGATCATCCGGCGCTATACGGCGCCGCGAAAGCCCGGCACGATCGACCTTTCGGTTTCGGATGCGCGCAAGAAAACGCCGCCCGCCGACGCTCGAAAAGTAAAGTTCACTCTGCGATCGGTGACGGTTCAGGGCGCCGTGACGGTGGCCAACGAAACTTTGCGGCCGGCCTGGGCGCACGACTTGAACAAACGGATAAGCCTCGCGGAGCTCTATGCGATCGCCGAGCGGATCGATGCCATCTACCAGCGGGAAGGCTATTTCTCCTGGGCGGTCGTCCCCGAGCAGGACTTTTCCTCCGGCCACGTCGTCATCGTTCTCTATGAATCCTATGTTCGCCGGGTCATCATCAACAGCACCATTCCCGGCATCGAGCGACGCCTCAAGCCCTATATCGATCGCATGGTCGCCATGCGCCCGATCCGGATCAAGGAGGCCGAGCGCGTCCTCCTGCTGATGAGCGATCTTGCCGGCCTGACGATCGAAGGCCTCTTCATTCGGCCCGACACGCCTTCCGCGGGCGGCGATCTGAAACTCGACATCAGCTTCAAGCGCTGGGGTGCAACCGCCATATTCGACAATCTGGGCAGCGACGAGGTTGGTCCCTATCAACTGACCGGCACTGGCACCCTCAACGATGCGCTGAGACTGTTCGAGGCGACGAACATCGTCGGGGTCACCATTCCCGCGAGCCCCAAGGAACTCGAATTCATCCTGGGCTCGCAGGATGTGCCCATCGGCTATGACGGACTGCATGTCGGATACAGCATAGGGCATGTTTCTTCAGAGCCCGGCGGCGATCTGGAACCTCTCGATCTCGACATAGAGTCGAGCTTCGGGACGGCCTATGCCAACTATCCATTCCTGCGGACCATCGAGCACAGCATTTTCGGCCGGATCGAGCTGAATTTCAAAGACAACTCGCTGGATGCAGGCGGAGTAAGGCTGACGGAGGAGGATCTGCGATGGCTGGCAGCATCCCTGAATTACACGGGCGAGCTGGAGAAGGGGGCCATCACCTTGACCGGTACTTTCGGCCAGGGTCTCGACGGGCTCGGCGCGAGCAGCGGCGACGACCCGCGCGCGCCGCGCGAAGGCGTTCCGGACGACTACCGGTATTTCCGCGCCGATCTCGATCTGCGCAAGGAGATCGCGCCACATGTCGCCGCGCGCCTTCGGGTCGAAGCCCAGTATGCACCGACGGCACTCCCATCGGCGGTCCAAGTCGTGCTCGGCGGCGATCCCTATGGCCTGGCTTTCGACGGCTCAGCGGCTTCCGGGGACAGCGGCATAGCCGCCGCGCTGGAAGTGGGGCGCGACATCGAGCTTCCCGAAACCTTGCCCATCTCGAATTTGAACGTGTTTACGTTCATCGACTATGGCGCGATCTGGAACCATGATACGGGCGTCGATTACACACACGAAGAACTCGGCTCGACCGGAATAGGGGCGAGGGCCGGGTTCGGGAACTACGTCAATGCCCGGGCGCTTGTCGCCGTGCCTTACGAGGACAGCGAAAGACTGACCGATACCGGAACGCGATTCCTGTTCCAGATCATCTGCGCTTATTAGAGCCGCGTGCAGCAACAGCGATCACGGACCCTCATACGGGTGATCGAGCGCCTTTGAAATTGCGACAAACACGCGCTTTGCCGGCGAGGAGCATTCCGTGTCGCCTGGATCATCGGTCAGCGTGGGTTTTGCCTCGCAACCGCCGGAAGCGATGTCGCTGTTGGTCTGGACCGCGACAGTCATACCGGCGTCCGCCTGATAAAATACGTAGGTGTTGTATCCGGGCAGTTCGCCCGTATGGCCGACCCAACCGCCGATGCAGGCGACTCCAATGCCATAACCGGCCACGCCGGGAAATGAGGTCAGCCGCTCCTTCTGCGCCGCCCCTCCCAGCAGACCGTGACCCGTGCCCAAGGCGCGACCGTAGACGAGCAGATCGTCGATATTGGAGATCAACTCACCCGCGGTCCAACCCCAGGCCGGATTCCAGTTCGTCGCGTTGCTCGGCGCATCGGGCTTGGCAAAATCGCCCTGCAGGGTGAAGCCCTGGGCATAGGGCGCCGGCATATCCACCGAGTCGCCCGGCCAGGACGTGTTGTGAAGCTTCAGCGGATCGAAGATCAGCTCCTTGAACACCTCACCGACAGGCTTGCCCGAGACCTTCTCGATGACCATCCCCAGCAAAATAGTGTTGGTGTTGGAATAGTCGAACGAAGCTCCGGGCTCGAAGAGAGGCGATTCACTCACCCCGATCGCGACAAGCTGTTCGGGTGTGAAGATCGTTTCCGGCTTGGCGAAATACACATCCTGGAATTTTGGACTTCGGGTATAGCTCGCTATGCCGCTGGTCATGTCGGCGAGCTGCCGCAGCGTGATCCGGTCGCCATTGGGAATGCCAGGCACATATTTCTGGATCGTATCGTCGAGCGACAGTTTTTGGGCTTCCGCCAGCTGCATGATCGCGGTGCCCGTGAATGTCTTTGTCACCGAGCCGATGCGCGTGTGCATGCCGACGGCCATGGGCGTGCCGGCGGCAGGGTCGGCCACGCCATAGACCGCCTTCCACGTTCCGGAAGTCGTCACGACGCCGACGATGACTCCCGGAGCCGCAGTCTGCGGCAGCGCAGACTGAACGGCGGCGTCAAGCTTTGCGGCGAGCTCCGGTGGCAGCGGCGTTGCCTTGGCCGGGGTCGCGCCATCGGCAACCACCTTTTCGACATTGGCGACACATTGCGCATCCTCGGCCGCGAATGCACTTAAAGGGAAAAGCGTGAGCAGGGCGGCAGAGCCGATGCAGCGAAGGAACAAGTGAACTCCAGTCTCTGCCATTTCATTCTCCTTATATGAAAGCAAATTGCGGATACCATCATTGCGGCCAGTCGACGATCGACAGGTCGAGCGGCAGGACGTTTTCGAGCGTCCGGGGCGGGACGCGCGGCGTCAGCGTCAGAGGCGATCCGGTCGCTTCCGCCTTGTCGAAGTCCTCGGTGCCCGCCTCATCGACCGCGGGGATGGTGAAGCTGTCGAAGACATAGGGCAGACCGTTCGATGCGAGCGGCGACACACCGTCCATGACATGCAAATGCAAATGGGGAGCCTGGCTGTTGCCGGTGTTGCCGACCTCGCCGAGCTGCTCGCCGCGCCGAACCTTGTCGCCGAGCTTCACCTTGACGCTGCCGGGCCGCATATGGGCATAGTTGACGAAGTGGCCGGAGCCGATGTCGAGGACGACGAAATTGCCGTCCGCCTCGTCGAGCGGCAGGTTCTCCGGCAACGCACCGGGCACCTGGTCCTGCAAGTCGTTGCGCGTGGCGACTACCGTGCCATCGGCGACGGCGAGGATGGGCTTTCCGTAGATATGATAATTCGCCGGGATCTTGGTGTCGCCCGCGACCAATGTGTTCGTCTCGTCGATCTGTTCCCAGTCGATGGCGAAGCGCTGGGCGAGATGGAATTTGCCATCGATCGCCAGCAGAGCGCGAACGTGACGGATGGAATCGCAGCAGCCGTCGCCGGCGGCATAACCCTTGCCGCGCAATGGTGCGCCGAGCACGACAGGCGGTGTCGAGACAACCGTGCTGTCGCCCAGCGTCATCGTCACCTCGGCGTCGATGACGGCCAAACGCGCCGTGATCTCGTGCGTGATGCGCGCCGGCGCCGCCATGCCTTCGGGCAGCGGGATATGCAGGAATATGACCGCGAACTGATAGGCGGAGAGCACGCGTGTCTCCTTGCCCCGGCTGGCGCCCGGCGTGACGCGTTGTGCGAGCTCATCGGGGCCGAGGACCGCAAGGACTTTTCCGCTGTCGGGATCGACGACCGCAAGCTTCTCGAAACGAACATCCCCGCTCGTGATGTTGGTGAGGGCGAGCTCGTAGACCATGTGACGCTTGCCGTCCGAGCCCGGAACGACATAGGGCGGCGCGATGATCTCGGCAACGAGCGGCGTGAGCATCGGCTCGTCGCCGGCAGCGCGCGCGCCGGATGAAAGCATCAGCAACAGAACAAGCGCGGAAACCACCCAGACCGGAACTCGCATCGCGAACACGCCCCCCACATTTACGGTGCGGCGGAAGGCTACGATAAGGGCGTCTCATCGCCAAGCAGGAATGTTTGCCTGCCTCGGCGGTGGCGGGGACGGCCCGGCAACGGAAATTGCGATTGGCCCAAGGCACCAAATGACCGCTTCGGCGTTGATCGTCGAGTCCCCGGAACAGGAGCTGTCATTATGGGAAAGTCCATCCTTATCATCGGTGAAGATCCGGCCTTGATCGACTTCACGGCGTCCTACGCGCCCAAGAACATGTCCGCGGCAAAAATCATGGACGGGCTCAACGGGTCGGTGGCGCGCCTCGAAGGCGTGGGCCATTCCGCGGCACTGCTTCTTACGCGGGATACGGAAACAGTCGAGCGCCAGGTGAGGGATGCGCTTGCCGGAAAGCATTATGACGTCATCGTCGTCGGCGCCGGTCTGCGGACCCTTGCGCCCATGGCCTTGCAATTCGAGCGCCTGATCAACGTCCTTCGTGACGTGGCGCCCGGCGCGAAGCTCGCCTTCAACAGCCAGCCCGGCGATTCCGACACCGCCGCGATGCGCTGGCTCTAGAACGCCGGGCGGAGAGGAAGTGGCATGGGCGCTGCGGGAAGGGCTTGCGCCAGCCGGCGTAGGTCTGATCATCGCCGGCGCCCTTACGGTCTTTCACCTTGCCGGTGGCGACATCCAGGCGGCCTTGATCACCGCGGTCTCGACGGCGCTGCTGGTCTGGCGTCCCAACCTTCCAGTGGTGATCGTGTTGGGCCTGGGCGCCGTGCTCATGTGCGGATCATATTTGCTGCAATAGAGTTCTGACTTTGGCTGTCAGCGTGCGGTGGTCCCGCCATCGGTACTGAGCATGCTTCCTGTCGCGAATGTCGCTTCCGACGCAACGAAGACCACGAAACGCGCGATCTCGTCGGCCGTCGCAAAACGCTTGAGCGGCACCTGGGCGATGTAGTTTGCCTTCAACTCCGGAGTGCCGCCGAACCATTGGAGCTCGGCTTCCATCATGGGCGTGTCCACCGGACCCGGACATACGCAGTTCACGCGCACCGCCGGCGCCAGCTCGAGCGCCAGCGCCTTGGCCATCCCCGCCAATCCCGCCTTGGACGCGCAATAATGCGCATAATACTCCAGGCCGTTGAAAGACAGGTCTGAGCCGATCGCGACAATGCTTCCGGCGCCCTGTTCCCGCATGCGCAGACCACATTCCCGCATGACATAGAAGGCGCCGGAGAGATTGACCGCGATCACATGGCGCCATGCCTCAGGCGTCAGCTCGGCGATGCGGGCAGGGGTGACGATGCCGGCGGCGTGGATCAGAATGTCAATTGGTCCGAGCTCCTTCCATGCTGTCGACACGGCGGAGGTGACGCTCGCATCGTCGGAGACGTCAACTTCAATGGCCAATGTCCCATTTCCCAGCTCATTGGCGAGCGCATCGAGGATTGTCTTTCTGCGGGCGCAGGCTGCCACCCTTGCCCCGAGCCTCGCAAGCAGTTTGGCCGTTGCCAAGCCGATCCCGGATGAAGCTCCGGTCACGAGCGCATTCTTTCCATGGAGGTCTGCGATCATTGCTCTTGTTCCTGGTGAAGATCTCTAATCGGCCGAGCTTTTGTAGTCGTAGCGGCAATAGGGCTTGAGCCGTTCAACATCGACCTCAGCGCCCAGGCCTGGATCCGTGCCGACCTTCAACAGCCCGCCGCTGATGCGTTCCTCGGGTGGATTTTTCAGCACCTGGACATAGCCCTGGGACTCCGGCAAGTAGGGATAGATTTCCAGGTGCATCGCGTTGGCGCAGGCCGCCCAGACCTGCAGCGTCGCTGCCGTGCACAGCGCGGATGCGCAATTGTGCGGTGATATCCTGGCATTATACGCCTCGGCCATGGCCGCTATCTGGATGAGCTCGAATACGCCGCCGCAGTTGCCGACATCCGGCATGACGACATCGATGGCGCCCGTTTCCAGCAGATTCCGGAAGCCGTTGCGCGTGTAGACCCGCTCTCCCGCGGCGATCGGAAACTTGTAGCGGCCGGCAAGGTTCTTGAGCCCCCCGATATTGAAAGCATCGAGGGGTTCTTCCACCCAGGACACATCGAGCTCCTGGCAGACATCCAGGAATCTGAGGAGCTGGTCGTTGTTGACGCCGCCGGACAAGTCGATGAGCAGCTCGGCCTGATTGCCGACCACGTCCTTCAAGAGAGAGACGCGGTCGATGGCCCGCTGAAACTCTTCGGTCGACAAAGCGCGGCGCTGGACATGGGTCAGCGTGCGTCCGGGCTGCTGGGTGGCAAAAGGATAGCTCTTGAGCATCCTATAGCCATCCTTCAGCGGCCGCTCGGCCGCCTTGGCCCATTGCGTGGCATCGTTGCAGTGATAGTTCCAGCCATTGGCATAGACGGGTGCCGTCATCTCGAACGCAGCGCCGAAGAATTCATAGACGGGCTTGCCCGCCGCCTTGCCCTTGATATCCCACAAGGCCTGGTCGATGGCGCTGATCGCCGCGAACGCAATGGCGCCGCCGCCCTTGGTCCAGAACGAATTGTCATAGATCGCGTGATAGACGTGGCGCGGATAGAGCGGATCGGCGCCGATGACGCGCTGGGCATAGTCGGCGATCATGCCGGATGCGCCGGCGGCTCCAAGCCCATAGGCGACGGCCGCCTCTCCCCATCCGGTGATGCCCTCGTCCGTCGAAATCTCGACCAGCACCGGGCGAACGCCGCCGGTCGGAATCCGGTAAGCCCGAATATTCGTCACACGCATCTTTCTCTCCAGAAGGGATCCACTCTGCTCGTCGCGACTTGCAATTGGAGTGCCAGACCGTGGAACAACAGGAAGTCCATGAAACCCGCGAGGGAGCGGCGCAGCCTTGAGAATTCGAACGCCCGGAGTCTCAAGACTGAGACCGGCGGCGTCAGGGCCACGGTGCCCGGTCCACAGCTAAACCCTTGAATCGACGGCCGATCGGGCTCTGGCACAGCGCTTGCTGCCGGGTCTTCGAGATTCCGCAACACCGATGCCTATTCTTGGGAGGAGATTTCAAATGGAACTCGGGCTTTTCATGATGCCGCTGCACGATCAGCGCCGCAACTACACGGAAGTGCTGAAGCAGGATCGCGAAGCCATCATTCTCGCCGATCGATTGGACTTCAAGGAAGTCTGGGTCGGCGAACATACGACATGCTCCTGCGAGCCGATCGCCGATCCCCTGCAGTTCTTCGCGACGCTCGTCCACGCCACCAAGCAGATCAAATTCGCGACCGGCGTCCTGAACGTCCCGCAGCATCATCCCGCCCGTCTAGCCAGCCAGATCGCCCAGTTCGATCACCTCTCCGAAGGCCGCTACATCATGGGTGTCGGCGTCGGCGGCCTGGTGACGGACATCGAGCTTTACGGCACGACCGACAAGAACCGGGTCGAGATGACCGTCGAGTCGATCAAGATGATGCATCAAATCTGGTCGCAGAGCGCGCCCTACAACATCAAGGGCAAATATTGGGATATCGTGGTCGACAAGACCATCATCCCGAGTCTCGGCTTTGGTCCGATGCTGAAGCCATACCAGCATCCATTTCCGGAACTTGCCATCTCGGTGATGAGCCCGAATTCCAGCAGCGCGCGGCAGGCCGGCGAGAACAACTGGAGCATCGTCTCCGCCAACTTCACGCCGACCGCCAATGTCAAGACGCACTGGGAACAGTATGTCGTCGGCAGCGAGAAGGCCGGCCGCCGGCCGGACCGCAAGAAATGGCGCATCGCCCGGTCGATCCTCGTCGCCGACAGCGATGCGGAAGCGAAGGATTACCTCGCCGAGCCGTCATCGTCGGTCCGCTGGTACTATGACTACATCGTCGAGGACATGAAGGCGTTCAAGATGCTCGGCGTGCTGAAGCCGACGATGAACACGCTGGACAGCGATGTCACCGTGCAGAACTGCCTCGACTGGATGGTGATATCCGGCTCGCCCAAGACCGTTATGGACAAGCTTGTCGCCTTTGTCGACGATGTGGGCGGCCCCGTCGGCAAGCTGCTGATGACCCAGAAGGATTGGGACAAGCCGAACATCCATCGGCGGTCCATGGAACTTCTCGCGACGCAAGTGATGCCAAAATTGAGCCAGCACTTTGGCTCTCTCAAGGCCGCGGAATAGGTCGCCCGCGAGAGACGGCGCGGACTCCGGCCCGCGCAACCTGGAAGGCAACGAGACAAGTTCAACGAAATACAAACGATATGGAGGAAAGAGATGAGCGTCGCAACGAAGCAGCCTGCCGGCGTAGCGCAAGCGCGGACGGCCGGTGCATTCAACCGGCTGATGATGGATCGGCGAAAGTTCCTGATGGGAAGCGCCGCCGCAGGCGGAGCCTATCTCGGCGCCTGGATGCCGCCGGCAAGGGCCGCCGTCGGTGGGGACCTCGAGATCATGGCCTGGGAAGGCTATACGCTCGAGCCGGAAACCGCCGAGTGGCGCAAGGCGAACAATGTCAGCCTGCGCGCCGCCATCATGAGCAACCAGGACGACGTGACGGCCAAGATCGCCGGGTCCAATGCTGTGCGCCTGGACCTCTCGGAATATTCCAACGGTTATAATGCCATCTACAACGAACTCGGCGTGCTGGCGGAGCTCGATGTGTCCAGGATCCCCAATTACAACAAGACGGACATCTACAAGCCATTCTTCCAAGGGGACATGTGGTACTGGGACGGGAAGCAATGGGGCATCCCCTGGTGCTGGGGCCTGGATACGATCGTGGTCAATCAGGAGAAGCTCGGCTTCGAAGTCAAGAGCTACAAGGACCTGCTGCGCCCGGAAGTGAAGGGCAAGCTGGCATTCCTCGACAACCCGCTGACGCTTTGGCCGCAGATCGCGAAAGTCACGGGCTACGGCGACAGGTTTCCGAACCTGAGCAAGGAAGAGCTCAAGGACTGTTTTCAGAAGCTGATCCCTTATCGCGATCAGACGAAGGTCTTTGCCTCTTCAAACGGCGACGTCATCTCGCTGTTCGCCTCGGGCGAGATCTCCGCCTGCTTCTGCGTGTGGAGTGCCGTGCCTCTGGAGACGGCAAAGCAGAATGTGAAGACGGTTTCGATCTACCCGGAGGAGGGTGGAGCCGTCTGGGCCGATGCCTGGTTCATCCCCAAGACGTCGGAGAACGTGGATACGGCCTATGCCTATATCAATGAGGCATTGACGCCTGAGATCCAGGCATCGATTTCCAAGACGGCCGTCTGCTCCTCGGTCTCGAACAAGGCGCCGGCATTGATGGATGCGCAGACGAAGGCGCTATTCGACTATGACAATTTCGATGCGCAGTTCAAATCCATCAAGATCTACGGTCAGCCGCCGCGCTCGTCCGATCAATTTGCAACCTATGACGACTGGTTGCAGATTTGGGCGGACTTCCGCGCCGGCCTCTGACGGTCGTTCGCGAATGTCGCACCTCCGGGCGGACGCAGCGCGCTCGCCCGGAGGTTGCGCTTCGTACATAGCCTGTTGACCTATCCTGGATGACCCAAAACACGCATGTCGGCTCTCGTTGATAGCAAGAGTGATGAAGTTGATATCGCCAAGCGCAAGGTTGCGCTGACGTTGCCGAGCGGCTTTGGCCTGGGAGTGCCGCCGCTCGCCTTCCTCCTCCTGTTTTTCGTGCTTCCGGTCATCCTGCTCTTCTTCGTGAGCTTCCTGACCGCGCGGTCATTCGTCATCGAATATGTGTGGAGCACGGACAACTTTACGAGGATATTCGCCTCCACCAGCTTCTGGCTGGCCACCTGGGTCGGGCTGAAGAACGGCTTCTACACCGCCTTCTTCTCCGTCGTGCTGAGCTTTCCGGTCGCGTACTATCTCGTCTACAGGACGAAAAGCAATCTCATCCTCTATCTCGTGCTGCTGTCCTGGTTCTCGAGCTATCTCGTGCGTGTCTATGCCTGGCGAACCATTCTGGGCACGAACGGCGTCATCAACTCGTTCCTGGTGAGCAGCGGAATCATCGATCAACCGCTGCAGGTGATCCTGTTCAGCCCGTTCGCGTCCGTCCTGACGCTCATCCACATCATGGTGCCGTTCTCGCTCCTCATCCTCGTCTCGGCGCTCAGGGACGTGAAGCAGGATTACCTCGACGCCGCCCGCGATCTCGGAGCGTCGAAACTTGCCGTGCTCACGAAGGTCATCCTGCCCATGGCGCATAAAGGCGTGGTCGGATCCTTCATGTTCACCTACATCCTCGCCGCGGGCGACTACATCACGCCGCAGCTCCTGGGCGGCCGCGAGGGTGTCACGAGCGGACTTCTCATCGCCAACCAGTTCCGCAGCGCCGGCAACTGGCCGCTCGGCTCGGCCATGGCGTTCGTCATGATGGGCACTTTCGTCGCGGTATATTTTGCCTTCACCCTGCTCTTGCGGATCCTCAATCTCGCGCCCGGCCGGCGCTACCATGAGTGAGTGAAGATGCTCAGGGCCTATCTTTGCGCATATCTGTTCTTCCTGTTCGCGCCGATCGCGATGATCGTGCTGTTCAGCTTCAATGATTCACCGGCACTCACCTTCCCGATAGAGACATACAGTCTCAGATGGTATGAGACGCTGCTATCCAAGCCTGATTTCGTCGCTTCACTGGTCAACAGCCTGAAGGTCGGCTTCTATACGTCCATCGTCACGACCGTCCTCGGAACGCTCGCCGCCCTCGCGCTGATCCGCATGAAGGGGCGATACCGACAGTTCTTCGAATGGCTGAATTTCGCCCCCGTGGGCCTTCCCGGCCTATTCCTCGGCATCTCGCTGGTGACGCTCTTTGGCCTGATCGGCCTGCAGCGATCGCTCCTGACCGTCACCATCGGCCATGTGCTCTTCACGCTGCCCTTTTTCGTCGAGGCGATGCGTTCGCGCGTTAACTACTTCGACCCGTCCCTGGAGGAAGCCGCCAGGGACCTGGGCGCCACGCAGCTCCAGGCCTATCGGCGCGTGACCATTCCGATCCTCCTGCCGACCATTGTCGGATCGGCGATACTGACCTTCTCGCTTTCCTTCGATGAGCTGATCATCACGGTGTTCGTATCGGGGAACGATACGACGCTCCCCATGTTCATCTGGTCGATGATGCGGAGGACGGTCGATCCCTCCATCAACGCGGCCAGCGTCATGGCGCTCGTCCTTTCGATCCTGGTGATGGCCGCAGGGGGTGCGAGCCTGTGGTTTCAAAGAAGATGCGCGGTCGCCGCGCGCGCCACGAATGAATAGGACAGGAACATGCGTCACAACATCGTCGAGCTGAAACATATTTCGAAGTCCTGGGGATCGGTCAAGGCCCTGAACACCGTGAATCTCGATGTCCGGAAAGGCGAGATCCTCACGCTGCTGGGACCCAGCGGCTGCGGAAAATCGACGCTCATGCGCATCACGGCGGGATTTGAAACGCCGACGTCGGGCACGGTCGTCATCGCAGGCCAGGACGTCACCCAGATGCCGCCGGAAAAGCGCCCGGTCAACATGGTGTTCCAGCGCTATGCACTTTTCCCTCATCTCGACGTCTTCGACAATGTCGCCTTCGGACTGCGCCTCAAGGGATTGCCGAAGGCAGAGATCAACGCGCAAGTGTCCGCGATGCTCAAGCTCGTGCAGCTGGAGAGCCTTTCGGGAAGATGGATCAATGAGATCAGCGGCGGCGAGTCGCAGCGGGTCGCGCTGGCGCGCGCCCTTGTCAACCGCCCATCCGTCCTCTTGCTGGATGAGCCGCTCGCGGCATTGGATCTCAAGATCCGCCATATCATGCTGGAAGAGCTGAAGCGCATCCACACAGAGACGGGAACGACATTCATCTATGTGACGCATGACCAGGATGAAGCGATGATCCTTTCTGACCGCGTGGTCCTGATGAACAAGGGAGCGATCGAGCAGATAGGCACGCCGGACGAGATGTATGGCGCGCCGAAAACGCTGTTTTGCGCGAAGTTTTTCGGAGAGACGAATATCCTCGGCGGGCATGTCAAATCCGCCGATGCGAAAGGTGCCGTGCTCAATCTCCCGATCGGAGAGATCGAGGCCCCCGTCGGAGGCTTGCGCAGCGGTTCGGATATCCATGTATCGCTTCGCCCCGAGGCCGCATCATTGACGGAGGCGCGGGCCGGCAAGCCGGGCAGGCACGATGCCGTGCCAGGCATCGTCGAAGACGTGGTCTTCATCGGCAGCCGCGTGGTCTACAAAGTGCGGCATGCCAGCGGCACAGTGCTGAAATGCCAGGAGCCCAGAACCGCGGCGGGCATCCGGTTCGGCGTCGGGTCGCATGTCAGCCTGCAATATGACCCGGCGGCGATCGTGGTTCTTTCGGGTTGATCGGCCAATGCACGACTATATCATTGTTGGCGGCGGCTCATCCGGCTGCACGATCGCTTCAAGGCTGAGCGAAGATCCAGATTGCACCGTGCTTCTGCTCGAGCAAGGTCCGCGCGACTGGAGCCCCTATATCCACATCCCGGTGACCTATTACAAGACGTCGCAGGGCAACATGCTCACCCGGTACCGGCTGGAACCGCAAGCGCAACAAGGCGGGATCACGCCGGAGTTTGTCCAGGGCCGCGTGCTGGGCGGGGGGAGCTCAGTCAATGCGATGGTCTATATGCGGGGCATTCCGCAGGACTATGACAGCTGGGCCGAACGGGGATGCGCCGGATGGTCGTACAAGGAAGTGCTGCCCTATTTCAAGAAAGCCGAAAGCAACGAGCGGTTTTCCGGCGAGGCTCACGGTATTGACGGACCGCTGAAAGTATCCGACCAACGACACATTCACTATCTCACCAAAGCGTGGGCGCAGGGTGCCCAGGAGCTGGGGATCAAATTCAATCCCGATTTCAATTCGGGCGATCAGGCCGGCGTCGGATTCTATCAAGTCACCATGAAGGATGGGTTGCGATGCAGCGCAGCCAAGGCCTATTTGCGTCCCGCTCGCAACCGCAAGACTCTCAAGGTGCTCACCAAGGCCAAGACTCTTCGCCTGCTGATCGAAAACAACCGGGCGGTCGGAGTCGAATATATCAAAGACGGAACCGTCACCAGAGCGCTGGCGGCAAAAGAGGTCATCGTGTGCGCCGGCGCGATCGGGTCGCCGCATCTCTTGATGCTGTCGGGAGTGGGACCCGCCGATCACCTGCGCGAGGTTGGCGTAGAGGTGCGGCACGACCTTCCGGGTGTCGGAAAGAACCTTCAGGATCACTTCGACATGTTCCTGATCTACGACCTGAACGGCCCGCATAGCTACGACAAGTACAAGAAGCTTCATTGGCAGGCCTGGGCCGGCCTGCAATATGTGCTGTTCCGCAATGGACCCGCGACCTCGAATATCTGCGAGGGCGGACTATGCTGGTACACGGATTCAGCCGACAGTCTGCCCGGCCTGCAGTTCCATTTCCTTCCGGGAGCCGGGGTCGAAGAAGGCTCGGATTCCGCGCCCAGCGGCAATGGATGCACGACGAATGTCTATCTGTCGCGTCCGAGATCACGTGGCCATGTCGCCCTGCGCAGCGCCGCCCCCGATGTATTTCCCATCGTCGACCCCAATTACCTCGCGGAGGAATATGACGTGATCGGTCTCTCCGAGGGCGTGCGCCTGGCTCAGGAGATCCTGCAGCAGAAGCCCATCGCCAAATACATCGCGCAGCCTTACCGGCCGGGAAGCATCCTCAAGACGAAGGCCGAAAGGATGGAGTTTGTGCGCAAATCCGGCCAAGGCGCGCTGCACCCTTGCGGTGCCTGCCGGATGGGAACAGACGATATGGCGGTCGTCGATCCTGAGCTTCGCGTCAGGGGTATCGACGGGCTGCGCGTGGCGGATACATCGGTCTTCCCCCGGGTGCCTTCCGGCAACCTCAACGCGCCGGCCATCATGGTCGGCGAGCGCGCGGCGGATTTCATCCGCGGCAACAGAAAATAGAATGACGGCGGACCCCCTGAAGATGCAATTGCTTCCCGCCGTGCCGGCGGATGTGGCCAGCCAATTCTCCTGGTGGCAGCGCGAGATGAGGGAGTCTTTTCCCCAAGACGCAGCGCAGGGCCTCAGCGGACAGGTCTCGGCGGATGTGGTTATCGTCGGTGGCGGGTTTACGGGATTGTGGACCGCGTTCATCCTGAAGGAGCGCCATCCGGAACTGGACGTCGTCATCCTCGACTCTTATCGCTGCGGTGACGGCGCCAGCTCCCGCAATGGCGGCAATGTCCACGGCTATTGGAGCGCGCTGCCGACACTCCTCTCGCTTTTTGGTCCCGACAAATGCGTCGAGATCGCGCGGCTGGGGACAACAGCTCAGGAACGGTTGCGGAAGCTCGCGGCCGCCAAAGGACTGGACGTGTGGTGGACGGAGAAAGGATATTTGCGGGTCGCCACCTCGGCCTATCAGAGCATCAAACTTCGCCAATATCTTTCCACGGCCAGGCTGCTAGGTATCGAGTCGACGCTCCGCCACCTCCGGAAGGAGGAAGTGGCGGCTTATTGCGACTCGCCCCGCTTCGACGAGGCGCTGTTGTTCGAAGAAGGCGCCACCGTCCATCCGGCGCGGCTTTGCCGGAAGCTGCGCGACGCTGTGGTGCAGGCCGGCGTGCGGATTTTCGAGCAGACGCCGGTGACGTCCATCGCAAAGGGAAGTCCCTGCCTGGTCACGACAGCCGGCGGGGCGCTGAGTGCGAGAGATGTCGTCCTTGCCACCTATACGGGGACAATGTCGATCCCCGACGTGGCGCGCGGCACGTCGCTGTTTTCCAGTTTTCCGGTCATGTCCGAGCCGGCGCCTGAGCTCCTGGCGCGGATGAATTATGCCCAGGCCCGTGGCATTGCGGACCTCAGGATGTTCACCCATTATTTCCGCCGCACGCCCGATGGTCGAATCCTCATGGGATCGGGCTCGGGACCGTTGGAAAAAGGGTGCACCCATGCCGCCGCGCAACTGCGTGACGATGCGGCAAGCCTGCGACGAGCGGAAGTGGGATTGCAGCGCTTCTTTCCCGACCTCGGCAGCGGCATTGCCGCGCGCTGGGGCTTTCCCATCGAGGTGACCTCGGACAGAATTCCCTGCTTCGGCACCATTCCTGGAACGCGGATCCATTACGGCTCGGGCTATTCCGGCCATGGCGTGAACGCCACGGTCATCGCGGGCGAATGCCTCGCTTCCCTCGTGCTCGATACCAAGGACAAATGGTCGACGTCGCCCTTCTGCCGGCGCGACCGCCTGGCGTTTCCGCCCGAGCCTTTCCGCTATTGGGGCGGACGTGCCATCCGGAACGCCATCGTCGCTTGCGAGGATGCCGAGGATGCGCGCCGGCCCGCGCCATTCCTGGCCCGCGCCCTGGCCGCCGCTCCCGGCTATCTTGGACTCAAGATCGGAACGCGATAGGGGGCGTCAGCTTCAGTTGTCGGTCAATGAGAGTCCGTATTGCCGGAGCTTTCGGTAGAGCGTCGCCCGGCTGATGCCGAGCGCCTTGCTGCAGGCGATGGCGTCCGATCCATGGCGCCCAATCACAGCGAAGATGGCATCCCGGACGGCAAGGTCCGATGCCTGCCGGCTCGAGACCGACGCAAGGGGCTCGTCTCGTCCAGGCAAGTCGCGCAAGTTCGAAAAGGCGGCATTGGAAGCGGAATAAGCGGGCGTCAGCATGAGGTCGTCAGGTTGGATCACCTTTTCAGCGAGCCGCGCCGCGCGGGTCAGCACATTGCGAAGCTCGCGGACATTGCCCGGCCAGGAATAGGACAGCAGTTGCTGCATGGCCGGATCGGAAATCGGCACCGGCGCCCCTTCCGAAACCATGGCCAGCAGGTTTACGATGATCTCGCGAAGATCGGTGCGTTCGCGCAAGGCGGGAAGGGTGACCACCGTGCCCGCCAGGCGATAGAACAGATCCTGCCTGAACGTGCCGGCGGCGACTTTCGCCTGCAGGTCCTGATGCGTCGCGGCAATGATCTGGACGTCGACATGGCGAGGCTTGCCGCCGCCGAGCGGCATGACCTCCTGCGTTTCCAGGAACCTGAGAAAGCGCGTTTGCAGATGCACGGGCATGTCGCCGATCTCGTCGAGGAACAATGTGCCCTTGTCGGCCTCGACGATCCGGCCACTATTGCCGTCCTTGCTGGCGCCGGTAAAGGCGCCGGCGCTGTAGCCGAACAACTCTGAATCGATCAGGGATTCCGGCATGGCGGAACAGTTGAAGGCGACATATGGCCCGGAGGCTCTGCTGCCTTCAATGTGCAATGCGCGAGCGAGCGTGTCCTTTCCCGCGCCGGTCTCGCCCAGGAGCAGCAAATGCAGACCAGTGCCGGAAACCTTCTGCAGGATGCGGATACTCCGATTCATCTGCGGATCGCTGCCGGCGCACTCAGCCAATGTGATGGCGCGCCTTGCCCCCTTCGGCCGCTGCGAAAGCTTCGATGAGGGCTGCTTTTGCGTTGGAACCGTATGCTTCGCCGAGACGGGCCTGCGCAAGGCCACAGTCGCTGCCGCACCGGTCTCCAGGTGGCGCAACTCCCGGGGCCTCTCGGCCAATTGGTCAAGCGATGGGTTGCCCCTGACCTTCTCGAAAATCGCCCAAAGCGACCGCGCGCCGATGGCCGAGTCGTCGATCTTGAAATGCCGGCGCGCACTGCGCGTGGCGCCAATGATCCTGAAATCCGAATCGACGGCGAATATCGCCGATGACAGATGGTCTGCCGTCACCGCCAGCGTATGGAAATCGTGAAACAGATTGCGGAAATATGCCGTTTCCAACCGGTCCGCGGTTGCCTGCGCGACGCCGAAGACGACCCTGTGGGCCAAGTGCGGAACACCGGGATTTCGCGTCGAGAGATTGACCACCCCCAGAATCTCGCCATAGGGGTCGAAAAATGGCGCGGATGCACAGGCTTCCCCGGTGAGGTTGGCGTAGAAATGATCGGTGAGATAGACCGTTGTCGGCCGCATATCGCGCAGCGATGTGCCGATCCCGTTTGTTCCGCCTATTTCCTCGCTCCAAACGGCGCCTACCCTGTCCAAGCTGCAGTTGTAGGTGGAATCCTTGCTTTGCCGCTCGGCGATGATGATGCCGTTCCGATTGGCGATATGAGCGCTGTAGCCGCCGCCTTCGATCATGGAGAGGGTCGATTCGAGTTCAGTTTCGGCCAACGACAGGTTCTCGCCATAGATCTCGATTTCCTCTCGCACCTCCCTTGACGTCAGACACACAAGTCCGGTTGCCGACGGATTGAGCTTGTAGTCTTGCAGGCAGCGAGACCATGAGGCGGTGCGCCAAGTCGCGTCGGCCTTGTTGGGCCCGGCGAGAACCGTTCTTTCGATCAGGCGAAAATGCTGCTCCAGATCATGCATGCCGGTTCGTTTCCTCGCTTGCATTAAAGGGTTTGGAGCCGACGCAAGTCAAGTTTGCCTGGCAAGCGAGTCTCACTCATGAGACTCGCTTGCGGGAGACGGGCCATTACAGTTCTTCCGCAAACGAACAAAATCCTCTGATTTCAATCGATTAACCTGCTGGCATGTCAATTGCTGAAGGAGCTGAAGGCATTGCGCAGCGAAGCGGAGGAACCGTTGAACTATCCGGACACACGACTCTTCATCAATGGCGAATGGTGCGACAGCTCGGATCGGCGCACCATTGCCGTGACGAACCCGGCAACCGGCGACGTCATCGGTGCTGTTTCCCATGCATCCATCGGCGATCTTGAAAGGGCTGTTGCCGCCGCAGCCGCCGGGTTCATCGTCTGGGCGAAGACTTCGGCATTCGAACGGTACAAGGTCCTGCGCAAGGCCGCGGCACTGCTGCGCGAAAGGCTCGAAGACGCAGCCCGCCTGTTGACGACGGATGAAGGCAAGCCGCTGGCGGAATCGCGGCTTGAGGTCGGCTCATCCGCCGACCTGATCGACTGGTTTGCCGAAGAGGGCCGGCGGACCTATGGCCGAACCATTCCCGCCCGCTCCTGCAGCGTGCAGCAAGTCACGATAAAGGATCCGGTAGGTCCGAGCGTCGGCTTCACGCCCTGGAATTTTCCCATGAGCCAGATCGTGCGCAAACTCGGTCCGGCACTGGCCGCGGGCTGCTCCATTATCGTCAAAGGTCCGGAAGAGGCGCCAGCCGCGCCAGCCGTCCTTTTTCGCTGTTTGCAGGAGGCCGGACTGCCTGCAGGCGTCGCCAACCTGGTCTTCGGCACGCCAGCGGAAATTTCACAGTTCCTCATTCCGCATCCCGCGGTCCGCAAAATCTCTTTCACGGGATCCGTCCCGGTCGGCAAGCAGCTCGCAAGCCTGGCCGGCCTCCATATGAAGCGCGTGACGATGGAATTGGGCGGGCACGCGCCGGTCATCATCGCCGATGATGCCAATATCGAAGCAGCGACCACAGCGCTTGTCGGCGCCAAGTTCAGGAATGCCGGCCAGGTCTGCATCTCGCCGACCCGCTTCCTCATCCAGTCGCGGGTGCATGACCAGTTCGTCGAGACCTATCTGAAAAAGGTCGAGGCGTTGAAAGTAGGGGACGGCCTCGCCGAAGGAACGCAAATGGGACCGCTGATCAGCGAGCGGCGCAGGGCAGCGGTCGAAGCGCTGATCGAGGATGCGACCGCAAAGGGAGCAAACGTCGCAACGGGCGGAAAACGCATCGGCAATACGGGGTATTTCTTTGCGCCGACGGTCGTCACCGAAGTCACAAGCCGCATGCGGGCCATGAATGAAGAGCCGTTTGGCCCGGTGGCCTGGATCAGGTCCTTCGTGGATCTCGACGAAGCCATCGAGGAAGCGAGCCGGCTGCCCTTCGGCCTCGGCTCCTATGCCTGGACGACGAGTGCCGCGACGGTCCGACGCCTTGCCCAGGGCATCCAGGCCGGCATGCTGACCATCAATCACATCGGTCTGGGCTTGCCGGAAACACCCTATGGCGGGGTGAAGGACTCGGGCCACGGCTATGAAGGCGGGAGCGAAGCCCTCGAGGCCTATCTGACCACGCGCTTCATCACGATGGACGCGATCTAACTCAAAGAGGGCATTGCCATGATCAGGTCGGACGACTTCAGGGAAGCGATGCAGCGTTTTGCCGGGCCAGTGACGGCGATCACGACGATCGAGGATGGGGTGCCGAGCGGCCTCATGGCGACGGCGGTGTGCAGTCTCTCCGCGGATCCGCCGTCACTCATCGTCTGTATCAACAAGAGCGCCTCTGCCCATGATGTCATCATGCGGCAGGGATTTCTCGGAGTCTCCGTCATCCCGGACACGCTCTTGGCCTTTGCGGATCACTTCGCCCGGGCGAAGGGCGCGGACCGGTTCGAGGGCGCGCTGTGGAGTTTTCAGGAAACCGGTGCGCCGCTTCTCGCCGGCGCATCCGTCGCCTTCGACTGCCGCATCTCGGCGACCCATGACGGGTTCAGCCACACCATCGTCGTGGCCATGATCCATGACATCCTTCTTCCCAACAAGAACGCGGATCGCTGCTTGCTCTGGCATCGCAAAGGCTTTGTAAGCCTGTCAGCGCAGCCAGCTTCACAGGAAGAGTGACTTGGGAATATCCATTATCGTGTTCCGCGGTCGAAGGTCGCGGCTGTCACCCCTCGCTGCCTGAGCTCGCTTCGCGCGATCTTCTCCGTCGGGGTTCGGGGAAGCAGCGTGTCGGTGATCTCGATATAGCGCGGGATCATGTGGCGGGGCGCCAGCTCGGCGAAATGCGCCAGCAGATCGGCCGGTTCCATCGTCGATCCCCCTTCACGGACCGCCACGACCATGATGTCCTCTTCGGTGAGCTCCGAGGGGATGCCGAAAGCGGCGCTTTCCACGATATCGGGATGCTTTTCGGCGATGCTTTCGAGCTCATAGGCCGAAATGTTCTCGCCGCGGCGCCGGATCGCTTCATTCAGACGGTGCTTGAAATAGAGCCATCCGTCCTCGTCCATGAGGCCCGCATCGCCGGAATGATACCAGAGGTTTCTCAGGGTCTGCACCGTCTTGGCCTCGGCGCGGTAGTAGCCCGAAAACATCGACCAGCTCTTCTTCGGGCGCGCGACGATCTCACCGACCGTGCCGGGCGCTAGCTGCCGGTCGGTCGCATCGACGATCGCGACTTCCCAATCGGGAGCAACCCGGCCGCAGGATCCCGGCCGTGACTCATCGACCGTGTCATAGGTCACGAAGCTGGTCTCCGTCTGCCCGTAGCCCGTGACCAGCTTGATGCCGAAGCGCTGCTCGAAAGCCTCCTTCTCCGGCACCATGGGAATGCATTGGCACACCCGGACCGGATTGTCCCGATCGCGCTCTGAGGCCGGCTGGCGCATGAGTATGACCGCCATTGCGCCCAGGAGATTGGTCGCGGTCGCGCCGCTCAAGCGAAGCTGATCCCAGAATCGCGAAGCGCTGAAGCCGTCCACCAATGTCGCCTGGGTGCCATAGACGAGCGGCATATAGACACCGAACATCTGAGCGTCGGTGTGGAAGAGCGGCAAAGACGTGAAGTAGCTGTCGCGCTCCGTATAGCCCAGGTTGCGGGCCATCGCGACAACCCAGGAATAACAGTGGTGATGGGACATGAGCGCGCCTTTGGCCGGCCCGGTCGTCCCCGACGTGTAGAGAATGGCCATCGGATCGCTGTAATGAACGTCAGCCGGAACGGGGTCGATCTCAGGGCCGAGGCATTCCTCGAATGCAACGATCCGATCGATCGTGATGCCGGCGGCTCTCGCTTCCTTGGGATCAGCGCCGACGAGGATAAGCGTCCTGATGCCAGGCAAATTGCCTTGCCCCTTGGCGATCTCGCCGAGCCCGCTCGCATCGGCGATGAGGATCTCCGCGCCGCAATTGTTCAGGTTGTGACACAGAAGGTCGCCTTTCAAGGCCGGGTTGCTCGGAACCTCGATCGCCCCCAGGATGGAAGCGGCAAACCACACTGCCACGAACTCGAAGCAATTCGGCAAAAGGATCGCGACCCGGTCGGAGCGGCGCACGCCCAACCTGTAAAGACCGCCGGCGAGCTTGCGCGAGAGTGTCAGGACCTCCTCGAAGCTTGCCGATCTGCCTGAGATGTTGAGGAAGTCCTTTGCCCCAAGCCGTTCGGCCTGGCGCAACAGTATTCTGGGCAGCACCCGGCTCTCGATATCGTTGTCGCTCATGCCGGGAATATCGGAGATAGTAGTCGCGAGTCGATACAGCATGAGTGTTTTCAAAATTCCTTTGCCCGCGCCTGTGCTTCGGGCGACAGAAAGCCACGGACGGTCGCCTTGGTTTCGAGCGCCATGGCGTCGGCGAGGGAAGAGTGGAAGCCTTCATTGATCGCTTGTTTCATGTCGGCCACGGCACCGGCGGGGCGCTCGGCGATCAGACGGCTGAGCTTCTGCGCTTCGCCCAGCAATTCAGCCTCGGGGACGATCCGCCATGCGATGCCGACCTCGAGCGCCTTCTTCGCATCGTGACGCTCTCCGAGGATCATCAATTCCTTGGCGACCTGCGGACCCGCCTGCTTGGTCAGAAGCGCCGTCACGCCGCCGGTGACGAACAGGCCATAGGTCACTTCGGGAAAAAACCATCGCGTATTGTCGGCAAACAAGGTGAAGTCGCAATTGATGGCCCATTCGAGCGCGCCGCCGACACACCAGCCATGCACCGCCGCGATGATGACTTTCCGGGACTGCATGATCTGCAGGGTGACCCGCTGAATGGCGTCGACCCAGGCCTGGGTCGCCTCTTCCGATGCGGTCTGCGCATCGAGATCCTTCAGGTCGTCACCCGAGCAGAAGGCCCTGCCTTCACCATGGATGATGACGACCCGCGCCTTTTCGTCTGCTTCCGCCGCATCGAGGGAGCGGGACAGCTCTTCGACGAGCTCCTTGTTCATGGCATTCAAGCGCTCGGGCCGGTTCAGCCTGATCCAGACAACAGGCCCGTCGTGGCGCGCGATGACGGCTTTCGGCATGGAGATTTCCTCAGACGATCAAAGGTTCTTTGTATGCGCCCCAGACATCGCGGAGCGCGCCGCAGATCTCGCCAAGGCTCGCTCTCGCCTTCACGAGCTCGATAGTCTTGGGCAGCAAGTTGACATCGTCGGACCGGGCCTCGAGCTTAAGCTCATTCAAAAGCGCCTCGACCCGCCGGTTGTCCCGATTGGCGCGCACCTTCTTCAATCGCTCGATCTGGAGCGCGGTGCATTGCTCATCATAGGGATGGATATCGACATCCGCCTTGTCGCTCTGAGCATCGACATGGCGATTGACCCCGACAGAAACCTTCTCGCCGCTGTCGATCTTCCTGAAGGTCGCATAGGCGGAGTCGGCCAGCTCCTGCTGGAACCAGCCTTCCTCCACCAGTTTGACCGCGCCGCCGCGTCCGTCGACCTCGTCGAGCACCTTCCAGATGGCCTGCTCCATGTCGGAGGTCAGGCGCTCGACGAAATAGGAGCCGCCGAGCGGGTCGATGACCGATGTCACGTTGATTTCATCGCGAATGATCTGCTGGGTCCGGATGGCGAGCTTCATCGCTTCCTCGGTCGGTATGGCGAAAGCCTCGTCCAGGCCATTGGTGTGCATGCTCTGGCAGCCGCCAAGGACCGCCCCCAAGGCCTGGATCGCGGTGCGCATCAAGTTGTTCTGGTGCTCGACCTTCGTCAGGCTCATCGCCGCGGTCTGGACATGCACCCGAAGCCGCATCGATTCCGGCTTCCTGGCCTTGAAGCGCTGCGCCATGATCTTGGCGTAGATGCGCCTGGCCGCGCGGAACTTGCAGATCTGCTCGAAGAAGTCCTGATGGCTGATGAAGAAGAAGGACAGCCGCGGCGCGAAATCGTCGATGTCCATGCCGGCGGCGATGACTTCCTCGCAATAGGCGATGGTGAAAGCCAGGATGAAGGCGACTTCCTGGATCGCATTTCCGCCGACGTCGGAGAGGTGATAGCCGCTCAGGCTGATCGGATTGATCTTCGGGGTCGTCCTGGTGCTGTGGACGATCAGGTCGCGCAGCAGCCTGACGGCGGGCCGCACCGGATAGATCCATTCCTTCTGGGCGACATATTCCTTCAACGGATCCGCCTGCAAGGTCCCGGCGATCTTCCGCAGGTCGCAGCCGCGCTCCTCGGCCACGGCGACGAACATCGAATAGATCACCCAGGCCGATGGGTTGATGGTCAGGGAAACCGAGATTTTTTCGAGATCGATACCGTCGAAAAGGCGGTCGATGTCCTCGATGGTGTCGATGGCGACACCGACACGGCCCACCTCGCCGAAAGCCATCGGATCATCGGAATCGAGGCCGAGTAGGGTCGGCAGATCGAAATCGGTCGACAGTCCGGTCTGGCCGGCGTTGATCATGTACTTGTAGCGCTGGTTCGTCGCTTCGGGATTGCCGAAGCCCGCAACCTGCCGGATGGTCCACGGCCGCCCGCGATACATCGTGGGATAGACACCGCGGGTGAAGGGATAGGCGCCAGGAAGCCCCAGATCGTCCTCAGGGATATCCGCGACATCGGCGGCGGTATAGACCCGCTTGAGCGGAAGGCCGCAATCCGTCTGGTATTCGGACCGCTCCTCCGGCCTGGTCTTCAGCGCGGCGGCAAGCTCGTTCCTTTCCCACTCGGCCTCGTTTGCCCGAAGGCGCTGGAGCGCTTGCTCAGAGAACAGTTTCATCGGTTTCCACGGGCCGCGATCAGCCCGGCGATGCTCGAGACGATCAGCTCGGCGCGCGCCTCCTGCGGCACGATGACGTCCACCCCTGATTCCATCAGGGACTCATAGTCGCGCTCCGGAATGACGCCGCCGGCGACGACGAAAATATGGTCGGCGCCCTTGTCGCGCAGGCATTTGCACAGCTCGCGGAACAGCGGCACATGCGAGCCGGACAGAAGGCTGACCCCGATCACATCGACATCTTCTTCTATTGCCGCGCTGACCACCTGATCCGGCGTCTTGTAGAGTCCGGTGTAGATCACTTCCATTCCGGCATCGCGCAGGACGCGCGCCACCACCTTGGCGCCCCGGTCGTGGCCGTCGAGGCCGAGCTTGGCGACAAGCACCCTGATGGCTCCCTGCGGAACTGTGTTGGTCGTGTCCACCTCAATTCCTTGCCAGCTCATGCTCGATCGCTTCGGACATGATGCCGAGCCCGAGATCGATTTCGGCTTCGGAAATCGTCAGCGGCGGCGCGATCCGAAACACCCCGCCCATGCCGGGAAGTTTCACGATATTCATGCTCAAGCCGCGCCGGAAGGCTTCGGCAGCTATCCTTGCGCCCAGCTCCTGATCCGGCTTCTTGCCCGGGCCATCCGCGACGATCTCGACGCCGAGCATCAGCCCGCGGCCGCGAATATCGCCGATGCAGCGATAGCGTTGCTTGAGCGCCAGCAAACCATCGGACAATCTCTTGCCCAGCTCGCGCGCCCTTTCGACCAGCCGTTCCTCCTTCACCGCGTCGAGCACCGCCAGGCCGACGGCGGCCGGCAGCGGGTCCGAAACGTGAGTCGTGTAGAACAGGAAACCCTTCTGATGAGCGGCGGCTTCGATCTCGGATGTCGTCATGACGGCAGCCAGGGGAAGGCCCGCGCCAATGGTCTTGGAGAGCGTGAGTATGTCGGGCGTGACGCCGTCTCTCTGGAAAGCGAACATGTCGCCGGTTCGCCCGACTCCGGTCTGCGCCTCATCGAGGATCAGCAGCATGCCACGCTCATGGCATTTCTTCTTCAGGGCCGCGAGATAGCCGCGCGGCAATTCGATCATGCCGCCGCTCGACAGGATCGGCTCGGCGATGGCCGCAGCCAGGCTGCCGGTGGACTGGCTGTCGATCAGCATGAAGGCGTCATCGAGCTCGGTCTGCCAATCGAGCGTGCCGTCCGCATTCTTGAAACGCGGTCGAAAAGCATTGGGCGCAGGGATGGCCAGCGATCCGACCATCGCCGGGCCGAAACCCTTGCGGCCCGCGCTGTAGGTCGCCGAGACGGCGGCGCCGGTCATGCCGTGCCAGCTCTGGCTGAAGGCAACGATCTCATGCTTGCCGGTGACGAGCTTCGCCATCCTGATCGCGGCTTCGTTGGATTCGGCACCGGTCGACAGCAGCAGGGCCTTGTCCAAACCGGGCGCCAGCGCCGCCAGACGTTCGGCAAGCTCGACCACCGGCCAGGACAGCATGCCGCTGAACAGATGTGCAACCCTGTCGATCTGATGGCGGACCGCCGCCACGATCTTCGGGTGCGAATGGCCGAGCAGCGCGCTCATCTGGCCCGATGTGAAATCGAGGATCGGCCGGTTGTCGGCGTCGTAAACGAAGCTTCCCTTCGCATGCTCGATGATGGCGGGATCGAATTTCCCGCCATATCTGATCAAGTGCTTGTCCGCCGACGACCAGAAGCCGCGATCGTCATTCTTGGATGGTCTGGGGGTCAATGTGTCCATCGAAAGAGATTATCGGCTGGCCTGGTCTCAGTAAAATTGATAGTATTTGGTATCGGATATAAGTTAAATTGATATGCAGCCACCCATCGACCTCAGGCTTCTGGTCACTTTCGTCCATGCCGCGCATTCCGGATCGCTGAGCGCGACGGCGGTCCAGGTCGGACGAACCCAATCGGCAGTCACCATGCAAATGCAGCGGCTCGAGGAGATCGTCGGCCAAAGTCTCCTGCATCGCAGCGGGAGCGGGGTTCGGCTCACCGGGGGAGGGGAGCGATTCCTGGCCTATGCCGAGCGCATCCTGAAAATCCATGACGAGGCCTTGTCGGCGTTCTCCAACCGCGGATTGCGCGGGTCGCTGATCTTCGGCTCGCCTGAGGATTATCTGATCGCGTTCTTCCCGACTCTGCTGAAGACCTTCGGCGCCATCCATCCCGATGTCGAAATCAAGGTCGTATCGGCGCCGACGGTCGAGCTCCTGACTCTGTTGGCGTCCCGGCAGATCGACCTTGCGCTCATCTCCACGCTGAATCTCGCCGATCCGAGGGGTGTGGTGCGTGCGGAGTCGCTGGTCTGGGTCGGCAGCAAGCCCACTCTCGAGCTTCACGGCTTCGGCGATACCGTGCCCTTGGCCTTGCCGGCGTCGAATGCGATGGACCATCGCGCGGCCTGCGATGCCATGGACCGCGCCAGGATGAAATATAAAATCTCCTATGCGAGCAACAGTATTGCGGGACTGGTCGGGGTCGCGCGGTCGGGTCTCGCGATCAGCGTCATGACCCAAGAAGCGGTTCCATCCGATCTTTTCATCCTCGACAAGCCCCTGCCGGGCCTGCCGCGCCTGGGTGTCCTGATCGCCATCGCCCAGCCCGAACCGTCGCCGGCGATCGACGCATTTGCCGATCACATTCGCCGGGTTCTTCCCACGCTCTGAAGTGTGCATTGGCGCGTGAGCGCGTGACGAATGCCCCGAGTGGCAAACAACGGATCGAGATTGCTGAAACGGCTCTCGCCGGCCATCAAATGCCACCAAAGTCGCAGTGATCTACCGTAGCGTAACCATCGGTTTTTCCACTGGATTCTGTGGACTTAGATGCCAATGCTGCTATACTCGCGGATGTAGAAAATGGAACGCCAGCCACGGCGGGTTTGCGATGGAGGACACCATGAAGTGGGTGAAACCGACTATCGAAGAAGTGTGCATTGGTCTGGAAATCAACGACTACTTCCCGGCCGAACTCTGATCTTCGAATGTGATCGCGGCGCTCGAGTCATCCTGTGATGGCTCGGGTGCGGATCATCGTGCTGGGTTCAGCGGCGGGCGGAGGTTTCCCGCAATGGAACTGCGGCTGCGAGGCATGTGCCCTGTTCTGGCAGGGTGACCCTCGGGTGCGAGCACGGACACAGTCCTCTGTCGCCGTGTCAGCCAGTGGCGAGAAATGGCTCTTGCTCAATTGCTCGCCGGATGTGCGGCTGCAGATCCTCCAGACACGTGCGCTTCACCCTCAAGGGACGAAACGGGGCTCACCGATCGAGGGGGTTTTTCTCACCAATGGCGATATCGATCACGTCGCCGGACTGCTGAGCCTTCGGGAAAGCCAGCCCTTTGTGATCTTTGGAACTACGGCTGTGCTTGCTGAAATCGGACGAAATCAAATCTTTGCCGCGGTCGATGAAAGCATCGTGCCGCGAAAGCGCGTCGAGCTCGACAGACCTGTCGTCATGGCCGACGGGCTCACGATCGAACCCTTCACCGTCGCCGGCAAGGTTCCGCTCTATCGCGAATCCGATGCACCCGAGACTAAGGGCGAATGGCAATCGACGATCGGCCTCAAGATCTCCAAGGGAGAGACGCAGTTCTATTACATACCGGGATGCGCCGACATAGATCCGGCACTCCGCGCCCGGCTCAAGAATGCGCCGCTCGTCCTGTTCGACGGCACGCTCTGGCAGGATGACGAGATGATCCGGCAAGGCATCGGCAGCAAGACCGGCCGCCGGATGGGACATGTGTCGATGTCGGGTCCTGAGGGCTCGATTGCAGGGCTCGGCGATCTCGGCATCCAACGCAAGGTGTTCATCCACATCAACAACAGCAATCCGGTTCTCATCGACGGGACGCCCGAGCGGCGCCAGGCCGAGGCAGCCGGCTGGGAGATCGCCTATGATGGAATGGAGATCGAGCTGTGACGACGTTGCTGAGCCCGGGCCAGCTTGAAGAGCATCTGCGCGCGATCGGCACCGAGCGCTATCACCACCTGCACCCGTTCCATGGGCTTCTGCATTCGGGAAAGCTCGACCGCGGCCAGGTCCAGGCCTGGGCGCTCAATCGCTACTACTATCAGAGCATGATCCCGGTGAAAGATGCGGCCATCATGGCGAGAATGGACGATCCGCAATTGCGGCGCATCTGGCGCCAGCGTATCGTGGACCATGACGGCGAAGCTGAGAATGACGGCGGCATGGTGCGCTGGCTGGCGCTCACCGATGGGCTGGGCCTCAGTCAAAACTATGTCACCTCGACCCGCGGCATCCTTCCGGCAACGCGGTTCGCGGTCGACGCCTATGTCCATTTCGTGCGCGAACGGAGCCTGCTCGAAGCGATCGCCTCATCGCTCACCGAGCTGTTCGCTCCGAGCATCATCGCCGAAAGAGTGAGCGGGATGCTGGCGAATTATGATTTCATTTCCAAAGAGACACTGGCCTATTTCGACAAGCGCCTGACCCAGGCCCCGCGCGATGCGGATTTCGCTCTCAATTATGTGAAATCACATGCGCGCCGGCCCGACCAGCAGGATGCCGTTCTCGCCGCTCTCAAATTCAAGTGCGAGGTGTTGTGGGTGCAGCTCGACGCGCTGCATCACGCTTATGTCGAGCCGGGTCATGTCCCGCCCGGCGCCTTCAAGCCGGAGGCTTCATCATGACCGAAGCGGCTGCGATCTCCGGCGACATCATCCCGCGGCTGCCGCGCGGTGTGCGGCTGCGCTATGACGATGTTCGTTCGCAGTGGATGCTGCTGGCGCCCGAACGGATCCTCAAGCCCGACGGCATCGCGCTCGAAATCCTCAAGCGCTGCGACGGCAAGACGACGCTCGATGCGATCATCGACGATCTCACTCAATCCTTCGGCGCCGCGCGCGAAGAGGTGGCGAGCGACGTGCGCGAGTTCCTGAGCGGGCTCGCGGCCAAACGGATCATCGAGCTATGACGGAGAGGATCGCAGCGCCGACGGGAATGCTGGCGGAGTTGACGCATCGCTGTCCGCTGCGCTGCCCCTATTGCTCGAACCCGGTCGAGCTCGACCGCCGCTCGCAGGAGCTCGACACCGAGACCTGGCTGCGCGTGCTCGCCGAGGCGGCCCGGCTCGGCGTCATCCAAGTGCATCTCTCGGGCGGCGAGCCCACTTCGCGCAAGGATATTGCCGTCATCGTGCGGGCTTGCGCGGAACTCGGCCTCTATTCCAATCTCATCACCTCAGGCATAGGCCTCGACGAGGCGAAGATGACGGCCTTGGCCGAAGCGGGACTCGATCACGTGCAGCTGTCCTTCCAGGCGACGAGGCCCGAGACGAACGACCTGATCGGCGGCCTCGACGGGGCGCTGGCTCAGAAGCTCGAAACGGCGCGGCTGGTGACGCGCCTTGATATCCCTTTGACGCTCAATGCGGTGATCCATCGCCGCAACATCGGGGAGATCGAGGATTTCGTGCGCCTCGCCGTCGATCTCGGCGCCAAGCGCGTGGAAATCGCCCATGCGCAATATTACGGCTGGGCGCTCAAGAACCGCAGCCTCCTCATGCCGACCCGCGAAGAGACGCTGGCCGCGGTTGCGACCGTCGAACGCCTGCGCCGCGAATATGCCGGAACGATCGTCATCGATGCGGTCGTGCCGGATTACCATGCCCGCTATCCCAAGGCCTGCATGGGCGGCTGGGGACGCCAGTCGCTCAATGTGACGCCGTCAGGCAAGGTGCTGCCTTGTCATGCGGCGGAGACGATACAAGGTCTCGAATTCTGGACCGTCAAGGACAGGAGCCTCGCCGAAATCTGGGCCGCCTCTCCGGCCTTCAATGCGTTCCGGGGCACGGGCTGGATGCGCGAGCCCTGCCGCAGCTGCGAGCGCCGCGAGATCGACTGGGGCGGATGCCGATGCCAGGCGTTGGCGATCGCAGGTGCGGCCGAGGAAGCCGATCCCGTCTGTTGCAAGTCGCCGTTTCATGAGCGCGTCGAAGCCATCGCCGCGGCCGACGCCGCCCAGCCCAATGGTGCATATCACTATCGCGGCTTCGAGAAACGCAGCGATCGGGCGACGAACATTCCCGAGGCGGTGCCATGAAACTCCTTGCCGCCCTGTTTGCCGCGGGACGTTTCCCCTCGCCCGTTGCGAAGCAATGGAAGAGGGTGCCCGAAGGGCGGGTGAGGGCTCTTTGTCTCCGCAAGGAATACTCGTTGAGATCAGAGCGCGTTGCGCAGAAGAGCCCTCATCCGGCCCTCGGCCACCTTCTCCCACGCTGCGCGCGGGAGAAGGGGAATGATGGAGAAGCCTCGCGACTTCCATACGCGATAGTCCTATCGTTGGCAGTCCTCGTTGCAGCGCTGCCTGCCGCGGCGCAGTCCTTCAACGACTATCCGACGAATGCCAGGGCCGATTATGTCTATGGCTGCATGAAGGTGAATGGCGAGACGCGCGAGGCGCTTGATAAATGCTCCTGCTCGATCGACGTCATCGCCTCGATCCTGCCCTACGAGCGCTATGTCACCGCCGAGACATTCATGAGCATGGGCCAGGTCGTGGGCGAGAGGGGCGTCATCTTCCGCCAGAGCGCGCCGGCACGGCAGGCGACCGACGAGCTGCGCCGGGCGGAAGCCGAAGCCGAGATCCGCTGTTTCTGAGGGTGGAGTTTCATGCAACACATGTCACCGGGTCGGCTCTTCCTTCTCGCGACAGCGATGTGGCTTTTGGGCGCGCTCAACGCCCGCGCCAATGAGGCGATCGAATTCCGGATCGGTTATTTGCGGCTCGACGAAAAGAAGCTTGCGCTGTCCGTGCTCGATGTTCCGCCCCCCGATGATGGGGTAGGCGGCGCCAAGGTCGCCATCAACGACAACAATACGACCGGCAAATTCCTCAAGCAGAATTTCATCCTGGAAGAGGTGAAGATCGCGCCCGAGGCTGATCCGCTTCCTGCCGCGAACAAGCTTGTCGATACGGGCTTCTCCTATCTCATCGTGGATCTGCCTGCCGCCATGGTGCTGAAGATCGCCGATGCCGTGCGCGAGCGCCATGTGCTCGTCTTCAATGCCGGCGCCACCGACGATGGGCTGAGAGAAGAGGAGTGCCGCGTCAATGTCTTCCACACCGCACCCACGCGCACCATGCTGGCGGACGGGCTCGGCCAATATCTTGTCTGGAAACAGTGGCGCAACTGGTTCCTGATCAGGGGCTCGCATGAGGCGGACCAGCTCTGGGCCGATGCGCTTCGGCGCGCCGCCAAGCGCTTCGGCGCCAAGATCGTCGAAGAGCGCGTTTTCGAGGACACGGGCGGCGCCCGGCGCACCGATACCGGCCAGGTGCAGATCCAAAGGCAGATGCCCGTCTTCACCCAAGGTGCTGCCGATCATGATGTCGTGGTCGCGGCGGATGAGAGCGAGGTCTTCGCGACCTATCTGCCTTATCGCACCTGGGTGCCGCGCCCGGTCGCGGGCTCGGCCGGCCTCGTGCCCTCGAGCTGGCATCCGGCGCATGAGCAATGGGGCGCGACGCAGATCCAGAACCGCTTCGTCAAGGCAACCGGCCGGCGCATGCAATCCAAGGACATGCAAGCCTGGACGGCGGTGCGGATCATCGGCGAGGCGGCGCAGCGGACCGGCTCGGGCGATGTGCAGAAGATCGCGGATTACATCAAGTCGCCGCAATTTTCGCTGGCCGCCTTCAAAGGACAGAAGGTCACCTTCCGGAGCTGGAACTGGCAGCTCCGGCAGCCGGTTCTTCTGAGCGATGCCCGCTCGGTCGTATCGGTGTCGCCGCAGGAAGGATTCCTGCACCAGCTCTCCGAACTCGACACGCTCGGCATCGATCAGCCTGAGACGAAGTGCAAGCTGCCATGAGCCACAGAAGGAAGACCCGCATGCAGTTGAGTCAGTTGTTGTTCTCCGGAACCTTGGCGCTCGCCGTCGCGGCGACGCCCGCCGGCGCATACAAGGTCTACGTCTCGAACGAGAAGGACAACACCATCTCCGTCGTCGATTCGGAGAAGATGGAGGTCGTCAAGACCATCAAGGTGGGCCAGCGGCCGCGGGGGATCACCGTCACCAAGGACGGCAAGTACATATTGCTCTGCGCCAGCGACGACGACACGGTCGAAATGATCGACGCGCAGACCTTCGAGCAAGTCGGCACCTTGCCTTCGGGTCCCGATCCCGAATTGTTCATTCTCAATCCCGATGGCAGCAAGCTCTATATCGCCAATGAGGACGACAACCTCATCACCGTCGTCGACATGGCGGAGAAAGCGGTGGTCGCCGAGGTGCCGGTCGGCGTCGAGCCCGAAGGCATGGGGATCAGCCCGGATGGAAAGACCATGGTCAACACGTCCGAGACGACGAACATGGCGCATTTCATCGACACGGCCTCGCATGAGATCACGCATAATGTGCTCGTCGACTCACGTCCGCGCTTTGCCGAATACAAGGCGGACGGCTCGGAAGTGTGGATATCGGCCGAAATCGGCGGAACGGTGAGCGTCATCGACGACAAGACGCGCACCATCAAGAAGAAGATCACCTTCGAGATCCCGGGTCTCAGGGCGGAAGCGATCCAGCCGGTCGGCGTGCGCATCACCAAGGACGGCAAGAAGGCCTATGTCGCGCTCGGTCCCGCCAATCGCGTCGCGGTGATCAATGGCGAGACCTATGAGGTCGAGAAGTATATCCTTGTTGGCCAGCGCGTCTGGCAGCTCGCCATCACGCCCGACGAGAAGATGGTGATCTCGACCAACGGCGTGTCGAACGACATCACCTTCATCGACATTGCGACCGATGAAGCGGTGAAATCGCTCACCGTCGGCGGGCTTCCATGGGGCATCGTCGTGGCGCCGAACTGACGCGAGAGGAGGACTATCGACTTTGCCGATGACCGCAGACAGCTCGAAGCCAGCGCTCGGTGTCACCGATGTCGGTCATGCTTACGGCGCGCGGCGTGCGCTTGACGGCGTGTCCTTCGACGTCCCGGTCGGCGGCTTCACCGTATTGCTCGGACTCAATGGCGCAGGCAAGTCGACCCTCTTCGCGCTGATCACCCGTCTCTATGATGCGCGTGAAGGCCGGATCGAGGTCTTCGGTCACGACGTGGCGCGGCTGCCGGGAGAAGCATTGCGGCGCCTGGGCGTGGTCTTCCAGCAGCGCACCGTCGATCTCGATCTCTCGGTGATGCAGAACCTGACCTATCATGCAGCTCTTCACGGCATCGCCGGCGCCGAGGGGCGGCGGCGCGCCGCCCTGATGCTCGAATGGTTCGATCTTTCCGATCGGCACAAAGACAAGGTACGCAACCTTTCCGGCGGCCAGATGCGCCGCGTCGAAATCGCCCGCGCCCTTCTTCACCGGCCGAATCTCCTTTTGCTCGATGAGGCGACGGTCGGTCTCGACATTCGTTCGCGCGCCGACATCATCGGCCATGTGCGGCGCCTCGTCAGCGAAGAAGGCATCGGCGTCCTGTGGGCGACCCATCTCATCGAGGAGGTGGAGATGCAGGATCGTGTGGTGATCCTGCATCAGGGCCGCATTCTGGCCGAGGGGCCGGTCGCCGAGGTCGTGAGCCAGCATGGCGGACGCGACATCAGATCGGCATTCGCAGCACTCACCGGCGCCGACCGGCCGCGAGCGGCAAGCGAGGCAGCGGCATGACGATAAGCATCCCCGCCACGAAGCCGCGCATCGGATTCTCGGTCGGGCAATATGTCATTTGCCTCACCGGCATCGTCTGGCGGGAAAGCTTGCGGTTCCTGCATCAGCGCGAGCGCTTCATCGCAGCACTGGTGCGGCCGCTTCTGTGGCTCTTCATCTTCGCTGCCGGATTCCGCCAGGTCCTCGGCGTGTCCATCATCCCGCCTTACGAGACCTATGTTCTCTATGAGGTCTATATCACGCCGGGACTGGTGGCGATGATCCAGCTCTTCAATGGAATGCAGTCGTCGCTGTCGATGGTCTATGATCGCGAGATGGGCAATATGCGCACCCTTCTGGTGAGCCCGTTTCCGCGCTGGTATCTCCTCGTCTCCAAGCTGGTTGCGGGCGTCGCCGTATCCATCCTGCAAGTCTACGTGTTCCTTGCCGTCGCCTGGCTGTGGGAGGTGAGGCCGCCGGCTTTCGGCTATCTTGCCGTGCTGCCGGCCCTCATTCTATGCGGCCTCCTGTTCGGATCCATCGGCCTGCTTCTGTCGTCGCTCATCAAGCAGCTCGAGAATTTCGCCGGGATCATGAACTTCGTGATCTTTCCCATGTATTTCGCCTCTTCGGCGCTCTATCCGCTGTGGCGGGTGCGGGAATCGAGCCCGCTTCTCTATTACATCTGCCAGTGGAATCCGTTCACGCACGCCGTCGAGCTCATCCGCTTCTCGCTTCATGGCGAGATCAACTGGCAAGCCCTTGTCATCGTCGTCGCAACGACAGCGGCTTTCCTCATCGGCGCCATCATCGCCTATGATCCGACGCGCGGCTTCATCGCGAGGCGCGGCGCACCGGCATTGGGAGGATCGGAATGAGGCGTGGCACTCTCCCGCTTTGGCTTGCCTTGACCTTTGTTGCAGTTTTGCCGGCGACGGCGCATGCTGCCGCTTCGGACGACTGGCCTTGTGTCCAGCGCAAGGTGTCCGAGCTCTCGCTCGCTTCCGTCTGGTCGGGACCGCCGCTCGACCTCGACTCGGGCAAGTGGCGCAGGGATCCCGATATCGCAAGCCTCGTCGAACGCCTGGCGGCGCGCCGAACCAGCGAAGACGAGGCCCGAAAAGCCATTACGGCGCTGGCCGCGTCTTCAGGCGATGCCAAGCGGGACAAGCTCCTGGCGTTGCTCGCGGGCCTCTTCGAGACCATCAATGGCGAGCGCTCGCATATCATCGCGGGGATCGAGCGCTATGGGCGAAAGCAGAAACAGCTTGCGGAAGCGCTGCGCGAAGAAACCGCGAAGCTCGATTCCCTGCGCAAGGACGCCAATGCCGACAAGTCCAGCTTCGCCCAAATGAATGAACAGCTCACCTGGAGCCTGCGGGTCTTCGATGAGCGCCAGCGCTCGCTGCGCTTCGTCTGCGAAGTGCCGGTCCTGATCGAGCAACGCCTGTTCGTGCTGGTTCGCGCGATCGAGGCTGCGCTTCAATAACGGATTGTCTGGAAAAGAGCAGACCGTCAGTCGTGCGGCTCGGCGCTGCGCACCTCTATCGGTGATCCGGGCGAGGGGTGCGGCCTGCAGACGATCTTGATGCGATCGCTTTCGCCGAGCTTCCGTCCGATCGACGTTCCGGCGACATAGGCCTGGCCATACATGGCGCAGGTCACCGGGCTTGCGAATTCTTCCGGCGCCACGATCACCATGCGCGCATTCGTAGCATTGCAGTCGCGCAGATCCGGTGTGACCAGGACCGTGCAGACGAGGATGAGAGCGTTGAGCAAATAAAATTCCTTCTCGCCGACATGCGAAGCGCATGGAGCGACTCTCACGAGCTTGAATCGATTTGATCTAAAGCCTGAGCCCCGAATCAGGAGTCTTACTTAGCGGCACTTTAACAGGCTAATGCGCCAGCCGCAACGTCAAGCACATATAGGTTTGGTGCCTATTGAGTGATCGGCTGATCGTGCTCGTCGAGCAAAGGCACGCCGAACTCGATGAGCAAGGCGTTGATCTCTTTCTGATTTTCGCGGATCAGCCGATTGAGGGTACGCTTCCATTCCTGGTCGGAAGAGCGAACTCCCATGGTGATCCGGAAGGTCATGCGCGAGCCTTTCTGCTCGTTGAGCAGCGGCACGACGACAAGCGGCTCCTTCGACATCTTGGCATAATAGCCCGCCATCGGCCCCCATAGCGCCGCCACATCGATTTCATCCGTATGCAGATCGTCGATCATCTGCGCCGCGGAGGAGGTGTAGCGCGTGTCGATCAGCAGCGGATAGGGCCTGGCCTTCGCCATCAATCCGTTGATCGCCATGTTGGTCGCGGGCGGCGTTCCGGCGATGATGCCGATCCGCTTGTCCTTGAGCCGCGGGTCAGCCAGCGTCTTGAGTCCGTCAAGCCCATGGTTCGGCTTGTAGATCAGAGTATAGACCGTCCGGTAATAAGCATTGGTATTCTGCACGAGCTCATCGCCCTGGGGATAGCCCATGATGACATCGCATTTATGGGCGCCAAGCGTGTTGCGGACGAAACCGATCGTCATCGGAAAATAGGTGTAGCTAAGCGACTTGCCGAGCTTGCGCGCGACCAGTTCCGCAAGCTTGTTCTCGAAGCCTTCGCCCTTCTCGTTCGAGAAGGGCAGGTTATTGGGGTCGGCACAGACGCGCAACGTCGTGGGATCGACCAGCTCGATGGCGGCCCCCAATCCCTTTTGCTGTGCGGCCGCCGGCAGCGCGAAGCCGGCGGCCATGATCACCAGCGCCATGAGGGTCCGGCAAATCAGCCCATGCATGCTTTTTCGGCCTCGATGAAGGAGGCGGGCTTTGCCGCCTTTTTCGCCGGGCGGCCGCGGCCGATGGCATCGGTCGAGCGCGCCCTCAGATAGATGTAGATGTCATCGAGATAGCACATGACGTTCTTGTTGGTGCCGAAGGCCGGCATCACATTCTGTTTCGCCGCGTTGACTTCCTTGCGGCCGTTCGCCACCACGCCGATGAAATCCACGTAACTGATGCGCTTGACCGATTCGGTAAGGGCGGGCGCATAGCTCGAGCCCAGGCCATCGGGGCCGTGGCAGACATGGCAATCGGAATGATAACGGCGATAGCCCGAGAATGTGTACCAGTCGACCGTGCCGTCGGGCCCGACATTGTAAGTCGGGTCGCCATTGGCATCCGCATATTTGCCATCCTCGCTGGCGACCGATTTGGGATCGCCGGGCGGTTCGGAAAATGCGACGCCGCTGGCAAGAACAAGGAATCCGGCAACCAATATTCCACGGAACATGAAGCACCTCTTGAAACAGCTGTCACGCCAGAGACTAAAAGGCCCAGTGCATTGTGCTGAACGCACCGGGCCCCAATTTTGTCAGTCTGTCGGAACGTTCTACTCGCCCGGCAGCGCGAAGACGGTCAGCGAGCCGCCGAGAGAGGTGTACTTGGCAAGACCGGCATAGCCGCCGACCGCGCCGAGACCGGCGGTGCCGACCTGCTTCTCTGCGTCTTCGGGGACGTTGCCCTGATCGACGGCGTTATGCCAGGCCGCCGCGTTCTCGGCATTGAGAAGGCCGGCCGCAAGGCCTATACCCGCCCAGCCGCCGACGCCGGACAATACGGCAATATATTGCTTGCCGTTGTTCTCATAGGTCGTGACATTGCCGATGATGCCTGAAGGAGTCTTGAACTTGTAAAGCTCCTTGCCCGTCTTGGCATCCACTGCCTTCAGATAGCCTTCGAGCGTGCCGTAGAACACGACGCCACCCGCGGTCGCGAGCGCTCCGGACCATACCGAGAACTGCTCGGGAAGGGACCAGACGATCTTTCCTTCCTTGGCGTCCCAGGCAATGAAATTGCCCATGCCGCCATGGCTTCCAGGTGTCGGATACATGGCAACCGTGGCTCCGACATAGGCCTGGCCTGCGGTGTAGCTCACCTTATAGGGCTCGTAGTCCATGCAGACATGGTTGGTCGGCACGTAGAAGAGCCCGGTGTCGGGCGAGAATGCCGCCGGCTGCTGGTCCTTGGTTCCAAGAGCCGCCGGGCAGATGCCAGTGGTATTGGTGTCCTCGCCATTGCTTTGGGTCGAGTACTTTGACACCACCGTGGGCCGCCCGTAGTTCTTGCTGTTCGGATCCATGTCGACGCCGGTCGTCCAATTGACCGTCGGGTCGTATTTCTGGGCCACCAGCAATTCGCCCGTCTCGCGGTCCAGCGTATAGCCGAGGCCGTTGCGGTCGAAATGGACGAGCGCCTTGCGCGGCTTGCCGCCGATATCGAGATCCGCAAGGATCATCTCGTTGACGCCGTCAAAATCCCATTCATCATGGGGCGTCATCTGATAGACCCACTTGGTCATCCCGGTATCGATGTCGCGGGCGAAGATCGTCATCGACCAGCGATTGTCGCCGGGACGCTGGACCGGATTCCAGGTCGAGGGGTTGCCGGTCCCGTAATAGACGAGGTTCAGATCCTTGTCGTAGGAATACCAGCCCCAGGTCGTGCCGCCGCCGATCTTCCACTGGTCGCCTTCCCACGTATTGATCCCTGAATCCTTGCCGACCGGCTTGCCGAGATGTGTGGTCTTCTCGGGATCCATCAGCGTCTCGGAATCGGGGCCGGTGGAAAAGCCGCGCCAGGCGAGCTTTCCGTCCTTGATGTTGTAGGCGGTCATCGACCCGCGCACGCCGTATTCACCGCCCGAGATTCCAACCAGCACCTTGTCCTTGATCACATGCGGCGCGTTGGTCCCGGTTTCGGCCTTGGCCGGATCGCCGTTCTTGACCTTCCACACTTCCTTGCCGGTATTGGCATCGAGCGCCACGAGCGTCGTGTCGGCCTGGTAGAGGAAGATCTTGCCGTCGCCATAGGCCACGCCGCGGTTGACCGTGTCGCAGCACATGACGCCGATCACGTTGGGATCCTGCTTCGGCTCATAGGCCCATTTGATCGCGCCATCCTTGGTGAGATCGAGAGCATAGACCGTGTTCGGATAAGGCGCATGCACATACATCGTATCGCCGATCACAAGCGGGCCACCTTCGTGACCACGCAGGACGCCGGTCGAGAACGTCCAGGTGGGCTGAAGCTTCCCGACATTCTCGGCGGTAATCTGGTTGAGCTTCGAGTAGCGTTGGTTCCAGTAGTCGCCCGACTGCATGACCCAGTCTTTCGGGTTCTCGGACATTTTCTGGAGCTCGTCATTTGCCTTGACTGCTCCCGACATGAATGCTGTCACGGTACCCAGGCACACTACTGCTGACAGGAGTAATTTAGGCATCAGGGTTCCTCCCAGTGGATGGACAAATCCACAGCATCTGCCTGGCAGTGATTGCCAAACAGCGCCCGTCCAAAAAAACCGTCCCATAGAGCGGGTGATGGACGAATCCACCGCCCGCTTGGCAATGAACGCCAAACAGCGTCTTTCCAAAAATGCCGTCGAGTTGAGGCGTTCTACGCCTTGGCAGGAAGGCGCCTCTTGCGCACGCTCTTCCGATCTCTATTGCAGATGTCAGCGGTCTCTTGAGCCAACATTCTCACAATCGAGATGATGGAATCATATACCGCCACTTTTCCTCCGCAATAAAAATCATCTCCTACTTAGGTCTCTTTGCACTGCAGCAACGCGGGAACTTTTCAAGCCCTTGGGCGTTCAGTGCGCGGAGAAACGATCGCGTCACTCCTTGAGCACGCCTGCCTGCTTGGCGATGTGTGTCGCGATCGCATCCATGAGCGGCGGCGACAGACAGTCATAGGGCTTGAGGCCAAGTTCCTTGAGCCGCGCCCTGACTGCGGGCATCTCGCTGGGCTTTGCGCCCGACTCGATGATCGAGGAGACGAAGGCCGCGAATTCGGGCGGCGACCAGCCGCTTTCCTTCGACAATTCAGTGTGGACGAAGTCCAGCCCATAGAAGGGATGCTTGGTATTCTCGATGCGGCCATACATGTGAACGCCACAGCTTTGGCAAGCGTGTCTCTGGATCGTTGCATTGGAATCCACGACCTTGAGCTTGCTCTCGTTGCTTGTCACCTTGACCTTGTCGCGCGGCACGACGGCGACGACCGAGAACACAGCACCCGAGGGCTTCCAGCACTTGGTGCAGCCGCAGGCATGATTATGGGCGGTCTGCGCGCCGATGCTGACGGTCACGGGGTTTGACGAGCATTTGCATTGAAGCGTGCCGCCCGCGAAATCCTTCGCGGCGGGCTTGATCCCATTGTCTACTGCAGGATGAATGGATATCGCCATGGGTAACACCTCCCTAGATTGGCCTTCTCAATAAACCACGACGCTGCGGATCGATTCTCCCTTATGCATGAGGTCGAAGCCTCGGTTGATATCCTCGAGCTTCAGCGTGTGGGTGATCATCGGGTCGATCTCGATCTTGCCGTTCATGTACCAGTCGACGATTTTCGGCACATCGGTGCGGCCGCGGGCGCCGCCGAAGGCGGTGCCGCGCCAGACGCGCCCGGTCACCAGCTGGAACGGCCGGGTCGCTATCTCCTGGCCGGCGCCGGCAACGCCGATGATCACCGATTCGCCCCAGCCCTTGTGGCAGGCCTCGA
>JAKATG010000027.1:0-99960 GCA_021828105.1 Pseudomonadota bacterium
CCCAAAGAACTGCTTCGACAAAGAGCCGGTTATCGCGTCCACTGCGACCGGGATCGCCCGGCTTTCCAGACAGTTCCGGCGCAATGCGCTGCCATTGCGCATCGTTCAACATCAATCGAATCAAGGCCAGTTTTCAGCCTTGAATCAAATTTCCGATGATTTGGGAATCGTCCCAGCTACTATGATTGTAAACAGGCCTTAGTTCATGTCTCTTCTGGTATTTTATATTGTATAAAATATTTCGTAGACAAGAGAGGGTGTTTGCGCTATGGAGGGCAACATCATCGCCCCCTTGTCGGAGAGAATCCCATGAAACCCAGCCGCTGCTCCTGGACCGGCGTCTTCCCGGCCGTCACCACCCAGTTCAAGGATGACAGTAAGGTCACCCTCGATCTCGACGCCACGGCGCGCGTCGTCGAAGGGCTCATTTGCGACGGCGTGTCGGGCCTCATCGTCTGCGGCACGGTGGGCGAAGGCTGCTCCCTCACCCGTGAAGAAAAGCTCGCCGTCTATGAGATGGCGAAATCGGTCGCCAACAAGCGCGTGCCGGTCATTGGCGGGGTCGCTGAATATACGACGCCCTTCGCCATCGACACTGCCCGCGCCGCCGAGCGCATCGGCCTTGACGGCGTCATGGTGATGCCGGCGCTGGTCTATTCGGCAAAACCCTTCGAGACGGTGGCGCATTATCGCAGCGTCGCCCAAGCGGTGAGCCTGCCGCTCATGGTCTACAACAACCCGCCCATCTACAAGATCGACGTGACGCCGAAGATGCTGGCCGATCTCGCCGATGTCGAGAACATCGTCTGCTTCAAGGAATCTTCCGGCGACACGCGCCGCTTCATCGATCTGAAGAACATGACCGGCGACCGCTTCACGCTCTTTGCCGGTCTCGACGATGTCGTGGTCGAAAGCGTCGCGGTGGGTGCGGTGGGCTGGGTCTCGGGCCTCTCCAATGTCTTCCCGCGCGAGGGCGAGACCTTGTTCCGGCTGGCGCGCCAGGGCCGTTTCGCCGAGGCCATGGCGATCTATAGCTGGTTCATGCCGCTGCTTCATCTCGATGCCAGGCCCGACCTCGTCCAATGCATCAAATTGTGCGAGGCGATCGCCGGCCGCGGCTCCGCTCTGACCCGCCCGCCGCGCCTGGCCTTGACGGCAGGCGAGCAGGCCGAGGTCGAAACCATGATGAAGCAGGCGCTCGCCACGCGTCCGCGCCTGCCGGATGTGGGTCTCGCTGCCGCAGCCTGACATCTTGACCGGCTGCGGCCGTCTGGCGCACGCTTATCTTTCTTGTGAATGGACGATGCGTGCGCGGGCGTGACCAACAGAAAATCTCTCGGTTCCTTTGACTATGTGATCGTCGGCGCGGGATCCTCAGGCTGCGTGCTCGCGAATCGCCTGAGCGCCGACCCCAAAACCCGCGTGCTCCTGCTCGAGGCGGGCGGCTCCGACAATTACCACTGGGTCCATATTCCGGTCGGCTATCTCTATTGCATGGGCAATCCGCGCACCGACTGGGGCTATCGCACCCGGGAGGAAGCGGGGTTGAACGGCCGCGCGCTCAGCTATCCGCGCGGCAAAGTGCTGGGCGGATGCTCCTCGATCAACGGCATGATCTACATGAGGGGCCAGTCCCAGGACTATGACCACTGGCGCCAGCTCGGCAATCCGGGCTGGGGCTGGGAAGACGTCCTGCCGCTCTTCCGCAAGTCGGAGGATCACCACCGTCTCGATGGTCCCTTCCACGGCCAGGGCGGTGAATTGCGCGTCGAAAGGCAGCGTCTGTCCTGGCCGATCCTCGATGCCGTGCGCGACGCCGCCCTCGAGCTCGGCGTGCCCAAGATCGATGACTTCAATGCCGGCGACAATGAGGGCTCGTCCTATTTCGAGGTCAATCAGAAGAACGGCTTCCGCTTCAATTCGGTGCGCGCCTTCCTGCGCCCGGTGCGCCACCGGCGCAATCTCAAGGTGCTGACCCGCGCCCATGCCGAGCGCATCAGTTTTTCCGGCCGGCAGGTCACGGGGCTCGACCTCAGGCTCGATGGCATGCCGGCGCATGTCGACGTCGCGCGCGAGCTCATTCTCTCGGCCGGCGCCATCGGCACGCCGCAGCTTTTGCAGCTCTCAGGACTCGGCCCGGCCGGACTCCTCAGAGAGCTGGGGATCGAGGTTCTTCAGGACACGCCGGGTGTCGGCGACAATCTCCAGGACCATTTGCAGATCCGCACCATCTTCAAGATTTCGGGCGCGAGCACGCTGAACGAGCTTCAGGCGACCTGGCGCGGCAAGACCAGGATCGCGCTCGAATATGCGCTCCGCCGCAGAGGTCCGATGTCGATGGCGCCGAGCCAGCTCGGCATCTTCATGCGCTCCGACCCGCGCTTCTCGACCGCCAATATCGAGTTCCACGTGCAGCCGCTCTCCCTCGATCGTTTCGGCGAGCCCTTGCATGATTTTCCGGCGATCACCGTCTCGGTCTGCAATTTGCGGCCCGAATCGCGTGGACACGTGCGGATCACCTCGCCCGATCCCGCCCGGCATCCCGAGATCGCGCCCAATTATCTGGCGACCGAGAACGATCGTGAGGTGGCGGCAGAGTCGATCAAGGCGGCGCGCCGCCTGATGGCGACAAAGCGCCTTGAGGCCTATCGGCCGGTCGAGCTCAAGCCTGGCGCCGAGATCACGGCACCTCAGGACCTTGCACGCGCCGCGGGCGACATCGCGACGACGATCTTCCATCCCGTGGGCACCGCGCGCATGGGCAGCGATCCGCTGGCGGTCGTCGATCCCGAATTGCGCCTGCGCGGCATCGAGCGCTTGCGCGTCGCCGATGCCTCGATCATGCCGACGATCGTTTCCGGCAATACCCATGCCCCGGCGGTGATGATCGGCGAGAAGGCGGCCGAGTTCATCTTGCGCCAGGCACGCGGGTGAAGGCCACCGGTGGTACCTTGATTGAGGAAGAAATTATCATATAATATTATATTATGAGCTTTAGTGGAGGAAGACGATGACGGACCCGCATCGACCCGATTTCGGCCTCGCCGGCAAGACGGTGCTCGTCACCGGGGCTTCGCGCGGCATCGGCCGCGCCATCGCGCAAGGCTGCTGGCGCGCCGGCGCTGATCTGGTGCTCGCTGTCCGCGATACCGCCGATGTCGCCGATATCGTACGCGAGGCACAGGCCGATGGCCGCCGCGCGCTCGCCGTCAGGATGGACATTGGCGATCTCGCCAAGATCCGTTCTGGCGTTGCCGAGGCCCACATGGCCATGGGCCGCATCGACGTGCTCGTCAACAATGTCGGCATCGGCCCCGAAGCCCCGGCCGAGGATGTCACCGAGGCGGATTTCGATATGACCGTCAATGTCAATCTCAAGGGCACATTCTTCATGTCGCAGACGGTGGGGCGGCTGATGATCGGCCAAGGCGGCGGCGGCATCGTGAATATCAGCTCGCAGGCCGGCACCGTCGCCTTGCGGACGGAGTCGGTCTATTGCATGACCAAGGCGGCGATCGATCACCTCACCCGCTGCCTCGCCTTCGAATGGGCGGCACACAAGATCAATGTGAACAGCGTCGCGCCGACCTTCATCTGGACCGACGGCACGCGTCCCTATCTGAGCGAGGCCAGGAACCACGCCGGTGTGCTGCGCCATATACCGCTGGGCCGCATCGGCGAGCCGATCGATGTGGTGGGTGCGGTGATCTTCCTCGCTTCGCCCGCCGCATCGCTGATCACCGGCGCCAATCTCCTGATCGATGGCGGCTGGTCGCTGGGCTAGCGCTGGTCGGGTCTTGGAGGAGGGCGATATTGGCCCTGTGACTACCGCGCCCGTTTCTTGCTCTTCATATGGCTGGTGACGAAGTCGCGCGTCTCGTTGAGGAGTTTCTCCATCGCGCGCCGCGCCGCCTGCGGATCGCGGGCGCGGATGGCGGTGAGGACCTGGCCATGCTGCGGCAGGAACACGACGAAAGACTCGCTCGACGCCTGATGGCTGATATAGAGACCGACCGCGATCAGATTTCCCATCTGGTGGAGAAGGGCGTTCTTGCCCGCCGACAGGATGGCGCGATGGAATCTGAGATCGGCCTCGACCGCGGCGGTACCGGTCTCGCGGGTCTTCGACATTTCGCCGAAGGCCTCGCTCATCTCGGCGATATCGGCCTGGGTGGCGCGGCTCGCCGCGAGGGCCGCCGCTTGCGGCTCGATCATCAGGCGGATCTCGAACAGCTCACTGTAGAATTGCGCCGGCGGCATCACGCTGTAGCGCCAGCTCAGCACTTCCGGATCGAGGAGGTTCCAATGGGTCGGCGGCAGCACCCTGATCCCGGTGCGCGTCTTCGATTCGATGAGGCCGCGCGCCGCCAGCGACTTGACGGCTTCGCGGATCACCGAGCGGCTGGCGCCGAACTCGCGTCCGAGATCGGCTTCGATCGGAAAAGGGTCGTCGGGCTTGAGGTCGCCGCGGATGACGCGCGTACCGAGTTCTTCGACGACATGCGCGAAAAGATTGCGTTTCTGCGCCCGTCCCAGCGCCAGCCTTGGATGTCTAGCCATCTCGATTGCAGTTATGGATATTCCGCCGTCTTGGCAATGACGGAATAATTATATGATAATTATCCCCGAGCAAAGGGCCTGCCGCGGCAGCGCCCCGCCCGGGTCAAATTATATGCTAATATGAATTATTTCCGGGGAATCAGGACTCGAACTTCAAGATTGTGCGTATCTTCTCCCGGCCGCGGGCCAGCCGCGACATGACGGTGCCGATCGGAATGCCGAGCGCCGTGGCGGCCTCCTGATAGGAGAGCTCCTGCAGGGTCACCAGGACGACCACGTCGCGCTGCTCCTTGGGCAGGCAATTGATGGCGCGATAGACCTTGTTCAGATCGGCGACATGTTCCTGGGCTGCCTCGCGCCCTTCAGAGGTGACCGCCATCTGGCTCCTGGCAAAGGTGCTGCGCACCGTCGCCTGCCGGCAATTGCTGACATGGAGATTGTGCATGACCGTGAACAGCCACGGTCTGATATTGGCGTCGTTGTTGAAAAGATGACGGCGGCTCAGCGCGCGCGCCAGGCAGTCCTGCACCAGGTCTTCGGCGAGATGCGCGCATTTGGTGAGACGCAAGGCATATCTCTTGAGCGTTGGCAGTTCGGCGACGATGGTCTCATCGGCATAGCCGCGGGCGGCAGCGGGCATTGCCGGCGCGAAGGGCTGCCTGATCTGAGGCAGGGCATGGGCGCTATTCCAGTTGGTCTCATAGGCGATGTGCATCGCGAAAACCCTTTTCAGGACGGTTGGAGGCAGCACTGGCTCAACGCCGGCTGCCCAATGATCATGTTTTGAAGGAGTCCGGTCTCAGCGCATCGCCGCATTCACCGGAAGTTGCATCAGAGATGTATCTCGTCAGTACATTTGACCTGTCTCGAAAAGACAAGAAGCCGTCTCTCATAGTATGGGGAAGGCGCTGCGAAATTGCTTGAACTCGGCCTTGATTTTTCCTTGAGTTATTCTTGACGTAATTTGGTGAGAAAAAATCGCCCTTTTCATTCTGGGACAAGGACTTCAGCGCATGGCGATCATCATGGCAGCGCTCCCCATGGCGATGGCGCCGCAGCGATTGGCGAAATGCAACGTGCCGATCGTCCGGATGCGATGGCGCGCGGTTTCGGCCAGGATGATGCAGAGAATGTCGATCGCGGCCAGCGTGACGATGAGCGTCACGGTAAGCGCCGACCAGTCGCCGAAAGAAACCTGGCGCAGGTCCACCACAGCCGGCAGCAGCGCCAGATAAAAAACGATGATCTTCGGATTGGTGAAGGTGACGGCGAGCCCGGCAAGGAAGAGTTTTGGACGCGAAGTCGCCGCGAACAGGTTGCTCTCTCCGTCCGCTTTTGCACCGGACCACATTCCATAGGCAAGGAAGATGAGGACCAGGACGCCCGTCCATTTGACGGCGATGAAGGCCCAGCCGAATTGCTGCAGGAAGAGGGAAAGGCCGAGGACGGCGATGGTCAGCCACAGGGCCTCGCCGATCCACAGAGCCAGCGTGAAGGGCAGGACGCTCCAGCCGCCATGGGTGATGACGCGCGCCACCAGCGCCACGGCCGTCGGCCCGGGGCTCAAGGCAAGCGCCAGGATCGCGCCGGCGAATAATCCGAGAGCAGAGAATGTCATGATGCAGTTCCGTTGCGATTGTGCGACTGGCTCAAGTCACTTACGGCGCATCGGCGGCGCTATTCCCGAAAGCTCTCAGGGCCTGGAAGCCGGGATTGTCAGGAGACATTTTTCGATTTGCAGAATCGTCTCGCTATGGCACAGAACCGGAAAACGAAGGGCTTGCGGAATAACAACGGCTCACCGGCCGTCATCTATGCCTATGGAGAGCGATCGGATGACCATGCAGAGAATATTCAAATGCCTTGCCGTCAGCCTTGTTTTTCTGTCCGCCGCCGCCTCTTTCGCCGGCGGCGAGGAGCCGCGCCCGTCGCTGCTCTTCTCCTATGAGGTCCTGAATTTCGACGTCCACAAGATCGATCCGGCGAAGCTCTCTTATGAAAAGCGCGCGGTGCTCACTGAGGCTGCGCTGAAGGACGAGCTTCCCGAGATCGTCGCGGCGCTCAAATTGCCGGCCGACAAGATCGCGACGCTGATGATGCCGGGCGGATACAAGCTCGAGACCAATGCCTCGCTCCAGTCCTCCTTCGAGATCGATGACAAGACGGCGGATGTCTTTGCCGCGGCCCTCGGCTACACCTTCCGGCAATGGAGCGTGCTGGTGACCGACTTCGCACCGCTTGGCCCGGGCGACACCGCCTATGGCGTCATCACTTTCGACCATGCTCTTTCCGGTCCCGAGGCGGACGCCTTCTTCAAGCACGCAGCCGCGATCAACCCCGCCTTGGGCAGCGGCTTCACCGCCTTCGATGAGGAGATGTTCTTCCTCAATGTGACCGATGCTCAGGGCAAGCCCCATAGCGGTGTCGATGACAAGACCTTCCTCGCCGATCTGAGCCGAGCGGCGCAAAGCTACACGGGCAGCAAGGTCCAGATGACCGGGACCGGCCGGGCCGATGCCCGCTTCATCGAGAATGACTGGCAGTCGTCACCTGAGGGAGAGGATTATGCCAAGCGGCTCGGCGAGGCGCTCGCCCAGAAGCTCAAGGGGCTCAGAGCCGGCTATGACGCCAAGCTCAAGGAAGGCGTGGCTAAAAACTAGGCAGGATAGGGCCGAGTTGCGCCGGGACGAGGCCTGATTTCGCTCCAGGCTCACGAAGACTTCACTATTCGAGACGGTTTGGGAAGGGTAGCCCATGCTTGACGCCCGGTTTGAATGCGGCCGGGTTTTGGACTATCAGGGCCTTAGAGCAAAGCCCGTCAAGTTGAAGACTTTGGCGATAAGGATTTGCTCCAGGATATTGATTTGGCGCGAATCCTTTTCGGCGAAGTGATTTCACTTCGCCGGGATGCGCGCTAAGGGCCGGCTTATTCTGGGGGTTGGAGTGATCTATCGGTTTGGTGACTACCAGATAGATACGGACTTGTTTGAGCTCAAGCGCGGCGCCGACGTGATCAAAGTCGAGCCGCAGGTATTCGACCTTCTCGTTTATTTGATCTCGCATCGCAATCGCGTGGTGAGCCAGAGCGAACTTCTGGATTCGATCTGGTCCGGCAAGATTGTCTCGCTCTCGACTGTCGCCAGCCGCATCAACGCGGCCCGCTCGGCGATCGGCGACAGCGGCGCCGCGCAAAAGCTGATCCGCACCATCCAGCGCAAGGGCTTCCGCTTCGTCGGCGATGTCAGCGAGGCGGGCGCCGCATCGGCGAAGCCGCAGTCCGCCGATATGGAGGCTGCCACCGGGCAGCAGATCCGCTTCTGCACCACGGTCGATCAGGTGCGCATCGCCTATGCGCTCGCGGGCGAGGGCCGGCCGATATTGAAGGCGGGAAACTGGCTCAATCATCTCGAATATGACTGGAAGAGTCCGGTCTGGAGCCATCTCCTGAAATGGATGGCATCGGAGCATCAGCTCATCCGCTATGATGCCCGCGGCAATGGACTGTCCGACTGGAGCGTCACCGACATCTCTTTCGACGCCTATTTGCGGGATCTCGAAAGCGTCGCCGATGCATCGGGCGTCGAGCGCTTCGCCCTGTTCGGCATATCGCAAGGAGTGGCCGTGTGCATCGCCTATGCCGCCAAATATCCCGAGCGAGTCAGCCATCTCGTCCTCTATGGCGGCTTCGCCCGCGGCCGGCGCATTCGCGGCACCCTTGACGACATCGAGCAGGCGGAGGCGTTGATCACCCTGATGCGCACCGGCTGGGGCCAGGAGAATCCAGCCTTCCGTCAGGTCTTCACTTCCATGTTCCTGCCCGGCGGCACGCCTGAGCAAATGCAATGGTTCAACGACCTGCAGAAGACGACGACATCGCCCAACAATGCGGTCAGGATGCGCTTCGTCTCCGACACGCTCGATGTCAGCAGTCTCTTGGCTGAGGTGAAGGCGCCGACCTTGGTCCTCCACTGCAAGGACGATGCGGTGCAGCCCTTCTCGGAAGGCATGTTCATTGCCGCCGGCATTCCCGGCGCACGCTTCGTGGCGCTGGAAGGCCGCAATCATCTCATTCTCGAGACCGATCCCGGCTGGCCGAAATTCCGCGACGAAGTCGGTCGCTTCCTGAGCCAAGGCTGAATCTTCCGCTCAAGACAAGCGTGCGCCGACGCGACGGGCCTCCTGCGCGATGAGGTCGAGCACTTCGGCGACGCGATCGGCATGAGTGCGGAAATGCAGGATGCACAGCCGGATCATGAATTTTCCGTCGATCACAGTGCTCGAGAGCAGGGCGCGGCCGTGGCCGTTGATGCAATCGAGGAGCTCACGCGTAGCACCCTCTGCCTCGCGGATCGAATCGGACGAATCGCCCTTCGGGCGGATGCGGAATGCCATGGTGCTGAGCTCGGGACGCCAGGGCACATCCAATAGCGGATCGGCGCTGAGACGCTTGTGCGCATGGGCCGCGAGATCGAGCTTCTCGTCGAGCTGCTGGCTGAAGGCCGCGACGCCATGGAAATGAAGCGGCAGCCAGGCGCGCAAGCCCCGCATCTCGCGCGTGAGCTCAGGTCCGAGCTCGGCGAAGTTCGGCAGATATTCGCCGTCGAATGTCTGGGCGCTGCGCATGTCGTGCAAATAGTCGCCCTCGACCTCATTGGCGGCGGCGAGGCGGCTCGGATCGCGCATGACGAGGGCGCCCGTTCCCATGGGCAGGAACAGGCCCTTGTGCGGATCGAGCGTGATGGAGTGGGCGCGCTCCATCCCTCGCAAGCGCTGGCGTCCTCTTTCGGTCAAGCGGAACATGCCGCCATAAGCGGCATCGACATGGAGCCAGAGATCCTCGGCCGCGGCGATGGCCGCAAGCTCGGGCAAAGGATCGACGGCGCCGGTATTGGTCGTGCCCGCGGTAGCGATGACGAGGAACGGCGTCAAGCCGCGCTGTCGATCTTCGGCGATCGCCTGGGAAAGGGCGTGAAGGTCGATGGCGAGATCAGGCCCATGCGCCACGATCCTGACCGCGCTGGCCGGAAAGCCGGCGAGCCTTGCGGCCTTGGCCACTGAATGATGCGTCTGCGCGCTCATATAGAGCACGCCGTCCTGGAAGCGCTCGCCGAGCCTGTCATGGCGCGCGGCAATGATGGCGGAGAAATTGGCCATCGAGCCGCCGGTCAGCAGCACGCCGCCGGCACCTGGCGGAAGCCCGCAAATGCCGGCCAGCCAGCGCAGAACACTGTCCTCGAGCGCCGTCAGAGCGGGCGATATCAGCGCCATGCCGACAAAGCGGTTGGTCACGCGCGCATAGAAATCGGCGAGCGCCGAGACATAGAGGCCGCCCGGCGGCACATAGGCCATGAAGCCGGGAGATCCGGGTTCAATGGCATGCGTGATGGCCTTGTCCACCTTGTCGAGCAAGGAAGTGAGATCGCCCGGTTGCTCCGGCGGCGGGGCCAGCATCGCCGTGATGAAGCCTTGAGGTGCGGCTTCGACCGGCAGGACCGGGCGATCGGCAATGCCTTCGATGAAGGCCAGCGCGCGATCGAGGAATTCTTGTCCAAGGCGGACCATGTCCGCGCGCTTCGGCTCGAGCGGATAGAAGGAATTGGACTCGTGGATCATACGGATGCGGTGTCCGTCTTGGAACAGAAACAGGGCCACCTTGATGACAGAGCCATCGCCCGAGGTCTTCGCGAGGATCTGGATTTTTCGTCCAGTTTACCTTCATTTCATGCCGGATTGTGGCAGGAGAAGCGGTGATCGGCCGCGGCGCGTTGTTCGGGGGCCTGATCGATGCAAACGGGAAGCCTGAACGCGCAGCGCGGATGGAATTCGCAGCCGGAAGGGCGCTTGATGAGGCTTGGCGTCTCGCCCTCGGCTTCGATGATCTGCGCCGCCGCATCGGGGTCAGGCTTGAGATTGGCGGAAAGCAATGCTCTCGTATAGCGATGCCGCGGGGATTTGAAGATCGCCGCCGTTCGCCCCTCCTCGACGATGCGGCCCAGATACATGACCGCCATGCGCGTCGCGACATGGCGAACGACATTGAGATTGTGGGTGATCATCAGGAAGGCCGTGCCGTATCGCGCCTGCAGGTCATGCATGAGATTGAGGATCTCGCCCTGGATCGAGACATCGAGACCGGCCGTCGGCTCATCGGCGATCACCAGCTTGGGGCGCAGAGCCAGCGCTCGTGCCACGCTGACGCGCCGCGCCTGGCCGCCCGACAATTGATGCGGATAACGCTCGACGAAATGCTGGGGCAGGCCGACATCGGCAAGCAAGCGAGCGATCTTTTCCTCGAGCTCGGCGGTTTCGCCGTGGACCTTGAACGGCTCGGCCAGGATCGAGCGCACTTTGAGCCGGGGGCTCAGCGAGCCCACCGGGTCCTGGAAGATCATGGCGATGTCGCGCCGCACCTGGCGCAGGCGGGATTCGCTCAGCTTCGAGATGGTCTGACCCGCAAAGGTGATCCGGCCACTATGAAGGGGCACGAGCCCGATGATCGAGCGCGCCAGCGTGGTCTTGCCCGAGCCTGATTCACCCACAAGGGCATAAGTCTTCTGGGGTTCGAGCGCGAAGGACACGCCTGACACAGCCTCGATGAAGCCCGGCTCGCCGGAAAGCTGTGCCGCGATCCGGTTCCCGATGGGAAAGCGGATGCTGACGTCGCTTACTTCGAGAAGCGGGCTCATGGATTGACGAGCTCGCGCGCCTTGTAGCAGGCGGCGTCATGGCCGGGACGCACCGTCTCGACCGGCGGCCTTACACGGCAGCGCGCGAAACGGTCAGGGCAGCGCGCCTCGAAGATGCAGCCTTGCGGGAGCCGGACGAGATCCGGCAATTCGCCGCCGATGGTCGGAAGCCTGGGCAGGGGCTCGAGGACGCGGCCCGGATCGCATTCGAGGAGCTTGCGCGTATAGGGGTGGCGCGGGTCGTGGAAGATGTCGCGCACCGGGCCTTGCTCGACCACCTCGCCCGCATACATGATGGCGACGCGTTCGCACAATTCGGCGACGGCTCCCAGGTGATGCGAGATGAACAGCACCGAGCAGCCGATATCGCGCTGCAGCTCCCGGATGAGGCGGATGACCTGGACCTCGAGCGTCGCATCGAGCGCCGTCGTCGGCTCATCGGCGATGAGCAGATCGGGCTCGGTCAGGAGCGCCATGGCGATGCAGATGCGCTGGCGCATGCCGCCCGAGAACTGATGCGGATACTGGTCGAGGCGGCTTCTCGCATCCGGCACGCGCACCTTCTCGAGGAACTCGATGGCGCGCCGCCGCTTCTGCGCCGTATTGCCGGCCCGCCGGTACTGGATGGCGGTCATTTGCGTGCCGATGCTGAGCACGGGATTGAGCGCCGTCATCGGATCCTGGAAGATGGTGGTGATGCGTTCGCCGCGCAGCTGCTGGAGCCGGCCTTGCGGCATGCCGACGATCTCCTCGTCGGCGAAACGGATTTGGCCGGTAGGCTTCTCGGCATTGGCGGGAAGGAGCCCGATGATCGAATTGATGAGCGTCGATTTCCCGCAGCCCGATTCGCCGATGATCCCGACGATCTCACCCTTGCCGACCCCGAGCGAGACATTGCGCAGCGCCCTGAGCGGGCCGCGCCGCGTGCGGAAGGCGACAGAAAGCCCGGAAATATCGAGAAGCTTGCCGCTCATGCTCATCCGTCCTGGCGCAGGCGCGGATCGAGATGATCGCGCAAGGTTTCGCCGAGAAAGGTGAAGCCCAGGGTTGCGATGATGATGGGGAGGCCCCCGGCGATGGCGGGCCAGGAGCTTTCCCGGATGAAGGCATAGCCGTCATTGAGGATCGAGCCCCAAGAGGGTGTCGGCGGCCTGACGCCCAGCCCCAAGAAGCTCATGCCGGCTTCGATGGTGATGACCACGGGGATATCCATGGCGACGATGATGACGAGCGGGCCCACGAGATTGGGCATGATATGGGCGGCGAGGATACGCCAGGACCGGGCGCCGAGACTCTTGGCGGAGAGCACGAATTCCGTCGCCTTGAGCGCCATGGTCTGCGCCCGGACCACACGCGCATAGCTCGGCAGGTTGGCGATCACCACGACGAGCACGACGGCGGAGAGGCTGGGCCCGGTCAGCGTCACCAGCGCCAGTGCGAGCATCACGGTCGGGAACGACCGCAGCGAATCGAAGACCAGCAGCAGGAGCGAATCGAGCCAGCGCGGGCCGTAGCCGGCGATCATGCCGAGCACGAGCCCGCCGATGAAGGAGATGCCGGTGGCGATGAAGGCGACGCCGAGCGCGATACGGGCGCCATGGAGGACGCGGGTGAAGAGGTCGCGGCCGAGATGATCGGTGCCGAGGAGATGGGCGAGGCTCGGATCGAGGAAGCGATCGCGCATCGCGAGCTTGACCGGGCTGTAGCCGGTGAAATCGGCGAAGAGCGCGCCGAGCACGACGAGCGCCACGAGGAAGATGCCGAGCGCGCCCATGGGCTCGCGGATGATGCGCATGAAGGTGCTGTCGCGCCAGCGCGCGCCGGCATGGCCGCTGTCGCTGTCAAAGAGCTGATCTGACACGCGGGTCGAGTCCTGCGGCAACGAGATCGGCGATAAGGGTCGAAAGCACATAGAAGCCGGTGGTGATCATGACGGCGCCCATCACCACCGGGTAGTTGCGGGTAGCGATCGAATCGAAGATCAGCTTGCCGACGCCAGGCCTCGCGAAGACGATCTCGGCGAAGACGGCGCTCGAGATCATGTTGCCGACGCCCATGCCGAGGATGACGACGGTCGGGATGATGGCGATCTTGAGCGCATATTGATAGGTGATCGTCCGCTCGGTAAGGCCGAAGGCGCGGGCCATGCGGATGTGGTTTTCGGAAAGCACTTCGAGCATCGAGGCGCGCACCATGCGGGCGAGATAGCCGACCCAGCCCAGCCCGACCGCGAGCGAAGGCAGGACGAGGTGATAGAGCTGGTCGAGGGGCGCGCCTCGATCGCCCGCCCCTATGGTCGGGAACCAGCCGAGCTTCACCGAGAACAGCAGCAGGCTGTAGACGGCGACGACGAAGGCCGGCAGCGCGATCGAGCTCACCGACAGCACGCCGACGATGCGGTCGGCAAGCGAGCCCCTGGAGACGGCGGCGAAGCAGCCGAGCGGTATGCCGAGCAAGGCCGACCAGCCGATGCTGGCGGCGATGAGGGCGAGCGTATAGGGGAGCTGCTCGAGGACGGTGATCAGAACCGAACGGTTGGTGAGCACATCGGTGCCGAGGTCGCCGGTAAGCACGCGGCCGAAGAAGCGCAGTATCTGGACAATGGCCGGCTGATCGAGACCCATTTGCTGGCGGAAGACCTCGCGCATGGCGGGCGAGGCGAGCGGCCCCAGGAGCACCGCTGCCGGGTCGCCCGGAATGAACTGGATCATGCTGATGAGCAGGATCAGCGAGATGGCGGTGATGACGACGGCAAGTCCAGTGCGCTTCAGGGCGTAAGAGAGCATTCGCTATCCTCGCCCTATACCCTCTCCCCCCACGGGGGAGAGGGAGGGGCCCAATGCGGAGCATTGGGAGGGTGAGGCGGAACTGACAGCGATGCATTTCTGCATTTAGGCAAGTCTCTCTGTCGTTTCCCCCTCACCCTAGCCCTCTCCCCCGCAGGGGGAGAGGGGATTATCGTCACGCACTCGCCTTGAAGGAGTGGAAGATCGGATTGCCATTGGGCATGAGCGAAGGTGCGATCTTCTCGCTGTAGCCGACACCGACCGCGCCATGGGTCAGGAACACATAGGCGCCGCCTTCCTCCATAAGATCCTGCATGCGGATATACATCTCGGCCCGCTTCTTCTCATCGAGCTCGATCTTGGCCTTCTTGTTGAGCTCGCCGAATTCCGGGCTGTTCCAGCGCTCCCAGTTCCACACGCCGATCTGCTCCGGCGTGAACCAGTCGGTGGCGAAGGAGGGATCCGGCTGCATCGAGAAGCGGCTGATGATCAGCTGCAGCTTCTTCCAGGAATCGCCCGATTTCTGGTCGCCGAGGCTCCAGAAGGTACCTGAATCATGCTGCTGGATCGTCGCCGTGATGCCGAGCTCGGCGAGATTGGCCTGCACAGCCTGGGCGGCGCTGACAAATTCGGTGGTGTTCAATACCGAGAGCGTGCATTCGAATTCGCCCACGCCCGCTTTCTTGAGAAGCTCGCGCGCCGCATCGGGATTGTAGCTGTAGAGGGTCTTCTCGCGATGGCCGATGAGGCCAGGTGCTATGATGCCGGTTGCCGGTTCCGCCGCCCCGAAATAGGCGGCCTCGAGCACGCTCGGCACATCCACCGCCTGCTGGATGGCGCGCCTGACCTCGAGCTTGTCGAAGGGCGGCGACTCGACATTCATGCCGAGCCACACATAGGCGAGCGAAGGCTTGACCACGAGCTTGCCGCCTTTGGGCGGCGTCTGGCGGTAGCGCGGGATAGAGCTCTCGGCGATCCAGGTATAATCGAGATCGCCCGCTTCGAGCCCGAGCTCGGCGGTCTTTTCGTCCTCGATCGGAATGACATGGATCTCGTCGAAATAGGGCGCCTCGCCCTTCCAGTCGGGATTGCGCGCCAGAACGACCTTCTGCTTGGGCTGCCATTCTTTCAAGAGGTAGCGCCCGCATTGCGCGGGCGGCTTGGTGTCGAAACGCCCGCCCGCCGCCTCGACCGCCTTGCGCGAGACGATGTTTCCCGAGCCGAAGACGAGACCGACATACCATAGAGGCGGGAAGGGCGCCTTGAGCACGATGGTGCCGGATTTCTCGTCCTTCACCTCGACATGGTCGAGCGCTTCCCAATCGCCCTTGTAAGGCGAATCGATCTTGGGATCGATCATGCGCTCGAAGGAAAATTTGACGTCATCCGCCGTGACCGGCCCATGGCCGTCGCTCCAGGTGAGGCCGTCCACGAGCGTGAATTCGATATGGGTCGGATCGACCTGCTCGAGACGTGAGGCGGCATCCTTCTTCCACTGCCAGGTGTCGCCCGGCGTCATGCTGGCGAGACCGATGAAAATGTTGCGCATGATATCGTCTTCCGGCGCCGCCTTGCGGAAGGCAGGGTCCAGACTCTGGATATCGGAATAGGACCTGACGCGCAGGATCTTGCCGTCCGCCGACAAGGCGGCCTTCTGATAGAAGGCCGGTGAAAGACCCGCCGCTGCCATGGCGGCGAGAATCTGGCGTCGGTTGAGACTGTGCCCACTCATGAACCGCTCCCTGTTTGCTTATGCAAAGGGACAGCATGCGCCAATTGCGGCGAGCTTGGCAACCCGGTCTATAGGTGGTCGCGCGGGATGCGATAGGACCATTCGCGCGAGAAGGGGACTTCATCGCCTTCGCGGGCGATGAGCTTGCCGCTGAGCACGAGCTCTGTGCGTGTGACGCTCATCGCCGTCTGGGCCTCGATCGCGATGTGGAACCCGTCGCGGGCATATTCCTTGCGCCATTTCGTTTCGGCCGTCGCCGACAGCGGGTCTTCCGGATGGATGCGGTAGCGGCGCTCGGCCCTGACGCCATAGGTCCAGTTGAAGGCGTCGACCTGGGTGAGCCCGTCATCCTGCAGGCGATACATCTCGACATCGCCGGACTTGAGATCGCGGGTGATGGTGAAGGCGCTGGCGCCCTGGCGCAGAGATGTCTTGCGCAAGGCCGGCGCATTCTCGGCCGGCTCGAAAGGCCTGAGCGTCGCATCCTCGGGACGCGGCGCCCGCGCCGGCAGATCGAGATGGCTGGCGCCGGTCGCGACGGAGAGCGTCACCGGCTCGGGCGATGGCCAGACGATCGGCCAATAGGACGTTGAGAGGGCGAGGCGCAAGCGGTTGCCGGCGCCGATGCGCTGGCCGCAGTCATTCATGCGGAGCCCGACGCGATAGCGCTTGCCGGGCGCCAAGGCCTTGAGATCGACATGCCCGTCGCGATGGGTGAGGTTGAGAAGGCCGTAAGTGAGCCTGGTGGCCGAGCCATCGGGCAGGACTTCCGACAGCGTGGCGGCAATGAAGGCATTGGGCCGGTCGGCGGCGATGTCGAGATGGAGCACCGGTGCGCCCAGGAGATCGAGAGGCTCATCGAAAGGGGCGCTGTCGAAGACGAGCGAGCCGCCCGCTTCCTCGCGCTGGTCGCCCGGCTCATCGGCCTCGAGTCCATAGGGACACCATTTGCCGGCGGCGAGGCCGATCGTCTGCGGCGATGAGATGGACAGAGCCGTCTCCGTCTTGCCGGGCGCTTCGGCAAGGACGTGATCGCCCAGCGAAAGCCGGAGCGGCCGGGCGCCCTCGATCGGCCAGCTTTCCTCAGCGACCCAGCGCCCGGGCCGCTCCTTGTAATGGGTGCGGGGCGGCACCGGCTCCTGGATCCAGGCCCTGACTGCGGGCTCCTCCATGATGCCGGTCTCCACGCCTTTCAGCCACGTGTCCCACCAGCGCAAGCTCTCCTGCAGGAAGCCGATACGCGGGCCGGGCTCGGCAAAATTGGGATATTTATGCGCCCAGGGGCCGATCAGCGCCTTCTTCGGGCAGCGGAGATGCTCCATCATGCGGAAGATCGCGTTGCTGTAGCCATCCATCCAGCCGCCGACGAGATAGATCGGGCATTCGATCGCGCCATAGTCTTCCGAGATAGAGCCATGCTTGTAGAAGTCGTCGCGGCGTTGCCGGCGATGCCATTCCTCGAGCCAGAAGCCCGACTCCTTGAGGCGGCCGAGCCATAGCTCGCGCCATTTGTCGCCGACGAGCTCGGGGTCGGGCGGCGTCGCATTGATGCTGAACATCGTCGAGCCCCAGGTAAATTTGTCGACGAGAAGGCAGCCGCCCATGAAATGGATGTCGTCGGCATAGCGGTCGTCGGTCGAGCACAGCGAGATGACCGCCTTGAGCTCGGGCGGCCGTCGTGCCGCGATCTGCAAGCCGTTGAAGCCGCCCCAGGAGATGCCGATCATGCCGACGGCGCCGGTCGACCAGGATTGCGCCGCGATCCACTTCAGCACCTCGAGCGCGTCATCCTGCTCCTGCTTGAGATATTCGCCCTTGAGCACGCCTTCCGAATCGCCTGCGCCCCGCATGTCGACGCGGATCGCGGCATAGCCGTGGCCGGCGAAATAGGGATGGTTGAGCGCATCGCGCTCGGTCGTGCCGTCGCGCTTGCGATAGGGCAGATATTCGAGAATGGCGGGCACCGGTTTCTGTTCGGCGTCCTTCGGCAGCCAGATCATCGCCGAGAGCTTCACGCCGTCGATGAGCGGGATCTCGGCATGCTCGATGAGGCGGATGGCGCGGGGAAAATCGGTTCTGGTCTTCATCGCTCGACAATGGCCTCCGCCTCGATCTCGACGGCATAATCGCCGATCAGGCCAGAGGCCTCGAGGAGCGTATTGGCGGGCCTGATGTCGCCGAAGACCCTTCCATGGGCCTTCGACACTTCTTCCCAGTCATTGCGGTCGCGCAAATAGACGCGGGTGCGCACGACGTCCTCCATCTCGGCCCCCAGCGCCTCGATGCTGGCGCGGACCTTGTCGAGAATATAAACGGTCTGGCTCGCGGGGCTACCTGGTGCGATCACTTCACCAGCGCCATGGGTGGCGGTCGTGCCCGACACCAGGATGCGCTCGCCGATGCGCACCGCGCGGCTGTAGCCGGCGAGCGGTTCCCAGATGCTGCCCGTATCGATGCGCCGACGCGCCGGCCGTGCCGGCATGGGTTGCGCCTGATAGACTTTCGGGAAGGCCTTGAGGTGATGGCTGAGGTCGCCGGAGGCGGTGAGGAAAGGCGGCTTTCGGTATTCGTCGCCGCAATCGCCGGGAAGGGGCGTGCTCTGCGCCAGCGCATCCTCGAGGAGGCGATGATCTTGCTGGTCGAGGGCGAAACCGAAGACTTTCAGATTGTCGGCCCGGTGCTCGCGCTCACCAAGCCGCGCCCCGATGATGACGCCGGCGACAGCTTTCTGCTCGAGCACCCACCGCGTCGCGACATTGCCGATCGAGACTCCGTGCCTTTGGGCGACCTTCGCGGCTACGGTGAGGATCGCCTGCAGCACGTCCCAGCCGCCGACCTGATCGACGAAGCGCAGATATTTCATCGTGCTCCAGTCGGCGACGTCGCGGGGCCGCGCCTTGCCCAGCCATTTCTCGGTGAGAAGCCCGCCGGCGAGCGTGCCATAGGCGAGAAGCCTGACGCCGTATTTCACGCAGAAGGCGCTCATGTCGCCTGCGGCGCGCCGGTCGAGCAGCGAGAAGCATACCTGGTTGGTGACGAGCGGGATGCCGTGATCATGGAGCAGGCGCGCATGGCCGGTGTCGAAATTTGTCGTTCCCAGATGGCCGATCAGGCCCTCTTCCTTGAGAAGCGCCAGCTCCTTCATCGCATCGACATAGCCCGGATGCTGGAACATCCACCAATGGAACTGCAACAGATCGATCTTCGCGACGCGCAGGCGCTCGCGCGCCCGATCCACTGCGGCGCGCACGACGTCGCGCGTCATGGGTCCGGGCGTCGGACACCATTTAGTGGCAAGCACCGGCTTCGCCGATTTCACCTCGCCTGAGCGGTGGAGATCATGGAAATGGCCGGCGATGATTTCCGCACTGCCATAGTGATCCGCCATGTCGAAGGTGTCGAAACCCGCTTCGGCATAAGCCTTCATCTCGCGCGCCAGGGGTGCCGGATCGAGCGTGCGTCCATCCTTTTCCATGTCGGCGATCTGCCACAGGCCGGAAAGGAGGCGGCTGATCTCGAGATCGGGAGCGAGCTTGATGCGGTCGGGACGGAGGGTCATATCAATGAATTACCCCCACCCGGCGCTTCGCGCCACCCCAGGCGCGCCGTTATCTTGTTTTCCGTCCAATCAAGGAAACTAGAGCGTCGCGAGCGACGGCTGAAGCCTTCCGCAACTCGCCGCCAGATCGAGGAAGGTGAAGCGGTCGCGGATCTCCCGGCAGCGCAGGAGGGCTTCTTCATAGAAGGGGCGGGGAAGGTGCACCTCTTGCGGCGTGACCGGCGCACCGGCCGCAATGAGCACCTGGCTCAGACGATCGGGCGAGAGCGAAATGGCCGCGATGCGGTCCGCCATTTTTTGCCAGGAGCAGGCGATGCGGTCGTTCACCATCTCGATCCTTTCGCGTTCCAGGCGCTTTCGCGCATAATCGCTCCAGCAGGATTGTCCGAGCGTGACGCCGTAGCGGGCGATGAAATCCGCTTGTGTTTCCGTGTCCGGCTTGAGGATCGGGCGGGCCTCCAGCATCCGCTGCTGCAGGCGCGCCATGGACAGCGTCGTCACGCCGATCTGCTCGCCATGATAGACGAGCGGGCGCGCGGGGTTTCCGAGCATGTCGATATAATGGCTGATCAGATGCTCGCCCTGGCTTGCGGGCGCGCTCGTGCCGTAAATCGCGGTGCCGAAGCCCGAGAGCACAAGGGTGCGGACGAGCCGCTCCATCGCCGCGATATCGCCGGCCATGAGCGCCGCCGATTGATCGAAGAGCGGCGCTTCGTCATCCTTGAGCAGCGCATAGGGAAGCTGCCGGTAAGGCTGGTCGAAAAGGAGATGCGCCAGGAGCCAGTCGGCTTGCGCCGTCGCGCGGCACAGGCTGTCGCCGAGCCCCGATCGGATCAGGCGGCTGGGTGCTGAAGCCAGGATGGCGAGATCGAAGAAGGCGCCGCAGGGCGCCTGGGCGGGAAGGGACTTCTTATGCCCGTGCTCGGTGATCGCGGCATTGACCGACGTGTAGCCGTTCATCGAGGGCGCGGTCGCGAAGACCGCATAGGGTTTTCCGTCGAGCGCGCTGACGAATTTGCACAGATCGTTGATGGTTCCCGAGCCGACCGCGATCAAGGCGCCCGCCATCCTTGTCGCCTTGCGGATCGCCGCGACCGTCTTCTCATCGGCATGGGGTACTTCCGGAAGCACGATGCTCTGGACATGAAAGGCGCCGAAGAGCGCTCGCTCGATCCTCTTGCCGAGGACTTCATAAGTGGTCTTGTCGCTCACAATGGCGATATGGGGATCGAAGCCGAGGCTTCCGACGAGATCGCGCTCCATCCCCTCGAGCGTCGGCGCGATGACGAGCGAACGCGTCGCGACGCCTTGCCGGCCGAGTCCGTCCGGATCTTCATAGGTGCCGTCGAGAAGCTGAGCGATCTTATCGGTTGTCGACATGGGCGTGGGAGGGTTGTGGGACGAGCGATTTGATGGCCGCGAAGAGCTGCCGGTAGCGCTGATAGGATCGATCGAGTGTGGCAGCCGCGCCGGCATCCGGCGTGAGGCAGCGGACGGGGGCTGCCAGATGGGACGCCGCATCTTTGATATTGGCGAAGGTCCCCGCCGCGACACCGGCGAGCATCGCGGCACCGATGATCGAGCTGTCGGAATGCTGCGGCAGAAACACCGGCAGACCTGAGATATCGGCGCGCAGCTGCGCCGAAAGCCTGCTGCGCGAGCCTCCTGCCAGGAACCTGATCGAAGATGGCCGAGCGCCCAGCGTTTTGAGACGCGTGAGGACGTCGCGCATGGCGAAGCCGCAGCCTTCGAGAAGCGATCGGGCGAGATGCGAGGTGCCATGTGCCGGCGTCAGGCCGTAGAAGCAGCCGCGCGCTCCGGCGATCCATTCGGGCGCCATGGCGCCGGTGAGGGCGGGAAGGAAGACCACGCCGTCGGAACCGGAAGGCGCCATCGCGGCGATCGCGTCGAACGCGTCGTAGCTCTCGATGCCGAGCAGGTCTTTGAGCCAGGTGACGGCGCCGCCGGCGAGCCAGCCGGGGTTCTCCACGAAATAGCCGCCGGCCGGATAGGCATGGGTTTCGACCAGGCATTGGGCGTCGATGACAGGCTCGGCGAACAATGCGCCCACCACTTCGCCGGTGCCGAAGGCAACCGAGACCTCTCCGGCTTCGACAAGGCCCGCGCCAAGCGGTGTCGAGAAATCATCGCCTGTCCCGACCGCGACCGGGATGCCGGCAGGCAAGCCGGTGAGAGCAGCACCCTGGGCGTTGAGCTTGCCGGCGCAGTCGCCGGACTGGGCGAGCGACGGCAGCTCGGCGCTCGTCACACCGAAGGCCGAAAGCAATGCCGCATCGTAGTCATGGGCGCGGAGATCATAGAGCATGCTGGTCGAGGCCAGGGCATGATCGATGACTGCAATGCCGGTCAGGCGCTCGACGATATAGGAAACGGGCTGGTGATAGCGTGCCGTCGAGTTCATATTTCCTTGTCGCTTCAGCCAGCGGATCTTGGCGGCGAGATGGCTCGCATCGGCGACGATGCCGGTGACGGCGTGAAGGCGATCCTTGTCGATGTCGGCGAGTTCCGCCTGGGCGCGGCGGTCCATCCAGGTGAGGCACGGGCCGTGGGGCTCGCCTTGGCGGTCGACCGCGATGCAGCCGTCAAGCTGGCCGCAGACGGCAAGGCCGGTGACGTGGCGTGCCGTCGCTCCAGCCGCGGCAAGCGCATCCGTGATGGCGGGTCGCAAGGCTCTTTCCCACAGGAGCGGATCCTGCTCGGCCCGGTCAGGTCCGGGGAAAAGGGGGTGATAGCAGCGGCTCGCGGCGCCCTGCACGGCAAGTCTGAAATCGGTCACCGCGACCTTGAGGCTCTGCGTCCCGATATCGACACCGACCAGCATGCCGCTTTGGGCCTAGCAACAGCTCGGCGCGCGCTTCTCGCTCACCTGGCCATAGCTTTTGAACTTCTGCATGACGCGTTCGATCTCGTCATCGGGGAGGATATGCGGAACGCCCACTTGCAAGGCGCGCCAATATTGCGCGGCGAGGGTTTCGATCTCGACCGCGAGCCATGCCGCCTTCTTGAGAGTGGGTCCGACGCAGACCATGCCGTGATTGGCGAGGAGGCAGGCACGTCGGTTTTCGAGCGCACCGACGATATAGTCGGCGAGCTCCTGCGTGCCCCAGGTGACATAGGGAACGCAAGGCACGCTCGGCCCGCCGGCGGCGGCGATCATGTAATGGACGGCGGGAATCTCGCGGCGCAGGATGGAGAGCGACGTGCAGAACATGGAGTGAAGGTGGATGACGGCGCCCACCTCCGGCTTCTTCGCCATGATGTCGCGATGAAAGCGCCACTCGGTCGAGGGCTTGCGCGGTCCTTGATGCGAGGCATCGACCTTCATGAGGACGATGTCTTTGGGCTTCATCTCGTGATAGGGAACGCCTGAGGGTGTGATCAGGAAGCCGCCATCGACGCGCGCGCTGATGTTTCCCGATGTCCCCTGATTGATGCCCTTGTCATTCATGTAAATGCAGGTCGCGATCATCTCGCGGCGCAGGGCTTCGTCTTGCATGGTGATCTCCCGGTTATTGATTGGCGGCGATCAGCACTTCGACCGCCAGCGGCGAAAGCGCTTCCGCCATCTCCGCATCGGGTTCGCGATCGGTCACCAGGTAATGCGCCCGCTCCAGGCTCTGCACCTGGACCGGCGCATAGCGGCCGAATTTTTGATGGTCGGCGACGACGATGACGGTCTGCGCCGATTGCAGCATGAGATTGTGCAGTTCGGCCTCTTCGCGGCTGAAATCCATGAGCGTGCCGCGCGGCGATATGGCGCCCGCGCCGATGACGGCGAAATCGGCGAAATAATTAGCCAGCATCTGCGTCGAGTCACGGCCGAGGCAGACCTGGTTCTGCGCCTGGATCTCGCCGCCGATAAGATGGACCCGGTTGTTGTTGCGACCGCTGAGCTTGAGGGCGCTGGCGACGCAATTGGTGAAGACGGTGAGACGCTGACGCTGCACCAGTTGATCGGAGACGCTCTGCACCGTGCTGCCTCCGGCGAGCAGGATCGAAGCGCCGTCCGGGATCATGCTTGCCGCGAGATGTCCGATGGCCTGCTTGCCGTCGACATTGGTGGTCTGGCGCACCGCGATGTCGGGTTCCTGCGATTCAAGGGAGACGGCGCCGCCATGCGTCTTGCGCAGCTTGCGCTGCTCGGCGAGGGTGAGAAGATCGCGTCTGATGGTCTCGCGCGAGACATTGAGCCGGCGCTGGATTTCGGTGATCGAGATCGACCGGTGGGTCTTCACCAGCGATAGAATGTGGTTCTGACGCTCCTCCGCAAGCACACTGTTCTCCCATTGCATTGAAAAATTTGACGAATTTTCTGTATGTGCAAAGATGTGGCATTTATAGCATTTTCTTGTATTATCTAGCAATAATGTTGTAATTTGTGCAGACAAAAATAATCACACGCATCAGGAGGGAACGGAAATGTCGACAATGAAGGAGATGTATCGCCGAAAGCTATCGCGGCGCGGCGCGTTGAAAGCAGGTAGCGCGGCCGCCTTGGGCGCCTTGATCCTGGGCCGTCCGGGCCCGTTCATTGGCAATGCCAAGGCTGCGACGCCGACGCTCAGGCTGCTGATGTGGCAGCCTTACGCGATCAAGGAGACGATCGCCGCCTTCGAAGACAAGTTCAAAGCGAAATTCGCGCCGACCTTCTTCGACGGCAATTCGGAAGCCTTCAACAAGCTGAAAGTCGGCGGCACCAAGGATTTCGACATGGTGATGGCCGACGGCTTCTGGCCGCGCCTCTATTTCCGCCAAGGCCTGACCAAGGCGCTCGACTATGGCAAGATCGCCAATATGAGCGGGGTCTTCCCTGATTTCCTGCCCGACAAATTCGTCCTCCTGGCCGATGCCGAGGGCAAGAACAAAGTGGCGGCGCCCAATTGCTGGGGCGGCTATGGCATCACCATCAACAGCTCTGAGATCGCGAAGGAAGACGTGGGCTCGATCGAGCTGCTCCTCAACAGCAAATATGCCGGGCGGTTCTCCACCAACTCTCGCTTCGAGGAGAATATCGCGCTCATGGGCATATTGGCCGCGACGAAGCTCGGCACCAAGGATGGTCCGCGCCCGGACGGCAAGCCGTTCAATCCCTATCAGCTCACTGATGACGAGCTGGCCGAGACCAAGCGTCTGCTGATCGAGCAGAAGAAGCTGCTTTTGACCCGTTATCAGGATTATGACGCGCTGGAGCGCCTCATGCGCGCCAAGTCCGTCTGGGCCGCGCCGGAATTTGCCGAAAGCTATCGCAAGCTGACCGTTCTGCGTCGCGAGGGCAAGGTCGATTTCGATGTCGAGCATGTGCTGAAGCCCAAGGAAGGCGGGCTCGGCTGGGTCGATACCTGGATGGTGAGCGCCGAGGCCGATAGCGAGCGCACCGAGCTCGCCCATGCCTGGATCAATCTCTTCCTCGAGAAGGAGAACTACGTCCGCGTGGTGCGCTCGACCGGCTATGGCGGCGTGGTCGACGTGCGCTCGCTCATGTCGGAAGACGAGATCGCGCTATATTTCCAGAACCGCAGCGCCGAGGCGAGCCAGCTGCACATGTTCGACCAGCCGTCCTCGCCGGAGAAATGGGAACGCATCTGGTCGGATGTTGAAGCGTCCTGAGGCATCAGCGCCGGTCCGCGAGGGTTCGGCGCCCCGGCATGGAGAAGCGATGACGCGTGTGAATGGGCAAACGGCATCGCTGTCGCTTCAGTCCGTCGCTAGGCATTTCGGTCCCGTGAGGGCGGTCGACGGCATCGACCTCGATATCGGCCAGAGCGAGTTTTTCTCGCTTCTGGGGCCGAGCGGATCCGGCAAGACAACGCTGCTCAGGATCATTGCCGGATTGGAACGGCCGACATGGGGGCGGGTGCTGGTGAACGGCCGCGATGTGACGCCGATGCCGCCTTATCGCCGGCGCATCGGCATGGTGTTCCAGAATTTCCTTCTCTTCCCGCATAAGACGGTGGCGGAGAACATCGTCTTTCCCTTGCGCATGCAGGGGATCGAACGGGCCTCGCGCGACGAGAGGTTGCAATGGGCGGTCAAGCTCCTGCGTCTGGAGGGGCTTGCCGCGCGATATCCCCATGAACTGTCGGGCGGCCAGCAGCAGCGCGTGTCCTTGGCGCGCGGCCTGATCGCGAGGCCCGCTCTTCTCCTGCTCGATGAGCCTTTGGCCAATCTCGACCGCGAATTGCGCGCCGAGATGGAAGTCGAGATCCGCCGTTATCAGAAGGAGCTCGATATTCCCTTCGTCTATGTCACCCACAATCAGGAAGAGGCGCTCACCATGAGCGACCGGATCGCCGTCATGCGCAACGGCGTGATCGAGCAGGTGGGCCCGCGTGATGACGTCTATCGCAAGCCCGCGACCGCTTTCGTCGCGGCCTTCGTCGGCCAGTCGAACCAGATCGCCGGCACGGCCGAGACTGTCGCGGGCGAGACGCTTGCCTTGACCTGGCAAAGCGAGACGCTCCACCTGCCGCATCGGGGCGGCATTTCCACAGGCGATAAGGTTCGCTTTTTCATCAAATATGAGGACATCGAGGTCGCGGCGGCGCGTTCCCGTTCCCGCAAAGGCGACGATGGCAAGGATAATGCCGTCGCCGGCCGGTTGCGCGACGTCATCTTCAAGGGTCAGACGGCGAACTACATCGTCAGCATGAAAGATGGCAGCGAGGTCATCGCCAGCGCCTCGTCGCGCGATCGGAAGGTGAAGATCGGCGAAGCCGTCGTCATCCGCTGGCCGGCGACGGCCGGCATGTGCTTCAAGCCATGATGCGCCGCCTGCCGCCATGGCTGCTGCTTGCCGGCCCCGGCATGCTGTTCATTCTGGTGATGCTCCTCCTTCCGCTTCTTGCCGTCTTCGTCTTCAGCTTCTGGCGCACGGAAAGCTACGAGCTCTATGCCGATTGGAATTTGGACAATTACCGCGTGCTGTTCGGAGAGCCCGCTTATCGCACCTTCCTGCTGCGCTCCGTCGTGGGCGCTCTTCTGGCCTCGCTGATCTGCCTCGTCTTCGCCTGGCCGGTCGCCTATTTCATCGCCCGCCATGGCGGACGCTATCGCCTGCTCCTGGTCCTTCTCATCGCCGCCCCGTTCTTCACCGGCCTCATTCTGAGGATCGGCGCGCTGCAAGGCATTCTGGGACCGGGCGGTCTCATCAACATGGCGCTCGGCATGATGGGCTCGGCCCCGATTGCAGCCTTGATGTACACCCAGACCGCCGCGATGATCGGGCATGTCTATCTCTTCGTGCCCTTCATGGTGACGGCCATCTATCTCTCGCTGGTCAACTTCAATTTCGATCTGCTCGAGACGGCTAAGATCAACGGCGCCGGCCCGCTGCGCGCCTTCATCGAGGTGACATGGCCGCTCAACTGGATGGGCACCTCGATCGGCCTGGTGCTCGTCTTCATTCCCTGCCTGGCCTCGGCCGTGACGCCGCGCTTCCTCGGCGGTCCCAATGCCACGTCATTCGGCATGAGCCTCGGCCAGCAATTCGGCGAGACCGGAACCTGGGCGCTCGGCTCCGCGATGGGCGTGGTGCTGTTCGGGGTCTCCCTTCTCGTCATTGCGGTGATGGGGCTTTCGGTCAATGCCAAGCGCAGCGGTTACACTGGCAGGGGGAACGCGTGACGTCGGTCGGCGACAGAGCCCAGGGATTGCGCCGCCTCATCATGAGCATGCTTCTTCTCATGCTTTACATCTTTCTCTATGCCCCGATCCTCTATGTCGTCTATGCGTCCTTCTCCCAGGATATCGTCTGGCCCTTTCCGCCCACCTTCACAACCGATGCTTATGCGGAGTTGTTCGGGAATTCACTCTATTCAGATGCGCTGAGCAACAGCCTGCTGATCGGTGTCGGCAGCGGCCTCGTGTCGACCGTGCTGGCGACGTTGGGCGTCATCGGCGTGTTGCGCTTTCCTTCGCGCTGGCGCGTCCTGGTGCTGATCGCCTTCCTGGCGCCGCTCTTCGTGGCCGAGTTGCTGATCGGCATTTCCTCGCTCGCCTTCAATGCCCGCATTCTGGGCCTGCCCGGCAATCTCGTCTCGGCCATCCTGGCGAATGCAGTGGAAGGCACGGCCTTCGCCTTCCTCATCGTGCTGGCCCAGCTCGTGCGCTACGATTGGCAGATGGATGATGCCGCCATGGTGTTCGGCGCAAGCCCGGCGTGCTGTTTCTGGGAAGTCACCTTGCCGACGATCTGGCCGAGTCTTCTCGGCGCATTCCTCATCAGCTTCATCCTGGCCTTCAACAATCTCGAGATCTCGTTCTACAATCTGGGCGCCATTCCCACCCTTCCTTCTGTCGCCTGGGGTTCGCTGCGCTTTGGCTTGGGCCCGGAACTCTTCGCGCTGGCGGCGCTGACCAACGGGCTCGTCTTCACGGTATTCGCCGTCATGTATGTCCTGATGCGCACCGGCATCGTCAAATTCGGCTATCGCGGCGGCTGACACAGCGGACTTGCTGGCGCTCCCGGTACTCTGTATGGGGATCGAAAGACTTGGCGAGGGGTAATGTTTTCAAAAAGAGCTGTCATTTTCTGCCTGGCAATCTTCCTGAGCCTGCCGGGCGTCGCCCGCGCCGAAGTTGCCCTTGAGGTCAAGGCGGCGATCGCCGGATATTCAGCCCTGTATGGCCTGCCGGAGGAGCTCGTCCATCGCATCGTCAAGCGCGAAAGCAAGTACAATCCCAAGGCCTATCATCGTGGCCATTGGGGGCTCATGCAGATCAGATACGACACCGCGCGCAGCATGGGCTATCGCGGTCCCGCCAAGGGCCTTCTCGATGTCGATGCCAATCTGAAATACGGTGTGAAATACCTGGCCGGTGCCTATCTCGTCGCCGGCGGCAATGCCGAAAGGGCCGCGCGCTACTACCGCAGCGGCTATTATTATGTCGCCAAGCGCAAAGGCCTTCTCGAAGAGGCGGGGTTGAAGCGCAAGCGCTGAGCGACGATCAGGCCGGACCTCGAAAGATCCGGCCCGATCGGGTCAGCGATGCTGGTCGGGAAGCATCAAGGCGCGATCGCTGTCGAAGCTCGCCCGGTAATAGGGCGGCAGATTGAGATCGGCGAGATCGTGACTGCTCAAATTCAGGCTTTCGAGCCGGGGAACCCGGGCACGGCCGGCATTGCCGCGGCCCAGGGAGAACAGCCGGAAAAGACGGGTTGTCAGTGTCATGGCGGGCCTCATTTCTTCCTGTAAGAGCCATCGAATTGATATTGAATATGAGCCCTGTTTTTCATGGTTTCCAACGCGAAATCTGGTATGAGTCATCAAACAGTTTGATGGCTCCCCATGACTGAAGCTCCTCCCTTGCAGGCCGTTAAGGTCTTTGACGCGGTCGCCCGCCACCTGAATTTCACCAAGGCGGCAGACGAGCTCAACATGACCCAGTCGGCGGTCAGCTATCAGGTCAAGCTCTTGGAAGGATTCATCGGCGCGCCCTTGTTCGTGCGCCAGGCGCGCGGTGTCGCTCTGAGCGAGCATGGCGAGAGCGTGGCGCCGCTGGTGCGCCGGGCGCTCAATGATCTGACCCAGGCTTTCCAGTCGGCCAAGGCCGAGACCGCCGATCTCCTGGTGATCTCGACCATGCAGACTTTCGCCTCGAACTGGCTCGCCCCGCGCATCGGTAATTTTCAGATGGCCAATCCCGATATTGCGGTCCGCCTCGACGTCTCCAACCATCTCGTCGATTTCGAGCGCGATCGTGTCGATGCCGCCATCAGATCGGGCAAGGGAGGATGGCCCGGCCTCAAGGATCATTTGCTGGGCGGTGGAAATTTCACCATCGTCTGCAGCCCGGCCTATTATGAGCGCATCGGCAGTCCGAAAACACCAGCCGATCTCAGCGACTGTATTTTCATCGGCCCGCGCGATGAATGGTGGCCGATCTGGTTCGCCGCCGCAGGGTTGAAGCCACCCGCCGCCTTGAGCCGGCCCGGTGTCGATGTCGAGACCCAGCAAATGGCAGCGGTGCTCGCCTTGGCCGGACACGGCTTGGCATTGGTGCATCCAAGTTTCGTCGCCGAGGAGATCAAGACGGGAAAGCTCCTCCAGCCTTTCGCGCTGATGGCCTCGACCGGCTTCAATTATTATCTGGTCTATCCTGAAACCAACCGTCTGCCGCGCAAGACGCAATTATTCAGGGACTGGATCCTGGCCGAGGCCGGGCAGACGATTCTCACTCGTTGACGCGGCGCAGCGCGCCATTGGCGGGCTGACTGTCGGGCGAAGGGGCGCCGCGATGCTCGACTGAAGGAAGGTTCTCCAGTCTCGTCCAGGCGAGGAGCCTTTCCGCGACCGCCTGCTTGAGCTTCGGATCGTAATTCATGAGATTGAAGCTCTCGGCGAACCACAGGCCGTCATTGGCCATGCGGATGATCGAGGCGAAGACCGGATCGAGGCCGTCGGCTTGAATGGCGGCCTGATGCCGCTGGCCCTGCTGGCGCACCGGCTCCACGCGTTCCGGGAAATTGGTGAGCGCTGCGGTGATGGCGCCATTGACCTTGTCGAAGGTCTTGCCGGTGATCGCCTCGCCATGGAAGGTCGCCGTCACATAGGCGCGGATCTTGCGGCCGAGCGGCTCCTTGTCCTCGTGGATGGCATCCGCCCAGGCAGTGTCGAAGCGCGCCACGAAGCGCTCGATCATGGCCGAGGTCAGGGCCTCCTTGCAGTCGAAATGATAGAGGGTGGTGCCCTTGCTCACCCCGGCTTCGGCGGCCAGCGCGTCGAAAGTCAGGGCATTCACGCCATCCCGATCGACGATGATCTCAGCCGCATCGAGAATGAGATCGCGGGTATTCCGCTTGGTCTTGCCTTTCCCCATGGTTCTACTATACCGTCTGGTCAGTACAAATCAAGAGTCTTCGTCCAGGCGGAGTATTCATGGCCTACAAGTCCTCGCCACGCCCCAGTTTTTCAGCCGCGACGCATATTCCCTATGCGGGCGTCACGCGCTTTCTGTGGGGCGACGAGACGGCGGGCTTCGTCGATGACTGGATCTATGCCTCGACCGACAAGATCCATCAGCTCGTCTTCGGCCTTCCGCCTTTTGGCGCCTTCCGCCATTCCCCGGACCGGCCCACGGTGTTCGGCGCCGATGAGGTTCTCTATGTGCTGGAAGGCACTTTGGGCTCCGCCAACCCTGAGACGGGCGAGGTCCATGTCGCGCAAGCGGGCGAAGCGATCTTCTTCCGCAAGAATACCTGGCATCACGGCTTCAGCCTGTCGCTTGAGCCTTTGCGCGTGCTCGAATTTTTTGCGCCGCCGCCCTCGACCGGAACATCGGGGCCTTATGCCCGCACCCGGCCTTATGTCGAGACATCGAAATATCGGCAGAGCGATTTCATCGGGCGCTGGCCGATGGCGAGCGCCGAGCAGCGCCAATCGGCGACGATGCGGGTGATGCGCGATGCCGATCTCCTATGGGAACTGGACGGCAAGGATCAGGGCGTTCTCACCGGCCTCTATGCATCGACCGAGCATCTGACCGTTGGCCGCTGCACGGTTGTGCCGGGGCGGGCATCGTCGCTGCACAGCCATTCGGGTGACGAGGGTCTCTATCTTCTCTCCGGCACGCTCAATGTCCTCGTTCCTGAGCAGGACGGGCAGACCTGGTTCGAGATCCATCCGAAGGACGGCTTCTTCCTGCCCGCCGGGACGAAGCATCAGTATTGGAACATGGGCAAGGATCCGGCAGTCTTCGTCTTCGGTGTCGCGCCGCATTATGGAGCGCCGGCATGAAAAACGCGCACCAGGCGATCGGGATCGACATTGGCGGCAGCAAGACGGCCATCGGTCTCATCGATCTCGACAGGGGCAACGTCCTTCGCGAGGAAGTCTTCGACACGCCGGCGCTTGGCGAAACCGGCGAAGCCTATGTCGCCAGGATGAAAGACGGCGTGGCGCGGCTGCGGGCGGGCACCGATGTGGTGAAGATCGGCATTGGCGTCTGCGAGCTCGTCGACAATTCGGGGCGGATCGTCAGCGCACATCGCGTGAAGGTCAATGAGGCGCAATTATACGCAGCCTTCAGCGACTTCCCGGCCTTGGTGATCGAATCCGACGTCCATGCGGCCGCTCTCGCCGAAGCGCGCTTTGGCGCCGGCCAGGACTTGGCGCAATGGGTCTATGTGAATGCCGGCACCGGCATATCGAGTGTGCTGATGCGCGGCGACGATTGCTATAGCGGCGCCCATGGCTGGGCCATTTGCCTCGGCATGAGCCCGATCGATCTCGCCAATGGTGCAGCGGGAAGCGAGCCGCATGTGATCGAGGATCGCGCCGGAGGTGCCGGTCTCGTGCGCGAGGCGCGCGAGGCGGGGCTCGCGCTCGATAGCGCCGCCGAATTGCTGGCTGCCGCGCAGGAGGGCGACCCCCAAGCGATCGGCGTTCTCGAACGCGGCGGCCATGTCCTCGGCAATGCCATTGCGCTCCTCGTCAACATGCTCGATCCGCAAAGGGTGGTCGTGGGCGGCGGCCTTGCCAGCCTCGATGGTCCTTATTGGCGTGCCCTCGGCGAGGCCGCGCGCCTCAGCATCTGGCATCGCCCGGCCAAGGACGTGCAGATCCTCAAGGCGCGCCTCAAGAGCAAGGCCGGCGTGATCGGTGCCGCCCTCGCCAATGGCCGGTGATCGGTCTACAAGCCTCGTCATAGTCAATTCGAAAACGGAATGAGATGATGAAGGCGCGCGCGCAGTGGCTCGAGGGCAGGACTTTCGTAGGTGAATCGGGCAGCGGCCATGCCGTTGTTATGGATGGCGCGCCCGAGGCGGGCGGCCGCAATCTCGGCATCAGGCCCATGGAAATGCTGCTGGTCGGGCTCGCCGGCTGCACCGCCTTCGATGTCGTGCATATTCTCGAGAAGGGCCGTGAGGCGGTGACCGCCTGCGACGTCGAGGCGACGGCGGAACGCGCCCCGACCGAGCCCAAGATCTTCACCGCCATCCATCTCACCTACAAGGTGAAGGGCCGCAATCTCAAGGAAGCCGCGGTGAAGCGCGCCATCGACCTCTCCGCTGAGAAATACTGCTCGGCCTCGATCATGCTGGCCAAGACGGCGAAGATCACCCATTCCTGGACGGTGGAAGAGGAGGGGTGAGACCCCTCCTCTTTTCGTCCGTGCTTACTTCTTGTCGGTGTCCTCGAAGAAGAACCGGCCCAGCGGATTCTGGTGGAAGTCGGTCACGTTCTTCCGGCAGCCATTGATGAACGGGCTGTAGTAGAGATCGATCCAGTTCACGTCTTCCTTGGCCATGGCCTGAAGCTCGGTATACATCTCCTTGCGCTTCTCGGTGTCGGCCTCGACCCGCGCCTTTTCCACCAGCTCCTTCACCTTGTCGTTCTTGTAGCGGGTCATGTAGTTCAGATTGGAATCATGCCCGAGGACGAAAGTGGTCTTCTGGTCGGGATCGAGGATGTCGTTGGTCCAGTAATTGGTCGCGAGCTCGTAATTGCCGTCGACCAGGGTCTGCCAGATCTGGCTCGCATCCATTTTCTGGATGGTGACGGTGACGCCGGCCTTGGCGAGCTGCTGCTGTAGCAGGATCGCGATCTGCTCGTCGACGACGTCGCCGGCTTGCGCCAGATAGCTGAGGGCGAGACCCTCGGCGCCCGCATCCTTCAGGAGCTGCTTGGCCTTTTCGGGGTCGTAGGGACGCGCGAGATTCTTGTCGTTATGATAGAGGGCGCCCGCCGGGATATAGGAATTGGCGACCTGGCCCAGTCCGAAGGTCACGGTATCGACGATCGCCTTCTTGTCGATGGCGAGATCGAGCGCCTCGCGCACTTCCTTTTTGCCCAAGGCGCCTTTCTCATGGTTGATCAGGAGCGCGTCCTCGCGTGTCGAGGGCGCGACCAGAATGTTGAGATTGGGATCCTTCTTCAGCTCGGCCTCTTTCGAGAATGGAACGAAGATCGAGCAGTCGATCTCGCCCGCCTGGAGCTTCAGCATCCGCGTATTGTCGTCGACCAGCGAGATCCATTCCACCCCGTCGAGCTTGACCTTGTCGGCCTCCCAGTAGTTCGGGTTCTTTTTGAGGATGACGCGATCGCCGCGCCGCCATTCCGCCAGGCTGAAGGCGCCTGACGCCATGGGCTTCTCGGCATAGCCCTCATCGCCCGCCGCCTCCACCGCCTTTTGCGACAGGATCGAGACGCTGGGCATGGCGAGCAGCGACAGGAAGGCGGCGATCGGCTGATCGAGAGTCACGACCAGCGTCTTGTCGTCCTTCGCCTCGGCAGTCTTGATCATCTTGAAGGAATCCTTCAGTACCGAGGCGGGATTGTCGCGCAGCCGCACGATGGAGAACACCGCATCCTGGGCGGTGATGGGCGAGCCGTCCTCGAACTTGGCGTCGCGCAGCTTGAAGGTGTAGGTGAGGCCGTCCTTCGAGGCTTCCCAGCTCTCGGCGAGGCCCGGCTCGAGCTTGCTGCCGGTCTTGTCGACCCGCACCAGCACGTCATACATGCTCGAGATCACCCAGAAGTCGACATTGAGCGCTGTCCGGGTGGGATCGAAATTCGTCGAATCCTCGCGCCGCCCGACGGTCAGCGTGCCGGAAGCCTCGGCGAGGCTTGTCGCGGCGATTGCGCCGGCGAGGACGAGGGCTGAGGCGGTGATCAGTTTTCGTGGCTTCGGCATTTGATCGTCTCCCTTGGTTACTGCGTGGCTTCGTCATAAAGCAGGCAAGCGGCGCGCCGCCCCTCGATGCGCCGGAAGGATGGCGCGCCGCCCGATCGGCATTTGTCCATCACGTTCGGACAGCGCGGATGAAAGGCGCAGCCCACAGGCAGGTTGAGCGGGCTCGGCGGCTCGCCGGTGAGAAGGGCTGCGGCGACAGGCCGGTCGGGATCGATGTCGGGCACCGAGCGTATCAAGGCTTGCGCATAAGGATGTTTTGGGCTGGTGAAGATTTGATGCGTCGGCCCTTCCTCGACGATGCGCCCGAGATACATGACGGCGACCCGGTCACACAGATTGCGGACCACGGCCAGGTCATGGGTGATGAAGATCATCGCCAGGTCGAATCTGCGGCGCAGGTCGATGAGCAGATTGATGATCTGCGCCTGGATCGAGACGTCGAGCGCGGAGAGGCACTCATCGGCGACGATGAGCTTGGGTTCGACCGCAAGCGCGCGGGCGATGCCGGCTCGCTGGCACTGGCCGCCCGAAAGCGTCGCCGGCTTGCGCGCGGCATGTTCCGCGGAGAGGCCGACGAGCGTCAGGAGCTCCTCGACCCGTGCCTTCACGTCCTGGCGTGTGGTCTTGCCGTGGACGAGGAGGACTTCGGCTATGGCCGCCCCGATCGTCATGCGCGGGTTGAAGGCATTGTGCGGATCCTGGAAGATCATCGCGGTCTCGCGCCGCAGTGCGAGCAGGCTGCGCGGCTGGTCCGGGTCGACCGGACGGCCGGCGAAGGCCACGGTGCCGCCGCTCCTATGGGTGAGGCCCAGGATCGAGCGGGCGAGTGTCGTCTTGCCGCAACCGGATTCGCCGACGAGCCCCAGGGTTTGGCCGGGCTCAAGGGAAAGCGTTACGTCCGCGACGGCGGAAACGGATTTTCTCCCGTTCAGGAATCCGCCCGCCGAATACTCGACGCTCAGGCGATCGACGGTGAGGAGCGATGCCGTCATCTACGCCGCCTTCCCGCTCAGAACCGCGTGACACGCCACGATATGGCGGCGGTCGATCGTCACGGCCTCGGGGACGTCGTGGCTGCAGCGCGCCATGGCCTTCTCACAACGGGGATGAAAGCGGCAGCCCGAGGGATAGGACGTGACCGAGGGCGGTTGCCCCGGGATATTGGCGAAACTGCCGCCATTGCCGATGCCGGCGGAAGGCTGGCAGGCGATGAGCTTCCGCGTATAGGGATGGCGCGGCGCCTTCAGCACCTCCCGCTTCGGGCCGCTTTCGCACAAGCGCCCGGCATACATCACCGCCACCCGGTCGCAGGTCTGCGCCACGACGGCGAGATCGTGGGTGATCAGGATCGCGCCAAGGCCGCGCCGGTCGCGCAAATCGAGCAGCAGACGCAGGATCTGCGCCTGGATAGTGACGTCGAGCGCCGTCGTCGGCTCGTCGGCGATCAGGAGATCGGGGTCGCAGGCGAGCGCCAGCGCGATCATGGCGCGCTGGCGCATGCCGCCGGAAAACTCGAAGGGATAGTTGTCGACGCGATTCTGTGGGTCAGGAATGCCGACCTGGCGCAGAAGTTCGACCGCGAGGGAGCGTGCTTCTGGGGCCGTGATCTGCTTGTGGACCTTAAGCGTCTCGCCGATCTGCTTGCCGATGCTCATGATCGGATCGAGATGGCTCGAGGGGTTCTGGAAGATCATGCCGATGCGCCGGCCGCGGATCTTGCGCAGCTCGGCTTCTTGCGCCTTGGCGATGTCGGTGCCGTCGAGGCGGATTTCGCCGCCGGTGATCTTGAGGTTGCTGGTCGGAAAGAGCCGCATCAGCGCCCGGCAGGTCACGGTTTTGCCCGAGCCCGATTCGCCGACCATGCCCAAGATCTCGCCGCGCTCCACCGTGAAGCTGACCGCATCGACGATCGGCTGAGCGATGCCGTGCCGGATGGAGGCGATGCTCAAGTCGCGGACCTCGAGAAGCGGCGCGCTCATTCGCGCACCCCCAGCAACTCGCCGAGACCGTCGGCCGCCATGCTGAAGCCGAAAGCGAGGATGACGAGCGCACAGCCGGGGAAGGTGGTGATCCACCAGGCGGTGGTGATGAAGGCCTGTCCTTCCGCGATCATGATGCCCCATTCGGCGGTCGGCGGCTGGACGCCGAGGCCGAGATAGCTCACCGCCGCACCGCTCAGGATGACGAGCACGATGTCCGACATCGAGAACACGATCGAGGCGACGAGCGCATTGGGCAGGATGTGGCGCAGCATGATGCGGGCATGCGAGAAGCCGAGGCTCTTGGCGGCGGTGACGAAGTCGCTGTGCTTGAGGACGAGCACTTGCGCGCGCACCAGGCGCGCATAGGACACCCAGCCGACAAGGGCGATGGCGATATAGAAGCTGAGGAGGCCGGGTCCTAGATAAGCGATGATCGCCAGCATCAGGACCAGGAAGGGGAAAGCGAGGACGATATCGACGATGCGCATGAAGATCGCATCGGTGAGCCCGCCGAGATAGCCCGATGTCAGGCCGATCGCGGTGCCGATGATGAAGGGGAACAGGACGCCGAAGAAACCGATCTGCAGATCGACGCGGATCGCCCAGATGACGCGCGAAAAGACGTCGCGGCCAAAATTGTCGGTGCCGAAGAGATGAGCGAGACTCGGCGGCTGGAGCGCATTGGGGGTGTCCTGCGCGATCGGATCGAAAGGCGCCACCCAAGGTGCTGCGAGCGCCAGCAAAAGGGCCGCCGCGATGATGGCCATGCCGAGCACCAGAGGCATCGGCAGGTCCATGCGCCGGTTGGCGGTGGTCCAGGCGAGGCTCATAGGCGCACTCTCGGATCGGCGGCGACGGTCAGGAGATCGGCGATGAAGTTGACCGCAACGCTCGCCACCGCGAAGGCCATGGCGACGCCCTGCACGACCATGAAATCGCGCGTGAAAATCCCGCGCACCAGGAGCTGGCCGAGGCCCGGCAGCGAGAACACCGATTCGACCACCACAGTGCCGCCGATCAGCCAGCCGATATTGACGGCGAGCAGGTTGATGGTGGGGACGAGCGAGTTCGGCAGGACGTGGCGAAAGAAGATTACGCTTTCGGGCAGGCTTCGCGCCCGCGCCGCCAGCGCGTGATCGGACGACATTTCCGCCAGGATGCTGGCGCGAAGATTGCGCGTCAGCACGGCCGAAAGGGCGAGAGCGACCGTGACGCAAGGCAGCACCATGTGATGCAGCCGGTCGAGGGCGTCTTCGCCATAGCCTGAGACGGGAAACCAGCCGAGCTTCACGCTGAACACGATGATCAGCATGATGCCGAGCCAGAAAGCGGGAAAGCCCAGGCCCGCCGTCGAGACGAGCCTGATCACATGATCGAAGAGCTTGCCGCGCCTGCCGGCGGCGAAGCTCGCCAGCGGAACGGCGATGAGCACCGCGAGGACGACGCTGCCCAGAACCAGGAACAAGGTCGGCGCCAGGCGCTCGGTGATGAGCTGCAGGACGTCGACCCGGTAGAGGATCGATTTGCCCATCTCGCCCTTGAACAGGTTCTTGATGAAATAGAAATATTGCAGCCACAGCGGCTCATCGAGGCCGAACTGGGCGCGGATGCGGGCGATGGCCTCGGGCGTGGACTTCGTGCCGAGAAGCACGCGCGCCGGATCGCCCGGGATCGAGCGCACCAGCAGGAAGGTGATGATGCTGATGCCGACGAGCACTGGCACCAGCTGCAGCGGCCTTGTGAAGACGAAGCGGAAGCGGTCCATGGCCTCAGCCTCCGGGCATCATCGCCGGGAATCGCAGGGGAAGACACATCGCGCGGACATGTCCTGACAAGTCTTGCCCGTCACTTCGAAATATACCTCCCCACCCGACCGTCGCAAAGAAAGCCGCAACGGTCACTTTTTTCTGACTTATTGCATTGTAATATCTTCTACTTTAATACAATAGCATCACTCCGGGCTCGATCAAGCTTCATGAAGTCAAGGGACGATTGATGGGAACCGGTCCCGTTGCTCCGACGGAAGGCACTGCCCCGGCTCTCTCGACCGCGCCTTCGGAGGCGATCGAAGCGCGGAATTCGCTTTATGTGACGTCGATCGAGAAGGGCATTCGGGTCATGAATGCTTTCATGGGCGAACGCTCGCTGGGCCTTGCCGATGTGGCGCGCAAGACCGGCCTCGATATGAGCGCGGTGCAGCGTTTCGTCTTCACCTGGCAGGCGCTCGGCTATTTGCGCAAGGACGAGCGCACGCGGCGTTATCATTGCTCGCCGAAGATGCTCGACTGGGCGCTGCTCTATCAATATTCCGATCCGCTCATCGTGATCGCCGCACCTGCCCTCCTGGCGATGGTCGAGGAGACGGGGCAGGCGGCAAATCTGGGAAGGCTCATCGACGCGGAGGTGATCTATGTCTCGCGCATCCCGAGCCGCCGCGCCCGCCTGGTCGGACCGGTGATCGGCGACCGCGCGCCCGCCTTCTGCACCGCCTCCGGGCGCGCCATCATGTCGAGGCTCGATCCGGCCGAGGTCGAGGAGATTCTCGACGCGGCGCCGCGCCGGCAGTTGACGCGTCACACCATTGTCGATCGCGACGAGATCCTGGAGCGTGTCGCGCAAGCGCGCAGCGACGGCTTCACCATCGCCGTGGAAGAATGCCTGCTGGGCGAGATCACCGTCGCCGCTCCCATCACCAGCACGCTGGGCAGACCGGTCGCCTCGGTCAATCTGTCGATGCGGACCGGCAATTTCACCGCCGAGCGCGTGCGTGAGGAAATGGCGCCGGTGATCGTCAATACCGCCTCGGTGATTTCCGAAGCCTATGCCCGCTCCGGTCAGTTCTAGCTCCGCAAAGCGAGCCCGGTCTCAGGATCGAAGAAATGCGCGCGATCCATGTCGACGCCCATGGTGAGCGGTGCGCCGCGCTCGGGAAGGAAACGCGGATCGATGCGCGCCGTGATGCGGTTGGATTGCTCGCCCTTGAGGTCGAAGAAGACATAGGCATCGGCGCCGGTCATTTCGGTCATCAGGACCTCGCTGCTGAGGCCCCCCGGTGACGGATTGGGATAGAGGAAAGCCTCCGGCCTGACGCCCAGTATGAGCTCGCGGTCGATCGATTTTGCAAGATAACGGCGCACCGCAGCCTGCGCCGCGGTGAGGGGCAGGACCATGTCGGTGCCGGCGATGACGCAGCCGAGCGCCCCATCCTGGCGCACCGGCCGCGCTTTGAAAAAATTCATCGCCGGCGAGCCGATGAAGCCGGCGACGAACAGATTGACCGGATTCTCATAAAGCTCGCGCGGCGCGGCGCATTGCTGGAGATTGCTTTCGCTTTCCTCGGTGACCGGCTTGAGCACCGCGACGCGATCGCCCATGGTCATCGCCTCGACCTGGTCATGGGTGACATAGAGCGTCGTGACGCCGAGGCTGGCATTGAGCAGCTTCAATTCGGCGCGCATCTGCACGCGCAATTTGGCATCGAGATTGGACAAAGGCTCGTCCATCAGGAAGCATTGCGGATCGCGCACGATGGCCCGGCCCATGGCGACGCGCTGGCGCTGACCGCCCGACAGCGATCCCGGCCTCTTGCGCAAATAGGGCGTGAGATCGAGGGTGCGCGCCGCCTGCTCCACTTTCTGCCTGATGATGTCCTTGGGCACTTTCCTCTGCCCGAGGCCGAAGGCCATGTTCTCGAACACATCCATATGCGGATAGAGCGCGTAGTTCTGGAACACCATGGCGATGTCGCGGTCGCCGGGCCCGAGATCGGTCACATCCTTGCCGCCAATGGCGATGCGTCCCTGAGTCAGCGTCTCGAGGCCGGCGGCGCTGCGCAGGAGCGTGGACTTGCCGCAGCCCGAAGGACCGACAAGCACCAGGAATTCGCCGTCCTTGACCTCGAGATCGACGCGCGACAAAGCGAGCGTCCCGTCGCTGAAGCGCTTGCCGACCGAGGAGAAGCTCAAGGACGCCATCAGCGCGCTCGCTTCGGCAGCTTGACGCTCTGACCGGTCTTTGCCGCCTCTTCGATGGCGGTGAGCACGCGGGTGACCTGAAGCCCGTCCTCGGCATCGGCGAGGACCGGCGCATCGAGCGTCACCGCATCGACGAAGCGCGCGATCGCTTCCATGACGAAGCCGCCGATGCGCCCGCCGGCGGCCGGCGTCACGCCCAGCATGTCGCCGGCACGCAGGCCCGCGCCGGCATATTTCTTGAAGGTGCCGTTCTGCGCCGTGCTGATCTCGACCGAGCCCTTCTCGCCGACAATCTCCATCTTGAAATCGAAGACGAGCGGCAGATCGCGCGGCAGCACCCAGCTGTTCTCGAGCGAAGCGACCGCGCCATTGTCGAATTCGAGAAGAGCCATGTGCACATCCGCCGTGTCGACGCCTTGTCCGGCAAGAAAGCCATGGCGTTTCATGGCCTGGACGCGCACGACTTCGGCATCGAGCGTGAAGCGCAAGGCATCGACGGCGTGGCTGCCGATGAACCACAGGGCGGAAGATTTCGCCGCCCAGCTCAGCATGTCGAAAGGCACGAACAGCGTGTTGGAGAGTCTCGCCGAGGCATGGAGCGGCAGGCCGATCTCGCCGGCGCCGATCGCTTCCTTCATGGCATGGACGGCCGGATTGACCCGGTTGTGGAAGTCGATCATGACCTTGACCTTGCTCCTGGCGGCAAGGGCGGCGATCTTTTCCGCTTCCTCGAGCGTGGTGGCGAGCGGCTTCTCGCTCAAGACATGCTTGCCGGCCGCGAGTGCTGCCATGACGATGTCGGCATGGGCAAAATCGGGCGTCGCCACGGTCACCGCCTCGATTTCTGGATCGGCGATGAGCTCGCGGTAATCCGTATAGGCCTTGGGCGCGCCGAACTGCTCCTGCATCGCCTGTGCCCGTTTCGGATCGAGGTCGCAGACCGCGGCGAGCTCGGCTTGCGGTAGGGCATTGAGCGTCTTGCAATGGAAGGAGCCCCACAATCCGGCACCCACGACGCCGAACTGGGTTTTCGATTTCGATGATTTCGCGGATGTGGTCATGTCAGCCCTTTACTGAACCAAAAGTGAGCCCGCGCACGACATAGCGGTCGAGCGCCAGGAAGATGAGCATGGGTGGGATCATGGCGGCGACCGCGGCCGCGGCGATGAAACCCCAGGTGACGCCGGCGGTGCCGAAATAGCGCAAGGTGCCGACCGGCAAGGTCGCCGTCGCGCGATTGCTCAGGACCAGCGGGAAAGCGGCATTGTTCCAGGAGAAGACGAAGGCGAACATCGAGGTGACGATGAGGCCGGGCAGGATCAGGGGCAGGACGATGCGCCACAGGATGGTGGCGGTCGAGGCGCCATCGACCCGCGCCGCTTCCTCGATCTCGACCGGCACCTCGTCGATGAAGCTGCGCAAGAGCCAGATCGAGAACGGGATGGTCAGCGTCTGCAGGATGAGGATCATCGAGAAATAGCTGCCCTTGAGACCGGCAGCGCTGGCGAGGATCGAATAGGGGATGAGGAAGGCGACGGGTGGCGCCATCAGGAGGCCCAGATACCACATCATCAGATGCTTGCGCCCCTTGACCCGGAAGCGCGACAAAGCATAGGCGGCGGGCAGCGAGAAGGGCAGGTTGAGCAGGACGGCGCCCGCGGCGACCACCAGGCTGTTGAAGAGCTGCGGCAGGTTGTTGCCGGGATCGCCGAAAGTGTAGTTGATCGAGTCCCAGCTCGGCGTGAAGGCGAGGACCGGTGGCATGGCGAAGAACGTGTCGGCCGGGCGGATGGCGAGCAGCACGAACCAGAGGATCGGCCCGATGAAGATCACCAGCAGCAGCAGCATGAAGGCGTAGAGGGCCGCTTTCCTCATTGCTCAGTCCCACTCCTTGAAGGCGAAGAAGACCAGGAGTGCTATGATCGCATTGACGACGATCACCATGAGCCAGGTCATGGCGCTGGCAAGCCCGATATTGAAGTCGACGAGACCGTATTGATAGAGGCTGTAGCCCAGCGTCCGGGTCGAGGCGCCAGGCCCGCCCTTGGTCAGCACCAGGACGAGATCGAAGGTGTTGAAGAGCTGCATGAAGCGCAGCATGATCACGATCATCGCCGTCTTCTTGATGAGCGGGATCTTGATCTTCATCAGCATGGCGATGGGCGAGGCCTTGTCGATGCGCGCTGCCTCGATGATGTCGGGCGGGATCGACAGCAGTCCGGCATAGAGGACGATGGCGAAGAACGGCGTCCATTGCCAGATATCGGCGAAGAGGACGGCCCACAGCGCGGTGGTGCCGGAGCCGAGCAGCCCTTCGGCCGGCAGCGGGATCCCCAAGGAGGTGAGAAGCCACGGGATGAGGCCGCCGCCCGGGTCATACATGTAGCGGAACAGGAAGCCGACCACGATCGGCGCGATGGTCGTCGGCATGATGAGCAGCGCCCGCGTCACATTCATCCCCGGGAGCCGGTTCACCAGGAACAAGGCGATGGCGAGACCGAGGATGAACTCGATCGCCGTGCCGACGATGGTGATGAGGAGCGTGTTGTAGAGGGCGCCGAGGAAGAACGATCCGGACAGCGCCATTTCATAGTTGCCCCAGCCGATGAAGCCCATCGGTGTCGGGCTCATCTGCAGGTTCCAGAAATAGAAGCTGCTCTTCAGCGCGAAGACGAGCGGAAAGGCGATCAGCGCCACCAGCAGGATGATCGACGGGCTGATGAGCAGCCAGGGGACGAAGGCGGGCAGGCGTCGGGTTCTGTGCGGCAATGCGCTGAGCGATGGCATGGCGCTTCTCGAAATGAGAAGGGCGCGCGGACCGGGGGGATCGCGCGCCCTTCGCTCCCTTAAGCGAGCGAGGCCATCAGGGCCTTGGTCGCGTCGAGCGTGTCGTCATAGGATTCCTGCTGATAGGGAATGAGGAAATTGCCCTTGAGGATCGTCTGGAAGAACAGCGAGGTTTCCTTGAGCGCCTGCTCCGGCGTCAGCTCGCCGGACAGCACCTTGTTGAGGTTGAGTCCGTAGATGCCTTCGAGCGTCGTGTAGACCGGGCAGGGCGGACGCACGATCTTGCCGTTGCCTTCCTCGAGATCGGCGAGCTGGCCCGGCAGATGCGGATAGATCTTGATGAGATCGGGGTCCTTGTAGAGCGAGGGCCTGGCGAAATCGGAGAACTGGTAGCCGAACTTGTTGAAGAGGGCCATGTCCTTCTGGGTCTTGGCCGATGTCGCCCATTTGATGAACTGCCAGGCGGCGTCGCGGTTCAAGCTGTTGCCGGCGATGCCGAGGCTGTGCCCGCCGATGCTGACCACTTGCTTCTTGCCGGGCGCCGTCGGCAATCGCGCGATGCCGATCTTCTCGGCGATGACGGAATCCTTGCCCGTCATATAGCCGTCCTTCTTGCACAGATAGGCGTAAGGGGTCCACCAGTAGAAGATGCCGATATCGCCCTTGGCGAAGCGCATGCCGGCATCGAACCAATTGTAGCCGACCGCTTCAGGCGGCGAGTTCTTGTAGAGGGCGAGGAACGTCTTGAGCGCTTCTGCGGTTTCCGGCGTGTCGATGGTCGGCTCGAAATCCCATTTGCCGGTCGGAAAGCTCTTGAACCAATGGGTGCCCATGCTGGCGGCAAGCTGGGTGAACATATGGACGACCGGGGCGGGCTGCTGGCCCGAGACGACGGTACCTGCCATCTTGGCGCCCGAGAATTCCTTGCCGTTCAGTTTCTCGACGATGCCGAGATAGTCGGCCCAGCTCCAGCTGCCGTCGGTCGGAATCTTGACGCCGGCATTCTCGACATAGTCCTTGTAATAGAGAACGGTCTGGCCATAGGTGGCGACCGGCAGCGTGCCGACCTGGCCGCGCCAGGTGTTCATCGAATAGAGCGCTTGCGGCACATAGTCGTTGATGGCGCTGTCCTTGTCCGCCTTGATGAATTCATTGAGCGGCAGGATCCACTTGCTCTCGAGATATTGGCCGAGCCACATCTGGTCGACCGAGATGACATCGGCATCGGGCTCGTTGCTGATGAAGGAGGAGGTGAGGCGCGCCTGCAGCGCTTCGAGCGAAATGGCCTCGATCTGCAATTTGATGCCGCTCGCCTGCTGGAACTGATCGGCGAGCCCCTCGATGGCGTAATAGAAGGGATCACCGGCAAGCAGTACGCGCAGCGTCTTGTCTTGCGCCGAAGCGCGTCTTGGCTTGAGGCTGAGCGCGGTGGTGCCGGCAAGAGCGGCACCGCTTTTGAGCACGCTGCGGCGCGAGATTTTGGGTGTCGTGGCCATGTCATTTCCTCCGTTGTTGTGACGCGATGTCCGGTTCTCTCTTTTTTGCGTAAATAGTTTGTTTGATGCTCACACAAACTTATTGTATCGTCAAGCTATAGGGTGGCCGCCATGGGAGTGGGTGTTCGGGCTTCATGGTGCTAGGCCTCGCCAGGACCCAGTGCGATTCGTCCCAACGCAAGGGCTGGGCGAATCCATCGAAGGAGCAGGATCGACGGCAATGATGTCCGACGGAAGATCCTCGTCGGGGAGCGAAAGAGGCCGACCGGCAGCGGTCAACGAATTGCTGGATGAGTCCGTCAGGCCCCGGAGCCGGGCGCAGGGCCTGATCTCCTCCTCCGCGATCGGCCTCGCCAATCGCGGCCGCGTCCTCCAGGTGTTGTTCGATCTGGGCCCCACCAGCCGAGCCGAGCTGGCTCGCCATGTCGGCGTCAACCGCGCCACCATCACCGGCATCATCCAGCCCCTGATCGACCAAGGCCTTCTTGTCGATGGCGATCCCCTGCCGTCGAAAGGAAGCGGCGGCAAACCGGCCAAGCCCATGTGGTTCGCCAAGGACGCAGCGCCCATCTGCGCGGTGCTGCTGATGCATGACAGTGTGCAGTGCGGCCTGGTTTCCCTCGACGGCACGATCACGGCGGAAGTGAAAGTCGACTTCCCGCCGGATGCCGACATGGTCGAAGCGCTGTCGCGACCGATCTTCAACTCGATCAGCCGGACCTTGTTGCGCGCCCATCGCCCGCCGCTGGGCATCGGCGTGGCGGCGGGCGGCATGATCGACACCGACAGGGGATCGATCGTTGCGGTGAATCTCGCTCCCCTGCTCGCCGGTTTCCCGCTCGGCGCGGAGTTGACGCGCCGTTTCGGCCTGACCACACGCGTCGATCACCATCCGCGCGCCCTGCTGGTTGGCGACCGCTGGTTCGGCATCGGTCGCGGCAAGCGCAATTTCGCCGTCATCTATACGGGCGAGGTGCTGGGCGGGGCCATCTTCCTCGACGGTCATCTCTATCGCGGGCACGCCGGCGCCGGTGGTGAGCTCGGTCACACTTTCGTAGCTGTGGACGGCACGATCTGCCGCTGCGGCCGCCGCGGCTGCTGGGAGACCATCGCCACGCTGGGCTGGCTCCGCCGCGAGGCGGCAAAGGCCGGCCTTCCGGGAGCGCCCGCGTTGGAATCGCGCGGTCTCGTCGCGCTTGCCGAGAGTGGCGTCGAGGGAGCCGCGGAACTCCTTGATCTCTATGCTCGCAACGTCGCGATCGGTATCGCTAATCTGCAACAGACGATGGCGCCGAACTTCATCGTCCTGCATGGCGATGTGGTCGGAGGCGGTTCTCGTCTGCTCGATGCCATAGCTCAGCATGTCCGCGACCTCGTGCCCTGGCGCCCTGGGGGCGATATCGAACTCGTCATGGGAGACCTGGAGGACCGTGCCGCGCTGCGGGGTGCCGCCGGCCTCGTTCTCTCAGAGTTGCTCCACTTCACCTTGTGAGGCTTATGCTGGAGCAAATCCTTATCGCCAAAGTCTGCAACTTTGGCGGGATTTGCTCTAAGCCTCACGAGGGTCAGCCCATATAGACGCCGCCCGTGACATTGATGCCCTGTCCGGTCATGAAGCGCGCGGCATCGGAACACAGGAAGACGGCGAGGCCGGCAATGTCTTCCGGCTCTTCCAGCCGCCCGAGCGGCGTCTGTGCGACATATTCCTTGATCACCTGATCGGGTGTCAGGCCGCGCAGTTTCGCTTCCCAGGCGACCTCGCGCTCCTGCATCGAGGTTCTGACGAAGCCGGGACAGACCGCATTCACGCGGATGCCTTGCGCCGCGACCTCGCGCGCCAGCGCCTGCGTCCAGCCGAGCACGGCGAATTTGCTGGCCGAATAATGTGCGAGCAAGGGTGCGCCGACCTTGGCCGCGAGCGATGCCGTGTTGACGATCACGCCTTTCTTCTTCTCGCGCAGAAAATAGCGGACCGCGGCCTGGTTGGTGAGAAACACGCCCTTGATGTTGACGGCGAAGTTGAAATCCCATTCCTCATCGGTGAGGTCGATGGCGCGGTTCATCGTCGACACGCCGGCATTGGCGATCAATAGATCGTAGCCGCCGAGCGTCCCTTCGATCTGGGCGAAGGTCCTCTCGACATCGGCGCGCTTGCTGACATCGAGCGCGAAGGATTGGGCGTCCTTGCCGAGACTGGAGGCCGCCTGCCTGGCCGCTTCGCCATTGAGATCGGCGATAATGATCCTGACGCCATGAGCGGCAAGCGCGGTAGCGATGGCCTTGCCGATGCCGGTGGCGCCGCCCGTCACGATGGCAGTCTTGCCTTTGAGATCCGTCGCCAGAAGCGTACTCATGAGCCTTCGTTCAGTATTGTGCGAAAACACACATATCGCAACATACAGAAACAGTAAATCACTTTTATTCTGTGAGATTATGTTTGATAAAACGTGGTTCTGTGCTATCTCGTGGACAAGTCGTGTGAATTTGTCCAATTTTGTTCCGTAAGGACCCCATCATATGGCTCTGCCGACGGACACGCTAAACCCTGTTTCTGCCCCGGCACTTCGTGCCGATGGCACACGCCGTCTTCCTCTCGAATTGCGCCAGGCTCACCTATTGGAGCAACTGCGCAAGACCGGCTTCGTGTCAGTCGCCGAAGCCGCATCGGCGCTCGCGGTCTCGGAAATGACCATTCGCCGCGATCTCATCGATCTCGAGGCCGAGGGCCGCTTGGTGCGCACCCATGGCGGAGCCATCGCGCCGGAAAGCTCGAGCCCGCAGGCCTTCGACGACGAGGAGCCGGCCTTCGAGCAGCGTTTGCGGCAGAACAACCCGGCTAAGGAAGCGATCGCGACCGCCGCGGCGAGCCTCGTCAGCCCGCGCCAGACCGTGGCGCTCGATGTCGGCTCGAGCACCTTCGTCCTGGCCTCGCGGCTCATCGCCTTTCCGACCATCAAGGTCTTCACCAACTCCTTGCGCATTGCCACCCTTCTCGGGCGCGAGCGGCGCGATGTCTATTTGCCGGGCGGCGAGGTGCGCGGCAACGAGATGTCGATGTGCGGTCCGACCGCCATCGCCCAGTTCGAGCAATTGTGGTTCGACATCGCCTTCATCGGCGCGGCCGGTCTCACCGAAACCGGCTTCTTCGACTATTCGCTCGAGGACAGCGAGCTGAAGCGCGTCTATTTGCGCCGCTCGAGCCGCAAGGTGCTGCTCTGCGATGCGGCCAAGTTCAATCATCTGTCGCTGGTCCAGGTGGCATCGCTTGAGGCGATCGACATGCTGGTCACCAATGCCGCACCTTCGGGTGCGCTCGCGGAGGCTCTCGCCGCCGCCAATGTCGAGATCCGCATCGCCAAGTCCGCAAGCCTCGCTTCATGAACAGACCAGAGAAAACAGCAGGAGACTGACAGAGATGCCGTTCGATTTCTTCGCCAAGAAGAAGCCCGTCATTGCCATGGCGCATATCGGAGCCTTGCCGGGCACGCCGCTCTATGACGCGGCAGGCGGTGTCGACAAGCTCATCGCCTCCGTCATCAAGGATGTCGAGAAGCTCCAGGATGGCGGCGTCGATGCCATCATGTTCGGCAATGAGAACGACCGCCCCTATGTCTTCAAGGCGCCGCTCGAAGGTATCGCCGCCATGACGGCGGTGGTCCAGGCGCTGAAGCCCAGGCTCAAGGTGCCGTTCGGCGTGAACTATCTCTGGGATCCGAAGGCCAGCGTCGCCATCGGGGCGGTGACCGGCGCCAAGTTCGTGCGCGAGATCTTCACCGGCGTCTTCGCCTCCGACATGGGCATCTGGGAGCCGGATTGCGCCGGCGCAGCCCGCTTGCGCCGCAATCTCGGCTGTGCCGACATGAAGCTCCTGTTCAACATCAATGCCGAATTCGCCCATTCGCTCGACGGGCGACCGATCGAATTGCGCGCCAAGAGCGCGGTCTTCTCCTCGCTCGCCGATGCGATCCTGGTCTCAGGCCCCCTGACCGGCGAGCCCGCCGCGCAGTCCGACCTGCGCAAGGTGAAGGAGACGGTCAAGGACGTGCCGGTCTTCGCCAATACCGGCGTCAATATCGACAATGTCGCCGATGTGCTGTCGGTCGCCGACGGCATCGTCATCGGCACGCATTTCAAGGTCGACGGCAACACCTGGAACGCCGTCGACGGCAGCCGCGTCAAGCGCTTCATGGACAAGGTCGCCACTTTGCGCTGACGCACATCACATGACCTACGTCATCGGCCTCGATATCGGAACCACGTCGACGATCGGCATACTGATCGGCCTGCCGGACCGTATCCTGCATATCGCCACGCGTCCGGTGACGCTGACCGCGCGCCATCCGGGCTGGGCCGAGGAAGATCCCGAGCAATGGTGGTCGAATGCCGCGAGCATCGTGCGCGAGCTGATCGAGGCCGGCGGCATCAAACCGAGCGATATCGGAGCGATCGGTGTCACCGGCATGCTGCCGGCCGTCGTGCTGCTCGATGACAAGGGCCGCTTGCTTAGGCCCAGCATCCAGCAGAGCGATGCGCGCTGCGCCGCGGAAGTCGCCGAATTGCGCAACGCCGTCGACGAAGCTGCCTTCACCGGCAAGACCGGCAATGGCCTCAATCAGCAGCTCGTCACCGCCAAGCTTTTGTGGATCAGGAAGCACGAGCCCGAGATCTTCGCCAAGATTGCGACCGTCTTCGGCTCCTATGACTACATCAACTGGCGGCTGACGGCTAAGCGCGCGGTCGAGCAGAACTGGGCGCTGGAAGCGGGCTTCGTCAATCTTGCCAATCATCGCATCGATGATGATCTGGTCAGCCTGGCGGGAATCCCGCGAACTGCCGTCCCGCGCAAGACCCTCTCGCATGAGCTCCTGGGTCATGTCACGGAAGAAGCGGCGAAGGACCTCGGTCTGCCCGCCGGCATTCCGGTCGTCGCGGGCGCTGCCGATCATATCGCCTCCGCTCTCGCCGCCGGCCTGACGCGGCCCGGCGATGTGCTGCTCAAATTCGGCGGCTCCGTCGATGTGCTGATCGCCACCGACCGTGTCGCGCCCGATCCCCGCATGTATCTCGATTATCATCTGGTGCCCGGCCTCTATGTGCCCAATGGCTGCATGGCGACCGGCGGGTCGGGCCTCAACTGGTTCGTCAATAATTTCGCCGAAGGCGAGCGGCCGAAGGCGGACGCCAAGGGCCTGTCGCTGCACCAATGGCTCGATCATCTGGCGAGCGCCGTTCCGGCGGGCGCGCAAGGTGTCCGCATCCTGCCCTATTTCCTCGGCGAGAAGACGCCGATCCATGATGCTGATGTGCGTGGCGCGATACTGGGTCTCAGCCTGGCGCATGGGCCGGCGCATCTGTGGCGCGCCCTCCTCGAAGCTTACGCCTATGCGATCGCCCATCACATCGAGGTGCTGAACGACATGGGCCATCGCACGGAAACCTATTTCGCCTCCGACGGTGGTTCGAAGAGCACAGTCTGGATGCAGATCGTCGCCGATGTGCTGCAGAAGCCGGTGCAGCGCCTCGCCGGCCATCCGGGCTCATGCCTGGGAGCCGCCTGGACGGCGGCGATGGGCATTGGCGCCGCCAGCGACTGGTCGGCGGTCGACCGTTTCGTCAGCCTGGCGGACCGGCTCGAGCCCAATCCCGCCAATGCCCCGATCTACAAGCAAGGCTATGTCGCCTTCCGTGAGCTCTATCCAATAGTAAAGGGAATATCATGACGATCCGCGCAGTGGCCTGGGATGTCGACGGCACGCTGGTCGATAGCGAGCCTTTGCATCATGAGGCGCTGATCGCCGCCTGCCGCAATTGGAATGTCGATGTCTCCGATATCTCTGACGATGTGTTCCGCGGCGTGCATATGGGCGATGTGTGGCGTGCCCTGGCGCCACGCATGCCGGCCGCCGCCAAGGAGCGCGACTGGATCAAGGCCAATGACGACTTCTATGTCGAGCATCGCCGCTTGCTGAAGCCCATGCCGAAGGCGATCGAGACCGTCACCGCGCTGGCCGCGGCGGGTGTGCGGCAGATCTGCGTCTCCAATGCCGGCCGTATCCTTCTCGATGCCAATATCGACGCGCTGGGCCTCGGCTCGATCATGGATTTCACCTTGAGCCTCGACGATGTGGAGAACGGCAAGCCCCATCCTGAGCCTTATGCGTTGGGCTGCGCGCGCCTCGGCTTGGAGCCTCGGCAAATGGCCGCTGTCGAGGACAGCGAGACCGGGCGCCGCGCGGCGCGTGCCGCGGGCCTCCTGGTCATCGCCTATGATCATTTGGGCGGGCCCATCACCCATGCCGACCATGTGATCCGCGATCTGTCGAAACTGCCCGCCTTGCTTGTGGCGCATCGGCCTGCGACCATGCGGGCTGAAGCGAGTGGAGCGTGACATGTACAAGATCGATGCGGAGCGCGACCGGCAATATATAGAAGAGTTTCGCAAGCAACCGATCGGCGCCCATAGCCCGGGCCTGCAGCGCCTCCTCAACATCATGCGCCACGACCCGACCGGCTATCAGGTCGTGCTCATCTGCCGCAAGCCTTTCGCCGAATGGGTGCTCGGCACCATGCCGCCCAACCGTCTCGATGGACCGATCGCCATCGAAGACAGCCCCGTCTTCTTGAGCCGCGAGGAGGCTGAGTGGGAAGTCTTCCGCCGCCGCTGGCGCCAGCATACGGGCGAAGACATCAACCAGCCGTTCCGCGACTAAGAAACGAGAAGTCCATGCTCAAGATCGTCGGCTATCCGGACCGTTACAGTGTGACGCCAGGGGAGAAGATCGCCTTCAAGATATCGCTCGAAGAGGGCACGCATTTCGATGCCAGGCTGGTGCGCGTCGTCCATGGCGACTGCAATCCGGAAGGCCCCGGGCTCAAATTCCACCACGTCACATCGAACGCCGATGGTCGCCATCAGGGAAAGCCGCAGCGCATCGATGCGGGATCCTATGTCTCGATAGAGGATTTTCCCGCGCTGGCCTCGGGTCCTTTCACCTTCTTTGCGATCGTCTGGCCGACACTTCCGAAGCGCGGCAGCCAGACGCTGCTGGCGCAATGGGATGCGAAGGCCGAAAGTGGCTTCCGCATCGAGATGGTCGACGGCGGCGAGCTCGCGGTCAGCTTCGGCGATGGATCGGGCCGTCTGGCCGAGCTCAAGAGCTGCAAAGCGATGCTGGTGCGCCAGTGGTATCAGATCGCCGTGTCGATCGACCCCGCAACCCGCATGGTGACGCTCGATCAGCGGCCGTTGCAGCCCTATGCCGGGATCGACGATCGCGCCCATGCCTCGGGTAAGCTCGCTTTGGCGCCCAAACCCGTCGATGCGCCTCTGCTGATGGCGGGATGCCCCGAGGCCCAGGGCACCATCGGCCGCCATTTCGACGGCAAGATCGACGGTCCGCTGATCCTCTCCGGCATCCACACCGCCGACCGGCATGACGATTTCCTGCGCGGCATTATCGATCCGGCACTGCTTGCGCATGTCATGGCCAGATGGGACTTGTCGCAAGAGATCCGTTCGACCAAGGTGATCGATGTCGGCCCGTCGCGCCATCACGGCCGGGTCGTGCATTTGCCGGCGCGCGGCATGAAGGGCTGGAACTGGACCGGCGAGGAGCATAGCTGGGTGCGCAAGCCTGAGCAGTACGGCGCCATCCATTTCCATCACGACGACATCTATGACGCAGGCTGGGAGACTTCGGTCGACGTCACGATCCCTGCCGATCTCAAGAGCGGCGCCTATGCGCTCCATGTGAAATGCGGCGAAAATGACCGCGAGGCGACACGCGAGAATTACATCGCTTTCTTCGTCCGTCCGCCGCGCGACCGCAAGCAGCGCCAGGACCGCCCGAAGGTCCTGGTGCTCGCCTCGACCGCTTCCTATCTGGCCTATGCCAATCATGGCGAGCACATCACGGCGCGCGGTGCCGAGCGGCAGATGGGCCGTCTGCTGCAATTCGGCCATACCGACCTCTATATGTACGACCATCCCGAGCTCGGCGGCTCGCTCTATGACGCCCATGCCGACGGCTCGGGCGTATGCTATTCGTCGCGGCTTCGTCCCAATCTCAATTTCTCGCCGCAATATCACTCCTGGCTCGGCGGTCATGGCTCGGCCCTCTATCAATACAATGCCGACACCCATCTCTATGACTGGCTCGAGCATCAAGGCGTCGATTACGATCTCATCACCGATGAAGATCTGCACGATGACGGCTATGAGCTCATACGCGACTATCGCGTCGTCGTGACCGGCACCCATCCCGAATATCACTCGACCCCGATGTGGGATGCGATGAAGACGTGGATCGATCGCGGCGGCCGGCTCATGTATATGGGCGGCAATGGCTGGTATTGGCGCATCGCCTTCCATGACGAATTGCCGGGCGTCATCGAGGTCAGGCGCGCCGAGGACGGCATCCGCACCTGGGCGGCTGATCCCGGCGAATATTATCATTCCTTCACCGGCGAATATGGCGGCCTGTGGCGGCGCATCGGGCGGGCACCCAATGTCATTTGCGGCGTCGGCTTCATCGCCCAGGGCTTCGATGTCTCCTCCTATTACCGCCGCGCGCCCGATGCCGACAATCCGCGCGTCCGTTTCATCTTCAAGGACGTGCCCGACGAGATCATCGGCGATTTCGGACTGATCGGCGGCGGCGCGTCCGGCATCGAGCTCGATTGCCTCACCACCAATCTGGGCTCCCCGCCCAATATGCTGAGGCTCGCGTCATCGGAGAACCACAATTCCATGATGATGCTCGTCAATGAGGAATTCACCGTCGTGCCGCCCAATCTGGGCGGCGACCAGAATGAAAGGGTCAGGGCTGATCTCGCTTTCGGCGAGACGCCGTCGGGCGGCGCTCTGTTCGCGACTTCGTCGATCGCCTGGTGCGGGTCGCTCTCTCACAACAACTATGACAACAATGTCTCGCGCATCACCTGGAACGTCTTGCAGCGCTTTAGCGATCCTAAGCCCTTCTAGAGCGCAGAACGGCGGCGCTCATGCTTGAGCGCGCCAGGGCCGAGCTCGTCCGACAGCTCAGCAGTTTGGGAGTGGCGTCGGGTGACGTGCTCTTGGTGCACACCTCCTTCCGGGCTGTCGGTCCGATCGCCGGTGGCCCCTTGACCTTGATCGCAGCGCTCCGCGAGGTGCTGGGAGCGGGCGGGACCTTGGTCATGCCCTCCTGGTCCGGCAATGACGATGAGCCTTTCGATCCCACGACATCGCCGGCCTCGTCCGATCTCGGCATCACCGCCGACATGTTCTGGCGATTGCCGGGCGTCAGTCGCGGCGATCATCTCCAGGCCTTTGCCGCTGTCGGTCCCTTGGCAGAAGCCATCCTCGCCGATCCCTTGCCGCTGCCACCCCATATTCCCGAAAGCCCGGTCGGGCGCGTGCATGAACAGGACGGCAAGGTGCTGCTGCTCGGCGTCGGACATGACGCCAATACGACCTTGCATCTGGCCGAGCTCATGGCCGGTGTGCCCTATCGTTCGCCCGGCTATTGCACAATCCTCAAGGATGGCCAGCCAATGCGCATCGACTATGGCGAGAACAATCATTGCTGCGTCCGCTTCGCGCTCGCCGACGACTGGTTGCGCGGTGATGGCCTGCAGAGCGAAGGCCATGTCGGCCATGCACAAGCGCGCCTCATGCGCTCACGCGATCTGGTGCGCCTGGCACTCGCCCATCTGACGCGCGATGCCTTGCTGTTCCTCCACCAGCCGGCAGAGGCTTGTGAGGAATGCGACGAGGCGCGCTCGAGCATCACCCGGGCCGGTTGAGCAGAGCGAAAGGCCGGCCCGATTCCTTCGCGGTCGCGACCGGCATGTCGACGCCATAGACATCGAGGATCGCGGCGCGGTCGAGGATGTCGCACGCGGCGCCCTCGCGGAAGATGCGGCCCTCGGCCATCATCACCAGCCGGTCGGCATAGAGAGCGGCGAGATTGATGTCATGCAGGATCATCAGCGCGCCACCACCGCCCTCGACATGACGGCGCACCGCTTCCAGCGTCTGCAGCTGGTGGCGGATGTCGAGATTGGAGACGGGCTCGTCGAGCAAAAGGAAGGCCGATCCGTCGGGCTTGCCGGCCCAGGCCTGGCACAGGATACGGGCGAGTTGCACGCGCTGCTGCTCGCCGCCCGAGAGCTCCTGATAGAGGCGGCCTTCGAAGCCTGAAAGGCCGACGGCGTTGAGCGCTCTCAGCAAGATCTTTGTCCCGCCGCGCGCGGCTTCGAGACCGAGGCGCACGACTTCGAGCACCGTGAAGGGAAAATTGAGGCTCATCGATTGCGACAGCACGGCGCGCGCGCAAGCGAGCTCGCGGGGAGCTATGGCGGAAAGCGGCTTGCCGTCGAAAGTGACGCGGCCCTCATCGGGGACGAGATCGCCGGTCAGCGTCTTGAGCAAGGTCGATTTGCCGGCGCCGTTGGGACCTAAGATGATGACGAGCTCGCCGCGCGCCAGCGTCAGCGTGACGTCGCTGAGGACCGGCCGCTTGCCGAGACGGAGCGAGACACGTTCGGCGGCAAACATCAGAGATCGACCAGATTGCGGTTGCGCAGCAGGATCCACAGGAAGAACGGCGCGCCGAGGAGGGCGGTGACGATGCCGATCGGCAATTCGGCCGGCGCCACGATGGTGCGGCTCACCATGTCGGCGCAGGTGAGCAGCACCGCGCCGAACAGGACCGATGCCGGCAAGAGATAGCGGTGGTCCGGCCCGATGGCGAGGCGCAAGAGATGCGGCACGACGATGCCGATGAAGCCGATCGAGCCCGAAACCGCGACCGCCGTGCCGGTGAGGAGCGCCACGGCGATGATGGCGATGCGCTTCAGGAGTTGCACCGGGATGCCGAGATAGCGGGCTTCCGCCTCGCCCAGCGCCAGCGCGTTGAAGCCGCCGGCGAAGCCGCCCGCCAGCATCAGGCCCAGGGCGATGAAGGGAAGGACGGCGATGATCTTCTGCCAGCTGGCGCCGCCGAGGCTGCCGAGGCTCCAGAAGGTGAGCTCGCGCAGTTGCTGGTCGTTGCTCATGAAGATGAGGATGCCGCTCGCCGCCATCATCAGGGCAGCGATGGCGATGCCGCCCAAGAGCATGGTCGCGACCGATGTGCGCCCGCGCCGCGTGGCGATGAGATAGAGGGTGATGGTGGCGATGAGGCCGCCGAGGAAGGCGCCGATGGGCAGTACGTAAATGATCGCGGCGGCGCCGAGCAGGGCTTCGCCCAATACGATGGCGGCGATGGCGGCGAAGGTAGCGCCCGCCGAGACGCCGATGAGGCCCGGATCGGCAAGCGGATTTCGGAACAGGCCCTGCATCAGGGCGCCCGAGAAGGCGAGCGCCCCGCCGACGAGAATGGCGAGCACGGTGCGCGGCAGCCGGACGCTCCATACGATGGCGAGATCGCGCAGGTCGACGGTCTCAGGCGCGAAGATGGCATCGAGCACGGTCGCGACCGTGAGCGGCACCGGCCCGGTCATGACGGAGACGAGGCTGGTGACGACGAGCAGCAGCGCGAACATGATGAGCGCCAGCCTGGCGCGGGCACTGCGGTCGCCTTCCATCGGCATGGACGGCGCCGCCTCCGTCGAGAGCGTCGTCACAATGCCAGACCGGGATGCAGCGCCTTGGCAAGGGCTCGCGCCGCATGCGGTGTGCGGGGTCCGAAGCCCAGGAGATAGGATCCTTCCATGCGGATGAGGGCCTTGCTCTTCGCCGCCGGTACCTTGGCGAAGGGCTCCATGGCGAAGAGGTCGTCCGCGCCGATGTCGCCCTCGCGATGCATCATCACAACGGCTTCCGGCGCGGCCGCGAGGATGGCCTCGGCGCTCGCCTGTTTGTAGCCGTCGAAACCCTGGACGGCATTGATGCCGCCCGCGAGCGTGATGATCTCCTCGGCCGATGATTTGTGGCCGGCGGCGATGATGCGTCCGCCAACGAGGCTCAGGACGAACAACGCGCGCGGTCGCGCCACGCCATTCAGGGATTTGGCGAGGGATGCGAGCTCAGCCGCGATGGACTGGGTGAGCAGGGCGCCCTTGTCCTTGACATCGAGGATGTCGGCGATGAGCGCGATCTTGCTGGCGATGGCCTCGGCGCCCGGCCGGTAGTCGACCAGCGCCAGCGGGATGCCGCTCTGCTTCAAGGCGGCGATCACTTCCGGCGGACCGGAGCCGGCGCTCGCCAGGATGAGATCGGGCGAGGTCGAGAGCACGCCTTCGGTCGACAGCGCCCGCATATAGCCGACCTTCGGCAGGGCCATCACCTCATTCGGATAGGCGCTCGTGGTGTCGGTGGCGATGACGCGCCGGCCGTCGCCGAGCGCGAAGACGATCTCGGTGACATCGCCGCCGATCGTGAGGATACGGTCGAGCTTGCCGATCGTGACGTGATCGCCCGATGCGTCCTTGATGGCGCGGGCGCGAAGAGCGGAAGGTGCCGTCATCGCCAGGACGGCGCCGGCGCCGGCCGTCAGCAGCCGGCGGCGGGAAAGCTTGAGCATGGCCTTGACCTCACTTGTTGAGGAGGAGTCCGCCCGAGCGGGTGATCCTGAGACGATAGAGCTCGCCTTGATGCTCGATGCGGATCTCGGTCTTGTCGCGGAACAGGTCGCGCGAGGAATAGACGGCTTCGCCTTGGGCTTCCGCGTCATAGGCCGCACCCGTCTTCTGCGGGGCCGGTTCGTTATGGGGGGTAGGATTGATCATGAGACACCACTCCGCAGGGGTTGCGGAACGTGGCGATCAGCTAGTTCCGAGGCTCGTTGCTGTTCGAGAGAATAGTTGACTAATTAAGTCGGATATTGCTATTCGTCAAGCATCATCTGGAGTTAGCTGGCTTTTCCTGGAGAAGGAAATGCGTTATCCCGGATGTGCCAGCACGCAAGCAAGCCCGTCCCCAATGCCCGAGGACGGCGAGCCAGCCAGCCAGAGCGATGACCCACCCCTTATTGCTCACCCATAAGGCTCGAGGAAGAATCGATGACATTCATTGCCATGAACCGCTTCAAGGTGCCGAAGGACTCCGGCGCCGAATTCGAACAAGTGTGGCTCAAGCGCGACAGCCATCTGAACGACATGCAGGGCTTCGTCGAGTTCCATTTGCTGCGCGGGCCGGAGCAGGAGGACCACATTCTTTATTCTTCGCATACGGTGTGGCGCACAAAGGCCGATTTCGAGGCCTGGACGAAATCCGACGCCTTCCGCCAGGCGCATGCGCGCGCCGGCGACAATTCCAACAAGAAACTGTTCCTGGGCCATCCGCAATTCGAAGGCTTCGAGGCGGTCCAGACCTTGACCGCGACGCCGCGCGGAGCCGCGGCATGACGGTTGCGCCGAAGGAGAAGCCGCCGTCGGTCGAGGAGGTGCTCGCCGCAAAATCCGACGGCGTGCTCGAAATGATCGCCGCGCAATGCCGCGTGCCGCTCGCCCGCGTCTTCGATGAGTTGCCCGAGGGCGCGGCGAAGCGCGTGCCGGGCAGCCGCTTCGAGGAACTGTGGCAGGACCTCACCCAATGGGGCGATGTGCTGTTCATCGTGCATACGCGCGACATCGTGCTCGAATGCAAAGGGCCCTTGCCTCCGGGCGCCAGCGCGCAAGGCTATTTCAACATCCACGGGGACAGCCCGATCGGCGGCCATATCAAGGCCGATCGCTGTGCCGCGATCTATTTCATCGACCGCCTGTTCCACGGACGGCGTTCCTGCTCGCTCCAGTTCATCAATGGCGAAGGCGAGGCGATGTTCAAGGTCTTCGTGCCGCGCGACGACAAGCGCGAGCTGATCGCCGGTCAGCTCGGCAAGTTCGAGGAGTTGCGGGCGAAGATGGTGGGCTAGGCACGAGGTCCGCACCCCCCAATTCGTCATGGCCGGGCTTGACCCGGCCATCCAGCCCTGCCACGAGCTCAAAAGCTCAAATACAAATCCTCCCATTCAGGGTTCATCTTTTCGATCAGATCGAGTTTCCATTTGCGCGGCCAACGCTTGAGCGACGTTTCGCGCTGAATTGCATCTGCGACAGAAGGATAGGTCTCGTACCAGACCAGCATCTTGAGACCGTATTTGCGAGTGAAGATGCTACCGCGCCCTTCCTTGTGTTCATAAACACGTCCAGAAAGATTGCTCGTCACGCCGATATAGATCGTGCCGTTGCGTTTGTTCGCCATGATATAGACGAAGCCTTCCTTCATGGACCGATCGTCGGCAAAACTGGATGGCCGGGTCAAGCCCGGCCATGACGAGTTAGGGAAGCACGCTCGCCTGGAGTCCCACGCTACTATTTCCCAAATCCCACGGTCTGGCCCGCGATTGCAAGCGAAAACTTAGCCGACCTTTCCGCCGAGCTCGTCCTCGATGTGGATGCGGATGATCTCATCGAAGGTCTTTTCCGCCTGGAAGCCGAGCGCCGTGGCGCGCCTGGCGTCGAAATTCTGCGGCCAGCCGGAGACGATCTTGACGATCGTGGGATCGGGCTCGCGGCGGATGAGCTTGACCGCCTTTTCGCCCGCCACCCGGCGAAGAGCTTCGATCTGCTCGCCGACCGTTGCCGAAAGTCCAGGCAAGGTGACATTGCGCCGGTTGCCGAGGGCAGAAAGATCCATCGTCATCGCATGCAAGAGGAAGGAGACGGCGGCGCGGGGCGAGGCGTGCCAGTGGCGCACGCTCTCATCGACGGGGAGCACCGCCTCCTGGCCCGACAGCGGCTCGCGCAGGATATTGGAGAAGAAGCCCGAGGCCGCCTTGTTGGGCTTGCCGGGCCTGACGCAGATGGTCGGCAAACGGATGCCGATGCCGTCGAAGAAGCCGCGGCGCGAATAGTCGGAGAGCAGGAGCTCGCCGATCGCCTTCTGCGTGCCATAGGAGGTGAGTGGTGTCGTGAAGAACTCGTCGCCGATCTTGTCGGGGAAGGGTGCCCCGAAGACGGCGATCGACGAAGTAAAGACGAGGCGCGGCACATAGGGCGATTTCAGCCCCTCTTGCCTTATGGCCTCGAACAGGGCGCGCGTCGCGTCGAGATTGATGCGGTAGCCGCGGTCGAAATCGGCCTCCGCCTCGCCCGAGACGATGGCCGCGAGATGCACGATCATGTCGGGCCGCGCGGCGATCAGCCTCTCGGCGACGCCGGGACTGGCGAGATCGGCCGCCTGCGTAACGACCTTGCCGCCGAAGCCTTGCGGCTTGTCGGGGGCCACGACGTCGACGAGACTCAATTGATCGATTGTCCTCGAGCCGATGCGTCCGTCGCGAACCAATCTTTCGGTGAGCTTGCGGCCGACCATGCCGGCAGCGCCAATGATGAGGATATGCATGAGACTTTCTCTAGGTGAGTATTAGGGAATCCATTGGGCCACAGACTGTGTCTTTGCTCAAGTCAATATGTGGCGGTGAAGCCGCCATCGACGACGAGCACCGTGCCGGTCACATAGAGGCTGTCGTCGCTGGCGAGGAAGAGGATGGGCCCGGCGACATCTTGAGGCTTCCCGGCGCGCCTGAGCGGCATGCGGCCATATTTGAAATAGATGTCCTGGAACCAGTCGGTCTGGTGCTCATGCGGCGTGCCCAGCTTCTGCTCGGCCATGCGGGTGTCGATATAGCCCGGCGCCACCGCATTGGCCCTGATGCCGAAGGGCCCGAAATCCACCGCCATGCAGCGGGTCAGATTGACGAGGCCGCCTTTCGCCGTTGCATAGGCCATGGCATGCGGCTGGCCGCGAATACCCTGTACCGAAGCGATATTGACGATGCTGCCGGAAGGGCTTTGCTTCAGATAGGGCAGCGCCGCCTTGGCGACATGGAGGGCCGAGTCGAGATTGATGGAAAGCACATGGCGCCAGTGCGCATCGCTCAATTGCTCGATCGGCGTGTCGTCCGAGATCGCGGCATTATTGATGAGGATATCGATGCGGCCCCAGGCGGCAACGGCCTTGTCCACCATCGCCGCAACGCTCTGAGGGTCGGCCACGTCGCAGACCGCAGCCTGGACGATGAGTCCCTGCGCCTCGAGCCCGGCCGCGGCCTCGGCGAGGACATCCGCATCGATGTCGGACATGAGAACCTTGGCCCCTTCCTCGGCCAGGCGTTTCGCCGCCGCGAGGCCGATGCCGCGCGCGGCGCCGGTGACGAGCGCGACGCGGCCGCTCAACCGTTTCGACATGGGTCTTCTCCGTTATTCCGGACGGATACGGAAATCCTTGCCTTCCGGCAAGGTCTGGCCGCCGTCGACGATGATCGTCGTGCCGGTGATGTAGGAGGCCTCGTCGGAGCTGAGGAACAGCACCGCATTGGCGATGTCGGCCGGCGTTCCGAGCCGCCCCAGCGGGATCGAGTCTTCCATGCCCTTGATGAAAGCTTGCGAGCGGTGCTCGGTGATGGCTTCGGTGAGGACATTGCCGGGCTCGACGCCGTTGACGGTGATGCCGTAGCTCGCGAATTCGAGCGCCGCCGCCTTGATGAAGCCGTTGATGCCGGCCTTGCTCGCCGAATAATGGCCGTGGCCGGGGCTCGTCACGCGGGGGCCGGTGATCGACGAGGTGAAGACCATGCGGCCGTAGTTCTTCTGCTTCATCACGGCAAGTGCTGAACGGGCGGCGAGGAAAGTGCCCCTGAGATTGACCGCCATCACCCTGTCCCATTCCTCAAGGTCGATGTCTTCGATCAGCGTCCAGGGATAGATGCCGGCATTCTGCACCAATATGTCGAGACCGCCGAACTGCTCCACCGTATGAGCGACGGCGGCGTCGACATCCCGGGCATGCGCGATATTCGTTTCGATGAAGCTGGCGCCGAGGCGCTGTGCCGTCGCCTGGCCTGCCGCGAGCTCCGTATCGGCGAGGACGACCTGCGCTCCTTCCGCGATGAAGCGCGCGACGATGCCGGCGCCGATGCCGCGCGCCGCGCCGATGACCAGCGCGCTTTTCTTCTCGAGACGCTTCGTCATGCGAGCTTCTGCCGGATCTGCAGTTTCACCGTATCGAGGAGGACGGCGGCGAGCACCATGCCGCCGAGGATCATCTGGGTGTAATGCGCGGGCAGGCCCATGAGATTGATGGCGGTATGGATGGAATAGATCAGGAGCACGCCGGCATAGACGCCGGGCAATTGGCCGATGCCGCCCTTGAGGCTGACGCCGCCGATCACCACGGCGGCGAAGGCGTTGAACAGCATGCCGACGCCGAGATTGGCGGTGGCGCCCGAGGTGCGGATGGCGAGCAGCCAGCCGGCAAGGCCCGAAATGGCGCCAGCCAGAACGAAGCTGATGGCGACCAGCCGATCGACGCGGATGCCGGCGCGGAAGGTCGCCACCGAGTTGCCGCCGATCATGGTGACATGGCGCCCGAATGGCGTCTTGCGCATGATGAAGGTGAATACGGCGAAGCACAGGATCGCGATCCAGGCGATGAGCGGGATATAGAGGAATGTCTGGATGGCCATGAAGCGGATCTCGGGGGCGAGATCCTGGGCAGAGCGGCCACCCGAGATCGCCACCACCAGGCCGCGCACCCAGATATAGGCGGCGAGCGTCACGATGAAGGCGTTCATCCTGAGCTTGACGACGAGCCAGGCATTGGTGGCGCCGATGACGGCGCCGACGATGATGGCGATGGCGAGCGACAGAGGCAGAACGAGCCATGCGGGCGTCGTCGTAAGCCCAACTCCGATGCCGTGCGAGGCGAAGAGGATGCCGGTGACCATAGCGGAAAGCGCCGTCGTCGATTCGATCGACAGATCCATATTGCCGGCGATGACGACGATGGCGAGGCCGATGGCCATGACGCCGACGAAGGTCGACTGCTCGACGATATTGGCGAAGATGCCGATCTGGAAGAAATTCGGAATGGCGATCGAAAACACCACCAGCACGATGGCGAGCATGAACCAGACCAGATTGTCGAGCACGAATTCGATGAATGCTCTCTGCTGGGAACCGATCATCATTTACTCCGTAAGCGTCATTTCCCTTTCAGGATTTCCCCTCTCCCGTCCGAAGGATGGGAGAGGGTGCCCGAAGGGCGGGTCAGGGCTCTTTGCCTCAGCAAGGGATACTCGTTGAGGACAGGGCAGATTTCGCGAAAGAGCCCTCATCCGGCCTTCGGCCACCTTCTCCCACGCGTGCCGCGCGGGAGAAGGGGAAAATCCTGTTGCGGCTCGCTCGTTTCTATTCGACCGGCTTCACCGGATCGGCGGGCGCCTTGAGATTGCCCCAGAAGCGCGCCTCATCGACATTGTCCTTGGTGATGGCGGCACCCGGGATCTTGAGATTGGGACCCCAGCTCTCGATGGTGAGCACCGAATCGAGGCCCAGCACATTGTAGGTGCCGGCTTTCAGTTCCTGCTTGTTCGCCACCTTGTCGGCGAACATCGCGATCGCCGCGGCCTGGGCATAGAGCGGCTGCTCGACCTCGACATTCTCCCAGCCTTTACGGATGAGATCGAGGCCGACCGGCGCGCCGTTGGACGAGACGAGCATGATGTCGCCCGGCTTCTTGCCCTTGGCCTCCATCGAGGCGACGGCGGCGACGGCGAGATGTGCCGCATGGACGAAGATGAGATCGATATCAGGATTGGCGACCAGCTGGTCGGCGACGATGGAGCCCGCATTGGAGGCCTCCCACTGCATCGCCGGCAGCGAGATGATCTGGACGCCCGAGAACTCCTTCATCTTGTCCTCGAAGCCCTTCTGGATGTCGAGCGTGTAGGGATCGGCCGGATCGCCCAGCACTTGCAGGATCTTGCCCTTCACATCACCCTTCTTCTCCTTCAGCAGGCGCTGGATCTCGCCCGCCGCGACCTGGCCGATCTCGACCGTGCCGGCGACGGAGGTGAAGTCGGACGGCGTCGAGGTGATCTGCCGGTCGAAGATCATCACCGGGATGCCGGCGGCGCGCGCCTTCTCGATCGAGGGCTTCAACGCGTTGAAGTCGACGGCGGCGAGCACGATGGCCGCGGGCTTCAGGTTGATGACGTCGTTCATCTGGCTCTGCTGCAGGTCGGTCTTGTTGTCGGCATTGAGGGTTTGAGCCTCATAGCCGACGTCCTTCAGGAACTTCTCGATAGCCTTGACCGATTCGGTCTGGAACTCGTCGAGCAGTGTCGGGACCATGTAATAGATCTTGCCTTTCGCTTGGGCGAAAGCAGGCGATGTGAACGCGATGGCAGCGACGGCCAAAGCGCCGAGTAAGGCACTCAACAGACGTTTCATGGGACTTCCTCCTTGGTTTTGTTCATCATGTTCGAACCGGAGAACTACCCTCGCCCCCAACGGGGGAGAGGGAGGGGCCCATTGCGGAGCAATGGGAGGGTGACGGGGAACGGACGGCGAATGCCATTCTGCGCCTGGCAGATACGTCGCCGCTGGTTCCCCCTCACCCTAGCCCTCTCCCCCGCAGGGGGAGAGGGGATTTCCGAAAGCAGCACGGTCATCTCGCGGCCCTCGCCTCTTTGCCGCGGCCGATCATGGCCTCTCCGGTGATCATGCTGATGACTTCATCCGTTGTCGTTTGATCGCGCGCCACATCGCCCGCGACCTTGCCCTGGCGGATCACCACCATGCGGTCGGCGACCTGGAAGGCCTGCGCCATGATATGGGTGATGATCACGACGCCGATGCCTTGCTCCGCAACAAGCTTGATCATGTGGAGGCCGCGCCGCGTCTGCTCGACGCCCAAGGCGGCGAAGGGCTCGTCGAGCAGCACCAGCTTGCCGCCCCAATGGACGAAGCGGTTGAGCTCGATCGCCTGGCGCTGGCCGCCCGAGAGATGCTCGACATTGGTCCGAAGCGATGGGATGCGCGTGCCGGCATTGGCGAGGGCCTTGGCGACCGCGTCATGCATTTCCTTTTCCTGGATAACCGGGATGCCGAAATATTTCTTCACGATCTCGCGGCCCATGAAGAAATTGGCGACGACATCGACATTGGTGCACAGCGACAGGTCCTGATAGACGGTCTCGATGCCGGCCGCCTTGGCTTCGGCGGGCGATGAGAATTTGCGCTCCTCGCCATCGAAGATCATGCGCCCCGACGTCGCCTCGAGACCGCCGGCGATGATCTTGACCAGCGTCGACTTGCCGGCGCCGTTGTCACCGAGGAGCGCCACCACTTCGCCGCGGCCGATATCGAAACTGACACCGCGCAGAGCTTCAATGGCGCCGAAATTGCGAGTGATGTTGTCGAGTCTGAGGAGCGGGGTGGTCTCGGTCACGCGGCTTTCTCGTCCTTGGGCTTGTGCATGAGGGGGTCGGTGTCGTCAGCGCTCGAGGCACCGATGCGCGGCGCCAGCACATTGGAGAAAGCGAGCGCCGCGGCACCGCGCAAGAGGGCGGCCTTGCCGGTGATCGACAAGGTGAGGCGCGGCAGAGTGCGGTCGCGCCGCGCGGCGACGGAGGGCAGCAAGGGCTCGGCGGCGCGCACCAGCTTCTTCATGACGCTCTCGGGCGCGAGGCCGCCGAAGATGATGGTTTCCGGATCGAATATGTTCTCGATGGCGAGGATCGCGATGCGCAACAGCGGGGCCGCTTCCGCGATCCAGCCGTCCTCGCCGACGATCTTCGAACGCCGGTCGAAGGCCTCGACCGAGAGATAGCGTTCGAGGCAGCCATGGTTGCCGCAAGAGGGACAGTATTCGCCATTCGGGATGAAGGGCACATGGCCGATCTCGCCGGAATTGCCGCGCGCCCCCTTCAGCACCTGGCCTTCATGGACGAGGCGGCCGGCGGTGCCGACGCCGAGATAGAGATAGTAGAATTCGTGCAGGTTGCGCCCGGCGCCATAGAGGCGCTCGCTCAACGCCGCCGAGGCGTTGTCGGCGCCGATATAGGCGGGAAGACCGGTCGCGGCATGGAGCCGTTCGGCGATCGGCACGTCCTTCCAGCCTTGCAGGGTCGTCGGCCCGACGAAGCTCATGGCCTCGACGTCGAAAGGTCCGGGCATGGCCATGCCGAGGCCGAGCATGCGGCCCTTGGGGCGCAGGCGGCGCAGTTCCGTCGTGGCCGCGGCGATCTCGGCGAAGGCGACTTGCGGTTCGGGATTGGTGATCTCGCGGCTCTTGAGGTCGATGATCTCGCCCGCGAGATTGACCAGCGCCACATCGATGCCGATGGGCGAGACGCTGGCGCCGATGGCGAAGCCGCCTTCCGGATTGAGGGACAAGGCTGTTGCAGGATAGCCACGGCCCTTGGGTTCCTCGCGGGCACCTAAGATGAAGTCCTGCAACTCGAGCTCGCGGATGATGGTCGAGACGGTCTGAACGGTGAGGCCGACGCGGCGCGCGATCTCGGCCCGGGCGATGGGCCCATGCACCCGGATCGTCTCCAGCACGATCCTGCGATTGTAAGGCCGCCCCGATTCCTGATTGGTGCCTCTGAGCGCCATGAACCAGCTTTCCCTTCCCCGTCCTCTGACGCTACACCCACGGGAAAGAATAAGTCAAATGGATTTCAAAAAACCTCTGGTTTCAGGGATTTTCAGGGATTATCAGGGAATTTTCGCAAAACCGAGCCGGCCTCAGCAATATCAAAAGCTTAGCGACCGGCGAACGCACGGAGCAGGGAATTTCCGCCTGCTTCCACACTGTTTGCATCGAGCCCACCCTTCCGTTTTTCTGGCATCATCCCGCTTGACTATGAGAACATATATAGAACAAAATGAATGTATCGGAAAGTGAAAAAGGAGGTGATCCGATGGCGCAGGACCCGGCTTCTCAAGACTATCCCGCTGAGGTGGGCTATCGCCGTCCCCCGAAGGAGACGCAATATCGCAAGGGCCATTCCGGCAATCCCAAGGGAAAGCCCAAGGGCACAAGGAGCAGGCCGCGGCCTCATGCCGAACGCCTGGCGTCTCTCATGCTCGAAGAGGCCTACAGACCAGTGACGATCCATGAGGACGGCCGCGAGATCACATTGCCCATGGCCCAGGCGGTCTTCAGGTCGCTGGCCGCCGCGGCATCGAGGGGCGAAGCGAGGGCGCAGGCGATGTTCCTCAAGCTGGTGAGCGCGACGGAGGAGGGCAAAGCCGCAGCCGAGGAGATGCTTGAAGACATAGAGGCCGAAAAAAAGACAATTGAGATTGTGATTGTCGATCCGGCCGATGGCAGCAGGACTTCCCATCGACCTGGCAGCGGTCGTGAACCGCAGACGGGCAAAGGCTAGTAGGTGGCGGCGCCCTCATGACCGTCTCGGGACGCTCAGCCACTCGCCGCGTTGCGAGATCGCGCCGGAGGCCGCAGCGTGGCGCGGGATAACTCGGTCTGGAAAATCGTCGACAGCTTCGGGACAGCCTTGAGGTTCTATCCCTGGGCGAGCCTTATCCGGCGTTCAACTCCGGCAGCATCCTGATCTATGAGTCGCTGCCCGGCGCCCGGTTGTCGACGATCATCGTTCTCTAGGAGATTTTCGCCGACCCAGTCTTTTCAGTCGAAGTCAGGCTGCAGCGGAGGCGGGCGGCTCGAGGCCGAGCTGCTTCAATAGTCCGATCGCCTTCTCGACCCGATCCTCGCGTGCCCTGACGCTCTTGCGCCTCTTCAGCTCGGAGCGCCAATCCGTGCGCATTTCAAATCGCCACAGCCAATCGATGGTGGCGGCAAGCTCGAGGACGGTGACGCTCGTCTCGACGAAGGTGCGCATCAGCTCGCGAGCTCGCTCTGCCGGCAGCTTGCCCAAGGCGTCCGGATTGGTCACCCCCTTCGCTTCAAAGATACTGTAGGAAGCGCCGTCGCTCTGGCGGCGGCCGTAGCTCTCGGTCAGGAGGTCGAACGCCTTGGCGTCGGCGACGGCATTGTCGAGATCACGCGAATAGGGACCGTAATGGTAATATTCGTAGTCGAAGCCGCTATCGAGGCCGAGGAGATCCAGCAGATAGACGGATTTCTGCAGACGCACGCGGCTGGTGAGCTTCTCGCCAGCGGCGGCGACGACAGCGGCGACAATGTCCTCACGTTCGATGGTCATGGCTTTCTCTGTGGAGTTCGCGCGGCATCGCGGTCTGATTCGACTTCGAAATAGTAACGCGTATAGGTCTTCTTGTCTTTCAGTGTTTCGACAAGGGGTGACAGGAGTGTAATCTCTTTGGGCTCCTCGGCATCGAAGATATGCAGTTTCTTGTGCGTGCGCTCGTCGTCACCGCCAATCTGGGTATAGATGCTGATCGTGGCTTCCTCATCTCTCAGTACCGTCTCGGCCTTGATCTGATCGGCGAAAGTCCTTTCGATTCGCCGTGCGTGCTTCTTCTGCGTGCCCTCGTCTTGCCCGAAATATCCGAGGTCGAGCGTCTTGTAGAGCCGTCTTTCCTGCAGGCGGCGGGCAAGGTCGGCGATCACAGCGTCCTTGGCCCGCCGCATTTCATCCAGGGATCCCATGATCGCCATGTCATCTAAAAGCAGGTAATAGGTCAACGCGGCCCTTTCCTTCTCCGCCCGCGCAGCCGCGTCCTTTTCTAAATCTGGTCGATAGCCGAAGAACGCGACAAGCGGGTGCGTCAAAGGCAAGCCGGCCATATCGCTGGCTGTTTCCGGCCTCTCGCAATGCCGCGCCACCGACCGCAGAAGCTTTGCAATCATATGTTCGACGCAGCGAGTGGTCTTGTGGAGATAAACCTGTTCGTTAAGGGTGTAGCGGGCGAGAAGGAACTGCTCGGCGGCAGCGCGTGCCTTGCCATCCAAACAGAAGGTCGGCACCAGTTGCTCGTCCTCCTCGGGGTCCGGCGCTTCGATCGGAACCTTTCCAACCCGAACATGCTCCATCAACCAGTCGAAATCGATCGCTCCTGCTCCTGTGCCGGTCATGAGCCTGTCGCGCCGCAGGTAGTCCAGCCGGTCGGCATCGAATGAGCTGGAGACGACAGCGTGGTAGATGTCCCGCGGGTCACCGGCCTCCAGAAGACTCGCGACCTCTTCGCAAAAGTCTCCTCGTTTCCAGAATCTTTCCAGCAAAGGCCCGATGCTCCCGTTGGGATTTCGGATGATCTCGGCAGTCCACAGTTCATGACGCTTCTTCACGCCGCGGGACTTCTGGACGCCCTCGAAAGTGTGACTGAGCGGACCGTGCCCCAAATCGTGGATCAGGGCGGCGATGACGGCGACTTCCGCGCGCCTGTCGTCCGCTTTTTCTCCGATGCGCGCCATCTCGCGCTCGATGATGCCGATGAGTTTCCGCGCGGTGTGAAAGACGCCGATCGAATGGGCGAAACGCGTATGGGTGGCGCCGGGGAAGACGAACTCGGACACACCCAGCTGCCGGATGCGGCGAAGCCGCTGGAATTCCGGCGTGTTGACGAGGCTCCACGCAAGCTGATCGAGATCGTCGCCGCCTTCGAACACGATGAGCCCATGGACCGGGTCGCGGACGCGTTGGGTGCGGCGTCCTTCCGGCGTGCCCATTGCGGGTTTCCGCGTTTCATTCGATCCCATCTTTCTCGATTATTCTCCGCAGGTCGCTCCTTTGATGGAACAAATATAGAACAGGCAGTGGTTTTTGACAACAAAAGATCAAAGCCGGGGCCGGGTGCGCGCAACGCACTATCCACAGTTTGAAATCGTGATTGTCGATCCTGTCATGGCTCGGTAGCGAGCCCGGCGGTGACAGTTGTCCGCGAGATTGCGCAGTGTCGAATCCACCCATCGCTTTTGTGGGGTCAGGGGGCAGGGATAAGCGCGCCTTCCGCGAATAGGACATCTGTACGAAATTCATCGCGCCGGCTATCAAGGAAACGGGGTGGGACGGGATGCTCGAGATTCGCGAGAAAATCTCTTTCACTAAGGACCGAGTCATCGTGCGCGGCAAGCTGGTCAGTCGCGGTAGGGCGAAGCGCGCCGACCACATCCTCTCGTGTAAGCCTCACATTCCCACTGCTCTGGTCGAAGCGAAGGAAAACAGCTGCGCCGTTGGCGATCAGGCCAGTGGACAAGAGATTGTTACTAGAGCGATTTTGTCGAACTGGTCGAAGCACTCGAGCGGGAGACACATAAGCCGTCTCGCATTGCTAACCGGGATGAAATGAGCCATGGGCATTAACCTCGTCGTCGCTGTCACGGATGGGAGCTGGTTCGACATGCTGCGCCGGCAGCCGAACCTTGATGAGGTGAACTTCTGGGCACCGTCACCGACGAATTTCCAGGCGCTTCAACCAGGTGAGCTATTTCTGTTCAAGCTGCACGCGCCACGCAACTTCATCGTCGGCGGCGGGTATCTTTGCTTATGCGAACAGGCTTCCCTGCTCACTCGCCTGGGAATCTTTCAGGGAAGCGAATGGCGCGCGGTCCTTGCCCGAGATGCGCGCTCGCATCGCGCACTATCGCGACGCCGATCCGAGTGATCGCAGCGACTTCGCGATTGGCTGCCGCATCCTGACGCAACCTTTCTTTTTCGAGGAGCATAGCTGGGTCCCCGTCCCGGCGAGCTGGTCACGGAACATTGTCAGCTTCAAAACCTACAGCACGGACACTGAGGAGGGGCTCGCGCTTTGGGAGGCGGTGAATGATCGCCGGATTCCTCACGACTTCCCAGGGGCGGCCGAGGCGTCGGCCCGGTTCGGCGAACCCCATCTGATCCGACCGCGGCTCGGGCAGGGCGCATTCAGAGTGTTGGTGACGGATATCTACGATCGGCGCTGCGCCGTCACGCAGGAACGTACACTGCCGGCGCTTGAGGCTGCACATATCCGGCCTTATGGCGACGGCGGCGCTCATGAAGCGCAGAACGGCCTTCTGCTGCGGCGCGACATCCATAGCCTGTTCGACGCCGGTTATGTGACTGTGACGCCTGGCCACCGATTTGAGGTTAGCCGCCGCATCAAGGAAGAGTTCGAGAATGGCAGGCACCATTATGCTCTGCATGGACAGCTCGTGCGGACGCCGGATGATCCCGGACGAAAGCCCGATCCAGAGGCCTTGCGCTGGCACAACGAATATCGTTTCCGGGGATGAATAGATCATGCCGAGTAAGTTCGCCCCGACGCCACGCAAAGGAACATCGATCAGGCATGGCATGTCATGCTTGGAGTTTGGTTGATTCGCGTCAAATTCTACGTATTATACGGACATAAAGCTGTGAAATCGCCATGGCCCAAACAACCGCCCTCGAATTTCAGCGCAAATTCGGCGAATTCCAACACAAGGCGCAGCGCGAGCCTGTCGAGATCACTCGCCATGGCCGGCGTGAATTCGTGCTGATGTCGGCCGAACACTATGACTGGTTGAAGGCCGCGGCGGAGCGCACGCACCGGACCGAAGCCGCTGCCGAGATCGTGATCGCCGCAGTGGAAAAGGCCGAGATGGATCCTGAGCACGACGCCCTCGATGATCTCCTCAAGTGAGACAGCGACGTGGCGAACCTAAGCCTGGGCTCGTCGTGCGATATGACTATCTCTGGTATCGAGAAGCGGTCGCAGGTCGGGAGCAACGCAAGACCGCCCGGCCTGTCCTTTGACAGGCACAAAAGGGCCTCCTCCCCAGGCTATGCGCCCGATGGGGATCGACCGCATCGTCAGCGGATAAAAAATGGATGAGAAAGGGGCTTACCTAACGGTAAAATTTAGTGCAGTCTCGCGCATCCGCTTTTGAGGGGCGGGTATCCCACAGGAGCGGTAGGGCCCGCCCGCCTGATTTCGCCGTCCTGGCGGCGGGCCCGCCTTTCTCCATCGGATTGTCGTCGCCCGCGGCGTCTCAACCGGTCTTGCGCCAGAGGGCGCGGTTCTCATCGACGAAGGCCGAGAAGCCGCGCGGCGTGTGTCCGCTGACGCGCTCGACATCGGGAGAGATGACGGCGGCACGGCCTTGCTCGATGCAGCCATAGATGCGCCGGTAATAGTCGATCGCCTTCTGGGCCGTGCCCTTTTCGGCGAGCGCTTTCAGATAGTCCTCGAGCCGCGGGTCCTTGTGGCGCATGGCATGGCCCGCCGCCTGTCCTATCGCTTGCGTGGCTTCGGCGAAGGTCAGGGCCTCGGTGCCCGTCAACGTATAATGCTTGCCGGCGTGGCCCGGCGAAAGCAGTGCCGCCGCGGCGACCTCGGCGATGTCGCGCGTGTCGACGAAGCTCACCTTCTGGCCGCCGGCGGGCAGCGTGATCTCGCCGGAATCGCGCAAGCCCTCCAGGAAGAATCCCGGCTCGGCAAAATTCTGCATGAACCAGTTCGGCCTGAGAATCGTCCAGGCCGTCGGCAGGGCTTCGATGAGGCGCTCGACCTTGCGCTCATCCGTCGCTTCGTCGCGACGGCCGGCATCGATCTCCGACAGGAGCACGACCCGTTCGATAGGTTTTGCCATTCTCAGGAATTGGGCGACGGTGCGCGCCGGGTCGGCGGTCTTCGGTTTCACGAGATAGATCGCCGTCACGCCGGCCACGGCCTCGGGCCAGGTGCCGGGATCGTCCCAATCGAAACGAAGAGGGGTGATGCCGGCGGCGTCTAGGCCGGCGACATTCCGTCCAGCGCCGCGGATGGTGATGCCCTTTTGCTGGCCGAGGATCTTCGCGACTTGACGACCGGTCTTGCCGCGCATGCCGGTGATCAGGACGGTGGTCATCCGCATCCTCCAGGATTTATTACCCTAAGGAATGCTTAGCACATCGCGCGCCGCCCGGTCTCTTCCCTCATCCCTGCCATATGGAGCCGGTTCGCGAATGCACATAGAAGACGTAGGTGCGGCCGTTCCTGAAAGCGAAGAACGAATAGACCGTGGAGATGCAGCTCTTCACCTTGACGGTCTTGAACCCCATTTCGCGCACCTTGTGCCGCGCCGTGTTGCAACTGATCTTGTAGTCGTTCTTGATGCGGTATTTGACCTTCGCTTCAGCGCCCGTGTCCGGTACGGCCAAGACGAAGAGCGAGGCAATGGCGGCGAGCGCGGCGAGTTTCTTCATGGTCGTCAACTCCAGCATGAGGATGCCTGTGCTTGTTTACGCCCAAGGCATGATTTCGCATTCAGCCTCAGGCGTACTTCACGAAAGTTTCATCCTCCTACGCCAAGGCTTCGGAGGACAGGCACATTAATCCTGCGAAGCACCTCCTACGCCAAGGCTTCGAAGGATAGGGCAATCAGTCCTGCGAAGCATCGTGCGAAGCAGGATAGGCGACGCCGCCCGCTTTGCCCGCTCCTCAAGTACTAAACATAGAACTAAACATTCTAGTTCAGCATCTTACCGTATTGCAGCGAAAATGCTTCGCATATGCACTGCTACCCGCTTGCTTTGTTTAGTAATGTGCGTAGTAATAAACAAAATTACTAAACAACGGGATTCGGCTCCGGCCTTGATGGCTTGGGCCGGAAGCGCATCACGGCAGCCATCTGGGCCGCCGGATGCGGGAAACGCAACGGGAGGAGACCTCATGAAGACTGTGCTGAAGACGTGCGCGGCGGCGGGGCTCGCCGCTTTCATCGCCGCTGCCGGGCAATCCAGGGCTGAAGCGGCGGAACTCACTCTGTGCTGGGCCGCCTGGGATCCGGCGAACGCGCTGGTCGAGCTGTCGAAGGATTTCGAGAAGCAGTCGGGCATCACGATGAAATATGAATTCGTGCCCTGGCCGAATTTCGCCGACCGCATGCTCAATGAATTGAATTCCGGCGGCAAGCTGTGCGACCTCCTCATCGGCGACTCGCAATGGATCGGCGGCGCCGCCGAGAACGGCAATTACGTGAAGCTGAATGATTTCTTCGACAAGGAAGGGATCAAGATGGCGGACTTTGCGCCCGCCACCGTCTATGCCTATTCGACCTGGCCCAAGGGCTCGCCCAATTACTGGGCGCTGCCGGCGATGGGCGATGCCAATGGCTGGTTCTATCGCAAGGACTGGTTCGCCAAGCCTGAGCTCCAGGCCGAGTTCAAGTCGAAAACGGGTCGCGATCTGGCACCGCCCAAGACCTGGGACGAGCTCAAGGAGGTGGCCGAGTTCTTCCAGGGCCGCGAGATCGACGGCAAGAAGGTCTATGGCGCGGCGATCTTCACCGAGCGCGCGTCAGAAGGCATCACCATGGGCGCCACTTCCGCGCTCTATTCCTTCGGCTTCAAATATGAGACCGATCCCGGCTCCTATCGCATGGAAGGGGCGGTCAATTCCGACGACGCGGTCAAGGGCCTCGAATTCTACAAGGCGCTCTACAAGTGCTGCACGCCGCCCGGCTACACCGACAGCTACATGGGCGAGGGCCTCGATGCCTTCAAATCGGGCCAGGTCGCCATGATGATGAACTGGTTCGCCTTCATGCCCGGCATGTACAAGGACGAGAAGGTGGGCGGCGACCATGTCGGCTTCTTCGTCAACCCGGCGCAGAAGGTGGCGGCCTCGACCTTGGGCGGACAGGGCATTTCGGTCGTCTCCAACACCGACAACATGGAGGGCGCGCTCGCCTATATCAAATGGTTCGCGCAGCCCGACGTGCAAAAGAAATGGTGGTCGCTCGGCGGCTATTCCTGCCTCAACGCGGTGCTGAACGATCCCTCATTCAAGGACTCGCAGCCTTTCGCCGCGCAGTTCCTGGATGCGATGGGCGGCGTCCAGGACTTCTGGCAGGAGCCGGCCTATGCCTCGCTGCTGCAGGCGATGCAGAAGCGCCTGCATGACTATGTCGTCGCCGATCAGGGCACGGCCAAGGAAGCCTTGGACAAGCTCATCGTCGATTGGACCGAGGTCTTCAAGGAAGAAGGCAAGATCAATAACTGACGTCATCCCCTCTCCCCCATCGGGGGAGAGGGTTAGGGTGAGGGGGAACCGGCGGAGAGAATTCGCCTAGACGCCACAAGCATCACCGCCCGTTCCCCCTCACCCTCCCATCGCTTCGCGATGGGTCCCTCCCTCTCCCCCGCAGGGGGAGAGGGTAAGACAGCGGAACTTGACATCACCCGGCACACCCGCCTCCATGTGAGGCGGGTGCCTCCAAGAGCACCCAGAAATGAGCATGGCCACCACCGAGGAAGGAGCCCGAGGGACGATCGCCGGGGAGGCGGCGCGCCGGACGTCGCCCGCTGTGGCGCGGCGCATCCGCGGCCTTTCCGACAAGGCGATCGCCTGGGCTTTCATCGCGCCGACCATCGTCCTCCTGCTCGCCATCAACATCTTTCCCTTGATCTGGACGATCTATCTCTCTTTCACCAACTACCAGGCGAACCGTCCCAACCGGCCGATCACTCATGTCGGCACCAAATGGTATCAGGACATATTGAGCTCGCCCGATGTCTGGGCGGCGATGCAGGCGACGGCGCATTTCGTCTTCTGGACGATCCTGCTGCAGACGCTTTTGGGCTTCGGCCTTGCCTATCTGCTCGACCGCAAGTTCCGCGGCCATGCCTTCTGGACGACCATCATCCTCATTCCGATGATGCTGTCGCCGGCCGTCGTCGGCAATTTCTGGAAGTTCCTCTATCAGCCGCAGATCGGCCTCTTCAACACGATCGTCTCCTTCTTCACCGGCATCCCGCCATCGTCCTTCGAGATGCTGGGCTCGGTGACGCTCTCGCCCTGGTCGATCATCATCGTCGATACCTGGATGTGGACGCCCTATGTGATGCTGATCTGCCTTGCGGGCCTGCGCTCCATTCCGGACTACATCTATGAGGCGGCCGAGGTCGACCGCGCCTCGCCGCTCAGGCAGTTCTGGTCGATCACTTTGCCCATGGCGCTCCCCTTCATCATGCTGGCGGTGCTGTTCCGCGGCATCGAGAATTTCAAGATGTTCGACATGGTCAATCTCCTGACCGGCGGAGGACCGGGCTCCACCACCGAGGTCGCCTCGATCACCTTGAAGCGCGAGGCCTTCGAGAAATGGCGCACCGGCTATTCCTCGGCTTTCGCCATCATCCTGTTCGTCGCCGTCTTCGGCCTCGCCAATATCTATGTGAAGGCGCTCAACCGGGTGAAGCAGAGATGAGCCAGGCCTTGACCACAGCGCATTCGGTCGTGGCGCCGACGCCGCTCTCGCGCCGCATCGCCGCCGCCATCGTCATCCTCTATGCGATGGTCTCGATGATCCCGCTCGCCTGGATCCTGATGACGGGCTTCAAGACGCCGCCCGATTCGATCGCCTATCCGCCGAAGCTGGTTTTCCAGCCCTCGCTCGAAGGCTATTGCAACCTGTTCACCACCCGCACCCGCCAGACCGCCGAATACATAGAGTCCCTGGGGCCGCCGCAGTCGACCTGCGATGAGATCACCCGCAAGCGCGACATGGTGATCGCGGGTCCGTCCAATTATGTGCCGCGCTTCTGGAACTCGCTCGTCATCGCCTTCGGCTCGACCTTCTGCGCGGTGTCGCTCGGCGTGCTTGCGGCCTATGCCTTCTCGCGCTTCCCTATACCGCTCGCCGACGATCTCCTGTTCTTCATTTTGTCGACGCGGATGATGCCGCCCATTGCCGTCGCCATTCCGATCTATCTCATGTATCGCAAGCTCGGCCTCTCCGACACGGCGCTCGGCATGATCCTGCTCTATACCGCGGTCAATGTGTCGCTCGCCGTCTGGCTGCTCAAGGGCTTCATCGACGAGATCCCCAAGGAATATGAGGAGGCGGCGATGATCGACGGCTATACCAGGCTGCACGCCTTCTTCAAGGTGGTGCTGCCGCAGGCCGCGACCGGCATCGCCGCGACAGCCATCTTTTGCCTGATCTTCGCCTGGAACGAATATGCTTTCGCGGTGCTCTTGACCTCGGGCGAAGCGCAGACGGCACCGCCTTTCATCCCGACCATCATCGGCGAGGGCGGCATGGACTGGCCCGCGGTCGGCGCCGGCACCACCTTGTTCCTGATCCCGCTTCTCGTCTTCACCGTGCTGTTGCGCAAGCATCTCCTGCGCGGCATCACCTTCGGCGCGGTGCGCAAATGAACGACCTTGTGAACCGTTTCCTCAGGTTTCGCCGCGGCCCGTGGGAGAATCTCGCGACCATCGTCATCGCGGCGGGCGTGCTCATGCTGCTGCAGCCGCTGTCGCTGACGCTCTACAGCTATTCCTTTGCGATCATGCTTCTGGGCACGCTCATGTTCGTCATCGTGTCGAAGTTTCCGGAATGAGCCGATTATGGTGATCTCAGGAAGAACCATCTCTCTCTACATCCCTCACGCTGAGGTGCCCGGCGCAGCCGGGCCTCGAAGCGTCCATCAGGATAGAGCGAGTCCGTTGCAACACACCCTTCGAGGGCCGCTTCGCGGCCACCTCAGGGTGAGGGTGGTGGGCGTGGAGTAAACATGGCGGAAATCCGTGTCGAGAAACTGGAAAAGGCCTTCGGCGACTTCGTCGCGGTGCGGGGCGTGAATTTCACCATTCCGGACGGCGCCTTCTTCTGCCTGCTCGGTCCTTCGGGCTGCGGCAAGACGACGACCTTGCGCATGATCGCCGGCCTCGAGCTGCCGAGCTCGGGCCGGATCTTCCTCGGCGGCGAGGATGTCGCCTTCAAGCGGGCGTCGGAGCGCGACATCGCCTTCGTGTTCCAGCTCTTCGCGCTCTATCCGCATATGAATGTGAGACGCAATATCGGCTTTCCCTTGCTGTGCCAGGGTGTGCCGTCATCGGAGATCAAAACGCGCGTCGAAGAGACGGCGAAGCTCTTGCGCATCGATCATCTGCTCGACAAATCCGTCTCGGGCCTTGCCGGCGGCGACCGCCAGCGCGTCGCCCTCGGCCGCGCCATTGTCCGCCGGCCGCTGGCCTTCCTGATGGACGAGCCTTTGGGCACGCTCGACACCGAATTCCGCGATCTCATGTGCGAGGAACTGCGGCATCTCCATGATCGCATCAAGGCGACGACGGTCTATGTGACGCATGACCAGCTCGAGGCCATGTCGATGGCCGATCTGATCGCCATCATGAACAATGGCGTGGTCGAGCAATTGGGGACGCCGCAGGAGATCTACGACCGTCCGGCCACCTTGTTCGTCGCCGATTTCGTGGGCTCGCCGGCGATGAATCTGATCCCCGTCGCCGACCGGTTGTCCAAGGGCGCAGAGGCGCTCACTCTGTCCGGCGCTCGCATCGCCATCCCTGAGATGCGCGAGGATGCACCGGGTGAGGCCCTGGTGCTGGGCGCGCGCCCCGAGCATATCCGCTTCGATGATGCATCAGGGTATCGCGGCGAGATCTTCGGCACGGAATATCTGGGCACCATGCAGATCGTGACGGTGAAGACCGTTGGGGCCTCCGTCAAGGTGAAGGTGCCGGCGAGCATCAATGTCACCGCGGGCGAGCAGGTGGGCCTCGCTTTCCTGGGCGACCGTTTATCGCTCTTCGACAAGGGAACGGGCCGCGCCCTGCGCTCGGCGCTCCATGACGGAGCCCACCATGGCTGACATCTCCTTGCGCAAAGTCAGCAAGCGCTTCAAGGCGGTCACCGCCGTCGACGGGCTGTCGCTCGATATTGCCGATGGCGAGTTCACCGTGCTCCTGGGGCCTACGGGGGCGGGCAAGACGACCACCTTACGCATCGTCGCCGGGCTCGAGCGGCCGGATGAAGGCGAAGTGTGGATCGATGGCCGCAATGCGCAAGGCCTCGAGCCCGCGGCCCGCGATGTGACTTTCGTCTTCCAGCAATATTCGCTCTACCCGCATCTCTCCGTGTTCGACAATCTGGCCTTTCCCTTGCGCAGCCCGGCGCGGCGCGTGGCCGAGGCCGAGATCAAAGAGCGGGTCGAGGAAATCGCCGGCCTTCTGCGCATCGGCCACAAGCTCAAGAACAAGTCGACGCAGCTTTCGGGCGGCGAGATGCAGCGCGTCGCCATCGGCCGCGCTCTGGTGCGCCGTCCCTCGGCCTATCTGATGGACGAGCCGCTGTCCTCGCTCGATGCCAAATTGCGCGGCGATCTCCGGCTCGAGCTCAAGCGCATCCAGCAGGATCTCGGCGCCACCATCCTCTATGTGACGCATGACCAGATCGAGGCCATGACCATGGCCAACCGCATCGGCGTGATCGACAAGGGAAGGCTCATCCAGGTCGGCACGCCCCGCCAGATCTATGAGGATCCCGCATCCGTCTATGTCGCCCAGCGTTTCGGCCAGCCGCAGATCAATCTCCTGCCGGCCGGGCTCCTGCCCAACGGCTTCCTGCCGCACGGCGCGGTGACCGTCGGCGCCCGCACCGAGCATCTCGACTTGCGGATCGACCGCGACGGCCCCGCACGGGTCGAATGGGTGGAGCATCTGGGCGACCAGAACCATCTGCATCTGCGTCTCGGGGACCATCAGATCACCACCTTGACGCCGCCCGATACGCCGTTCAAATCCGGCGACAGGATCGCGGTCGGATTGATGAAGCCGCTTTATTTCGATGGCGAGGGCCTGCGCGTGAGGATTGCCTGAATGACGATTGCTCTGGGCCGATTGCTGGACGAGGTGGCGGGCCGCATCATCGCCCATGCGGAGGAACTGACCGCGCTCGATTCGGCGATTGGCGATGCCGATCACGGCCTCAATATGAAGCGCGGCTTCGAGGCCGTGCTGGCGGACAAGGCGAACATCCTGGCGAAACCCCTGCCGGAAGCGCTCAAGGCCATCGGCATGACGCTGGTCATGAAGGTGGGCGGCGCGTCGGGTCCGCTCTATGGAACCTTGTTCATGGCGCTCGGCAAGGAATTGCCGGCCGAGCCGTCGCTCGCCGATGCGGCCCGCGCCCTCAGCACCGCGGTCGAGGCGGTCAAGGCGCGCGGCAAGGCCGATTTCGACAACAAGACCATGCTCGATGTCCTGGGGCCGGTCGCGAAACATCTGGGCAATGGGTCGGCGAGCTTTGACAGTGTGCGGCAACTCGCGCATGACAGGGCGCAAGCGACGATCCCGATGAAGGCGATCAAAGGACGGGCGTCGTTCCTGGGCGAACGCTCCATCGGTCACATGGATCCGGGCGCGCGCTCGAGCGCATTGATGATTACCGCGATATGCGACGGGCTGGAGGCTAAAGGATGAAGGACAAGGTTGGCATCGTCATCGTCTCGCATTCGCCCGATGTGGCGAAAGGCACGGCCGACATGGTGCGCCAGATGGTGGGCGAGGACGTGCGCTTAAGCTTTTGCGGCGGCAATCCCGACGGCGGGCTCGGCACCGATGTGGCGAAGATCCTGAAGGCGATCGACGAGGCCTGGTCGGACAAGGGCGTCGCCATACTGGTCGATCTGGGCGGGGCGGAGACCAACAGCGAGATGGCGGTCGAGATGCTGAGCGAGGAGCGGCAAGGCAAGGTCGTCATCTGCAATGCGCCCATTGTCGAAGGCGCGGTGATGGCGGCGACCGAGGCCTGGGGCGGCGCCTCGCTCGAAGATGTGCGGCGCACCGCCGAGGAGCTGTCGCCACAATGACGGACTGGACGTCTTCTTCCGTGATCATCCGGCATGATGTCGGCCTGCATGCGAGGCCCTCGGTGAAGCTCACCAAGCTCGCCAAGGGCTTTGCGTCGACGATCGAGATCGCCAACGCGCCCGACGGGCCCTGGATCGATGCCAAGAGCATCGTCAAGGTGATGGCAATGAAGGCGAAGCAGGATTCGACTCTTTATATGCGCGCCCATGGCGGCGATGCCGCGGCGGCGGTTGCGGCCGTGAAAAGCCTGGTCGAGCATGATTTCGACGAGGACAAGGTCGATGCGGCAAGCGGTTGAGCTGAAGGGCAGGCCCGCCTCCGACGGCATTTTCGCAGGACCGGTCTTCTTTCTGGAGGACGCGGCGGCGAAGCGCCGCGAGGCGGGCGATGCCGAGGCCGAGACGGAAGCCTTCGACGCGGCGGTGGCGGCAGCCATTGCCGGGCTGACCGTGCTGGTCGTAACGGCGGAAGGCGATGGCGCCGATATGCTGAGCTTCCAGATCGCGCTTTTGGACGACGACGCCTTGCTTCAGCCCGCGCGCGCGCTGATCGCGCAAGGAAGGCCGGCGGACGAAGCCTGGCGCAAGACCGTCGATGCCGAGATCTTGGGCTATGAGATGTCGGACGATGATTATTTCCGCGCCCGCGCCGCCGATCTGAAAGACATGCGCGACCGCGTGCTGCGCCATCTCGCCGGTAATGCCGCGCATCTGGCGCAAGCGGGCGCGATCCTGATCGGCGACGACGTGCCGCCGTCGCTCTTCCTCGAGGCGGACTGGTCGAAGGGTGGCGCCATCGCTTTGCGCCAGGGAAGCCCTTCGAGCCATGTCGCCATATTGGCGCGGGCCCGCGGCGTGCCGATGGTCGTGGGCCTCGGCGACATTCGCCCCAATGATCATGCCGAAGCGGTGGTCGATGGCAGCACGGGCCTCCTGGTGCTGAGCCCCGACGGGCCGGCGAAGCAGTTCTGGCTGGAGAAGGCGCAGGGGCTGGCCGAGCGCCGCGAGCAGGAGCAGCGTTTCCTCGACCGTCCGGCGCAGCTCAAATCGGATGAGCGGATCGAGCTCCTGATCAATGTCGCGGAGCCGCAAGAGCTCGACGTCCTCGATCCCTCTCATTGCGACGGCATCGGCCTGATGCGCTCGGAATTCCTGTTTCGCGACGGCAAACCGCTTCCCGACGAGGAGACGCAATATCGCGCCTATCGCCGCCTTCTCGAATGGGCGGGCGAGAAGCCGGTCACCATTCGCACCCTCGATATTGGCGGCGACAAGCCGATCGCGGGCCTTACCCCGGAAGGCGAGCGCAATCCTTTTCTCGGCTTGCGCGGCATACGCCTGACGCTCGCCAGGCGCGATGTGTTCAAGACGCAATTGCGCGCCCTGGCGCGGGCCGCCGTGCACGGCAAGCTCAAGGTCATGGTGCCGATGATCACGGTCAATGCCGAGCTTCAGGCAACGGCGCAGCTTCTCGATGAGGTCGTGGCGGAGCTGGCGCAAGCAGGGATCCCGGCTCTGCGCCCGCCGCTCGGCATCATGGTCGAAGTGCCGGCCGTGGCGCTGGCGCCGGAGCTTTTTAGCGAGGCGGCGTTCTTCTCGATCGGCTCCAACGATCTCGTTCAATATGTCATGGCGGCGGCGCGCGACGAGACCTCGGTTGCGTCGCTGAGCGATCCGGCGCATCCGGCGGTCCTGCGGCTCATCGCCCATGTCGCGCGCTATGGCGCCGAGCACGGTATTCCGGTGAGCCTGTGCGGCGACATGGCGAGCGACCCGCGCTTCGTGCCGGCCCTGATCGCCCAAGGCCTGAAAACACTTTCCGTCTCGCCCGCCACCATTGGCCGGGTCAAGGCGGCGCTGGCGGAAATCTGACCATGGCGGAGCCGCAACCCCAGGCCGGAGGCGCGGTCGCCGCCTATAAGAAGATTCTCAGCGATGTGATCGACCGCAGGCCTTCCGGCACGCGCCAGAGGCTCGCCGCGGCGCTCGGCAAGAACCGCAGCTTCGTCTCGCAGATCACCAATCCCACCTATGCCGTGCCGATCCCGGTGGCGCATCTCGATATCATTTTCGAGGTCTGTCACTTCTCGCTGGAGGAGCGGCGGAATTTCATCTCCGCCTATCTCCTGGCGCATCCCAACCGGCCGGCGCCCATTCATGCCGCCCACAAGGTCAAGGCCCATACCGTCTATTTGCCGGATTTGGGCGATGACGACAGGAATGCCAGGCTTCACACGCTGATCAGCGATTTCGTGCGCCAGGTGGCGAAGCTTCTCGAAGAGGAACCGCATAAGGGAAAACGCCGATGAAGAAGCTGATCAATGACGTGGGCAACGTGCTCGCGGAAAGCCTCGATGGTTTTGCCGCGGCCCATGCCGATATCGTCACCCTCGGGAACGAACGCAAATTCGTCCGGCGCCAGCGGCTCAAATCCGGCAAGGTGGCGCTGATCTCGGGCGGCGGTTCCGGGCACGAGCCCTTGCATGCGGGCTTTGTCGGCCATGGCATGCTCGATGCTGCGTGTCCGGGCCAGGTCTTCACCTCGCCGACACCCGACCAGATGATCGGAGCGGCGGAAGCGGTCGACCAGGGCGCGGGCGTCCTCTTCATCGTCAAGAACTATGAAGGCGACGTCATGAATTTCGACATGGCGAAGGAGATGGCGGGCCGGTCCATCGCGACGGTCGTCACCGATGACGATGTCGCGGTCGAGAACTCGCTTTATACCACGGGCCGGCGCGGCGTCGCCGGCACGCTGGTGGTGGAGAAGGTGGTGGGCGCGGCGGCGGAAAAGGGCGCCGACCTCGATACGCTCAAGGCGCTGGGCGACAAGGTCAACCAGCGCACCCGCTCGATGGGCGTCGCGCTGACGAGCTGCACCGTGCCCGCCGCCGGCAAGCCGACTTTTTCAATCGGCGAGGACGAGATGGAAATGGGCGTCGGCATCCATGGCGAGCCGGGACGGCGGCGGGTGAAACTGCAATCGGCCGATCACATCGCGAGCGAGATGATCGGCGCCATCGTCGGCGATCTTGCCGCAGCGAAGACGGACCGTGTTCTGCTTTTTGTCAACGGCTTCGGCGGCACGCCTTTGATGGAACTCTATTTGATGTATCACGCCGCCGCGGCCGAGCTCGAGAAGCAGGGCGTGAAGATCGCCCGCTCGCTGGTCGGCTCCTATGTGACCTCGCTCGACATGGCCGGCTGCTCGCTCACCGTGACGGCGCTCGATGATGAAATTGCGCAATATTGGGATGCGCCGGTGCATACGGCGGCATTGCGCTGGGGAGTGTAGGATCTCCTCACACAACCTCATCCTTCGAGAAGCAGAAGAAGATCCTGGATCCCATCCTCGTCGAGCGGCCCGAGAAGCTTGTGCGCGATGCGGGCCGCAGCGCGGTTGCCGGCACGGCCGGCCTGGAGAGCGAGAAGTGCAACGACCAGAAGCGGAGGCGACATGCCCCGTGTCGCCGCGGCTTCCTGGATGTCGTCCCTTCGCGCCAGCGCCAGCACGGCATTGCGGACGGCGTCGGGAAGGCCGGAAAGATCGTCCGCCATGAGCCGGCCTGGATCCGATGCCCAATCGATGCCCCGTGCGCGATGCGCCGGTTTCGGCGGGTCTGGCGTGGCGAAGCGCGTCACGGCATCCTTGAGTCCGGTGAACAGTCCGCGCCCGGCCGGCGATGAAGCGGATGCCGGCCGCTCCGCCGGCGGCAAAGCGGACCGGGGCCGGATCTGCGGCGAAGCGGGCATGGGAGGAGGAGCGGCAGCACAAGAATAGACCGTGACCGGACTCGGCAAGGCGACGGGACGCTGGCCGGGCAGCGCTTCTTGCGTGGTACCGTCCTCATCGACCAGCACGAGACTGGTGAGATGCGACACGATGCCTTCGCGTTCGGCGAGATCCGTTGCCTCGGTCTCCGGCAAGGCCGGCAAGAGGAAGCTCGCTGCCACCGCCGCGACAGCGCGCCCTTGCAGGGTGCGCTCCGCAACGGGCGATGAGGCTTCACGGCCGATCGTCACCATCATGCCGGAACGCTGGAACGCCGTCGCGAGCGAGCCGCCGCCGTGCCGCAGAGGGCCGAGCGCCGCGCCGAGCAGATCGCCGATATCAGCGCCGCCGCCGACGAAGATATCGCCGCCGGTGAGAGCGGCGAGATAGCCGACATTGGCTTCGAGACTGTCCTCGCCGACCAGGACGACGCTGATCTTGCGCCCCATCCGCGCGAGCCCCTGCACGTCGAGCGCATGGCTCTTGCCATCGGTGATCAGCAGGATGCCATGGGCGGCCGATTCCCTGATCGCCCGCTCCAGTGCATAGCCGATCTCCGTTCCGCCCGCAGGCGCCGCAAGGTGGCTCACGAGCTGGCCAAGCTTGCCCGAGCCGATGCGGTTGGCATTGTCGCTGAACTGCCAGAGATCGATCCTGTCCTCGGCCGACAGCCTGTCGGCCAGAAGACGGAGCGCCGCAATGACATGATCATGCTTGGTCAGGGTTCCGCCGTGAGCCCCGGCACTGGCCTTTTCCTGCATCGAGCCCGAATGATCGACCAGGATGGCGATGTCGAGGGGAGCGGTGCGGTCGGGCGCTGCCTCGAGCGTGAGGGACACGGCACGGCCATCGGCGCCTATTCCCGTGAGGGTCCCCGAGCGCCAGCCTTCGACGATGAGATCGATCGGGCGATTGAGAACGAGCTTCGCCTTGCCATCTTCGAGCAATCCGCCGGCGAGGCTGACGCACGCATCGGGGGCGTGAACGTCGAGCGTTCCGGAGAGGGGCTTGCCGCCGGTCTTCAGATCATCCGATTCGGCGAGCGGCGAACGCCCATAGACATCGCCGACCGTGACCGGAATGCGCAAATGACCTTTCGGTCCGATGACGGTCAGGGTTGTCACCCAACAGGTTTTGACCTCGATCGTTTCGCCGGCGGGAACATTGGCGACCGAAAGCATATGGATGCCGCGCAGGACTTCTTCATGGAGGACCGCCGACTTGCCGCGATCGATCGCGTCTTCATAGGTCGCGCGAGCGCGGTTGCGGCCTTGCGCCTTGGCGTGGAGCACGCGATCGCCGATCGTGACCGCGAGATCGAAGAGCGTGGCGTGGACCGGCATGGGAAAAGTGAGCGTGGCTTCGATCGGAATTGCTTCGACATTGCGAAAGACGCGCCTGGTCGAAACGATGGCGAGGCCGCCTTCGATGGTGACGGAAAAGTCGGTGCTGATCAGCGGCACCGGGTGTGGCGCACCGCGCCGCTCGAGAAATATCTGCAGCGGATCATGCAGAGGCATCGGGCTTGCGATCGGCATCAGGGCTCTCCTTGAGAATTTCGTTGAGAAGCGATCGGACGGCGGAGACGATCGGATCGGGATCAGTCCCGCTGTTGAGCAGTCCAGGCGCGATGATGAGGGTGACATCGGCCGTGACCGGGAAGGGGATTCCCTCCTTGGCTTCAAGCATCAGTTTGATCGCCGCCGGCGGGAAGCCGAGGTCGCGCAAGCGGTTGTATCGGTGGATGGCTGCGAGGTGCGTCTCTCCATAAGTGGCATTGGCCCGCCCGCCCTCGGGTGGCGGCATGAAGCCCTCCGAAATCAGGTAGCGGACCTGGCGTTCGGTGATGCGGGCGGCGGCAATGAGTTCACGAATATTCACGGCATCTCCTTTTGACAAAAAATATGTCGAAAGGAGACCGTTCTCAAGACTTTTTTTGACAAAAGCTTTGTCGAAAGGATAAGACCTTATAAAAGCTGGAGAATCTAACCTTTCCGCACGAGCTTCGGATTGGCTTCGGCGAAGCTGCGGAATTCCTGGTCGACGCGCTCGAGATGCTTGCGCATCGCCGCTTCCGCTTTCTCGATTTTCTTCGAGCCGATGGCGGCCGCGATGTCGCGATGCTCCTCGAGCGTGCCCGCCATGCGCCCCCTCACCGGCAGCATCAAGAGGCGCACGCGGTCGAGATGAGCGCGCACCTCGTCGAGCACCGTGTTGAACTTCCACAGGCCGCTCGCCTCGATGATGAGGCGGTGGAATTCGACATCGAGCTCATAGAAGCGATTCAGATCGGAGACCCCACGCGCGGCCTCCTGATAAGCGAGATTGCGCGCGAGCTGCTGGGTGAGGTCGGGCGGCGGCGACTTCGTCGCCTCGCATACCGCTTCGACTTCGAGGGCGCGCCGGAGCGACATGAACTGCACGATCTCGTCGAACATGATCGGTGCCACGAAGGAGCCGCGCTGCGGCTCGATGACGACGAGCTTCTCATAGCCGAGCCGGCTGATCGCCGCTGTCACCGGCGACAGCGAGGCGTTGAAGCGGCGGCGGATATCGTTCTTGTCGATGGGAGCGCCCGGCGGAAGCCGGCCGTCGACGATCGCGGCCTTGAGCTCGACATAGATGCGCTCGGTCACCGAGGCCGTCGCTTGCTCACGCGCGTCGAGCTTCGGCGCGAGCCTCCGTCGCGGTCTTGTCGCGGTACCGTCCACCTGGCCCTCCATCCCCGCGGTTCCTATGCCATGCCGGCATCTTGACAGGCAAACCGCTGCTTGGGATACATCATGTATAACTAGAATATTAGTCAGATAAGATGGGAGGCACAAGTGGCGGCACCGGCGCGTCATGACCAGGCGGGCGTGGAAATGCCCGACGCTGTCCTGCGCGTCCGCCGCATCGGCAAGAGCTTTGGCCCGGCCCGCGTCCTCCAGGATGTGTCGCTCGACCTGAAAGCCGGCGAGATCCTGGCCGTGGTCGGCGAGAACGGCGCCGGCAAATCCACCCTGATGAAGATCCTGGCCGGCATACATGATGACTATGACGGCGCGATCGAGTTGTCGGGCGCAGCCGTCCGCTTCGCGGGCGTGCGCGACGCCGAGCGCCGCGGCATCGCCATCATCCATCAGGAGCTCAATCTCGTCCCGGGCCTCTCCGTCGCCGAGAACATCTATCTCGGCCGCGAGCCGATGCGCTTCGGCGTCATCGTCGACCGCACGTCATTGTTCAAGGCGGCGCAAAAGCTGCTCGCCGAGCTCGGCATCCGCATCGATCCCTTAAGCCGCGTCGGCCGCTTGCGCATCGGCGAGCAGCAACTCGTCGAGATCGCCAAGGCGATATCGGTCGGCGCCCGCATCCTCATCATGGACGAGCCGACCTCGGCACTCTCGCCGGGCGAGACCGAGACGCTCTTCGCCATCGTCCGCCGGCTCGCCTCCGAAGGCGTCGCCGTCATTTATATATCGCACCGCATGGACGAGATCATGGCGCTCGCCGACCAGGTCATGGTGCTGCGCGACGGCCGCCACGTGCTGACCGCACCTATCGGCGATCTCTCCCGCGAACGCATCATCGCCGCCATGGTCGGCCGCGAAGTTACCTCGACACGGCAAGCTCACCAGGCGAAAGCGGGAACGCCGGCCTTGTCGGTGACCGATCTCGGCCTCGACGTCATGACGAGGCGAGGCAGGAAGCGCGTCATCGACGGCGTGTCCTTCAGCGTGGCGCCGGGCGAGATCTTCGGCATTGGCGGCCTTCTGGGCTCGGGCCGCACCGAGATCCTCGAGACCATCTTCGGGGCGAGCGAAGGACAGAGCCACGGCGCCATCGCGATCGCCGGACAGCCGGTCGAGATATCCTCGCCCCACAAGGCGCGCGAGCTCGGCCTCGCTTTCGTGCCCGAGGACCGGAAGCTCAAGGGCCTCGTCCTCGCCGACACGATTTCCGACAATATCGCTCTGCCGTCCTTCGCGCGATTGTCGCGCTTCGGCGTGAGGCGTTTGGCGCGCGAGGAAAGTGCCGCGACCCGCCAGATCCGCAATCTCGCCATTGCCTGCCGGAGCCACGCCCAGGCGAGCAGCACTCTGTCGGGCGGCAATCAGCAGAAGATCGTGCTCGGCAAATGGCTCGAGACGGCGCCCCGCATATTGCTGCTCGACGAGCCGACGCGCGGCATCGATGTCGGCGCCAAGCAGGAGATCCACGATCTCATCATCGCGCTCGCGCAGGAGGGCCTTGCCGTCGTGGTGGTGAGCTCGGAACTGCCGGAGCTGCTCCATCTCTCCGACCGCATCCTGGTGATGAGCGAGGGCCGGCCGCAAGGCATTGTCGGCCGCGAGGCGGCGAGCGAGGAGGCGATCATGCATCTGGCCGCGCGCGGCCACCGCGACGCCACGACCGCTCTTCCCGAAGGTGAGCCGGTATGAACATTTGGCGCACACTGTCGGCGACCAAGCTCTATTGGGGCCTCGTGCTCCTCTTTGCCATCGGCGTGCTCTTTTCACCCGAGACCTCGAGTGGCAAGAACATCTTTCTCTCTTACGGCAATCTCACCGACGTCCTGCGCCAGGTCTCGATCATCGGCCTCGCCGCCGTCGGCATGACCACGGTCATATTGATCGCCGGCATCGATCTCTCGGTCGGCTCCTTGATGGCCTTCGCCTCGGTGGTCACCGGCATGCTCTTGACCCAGCAGGGCTGGACGCCCGCCGCCACCATGGGCGTGCCGGCGCTCGCCATCGTCGCCTTCATGATCTTCGCCGGCGTGGCGCGCTTCATCTTCACCAATCTCGCGCGCGAGGGCGACGCGGTCGGCCATCATGAGACGGTGACGCTCGATCCGCTGCGCAAGCTGTGGATCCCGCTGGCGGCCGGCACCATCGCCGCGATCCTCGCCGTCCTCTATGCCGTGAGCCAGGTCGGGACGAAATTCGGCGTCATCGGCGTGCTGCTGGTGGTGCCGGCGCTCGGCCTCCTGCTCGGCGCGCTCAACGGCGTCATCATCGTGCGCGGCCGCCTGCAGCCCTTCATCGTGACGCTCGCCATGATGGTGGCAGCACTCGGCATCGCCCGCCTCACCGCCGGCCAGAACAGCGCCGTGCTCCCGGTCTATCCGGGCTCCAATGCGACGGCCGATTTCAACAATTTGCGCTCCATGCTGTGGGGCGTCATGCCGGTGCCGGGCCTGTTCTTCATCGCCGCCGCGATCCTCTATGCCGCCCTCCTGCGCTTCACCGCCTTCGGCCGCTATGTCTATGCGATCGGCGGCAATGAGGAGGCGACGCGGCTGTCGGGCGTCAAGGTCGACCGGGTGAAGATCTCGGTCTATGCCTTTTCCGGCATGCTGGCGTCGATCGCGGGTGTGCTCTATGTGGCGCAATACCGCCAGGGCAAGCCCGACGCCGGCGCAGGGCTGGAGCTCGACGCCATCGCCGCGGTGGTGATCGGCGGCACGAGCCTCATGGGCGGGCGCGGCAGCATCGCCGGCACCATCGTCGGCGTCCTCATCTTCGGGCTGCTGTCCAACATCCTGCAGCTCCACAACATCAATTCCAACCTGCAGCTGGTGCTCAAGGGCCTCATCATCGTGGTGACCGTGCTGGTGCAGGAACGCAATCTCGACGGGCTTTTCGGCCACTGGCGCCCCAGGGTGCCGGACCGCAAGGCGGATGCGGGGTCGGCTGCGGTGCAGCCGGGCAACAAGAAATCGTCATGAAGGAGGTACGACCCATGAAACGCCCAATGAAACGCCGTGACTTTATCAGAGTATCCGTCCTGGCGGCCGGTGCGCCCTTGGCCATCTATCTGCCGCAGGGCTTCTCACCTGTTCGCGCGCAAGCCAAATGGAAGGTCGGCTTCTCGCAGGTCACCACCATCGAGCCCTGGCGCGTCCAGTTCAACAAGGACATCGAGGCGGAAGCGAAGAAGCATCCCGAGGTCGAGCTCATCATCACCGATGGTGAGGACAAGACCGAGAAGCAGGTCGCCGATGTCGAGAACCTCATTCGCCAGGAGATCAACGCGCTTCTGATCTCGCCCAAGGAGTCGGCCGGCCTCACCGGCGTCGTCGAGCAGGCGATCGACGCCAAGATCCCGGTCATCGTGCTCGACCGCAATGTCGAGACCGACCGCTATGCGCAGTTCATCGGCGGCGACAATGTCGTGATCGGCAGGGCCGCCGGCGAGCATGCGGTGAAGCTTCTCGGCGGGCCGGGGGCGGCCAAGGGCAAGGTGGTCGAGATCTGGGGCGGGCTCGGCACCCAGCCGGCGCATGACCGCCACAATGGCTTCCATGAATTCACCGACAAGGAGGCCGGCATCGAGAACCTGCTCGACCAGCAATCGGCGGATTGGAAGCAGGCCGCGGCCTATGACATCATGGCGACGGCCCTGCGCAACCACGAGAAGATCGATCTCGTCTATGGCCACAATGATCCGATGGCCTATGGCGCCTATCTCGCCGCCAAGGATGCGGGGCGCGAGAAGGACATCAAGTTCCTAGGGATCGACGCTTTGCCGAACGAGGGCGTGACCTGGGTCCATAATGGCGAGCTCTCGGCCACCTTCCTCTATCCCACACCTGGTGCCGAAGGCCTGCGCCAGGCGATCAAGCTCCTCAATGGCGAGAAGATCGAGAAGAAGATCATCCTCGCGACCATGACGGTGACCAAGGAGAACGCCGACCAGATCATGAAGGATAATGGGTTGTTGTGATATCACCCTCGCCCCGCTTTAGCGGGGAGAGGGAAGGGGCCCGGCGCAAAGCGCCGGGAAGGGTGAGGGGCTTGGTGCAAGCTTTGCTAAAGGCCCCTCACCCTCCCATTGCTACGTAATGGGTCCCTCCCTCTCCCCGCTTCGCGGGGCGAGGGCAATTTTCTCCACCACCTGCTCGATCGCGCCGAAGATGGAATGGCCTTTGCGGTCGAGCATCTCGATGCGCACCCGGTCGCCGAAGCGCAGGAAAGGTGTGGCGGGCTTGCCTCCCCGGATGCTCTCGATCATGCGCAATTCGGCGATGCAGGAATAGCCACGGCCGCCCTCGCTCACCGGCCGGCCGGGACCGCCGTCACCATCCTTGTTCGACACGGTGCCCGAGCCGATGATCGAGCCCGCGGCGAGCGGGCGCGTCGTGGCGGCGTGGGCGATGAGCCGGCCGAAATCGAAGGTCATGTCCTCTCCGGCATCGGCGCGGCCGAAGGGCTTGCCGTTGAGATCGACACAAAGCGGCAGGCGCAATTTGCCGCCGCTCCAGGCATCGCCTAGCTCGTCCGGCGTCACCGCGACCGGCGAGAAGGCGGAAGACGGTTTTGACTGGAAGAAGCCGAAACCTTTCGCCAGCTCGGCCGGGATCAGACCGCGCAAAGAGACGTCGTTCACCAGCATCACCAGGCGGATCTTGCTCAAGGCGTCCGGCGCCGCGATGCCGGCGGGGACATCGCCCGTCACCACCGCGACCTCGGCCTCCATGTCGATGCCCCAGGCTTCATCCGCCATCCGGATCGGATCGCGGGGCCTCAGGAATGAATCCGATCCGCCCTGGTACATCAAGGGATCGCTCCAGAAGCTTTCAGGCATCTCGGCGCCGCGGGCTTTGCGCACCAGCTCGACATGGTTCACATAGGCCGAGCCGTCGGCCCATTGATAGGCGCGAGGCAAAGGCGACTCGCATTCATGCTCATGGAAGCGGAAGGACGGCACCGATCCATGCTCGAGCCCAACCGCCAGATCGGCGAGCTTGGGTGCCAGGCGGTCCCAGTCGTCGAGCGCCTTCTGCAGGGTCAGAGCGATGTTGAATGCTTCCGTGGCGCGCGTCAGGTCGCGCGAAACGACGACGAGCTTGCCGTCGCGCGCGCCGTTACGGATGGTCGCGAGCTTCATGGCGTGCCGGTGAACTTCTTGCCGAGGCCCGACCAGCAGTCGATATAGTCGGTCTGCAGCGTTTCGACGCTCGCCGCATAGGCGGTGAGATGCTGCGGATAGCGCGTCTCGAACATGAAGGCGAGCGTGTTGGTGAGCTTGACGGGCTTGAGCTCGACGGTGCTCGCTTTCTCGAAGGCGGTCGCATCCGGCCCATGCGGCAGCATGCAATTATGCAGGCTGATGCCGCCCGGCACGAAACCGTCGGGCTTGGCGTCATATTGCCCGTAAATCAGGCCCATGAATTCCGACATGATGTTCATGTGATACCAGGGCGGCCGGAAGGAATGTTCGGCGACCGACCAGCGCTCGGGAAAGATGACGAAATCGACATTGGCGGTGCCTTCTTCGCCCGAAGGGGCCGTCATCACGGTGAAGATCGAGGGATCCGGATGGTCGAACAGGATCGCGCCCACCGGCGAGAAGGTGCGCAGGTCATATTTGAAAGGCGCGTAATTGCCATGCCAGGCGACGACATCGAGCGGCGAATGATCGATCTTCGTCTCGTAGAACTTGCCGCACCATTTGACGGTGAGGGTCGAGGGCGTCTCCTTGTCCTCGAAAGCCGCATTGGGCGTCTTGAAGTCGCGCGGATTGGCGAGGCAATTGGCGCCGATCGGGCCGCGGTCGGGCAAAGTGAACTTGGCGCCGTAATTCTCGCAAAGATAGCCGCGGGCCGGGCCGTCGAGCAACTCGGCCTTGAACTTCATGCCGCGCGGGATGACGCAGATCTCGCCCGGCTGAACTTCAATCTTGCCGAGCTCGGTGAAGAACCGCAATCCGCCCGATTGCGGCACGATGAGCATCTCGCCATCGGCATTGTAGAAATAGTCGTCCGTCATCGACTGGTTGACGAGATAGACGGAGGCCGCCATGCCGGTCTGGGTGTTGACATCGCCCGCCGTCGTCATGGTGCGAATGCCGGAAATAAAGGTCGTGCCCTCATTCGGCATGGGCGGCGGTCCCCAGCGCAACTGCCCGATCGGGAGATCGTGGTCGTCGAGACAGGGCGCCGTCTTCCAGAAGGGGACGCTCGCCTTGCTGAAGTGCCCGCTATGCCGGACCGACGGGCGCATGCGATAGAGCCAGGAGCGCTCATTGATGCCGCGGGGTGCGGTAAAGGGCGAGCCCGACAATTGCTCGGCATAGAGCCCATAGGCCGGGCGCTGCGGCGAGTTCTGGCCATGCGGCAGGGCGCCGGGCAGTGCTTCGGTCTCGAAATCATTGCCGAAGCCCGGCATGTAGCCGGCAAGGATCGCGCTTTTCATGATCGCGCCTCCATTAGTTTCATGTGAGACTATCTAGATAGTTGCAAATGAAACCAAATATGTCAAGATGGCGCCATGGCGTCCTTCCAGCTCACCCAGTTCCTCCCCTTCCGGCTGAACCGCCTCGCGGCAGAAATCTCCGAAGAGCTGTCAGTCCTTTATGCCGAGCGGTTCCAGATCGACATCCCGCAATGGCGCGTGCTCGCCACTCTGTCCGCGGGCAATGGCTGGACGGCCAAGGCCATCGTCGCCTCGACCCGCACGCATAAATCGACGATCAGCCGGGCGGTCGAGGCGCTGGAGCAGCGTGGCCTGATCGAGGCGGTGCAGTCGGCGCAGGACAAGCGCGAATATCGCCTGCGCCTCACCGCAGAGGGCCGCAGGCTTTTTCGCGAGCTGGCGCCGCTGGTGCTCGCTTACGAGGAGGAGCTGATGGAGAGGCTGGGTGACAAGGAGGCGCGGCGCCTCGAAAGGGCGATCGCGGCGCTCGAGGTGGCGCTCGGCCTTGCCGCGGAGGAACGCGATGAAGCTCTATAGCTATTTCCGCTCGACCGCCGCCTACCGGGTGCGCATCGCCTTGGCGCTCAAGGGCATCGACGTCGAGCAGATCGCCATCCATCTGGTGAAGGAGGGCGGCCAGCAGCTCAAGCCCCCCTATCTCGTCAAGAATCCGCAAGGCCTCGTGCCGGCGCTCGAGCTCGATGACGGCACGGTCCTCACCCAGTCGCTGGCCATCATCGATTATCTGGAGGCGATCGCGCCCGAGCCGCGGCTCGTGCCGCAGGACCCGGTCAGGGCCGCGCAGATCCGCGCCGTGGCGCTGACCATCGCCTGCGACATCCATCCGCTCAACAATCTCAGGGTGCTCAATTATCTCAAAGGTCCGCTGGGCCGCCCGCAGGACGAGGTCGACCAATGGTACCGGCACTGGATCCTGAAAGGCGGTCTCGAAGCGGTCGAGGCGCTGATCGAGGGCGGGCACTTCTGCTTCGGCGATCGACCGTCCCTGGCGGATATCTGCCTCATCCCGCAGGTCTTCAATGCGCGCCGCTACAAGATCGACATCTCGCATCTGAAGAAGATCGAGGCCGTCGACCGGTACTGCAAGGAATTGCCCGCCTTCAAGGCGGCGCATCCCGCGCAGCAGCCGGACGCGGAGTAATACCTTTACCGCATGCGAAGTAATACCTTTAAGCGATGGGCAGACGCTTGCGGGTGGATTAGCTTGGGGCAGTTTTTGTTTGCGCATGATCTTTTCGGAAAACCGGCGTCCACTTTTCCGGATCATGCGCTGGAGAAGACACGATGGACCTTACAAGTCTTGTCCAGCATTATGGACTCGTTCTCGTTTTTGCGAGCGCCTTCATCGAGCAGCTGGGCCTGCCCATTCCCTCCTATCCCGTGCTTCTGGTTGCGGGCGCCTTGAGCTATGTCGGCGGCGAGTCGCTGGTCCTGATCGTCGCCATAGGGACGCTGGGCGTGGTGATGGGCGATCTCCTGGTTTACGCGGCCGGCGCCCGGTTTGGCCGCCGCGCTCTGTCCGTCGTCTGCAAGCTGAGCCTGGCGCGGGACGACTGCGTGCGGCGGACGGAGGACAGATTCGCCCGTTTCGGACCCTGGGCCCTGCTCTTCGTGAAGTTTCTTCCCGGATTTGCCCTGGTGCTGATCCTTCTCTCAGGTTTTACGCGGCTCGCCATTCCGCTCTTCCTGCTTCTCGACGGGATCGGCGCCCTCGCCTATGTCGCACTTCCCGTCATATTGGGCGCCATCTTCCATGACGCCATCGATTCCGCCCTTACGGCGGTCACGCGCTGGGGAGAATTGGGCACGGCGCTGGTCGTCGCCGTTTTGCTCCTCTACATGATCTATCGCCTGGTGGATCGGCAGCTCTTCATCCGGCAGCTCAGAATGGCGCGCATTTCCGCAAGCGAGCTCGCAAGCCTCATTGATGGCGGCCAGAGCCCGATCATTTTCGATGTCCGCTCTGCCGAGGCGCGCCAGAGGGAGGGCATCATCCCCGGCTCGATCAGCGCGCGCGCCGACCAGATCTCGCTCGTGGCTTCGCGTTACGCGCGGGATGTGGAGATCATCGTCTATTGCTCATGTCCCAATGAGGCCTCGGCCGCCGTCGCGGCACGGCATCTGAAGCGCGCAGGCTTCAAGCATATCCGGCCGCTGTTGGGCGGGATCGAGGCCTGGGCCGGCGCAGGGCGGCCGATCGAGCTCGCCGCTTTGCCCTGAAGCTCGCCTGCATTTTAAGAAGATTGTCCGGACTGAGAGGCGAAGAATGCCGGCTCTCGTGTCGCGCCGCGAACCGTGCTAGTCTGCCTTCGTCCTTCTCTGCCTTGATCGGTGACGTGATGGCGAGGGCGAATGGCATCGGGTCCGGCGTCGGTGCTGCGGTCATGATGGGGCCGCTGATCGGCGCATTTGCTCTGACGCTGGCCTTGCTCGTCTCGGACGCCCATGCCCAGCTTCCGACCGATCCTACGACCCCGCCCGTCGTCCATACTTACACCGCGCGCACGACCAAGAGTGCGACAAAAACGGTGACGGCGGGCGCGATCAGATGGGAGTGCAAGGGCAATGAGTGCAGGAATACCGGTCCCTGGCCCTCGCTTGGCATGGAGGCCTGCCGCTCGCTCGCCCGCCTCGTCGGGACGATCGAGGCCTTCGGCCGTCCCGGCGCGCAATATACGCCGGCCCAGGTGAGGGAGTGCAATCAGCCGACGATAACGCTCAGCACACCGGGCGTGGTTGTCGTCATTCCGCGCTCTTGCACGTCCGATGACGATTGCGATGACGGAATATTCTGCAATGGCACCGAGCAATGCGGCAGAGATCGTAGATGCCTGCGCGCCATTCCGGTCGATTGCGACGACCGTACCGCATGCACGATCGACCAGTGCTCGGAAGAGGCGAGAGAGTGCCGGCATCTGGCTCCCGACCTCGATGGTGATGCTCACGCCGACCAGTCCTGTCTCCTGAGCGACGGATCGGTGGCCGGCGATGATTGCGACGACACGAACTCGGATAGGTATCCAGGCGCCGCGGAAATCTGCAACGCCGTCGATGAGGACTGCAACCCGGCGACGATCGGCAACAAGGACAGCGACTATGACGGCTTCATCGACGCCAACTGTTCCAATGGAGAATTGAGGGGCGAGGACTGCGACGATGGCCGGCGCCGCATCAACCCGAACGCTCAAGAGCTATGCAACGGGATCGACGACGACTGCTCCGGCACGCCCGATGACAATGACGCGCCCAAGGTCACGACCTGGCCGGACAATGACAGGGACGGCTATGGCAATCCGGCGGGGCCGATCGAGAATATTTGTCTGATCGGAAGTGTTCTCATCGGCCGCTCGTTGAACGATTATGATTGCAATGACACGGACCGCGCGCGTCATCCTGGCAGCAGGTGCCCGTGAAGCGCTAGCTAAAGCACGAGCAACTGATCGTCGCGCAGGATCTCGAGCGCGATCTCGGAGCGCACCCGGTCGACGGTCTGGTGCATCAGCAGCACGCCATTGACGAGATCGCGCAAGGCATCGAGATCGGCGACGCATACTTTCAGCAGATAATCGAAATCGCCGGTCACCGCATGGGCTTCGAGGATGCCGGGCGTCAGGCGCACGAGGTCGCGGAAGCGCCGGGCATTGCCGTCGGAATGACCTTTCAGCTTCACATGGACGAAGGCGGTGACGGCGAAGCCCAAAGCCTTGGCGTCGAGATCGGCGCGGTAGCGGCGGATGACGCCGGTCTGCTCCAGCGCCTGGCGCCGCCGCACCGCTTGCGACTCCGAAAGCCCCACCTCCTCGGCGAACTGGGTGCGGCTGGCGGCGCTGTTCTTCTGCAGGGAGTCCAGGATTTTTCGGTCAAATTCATCCATGTGACGCTCGTTTCCGTGCAAATAATAGGCAAGGAAGACCCATTATGCCTGAAAACGGCGGGGTTGGCGACCTATTATAAGGGCAACGCATCCGCAACCCGAGGATCAGCCATGGGCCCTTATCCGCACGACGCCCCTCCGCCCGAGATCAGCCAGGAGAATCCGGCCGGCACCGATGGTTTCGAATTCGTCGAATTCGCTCATCCCGAGCCGCAGAAGCTGCATGACCTGTTCACGAAATTCGGCTTCGCCCCTGTCGCCCGGCACAAGACCAAGCACATCACCGTCTACCGCCAGGGCGACATCAACTACATCCTCAATGCCGAGCCCAACTCCTTCGGCATGAATTTCGTCGCGAAGCATGGACCTTGCGCGCCGTCGATGGCTTGGCGCGTCGTCGATGCCGATCATGCCTTCCGCCATGCCGTGGCGCTGGGGGCGGAGCCCTATGAAGGCCAAGACAAGACGATCGATGCGCCCGCCATCAAGGGCATCGGCGGCAGCCTCCTCTATTTCATCGACCGCTATGGCGAGAAGGGCTCGCCCTATGATGGCGAGTTCCTGTGGCTCGGCGACAAGAACCCCAAGCCCGAAGGGATCGGCTTCTATTATCTCGACCATCTGACCCACAATGTCTTCCGCGGCAACATGGACAAGTGGTTCGGCTTCTATGCCAAGCTGTTCAACTTCCGCCAGATCCGCTTCTTCGACATCGAGGGCAAATATACCGGCCTGTTCTCGCGCGCGCTCAATTCGCCCTGCGGCAAGATCCGCATCCCGATCAACGAGAGCGCCGACGACAAGAGCCAGATCGAAGAGTATCTGCGCAAATACAAGGGCGAGGGCATCCAGCATATCGCCATCGCCACCGAGGACATCTATGCCGCGACCGATGCCTTGGCCGACAATGGCGTGAGATTCATGCCGCCGCCGCCCGACACTTATTATGCGAAGTGCCGGGATCGCGTGAAGGGCCATCAGGAGCCGATCGACAAGCTCATGAAGCATGGCGTCCTCATCGACGGCGAGGGCGTCGTCGATGGCGGCGAGACCAAGGTGCTGCTGCAGATATTCTCGAAGACCGTGATCGGTCCGATCTTCTTCGAATTCATCCAGCGGAAGGGCGATGACGGTTTCGGCGAGGGCAATTTCCGCGCTCTGTTCGAGAGCATCGAGGAGGACCAGGTGCGCCGCGGCGTGCTGGGTCCGTCCAAGGCGGCGTAGCCAGTAAGCTTGCAAAATCAGCTACTAAGTCCTATGGTAGTTAATATCACTACTATTGGACTTAACCAATGGAAGAAGCCGTTTCAGCTGCTGACGCCAACCGAAAGTTCTCTCTGATCCTTCGTCGTGTTCGGGAAGGACGAAGCTATGTCGTGACCAGTCACGGACAGCCTGTGGCGCGCATTGTTCCCGTCGGCAAAAACAAGGGAGTAGCAAAGAGCGCGCGGGAAGCGTTGTTGTCTCATCTCGAACGTCAGCCTCTTGTCAACGCCGGAAGCTGGACGCGCGACGAGCTCTACGAGGATGAGGGGTGAAGGTTGCCCTCGACACCAACATTCTCGTTTACGCAGAGCACGTCAACGACACGGAGAAGCGCAATTCTGCATTAGATCTGGTGCGCCGGCTTCCGCAGGAGGCAGTCGTCCTCCCCGTCCAGGTACTCGGCGAATTATTCAACGTTCTGGTACGAAAGGGGATAAGATCGCGCGCCGATGCTCGCACCGCCCTTCTTCGCTGGCGTGACACATTTGCGCTTGTCGAGACCTCGCCCGAGATCATGCTGACGGCAGCCGATCTGGCGACAGATCATCAAATGAGCATCTGGGACGCCATCGTTATGTCCGCTGCTTCACAGTCAGGTTGCCGGCTGCTTCTGTCGGAAGACCTGCATGACGGGTTCACCTGGGCCGGTGTGACGGTTGCCAACCCTTTTGCCGCGCCGCGTCACGCATTATTGGAGGCTCTGCTGAGCGAGCAACGATGAATAGGGCTGCCCGGCTGACTCAGGAGAAATGATCTCTGATCACAAAGGCGGCAGTCGCCGCTGCAGCGGCTGCGATTTGACGATCACGGTATTGGTCTCGGCCTTGTCGCCGATGCGGTCGACGATCTCGTCGAGCTCATCGATCGAGCGCACATGGAGCCTGGCGATGAGACAGTCATCGCCCGTCACCTTGTCGCATTCCGAGAATTGCGGAATCTCGCCGACCATCTGCTGCACCCGCAGGAAATGGCCGGGCCGGGGACGGATGCGCACGATCGCCTGCAGCGTATAGCCGAAGGCTTGTGGCTCCACCTCGATGGTGAAGGCGCGGATCACGCCGCGCTCCTCGAGCCGCTTCAGGCGTTCCGAGGCGCTGGGCGAGGACAGGTTCACCTGCGCCGCCAATTCCTTGAGAGAAATGCGGGCGTTTCCGGCAAGGATGCCGACGATCTGGCGGTCCACTTCATCAAGCATGAAACTACCCCATTTGGCCTTCATAAATTAGGATAATGCCATATCCAACCTTAGAATATCTATATAATTCCGCTTAGGAGGCGAATATAAATCCATCCAAAATGGGCACCGCTGACACCTTCTGACGGTGAAAGGTGCTAGAGCCTGCTTTTCAGGAGCTGATCTTGCAGAACGATGGAAACAGCGTGGTAGCCGGAGCCGGCGCCTCGCAGACAGGTCTTGCCGCGATCATGGCGGTCGCCGCCATGATCACCGTGCAGGTCGGCGCGGCCGTGGCCCATCCGACGATGGCCGCCTATGGCCCCTTTGCCACCACCTGGGGAAGGCTCGCCTGGGCGGCGATCATCCTGTGCCTGGTGGTGCGCCCCGATATCCGCCGCTATCGACGCGAGGATCTCCTGCTCGCTTTGGCAATGGGCGCTACCATCGCGGTGATGACGCTCGCTTTCTTCGTCGCGATCATGCGCGTGCCGCTCGGCCTCGTCGTCGCCATCGAGTTCTTGGGTCCGCTCGGCGTCGCGGCCCTTGGCTTTGCGAGGAGCTGGCGTCTCGTCTGGTTGCTGCTCGCCATTGCCGGCGTGCTTCTCCTGTCGCTGAATTGGGAGGGCTGGACCATCGATGTCCTGGGCTTCGGCTTCGCGCTCCTCGCCGGCGTGGGCTGGGGCATCTACATCCTCTTGAACAAGCGGATCGGCAAGGTCTTCAAGAAGCTGGACGGTCTCGCGATTTCACTCGCCGCCGCCGCGCTGATCGCCACCCCTTTCGGCCTCTACGATACCGGCTTCACGCTGCCGATGGGCCTTGCCGCTGAAACGGTCGGTCTCGCCATCCTGACGCCGCTTTTGCCTTATGTGCTCGAGATGATGGCCTTGCGCCGCCTGTCATCGGCGAGCTTCGGCATACTGATGAGCGCCGAGCCCGGCGTCGGCGCGCTCGCCGGCTTCCTGATCCTGCACGAGCCGCTCAGCCTGCAGCAGATCGCCGGCATCGCCTTTGTCATCGCCGCCGGCGCGGGCGCGGTGATGAGCGCGCGGGAGTAGGATACCCTCTTGTATCTGGAAGCTGTCGTCGAATCCTGTTCAAGGATCGACGTAGCGAGGGGCCTGGCGGCCGCCAGGCCCCTCGCTCGGCGATGTCGCCCGTCCACCCTCCGGCTACAACCGTCGGGGAGCTTG
>JAKATG010000007.1:0-319228 GCA_021828105.1 Pseudomonadota bacterium
AATGCGCTGCCATTGCGCATCGTTCAACATCAATCGAATCAAGGCTGCCCTCCAGTTTTCAGCCTTGAATCAAATTTCCGATGATTTGGGAATCGTCCCAGCTACTATGATTGTAAACAGGCCTTAGCGTCGTAGCATGCTTGCCGATCTCCTGGGTGTCGCCGGCCTCACCGTCCTGATCATGATCACCCCCGGGGCTGATCTTGCGCTGGTGACGCGCAACACGATCATGGGCGGCAAGAATGCCGGAGGCTGGACGAGCGCCGGCATCCTCACCGGAAACCTGGTTCATTTGACCTATTGCCTGCTGGGGGTCGGCTGGATCGCGACCAGCGCGACCGCTTTCACGGTCCTCAAGCTTGCCGGCGGCGCCTATCTGATCTTCCTCGGGCTTCAGGGCTTGCGCCCCACATCGGCCCTGCCTCAGGAAGCCGAGGCCCCGCCGAAACACGGCCGAACCTGGTGGATGCAGGGGCTCCTGAACAACTTGCTCAACCCGAAGGGGCCGCTGTTTTACCTGGGCGTGCTCGCCGTTTTCGTGCATCCGGACTCGAGCGTCATCTATCTGGCTTTGCTCATCTGCACGACGATCGGCATCAGTGCCGGCTTCTGGGTGCTGTTCGTCTATGTGCTCCAGATCGCGAGCGTACGCAGCCGCCTCCTGGCCTGGAGCCGATGGGTGAACGGCGCACTCGCGATCGTGCTGATCGGCCTCGGCATAAGGCTATGGCTCGCCCAGACACCAGGTCTTTAACTAATCCGGCTTGCCGTTGCCCGACAGGATCAGCGCCGAGCCGCGCAGGGCATTGCGGAAGGCCTCGTCGAAATTGACGTCCTTGACCTTCCAGACGCTGATTTCCTTGCCGTCGAAGAGCTTCCATTCCGCCGCCCAGCCGAGCGTGCCCTTGTTCCAGACGAGGCTGCCGAGCAGGACCAGATCGGCCCCCATGCCCTTCGTCACCATGTCGAGCTTGGCCGGCTGGATCGTGGAGAGAACGTCGGCGGTGAGCCCTTCCTTGGCGAGATCGGCTTCGCTCGGGAGCGTAACCGGCATGCCGACCAGCCAGGACGCGGCGGCGAGCGATTCCCGCTGATCGCGGCCAAAGGTGCCGTCGCCCGACAGAACATAGGTATTGGCGTTGTTGTTGACGACAAGGAACAAGGCGAGATTCGGACGATTTGCCGTCCAGGGCTTGCGGCCCAGGCTCTCGAGAGCGGCATCGACCCTTTGCGGATCGAAAGTCACGGTCAGGTAATAAGGCCGGTCCCGGGTTCCTTGCTCGTCATGGATCTGCCGCAGCGCGTAACGATCGCGATAGCTGTATTCGGTGGCGTGGAACGTGGCTGCGGCGGCAATTTCCCGGGCGCGCGGATCATCGAGCAAGCGCGCATCGCCCGATATCTTGGCCAGCACGTCGAGAAGACAGATGGGTGCTGCGGGTATGCGGGTGTCATCCTTGATGCCGGTGACTATGGTGCGTCCGCGATAGAGATCGCTCGGTTCGGCGGCGAAGACGGCACCGCATGCCAGGACCACAAGAAACAGCACGGAGATGATGCGATTCACGGGCAGCCTCCCTTACCTGAACGGCGTCCAGATCACTTGATCGATATGCCTCGCTCCGGTCGCCAGCATGACGAGGCGATCGAGACCGAGCGCCACGCCCGAAGCTTCCGGCATATGCTCCAAAGCTGCAAGAAAAGTCTCATCGATCGGATAGCGCTCGCCATAAAGCTTCTGCTTCAGCGCCATATCGACCTCGAAGCGGCGGCGCTGCTCGGTGACATCGGTCAATTCGCCAAAGCCATTGGCAAGCTCGACGCCCGAAGCATAGAGCTCGAAGCGCTCGGCAATGCGAGGATCGCGCGGGCTCACCCGCGCCAGAGCCGCCTCGACCGCCGGATATTCGAAGAGGACGGTCGGCCGCCCCTGCCCCAGTTTCGGTTCCACCCGCTCGACCAGGATGCGGCTGAAGATATCGGACCAGGAATCATCGGCCGCAAAGGCGACGCCCACTTGGCGCGCCTGCGCCGCCAGCGCCTCGCGGTCGGACCCGCGGGGTCTCAGCGTCGCCAGAAGGTCGATCCCGGCATGGCGCGAAAAGGCCTCGGCCACGCTCAAGGTCTCGGCGTCGCCGTTGGGATCGCAGTGGCGCCCGCGCCACACGAGCGCATTCCCGGTGACGCGCCCGGCAATACGCAGAAGCTCGACCGTATCGGCGATGATCCGCTCATAGGGCTCGTTCGCGCGGTACCATTCGAGCATGGTGAATTCGGGCGCATGGAGAGGCGTGCGCTCGCGGTTGCGGAAGCAATGGACCATGCTGAAGATGCGCGTTTCGCCCGCCGCCAGCAGCTTCTTGCAGGCGAATTCGGGCGAGGTGTGGAGATAGCGGGGCTTTCGCGTGCCGTCCGGATCGACAAGCGCCGTCTCGAAAGCGTGAAGATGGGTTTCATTGCCGGGCGAGACCTGCAGCGCCCCGCTATCGACCTCGATGAAGCCCTGGTCCTCGAACCAGCCGCGGATCGCTGCCACGATGCGGCCGCGGCCTACGAGGAAAGGCCGCCTGTCGGCATGGATGTCGGGACGCCACCATGGCAAATCTTCTGTCAAATCAAGGGGCTCCGGCAGGGCTTGGCTTATGGCATGGCGGCTGCTAATACCCGCCCGACCCATAATCCAATGCATTCTTTATAGAGAAATTTCGTGGCCAAGATCATCGCAAGCGCCGTGCGTAAAGGCAATGTCATCGAACATGAGGATGGCAAGCTCTATGTCGTGCTGAAAGCCGAAAGCTTCCATCCGGGCAAGGGCACCCCCACCACCTCCATCGACATGCGCCGCATCTCGGACGGCGTCAAAACCGTGGTGCGCTACAAGACCACCGACCAGATGGAACGGGCTTTCGTCGAGACCCTGCCCTTCAACTATCTCTATCAGGACGGCGATCAGTATGTGTTCATGAATCCGGAGAATTTCGAGCAGATCCACCTCCCCTCCGACCTCATCGGCGATGGGGCCGCGTATCTCCAGGAAAACATGGAATGCATGATCGCGCTGTTCAACGGCGTGCCGATCTCGATCGAACTGCCGCAGCGCGTGACGCTCGAGATCGTCGAGACGGAACCCGTGATCAAGAACCAGACGGCCGCCTCTTCCTTCAAGCCGGCGGTGCTGTCCAATGGCGTGCGTACCGCGGTGCCGCCCCATATAGCAACCGGCACCCGTGTCGTGATCTCAACCGACGACGGTTCCTACGTCGAGCGCGCGAAGGACTGATTTCTAGTGTTCCGTTGCTGACAGAGGATTCATAGACGGGCGCAAAGCTGCGCCGAAGTCCTTACGTGAGGGCATGCCCCTCGCTTCCAATACCCTTTCGGACCCTTTCAATCCTTTGCCTCAGGCTTTTCGTGATCCATGAGCCTTTCTTCGGGATCGTCACGTCCTGGCTCTGGTCCTGGGCGTCGAATTCGGGTGAGCGCTTGCGCGCAAGGGCATGGAGCACGCTTACCGAAGGTGGCAGGAAGCCGAGCTTCGGCATCATCGGGCGAGACAGCCCTGGGCACAGCGCCAGCAGCCGCCCGGTCTTCCGGCAACAGCCGTCGAGCTCATGCAAGCTGTTGCGGATACTTCCGGCAATCGTCACGATCGTTTCGACGATGATAGCGAAGCACGCGGCGATCTTCGCCCATGGCGCGATGCTGCGGTCGAGCGCCGCGCTTTGGCAAGGCGTGCTGGTCATCCGACGGTTCCATTTTGGGGAGCGAACTACAAAAGCAACGTGCCCGGCAGCGGTTGTCGCCGGATCAAGTCCGGCCATGAACTCCGGACACACGGGCTCAATTCTGAAATTTTCCAAATCACGCTTTGGCCCACGATGTCAAGAGACCAAAGCCCTCAAAAGGTCACCGCACGAAACAGCGCAACCGTCTCGACATGCGCCGTGAAAGCAAACTGATCGACGGGTGTCGCGCGCACGAGGCGATAGCCGCCTTCGACCAGGATCCGCGCATCGCGGGCGAAGCTTGCGGGATCGCAGGAGACCGCGACGACGGTCTTCACCGTCGATTTCGCCAGTTGCCGGGCTTGCGCCTCGGCCCCGGCGCGCGGCGGATCGAAGACGACCGCATCGAATGCATTGAGCTCGCGCGCCATCAGGGGCTCGCGGAAGAGATCGCGTGCCTTCGCTGCGACCGGCTTGAGGCCGGGCGTGCGGCGGACCGCCTCGGCCAAAGCCTCGATCGCCGCCTTGTCGCTGTCGGCGGCGAAGACCTGCGCTGTGGCGGCAAGGCGCAAGGCGAAGACACCGACGCCCGAGAAGAGATCGGCCACCTTCTTCGCCTTGCCGATATTCTCGATGACCAGCGCCGCCAAGGTCTCCTCGCCGGCCTTCGTCGCCTGCAGGAAGGCACCGGCCGGCAGGCGCAGGCTGGCTTTGCCGATGGCGATCACCGGCGGAAGGCGCGTCACCAGGGGCTCGCGGTTGAGCGAGAGGCGAGCCAGATTCTCCTCATGGACGAGAGTCGCGAGGCTGGGCGTCGGCTTGCGCTTTGTCGCGATATCGACATCGAGCCCATTGTCGGCGGCGGTGAAAGCGACATCGCAACCGCCGATAACCTCGCCGATACGTCGGGCGATGCGCGGCGCATGGCGCAATGCCGGCACCAGGATGGGACAGAGATCGAGCGGGTGGATGTCGTGGCTTCGCGCCGCATTGAAGCCGGCAATGACACCTCCCGGCGTCTTCGCAACATGCAAGGTAGCGCGGCGCCGGCCTTCGCCTTGCGCATCGATCAGGGCATCGACCTCGGCCGTTATGCCTTGGTTCCTGAGCGCGGTGACGAGCAGATTGCGCTTCCATTGCGCATAGGCCTTGGCTTGCCACTGCTGGATCTGGCACCCGCCGCATTGGCTGAAATGCGGGCAGAAGGGCTGGATGCGGTCGGGGCTCGGCGACAGTATCTCGCGCAATCGCGCATGGGTGCCCGAAATCTCGGCCCCAACCACCTCGCCCGGCAAGGCATAGGGCACATAGACGGCACGGCCTGCCGCTTCGCCGACGGCCTCGCCATGGCGGCCCATCTCCGTCAAAGTGAGCCTCGTCACCCCATGCTCTCGGGGTAGGCGAGCGCCACCGCATAGCCCTGGCTCAACCGCACCGTCACCGGACCCGTGGCGATATTGGACACGGTGAGGCTCGAGCCCAGGGGGACCGAGCGGTTGGTGAGCGGCCATCTCACCCCGTCGAGATCGAGGCCGGCAAGATCGGTGAAAGGAACGACGCTGAAGCGCGCGCCGCGCGGCAGGTCGAAATGATGCGTGCCGTTGAGGATCGGATAGGCCTCCTCATGGCCGCTGGTGATGAAAGCGGAGACGCGCCGGCGCCCCAGCTTGAGCAGCAGGCCGAAATGCGCCAGCGCATGATCGGCCTGGCCGCCGAGGCCACCCACCATCACGATCTCGCGGGCGCCCAGCCTCACCGCCTCGTCCACCGCGATCTCGCCGTCGGTCTTGTCCTTCTCAGGGGGAAAGGCGTGGCGGGCGACGCCCTTGTGGCGTTCGGCCAATTCCTCCGAGGTCGAATCGAAGTCGCCGACCCAGAGTTCGGGCGTGAGGTCGAGCGTCTCGGCATGCGCCATGCCGCCATCGGCGGCGATGACACGTGTCTTCTGCACCTGCGATTTGAGGCGTTTCGTCACCGTCAAATCGCCACCCATGAGAATAACGAAGCGGCTCATGGCCTTAGGAATAACAGAAGCCGCTTGCCAGTGCACCCCTCAATGCCTATGGTCCCTCCCGCTCTCAACGGGGTGCTCGATCTCGAGCTGAGAGGCCCAAAAGGCCAACCCGCTGAACCTGATCCGGATCATGCCGGCGGAGGGATTGCGAGCGGGTTTCAGCCCCTTCCTCCTTCACCCGGTGAATAGGAGGAAATAGTGAGAAAACTTCTTTTCACCCTTTTGGCTTTTTGCGCGCTGCCTCTGACGGCATCCGCGGCGGAAACGCTTACCGTCTACACCTATGAAAGCTTCACCGCCGAATGGGGCCCCGGCCCCAAGGTCAAGCAGGCTTTCGAGAAGGAATGCCAATGCACCCTCAACTGGGTCGCGGTCACCGACGGTGTCGCCATGCTCAACCGCCTCAAACTCGAAGGCTCGGGCACGCAAGCGGACGTCGTGCTCGGCCTCGACACCAACCTGACGGCGGAAGCGAAAGCGACCGGCCTTTTCGCGCCGCACGGGCAGGATGCCGCCAAGCTCACCCTCCCCATCGCCTGGACCGACGACACGTTTCTCCCTTACGACTATGCACATTTCGCGGTGATCTACGACACCGAGAAGATCCCTGAAGCCAAGGCCTATAAGAGTCTGAAGGATCTCGTCGAAGGCGCGCCCGAGGACAAGATCATCCTCGAGGACCCGCGCACCTCGACGCCGGGCCTGGGCTTCCTCTTGTGGGTCAAGGCAGTCTATGGCGACAAGGCGTCGGACGCCTGGGCCAAGCTCAAGCCGCGCATCCTCACCACGACGCCTGGCTGGTCGGAAGCCTATGGGCTCTTCACCAAGGGCGAGGCGCCGATGGTGCTCTCCTATACGACGTCGCCCGCCTATCATATCATCGCCGAAAAGACCGAGCGCTATCAGGCGATGAAATTCGCGGAAGGCCATTATCTGCAAGTGGAGGTCGCCGGCATCATCGCGGGCTCGCCCGAAAAGGCGCTGGCGCAGAAGTTTCTGAGCTTCATGGAGGGCCCTGGTTTCCAGGACGCCATCCCCGAGAACAACTGGATGTTCCCGGCCGGCAAGACGTCAGCCCCCTTGCCCAAGACCTTCGACGAGCTGGTCAAGCCGGACAAGACCTTCCTGTTCACGCCCGAAGAGGTGGCGAGCAACCGCCGCGCCTGGATCGATGAGTGGCTCAATGCCATGAGCAAATGACGCCACATCGAGGAACGATGCCGGTCGCCGGCCTGGCGCTCCTGGCCATCGTGATCGCCGTCCTGGTCGGCCTTGCGCCGGTGGCGGCGATCGGCATCGGCGAAGGCCTGGTCACCGGCCATGTCATCGATGCCTATGTGCTGCGCATCCTGTGGTTCACGCTGCTGCAGGCCGGGCTTTCGACTGCGCTTTCCGTGGCGCTGGCCATTCCGGTGGCGCTCGCTCTGGCGCGCGTCGATTTCCTGGGGCGCGGCCTGCTGCTGCGGCTCTTCGCGCTTCCCCTGGCGCTGCCGGCCATCGTCGTCATTCTGGGCATCGTCACCGTCTATGGCCGCACCGGGTGGCTCAGCCAGCTCCTGGGCCAGCCCCTCGACATCTATGGGCTCAGCGGCATCCTCCTCGCCCATGTGTTCTTCAACCTACCGCTCGCGACCCGGATCATCCTGCAGCAGCTCGACGGTATTTCTGCCGAAAGCTGGCGCCTCGCGGCCCAGCTCGACTTTACGCCTTTGGCGCGCTTCCGCCTCATCGAATGGCCCCAGATCAAAGGCAGCCTTGCCGGCATAGCGAGCCTGATCTTCCTCATCTGTGCTGCGAGCTTCGCTGTCGTGCTCACCCTGGGCGGTGGACCCGCGGCCACGACGCTCGAGGTCGGCATCTATCAGGCCTTGCGCTTCGACTATGATCCGGCGCGCGCCACCGTCCTGGCGCTGGTGCAGCTCGCCCTGTGCGGACTCTTTGTGCTGCTCGCCGGACACTATGCCAGTGCGGCACAGAGCTGGCCCGCGCTCCGGCGCGCCGCGCCCCGCTATGAGACGCATTCCGCCGGCCTATCCCTCATCATGCGGCTCACCATCGCGCTCGCCGCCGCTTTCGTCGGCATTCCCATCCTGGCGATCGTGATCTCGGGCGTCCTGGCCGAGTTCAACTGGCCGGCGCTTGCTTATGCAACGCTCACCAGCCTCGTCATCGCCTTGCCGGCATCGTTCCTCAGCATCGCGCTTGCCTGGCCGATCGCCGCCGCCTCGGCCCGCGCCCGAAGCCCGTCATGGCGCTCGCTTCTCAATCTCGCAGCCCTCCTCACGCTGATCGTCCCGCCCGCGGTGCTCGCCACCGGCTGGTTCATCGCCGCGAGCCGCGCCGGCCTTGCCTTCTCGGCCGCCCCTTTCCTCGTCATCTCCATGAACGCGCTGATGGCGCTGCCTTTCGCGCTCGGGACCTTGAGCCCTTCCGTCCAGCAAGCGATGGCGCAGCATGACCGGCTATGCTCGAGCCTCGGCATCAGCGGCTGGCGCCGCCTCCGCCTCATCGACCTGCCGGTGCTGCGCCGTCCACTCGGCCTCGCGATGGCCATGGCCTTCGTCCTCTCCCTCGGCGATCTCACCGCCATCACCTTGTTCGGCTCGCAATCGCTCATGACCTTGCCCGCCCTCATCTATGCGCAAATGGGCAGCTACCGCATCGATGCGGCGGCAGGCTCGGCCCTCGTGCTCGCGATCTTCTCGATGGCCGTCATCACGCTGCTCGACAAATGGAGTGCGACGGCATGATCAGGCTCGATGCCGTCCATTATTCTTCAGAAGGCTTTGTCGCCGATTTCGATTTCGAGACCGCCAAGGCGGAGTTCGTCGCGGTGATCGGCCCCTCGGGCTCCGGCAAGTCGACGCTGCTCTCGCTCATCGCCGGGTTCGAAGCCCCGCGGTCGGGCCGCATCCTTCTCGACGGCAAGGACATGACGCAAGCCTCGCCGTCGGAGCGCCCGGTGACGATGGTGTTCCAGGATCACAATAGTTTCGCCCATCTCGATCTGTGGACGAATGTGGCGCTCGGCATCTCGCCTTCGCTCAGGCTCACGGCCGCCGAGAGGCAATCCGTCGATGACGCCCTGGCACGAACCGGCCTCGGCGCGCTGGCGCAGCGCAAGCCCGGCGAGGTCTCGGGCGGCGAGCGCCAGCGCGTGGCGATCGCGCGCGCGCTCTTGCGCGACGAGCCGATCCTCCTGCTCGACGAACCCTTTGCCGCGCTGGGCCCGGCGCTCAGGCGCGAGATGCTCGATCTGGTGAAGGAACTGCAGAAGGAGAAGGACTACACGGTCGTGCTGGTGTCGCATCACCCGGATGACGCGCTCTACGCGGCGACCCGGACGGCCTTCCTCAGCAATGGCCGCATCCTTGCCTTCGAGCCGACGCGGCAATTGTTCAAGCGGAACGATTTGCCCGAGCTCGAGAGTTATATCGGATAGAAGCGGCGCACGGACGGCACAATGAGGAAACGGCTAATAGGCTGCGTGGCGGCGATCACATCCTCGAACACCGCTCTTCGCCAAGTGCTCGTCCGTGCGGAAAAACCATGACACGGCTGGGGCTTCCATCACCAGCCCGAGCCACCGCCACCGCCACCGCCACCACCGGACGAGCCGCCGCCACCGCCGCCGGAAAAGCCACCGCCACTCGAGAAGCCGCCGGAACCCGAGCTGGTGCCGGGCGGCACCGAGGCGGCTGAGGTTGTTGTCGCAAGGCTCGAGCCCAGGCTGGTGGTGAAGCCCCCCATATTGCCGGTGTTCCAGCTGTTGCCGGTATACCAGACGGGCGCGGCGGCGACCCCTGCTGCCGCGGCAGCGGCCAGCACGGCGGCGAATTTCGTGTTCCATTCATTCTCGCAATCGAGCGCCAAGGCATAAGGCAAATAGCGCTCGAACAGTTCCGGCGTCTTCTCCGGCGGATGCAGCACCTTGAGGCGCTCCTCCTCCGCCGTCGTCATGTACATGCGGAAGCCCTCGATCTGATCGAGGAGTTGGCGCCCCGAAACCGTGGGCGCGCGCAGCAATCGATGGAAGACGAAGCCCATGATGACAAGAAGAATTGCGCCGCCGGCAAAGGCGTAAAGGCCCGGCGAAGTGGCGCTGAAGAAGATCGCTACTGGAGCAAAACCGCCAACGACAAAGAACGGCAAGAGGAAGCCCAAGGAAAATACCGATCTGATCTTGGCCAGCACACCACGCGCGGCGATGAGTCCCTTGACTAGGCTCCAGCTCAAGACCAGGAGAACACCCCACCAAACGCCGTTCCAGATGGAGAGGAAGAGACCGATCGCTGCATCCTCCGTCGGCAAGAGCAACGCGCCCAGCGCCAAGGCCAGGACGGAAATCGCAACCCCGCCCCAGAACCATTTGAGATTGCGGACAAAGGCGACACCCTCATACTCCTTCTCCAGCCTGTCCTCGAGCGCGCTCTTCATCGCGCTGACCTTCGCGTGATTGGCCTGCTGGAGTAGCGTCATGCCCGCCGGCATCGCCCGGTAGAGCGCGGCCTCGGCCCGGGTCAAAGGCTGGCTCTCATCCTCCTTGCGCTCGATCGAGAAATTCTTGCCGTTTTCGACGATCCGGGCGCGTCCTTTGACCGCGAGGCCCACCAGCGAGGCGGCAAAGCCCTTCTCGTCGAATTTCTGCTTCCATACATAGCGCATGCCGCCGGGACCCAGCCCCGTCGGCGGTGTAAAAAGCGGGATGATGGTTCCCTCGGGCGGATCGCGCCCGACACGGAACCAGGCGAAGAGATAATAGAGGAACGAGAGGAGGACGCCGGCGAGGATGGCGAAAAGGCCGAGATTGTCCTTGACCGCGTCCGTGGCCTTGTCGATCTCCGTAGGAGGGCTCACGAAGCCTTTCGGCCAGCCGACGGCGACGGTGAAGCCTTCATTCGGCGCAAGGGTGCGCGTGGTGTGCGCCTGGTAGCGATCACCCGTCGATTGGGTGACCTCGGCATCATGGCCGCTCTCGCCTTGCCGGCCCGTATATTCGGCATGCTGCTTGATCGTGGCGCCGGGCGGCAATTGGATGATCGCTTCGGCCCTTTCGATCGGGAAAGTCCAGGAATTGCCCGTCACATTCCAGTAGAGCTCGTCAAAGCCCTCGAAATAGCCGAGCTGGCGCGTCGTCTTGTAGGTGATCTCATAGACATGCGGGCCGTTGTCGAGAAAGACATCGGCGCTGCCGATGCGAATGCGCTCGCCATTGCTGATCGACATGACCGTGTAAGGCTCATCGCGCCCGTCGCGCTTCACGCCCAGGACCTCGAAGCCCACGACAAAGCTGAGGCCGTTGCGATCCTTGTATCTGGTGGGGAAGTCGCGCTGGATGCCGCGCTTGATCTCGTTGCCTTCCGAGACGACGGCGATCGTCTCTTTCACGGTCAGGGCCGAATCGGCGCCGATCGCGACCTCGCTCACGAAGGAGGTGATGCGCTCGGCGGCAGCCGCTTCACCCGCAGCCGCGAGCAGCAGCGCTACGACAAACAGCAGTGCGCGCATGGCCTATGATGCCTTGTTGAATTCCACCTTGGGCACCTGGCGGGCGGCCTGGTCGCCGATCTCGAAGAACTCGGCCTTGGTAAACTGGAAGAAGCCCGAAATGAAATTGGTCGGGAAGGATTCGATCATGGTGTTGAAGTTGCGCACCGCGCCATTGTAGTAGCGGCGCGAGAGCTGGATCTCGTCCTCGATGCCTGAGAGCTTGTCCTGGAGATCGCGGAAATTCGCATCCGCCTTGAGCTCGGGATAGGCCTCGGCAATGGCGAAGAGCCGGCCCAGCATGCCGGTCATCGCCTGGCTCACTTGCGATTGCTCGCTGACCGAGCCGCCGGAGATGCTCTTGGCGCGCAACTCGGCGATGTCGCGGAACAATTTGTCCTCATGCGCGGCATAGCCTTTGACCGTCTCGACCAGATTGGGGATGAGATCGGCTCTGCGGCGCAATTGCACATCGATGCCGCTCCAGCCTTCGGCGACCAGGTTCTTGTTCTTGACCAGAGCATTATAGGCATAGACCAGGTAGCCGCCGATGACGACGATGGCAACCAGCAGTATGACGCCCAGCGACATTGATTCCTCCCCTGCTGTGACGGTCGGGGAGTATCGGCGGGGCTGGCCGAGCGATCAAGGCAAATAAAATGGCGGCCCGAGAGCGGGCCGCCATCACATTTCGAGAGATCGACGCCGATCAGAACGGCAGGACGAAGATCCAATTGGCGATGAGGACCACGATCAGGCCCGCCGCCAGTGTGAGATAAGGCAGCATGCCCGCCTTGCGCTCTCCCATGTCGCCTTCCTTCAGTCCGAGATCGGCCAACGCCGCGGCCGGGAAGCGGCCGCCATCCTGCGCATAGTGGCGATAGGCGAAGACCGGCAGGATCAGCGCCGCGAAGATGAGGCCGACCCACAGCGCGTTGGCATAGCCCCACACTTTTGCACCGGCGCCCAGGAATATCGCATTCACGAAAGCGAGCACGGTGTTGAGGCCGATGAGCCAGGTCGGTGCTTTCCAGGGCCTTGCGATGTGACCCGAATCCACACGATGGATCCAGCCGGCATTGAGGTTGAGGAAGTTGAAGATGATGTAGCCGACATTCGACACGGCGAGCACGAAGAAGTAACCCGCAATGTCGGACGCGATGGCAAGAAGGATCAGGTTGAAGCCGAAATCCGTCCACATCGCGCGCGTCGGCGCACCGTGACTGTTGACGTGGGTCAGATAGCGCGGCAGCCAGCCGTCCTTCGAACCCTGATAGAGGGTGCGCGAGGATCCCGCCATCGCCGTCATGATGGCGAGGAACAAGGCCAGGATCATCAAGATCACCAGGATCTGGGTGACGACCTTGCCGCCGCCGACCATCGCGGCGAGCGCCTCACCGATGCCGGTGCCATCGACAATGCCGGGCGCCAGCATGCCCGAATGTCCGAGGACACCCTGGAAGGTGAAGGGAATGAGGAAGAAGAACAGGATGCAGAGCAGGCCCGAATAGAAGATGGCCTTGAACGTGTCCGTCTTCGGATTCTTCAGCTCGCGCGTGTAGCAGACCGCCGTCTCGAAGCCATAGGTCGACCAGGCGGCGATATAGAGGCCGCCCAGGAACAGCGTCCAGCCGCCGAGCGTCCAGGCGCCATCGACGCCGGAATAAGCGGCGGTCGGCGGCACCATGCCCGTCACGTTCATCGAGTCGATCTTGCCCATGAGGATCGGCAGCACGCCGATGACCACCAGCGGCACGAGCACGATGATGGCGAGCCATTTCTGCGCTCCGGCCGTCGAAGCAATGCCTCTGTGCTGGATGGCGAAGATGATCAGCATCAAGATCGCGCCGATGAAGAAGGTGGCATTGAGATGAGCCTGGGCCAGGAAGGGTATCGGGAAGGAGACCAGCGACCAGGTGCGGATGGCGGGCGTCAGTGCTGCGACCGCATCCTGCGTCAGGAGTGCGGTCATCGCATCCTGCGCCGTCTTGCCGGCATTGGCGGTGAGCCATTCGGCCACGCGTGGCGATTCAGCGGTGAGCGTCGCGGCATTCGCCGTCACCCAATCGAGCACGGCCTGCGAATCGCCCGCCGGGATCGGGAAGAGCGCGTTCAATATGTAGCCCGCGGCGATGGCGCAGCCGAGCGAGAGCACCGGCGACCAGGCGAACCAGTTGCACCACACCGAGAGCGGCGCGATGAATTTCGAATAGCGCAGCCAGGCGGTGGCGCCATAGACCGAGGCGCCGCCCGATTTGTTGCCGAACATGCCGGCGATCTCGGCATAGGTGAAGGACTGCAGGAAGCCCATGATCATGGAAATGATCCAGACCAGGAAAGCGAGCTTGCCGGTGGTGCCCGCAATGCCGCCGATCGAGAACAGCACCAGCGGCGGAACACCCGCCGCCACCCAGAAGGCACCGCGCCAATCGATGGCCCGGTGCAGCTCGCCGGTCTCGGTCGTCACCAGACCCGGCGAGATCGTCGTCGCGCTGGAGGCCATGCCAGCGCCCTGTTTTGTCGTCATGAGCGACATCTCCATATGTTGAAGTGACACGTGCCGCCCAGCGCCGAGGGCGCCCCATCAGGACGGCTGTGACCAGGACAATGGGAGACGGGCCGGTAGAGCGCCCAAGCGCCTTCCTTCCCTGATGAACACGCTAATCCGGATCTCTGTCCGGTTTTCAGCATGAGCGTTTCCCCACTATGCGTCATTGCACGCGAGCCGCTTTAGCGGCTCAGGGGATGGTAAAATGGTATGCTTTTGGTTGCAAGCGGTAATAATTGGGTCAAATTGGACAGCGATTGGCCCAAGTAAGGCTTAGTTTTGGGCCCCATCCGGAAGGGATCCGGATGGGGAGCTGTACCAGTCATCTAGCCCGGCAGGACGAAGACCCAGTTGGCGATGAGGACCACGAGCAAGCCCGCCGCCAAAGTGAGGTAAGGCCACATGCTCGCCTTGCGCTCACCGAGATCGCCCTCCTTGAGGCCGAGATCAGCCAGGGCACCCGCCGGGAACTTGCCGCCATCCTGGACATAGTGGCGATAGGCAAAGACCGGGATGATCAGGGCCGCCAGCACGAAGCCGACCCAGAGGGCGGTCGAATAGCCCCAGACCTTGGCCCCTGCCCCCAGGAACAGCGCGTTCACGAAGGCCAGCACCGTGTTGAGCCCGATGAGCCATGTCGGCGCCTTCCACGGCCGCGCCACATGGCCCGAATCGATGCGATGGATCCAGCCGGCATTGAGATTGAGGAAGTTGAAGATCATGTAGCCGACATTGGAGAGCGCCAGCACCCAGAAATATCCAACGAGGTCGGATGCGATGGCGAGCAGGAACAGGTTGAGCCCGAAATCGGTCCACATCGCCCGCGTCGGCGCGCCATGCGAGTTGACATGGCTCAGATAGCGCGGCAGCCAGCCGTCCTTCGACCCCTGATAGAGGGTTCGCGAAGACCCGGCCATCGCCGTCATGATGGCGAGGAACAGCGCCAGGATCATCAGGATCACCAGGATCTGCGTCACCACCTTGCCGCCATGCACCATGCCGGCGAGCGCCTCGCCGATGCCGGTGCCATCGACGATGCCGGGCGCCAGCATGCCCGAATGGCCGAGGACTCCCTGGAAGGTGAAGGGAATGACGAAATAGAAGAACATGCAGAGCAGGCCCGAATAGAAGATCGCCCGGAACGTGTCGGTCCTCGGGTTCTTCAGTTCGCGGGTGTAGCAGATCGAGGTCTCGAAGGCGTAAGTCGACCAGGCGGCAATGAACAGGCCGCCGAAGAACAGCGTCCAGCCGCCGATGTTCCACGCGCCATCGACGCCGGAATAGGCCGCCGTCGGCGGCACCAGCGCCGTCACATTGGCCGCATCGATATTGCCCATGAAGATCGGCAGCAGGCCGATGATGGCGAGCGGCACGAGCACGATGATGGCGAGCCATTTCTGGGCGCTCGCGGTCGAGGCGATGCCGCGATGCTGGATGGCGAAGATGATCAGCATCAAGATCGCGCCGATGAAGAAGGTCGCGTTGACATTGGCCTGCGCCAGGCCCGGTATCGGGAAGGAGAAGAGCGTCCAGGTGCGGATCGTAGGCGTCAGCGCCGCGACCGCATCCTGCGTCAGGAGTGCCGTCATCGCATCCTGCGCCGTCTTGCCGGCATTGGCGGTGAGCCATTCGGCAACGCGCGGCGATTCAGCGGTGAGCGTTGCGGCATTTGCCGTCACCCAGTCGAGAACGGCCTGCGAGTCCGAGGCCGGTATGGGCCACAGCGCATTGAGGATGTAACCCGCGGCGATGGCGCAGCCGAGCGAGAGCACCGGTGTCCAGGCGATCCAGTTGCACCACACTGAAAGCGGCGCGATGAATTTCGAATAGCGCAGCCAGGCGGTGGCGCCATAGACCGAGGCGCCGCCCGATTTGTTGCCGAACATGCCGGCGATCTCGGCATAGGTGAAGGACTGCAGGAAGCCCATGATCATGGAAATGATCCAGACCAGGAAAGCGAGCTTGCCGGTGGTGCCCGCAATGCCGCCGATCGAGAACAGCACCAGCGGCGGAACGCCGGCCGCCACCCAGAAGGCACCGCGCCAGTCAATGGCCCGGTGCAGCTCGCCGGCCTCGGTCGTGACCAGACCCGGCGAGATCGTCGTGCTGGCAGCCCCGCCAGCGCCCGGCTTCGTCGTCATGAGCGACTTCTCCTTATGTTGAAGCGACAGCCGCCGTGGGGCGCCTGAAGCACCCCGGCGGAACGACTGAGCTGAAGACAAAGGGAGAGAGGCCGGCGAAACGCCTGGCTCTTTTTCCTGTGCGAACACGCCAATCCGGATCTTTGCCCGGCTTTCAGCATGACCGTTTCCCCACCATGAAACCGCTTTTCACGGATTCGTGGATGCTAAAAGGGTCCGCTTTTGGGTACAAGCGGTAATGATTGGGCCTATTCGGTCATCAACCGATAATCGCCGTGCCAGAAGACCAAGGGCCGTCCTGTGGGGTCATGGTCGAAATTGAGCACCTCGCCGACAAAGATGACATGGTCGCCGCCCTGGTAAGTGTAGGCCATCTTGCATTCGAACACGGCGAGCGCATTGGGCAGGACCGGGCAGCCGGTGTCCCAGGTCTCGTAATCGAGCCCGACCCATTTATCATCGAGCGAGCGCGAGAAGCGGCGTGAAAGCTCCTCCTGGCCCTCGCGCAGGACGTTCACCGTGAAATGATCGGCCGAGAGGTAGGACTTGAAGCTATAGGCCCGCTTGCCGAAGCTCCACAGGACGAGCGGCGGATCGAGCGACACGGCGCTGAAGGAATTGACCGTGTTGCCGATGGGCTCGCCCCTGGGCCCGCGCGTCGTGACGATGGTCACGCCCGTGGCAAAGGCCCCCAAAGCGGTACGAAAGGCGCGGGCATCGATCGGCGCGTTCATCCAGACAAGTCTCCGTCAAGCTCCGCGCGTTCTAGCGCGTCTCGGCAAAGGAATAATGAGTCATTTTGAGCCGGACGCCATTGTCAAACCAATTTCGCCCAATTTCATACCATTGCTTTCCTGACTTCTTCGCGTTAGCCTCCGCTCCATGAACAGGTTCGAAAAAGGCCTTCAGAACCCTTCGGCCGCCGGCCTGGCGCCGCGTCCCAGCATCGTCTACCGGCCCGGTCTGCCGAGCCTGCCCCAGGGCACGGAACGTTACAAAGTTGCGGGCGGCGGCTCGCTCGTCCTCGACATCAAGGCCGGCGACCGGCTGACCGTCACCGACCTCGAAGGCGGTCAGGATTGCGAGATCGTCGCCGTCGGCAGCGACGGCCGGAGCGATCCTTCCCTCCTCGGCGCCAAGGAGGCGAGCGATCCCTCGGGCCTCAAGGCGACATTGGCGAGCGACGAGGAATCGGCCCTGCGCGTGCGCAAGGCCCTGGCCCGGCGCGGGATCGATCTCAGCCGGGCCAAGGCGATCCGGCTCTTCGGGCGCGCATCGCCAGCCGGCAGCAAGCAGAGCTTCAAAGCCGGGCGCGACGGCGCCGTGATCATCGGCGCGCCCGGCGGAAAGATGGATTCCGAAGCGCAGGACACCGCCACACCTCTCGACGTACGCATCGAGCGGGCAATACTGCCCCGCGCCAATGAGCTCATCGCCCTCCCCGAGCCGCTCGCCGATCCCTTGCAGGAGATCCGCGTCGATGCCGCGACCGCCAGGGCCTATGTCGTGCGCGCCGGCGAATTCATCCAGATCATCGACGTCGCCGGCCGGCAGATGACCGACTTCCAATGCTTCTCGCGGCGCAAGCTCGATCAGGGCATTGAAAATGCGCTCGACGGGACCGTGACGCGCACCCTTACCGGACGCGCTTATCCCACCCCCGGCCTCCTCTCCAAGATGTTCGGCTTCGACTTCGAGCCCCTGGTCGAGGTCGTCCAGGACACGGTCGGACGGCATGACTTCTTCGCCACCGCCTGCAACAGCCGCTATTACGACGATGTCGGCTATCCAGGCCACGTGAACTGCACCGAGAATTTCAACCGCGCGCTGGCGCCCTATGGCGTTGCGCCGCGCAAGGGTTGGGAAGCGATCAACTATTTCTACAACACCCGCGTCGACGACCATAACCAGCTCTATTACGACGAGGCGTGGTCCAGGCCCGGCGACTATGTGCTGATGCGGGCGCTCACCGATCTCGTCTGCGTGTCCTCGGCCTGTCCCGACGACATCAATGTCGGCAATGGCTGGGACCCGACCGACATCCATGTGCGCACTTATTCCGATAAAGAGAAATTCTCGAGAGCGGTGGCCTATCGCATGACCCCAGACGCCGACCCCCAAATGACGCGCGAGACCGCGTTCCACCCGCGCTTCTCAGCACTCACCCGCAATATCACCGAATATCGCGGCTTCTGGCTGCCGCAGCGCTTCAACAATGACGGCCCGGTCGAGGAATACTGGGCCTGCCGCGAGCGCGTCGCGGTGATGGACCTCTCGCCCTTGCGCAAATTCGAGGTGACCGGTCCTGATGCCGAAGCGTTGATGCAATATTGCGTCACGCGTGACATGCGCAAGCTGTCGCCGGGCCAGGTCGTCTATACGGCGATGTGCTACGAGCATGGCGGCATGATCGATGACGGCACCGTGTTCCGCCTGGCGCAGAACAATTTCCGCTGGATTGGCGGCGACGAATATAGCGGCCTGTGGCTGCGCCAGCAGGCCGAGAAGATGGGCTTCAAGGCCTGGGTGCGCTCCTCGACCAACCAGTTGCACAATATCGCCGTGCAGGGACCGAAATCGCGCGACCTCCTCAAGGAGATCATCTGGACAGCGCCGGCGCAGCCCGAGATCGGCGAGCTCGAATGGTTCCGCTTCGCGGTCGGGCGCATCGGCGGCTTCGAGGGCGTGCCGCTGGTCGTGTCGCGCACCGGCTATACGGGCGAGCTCGGTTACGAGATCTTCTGTCATCCCAAGGATGCGCTCGCCGTCTTCGACGCCGTGTGGGAGGCGGGCCAGAAACATGGCATCTCACCCTTGGGGCTCGAGGCGCTCGACATGCTGCGCATCGAGGCGGGGCTCATTTTCTTCAACTACGAATTCAACGACCAGATCGATCCCTTCGAGGCCGGCATCGGCTTCACCGTGCCGCTCAAGACGAAGAGCGACGACTTCATCGGCAAGGCGGCGCTCATCGAGCGCAAGGAGCATCCGCGCCACAAGCTCGTCGGCCTCGACATCGACGCCAATGATGCAGTGGGCCACGGCGATTGCGTCCATGTCGGGCGGGCCCAGATCGGCCAAGTGACGAGCGGCACGCGCTCGCCGCTGCTCAAGAAGAACATCGCCTTGGCGCGGGTCGACGTCACCCATGCAGCGATCGGCACCGAGGTCGAGGTCGGCAAGCTCGACGGCCACCAGAAGCGCCTGCCGGCACGTATCGTGCGCTTCCCGCATTTCGATCCGGAGAAGACAAGGCCGAGATCCTAACAGCAGCGTAACAAGCCTTCTCTAAGACCCTCACGCTGAGGTGCGAGCGAAGCGAGCCTCGAAGCGTCCTTCAGGATTGAGCTCTGGGCTTTCCGCGGCGCCGACTCGACAGCCTTTGTACCAAAGCCCAGTCACCCTTGATGAGGGCTTCCTTCTTTGCCCGCGACCATCCCTTGATCTTGCGCTCAGCGAAGATCGCATCGGCCACTAGCTCGAAATACTCGGAATAGACTAAACGGACGGGGAGCCGTGATGCCGTATAAGCACCTGCCGAAAGTTTCATTTGATGTTCAGACAAACGCTGATCAGGCTCTTCGCCCCTTGTCATGCCCGTATAGAAGCTTCCATCAGCGCATTGCAGAATGTACACCCATGCCATTTCTTATCTATCCTGATGGACGCTTCGAGGCTAGCTTCGCTCGCACCTCAGCGTGAGGGTTGGGGATAGAGACCGTAACCGGCACGCTCTTGACTGTCGATCCATTCATCGTGAAAACGAACCTGGCTCATGCGCTCCTCGCCTATGTCGTCCTGCCTTTTGCCTGGTCGCCAGGCGATTGCCGGATTCCCCAGAATCTGACACAGTCCACGGCAAGGTCGCAAATTAGGACGGCATGCTTCCCATGATGGTGCTGGTCTTCGCTTCCCTGCTCCTTGCCTTCGTTTTCGGCTGGTTTGGCCCGCGCTGGATGGCTATTACGATGTTTGCGGCATGCCTGATCCTGGCGATCGGACTCTTCCTCTTCGAGGTCTACAGCCCGGACTATGGATTCCGCATGCCCTGGATACAGACCGAGCTCGATCTTCCGCCGATGACCGGGCAAAGGAGCTAGATCATGCAGGCCGGCACCAGCCGCCTTCTCGCCGGCCTCAATTACCTTTATCTTCTCGCCATGATGGCGGTCATCGCCGGCATCCTCATGACCGCGATGACTTTGCAATATGCCTATGGCGAGCTTCCCTGCCCGTTGTGCCTGTTGCAACGCGTGGCGCTCTTCGGCGTCTGCTTCGGCATCATGCTCAATTTCAGGAACGGATTTTCCTCCCGGAACACCGGTTTCAGCCTGCTGTTCGCGATCTTCCTGCTGATCGTCTCCGTCCGGCAGAGCCTGCTCGACATCTATCCGCGTCCCGGCCATGAATATATCGGCAGCGCCGTCTTCGGAATCCACATGCCGGTCTGGTCGATCATCATCGCGCTCGCTTTGCTGATCGCTTATGCGCTCAAGCTCGCCTTGCTCGGGGGCGATGATCATTTGCGCGATGCCGATGCGCGGACATTTCCGATCATCCATCGGCTGGCCGGCATCTTGAGTGTCTATGTCATAGTACTTTGCCTGATCAACCTGGTCTCGGTCGTCATTCAATGCGGCTTCGGCCAATGCCACACATTCAATTATCAGCTGCTGCAGTGACGGCCTTTACGCCGCCAGCCATTTCACCCAGCGGCCATGCGGATCGCCCAGCGCCAGGAGATGGTCCTCGCCTGGCCACACTCTCAGTCGCAAGGAAAAGGCTTTGTCCATTTCGGGATCGGCCTCGAAGCGCAGCCAGGCGAGCGGCGAGTCGCGCGTGGCGCCTGCCCCTGCCCGCTCCATATGCGCGATGATGCGCTCCTGGCTGTCCTTCGGAAAATACTGGAAGGCGATCGAATGGAACAGGACCTGCTGCTCGCCCCAGGCGGCGGTCGCTGCGACCGTGCGCTCGACCCATTGGGCGGCGTCGCTGCGCTCGACCTTGACGGGGTGACGCGCGGCGATGGCCAAGGCCGCCGTGAGGCGCTTCACGCGATCGGCCTGATCGGGCCAGACATAGGCGACGAGCCGCTCGCGGTCCTTGGGCAATGTCGTATCGAGCGGCGAGAGATCGCAGCCTGAGCGGCTCACCACGCGCGGGCTGAGATTGGGCGGCGTGCCGCCTTCCCAGCTGGGTGTCAGGAACAGGGCCGCGCCCATCGCCCCCAGGACGTCTTCACCGAAGCGATAGCTATAGCGATCGAGATTGAGATTGAGGCCGGCGCTCGCCCCCACCTCATAGAGATGGATCGGCAAGGGATAATGCGCCCAGAGCCAGCACAGGCCGGCGAACAGAATGGAGGAGCGGCCGACTTCATTGGTCTGCGGCGGCAAAGCAAGCCAGGGCCCGATATTCGCTTCCGCCGCCGCCAGCGCCTCGACGACCTTCGGCCAGAGGACCTCGCCATCGGGCAGCGGATTGGGCGGATAGAGCCGCGCCAGATCGGGCAGCAGGCCCTTGCGCACCAGCCCGTTCAGGGCGCCGGCGAAACGCAAGGGCACGGAATCCGCCTTGGAATCGGGATCGCCCGGCCAGTCCAGGATGGTCTCGCCAATGCCGGTCGAGCGGTCGAGCCGCTCCGCGGCCAGCTCGCATAACAAACCAGTGAAAGGCGAGCCCAGATTGCGGCACCATTCCGCCTGCAGGCGAAAAGCCTGCCGGACTTGCGCCTCCTTGTCCGGGCTACTCCGCCGCCTCTCGTCGTCCGGTTTTGCCATCACCCAGATAGCAGTCCATGGAATCGTCCATGGCGTCAACCCAGGGGGTGTGGTGCGTCGGCGACATGTTGCCGGTCATCAGCGAGCGATAGGCGTTGTTGCGGAAGCCCATGATGTCCTCGACCTTGTGGTGCTCCCACTCCATGAAGGTATGGTTGGTCGCCTCGATGTCGAATTGCGGATAGTCGGTGTCGGCCAGCAGCTCCTTCACATAGTCGCCCTGGAACCAGATCATCTGCTCGGCATTCTCGAGCTTCTCCTCGCGCTTGCGCCAGGCCTTGCTGTGCTTCGTCATCTTGTCCTTGGCCGGCAGCTTGATGCGGCCCATGATGACGTCGCGCGCGTACCAGGCCTGGGCGTCGAACATGTTGAACGTATAGAACTGGTCCTGCATGCCGATATAGAAGAGCCGCGGATTGTCCTCCCACACCACGCCCTTGTAGAGACCGAGCGGCCACAGACGGTTCGCCGTCTTGAGGCGCAGGTCGTCGGGCAGGAACGGGAAGTGATGCAGATAGCCGGTGCACAGGATGATCGCATCGATTTCCTTCGATGAGCCGTCCTTGAAATGGGCGGTCTTGTTCACCAGCCGCTGCAGCAGCGGGCGCTCGGTGAAATTCTCCGGCCAGTTGAAGCCCATGGGCTTCGAGCGATAGCTGGTGGTCACCGATTTGGCGCCGTATTTCCAGCATTGCGAGCCGATGTCCTCGGCCGAATAGCTGCGGCCCACGATCAGCACGTCCTTGCCCTTGAATTCGAGCGCGTCGCGGAAGTCATGGGAATGCATCACGCGGCCGTTGAATGTCGCCATGCCTTCGAAATAGGGCACGTTCGGCGTCGAGAAATGGCCCGAGGCGACGACCACATAGTCGAACTCCTCCGAATACATCCGGTCCTTCTTGCGGTCATGCGCGGTGACGGTGAATTTCTTCGTCCGCTTGTTCCAGGTCACCATGCGCACCGGAGTCGAGAAGCGCACCCATTTGCGCACGCCCGCCTTCTCCACGCGTCCCTTGATATAGTCCCACAGCACGGCGCGGGGCGGGTAGGAAGCAATGGGCTTGCCGAAATGCTCCTCGAATGTGTAGTCGGCGAATTCGAGGCATTCCTTGGGACCGTTCGACCACAGGTACCGATACATGCTGCCATGGACCGGCTCGCCGAATTCATCGAGGCCGGTGCGCCAGGTGTAATTCCACAGGCCACCCCAATCGTCCTGCTTCTCGAAACAGACCACTTCCGGGATCTTGGCCTTCTTCTTCCGGGCCGATTGAAATGCCCGCAACTGCGCCAAACCGGATGGACCCGCACCGATCACCGCAACTCTTGTCATGTCCTGAGTTCTCCTCCAATTCACCGGTCCCTGCCCCCAATGGCGGGACGGCAATTATTTTGACTCGACAACCAATTATGACCACTATTAGGCCAATTCTGAACCAATTTAGCAAGTGAAAGAAGCATGCTGCACTGCGACATTGGTTCTAGAGGCGGACGAGTAAGGGTATGAAACGACTGTCCAACAGCGAACTCAAGAGCAGTTTTATCGCCTGGCAGTGCCGGCTCAGGCAAATGGCGATGCGCGACCAGGGGGGCGTGCCGATGCCGGGCTTCCGGCCCCAGGTCTCGAGCCTCAAGGGCGAGATCATCATGCCGGAAATGACCATCCTGCTGGTGCCCATCAACCCCGAGGAAAGCACCGCCTTCTTCAAGTTCCAGCTGCAGCGGACGAATGACCACCGCCAGGCCTTCGAGGCCGGGATCAAATACCTGGCGGCCGACTATTATCAGCTGCCGGAACTCTTCTCGGACGAGATCACCGCCGTCTTCGCCAAGGGCTCGCTTGTGGCCGAGCGCATCCTCAAGCTCAAGACGGTGCTGCTCGATTTCGAGCAATTTGCCCAGCGCTACCGCATGGCCTGCGCCGTCAAGCGCCTGCCGGCGCGGGACATCTCCCGCGAGGCAAGCCTCTGGCACAACCGCCTGTTCAATCCCAATCTCGGCAATGACGCCGACGTCCTGAGCTTCCGGCCAAATTGGAAGAACGCCATGGCGGAGCCGTGGCCATGAGAAGGCTGTCACATGACCGATAAGGACGACAACAACATTCGCAAGCCCGACCCGCGCCGTGTTTATGGACCGGGCGAGACACCAGCCGAATTAGCGGAAGTCATTATTCCTGAGCTCGACAAGCTGATTGCGGAAGGAAGGAAGGACCGCGCCTAGGCTCCCACTACCATCTCAGCCAGCGCCGGCCGGCGAGATAGCCGACAAGCGTGACAAAGCCGATGGCGATCGGATACCACACGATGACGAAGAGCGGGCTGTCATCGGTGCAGTGGCTGGCATAGAGCGTGGCGGCGATGCCGCCGGCGCCGAGGCCCGCCAGCGCACCGGCGAGGCCGGGATTGGCCGGCGCTCCCTTTCTCAGCGCTGCGAAGAAGGCCAGCAAGGGAGCCACCGAAAAGAGCGGGATCATCGTCAGGCAGAAGCGCGCATTGGTGCCGATGAGCCGCGGCAGCCAGGTCGAAGACGGCATGACGAAGAGCTCGGCGAGGGCCGCGGCCGCGAGCATCGCCGGTGCCACGGCGATGAGCCAGAGCCTGCGGCCGAGAGCCGCTTCGGGACGGAAGACCTGCAGCGCGAGGGTGATGGCGCTCGCGGCGAGAGTGAGGGTGAGGACGAATTTGAACAGGAAACGGTAGGTCTCGGCCGCTTGCGCGATGTCGGCCCGGTAGCCAAGCACCATCATGAAGAGAATGCCGGCAATGACGGCGCCCGAGACCACCGCCCCCAATATGGCGGCGCGAGGGGTCATGGACGGGCGCGCACGGTCCTCGACCAGGGCCTCTATGAGATCGTCGGTCTTCACGTGTCACGCTCCCGATAGATCACGGCCAAGGCCTTCACCGCACGGTGCAAAGTCACGCGAATGGCGCTCTCCGTCATGTTCAGACGCTCGGCCGTCTGGCGCACCGAAGCGCCCTCGATTGCAAGCGAGCGCACCACCATGCGCTGTTTCTCGTTCAAATTCTCCAGCATGCGGCCGACCTCGTAGCCTTCGAGCGTCGCACCCGCCTCTTCCGCCGCCAGGCTTGCCGCCACATCCTCGATCGGAACCTGGACGGCACGGCCACGGCGGCGCATCAGGTCGATGAATTTGTTGCGAGTGATGGCCGCGATCCAGGGGCCGATGGGACGGTCCTGGTCCCAGGTCTGGCGCTTGAGGTGAATGGCGAGCAGCGTGTCCTGGACGACATCCTCGCCATCGGCGACACCCAGGCCATAACGTGCCAGATTGCGGCGGGCGGCGGCGCGAATAGCGGGCGTGATCGCTTTCAGGAAGGCCCTGTAAGCGGCCTCATCACCAGCCATCGCGGCGCGCATCAGCACGGCCCATTCCTCTTCATTGGCACTCATAGTCCGGGACTATCCCTTCCTTCGCTGGCCGCGGTCAATTCGTTACATGGCCTATCACACCGGCGTGAGGGGCGGCAGAAATTTCGACCGGCCTGTAATATCCGGAAGCCTCCTCCCGAATACCTCCTTGTGAGCCGGCAAAGGCTCGCTTTCATATGGAGGAGAATATGGATCGTCGCACCTTGAGCCTCGCCTTGGCGGGCTCGCTCGCTTCCGCCATGGCCTTGCTCACCATTCCGGCGCAAGCCCAGGAAACCGAGAAATGCTATGGCGTGGCTATGAAAGGCCAGAACGACTGCAAGGCCGGCATGCATGACTGCAAGGGTCAATCGACCGCCGACTATGATGGTGAGTCCTTCAAGCTGGTACCGAAGGGCACCTGCACATCGATGACGACACCCAAAGGCAAGGGCACGCTGGAGCCGATGAAGGGGTGATGGCTACTGCTTCAAAGACCGTTCTGGCGGCATCGCTCGCAAGTGCGCTCTCTCTCCTGAGCCTGCCTCAGGCTTCGGCCGACGAGGCGAAGGAGAAGTGCTACGGCGTGGCGCTCCAGGGCCAGAATGACTGTGCGGCCGGTCCCGGCACGACCTGTGCCGGAACTTCCAAGGTGGACTATCAGGGCAATGCCTGGAAGCTGGTGCCGAAGGGTACCTGCACCACGATGCAGACGCCGCTGGGACCAGGCTCGCTTACGCCCATCACCCGCCCGTCATAACGATCACGCGCGGCGAAGCCAGCTTCGCCGCGCGCACTTCTCAAGGAGTGTCCGTCATGAAGCGCACGCATCTGCCGCGCCAGGCCGGCGTCGGGTTCAAGCCGCAGCATTTCACCGACATCGCGGAGGGCCGGCAGCCGGTAGGCTTCTTCGAGGTCCATGCCGAGAATTACATGGGCGATGGCGGCCTTCCGCATGCCCAGCTCAACCGCATCAGGGAGAACTATGCGCTGTCGCTGCACGGCGTCGGCCTGTCGATCGGATCGATGCAGGATCTCGACCGCGACCACCTGGCGCGGCTCAGCGCGCTCTGTGAGCGCTACCAGCCCGAGAGCTTCTCCGAGCATCTCGCCTGGTCAAGCCACGGCACGGTGTTCCTCAACGACCTCCTGCCCCTCCCCTACACGCAACAGACTCTCGACCGCATCGTCGAGCATGTCGACCAGGTTCAATCGGCCTTGCGCCGGCAGATGCTCCTGGAGAACCCCGCGACCTATCTGCTATTCGCCGAGAGCACGATCGCCGAAACCGATTTCCTCAACGAGATCGCGCGGCGCACTGGCTGCGGCCTGCTTCTCGACGTCAATAACGTCTTCGTGTCGGCGACCAACCACCAGCTCGACGCGACGGCCTATATCGCTGCCTTCCCGCTGCAGCATGTCGGTGAAATCCATCTGAGCGGCCACGCCGCGACCGAGGACGAGACAGGCGCTCCCCTTCTCATCGACACGCATGACACTCCGGTGACCGATCCCGTCTGGTCGCTCTATCAAAGCGTGATCGCGACGACCGGGCCTATCGCGAGCCTCGTCGAATGGGACGACAAGATCCCGGCCTGGCCGGTTTTGCGGGCCGAGGCGGAAGCAGCACAAGCCATCCTCGACCGCGCCCCGGCGCGCCGTGCCGCATGAGGCAGCCATGAGCAACATGACACAGGCGGCCTTTGCCGCAGCCCTGCTCGACCGGGCGAAGCCCGTGCCGCAAGGCCTGCGCTCCGCTTCCGGCAGCGCGCCTGCCAGGCGCTACGGCGTCTATCGCAACAATGTCGCGACGGGCCTCGCCCGCGCGCTCGCTGCGCGCTTTCCCATCACCGAGAAGATCGTCGGCGAGGAATTCTTCACCGCCATGGCGCGCGACTTCGTGCTTGGCACGCCGCCCACCTCGCCGGTCCTCTTGCATTATGGCGGCGACTTCCCCGATTTCGTCGCGGCATTCCCGCCCGCCGCGGGCCTCCCCTATCTCGCCGACATCGTCCGGCTGGAGAACGCGCAAGTGAAGGCCTATCACGCGCGCGACATTGCCGCTGTCGATCCGCAGGCTCTGTCGCGCATCGCCCCCGAGCGCATGAGCGGCCTCGTTTTCATTTTCCATCCCGCGGCGACGGTCCTCACCTCGTCCCATCCCATCGTCACCATCTGGGCCATGAATTCGGGAGCCCAGGCGCTCGTCCCGATCGAGAACTGGCGGGCGGAGAACGCCCTCGTCACGCGTCCCGAGCTCACGGTTCTGACGCGCGAAATCGGAGCGGGCAGCGCCTCGTTCCTCCTCGCCTTGATGAAGGGCGCAACCCTCGGCGAAGCCTATGAGAGCGCCATGGACGCGGATCCAGACTTCGATCTCGGCCGGAACCTGGCCGATCTCCTGCGCTCGGGCGCCGTTATCGACATCACCGCCGAACCGTCCCTGGAGGCGTGAATGGCCCTGGTGGAGAAAGTCATCGCCCTCTTCGAGCGCATTCCCTATGCGCTCATCGCCCTCATCGCCCGGGTGGCGCCCGCTGCCGTCTTCTGGCAGTCAGGGCAGACCAAGCTCGAGGGCTGGCATGTTTCCGACAATGCGATTTATCTGTTCCGCGAGGAATACCGGCTGCCCTTGATCGATCCTGTGATCGCGGCATATCTCGCCGCCTTTGCCGAGCATTTCTTCCCTATCCTGCTGATGCTGGGGCTCGCCACCCGCTTCGCCGCTCTGGCGCTCCTCGGCATGACGCTCGTCATCGAGATCTTCGTCTATCCCGACGCTTGGCCGACGCATGGCACCTGGGCGGCCTGCTTCCTCCTCCTGATGGCGCAGGGCGCCGGCGACTGGTCGCTCGACCACTTCATCAGGGAGCGTCAGACGCGCTGATCACAGCGGCGGCGGCTGCGGCGCGCTGTCGGCGCAACCGGCCACTTGCTGATCGAAATCGATGATCGATCCGGTCATCATGCCGGATTCATCGCTCGCCAGATAGGCGATGGCGCGCGAGACCTCGTCCGTCTTGAGCAGGCGCCCGAAAGGCAGCTTCTTCTCCGCCTCGGTGAGCCAGCCATCCTCCGCCTGGTGATAGGTCTTCATGATGCGGTCCTCGCCCGGCGTATCCATCCAGCCGATGCACAGGCCGTTCACCCTGATCTTGTGGCGCATGAGGCTGAAGGCGACATTCTTGGTGAGGGTGATGAGGGCGCCCTTCGAGGCGCAATAAGCCGTGATGAAGGTCTGCCCGCCATGGCCCGACATCGAGATGATGTTGACCATGGTGCCGCCCGACTTCTCGCGCCGCATCAGCTTCGCCGCATCCTGCATGAGGAAGAACGGCGCCCGGACATTGACGGCGAACATCGTGTCGAAAAGCTCGGGGCTCGTATCCCAGATCGTGCCGCGATCGGTCATGCCGGCGACATTGACCAGGATATCGGCGCGCCCGAAAGCCTTGTCGGCGGCGGCGACGACGGCGCGGCTGTCCTCGACCGAGCCCAGATCGGCTTTCACGAAGACCGTCTTCGCTCCCTTCTTCTCCAGCGCCGCCTTGACCCTCTCGCCATTCTTGTCATTGCGGCCGCAGATCACCAAGCCCTTGGCGCCGCGATCGGCGAAAAGATGCGCCGTCGCCTCGCCCAGGCCCTGGGTGCCGCCGGTGACGATGGCGACTTTTCCGTCGAGTGTAGAAAGCTTGAAGGCGCCGACGCTGGTCATGGCAAGGAACTCCCGCTGTAAGGCTCAGGAGTGACCTTCTAGCGATTCCGCGCCTTCATTTCCATCGGCCAGCTTACTCGATGATCACCTGCACATAGACGGTGCCGCTCTTGGCGTAATAGACGCCGCCACAATTGTAGTAATAGGCGCCATAATAGGGACCATAGACGCAGCCTCGCGGCAGCGTGCTGATCCGCACAGCGGTGCGGCGCACGACCCGGCGGGTCGTCCGCCGTGCCACGCCGGCATAGGAGAGCGGGGTCAGCGGATGCCCGATCCTCGCTTCCGCGGGTGAAACCGGGTTAAGACTGATGAACGGCACACCCCAGTCGAACGTGACATCCGAAAGAAGGAATGCCGCGACCAAAGCCAACGCCCCATATTTCCTGCCCTGTGTCATTGCGCTCCTCCCTCATTCGCCGCCGTCGGCAACTCATCGATTATGCCCAGTTCGCTCAAATCGACCTTCTTGGCCGACGCCGGCTTATCGAATTTGAAGGTCGCGTCGGCGACCTTGGGCTCGGTTTTGAAGTTGCTGATCTGGAGCGTGTATTGGGGCGCCATGACGATATGCTTGCTGGTGATCACATAGCGGAGCGGGAACGGATTCTCGCCGGCCGCGATCCAGATCTGCCAGTCGGTCTCGGGCGTGCGGAAAGCGAGATATTCGCATTCCACGCCATCGATAAAGGCGCTCGCAATGTGCTTGGCGTCGGTGACGTTGTCGATCAAGCCTTCAAAGACATTCGAGGCGAGAAGGTCGCCTCCCGGCGCATGGACACCGGCATCGGCGAGCCTGGCGATCAGGTCGTCAAGCGTGCCTTTCGCCTCGATCTGCGTATAGGCGTCAAGATGCTTGCCGAGGACGCTCAATGTCGTGCCATCGAAGACGACGTCGAGATCGGCGAAGCCGCCGGTGCGCGTGATGTGGATCTTGTCCGGACGGCTGACCGTCGCCGTTCCCGAACTTACGAATTGCAGTTTCTGGAAGCCGTCGGTGACGGCCTCGAGCGTCGATTGATAGGAGAAGGAGAAAGCCTGCTGCTTGGCCATGTAATCGGACATGGCCTTGAGAAGCTCGCGGGCATCGTCGGCCCATGCGCTGCCCGCAGGCAGAAGCCCGATCAGAAACACGCCGGCCGCGGCGTATTTCCTGACTGCACGAGAAGAAAATGAGATCATGAGTGAAGCCTCCCGATGAATTCTATCCTCAGCTCCAAAGCCGCGGATCCACATTAGTTTCCGCTGCGTAACGAGCGAGCGATAGTTGGACCAAGGACCTATGTCAAGGCCTCGGATCACCTGGAGTGGCCGCTCAAAACATGACAGAGTCATGTCGCGATGCCCCGTTATGCGATCATAGAGGCTCCCTCGGTGCTTGGCTTGTGGCCTCCGGGCTTCAGGACGCACCAAAAGTGCTCCTCGAAATGGGGCTTGGCGTCGGACTCGGCATTGCAGAAACTTTGCGCCTGGAGTCGCCGCCCTATGATCCGCGTCGCGATCCTGAAACACATATGCTCAACCCGCAAGGGCTCCTCGCCTATACGCAGACGCTGGCGCGCGAGGTCTGGAACATGCTGGAGGACAAGCATGTGCCTCTCATTCTCGGCGGCGATTGCAGCATCCTTTTAGGCCCGGCTCTGGCGCTGAAGGAACGCGGGCGCTACGGGCTTCTCTTCGTCGACGGCCATATGGACTACTGGGATGCCAGGCTCGAGCCCTATGGCGAGGCGGCCTCGATGGATCTGGCGCTGGTGACCGGCAACGGGCCGGCGCTGCTCTCCAATATCGATGGGCTGGGTCCCTATTTCCGTCCGGAGGACTGTTGCGCCTATGGCACGCGCGATCATCTGCAGGACAAAGACTTCATCGAGACGCCCTATCCGAAGGAGCTCGAGCGCATCGATGTGCGGCAAGCGCATGCGCAGGGCGCCCAGGGTGTCGAACAGGTCTTGGCCCGGGTGACGAAGGACGAGCTCGAAGGCTTCTGGATCCATTTCGACGTCGATGTGCTGGACGACGAGATCATGCCGGCGGTCGAGTACCGGATGAAGGACGGCTTGTCCTATGAGGAACTGACCCGCCTGCTCAGCGCCGCTTTCGCCACGGGCAAGGTCATGGGCATGACGCTCACCATCTATAATCCCAATCTCGACCCACAGCGCTGGATCGCCCGCCGGCTCGTGGCGAAGCTACTCGAGATATTGAAGCCCTAGTCAGGCGGCTCTTGCGGATATTGCACGGCATCAGCCGGGATGACGACGCCGGGCAGCTTGCGCATGATCCATATATGGATGGCGTGCGTCATGTCGATGGGATCGTCGAGGGAGCCCGCTTTTATCGTAAGGGTCTCTGCTATACCTTGGCGCTCATGCCACAGGCGCGAGCCGCAGCTCGGACAGAAGGCGCATCTGACATGTCGGCCGCTATCGGCCGGGCGCGTCCAGAATTCCGGGCTGCCTTGCGTCAGTCGAAAGCCCGAGCGCCGAACCACCAGCGACATGCCGAAAGCGGAAGCCGATTGCTTGCGGCATTCGGCGCAGTGGCAGATATAAAGCGCATGAGGCTCGCCTGCGCTCTCATAGCGTACCGCGCCACACTGGCATCCACCGGACCGCATTGCCGGTTCCGTCACCTTTCGCGGTCTTTACGAATAAAGTCCGATCGTGCAGCTGCAATGACAATCTCATGCAGCTCCTGCTCAAGAGAACGCCCCTTGCTTGCAGCACGCCTCTCGAGACGCTCGATGACATCGTCTGGAAGATCGATGAGAATATCGGCCACGCCCGCCTCCTGATGCACTATTAATCAATAGCACACCTGAGGGCGAATTGGCCTAGATTAGACCTTACGGTAGGCCTTGTTCAGCTGCACCATCGGGTGGTTGGGCGACATCTGGAACTTGATCAGCAATTCGCGCGCCATCATGTCGCGGTCCTGCTGATTGTCGGGCAGCTTCACATTCTTGGGAATGCGCACCCAGCCGTTGCAATTGCGGTCGAAGATGGCGGGCTCGCCCTCTTCGTAGCCCATATGCACGTCTTCGAGCCAGTTGAGGTCGTCCCAGCCCATGAACTCCAGATAGCCCTTGAGGAAGGGCGTCAAGCGCTTGTAGTCGGGGATCAGGTTCACGTCATAGCGGTAGCCGATATGCTGACCGATCTCCTTCTCGCGCGAGGAGGAAAGGCCGGCCTTGTCCTTGATGAACTGGTCGACCGACTTGATGTCCGAGCCTTTGTAGCTTGTGCCTGCCATGTCTTGTCTCCTTGAGAGTTCCTCTGCCCCGCGAGGCCGGAGGGCTGCTCAGTATTTGTGATAGTTCCCGCCTTCCATGCCGACCGTGTAGTTGGTGCCGGCGAGCGGCACCTTGCACATGGCGGAGGCTTCCATGGTGAGGGCAGCGAGGTCCTCGGGCTCGAGCGAATGGATGTTCGTCTTGCCGCAGGCGCGGGCCAAAAGCTGCGCTTCCATGGTCAGCGTATGGAGGAAGTTGTAGACGCGCTCGGCCGCCTTGTCGGGATCGAGGCGCTGCCTGAGCACCGGATCCTGGGTCGCGACGCCGACCGGGCAGCGGCCGGTATGGCAGTGATAGCAGAAACCGGCATCGACGCCGATCTCGGCCGGATAGTCGGTCACGCCCTCGATGTGCTTGTTGCAATTGAGAGCCATGAGCACCGAATGGCCGATGGCGATGGCATCCGCCCCGAGAGCGAGCGCCTTGGCGACGTCGCCGCCATTCCTGATGCCGCCAGCATAGACGAGCGAGATCTCGCCCTTCTTGCCAAGCTCGTCGATGGCACGCCTGGCCTCGCGGATCGCCGCAATGCCGGGAACGCCCGTGTCTTCGGTGGCAATATGCGGACCGGCGCCCGTGCCGCCTTCCATGGCGTCGATATAGATCGAATCGGGATCGCACTTCACCGCCATGCGCACATCGTCATAGACGCGCGCGGCGCCGAGCTTGAGCTGGATCGGGATTTCCCAATTGGTCGCCTCGCGGATCTCCTGGATCTTGAGCGCCAGATCGTCGGGGCCGAGCCAGTCCGGGTGACGGGCGGGCGAGCGCTGGTCGATGCCGGCCGGCAGCGAGCGCATCTCGGCGACCTGGTCGGTCACCTTCTGGCCCATCAGATGGCCGCCGAGGCCGACCTTGCAGCCCTGGCCGATGAAGAATTCGCAGGCATCGGCGAGCCTGAGATGATGCGGGTTGAAGCCATAGCGCGACTGGATGCACTGGTAGAACCACTTCATCGAATAGCGCCGCTCGTCGGGGATCATGCCGCCCTCGCCCGAGCAGGTGGCGGAGCCCGCCATGGTGGCGCCGCGGGCGAGCGCGATCTTGGCCTCATAAGAGAGCGCGCCGAAGGACATGCCGGTCACATAGACCGGAATGTCGAGCACCATCGGACGCTTGGCGCGCGGGCCAATGATCGTCTTGGTGTCGCATTTCTCGCGATAGCCTTCGATGACGAAGCGGGTGAGCGTGCCCGGCAGGAAAGTCAGGTCGTCCCAATGCGGGATCTTCTTGAACAGCGAGAAGCCGCGCATGCGGTAGCGGCCGAGCTCCGACTTGATGTGGATGTCGTTCATGACCTCCGGCGTGAAGATCTTGGACGAGCCCAGGATGTATTTCTTGCTCTCGGCTGGCGCCCGCGAAAGGGCGGCAAGCCCGGTCGCGGTGCGCTTGACGGCGCCGTTGCCGTTCGATTTCACGAGCGCCAGCGCGCGCGGTTTCGCTTTTGCCTTCACCGGTGCCGATTTCGCTTTGGTTTTCTTGGCCGCTTTTTTAGCCATGACGGTTCCTCACCTCACTTCTTCGCCCAATGACTCAGAGCACCAGCTTCTTTTCGCCAGGCTCGAGATTGTCGTAGTTCCACAATTGTTTGCCGGCGACGATCTTCTTGAAGTGGCCGATGCCCTTGTCGGGATAGAGCCCGTACATCTTGAGCTTGCGGGTCAGCCACTCGCGATCGAGGGCGGTCATCTCGCCCGGCACCGCATCGACACCGAGGCTCCTCGCCTCGCCGCCGAGATAGATGGTGCCGTCATACATCGAGTCGCCCAGGTTCTTGCCGGCATTGCCGCAGATCACCATGCGGCCGCGCTGCATCATGAAGCCCGAGAACGAGCCGGTGTCGCCGCCGACGATGATGTTGCCGCCCTTCTGGTCGATGCCGGTGCGGGCGCCGACCGAGCCCTTGCAGACGATGTCGCCGCCGCGCAGCGCAGCGCCGAACTGCGAGCCCGCATTCTTCTCTATGAGAATGGTGCCGGCCAGCATGTTCTCACCGCACGCCCAGCCGACGCGGCCCTTGACCTTCACATTCGGCCCGTCGAGCAGACCCAGCGCGAAATAGCCGCAGGAGCCTTCGATATAGAGGTTGAGCCTATTGAGGATGCCGACGGCGAGCGAATGCTTGGAGCCCGGATTCTGCAGCACGATCGTGCCATAGCCGCGCTTCATCAGATCGCGCAATTGCGCGTTGATCTGCTTCGAGTCGAGCTTCTCGCAATCGAGCTCGGCGCGCTTGTTGAAGTCGACATCGAGCGCGTCGGGATAGCCGTAGCCCGTCCCCTCCTCGGTCACATCGAAGAAGCGCTGCTGCGTCTTGCCGCGCAAGGCCTCGGTGTGCATGCCCATGTCATGCGAGACATGGGCCTGTTTCGTGGTGGTCAAGCCCGCCATACGCGAACCTCCTCATCATAGGGATCCCAGGTGTCGATCTCATGCGGAATGACGGCGCGGATCGCCACTTCTTCGGAAGCGAGCGCCACGAGATCGTCGCTCTCGTAAAGAACCATCGGCTTCGCCGCCATGGTGTCCTTGGCCATGCCGAGCGCGTCCTTGGTCGAGACGAGATAGGTGAAGACGCCGTCGATATCCTGGATCGACTGGCGCAGCGACTCTTCGAGCGTCGCGCCATGCTCGAGATTGTAGGCGGTATAGACCGCCAGCAATTCCGAATCGCAGTTCGACATGAAGCGATGGCCGCGGCGCTCGAATTCGCGCCGCATCATCCAGTAGTTGGTGAGCTGGCCGTTATGGACGACGGCGATGTCGTTATAGGGGTAGGCCCAGTAAGGATGGGCGGAGCGGATATCGACGTCCGACTCCGTCGCCATGCGGGTATGGCCGATGCCATGCGTGCCCTTGAACTTGCGCAAGGAATACTGATCGGCGACGCGGGCCGCATCGCCCAGATCCTTGATGAGCTCGAGCGCGTTGCCCATCGACAGGATTTCGGTGCCTTCGACATCCTCGACATAATCGGCGAGCTTCTTCATGTCGCCGTCATACTGGATGCGATAGCGATAGGCGTAATCGGTGGCCTCGTCCTTGTCGATGATCTGGACGCCGAGCCCCGTCAGGCGCTCTTCGACCTTGGCACGGCGGCGCTTGACCTCGTCTTGGATGTCAAAACCCTTCGCCATGTCTTCTTGCTCGGCCACCTTGAAGCGCATGACATATTCATTGCGCCCCGGTTGGCCATAGATCGCATAACCCGTGGAGTCGGGTCCACGATGCTTGAGCGACTGGAGCATCTGGGTCATTTCCTGACCGATGTTCCCCGATCCGTTGCGGTGGATGAGCCCGGCTATCCCGCACATGACTTATCTCTCCTTTCCTTCTTCCCTCGGGCTTCGAGGGAACTACGGCAGACAGTTCAGATAGGTATCCAAATCCCACTGCGTCGAGGTGTGGAGGAAGCGCTCCCACTCGTCACGCTTGTACTCGTCAAAGAGGCGGTGCATCTCGCCCGGCATGGCGGACTTGATCACCTCGTCCTTCTTCAGGGCCTCGAGCGCATCGCCCAAGGTCATTGGCAGGCGCTTAACCTGCTTGCCGGCCTCCATGGCGGCATAGATGTTGCGTTCCTCGGGCTTGCCCGGATCGATCTTGTTGCGGATGCCGTCATCGGCGGCCTTGAGAATGGCGCCCGCCATCAGATAGGGGTTCACCATGGAATCGACGGCGCGATATTCGAAGCGCCCGGGGGCCGAAACACGCAGGCCCGTGGTGCGGTTCTGGAAGCCCCAGTCGGCGAAGACCGGCGCCCAGAAGCCCGTATCCCACAGGCGGCGATAGGAATTGACGGTCGAGCAACCGATGGCGGTCAAGGCGCCCAGATGCTTGACGATGCCGCCGATCGTGTAGAGGCCGAGCTTGCCCGGCATCTGCCTGTCCGTGGTGTCGGGCATGAAGGTGTTCTCGCCGCCGCGCCGATACATGTAATTGTGCTCGAAGCCAGGAAGGTTCTTGGCATCGTTGCCGAGCGCCTTGAACTCGTCCTTGCCGCCCTTCCACAGCGAGATGTTGTGGTGGCAGCCATTGGCCGACACGCCCATGAAGGGCTTGCACATGAAGCAAGCGATGATGTTGAACTCGCGCGCCACTTGCGCGCAGATCTGGCGATAGGTGGTGAGGCGGTCGGCGGTGCGCAGCGCCTCGTCATAATTGAAGTTGAGCTCGATCTGTCCGGGCGCGTCCTCGTGATCGCCCTGGATCATGTCGAGGCCCATCTTCCGGCCGTATTCGATTACCCGCATGTAGACGGGGCGCAGGCTCTCGAACTGGTCGATGTGGTAGCAATAGGGATTGGAGTAGCCGCCATTCGGATTGCCGTTGTCGTCCTTCTTGAGCCACATCATCTCGGGCTCGGTGCCGTGGCGCATGCGCAGGCCATGATCCTTTTCGAACTTGTCATGGATGCGTCTAAGATTGCCGCGGCAGTCGGAGGTAAGGAACGCGCCCGGATCGTCCTTCTCCTCGCGATTGCGGAACAAGGTGCAGAACATGCGCGCGACGCGCTTGTCCCAGGGCAGCTGCATGAAGGTCTCGGGCTCAGGCACGCCGACGAGCTCGGCCGCTTCCGGCCCATAGCCCAGATACTCGCCACGCCGGTTCATGAACAGGTTGACGGTCGAGCCATAGACGAGCTGGAAGCCGCCATTGGCGATATTCTCCCAGTGATCGGCCGGGATGCCCTTGCCCATGATGCGGCCGGTGACCGAGACGAACTGCAGATAGAGATATTCGATGCCAAGCTGATCGATCTTCTTGCGGACCTGCTTGATCAGCGCGTCGCGGCCGTCAGTTTTGATGAATTTCTCATAATCCGACATGTGGCATTTCCTCTGTTTCGTTTCCGGTTCTTGGTTACGCTTGGACTTTTGAGCCTAACGCGGCAAAACCGGTTTGGTAAATTCAAAAGCAAACTCTTCGATCAACTCCACGGGAAGGGACTGTTGGACACGGGGTGGAGCTTGCCTTCGGCATAGCGCGAGAAGCGGAACGGCTCGAGGAGCTTCGATTTCTCGCCCACGATCTCCTGGGCGGCGAGCTTGCCGACGCCGATCATCTTGTAGCCGTGGTTCGAATCCGCGATGACGAAGACATTGTCGCGAAACACGTCGAAGACCGGGAAATTGTCGGGCGTGAAGCAGCCGAGACCGCCGGATTTCTCATCCTTCTTGTAGATCGAGATCTTGCCTTCGAAGCGCTTCTGGCAATGCGCCAGCATCGAGCACCAGGTCTCGATGAATTCGTCGCCGACGATGAAATCGGGCGAATCGGGGCCGTAAGGATCGATGGCGACGTTGTCCGGCTCGCCTTCCACCTTGTAGGGCGAGGCGCCGCCCTGGACGCCGCCGAAATTGAAATCGGGCTTGTAATAGAGGCCCCAGAGCTTGTCGGTGAGCAATCTGCCATCGACATCCGAATAAAGCGGCGCGTCGGTGTCGACATGGATGACGGGCGGCATCTTGCCGTCATTGGTCTTGTGCATATTGGGATCGACGCCGAGCGTGCCCTCCTCCAGGCACCAGTATTTCCACATGCGCACCCCGTCATGCATCTTGCCGTCGCGGCCCTTGATCGAGACGGTGCGCGGCAGGTCCAGCATATTCCAGACCTGATTCACCCAGGGTCCGACGCCGACCACGACATAATCGCAGCCGATGCGGCCCTTATTGGTCAAGAGGGCGGTCACCGCATGCGAATTGCTGCCGAATTCGAAGCCATTGACCTCTACGCCGGTCATGATGCGAACGCCCTCGGCCTCGGCCTTGGAGGCAAGGCCATAGATCGACGCGGTGTTGTTGGCGTAGCCGCCCTTCTTCTCATGCAGCACCGAGGTGATGCCCTTGGCCTGCCAATCGTCGAACAGGCCTTTCATGTAAGCGGTCGATTCCTTCTCGCCTTCGATGAAGGTCGAGGAATAGCCGATATTCTTCTGCTGCTCGTAGATGGTGCCGACCTGCTGATGCATGACTTCCGGCGAAATCTGCATGTAGCCGACGGGATGATAGGAATAGGCCTTGGGATCGCTCTCCCACACCGAAACCGAATGCGCCATCAATTCGCGCATCGCCGGCTGATAGTAGTTGTTGCGCACGACGCCGCAGGCGATGCCGGAGGCCCCGGCGGCGATCGCGGTCTTGTCGACCACCAATATGTCAGAGCCCGAGCCGCGGCCCGTCTCCTTGAGCTTGAGCGCCAGATGATAGGCGGTGGAGAGGCCGTGAATGCCGGCCCCGATGATCGCATATTTTACACCCGACGGGACTGCCATGACGCGTAAGCCTTCCTCCTTGGAACCCTGCCAGCCAGATTGGGCTGAACCGGTTTGAGCGATTTTTTCGGGACAAAACCCTTGGTTCTGGCATAATGATCCACAAATTCAGACCGATTGCAAACCAATTTTTGCCAATTACAACCAATTGAGACCATGAACCCGGAAGCGCAGGACGACGTGATGAAGACCCGCAGCGCCCTCGAGGCAGAAGGCGAAGACCCCCAGCTCGTCGCCACCAGGGGTGCCAATTCCATCACCTCGAGGCTCAGGCGCGCCATCGAAAGCGGGGTTTACAGCGACGGCGACCAATTGCCGCCGGAGCGCCAGCTCGCGGTCGCCTTCGGCACCGCCCGCTCGACCATCCGCAAGGCGCTCGACCAGCTCGAGCAGAAGAACCTGGTGGTGCGCCGCGTCGGCTCCGGCACTTTCGTGAGCTATCAGGGCCCGGTGCAGGACGCGATGTCGGATGTCACCGACCTCATCTCGCCGCTGCAGCTCATCGAGGCCCGTATCGCCATCGAGCCCGCCATGACCCGGCTCGCCGCGTTGCACGCCTCGGCGCGCGACCTCGATGCCATCGGCAGCATCCTGGTCAGGATCGAGGCGACGCATAGCGACCAGGATCTCTTCACCAAGCTCGATTCGGAATTCCACCTGGCGCTGGCGCGCTGCTCGCGCAATCCCCTGCTCTACCGCCTCTATCAGCATATCAACACGGTGAGAAACCACGCGCAGTGGGAGCAGATGAAGCAGATCATCCTGGTGAAGGAGAAGATCGACATCTACAACCAGCAGCATCGCGCGATCTTCGAGGCGCTGAAGATGCGCGATCCCGCGACCGCGGCCGATCTCATCGGCCGCCATCTCGAAACGGCGCGCCAGGACCTGGTCGGCGCCGACAGCATCTGACGGCATGAACCCGGTCCTGCTCGGCGCGCTCGCGGCCCTGTGCTACGGGACGCTCGACTTCGCCGCGGGTTCGGTCAGCCGGTCGATCGGCGCAATCCGCGCTACCGCCGCCGTGACACTTTTCGGTCTCGTCCTGGTCACGATGACGCTCATGGCCTTCAGCACGTTCCCGGATCTCGCCCGCAATGACATCCTTTGGCCCCTCGTCGCCGGAGCCGGCGTCGCGCTCGCAACCCTCTGGCTCTTTGCCGGCATCGCTTCGGGCCCGGTGTCGCTCGCGGTCCCGGTGGCCATGTCCTACCCGGCGACGATCGTGCTGCTCGGCGCCTTGGCCGGTCATATGCCGACACCCCTGCAGCTCCTGTTCATCACCATCGTTCTACTCGGGGCATTCCTCGTCGCCTGGGCCGAGCCCAATGAGGCAGCGAAATCCGATGAAAAGCCCGACCGATGGCGGCGCACAATCATCCTCGCTCTTCTCGCCCATGCCACCTTCATCATCGCCATCCTCGCCGGACAGAAGTCCGCGGTGCTCTTCGATGAATTGCAGTCGGTGTGGATTTCACGCCTTGCCGGTTCGGCCGTCATCCTGCCGCTTCTCCTGATCAGACCTGAGCCGCTGCGGCCGCAGGCGGGCTACCTGCCCGTCCTCTTCCTGATGGGCCTGCTCGATGTCGTCGGCACGGGGCTGCTCTTTGCCGCCGGCAAGAGCGATCAGCCCGAGCTTGCCGCCGTCTGCGCGACGGCCTCCGGCGCCATCACCATCGTTCTGGCGCGCATTTTCCTCAAGGAAAGGATCGTCTATCTTCGCTGGCTCGGGATTGCCGCGACCTTCCTCGGGGTCGCTGCCCTCTCCGCGCTCAAATGAGGTGTCCATGATCGCCATTACCCAGAAGCATCTCGATGATTTCGCCCGTGACGGTTTCGTCGCCGTGACGGGTGCGCTCGATGCGGCCGAGATCGAAGCGGCGCGCGCCCGCTTCGAGCCGATGTTTTCCGGCAAGTTCGAAACCGGGCTTTATCCCGATGAATGGAACTGGCGGCTGGGACGCGACGCTCCGGATTTGACGCGCCAGATCTGCAATGGCTGGAAATCGGACCTGACCGTCGCCCAGATCGTGCTCAGAAGCGATGTCGGCGAGGCCTGCGCGCGGCTGCGCGGCTGGCCCGGCGCCCGCCTCGGGCAAGACAATGTCATCTGGAAGCCGCCCGGCGGCAAGCCGCTCGGTTTCCATCAGGATGATTCCTACAACAAGTGGATCGTGCCCAGCGAGATGATGACCTGCTGGATCACGCTCGACGACACCAAGGCCTTCCAGGGCACCATCGAGCATGTGCGAGGCTCGCATCTGTGGCCGATCTCGCCGCCGATCAAGCAGTTCCATGCGCCCGACGACGCGCTTGCCGATCTCAAGCCCGCGGCACAGGCCGCCGGCATCAAGGATTACGAGGTCGTGCCGATCGAAGTGCCGGCGGGAACGGCGGTGTTCCACCACGGCCGCACCTGGCACGGCTCACGCGACAACAAAGGCACAAATCCGCGCCGCTCGGTCATCGCCCACTGCATCTCGTCCACAGCAAAATTTCATCCCCACGAAATCAGCTATATTTACTCGCGCTACAAGAAGGCGCATTCGACGGAAATGGACGAGAGCTATTTTCCCGTGCTTTGGCAACAGGATGGCTATCGCACGGCGTGGCTCGACGATTATATGAGAAGCGGTCGAGCAGCGGCGGCGTAAACCTAACCGCTTAAATTTTAAGGACAATTATAATAGTTCTCTAGGCGCCCATCGGGCAAGGTTGCCGGTAATTCTGGTACCGGAATCATTTGCTCATGTTTGTATCAGTCGAAACAGAAAAGCAGCGTATCGCGGTCACGCTCACCCTCCATTCCGGCGATGTCCTCAACGGCCATGTCTTCCCGGGGCAGGCCCAGAAATTGCGCGATCTTCTCAACAACCCCGATCAGTTCATCGAATTCGAGAAGCGCGACAACACGCTCAGCCTCATCGCCAAGCGGGCCATCGCGATGATCTCGGCCATCGATCTACCGCGCATCGACCAGCTCTCGCGCCGCACGCAGGCCACCACGGGCTTCGATCCCTATCATATGCTCGGCGTCGACCGCGGCGCCAACCGGGGCGAGATCCGGGCGGCCTATCTTGCCAAGGCCCGGCTCTATCATCCCGACAAGCTCGCCGCCAAGGACGTACCCAAGGAAGTCGGAGATTACATGAACGCTATGTTCATTCGCATCCAGAAGGCCTATGACGAGTTGGAAAGCATCACCACGCGCGCCTGATCCGCCTTCCAGAGCTCCTCGATGATCGAATCCAATCCCGTCGCGCATTTGCGCGTGCTGAAGCCCTTGCCTTTCGTCTATGCCTTCTATGACGGGCGGATTCCGGATGTCCGGCTCTATTCGGAAAACGAGAACTGGCTCGACGATGACGGCTTCTCTCTCGGCACGGCGAGCTATGCGCTCGTCGATGAGGACGACGCCCTCGTCTATGACACACATCTCTCGGTCGCCCATGCGCGCAAGATCCGGATGTTTCTCGACCGCATGGGCATGAAGCGCATCCGTGTCGTGCTCAGCCATCATCATCTCGACCATGTCGCCGGTAACGAAGCCTTCGCCGATTGCGAGATCATCGCGCATGCGCTGACGCTCGCGCATCTCGAGGCGGATCGCGCGGGCATTGAAGACGGCAGCTATCAGGGCGCCCCGGCGATAGCGCCGCTCGTCCCGCCCACGACGGTCTATGAAGATCACCTCAAGCTCCATGTCGGGCGGCTCACCGTCCATTTGCGTCATGCGCATATCCACAGCGACGATGCGACGCTGCTTCATATCGAGGACCTGTCCCTGCTGTTCGCCGGCGATGCGCTGGAGGACACGGTGACCTTCGTGGCGGAGCCAAAGTCGCTCGACACGCATCTGGCCGAGCTCGACCGGCTGTGGAGCTGGCCGATCTCGCGCATCCTGCCCAATCACGGCGATCCCAATGTCATCGCGGGCGGCGGCTATGAGAAACCCCTCATCCGCGCCACCCAGCAATATGTGCGCATGCTGAAGCGCTGCATCGGCGAGCCGGAGCTTCGCGAGCAGGCGCTTGCGACGCTGATCGCCGGCCCCTTGCAGGCGAAGTGGGTCAATTATTTCGCGCCCTATGAGGACGTGCACCGCAACAATGTCAGGAGGGTCGTCGCCGCGAACGTGAATTGACTGAGCTGGATGGTCGCCTCGAGGGCGACCATGAACTTTTCGGGCCGATGCGCCTACTCCGCCGCGACAGCCGGCGTGATGCTCTCGATCGTGAACGGCCGGTCATGGACGAGAGACGGAATGCGCGCCCGGGTCTTCGCCACCTCGGCGAGATCGATTTCCGCGGTGATGACATTCTCGGCCTCGCCGCCATCGGCGAGCACGCGGCCCCAGGGATCGATGATCAGGGAATGGCCATAGCATTCCGATCCGCCGGCGAGCGTCCCATACTGGCAAGGGGCGATGACATAGGCACCGTTCTCGATGGCGCGGGCGCGATTGAGAATATGCCAATGCGCCTTGCCGGTGATGCGGGTGAAGGCCGCCGGCACCGCGAGCATCTGGGCACCCGCCTTGGCCAGCGTGCGGTAGAGGCTCGCGAAACGCAGGTCATAGCAGATCGAAAGTCCGATCGTTCCGCCGATGCAGGGTGAGAGCACGGCTTCCTGGCCCGGCATGATGGTGGCGGACTCGCGATAGACATGGCCATCGCCCAGATCGACGTCGAACATATGGATCTTGTCGTAGCGCGCCGCGATCGCGCCGTCGGGTGAGATCATGTAGCCGCGATTGAAGATGCGCCCGTCGGCGGATTTGACCCCGATCGAGCCCACGAGGATCCAGGCCTTGTGCGCCTTGGCGAGCACCGCCATGGCGGGCAATACCGGATGATCGCCTTCCGGCACCGCGAAAGGATGCAGCATGCCGTCCTTGGTATCGAGCCCGGCGCAATATTCCGGCAGAGCAATGAGCTCGGCGCCCTTGGCCGCGGCCGTGTCGATAAGCTTCGCCAGGATGGCGATATCCGCCTCGACGTCAGGCGTGGCGCAATTCTGGACGCAGGCCGCGATGAATTTCTGAACCATGAGTCCAGTCTATACCAATTGGAAACTATGTCACTTCTCAACTTCGCGAGCTTGACCTAGAGCAAACCCCGCCAAAGTTGAAGACTTTGGCGATAAGGGTTTGCTCCAAAACACTTATGGGGCGCGAATCCTTATCGGCGAAGTGATTCCACTTCGCCGGGATACGCGCTTGCGTTAGCTAGCTGTCAGCGCCGCAGCAGGCCGAGCACGGCGCGCATGAGATGTAGATCGGCGCGGGTCGCGAGGCATACGAGCCATTCGCTCATGCGCGCCTCCCAATCGCCGAAACGCAAGCTGTGAAGCCTGGCATCGGGGACGATTTCCGCCGTCGAGATGATGCCTACCCCTAAGCCGCTGGCGACCGCCTCGCGCGCCGCCTCCCGGCTCTCGATCTCCAGCACATTGGCGAGCGCCAGTCCACGATGGGCGGCTTCCTCCAGAAGCAGGTTGCGCGTGACGGAGCCTTCTTCGCGCAGCACCACGGGCTGCTGCACGAATTCGGCGAAGGCGATCTCGCTCCGCCTGGCGAAGGGATGGGTTGCCGCGGTGAAAGCCGCGAGCGCGTCTTCGCGCAGCAATCGCGCGTGATAGTCCTGCTGCGGCGGCGCTCCGGCGATGACGGCAAAATCGATCTCGAAGCGATCGAGCCGGCTGAGGAGCTGGGCGGAGTTGCCGGCCACCAGACGCAGGCCGATCTTGGGGTAGCGCTCGCGGAAGCGGCGGATGAGCGGCAGCAGATGGGTCGCCGCATCGGCGCCGATGCTGAGACTTCCCTCCTCGAGGCCCCTGGCGCGCGAGAGCAGCTCGAGCGCTTCCGTTTCCGCCTCGAACATGCGCTCGGTCACGGCATAGAGCTTGCGGGCAAAGCTCGTGAGCTCGACCCCGCCGCGGCGGCGCAGGAAGAGCTCCGATCCATAGGCCGCCTCCAGCTTGCGGATATGGTCAGAGACCGCGGGCTGGGTCAGCGCCAGCCTGTCGGCGGCCTTGGAGGACCCGCCATACGCCGCGACCGCATGGAAGGCCTTGAGCTGGGCATAGCGCATGGCTCTTTCTTACATAAGTCAAACTTATATTCAATATATGAGATAACGATTTGACTTATGCTCGTCATCGGCCCGAAATGCGGACATGTGATCAGCCCTGTTCCAGCTTTCGAGGCACACCATGACCGCCACCGTTCTGACCACCAGTTTCGCGCCGACCTTCAATGGCCCCGAGGGCCAGGAGGACATGCCCTATCTCCTCACCCCGGGTCCCTTGACGACGTCGCGCGGTGTCAAGCTCGCCATGCTCGCCGATTACGGCTCGCGCGACATCGAGTTCCGCGGGATCATAAAGAAAATCCGCACCTCCCTTCTCGAGCTCGCCCAATGCCGCGACAACTACGAATGCGTCATCATGCAGGGGTCCGGCACCTTCGCCATCGAAGCGGCACTCGGCAGCTTCTGCCCGTCGAAACGCTACAAGACGCTCGTCGTGTGCAATGGCGCCTATGGCGAGCGGGCGGCGAAGATCCTCAACCGCCTCGGCCGGCCGGTGGTGACGCTCGACAAGGGCGACAGCGAAACGCCGACGCCGGATGAAATCGTCAGCGTCCTCAATGCCGACCGCACCATCAGCCATCTGTGGATCGTCCATTGCGAGACGACTTCTGGCATCGTCAATCCGATCGCGGCGATCTGCAAGGCCGTTGCGGGCCGGGCTCTCACCGTGATGGTGGACGCCATGTCCTCCTTCGGCGCCATCCCCATCGACATGGCGAGCTCGAACATCGATGTGATGGTGTCGTCCTCCAACAAATGCATCGAGGGCGTGCCCGGCTTCTCCTATGCCCTGGTCAAGCGCACGCTGCTCGAGGAAAGCGAAGGCATCTGCCACTCGACCGTGCTCGATCTCTTTGAGCAATGGGCGGTGCTCGAGCGCACCGGCCAGTTCCGCTTCACGCCGCCCACCCACGCCCTCGTCGCCTTCCAGAAGGCGCTCGAGGAATATGCCCGCGAGGGCGGCCTTGCCGCGCGCCATGCCCGCTATGCGCGCAATGCCGAAGTGCTGGTCAAGGGCATGCGCGAAATGGGTATCGAGACCTTGCTCCGAGACGATCAGGCGGGACCGATCATCCAGACCTTCCTGACGCCGCGCGATGCCAGCTTCCGCTTCGAGACCTTCTATGAGCTGCTGAGACGGCGTGGCTATGCGATCTATCCAGGCAAACTCACCAAACGGCCGAGCTTCCGCATCGGCACGATCGGCCAGATCGACGAGACCGTGATCCGTGGCGCGCTGACGGCCATCCGCGACGTGCTCAAGGAAATGAAGGTCACCGACATGCGGCCGCTCGAAGGTTGAGAAAAAGAGTCAAAGAGACGAGCTAAGTTCATGATCCAGAATCGAAAAACCGTGTCGGTGAACGGCCGGACCTATGCCTGGCCGCAAGCGCCCCTGGTGGTCATCTGCTGCGACGGCAGCGAGCCCGCTTATATGGAGACCGCCCGCGCCCAGGGCATGATGCCCCATCTCGATCGCATGATCGCCAAGGGTGAGAACCGGCGCGGCCTCTCCGCCATGCCGAGCTTCACCAATCCCAACAACCTGTCGATCGTCACCGGCCGGCCGCCGGCCGTGCACGGCATTTGCGGCAACTATCTCATCGATCCCGAGACCGGCCGCGAGGTGATGATGAACGATCCCAAGTGGCTGAGGGCGCCCACCATCTTCGCGGCCTTCCAGAAGGAAGGCGCCAAGGTCGGGGTGATCACCGCCAAGGACAAGCTCCGGCTGCTGCTCGGCAAGGGGCTCGCCTTCGACGGCAGCGCCGTCTGCTTCTCCTCGGAAAAAGCCGACAAGGCGACCTTGCCTGAGAACGGCATCGAGGATGCGTGCCGGCTCGTGGGGCTCCCGGTGCCGGAGGTCTATTCGGCAGAGCTTTCCGAATTCGTCTTCGCTTCGGGTGTGGCGCTGCTCAAGACGATGAAGCCCGACCTCATGTATCTGTCGACGACCGACTACATCCAGCACAAATATGCGCCAGGCGTGAGCAAGGCCAATGACTTCTACGCCATGATAGACCGCTATCTGGGCGAGCTCGATGCCGAGGGCGCCACCATCGTCATCGTCGCCGATCACGGCATGAAGGACAAGCATCTCAGCAATGGCGAGCCCGACGTGGTCTTCCTGCAGGATGTGCTCGACCAGGCCTATGGGCCGGGCAAGACCAAGGTGATCCTCCCGATCACCGACCCTTACGTCGTGCATCACGGCGCGCTCGGCTCGTTCGCCACGGTCTATCTCTATGGGCCCGAGCCCAAGGCTGTTGCCGGGCTCATCGCCAGTGAGCCCGGCATCGACGTCGTGCTTGACCGCAAGGAAGGCTCGGCCCGTTTCGAGCTGCCGGAGGACCGCATGGGCGATCTCATCGTGGTTTCGGGTGGTGAGAGCCACAGCAAAGTGATCGGAACCAGCCGCGACAAACATGATCTTTCCGGCCTCACCGAGCCATTGCGCTCGCATGGCGGCCTCTCCGAGCAGGAAATCCCCATCATCGTCAACCGCAAGACGCAAGGCCTCGGCAGCGACTTGCGCAATTTCGACGCCTTCGCCATCGGCTGCAATCACATCGCGGCGCGCCAGGAACAGGCGGCGTAACGAAAGCCCATCCCATGAACAAGATCACCCCCACGCGCAAGGTCATCACCGGAACAATGCGGATCGGCGGCAAACCTGTCGCCGCCGACGATGTCGTCCCCGTCCATTATCCCTATACGAACGAGATCATCGGCACGGTGCCGGCGGGACGGCCCGAGCATGCCGCCAAGGCCTTCGCCACAGCCCGCGCCTTCAAGCCCAGGCTCACGCGCTATGAACGCCAGCAGATCCTGTTCCGCACCGCCGAGCTCATCCGCGACCGGCGCGACCAGCTTTCCGATCTCATCACGCTCGAACTCGGCCTGTCCAAGAAGGACTCGCTCTACGAATGCGGGCGCGCCTATGACGTCTATTCGCTGGCGGGCCAGCTCGCCATCCTGGATGACGGCCAGATCTTCTCCTGCGACCTCACCCCGCAAGGCAAGCCGCGCAAGATCTTCACCAAGCGCGAGCCGGTCGGCGTCATCTCGGCGATCACGCCCTTCAACCATCCGCTCAACATGGTGTCGCACAAGGTAGCGCCCGCCATCGCCACCAACAACTGCGTCGTGTGCAAGCCGACCGAGCTGACACCCCTGACCGCGATCGCGCTTGCCGACATTCTCTATGAGGCCGGGCTGCCGCCCGAAATGTTCCAGGTGGTGACCGGCTGGCCCCAGGACATCGGCGATGCGATGGTGACGGACGAAAATATCGACGTCATCACCTTCACCGGCGGGGTCAAGGTCGGCAAGATCATCGCCGGCAAAGCAGGCTACCGGCGCGCCGCCCTCGAGCTTGGCGGCAACGATCCCTTGATCGTGCTCGATGACCTGTCGGATGCCGATCTCGACAAGGCGGCCGAGCTCGCCGTGCAAGGGGCGACGCGCAATTCCGGCCAGCGTTGCACCGCGGTGAAGCGCATCCTGGTGCAGGAGCGCATCGCCGACAAATTCGTGCCTCTGGTGCTCGAAAAGGCCAAGAAGATCAGATTCGGCGACCCGATGGCGCCCGAGACCGACCTCGGCACGGTTGTCCACGAACAGGCGGCCGCCCTGTTCGAGAAGCGCGTACATCTTGCGGAATCACAAGGCGCCAAGGTTCTGTACAATCCAGGCCGCAACGGCGCTCTCCTGCCGCCGATCACGGTCGACTTCGTGCCGCATGAGTCGGAGCTCGTCTTCGAGGAGACCTTCGGGCCGATCATCCCGATCGTGCGCGTGCCCAATGACGATGAGGCGGTGATCTGGATCTCCAACTCCACGCCCTTTGGTTTATCCTCCGGCGTGTGCACCAACCGGCTTGACCGGATCACCCGTTTCATCGAAGGACTGAATGTCGGCACCGTGAACATCTGGGAAGTGCCGGGATACCGGATCGAGATGTCGCCTTTCGGCGGTATCAAGGATTCCGGCAACGGCATCAAAGAGGGCGTGCTGGAGGCGATGAAATTCTACACCAATGTGAAAACCTGGTCCCTGCCCTGGCCATAAAGAGAATCCCCTCTCCCCCTGCGGGGGAGAGGGCTAGGGTGAAGGGGAACCGGCGCCGCAGCGGACTCATTGCCTCCGTCCGTTCCCCCTCACCCTCCCAATGCTCCGCATTGGGCCCCTCCCTCTCCCCCGTTGGGGGCGAGGGTAAGGTCTATCGGTCATGACCGCCGGCACAACGGTCATCATCGAGCTTCTGGGCGGTGTCGCGATGCTGCTCTGGGGCGTGCGCATGGTGCGCACCGGCATCATGCGCGGCTGGGGCGACCGGCTGAAGCACTTCATCCAGCAGCGGCTCGGCAATAGGATTTCCGCCTTCGTGGCAGGCGGCCTCGCGACGGCAGCTCTCGGCAGCGCCACCGCCATGGCGCTGATCATGGCGGGGCTCGCCGGCAGCGGCGCCATCGGCACGGCGATCGGGCTCGCAGTGTTGCTCGGCGCCGATGTCGGATCGGCACTCGTCTCGGCCGTCTTCGCCTCGTCGAGCTCCTACGCCTTGTGGGGAGCGCCGCTCCTCCTCTTTGCCGGCTACGTGACCTTCTCGGCCTCGAGCGAGTTTCGTCCGCATAATTTCGGCCGCATGCTCATCGGCTTCGGCCTGATGCTGTTGTCGCTCAAGCTCATCGTCGGCGCCACCGTCCCCTTGCGCGAGGCGAGCCTGTTCCACGACGCCCTGACCGCCATCGGGCGCGAGCCGCTTCTCGCCTTCATCGTCGGCGCGGTCCTTGCCTGGCTCTGCCATTCGACGCTTGCCGTCATCCTCCTCATCGCCTCCTTCCTCGCCAATGGCAGCCTCGACATCGCGGGAGCCTTGAGCTTCATCTTGGGGGTAAATTGCGGCGGCGGCCTGCCGGCGGTGACGGCGACACTGCAAATGCCGCCCGAGGCCCGCCGCCTGCCGCTCGCCAACCTGTTCTGCCGCGGCACCGTCGCCATCGTCCTGCTCCCTTTCGTGAGCCGGATCGCGCCTTATCTGACAGAGCTTCCGGTCGGTCTGGTCGAGATGGCCGTCGTCTTCCATGCCGGCTTCAACCTGCTTGCCGCGCTGGTCTACCTGCCGTTCACGCGGCCGGTCGCTAATCTCATGCGGCGCGTCGCGCCGGACGTGAAGCAGGCGCCCGACAATCTCAGCCAGCCGCGCTATCTCGACAAGATGGCGCTTTCGACGCCCAGCGTCGCGCTTTCCAATGCGACGCTCGAAACCGTGCGCATGAGCGAGCTGCTCGACCGCATGTTCGACATGGCGATCGTGGCGCTGCGCAGCGGCAGCCTCGAGAAGCTCAAGGAGCTCAAGGCGCTCGACGAGCGGCTGAACCGCTATCAGGCCTCGGTGCATGGATATCTCTCCGACCTGACCCAGTCGGAGCTCGAGAAGAAGGACACCCAGCGGGCGCTCGAGATCATGCTCTATGCCAGCAACCTGGAACACGCGGGCGACGTCATCCATCTCAATCTTGCCGATCGCATCAAGGCCAAGGCCAAGCAGAGCATCAACTTCACCCTCGAGCAGCACGCCTCGCTCGATGATCTGTGCCTCATCATCAGCCAGTCGCTGAGGCTCGCCACCGGGGTCCTGACGTCGAGCGACGTCGAAGGCGCCAAGCGGCTGGTCGAGCAGAAGAACGCCTTCCGCACGCTCGAGAACCGGATCATCGATGAGCATTTCCGCGACAGCGGCAAGGCGCGGGGCGCTTCCCTGCGCAAGAGCGCCCTTTTCGTTGACCTGATCCGCGATCTGCACCGGATCAATTCGCATATCGTCTCGGCCGGCTATCCGATCATCGAGGCCGCCGGGCTTTTGCGCGACTCACGCATCAAGCCCGAAAAGAGGTCGAAATAGTCCCCGTCAATGCGCTAATCTCTGGTGGGCCGGCAAAAATTGGGACAGGAACCCGTGAAATTCATCCATGTCAGCGACCTGCATCTGGTGCCCAAGGGCGACAAGCTCTGGGGCCTCGATCCCTTCGTCCGCCTCGAGACCTGTCTCGACGATATCATCAAGCTCCACAGCGATGCGGCCTTCGTGGTCATCAGCGGCGATCTCGCCGAGAAGGGTGATGTCCTGGCCTACCGCCAGCTCAAGGCCCGCCTGGCCGATTTTCCCATCGAAACCCATGTCATGCTCGGCAATCACGACGACCGCGCCCATTTCCTGTCGGTCTTCACCGAAGGACCCAAGGACGACAATGGCTTCGTCCAGAGCGCCATCACGCGGGACGGCACCCGCTTCCTGTTCCTCGACACGCTGAAGGGACCGCCCTCCTCAGCCGGGCTCTATTGCGCCCAGCGCCAGGCGTGGCTCAAAACCGAGCTTGCCGCCGCCGGCAAGCATCCGCTCTATCTCTTCATGCACCATCCGCCTTTCGCCATCGCTCACGATCTCATGGATCTGATCATGCTCGATGACGCCGAAGACTTCCTGGCGCTCCTTCATGGCCATGCGGTGCGACACATCTTCTTCGGTCACGCCCATCGCCCGATCAGCGGCCAGTTCCGCGGCATGAGCTTCTCGGCGCCGCCGAGCCTCGTGCATCAATTGCCGCTGGTCTCGGATTCAGTCGCGACGATCTACAGCGATGAGCCCGCCATGTATGCCGTGGTGCATGCCGCGGCCGACAAGATCGTCGTCCATATGGATGCCTTCCTCAACCGCCATCCGGCTGACATGGATCCTCAGGCCGAGCGCGGAACGTGGCATTAGGCAACGGCCGTGACGTGATCAGGGCGCGATCACCAGAAAAATGTCGACCGTCTGCTGGTAGGCGCCCTCATATTTGGGAATGAACGGAACCGCGATCATATAGGGATAGCTTGCGGTCAGACGCGCGACATCCGAGCCGGAATCGTTCTTCTGGACCGTCATCGTCAGTGTGACCGCTTGCTTGCCATAGTTCACCAGCTTGCCGTCGATGGCTTTCTGCAGATCACTCTGTGTAAGCTTTGGATTCATCTGCAGCGTTCGCGCCGTCTCCTCGAGCGCGTAGCGCACACTCGATATGGAATGCATGACGGCGCCCACGGTATAGACGCCCAGTATCAGAACAAGGAGAAGCGGGAGCACAAAGGCGAACTCCACGGCCGCCGCTCCGGAGTTCGACCGCCACAGGCCGAGTGAACCGCCCGCCAATCTTGCCAAAACGGCTTTAGCGCACACGGATGACGTCCTCGCGGCGCGCTTGCACCCTGGCCGTCGCAAACAGATTGTGGAGCGGCATATCGACGGACCCACTCGCGGTGATGATCACCGACATATTCGGGATCGCGCCATTGCCGGTGCAAACCGTCGAACACGCGCTGACCGTTCCAGCGCAGGAGCATTGACGAACAATTTGCACGTTCGCGTCTCCCGGCTTGTTCGCCCATGACAGCAGCACGGCACTCTTGGCGGCATCGAGGTCCACGCCGCCCTGCAGAATATAGTTCGCGCCCGTCTTCACCGCCGTGCGCATCTCCATGAGCTGCATCGAATAGGTCCAGCCCGTCACCACGCCGGCCAGCACCAGAATGAGCATCGGTGCGACAAGAGCGAACTCGATGGCGGAGACGCCTCCGCTGTGGGTGATGAACCGGCGCAGGCAATTCATGGGTTCACTCGACCAGCTTCACCAGCTGAGTTGCGGGAATGGCCTTCATTCCGTGAGCCGTGCAGTCTTTGCTGACACTGGCGTTGCCGGTCCATTCGACGGTAAGGCCGACGACCTGGGTGCAGCCGTCGATGCCGGAAAAATTGCCGAGGAACTGGATATCCTGGCTGGCGAAATAGAGGGCACCGGTAAGTTCGGAATCCGCCGTGCCGTTGAAGTTGTTCTTCGTCGAACCCGTATCGGTGCGGTCGCCGAAGAACAGGAGACCCGAATAATCTCCCGTGGTGGCCGCGCTCAACTTCACCGTGGCTGTGCCGTTCATGCTGACCCTGGCGCCGTCGGTCAGATAGATCATGACGCCTGAGCCGGATATGTTCGCATTTGCATTGACCTTGAAGTCGCCGCCGGAAATGACATAGACACCCGGATCGAGCGTCATCGTTCCCTTCAGTGTCAGGCCGCCGCAATATTTTCCCGGCTGCAATGTCGGCCCGCTGTCGCTTTGGCAAGTTTCAGGGATCGCAGGAGGCTCGACGTCCGCATAGGGATCACCGACCGGCGGCACGCCGATTTGCGCGGATTTGCAGTCATTCAGCACTGCGCCATCGCCGAGACTCACGCCGCCGACCGAGTAGATGCAACTGGTTTCCAGCTTGCCGGTGCCTTGCACCGTCACGGCGTCGGTGGCGAGCGAGTTCGCCATGACGCTGCAGCCCAGGAACTTGCTGGTCGAGCTGCCGGAAAACAGCGCGGCCTTGGGCGTCGATTTATGCAAGGCCAGGATGCAGGCGCTGCCGGCATCCTCGTAAGTTGCAACCGCCCGCGCTCGAATGACGACCGGTGTCTTCACGAAGAAGGAGGAGAAGAAACGCGGCGTGTTTTCCGCGAGCAAGACCTCCACGGCCTTGGAGGTGATATGGGCGCCCGATGAGGGCGGCGAATTGAGGTCCGCTGTTCCGATCGCCTGGCGGAAGCCATTGGTGACGGCAACATTCGTCGCAGCCTGCTTGACCGCCTCTTGATTCGAGCCGGCACGCTTCTCCAGGGCGCCGGCATAGGCGGCAGCATCAGCCGCCGCCTGCAGTTGCATATCCCTGTAATACCAAAAGGAGGTTTCAACGCCGAAAGCGGCGCCCGCCACGACCAATGGCATGGAGAGGGCAACAATGACCGCGGTGCTTCCGCGCTCGTTTCCCAGTAAAAATTTAATGCAGTCTGGAAATTTCGCCATCTTTTGCCGCGCCGTCAAAAATACCGTGAAGGCAGGTACGCGAACATTCGCAGGGATTAATAAATTCGATGTTGCGTGAATGGCTACAATCTTAGCGAACGCGGCAAGTTATTCGATAATCACCGGAATTTCCCGCAATCATCGTTAAGGGCCGAACTGATTGAGCATTCAGGCAGGTGCTGCGAGCGCCGGACTCTGGGCAAGCTCGCCGCGCTCGGCGCGCTTCGCCTGTTCCGCGAGCCTCGCACTCTGGCGCTCTTCGCGCCGCTTCATGATCTCATAGGCGATCGCGCCGAGGAGCGAGATCGCGATGATGATGAAGGCCAGCGCCGACAACGCCGGCGTCGTGCCCTGCCGGACCTCGCCGGCGAGAACCGTCACCAGCGTCTTGTCGGCGAGGATCGCGAATGTGGTGGTGTTGTAGTTCTCGAAGGACGACAGGAAGGCGATGACGGCGGCCGAGATCAAGGCCGGCTTCAGGAACGGCAGCAATATATGCCAGAAGACCTGCGGGTAGCTGGCGCCGAGATCGAGGGCGGCCTCCTCCTGGGCGCGGTCGAAACGCTGCAGCCGTGCCATGATGATGAGAAGGCAATAGGCGGCGATGAAGCTCGACTGGCCGAAGATGGCGAGCACGATGCCTTTGTAGAAAACCCCGCGCGTGCCGGTCATCTCGGAAAAATCGCGCCAGAAGATCACGGTCGAGATGCCGATGATGACGCCGGGTGTCAGCACCGGCGACACGGTCACCAGATAGTAGAGCGAGCGGGCACGGTGATAGATCTGGTTCATCACGATGGAGGCGGCAAGGCCCACCGGCACCGACACGCAGATGACGCCGATGCCGATGATGATCGAATTGATGAGGCCGTCCATCATGGCCCGATGGTTCCATAATTTGACGAACCAGCCGAGCGTGAAGCCTTCGAAGGGATAGGCCGTCGGGTAGGACGGCGTGTTGAAGGCGGTGATGCTCATGACCACCAGCGGGCCGAAGAGATAAGCGAAGAACAGCAGGATATAGAAGCCGATCATCACCTTGTTGATCGTCCGGGAGCTCATTTTATCGCCTCCCCGAGACTGACCTTGAACAGGCGGAGCATCAGCAGGACGAGCGCGATGCAGGCGGCAAGCAGGATGAAGGCGTAAGCCGCCCCCCGCGGCCAGTTGAAGGCCTGGAAGAAGAAATCATAGACGATCGAGGTGAACCACAAGGTGTTGGGCCCGCCGAGGAACTGAGGTGCCGCCAGCGAGCCCGCCGACAGCATGAAGACCATGGTGCAGCCCGACGCGATGCCGGGCTTGGCATAGGGGATGACCACATCCTTATGGATGCTCCACCAGGAGGCGCCGAGATCGCGCGCCGCCTCGATCTGGTTCTTGTCCAGGCTCTCGATCGCATTGTAGAGCGGGAAGACCATCACAAGGAGATAGGCATAGGACAGGCCGACATAGAGGCCGACATTGTTGCCGAGGAAGTCGATCGGCGCATCGGTGAGCCCGAGCCCCATGAGCATCTGGTTGATGAGACCCTTGCTGGCCAAGAGCAAGCGCAGCGAGAAGGCGCGCAGGATCTCGTTCACCCAATAGGGAACGATCAGTGCCAGCATCAGGAGGCGAACCTTCTGCGCGCTTCCGGCCTGCGCCATGTAATACGCCAAAGGATAGCAGATCGCGAAATTGAGAAAGGTCACGAGCGCTGAAATGGCAAGCGTAAAGAAGAAAGCCCAGAGATGGGTCGTGTTGACCGAGCCATCGGTCGGCTGGATGAAGAAGGAGCGATATTGATCGAGCGTCAGTATGTCCTTCGGCCCGCCGCGGTCGGCGGCGACCAGCTTCGGATGGAAGCTCTCCTGCACCATATAGAGATAGGGCAGCACAACCAGCATGAGCATCCAGAAGGCCACCAGCCCGATGAAGACGAGGCCCAGTACCGGGCCGTTGCGCTCGAAGAAGCCGCGATGGGTCGGATCATGGGCCAAGCGCTGCTCATAGCGCGCCATCACCATGAAGGCGGCGATGACCAGCACCGGGATGAGGTAAACGAGAAGCCTACTCACGGGCCATGCTTCCTTCCGGGAGAACCAGCCCCAGCTCGGGATCGTAGGTGACCTGCGCCTCGACGCCTTGCTCGGGTATCGTCACGCGCTCGAGGCGCCCGACGGTGAGCGTGATGTCCTTTTTGGCTGCACCCTTCAGGAATATGTGACTGGCATTGCCTTCAAAAGCGACACTGAGGACCGTCGAGGTGATGGTCGCATCCGGTGCGCCCTTGCCGAGGCGCAGCGCCTCGGGGCGGATGAAGAGAATGGCCTTGTCGCCGGCCTTGACGCCTCCGGGATTGCGCCCGCGCAAGGGGCCGAAGGCCGTGTCGATGACGGCGCCCGATGCATCGGCCTTGCTGACGCGCCCGGGGAAAGGATTGTTCTCGCCCACGAAGGAAGCGACGAAGGCGGTCTTTGGCGCGTCATAGACCACCTTGCCGTCGCCAATCTGCTCGATGACGCCATTGTTCATGACCGCGATGCGGTCCGACATGGTGAGCGCCTCGCCCTGGTCGTGGGTGATGTAGATGAAGGTGATGCCGACACGCTGCTGGATGGCGCGCAATTCGGTTCGCATATGCTGGCGCAGCTTGAGGTCAAGCGCCGAGAGTGGCTCGTCGAGCAGCAGCACTTTCGGTTCGACGGCAAGCGCGCGAGCAATGGCGACACGCTGCTTCTGGCCGCCGGAAAGCTCGCTCACCAGCTTCTTGCCCTGTCCGGGAAGGGCGATCAGGCTGAGCAGTTCGTCTGCCTTCTTCATGCGCTCGGGTTTGGAGACGCCACGCACGCGCAATCCATAAGTGATGTTCTCGGCAACCGTCATCAGCGGGAAGAGCGCCAGATTCTGGAAGATGAGCGCCGTCGGCCGCTTGTTCGGCCCGATGCCCGCCATATCCTGTCCGGCGATGCGCACAGCCCCTTCGGAAGGATCGAGAAAACCCGAGACGGTCCTGAGGATCGTCGTCTTGCCGCACCCCGATGGGCCCAGGAACGAGAAGAACTCGCCGCCCGCGATCTGCAGCGACGCGCCGCTGACGGCGGTGAATTGACCAAATCTGACCGTAACGCGGTCGAGTTCGACGTTAGCGCTCATCCCCTGCCCTACCTAAAAGCCCTGTCGCTCGCCTTTGTGGCGAAGTCTGTTCTGCCGTCAGTAAAAACCGTTCTGGCGCGCCGGTCCAGCGCAATTCATGGCCGTCCTTGAGGCGGCCATCCAGTCCCGTCCGTGGAACAGCTATATCACGCCGAGTCTGGATGGCCGGGTCGGAGCCCGGCCATGAAAACCGGCCCCGACAGTGGCGGGGCCGGCTCTGCGATATTCGTTTCAAACCGCTCAGGCGGCCTTGAACTTGTCCGCATACTGACTGCGGATCTCGGCATACCAAGTCGGCTCCACCGGCCAGGGCCAGAGGTTCTTGAGCGCGTCTCCCGGGAAGGCTTCCTGGAAGATCTTCTTCGCCGCATCCGACAGCAAGGCATCGGCGCCGGTGATGACCGGGTTGTAGCCGGAGCCTTCGGCGAGATGCGCGGACGATTCAGGCGTCTGCAGGAAGTTCAGGAACTCATAGGTCTGGTCGACATTCTTGGCCGACTTCATCAGCGAAGCGCCGTCCACCCAGGCGATGGCGCCTTCCTTGGGTGCGGTGTAGTTGACGGGCTTGCCTTCCTTCTTGAGAGAGATCGGCGGGCCGTCCCAGGTGAGGCCGATCCAAACATCGTTCTCCATGAGGCCCGACTTGGTGTTGTCGGCCGAATCCCAGAACTGCTTGACAAAGGCCTTGTTCTCGATGGCGAAGGCGAGGATCGGATCCCAAAGCTTCTTGAAGGATTCCTCGTCCTTGTAGCCGTCCTTCATGCGGTTGGACGGCATCTTGCCATTGGCGTCCCACCACAGACCGATGCTCAGCAGATAGGAATGCGGACGGCCCTGGACATGGCCCTTGACGCCTTCATCCCACAGCGAGCCATAGGAGAGCTGGGCCGGATCGCCCTTATAGAGATCGGTGCGGTAGGAGATCGCTTCCGAGCCCCACACATGCGGCAGCCAATAGAGGCCGCCTTCCCATTCCCACAGCTCCTTGGCGCTGCCCAGCATCGAGGGAATGATGTTGCCGATGTTCTTGAGCTTGTTGGTGTCGAAGGGCGCCAAGACCGCGAGGTCCTTATATTGCGGAGCGCGGTTCATGGTCGGCGAGCACAGATCGAAGCCTTCGCCGCCCGTCGCCTGGAGCTTGTTGATCTGCTCTTCGTTCTGCGAGAAAGGCGTGGTGTTGACCTTGATGCCGGTCGCCTTCTCGAAATTTGGAATGACGGGGTCCGGATACTCGTCCGACCACATGAGGATCGAGAGCTCACCCGATGAAGACCAGGCACGTTTGAGATAGAGAGGGCTCGTCAGCCCGACCGCTCCGGCGGCGAGGCTCGCCTTGAGCAGGCTGCGGCGGCTTATCTGTGCGGCGCGCACCAGATCCAAAGTCGCCTTTTGGGGATCGTATTTCTTCATCTGCTTCCTCCGAAGTGCCGCGAGACTATTCCCGCGGCACCAATGTAAATGCCCAATTTACGTGGCCGGCAGGTCCGGCTCTTTCTTGATTTCAGTCCAGTATGACGGGCCGATGACTGTCGGGCAATGGGGTTCGGAACCTGGCTCCATGTCCCGGAAGCGGCTGGACCTCAAGGCCGAGCCCTGGCCAGCAGCACGCCATGGCGCCATCTGGATACGGGCAGCGTCGCGACATAGAGAACCGCCATGGTAAGCAATGTGGCCCAGGGCCATTTCAGCAGGCCGAGCGCCAATAGTCCCGCCAAGGCCACCGGCGGCAGAAGCATGAGACGGGATGCCTTGCGGCCAAGGGCTTTGCCCGAAAAGGTCGGCCAGGTGCTGATCATCAGGCCGGCCACCGCTGTCAGCACGCCGAGCGCAAGCCAAGACGCCGCGTCATGGCCGAGAGCGCCCGACAATTGGGCGAGAATGGGGGCGAGCGCCAGGAAGGCGCCGGCGGGTGCCGGAACGCCGGTGAAATAATTCGCCATCCAGGCGGGTGCGTTGGCATCCAATTGCGCCACGTTGAATCGGGCGAGCCGCAAGGCGCAGCAGGTGGCGAGCGCCAGGCAGGGCAGCCATCCGGTCATGCCGAACTGCTCGAGGCCCCAGCAATAGACGATGAAGGCGGGAGCGGCGCCAAAGCTCACCACATCGGCGAGCGAGTCGAGCTCACCGCCGAAGCGCGAGGTGGTGCCGGTCAGGCGGGCGATGCGGCCGTCGCAGGCATCGAGGATGGCGGCGAGGAAGACCGAGAGCACGGCAAGCTCGATGCGGTCCTGCGCGGCGAGCAGAAGGGCGGTCATGCCGGCGCACAGCGAAGCGGCGGTAAAGAGATTGGGCAGCACGAAGCGCAGATCATGCTCCGTCTTGCCGAGCTTGCGGGAAAGCGTTCTCATGGCGTGACGCTCGCTGTCTGCGGTGCGCGCGGCTTGCTTTCGAGCGACTCCGGCTCGCGATAGTCCTGCGTGAGATCGATCGGATGCCAGAGCACTTCCTTGGAGAACAGGCCAAAGATGTCGCCGCTGGTGAAGGCCGGCGCGACTGACGGCCGGGCGAAGAGCGACTCGTCGTAATAGCTCGCGACGTCGGCATGGGTATAACCCATCATTTCGAGAAGGCTCGGCACGATGGTGAAGTGGCTCGCCCAGCCGTGGCTCGAGCGCGCCCCTTCTTCGAGCCTGGCGCGCAGGCCGGGATCGCTCGCAAAAGCGAGCAGCGGAACGAGGCCCTGGCGCGGATCGGGATCCTCGATCGAGCAATGGGTGAGCTGGCCCTCGCGGAGCGCCTGCCCGTGATCGGAGGTATAGACCATCGCCAGATTCGAAAGACCGATGTCCTTGAAGAACCGGTCGAAGAAATGGTCGACCGACCAGGAGATGGCGTTGCGATAGGACGCGATCCGGTGCGGGGTATCGCTGGAACCGCTTTCGATCATGGTCGGACCGAACTTCGCCTGGTCCTTGGGATAGGTCGCATCATAGGGGAAATGCGCGCCGTTCTTGTTGGCGTAGATGAAGACCGGCTGATCACCCTTCAGTTCCTCGGCGATGATGCGCAGGAGCTCGAAATCGGCCTGATCGGGCGTTACATAGTCGAGCGAAACATAGCGATCGATATTGCGGGTCTCCGAGATCGTCATGAAGTTCGTAAGCTTGCCGGGATTCTTCATGATGGCGCCCTGGGCATCGATGAAGACGGTGCGGTACCCGGCCTTCTTGGCATAGCTCCAGATCAGCGGGTTGGTGTTGACGCTGGTCGTGAGATCGCTCCGCCTGGCGCCGCTGCGCAGGATGAAATTGGAATAGTGGCTGCAATTGCCGCCCGACGCCGCCGGACCGAAATCCACGAAATTCGCCTTGAGCGCCGGCAGATCCGGCGTGACCGGGTTGCCGGGAGAAAAATCGAGATAATCGGCGCGAACGCTCTCATCGACCAGCATGAGGATATTCTTCACCCGCGCTTGCGGATCTGGCGTCCACGTCACCTCACCGCGGACCTGGTTTTCCAGGGTCGCGATCTTTCCCGCCGCGAAGGCGGTGACGGAAAGGGGCGCGAATTGCTTCGGCATCGCCTGCTGGCCGCTGCCCGACTTCATCGCCACGATCAGCGCGATTGCGGCGAAGGGCAGAATCGGCAGGACAGCGAGGCGGCCCATCCACAGACGGGCCTTTGCCCTACGCAACGGTGCCGGGAATCCCATGATCAACAGCCCGGCGACCAAGGTGAGGCCGGCCGACATCATCAGATGCCAGCCATAGAAATCCGCCGCCCGTCCGGCTTCCTGGCGGGCGTTCCACAGTGATACAACATCGAATACGGTGAATTCCGACCCGCTGATGCTGTAATAGCCGACGGAGCCTGCGGTCGACACGGCTAGGATCACGGCCCAGAACAGGCGCGAGGACCAGCGCGGCTGAAATGCTGCTACGAAAATGGCGGCAACCGACAGGAGCCACACGCCCAGGAAGGCGATGAGGGTGACGTAGCGATTTTGCGCGACGAGGACGTCGATACGGCCGACAAAGCCGAAATTGGTCAGGGCAATGAATGCCGAAAGCAGGAGAATCTTGAGAAGAACGGCATGATTTGCCAAAAGCCGCACGGCAGACCGGAACATCGCATTCCTCCCACCCAAGGCGCTCGATGACGGTCGGGCTACGGTCGGGTTACAGTTTTGAGACAGTTGGACGACGATTTTGCAAAAGCGGGGCCAGCCCTAGGCTCAGCCTGCGCCCAGGAGAGGACCCAAGAGGTGCCCATAGGCTTTGATGACCTGTCTGCCGCTGCTGCCCGGCGGTTGCGGGAGAGCGGTTCGCCCGACATTGCGGAAGAGAGCGGCTGGGCCTGCGCTTGGCTTGCGGCCTGCGCCTATCCGGGGGTCGAGCTCCTGCTCGAAGCCCTCGATGCGACGCCGCCTGAGGCTCGTCATCCGGTCCTCGAAGCGGACGTCCTTGGCCTCGATCTGGGGAACATTTCCTGTGTCTTCCTTGGCCCTCCTGTCGCCCGGATGGTCGAGCCGCAGGGCCGGCTCTTCCTGCGTAATGTCCACCATGGGCTCTATCTCCTGCCCTTCTCGGTCAAGGCCAATATCGGCATCGGCTGCCCGGTCGATCCGGCCTTCGCGCTGGGCGGCGAGCGGACAAAGAACCCATATGAGGAAAAGCTCGCTTTGGCCCGGCAGGCCGGCATCGTGGTGGCCGAGCCTCTGTGGCAGCGCCTGGCGGGCTGAAAAATCTGTCACATTCGCCGGGATTGTGCTATTAATATATCGTTATACGATATAACTGGATCACGATGATGGACAAGCCCGTCGAGAACAGATTTTCACCGGCCTCCGACCGGCATCGCCGGGTCGGGCTCGGAATCTCCGAGGCCCAGCTCGCAAACGAAGTCGGCATCAGCGTCGCACGCCTTCATGAATATGAAGCGCGGCCGGCGGACGCCTATGACATCGGCCTTCATCTCAGGATCAGCCAGGTCCTGGATCGCTGCGAAAGACGGCAGAAGGGCCAGAATGATTTTTGGCTGATCTGAGTCTCGCCTTGGAAGAAGCGAGGGGCTTTGCCGCTGCGCTCCCTGCGCATGCCGGCCAATATTTGCAGCTGAGGGAATCAAAGGCTAGAAGCATGCTCCCTCGGAGCAAATCCCGCCAAAGTCTCCCGACTTTGGCGATAAGGATTTGCTCCAACATAATAATTTGGCGCGAATCCTTTTCGGCGAGGTGGAGTCCACCTCGCCGGGAAGCGCGCTAAGGAGTAACGCATGGCCGGGCCGCTTAAGAACATCCGTATTCTCGATCTCACACGCGTGCTGGCCGGCCCCTGGGCGACGCAGATTTTTGCCGATTTCGGCGCCGAGGTGATCAAGGTCGAGAAGCCCGGCGAAGGCGACGACACGCGCGGCTGGGGCCCGCCCTTCGTCACCAACCCGGACGGATCGCGCGGCGATGCCGCCTATTATCTCTCCGCCAACCGCGGCAAGCAGTCGGTCGCGATCGACATGACGAAACTCGAAGGCCAGAAGCTCCTGCGTGAGCTTGCGGCCAAGTCCGACATCGTCATGGAGAACTTCAAGGTCGGCGGCCTCAAGAAATACGGCCTCGATTATGCGAGCCTGAAGGCGATCAATCCAAAGATCATCTATTGCTCGATCACCGGTTTCGGCCAGACGGGCCCCTATGCGCAGCGCGCCGGCTATGACTTCATGATCCAGGGCATGGGCGGCATCATGTCGATCACCGGCCAGCCGGACGGGACACCCGGCGCCGAGCCGGTCAAGACCGGTGTCGCCTTCGCCGATGTGTTCACCGGACTTTACGCAACGATCGGCGTGCTGGCGGCACTTCATCACCGCGACCGGACGGGCGAAGGGCAATATCTCGACCTCGCTCTGCTCGACACCCAGGTCGCCGTCCTCGCCAACCAGGCGCTCAATTTCCTGGTCGGCGGCAAGGCACCCAGGCGCCTCGGCAACGCCCATCCCAATATCGTGCCTTATCAGACCTTCGCCACCGAGGACGGCTTCATCATCATCGCGGTCGGCAATGAGCGGCAGTTCCGCGAATATACGAAGATCGCGGGCGTGCCCGAGATTGCCGATGATCCGCGCTTCCGCTCCAACAGCGACCGCGTCCACCATCGCGAGGCGCTCATAGCGCTCCTCACCGAGCCGATGACTCGGCGCAAGACCGCGGAATGGATCGAAGCCTTGGAGGCCGCCGCCGTGCCCTGCGGGCCGATCAACACGATCGACCAGGTCTTCGCCGACCCCCAGGTCAATGCGCGCGGCCTCAGTGTCACGCTGACCCGCGAGGACGGCACCGAGACGCCAGGGGTCGCCAATCCGGTCAGGTTCTCGGCGACACCGATCGAATACGCAAAAGCGGCACCTCGCCTGGGAGATGCGACAGAAGATGTCCTCAGCAGGGTCCTCGGCCTCACGGCGGGCGACATCGCGAAGCTTCGAGATTCGGCCTCCATCGGCTAAATGTCGCTTTCGGACGGACCTGACGAGTGAGGAAAGGTCATAGAACTGCCATGGCTAATCTGGTGATCACCTATTGGCGCGACATTCCTTCCGCCGTCTCGGTCAAGGCCGGACGCAAGGAGGAGAAGCGCATGCTCGCCGACCGCTTCCAGGAAGCGATCGACATGGCCGCCATGCGCGGCGGGGCTTCCGATACCGACGCCTATCTCGCCGACTGGCGGCGCGCCGATCCGGTCGCCGTCGGCGATGATCTCATGGCGGAGGCCGACAAGGCCAAGGCCGAGATCGAACAGGCCTATGACAAAGAACGGCTCAAAGCCCTGATCGCCAATGGCGGCGCGGCAAAATCCTGAACCTCACCCCCGTTTCGAGGACAAAGATGACCCAGACCCTTATCGCTTCTGAAAAAAAGCAATTCCTGATCGGCTTCGAGCGCCCCTTCTGCGTCATCGGCGAGCGCATCAACCCCACCGGTCGCAAGAAGCTCGCGGCCGAGATGCAGGCCGGCAATTTCGAGACGGTGATCAAGGACGCCCTTGCCCAGACCGAGGCCGGCGCCAATGTGCTCGACGTCAATGCCGGCGTCACCGCGGTCAATCCCAATGAGACCGAGCCGCCGCTGCTCAAGCAGACGATCGAGATCGTGCAGTCGGTCACCGACCTGCCGCTCTGCATCGACTCATCGGTGTCGGCCGCCCTCAAGGTCGGCCTCGAGACCGCCAAGGGCCGACCGCTGGTCAATTCGGTGACCGGCGAGGAAGAGAAGCTCGAAGCCATCCTGCCGCTGGTCGCCAAATACAACGTGCCGGTGGTCGCCATCTCCAATGACGAGAGCGGCATCTCGGAAGATCCCGATGTGCGCTTCGAAGTGGCGAAGAAGATCGTGCAGCGCGCCGCCGATTTCGGCATCAAGCCGGAAGACGTCGTCGTCGATCCCCTGGTCATGCCGATCGGCGCCATGGGCACGGCCGGCCAGCAGGTGTTCCGCCTGGTGCGGCGCCTGCGCGAGGAGCTGAAAGTGAACACGACCTGCGGGGCCTCGAACATCGCCTTCGGTATGCCGAACAGGCGCGTGCTCACCGGCTATTTCCTTGCCATGGCGGCGTCGCACGGCATGACCTCGGCGATCATGAATCCGCTCCATGACGAAGACATGCATGCTATCCTGGCGGCCAACGTCCTTAACGGCACCGACCGGAACTGCAAAGTGTGGACGAACAAGTTCCGCGAAATGTCGACTCCCGCCGCGGTTTCGCAAGCCGTCGGCGATGGATTGCCCGGCGCCTCCGGTGAAGATGTCGAATCCCGCCGCCGGGCGCGCGAGGAGCGGCGCCGGCGCCGTGGATAGGTGATATGGCCGACACCAGAAGTGATGCCCTGATCGTTTTCACGCCGTCCGGCAAGCGCGGACGCTTCCCGATCGGCACGCCGGTGCTGCAGGCGGCCCGCTCGCTCGGCGTCGATATCGATTCCGTTTGCGGCGGGCGCGCCATTTGCGGGCGCTGCCAGATCACCATCGGCGAGGGCGAATTCGCCAAGCACGGCATAAGATCGAGCGTCTCGCATCTCAGCGAATTCTCCGCCGTCGAGAAGCGCTATGACGACAAGCGCGGCCTTCTCGCCGGCCGCCGCCTCTCCTGCCAGACCAAGCTCTTGGGCGATGCCGTCATCGACGTGCCGCCCGAAAGCCAGGTGCACAAGCAGGTGGTGAGGAAGCGCGCCGAGGCGCGCGCCATCGACATGCATCCGGCGACCCGCCTCCATTACATCGAGGTGGAAGAGCCCGACATGCACAAGCCCTCCTCCGATCTCGAGCGCGTCTATCGCGCCCTCGAGGAGCAGTGGGATGTGAAGAATGTCTCGGCCAGCCTCGCCATCATCCAGAACCTGCAAAAGGTGCTGCGCCAGGGCGAATGGAAGATCACCGTCGCCGTGTTCTCGCGCCCCGCCGGCGGCGGCAATGTCATCACGGCGATCTGGCCCGGCTATCACGACAGCGCCTTCGGCCTTGCCATCGACGTCGGCTCGACCACCATCGCGGCGCATCTGTGCAATCTCTCGACCGGCGAGGTCGCTGCCTCCTCCGGCCTCATGAATCCGCAGATCCGCTTCGGCGAAGACCTCATGAGCCGCGTCTCCTATGTGATGATGAATCCGGGCGGCGAGAAGGAAATGACCGCGACCGTGCGCGAGGCGCTGAATACCTTGGCGGCCCAGGTCGCCCAGGAAGCTTCGATCGAGAAGACCGACATTCTCGAAGCCGTGCTGGTCGGCAATCCGGTCATGCATCATCTCTTCCTCGGCATCGATCCGACCGAGCTCGGGGGCGCGCCCTTCGCGCTCGCCACCGGGCTCTCGGTGACACGGCCCGCCCGCGAGCTCGATCTCGACCTCAATCACGGCGCGCAAGTCTATGTGCTGCCCTGCATCGCGGGCCATGTCGGCGCCGACACCGCGGGCGTGGTCTTGTCGGAATCGCCGCAATATTCCGAAGACAACATGCTCATCGTCGATGTCGGCACCAATGCCGAGATCGTGCTCGGCTCCAAGCACCGCTTGCTGGCCTGCTCGTCACCGACCGGCCCCGCTTTCGAGGGCGCCCAGATCACGTGCGGGCAGCGCGCCGCCCCCGGCGCGATAGAACGTATCCGCATCGATCCCGAGACGCTCGAACCGCGCTATCGGGTGATCGGCTCCGATCTCTGGTCGGACGAGCCGGGCTTCGAGGACGCGGTCGCCTCGACCGGCGTCACCGGCATTTGCGGCTCCGGCATCATCGAAGTCATCGCCGAAATGTATCTTGCCGGCATCATCAATCAGGACGGTCTGGTCGATGGCGCGATGGCGGAACGGTCGCCGCGCATCAGGCCGCATAAGCGCACTTTCACCTATGTGGTGCGCGACGGCGAGCCCTTCATCGCCATCACCCAGAACGATGTGCGCGCCATCCAGCTCGCCAAGGCCGCCCTTTATGCCGGCACGCGGCTGCTCATGGACAAGCTCGGCATCGACCATGTCGACCGCATCCGCCTCGCCGGCGCCTTCGGCAGCCATATCGACGTCAAATTCGCGATGATCCTGGGGCTCATTCCCGATTGTCCGCTCGATAAGGTGCAGTCGGCCGGCAACGCGGCGGGCACGGGTGCGCGTATAGCACTTCTCAACACCAAGGCGCGCGATGAGATCGAGCATGTCGTCAGGCGCATCGAGAAGATCGAGACGGCGGTCGAGCCTCTGTTCCAGCAGCATTTCGTCGAGGCGATGGCCATCCCGCACAAGACGGCGGTCTTCGCCAATCTCGCCAAGGAAGTGAAGTTCCCGGCGCCCAAGATCATCACGCCGCCGGAAGCCGATGGCGGTGAGCGGCGCCGGCGCCGCAGAGGCTGACATGTCGCAAGCGGAAGATCCCACGAGCGTCGTCCAACGTCAGTTGGACGCCTACAATGCTCATGATATGGAAGCGTGGCTCGCCACCTATGCGCCTGACGCTAGGCAATATGAATATCCGGACAAGCTGCTGGCGGAGGGCCATGATGCCATCCGTGCACGGATGACCACGCGCTTCCAGGATCCTGATCTGCACGCGCATCTCAAATCGCGGATCGTGCTCGGCAATACCGTGATCGATCATGAGCATGTCGCGCGAACCTTCCCGGAAGGGCCGGGCCATGTCGAGATGGTGGCGATCTATCAGGTCACGGCCGGGCACATAGGTCTAGCGACATTCATCATCGGTGATAAGAAACTCTCGTAGATCGCCGCTCAGCGCGGCAAGCTCTTCGTTCCGAGCTCGTTGCGCCGCCAGGACGAGGGCGCGACGCCGGTCGAGCGCTTGAATTCGCGGCTGAAATGATAGACGTCGCAAAAGCCGCAGCGCTCGGCCACCTCGGCAAGGCTCCTGCCGCCGACGAGCAGCGACTGGGCCTGCATCAATCGCTCGCGGATGAGCCACTGGCGCGGGCTGGTGCGCAGATGCTTGCGGAACAGGCGGCGGATCTGCGACGACCCGAGGCGGGAGACTTGGCTCAGATCCTCGGCCTCCCAGGAAAGCTCCAGATTTGCGCGCATGGCATTGATCGTCGCCGCCAAGGCCGGCGGCAGCTCCCGCGAGCCGTTGCCCGAGAGGCTGCGGTCGATCATGGTCAGGAATTCCGCGACAAGCTGGTTGAGGCGCAGATCGAGCCCCGGATCGCGCCGCCGCATGGTGGCGAAGAGCCGGTCGAACCAGGCGACGAGATTGACGCTTTCGGCGATTGTGGCCTTGGGAAAGGCGTCGCCGAACAGTTTCCGGCGCAGCTCGGCGAGATTGGGACCGTCGAGCCGGAACCACAGCACCGTCCAGGGCTCTGCCTCATCGGCCGAATGTCCATGGCGCGTCTCATTGGCGATCCAGGCCAGCTCGCCCGCCCCGATGGGCTGGCGCTCGCCCAGCGTCTCCACCGTGCCGGCGCCTGAAAGGCAATAAAGAATGTCCTGGCCCGGATGAGACGCCCGCATGACGCGGTAATCGGGCGCCGCCTCGACCTTGCCGGCCCTGAGCACGCTCGCCGCGGCCTTCGTCCAGCCGGGCTCCGGAACATAATGCAGGCTTTCGAGAAAGACGCTCTGGCGCATGCGCGTTTTATACAAAAAATGAGTCCCGTTTGTCCATTTCCCACCGGACATGCCGCGCATAGGATGCCCGCCAGACATTCGAAAACACGAGCGAAACAAGGTTTTTCAGGAGATTTCGCTCCTGTGAGGGAGATAGCCGATGCTCGGACTGACGCAAGCTGAAGCCAAGGACTATGCGCGCGACGGCTACATCATCCGCAAGGGCCTGTTGAGCGAGGAAGAGGTCGCCGATTTTCGTGGCCATGCGCGCCAGCAGCTCGAGGCCGAGAAGAAGACCGGCGCCATCATGGCCAAGGGCGACAAGGAGGGCAAAACCACCCTCCTCAAGATGTGGACCAAGGCCGAGGACGACAAATACGGCCTCCTTGCACGCGACGAGCGCATGGTCGGCCTCGCGGAGGCCGCGATCGGCAAGCCCATCTATCTCTACAGCCACAAGATGACGATGAAGCAGCCCAATGAAGGCGGCGCCTGGGAGTGGCACCAGGATTTCGGCTACTGGTATAATTACGGCTGCCTCGCCCCCGATATGATGAGCATCTATATCGCCCTCGACAAGGCGACGCGCGAGAATGGCTGCCTGCAGGTGCTGAAGGCGACGCACAAGCTCGGCCGCCTCAATCATATCCGCGAGAACGACCAGACCAATGTCGAGCAGGAGCATCTCGATGCGGCGCTCAAGCGCTTCGAGCATGTCTATGTCGAGATGGAGGCCGGCGATGCCCTGGTGTTCGACGGCAATCTGCTGCATCGCTCGGACGCCAACCGCTCCGACACGTATCGCTGGGGCTATATCTGCTCCTATAACGCCGTCGAGAACGCGCCGTTCAAGAAGGTGCGCGAATACGGCAATTTCGATGAATTGAAGAAAGTGCCGGCGGGCTCGTTCCGCATGGCGTCTTGAGGCCGAAGCCGGGCGACGCCCGGATCATAGCCGGACCCGCGCAAGCGGCCGGAGGGGAGGACAGGATGACCGATACGGTCAGGACCGGTGCGCGCGCACCTGCCATGGACCGCATTTCAGTGTCGGGGCTCTTGCGCGCACGCGAAACCGGCGTGTTTCTCGCGCTCGTCGTCCTATGCCTGTTCCTGACCTTCGCCACCGACGGCTTCCTGACCTCGATCAACCTGCTCAATGTCGGGCGCCAGATCTCGCTCCTCGGCATCATGGCGGTCGGCATGACCTTCGTCCTGATCTCGGGCGAGGTCGACCTTTCCGTCGGATCGAACTACGCGCTCTCCGGGCTTGCCACCGGCATGCTCATCATCGCTGGCTGGGGCCTCTTGCCCGCCCTCTGCGTCGGCCTCCTCACCGGCATGGCGATCGGCCTCATCAACGGCGTCCTCTCGACCTATGGCCGGCTCCCCTCGCTCATCGCGACGCTCGGCATGCTCTCGGTGGTGCGTGGTGCCGCTCTCATCCTCACCAACGGCCAGCCGGTCACCGTCAATGTCCGCAACGGTGCTGATCCTTCGGTGCTCGAGACCTTCAGCTTCATCGGCCAGGGCTATCTCTTCGGCGTCGTGCCGATGCAGCTCGTTTTCTTCATCATCATCGCCGCCCTCGCCTGGGTGGTGCTGTCCTGCACCAATTTCGGCTTCCGCGTCTTCGCCGTCGGCGGCAGCGCCAAGGCGGCGCGGGTATCCGGCATCTCGATCAACAGCGTGAAGATCTGGGCCTTCGTGCTGATGGGCGCGCTCTCCGCCTTCGCCGGCATACTGAGCCTCGCCTTCCTGCCCAGCGGCCAGGCCGGGCGCACCGGGCTCGGCCTCGAGCTCGACGTGATCGCCGCCACCATCGTCGGCGGCGCCTCTCTGTCGGGCGGCGAAGGCACCATTCTCGGAACCATTCTCGGCGTCCTGATCATCGGCGTCATGCGCAACGGCCTCGTGCTGATGGGCGTCTCGCCCTTCGTGCAGGAGCTGATGATCGGTCTCGTCATCATCATCGCCGTCGGCATCGACAAATGGACAACCCACCGGCGCGCCTGATGGCGATCGGCTTTTATCCAAAGGGAGGACTATCCAGATGAAACTAAGACACGTCATCCTCGCCACGGCGCTCTGCCTGTGGCCGTTGCAGCAGGCGGCAGCCGAATCCAAGCTCGCCGACTTCCCCCTGGCCGAGCGCATCAAGAGCAAGGTCGCGGCCGGCCAGCCCCTCGACATCTATGTCTCCTATCATGATGTCTCCAACGAATTCGCGCCCTTCATGAAAGCGGGCGTCGAGCGTGCTGCCACCGAAGACAAGGTCAATGCCAAATTCATCGGCCCCGTCGGCGCCGATGCCGACGGCCAGATCAGCGAGATCGAGACGCTGATGAGCAAAATGGACGGGCTCGCCATCTCCTCCGTCTCGACCGACGCACTGGCGCCGGTGATCGACCGCGTGCTCGCCGCCGGCATCCCGGTCGTCACCTTCAACACCGACAATCCCGACAGCAAGCGCCTCGCTTTTGCCGGCCAGGATCTGGTCCAGTCGGGCCGCGAGGCAGGCAGCCTCATGGCGAAAGTGCTGAACGGCAAGGGCAAGGTCATCATCACCACCATCGATGCCGCCGCGCAGTGGTCGATCGACCGCGAGAAGGGAGCGCGCGAGGCGCTGCAGAAGGAGAGCGGCATAGAGGTCGTGCAGACGCTCAATACCGGCACCGATCCACAGAAGATCTATTCGGCGATCGAGAACGCCATGCTCGCCAATTCCGACATCGACGGTATCCTGTCGCTCGAATGCTGCTCGACGCCGGCGGCGGGCACCTGGGTCGAGCGCAACAAGGCCTCCGACAAGGTGAAGGTCGTCGGCTTCGATCTCCTCGACCAGACGGTGCAGCTCGTCGAGAGCGGCAATATCCAGGCGACGATCGACCAGGCGCCCGAGCGCCAGGGCTTCGAGGCGGTCAATCTCATCGTCAAATTCGTGAAGGGCGAGCCGATCGATAATCTCGACACCGGTGTCGGCGTCTACACCAAGGACAACATCGCCGAAGTCACCAAGAAGAAGTAACTCAACCTTCCCCTTCTCCCGTCCGAAGGATGGGAGAAGGTGGCCGAAGGCCGGATGAAGGCTCTTCTGAGTGAACGGAATGTCTCGGACAAAGAGCCCTCACCCGCCCTGTCGGGCACCCTCTCCCATTGCTGCGCAACGGGAGAGGGGGAAACGGTGGAGACACCTCATATTCGGCAAGTGATGAGCGATCACCAACAGCGAGAACCGATCGTCAGGATTTCCGGGGTGACCAAGAGGTTCCCCGGCGTCCTGGCGCTCGACCATATCGAGGTCGCTTTCCGCGCCGGCGAGGTGCACGCCGTGATCGGCGAGAATGGTGCTGGCAAGTCGACGCTGATGAATATCCTGGCGGGCGACCTTCAGCCCAATGACGGCCAGATCTTCATCGACGGCAAGCCTGCCATCATCGCCTCTCCCTTGGCGAGCCGGGCCCATGGCATCACCGTCGTCTATCAGGAGCTGGCGCTCTGCTCGACGCTCAGCATCGCCGAGAACATCATGATGCCGGACATGGCGGCGCGCTCCGTCGCGACCTTCGTGCCGCGCGAGGAAATGCGGCGCGAGGCGCGCTTCGCTCTGGCACGGCTCGGCATGGGCCATCTCGATCCCGACACCAAGGTCGGCCGGCTCAGCGTCGCCGAGGCGCAACTGGTCGAGATCGCCCGCGCCATCCGCCAGAAGGCGCGCCTCCTGGTGCTGGACGAGCCGAACTCCGCCCTTTCCACGCGCGAAAGCGAGCGCCTGTTCGAGGTGGTGCGGCAGCTGAGCGGCGAAGGTGTCGCGGTCATCTATGTCTCGCATCACCTCGATGAGGTGCTCGATATCGCCCACCGCATCACCGTGATGCGCGACGGGCGCACCATCGAGACCATGGTCAATGACAATGTCCCGCAGGAGCGGCTGATCCGCGCCATGGTCGGTCGCGAACTGGGCTCCGCCAAGCCCTGGTCGGCGCAGCATTCCTCGCGCGACGCACCCGTTGTCCTCGCGGTCGACAGCCTCACGGCGCCGGGGCTCGAGGGCATCAGCTTCACGGTGCGCTCGGGCGAGATCCTCGGCATTGGCGGCCTGCCCGATTCCGGCAAGGACCGTCTCGGCGACGTGCTCTTCGGCCTTTCGGCGCGCTCAGGCAGGATCGCGGTCGACGGCCAGGATCTGCCGGCCGCCAATCCCTCGGCCTCGATCCGCCACGGCATGGCCTATGTCCCCGCCGACCGGCGGGGCGCCGGCGCCCTTCTCGCCATGAGCGTCGCCGACAATGTCGTCTCCGCCGCCTTGAAGCAGTTCTCGCTGTCGGGCTTCCTGCGCCGGGCCCGGATCAAGCGTGCCGCGCGCGCCCAGGTGGCGCGGCTCGACGCCCGGATCTCGCATCTCGGCCAGAAGCTCGCGACCCTCTCGGGCGGCAACCAGCAGAAGATTATCCTGGGCCGCAGCCTCGTCACCAATCCCCGCCTCCTCGTGCTGCACGAGCCGACACGCGGCATCGATGTCGGCGCCAAGGCCGAGATCTATTCCATCCTGCGGCAGATCGCCGGCGAAGGTGTCGCGATCATCATGATATCCTCCGAGATGCCGGAGCTGGTCCTGAACGCCGAGCGCGTGCTGGTGCTCCGCGCCGGCCGGCTCAGCGAGGAATTGACCGGGACCGATATCAATGAAGAAGCCATCCTGGCGCGCGCCATGGCATCGTGAGGTATAGAGAGTGACTGCCCCCAAGATCACGATCGTCGGAAGCTTCGCCGTGGGTCTCACCATCCGCGCGCCGAAGCTCCCCATTTTCGGCGAGACCATGCTCGGCACCGATTTCGACATGGGGCCTGGCGGCAAGGGCTCGAACCAGGCGGTGGCGACGGCGAGGCTCGGGGCGCGCTCGTCGCTCGTCGCCATTCTCGGCACCGACAAGCTCGCCGGCATCGCCACCGACCTCTATGCGGCCGAGGGCGTCGACACCGAATTCGTGACCTCGCAGAGCGAGCGCCCGACCGGCGTCGGCTTCATCATCCTCAATGACAAGGGCGAGAATTTCATCATCCTCGACATGGGCGCCAATGAGCTCATGGACGCGAAATCCGTCGACCTGGCGGAATCCCGGATCGCCGAGAGCGACGTCGTGATGACCGTTCTCGAAGTGCCGACTGAAGCGGCCGCCCGCGCGATGGAGCTCGCCCGTTTGCGTGGCGCCCGCACCATCCTCAACCCGGCGCCGGCGCGGGCCTTGCCGCCCGGGATCTTCGCTTCCGTCGACTATCTGACGCCGAATGAAAGCGAATTGCGCATCCTGCTCGGCCTTCCGGCTGACGATCCGCGCTCCTCGCGCGAATTGGCGGCGGAATTACGCCGGCGCGGGGTGCGCAATGTCGTCGTGACGCTGGGCCGCCAGGGCGCCCTCATCCTCACCGACGATCTCGACCAGATGGTGCCGGCCGTGCCGGTCGATGTCGTCGACACCACGGGCGCCGGCGATGCCTTCAATTCAGGCTTCGCGGTGGCGCTCGCCGAGGGACGCGACATCGTCGATGCCGTGCGCTTCGGCGTCGTCTGCGGCGCCCTTGCCTGCACCAGGCTCGGCGTCATCCCGAGCCTCGCCCAGCGCGCTGAGGCCGATGCCATGTATGAGAAAGCCTGCAAAACCGTATGGAAGGACCACCCGTGAACCGCAACCGACTGCTCAATGCCGAACTCAGCCATGCCATCGCGCTCATGGGCCATGGCGATCTGATGATTGTTTGCGATGCGGGCTTTCCCATCCCCTCCTCGGCCTGGCGCATCGATCTCGCCATCGCGCCCGATCTGCCCGATCTCGAGACCGTGCTCACGCCGATCGCCGCCAATCTGATCTGCGAGCGCGTCGGCTATGCCGACACTTTGCCGAAGCACAATCCGCGCCTTCTCGCCAAGGTGCAGCGCATCTTCGAAGGCGCCGATTTCGAGACCGCCAGGCATGAGACGATCCTGACCGAGATGGCGGCAAAGGCCAAGGTCATCGTGCGCACCGGCGCCTTCGATCCCTGGGGCAATATCCTGCTCTATTCCGGCGTCGACGTACCGGCCTGGTTCTCCAAGGAAGGCACGGTTCCACCCGACTACTATGCGAAGAAGATGAAGAAGTAGCGCCTCCATGCCGCGCATCTTCGATTTCGGCGGCCGCGAGGTGGAGCGCAGCCTGACGGTCGCCGATCTCCGCCAACTCAAAGGCAGCGGGCGGCATGTCGCGCAAGTGACCGCCGAGACGGCCGAGGAAGCGGCAGCGGCGGAAGCCGCCGGCATCGAGATGGTGATCTGCCGGGCCGCCAATGTGCCGCGCCTGCGCGAGGGATCGAAGCGCGTCTTCGTCACCGCCGCCCTGGGCTTTGCCGAGGCGATCACCGATGACGAGATCCTGCGTAGCGCTTTCGCCGCCGTCACCGGCGGGGCCGATGCGGTTCTCACCAGCCGCAGCGCTGAGGCCGTTCGGCTCATCGCCCGCGAGCAGATCCCGGTGATGGGGCATCTGGGCCTCGTGCCGCGCAAGTCCACCTGGATGGGCGGCATGCGCGCGGTCGGCAAGACGGCCAAGGAAGCTGCCGAGCTGTGGGACCGGTTCCGGGGGTTGGAAGATGCTGGCGCCTTTGCCGCCGAATGCGAGGTCATCGCGGCCGACGTCATGGCCGAGATCAACAAGCGCACCTCGCTCGTCACCGTCTCCTTGGGCTCCGGACCTTCCGCGGATGTGATCTTCCTCTTCACTTCCGATATCTGCGGCGAGAGCCAGCGCCTGCCCCGCCATGCGCGCGCCTGGGGCGATGTCAAAAGGCTACAGGATCAGGTCAAGCAGGAACGCCTCGCGGCGCTCAAGGGATTTCGCGGCGCCGTCGCCGCAGGCGATTTCCCGGCCAAGGGCGAAGTGGCCGCCATTCCGGCAGACGAGCTCGAGGCCTTCCGGCTCAGGCTTGAAAACGGCTCGTGATGAAATCGCGCAAGGCGCGCGCCGCCGGCGTCAGGGGATCGCCCTTCGCCCAGGCGAGCAGGATGCGCTGCGCCGGCAGCTTGTCGGAAATCGGCCTTATGGCGAGTTTGCGCCCGTCATAGCTGCGGTCGGATTTGGGCCGCGTATAGGCGACCGCAATGCCGAGACCGTTCGCCACCATGCTGCGCTGGAGTTCGAAAGATGAGGCGCGCGCCGCCACGTCGACCTCCAGGCTCACGGCCTTGAACAGCGCCACGATATGCTGCCAGCTCAGCGCCTGGTCGGTGAGGATCAAGGGGTGCCGGGCCAGATCGGCGAGCGAGACGGCCGCCTTTCGCGCCAGCGGATGACTGTCAGGCAGCATCGCATGGGGATGCAATTCGATGAGGGTCTGGCGCTCGATGCCGGATCCGAGACCCAGATCGTAAGTGAGCGCCAGGTCGATCGAACCTTTGCCGAGTTGCGCGGCCAGCTCGTCGAAGCCCGCGTCACGGAAATCGACCGTGATCGCCGGCATCGCCTTGCGAAACCGGCTGATGAGTGCGGGGACATAATAAGGGGCGAGATCGGTGAAGCAGCCGAGAGTCGCCTGGCCCGATGCCGCCTCCGCCGCCTGGCCGAGGCGAGAGAGCCTCCGAGCCTCTTCCAACAGGGCGCGTGCGTCGCGTATGAAAGCCGACCCGAAGGAGGTGAGCTCGACGCCCTCGCCCTTGTGGCGCACGAACAGCTTGCGGCCCAAATGCACCTCGATCTGGGCAATAGCGACCGAGATCGAAGGCTGCGACACATGCAGGCTCTCCGCGGCTTGCGTGACATTGCCGGCATCGGCGGCCGCCACCGCATAGCGCAGCTGCTTGAGCGTCAGAGATAGGCTTTCCTGATGTGCCATATTATCAAACATTATTTTACTTGATGTTTGGCGGCATGCAACGGTCCTCCGCGAGACATGGAGGACCCGATGGGCAAATATGTGAGCGCCGATGAGATCGCCGATTACCAGCGTGACGGCGTCGTCTGCATCAAGGGGCTGTTCAAGGACTGGGTGCCCACGATCGGCGAAGGCATCGAGCGCAATATGCGCGAGCCCAGCCAATATGCGGCCGAGAACCTCAAGCCCGGCGAAGGCGGCCGCTTCTTCGACGATTACTGCAACTGGGAGCGCATCCCGGAATTCACCGAGATCATCCGCAAGTCGCCCGCCGCCCAGGCCGCGGCCGAGCTCATGCAGTCGAAGACGGCGCAGATCTTCCACGACCATGTGCTGGTCAAGGAGCCCGGCACGTCGAAGCCCACGCCCTGGCACCAGGACGCGCCCTATTATTTCGTCGACGGCGAGCAGACGGTAAGCTTCTGGGTGCCGGTGGAGCCGGTGAAGGAAGCAGCGCTGCGCTGCATCGCAGGCTCACATAAGTGGCCCAGGATGGTGCTGCCGGTGCGCTGGCTGTCGGAGCAGAATTTCTATGCCGGCGAGCATGACTATATCCCGGTGCCCGATCCCGACGCCGAGCCCGGCAAATACAAGGTGGTCGAATGGCAGATGGAGCCCGGCGATGCCGTCGCCTTCCACTACAAGACCGTGCATGGCGCCCGCGGCAACAATTCCGACCGCCGGCGGCGCGCCTTCTCCATGCGCTGGGTCGGCGATGACGCGCATTATGTCACGCGGCCCGGCCGCACCTCGCCGCCCTATCCGGGCCACGACATGAAGGACGGCCAGCGCCTGCGCGAGGACTGGTTCCCGGTGATCTGGCGGCAGTGAACAAGGGGGCCGTCTCCTGCGGCTTACCTGAGCGACTCGACCTCCAATTCGGACCGGGCATCTTGCTTTCGCCATCCCCTATGCTAGGTTACATGTAACCTAGCTGGAGAATTGCTCATGCCGCCCGTCTCAAGACCGAAGCCATCCCGCGAGAAGGTGAGGAAGCACCGCGAGCGTTTGCGGCGGCTGGGCCTTCGTCCCATTCAGATCTGGGTTCCGGACATGCGCTCTCCTGCCTTCAAGTTGCAAGCCCATCGTCAGTCGCTGGCAGTGGCGCGGAGCCGCCAAGGCAATGACGATCAGGCCTTCATCGATGCGATTTCAGATTTGGTTCAATAGATGAAGAGAGGCGAGATCTGGACTGCCTCCCCAGGCCAGTCCTATGCAGGAAAGCCCCGTCCGGTCGTCATTGTGCAGGACGGTAGCTTTGATGCCACTGCGTCCATAACCATCTGCGCCTTCACGACCGACGACACGGATGCGCCGTTGTTCCGGGTGCCGGTCGCACCCAGCGAGCACAACGGGTTGCGGGCAGTTTGCCGCCTGATGGTCGACAAGGTCACTACGATACCAAAGACGAGGCTCGGGTCGCGTATTGGAAAACTGGAAGACGAAAGCATGCTGCAGCTGAACCGAGCGCTGCTCGTCTTTCTCGGGCTCGCAGTATCGCCACAAACAAGCCGGAGTTGAGATGAGAAAGGTTCGGCAACGGCGCGATCGTCAGATCGCGCCGTCGCGCGCGAGCTCGTCCATCACCTGGCGGACCGCGGCTTCGGCGATCGCGACGATCTCATCGACCTCTTCGCGCGTCGTGACCAGCGGCGGCGCGAAACCCAATATGTCGCCATGCGGCATGGCGCGCGCGATAAGGCCCTTGTCGCGCGCCGCCTTGGAGATGCGGGCGCCCACCTTGAGCCCGGCATCGAAGCGGGTCCTCTTCGCGCGGTCGCCCACGAATTCGATTGCGCCGAGGAGGCCGACGCCCCGCACCTCGCCGACGATCGGCAATTGCGCGAAGCTCGCTTTGAGCCGCTCCTGGAAATAGCCGCCGACATCGCGCGCTTTGCCCGGCAAGTCCTCCGTCTCGACGATGTCGAGCACCGCATTGGCCGCGGCGGCGCCGATCGGATGGCCGGAATAGGTATAGCCATGCGAGAAGCTGCCGATGCGGTCGGCCGCTTCCTCGAGCACCTTGTAGACCTTCTCGCCGACGATCGCGCCCGACAGCGGGAAATAGCCCGAAGTCAGGCCCTTCGCCACCGTGATGAGATCGGGCTCGATGCCGTAATGATGCGAGCCGAACATCGATCCGACGCGGCCGAAGCCGGTGATGACCTCATCCGCGATGAGCAGCACGTCATGCTTCCTGAGGACGGGCTGGATCGCCTGCCAATAGCCTTCCGGCGGCGGCGTGATGCCGCCGGTGCCGAGCACCGGCTCGCCGATGAAGGCGCCGACCGTGTCGGGACCTTCGCGCTCGATGAGCGCGTCGAGTTCGGCGGCACGCCGCTTCGAGAAATCGCGCTCGCTCTCCCCCGGCTCTGCCCCCCAATAATGGTGCGGCGAGCCGGTATGCAGAATGCCGGGCAGCGGCAGGTCCATGTGATCGTGATAAAAGGACATGCCGGTCATCGAGCCCGAGACGACGCTGCAGCCGTGATAGCCGCGCTCGCGCGAGATGATTTTCTTCTTCTTCGGCTTCCCGCGCAGATTGTTGTAATACCAAACCAGCTTGGCCTGCGTCTCATTGGCATCCGATCCCGACATGCCGAAGAACACCTTGCTCATCCGGCCGGGCGCCATCTTGACGAGCCGGCCCGACAGCGTCGCGAGCTCGTCCGTCGTATGAGCCGCATAGGAGTGATAGTAGGCGAGCCTGTAGGCCTGACGGGCGATCGCTTCCGCGACCTCCGTGCGCCCATAGCCGATATTGACGCAATAGAGGCCGGCAAAGCCGTCGATATATTCGCGCCCCGTCGCGTCCTTGATGCGGATGCCCTTGCCGGTTTCGACGATCGTCGGATCGCCCGCCTTGCCGGTGGCGAAATCCTTGAGCTGGGTGAAGGGATGGAGGAGGCTGGCGCGGTCGAGGGCGCTGATTTCCTTGACATTGATGGTCATGAGATTCTTCCCGTGATCAAGCGGCGAGATTGCCGAAACAGACATATTTGGGTTCGAGATATTCAGTGATGCCGTGCCGCGAGCCTTCGCGGCCGAGGCCCGATTGCTTCCAGCCGCCGAAAGGGATCGGCGCTCCGGTGAATTTGGGGGTGTTGAGCGCGACCATGCCGTAATCGAGGCGGTCGCTGAGGCGCATCGCCCGGCCGATGTCGCTCGTATAGACATAGGCCGCGAGCCCCATCTCGCTGGCATTGGCGCGCGTGACGACCTCGGTCTCATGATCGAACGGCAGGATGGCGGCGACCGGCCCGAAGGTTTCTTCACGCGCGATCAGCATGTCGTCCGTCACGTCGGCGAGCACGGTCGGCGTCACGAAATTTCCGCCGAGCGCATTCGCCTCGCCGCCGGCGATAAGGCGTGCGCCCGCGGACAAGGCATCGGTGATCTGCTCACGGCATTTTTTGGCTACCGAGGCGCGCGTCATCGGGCCGATATCGATCTCAGGCTCGAGGCCGTGCCCGAGTTTCAGCCGCGCCGTCGCCGCGCCGAAAGCGGCGATGAACCTCTCATAGATCGGGCGCTCGACATAGATGCGGTTGGCGGCGAGACAATCCTGCCCGGAGGTCGCAAATTTGGCGGCGATACATCCGCTCACCGCCTGCTCGAAGCCGGCATCGGCGAACAGGATGAAGGGCGCATGGCCGCCGAGCTCCAGCGAGGCCTTCTTGACGGTCTTGGCCGCCTGCGCCAGCAGGAGCCGGCCCACTTCCGTCGAACCGGTGAAGGAGAAGGCACGCACCTCCTTATGATCGAGAAGCCGCCGCGCCAAGGGCGGCGCCTCGCCCGTCACGACCTGCAGGACACCTGCGGGAATGCCGGCCTCCTCGCCGAGGCGCGCCAGCGCAAGCCCTGAGAGCGGCGTCTCGGGCGCGGGCTTCACGATCATCACGCAGCCTGCCGCCAAGGCGGCGCCGGCTTTGCGCGTGATCATGGCGCTCGGGAAATTCCACGGCGTGATCGCCGCCGTCACCCCCATGGGCTGCATATGGACGCTAAGCCGGCTACCCGGCAGATGGCTCGGGATCGTCTCGCCATAGGTCCGCTCGCCTTCCGCCGCGAACCAGTCGAGGAAGCTCGCGGCATAGGCGATCTCACCACGTGCCTCACTCAGCGGCTTGCCCTGCTCGGCCGTCATCAGCACCGCGAGGTCCTCCGCATTGGCCAGCATCAGGGCACCCCACTGGCGCAGGATCGCGCCGCGCTCGAGGGGCGTGCGGTCGCGCCAGGCGAGGAAGGCGGCCGAGCCCGCGGCCACGGCGCGATCGACAGCCTCGACCGGACAAGCCGCGACATCGATGAGATGCTCGCCCGTCGCCGGATCGATCACCGGCAAGGTGGCATTCTCGCTCAGCCATTCGCCGGCAATGAAGGCGCGGTTCTCCAGGAGATCGCGCCGTTTGAGACGGCGGAGCGCATCGACGGCCAGACCTTTCATGGGTGACGATCTCCATGTGATTCATGCGACTGATGAGCGCAAAATAGCCGCTGACGCGTTGCGCTGGACTGCGTTTCCTGCTCAGTTGGTTTGGAAAATCTGCAATTTTTCAGATTTAGACGCAGGATACCTTCATGACAGAATTGGATCGCATAGATATCGAGATCCTTGAGGCGGTGCAGCACAACAACCGGCTGACGACGGAGGAACTCGGCCAGCGGGTCGGGCTTTCGGCCACCGCCTGCCAGCGGCGCTTGAAGCGGCTGCGCACCGAGGGCGTGATCGAGGCCGACATCTCCATCGTGGCGCCGAAGGCCGTCGGCCGGCCCGTCTCCATGCTGGTGCTGGTCTCGCTCGAACGCGAGCGCGCCGACATCATCGACCGCTTCAAGGCCTCGATCCGCTCGACGCCTGAAGTGATGATCGGCTTCTACGTCACCGGCGATGCCGACTTCGTCCTCCTCATCACCGCAAAGAGCATGGAGGACTATGAGCAATTCACCCGCCGCTTCTTCTACGAGAACCATGACATCAAGGGCTTCAAGACCATGGTGGTGATGGATCGCGTGAAGGCTGGTTTCGCGCTGCCCATGGATCTGTGAGCGGTGGCCAGAAAATCCGCAATTTCGACCACGCCCCGCTTTCCCTCCCGTGCCATAGCATGTTGCCTGCCGGCACCGGGCTAATTTCCCTGGTGGTCATGACGCGGAATTTCAGCTAGGCCGCTGTTCTTATTCGGCTCTTTGAGCCGCAGATGCCTGCAAGCTGCGTCCCTTTTTCAAAAATACCCTGTTTTTTCCCTGTATCCGTGGCGATGGGTGCGCGGATTTGCGGGCGCGACGGCTATGGCATCTTGAACCGGTCGTTTTGCCTGAGCCTTGTCAGAGGTGGCGGACCGTCCTTGAACAAGGTCGTGAGATCGAGTTCGCCGATCATCTGCTCGCAGATCCGATATCCCACTTCGCGATAGGCCTCGAACTGATCCTCATCGAAGAACTGATCGCCGGTCGATTCATTCGGAAAGTCGTGATGCGCGCCGCGATAGCCCTTTGCGCCGATGGCCAAATCAGGGATGAGGGTGGATTTCATGTAGATCAAAATGCCGGTCTTCGGCCAGCCCTTCCCGCCGCGCTCGCCATAGTCTATCCGAGCCACGAAATAGCCCTTTTCGGCGAATTCGGCACCCTTGGGATAGTCGGTAAGCTTGCTGCTGGCGATCATCTGGGCCGGGCTCGAGCCTTCGAATGCAGCCTTGCCGGGCTTCTTGACCTGCATATCGAAATGGACCGTCGCGCCAAAATCCTGCCCGACGCGCTGCACCGCGGTGACGAGATCGCGATAGGAGGAGGCGATGTCCTGCCCGCCGTCGCAGATGATGATCAGGCCGCAGCGCCGGCGCACCAGCTCATAGACAGCGAGATTCTCGAAATGACCGCCATCGGCGACCTCCAGCCATTTCGCCGTCTCGGTATAGCCGCTGCGCGCCGCCGCATAGGCTCCGCCGGGCCAGAAGTGATTGGGCCTGCGCATCAGCTCTCCGGGCACACCATAGCGGGGATTGGGGATCCAGTAGCCGAGCCTGACATTCAACAGGCTCATCGCCAGCGAGACGAAGGGGCTGCGGGTCAGGCCGCGTCCGCCGGCGGCACCGCGCGGATTGGCGGCGGCGCCTGAAATCGCCATCGCCGAAGCCAGGGTCAGGTCGGCATTGGCGCTGTCCGCCGTGCGGTGCCATCCGGTGGCGGACGAGCCGATGAATTCCGGGGTCAGAACGAAATTGTCACCGCCGCGTAAACGATATTTGCGCTGCGAGGAATTGGTCAGCACCGCATTCGCATTGATGATCTGATAGGGGCCCTTGGACCAGGCCTCGTTCCAGCAATCGACGAGCTTGCGCTCATTGGCCGCCGTCGCCGCGGCATTGACGTCACCGCGCAATGTGTCGGCGTCGGGAAGGAAGGCTTCCATCAGCCGGTCGCGGTAGAAGCGATGCAGGCCGATATGGTTGGTGTTGACGAACCAGCCGCCGATCAGGGCGGCGATGACGGCAGCGCCAATGAGCGCCCGTTGCATCGTCTCACCCTCCATGAAAGTGAGGGCGAGCCTGTGGCCCACCAGCAGGACGCCATAGGCAAACAGGGCCGCGCCGATCATTATCGTGATCTGGGTCAACCGGCTGTCGCCCCGGATCCGGGTGAGGAGCTGGCCCGCCAGAGTGATGCCGAGCCCCAGCGCCGCCCACACGCCGCCCAGGCTATAATTGATGTAATGGCTCACCAGCGGCAGGCTGCCAAAGAGAAGGAGCACGATGATCCAGAACAATATCCGGCCGAAGAACCATTCGAATACGCGCCGCGCGCGATATTGCAGCAGCGCCGACGTCGGGCGCTGCATTTCGGCCGTTGGATTCCCGACGGCTTCCGCCCTGAGCAGGTGCCTGATGAGGAGGCCGGTGATATAGGCAGCGAAGATGAGGAAAGCCACGCTGTAAACGAACAGCAGGAATTCCGGAAATCTTCCGAGAATCTGCCAGCCCTTGTTCGGAACGATGCGATCGGCAATGGCACTCAGAACCAGGATCGCGAGCAACCCCAGCAAGACTCTGGCGATCGGCCTCTGTTCCTCGCTCTTCAGGCCCTCGACCAGGCCACGCCTGCCGATGAAAGCGGTGGCGAGCACCGCGCCGACAAAGACGATGGCCCAAAGGATGAGGCCGGTCGCCAGGCTCGGCATTTCCACCATTGCCGCAGAACGGCCACGTGCGAAAAGCGCCTCCATCGCGGGCTCCATCCACATCAAAGTGACTGCAAGCAGGACGAAGCCGGCGACGGCGCTGACGCCGACCAGCAGCCAGCTGTACCATTTCGACGTTTCAGGCGCTGCAGCATCGGCCGACTTCGGTTCGGAGTCCGACTCCGTCAGACTCCTCCACGACAGCAGCGAGTGATTGATGCTGCCGAGGATGAACAGGACAAAGAGCACCAGAGCCAGCACGAGCATCAGGAGAAAGACCGGTGGAATGGTCCGATTGATATCCAGCTCCGTGCTGGTGCCCACCACATCGGCGGCGGTCTCGAGCGTGCCTGGTGCTGCCATGCGCACGGCAAAAGGCAGCCCTTTAAAGACGGGAAGCCGCCCCAAGGCATAGATGAGGCCCATGATGAGCGCTGTCACCGGCACCCAGATCAGCAGGTTGAGCAGGATGGCACGCCCGACCACCGCAATGCCCGACCAGATGGAGAGACCGTTACCCGGTGCCAGATAGTTTCCCTGGACACGCAGATACTGCAGCGGCGTCAGCATCCGGTCCTTCCCGTTCACGATCCCCTCGCCCGGCTCCGGCAATCTGGGGTCGTTCGTCCCGAAGGGAAAGCGGCTCTCCGTATCATACCGGCTTTCATGCACCGGCTCGCCGCGCGCATTGCCGCGCAACCACCAGGTGAGGGCCGAGCCGATATATCCGCCACCCGAGACGGTGGAGAGATAGTCGACATGCTTCAGCAGTCCGGCCCCGGCAAGCTTCTGCAGGATGCCGAGAGAGACGGTGGCTGAACGAATCCCGCCGCCCGAGAGAGCGAGTCCCACTGTGTAAGGCCCTTCGCCCAAGGCCCCGCTTTGCAGCTTTGCATGGAGCTCCTTTGCCGCTTCCCGCCTTGTTCCGACCGTCGCGAGTTCGGCGCGCAACATGCGATCCTCCCCGCTGAGCGGCTGGGCTCCAGCAGTGGAGATCGTCCTGGGATCGAGCGCGGTGTCCATTGCAACTTCCTCCGCTCACAGCGTCTTCAGATATTCGATGAGCTGGCGCTTCTGTTCCGGCGTCAGATCGGTTCCATAGGCATGGCCGAGCCTGCCATTGCCGGGCAGCGTCGTGTCGAACAGGAAATTGCTCGGACAGGATGGCTCCACCCGGTCCGAGATGAAGCCCATATTGACCGGATCATAGAGGTCGCAGCCGCGATAGAAGCTGGTGCGCCGCTCTTCCGGTGCGGTCAGCAGCTCCTTCAGATTCGCTACCGCGCCATTGTGCAGATAGGGTGCGGTCAGCCAGAGCCCCGAGATCGGCCCGGCGATATAGCCCTTGCTCTTGATCATGTTGGCGCGCTGGACACCCATCTCCACCGCCACCCGGTTCGCCCGATCGGCATCTTCCTGCCGCCAGGCGTCGTAGCGTTCGCGATCGGTGCCGATATCCTCGATCGGAACCACCTTGCCGAAATATCTGCCGCCGGTCTCATGACATTCGGCGCAATTGGTCTTGTAGAGCGCGGCCCCCGCCACGACGTCGGCATTTCCTGGCTTGGGCGCCAGCGGATAGTTGGGCGGCTGCACGCGCTGGAGATAGGCGCGGATATCGCGCATCTGCCTCTCGAAATACGGCCCCGGCGGCGCGCCAAGGCCCAATGCCGAATCCATGATCACGGCGAGCGGATCCAGCGTCTCGCCGCCCCAGTTCAGCGACTGGCCTTCGCGCACCGAGAGATTCCAGATCGCCGGAAAATCGGCATTGCCTGTCGTGTGGTCCTTCCGGCGGTCAGCGTCCAGGAAGTACTTGGTGAGATGTATCCGATCGTCACGACCAGGTCCCCAATCGGGCCGCTTCATGCCGGGGCGGAACTCGTCCTGGTCCATCCACGCAAGACCTTCGACCTTTCCAAGAAGACGGGCGCGCACGATCGGGATCAGCGCGTGGTAGATCGCCCAGTCGTCGAGACCCATCTCGAAGTTGCGCTTGATCTCTTCCCACAGGCCATCGAAGGTGAACTTCTCGTCATTGGCAGCGCAACGCAGGAAGCGCAGGAACTCCTGCGAGGCCGTCGTGTGCGAAGGACCCGTCGGTACGATGACCGGCTTGTCGGTGACACTCATGCGATAGGTCGCCGTATGGCAGATGGCGCAGGTCTGGGTGATGCGATCAAAACCCAGGCGGCGCTTGGAAAAGCCGACCGGCAGCTCGCGGCCTTCTTCCCAAGGCAAGCCGAAAGCCCGGTAGCCGCCGAGCTTGTTGCCCGGCAGGCAGTGCGGAAACACGCGCGGCAGGACATAGAAGATGGGGTAAGGAACGCCGCGCTCATTCTCGGCATTCATCGAGCCGTATTTGAACTGCTCTTCGGCAATATTCGCGCGGCAACGGCCCCTTCGCTCCGCTTCGACATCGGCGCATACGTTCTGCGGCTCGACATAGAAGAACTTGTAGTTGGCATAGAGGACGGCCGCGATGCCGAGAGCCAGAAGCAGCAGCGGGCCACGCAGGAACTTGATGATCCCGTTCTGGACTCTCTCGTAAGTCGATCGCCAGGCCATCGGCATGTGAAGAGCCTCTCAGGAGGTCTTGGGATATTCGATGAGCGCATCCTTTTCGGCAACACCAAGGGTCGGTTTCCGCGAGCGTCTTGGCCGGTCGCTTGCCACAACGAGAGGCGACAAGCGCCTGTATTCCTTTGGGACACATCGATTCCGACGAGGACCAGAGGATGCCGGTTTTCTAACCGATGACCGCCCTCGCCTTCAGTGCGAAAAGTCACGTCAGCGTATCGGCTCTAAGGCTTGTGGCCAGGTTAAACCCGGCCATCCTGTTTTGCGGACAAGCCTATGCGCAAATCCCGAGTCTAAAAATCCGCCTTCTCGCTGCCTTCCTGCTCGCGGCGCGCCACGAAGGCGTCGATCTCCTCGGCAATGGCGGGATCGAGTGGCGGCTCCTGATATTCGACGAGCGCCCGCTTCCACACCTCATTGCTTCACTGATCGAAACGGCCAAGCTAAACGGCATCGATGCTAATTCGCGCCTTGCGCGGGGGCTTTCGGTGCCGTTCCTGCCGGCGGATTGCGCTTGATAAGCCCTCTTTGCTCCATCACGGCGGCGAATTTCATGCACTGGTTGACCAGTTCCACGGCTCCTTCCGTATCGAGCACGAGCCGCGCGACGACATGACGTTTGCCGGCAGGCTTTTTTTGGGCCGTGGCACTCGCCTCAACGCTGTCGAACCGGACGACGCAGAACTCCAGGCGAAGCGTTTGACCGTCGAATAGCGCCTGGCCCAGTGAATCGGAAAAAACCTCGCGCACGTTCGACGGATCGATCAGTTGAAATGCAGACGACGGAAGACCGGATGGCATCAGGCAAAACCCCTTTCGATTGCTGCGGCAAGCTAGGGTGCGTTGAGTCGCTTTACATCGACCAGGCCGGAAGCACGCACAACAATGTCGGTTGCGAAGTGAACATCACACACGATCTGTACTTTGTCGTCACCCCGCCGGTCGAGAGTGATCGCGCCGCGCAGGAGGTGGCGCGCGACTGCATTCTTGTCGGTCAATTGGCCCTTGAAATCCGTCGAGCCGGTCCCGGGGTCAAATTTGTACACTCCCGTTTTGAACTCCCTGATGTTGAAGAGAACGACGCTGATGATTTCATCGGAACCTGGCCTGCTGGTCTTCAGGCTGATGACATAATCGGGACTGCACGCCTTAGGATCTGCGCAGATGGCTCCGCCAGAGACGATCTCGAACTGGCAGACATCAGGAGAGAATGTCCCGCCACTGACCTCGATGTCGAGGCCGCAAGGTGAGCGTGGATTTTGCGACGCCTCTATGACCCTTGGCGCGGCCAGGTAATTCTCGTTTATCGAGGCATCGTTGTCTCGGCCGTATCCCATCCAACCTCTCGCCTCGCACACGGGCACAAGACACGCAAGGAACAACGCTGCCGTCGGAAGAACGACGCTTCTTTCGCTTGAAAAGACGCAAAACTCAACTGGCACGTCAATTCTGCCGAGTAGGGAGCAAACCGCTCCCGGGCGGTCCCGGGAGCGGGAATTGTGTTCAGGCTTTCGCTATCGTGACTTTTTCGACGTTATCGTATTGAACCAGGAACTGCTCGGGGTCATAGAACAGGTCGACCAAGCCGGCATCCGGATCCTGGGTCGCGGCACTGTGAATGATGTGCGGCCGCGGCATGATGTAGGTCACGTTGAGTTTGTCGGTGGACTTCTTCTTGCCAAAAGGCAGGCCGCCGTCGACGAACAGATCCCGGCTCGGGCCCGAAGCGTCCGTCGCGACATTAAACGTATCCTCGCCATCGAGACCGAGCACCTTCAAGGTGTCGAAGTTGGTGTAGTTGCGAAGCGTGAGCAGCGTCGCGCCCAGGCTGTTCTCCAACCTCAGGATCGGATCGGCATCGGTGCCATCGGCAGCCAGGTTAATCTGGAACGTGTCAGCGGCATTGGTGCCGCCGAAGGTCAAGGTATCGGTCTCCGTCGGCGTCGGCAGGTTGCCATTGACATCGATCCGTTCGACACTGCTGAAATTGACCAGTGTCACGCCCGGCGCACTCAACTGGCCGCCTCCGGCAATGGCCGATGAGCTGACGATGATATTCTCGGTGACGCCGCTGACACCGTTGTAGGTGATCAGGTCATCGCCAGCGAGTGCATCGAGGCTGATATTTTCGACACCGCTCGAGTTGACGGTCACACCGCCAAGGCTGACCGCCTGCCCGCTGATGACGATATCGTCGCTGCCGGCGGTGGCGATCAGGTTGACACGATCGCCGGTAGCGGAAGCCGCAGCGCCGCCGTTCAGATTGATCGTCGGATAGAGGCTCGCCGAAATTGCCGGCACCAGCGTGAAGGTGTCGTCACCGCCCAGGCCCTCCAGCGTCAGCACCTCTACACCGGAGGTGTTGAGCACCGCACGGGTGTTGAGATTCACCTGGCCGGCCGTACCGATCGTGAAGGCATCGTTCGCCCCTGTGCCATTGTAGATCAGCGTATCCGTTCCGCCGGCGCCGTCAGCCATCAGGCTCGCACCGCTTCCGAGGCTCTGGTAGCTGAGCCCCAGCAGGCTGTTGACCTGGAAGGAGCCGGACTGGTCGTTACTGCCCGGGCTGTGGACGATGGTATCGTCACCGCCGGTTGCGACGACCGTCAAGCTGTCATCGTCTCCCTGCCCGTCATAGCTGAGGAGCTCGATGCCGGTGAGGGTCGCAAGCGACGACAGCGATGCCAGGTCGAACGTCCCGGCGTCAAAGGCGGTCGGGGTATAGGACGCCGTCACGATACCAGGAGTCTGCACGATCACCCGGTCGCTGGTGCCTGTAGCGGGTGGACCGCCATTGAGGTTCATGTCAACGTCCCACACGGCGCCGTTGGGAGCCGGCGTCTGCAATGTAATCTGGTCGCTGCCGCCTTCAGCATTGACGGTTAGCGAACCGACGTCGATGAACAGCAATTCCGGCCCCGAATTGAGCGCCACGGTGAAGTCCTGGACCCCATCCGCGCCCGCATGGGTCGTCGCGTCGCGGGCAATGATCGTGATCTCATCAGGCCCATCCGTGCCGTTGATCACGACCGGGCCACCCCCGGTGATGCCGAGCGATTCGATATGATCGAAACTGACCGCCTCGTTGAAGCCGGCCACCAGGCTTCCTTCGTCGGTCTCGGGGCCGGCGTTGAAGGTGAGCAGACCGCCACCGGCGGCCAGGTTCAGGACATCACCCGGGATTGCGCCAACCGGATCGCCGCCGTCGATGAACATTGCCGTGCTGCCACTGGGCATGACATTGAAGACATCGCTTCCGGCATTGCCGTTCACACTGAGCGTTTCCACGCCGGAGTAGATGACGGGCCGCCGTCCGGCAATCGCCACGGTAGCGCCGCTGACCGCGATGGTTTCGGCAACCGCCGAGGCGTTCACGATCAGGGCATCGTTGCCGGTACCCAGATGAGCGGTGAAATCGCCGCTGTTGACAAACACGATCTGCGGCACGGCGCCGCTCGACTGCACGGTGCCGCTGTTGGCCCCGGTGCTCGATCCGGGCGTAACCGTAACCGTATCGGCGGCCGCCGTCGTCGTCACCGTCAGGTCTTCGATCCCGGCCAGCAGTTCGAGATTCTCGATCGTCCCGGCGACATAGGTGACGTCTACCGCACCGCCGGCACCCGTGGCGCCGGTGATCGTGCGCGTGAACGTGTTGACGGATACCGCCACGTCGACACCGGTAACCGTCAGCGTATCGCCGCTGCTCGGGTCGCCGCCGTCGATCTCGATATCCAACAATCCGGTCGGTGTTTCGGGGTTGTTCAGGCTGATCGTGTCCTGGCCCGCGCCGGCATTGATCGTCAGCGAAGTCTTGTTGGAGAACTCGATCAGCTCATGCTCGTCGATGGTAATCAGCCCACGCCCGGCAACCGAGCCGGCCGTATAGCTGATCGCATTGTTGGTCGCCGTGGCATCGACGGTAAATGTCAGTGCCGGCACCAGGTCGATCACCGGCGAAACATTCTCGAAGAACACCATCTGGGTGCCGTCAGAGCCGGCGCCCACGATCGTGCTCGTCCCCGCCCCAATGGTCGGTCCCACCGTATAGGTGTCGCTGACATGGGTCGGGCCATCGGTCTGCAACAACTGCAACTCGTCAAATCCGGTCCCGCCGTCGTAACGAATGCCGCTGACGACGTTGATCAGCCCATTGGTGCTGTCGACAATCAAAGTGTCGTTGCCGGCAAGACCGTTGACGATGATCTGCTCGACGGCAGCAATCGGAACCGTCAGCTCGGGATTGAACGGGTTGTTGAGGAAGACATTCAGCAGGCTCGGGACGTTGGGATCACGGATGAGCGTGATCAGGTCGTCCTGGCCCGGGAAGTCGGTGTCGCCGTCAACAATTACGACACCAGCGACCGGCAGAAAGTCACTGGCATTCTCGACCAGCCAGACGCCTCGGCCCCAGGCGCTCGCGACCAGGACGTCGTCTGTGGCGTCATATTGCAGGTCGGTCACCGGCGAGTTCGGAAGCTGCGTTCCAAACTCGCTCCATAGTGCCGTAGCCCCGGCGCCTGGATTGCGCGTCCGGAACACGCCGCTGGTGCCGCCCACCAGCAGGACCTCGTCGCCCGGTGTCGTGGTCGGGCTGAAGACTTCAAGGGCGGACAGGCTGTTGGTCAACGCTGAAAGGCCTGCCGCGTTGATGATGGTCCAGGTTGCGGTCAGGTCGGTGGCGTCAGACGTGTAATAGACGGATGTGCCGTCGGAGACATAGACACGTCCCCAGTCATCCGGGTCCATGACGATGTCTACGGGAGCGTTGCCCGTATAATTCGTCAACTGGGTGAATGCACCGCCCGAGGTGGTGCGCAGGTAGAGATTTCCGCCGACGCCGGCGTAAATCACGTCGGGATTGGCAACGCCGCCCTGGTTTCCGCCATAGGCAATGGCGGAAACGCCGTTCACGCCGGTCGGGGTGATGTTGGTGAGGTTGTCGCCGAAGTCAGTGCTTTCATAGAGGCTGTTGCCTCCGATTACGAGCCTGGTCCAGTCAAAGGGATTCACTTGGTATGGGAATACGACGAAGCCGGTGACTCCTGCGTCGGTGGAGTCCAGTCCGTTGAGACCGAGTTGAATACCCAGACCCGGCAAGAAGGAGAAGCGGCGTTCAAATGTGGCGAAGTTGTTCCCCATGGTGTACTGGACGCTGGCGCCGCCTGAATACCCGACGCCGGAGGTGCCGCCGTCGCCCAGGTTGACCGAGTCCCAGGTGTCGCTGAGAAAGCCGGTCTGCACCAGCGAACCAGTGTCCTGGGTGCCTCCGACGATCACGTCGCGGACATGGTCGTAGGTTATTGAATAGAACTCGCCCACCTGAAGGTTGCTGTTAAGGTTGGTCCACAGGCTGAAAGGACCGGCCGGGTTCGCGAGCACAAACACGCCACCGTCATCTGCTTCGATGAGGTTTCCGTTCGCGTCGAAAACCATGTCGCGCGAATCGGCATGCGGCGCCGATCCGAAGGTAGTGCCCACATCCGAAATATCGGTCCAGGTATTAGCCGCCGCGTCGCCGCGGAACAGGTTGCCGACGAACGGGTCAGCGGCTTGCCGGTCACCACCGACATAGACGACGTTCGGATCTGCAGCGTCTGCGACCATCGAGAAGTCGGTGAAGCCCTGGCCACCCGGCGTAATGGCCGGCGCCGCTCCGATTGCCGTCCAGGTGCCGCCCTGATCTGCGGACCGGTAGACATTGGTGAGCGTGCCAGTAGCGTCGATAAATCCGGCAAATATCGCATTTCCGGCTGCCGGGCTCACCGACAGCTCGATACTGATTGCCGCCAAGTCTGCGGCAGCAAGACCATTGTTGACCTCAACCCAGTTTAGTCCGCCATTGTCGCTGCGAAACACGCCCTGACCGACGATCGCCGTATAGAAGCGGTTGGCGTTGCCCGGATCGGCAACGAGATAGCTGGCCTGGCCAAGCGGAAGGTTGACCTCGCCAGCCTCATCAGTCATTCCGTCGGCATCGTTGTCGAGGAGATCGCCGACGCCGCTCGTTCCGGAAACGAGGGTGAAAGTCTCGCCGCCGTCAGTGCTGCGATAAACGCCGCCGTTGCCGTCAATGGCGGCGACCAGCACCACCTGATCGGCCAGTGACGTGCCGATCGATGTGGGGACGATCGAGCGGATGCGATCATTGTTGAAAGTGGTCTGACCGAACTGCTCCCATGTTGCACCGCCGTCGGTGGTCCTGAGGATCCCCTGGGCCGGTCCATTGAATCCGCCATTGGAGAAGCCGCCGGTAGCGGCAAACAGCGTGTTGTTGGTTGCATCCAGCGGGCTGAAGGCGAGATCGCTGATGGCAAGCGTAGTGTGCTGATCGGTGAGCGGGGTCCAGGTCGGTGTGGCCGACGTGGCATTGGTCGTTTTCCAGACGCCACCAGTGACGCCACCGGCGTAGAGGATGTCCGGATTGGTGGGATGGGCGGCCAGAGCCTCGACGGCGCCAACGACCTGATCATCCGGCGCCGCGGAAACCTGACCATTCTCTGCCGGGGCTGGTCCCTGCGGATCCCAGGTCGGTATGCCCTCTACGGTGACGGATAGAAGCAGCCGATTTTCCAGCGATTCCAGGACGAAGCTCTCGCGAGACGCGAAATCCGACCTCGTGTGGCTGGATGACCGATCAAATTTCCGGAGGCTTGGAAGCAGACTCATCGGGCGCATGATGTCCCCTCATGTCTGCCCCCATGTCTGGCCTGCCGTCCGAAATTACAGCCTACAGAATCTGCTTCCGTTCCGTCAAATCAACTTTGCGTAATATTTCTTCGGATGCGTCAGGTCGCTGCGTGCCAAACTGAAACAAGATGGGCTTTACATCGAGTCGCCATCGCACTTTATCTTTTTGTTTGCGCGTGATCTTTTCGGAAAACCGGTGAGATGGCCGGGTTAAACGCCGCCATTCGGGCTTTCGGATAGTCCGATGCGCAAACAAAATAATAGAGCGCCGCGACGAACAACTGAACGTTCGGCGCTCTAATCCCTGCCCGCGAAGCCGAGCAGCTTGTTGAAGCGATCCTCCGCGGCGACGGCCGATCTCCTGGCATGCGCATGCAGCCGCTCAGCAGCGGACTGGCTATAGATCCTCAATGCACGTCCCAGCGCGGCCGGGACTCGCTCCTTGCGAAACAGTGTTTTCCTTATCAATTGAAGGAGATGTGGATTGGCAAAGCGCTGAAACAGTTCATCGTCGAGCGCAACGATGGCCTCATGGCTGCCCGGATCGCCCTGACGTCCTGTTCGTCCGAAGAGCTGGCGATCGATGCGACGGGATTCATGATATTCGGTCAGCACCACATGAAGACCGCCGGCGGCCTTCACATCCCGATGAAGCAGGATGTCGGTGCCCCGGCCGGCCATGTTGGTTGCCACGGTCACACGCCCGGGCTGGCCGGCATTTGCGACGATCTCCGCTTCTCGCCGGTCCTGACGCGCATTGAGGATGGCCGGCTCAACTCCGGCCGCCGACAACATCCTTCCGACATGTTCTGACGCGTCAACCGATCGTGTGCCGATCAGGACCGCCCGACCCTTTCGCGTCGCCTCGAGCGCCGACTCGACCACCGACTTCCACTTTAGGTCCGACGTAGGGAAGACTCGGAATCCAAGATCGGTCCGGCGAACCGGGCGATTGGTCGGAATTGGCACGACGTGGACACCATAGACCCCATACATCTCGCCGCTCGTTTCTACCGCGGTGCCGGTCATGCCGCAAAGATGCAGGTAGCGCCGAAAGAGCCGCTGATAGGTGGTACGGGCAAGTGTCGTGCTGGGCTCGGTGACGACGCAGCTCTCCTTCGCCTCGATGAGCTGGTGCAGCCCATGCTCCCACGAGCGGTCGGGCATGACGCGACCCGTATATTCGTCGACGATCTGAATCTTTCCCTCAGAGACGATGTATTGCTTGTCGCGCCCGAACAGGTGGATTGCCGACAACGCCTGCCGAACGAGTTCCTCCCGAGCTCGTCGAATGTCCCACAGCTCCCCCAGGCCCGACGTGAGACCGGACAGCGTGCGCTCGCCATGCTCGGTCAGGCGTATCGTCTTCTCGCTTGCCGCCAGGTGGAAATCCTCGCCCGCAACCAACTGGCGCGCCAACCGCAACGCGGTCTCATACAACTGAGCCTTGTTTCCGGATTCATTGGGCACGCCGGACAGAATCAGGGGTGTACGCGCCTCGTCGATGAGGACGCTGTCCGCCTCATCGATGATCGCAAACTGCAGACCGCGCAGCACCAGCCTGTGAGACTGTCCGGCGAACGCGGCTTCGAACAGGTCATCCATGAGAAGGCGCGCGCTTGCCCTGCGCGGGCCGAGCGCAAGGCGATCTCGCAGATAGTCGAAGGCGAGTTCCTTGTTGGTGCAATAGGTTACGTCGCAGGCGTAGGCGTGCTTTCGCTCGAGCTGCGGCTGGCCCTGCTGAATGAGCCCGACCGTGAGGCCAAGCGCTTCATAGACGGGGCGAAGCAGTTCGACATCACGCCGCGCGAGGTAATCGTTGACGGTCACGACGTGAACCGACTGTCCCATCAGTGCAGCTGCGACCGCAGGCAATACCGCCGTGAGGGACTTGCCTTCACCGGTTTGCATTTCGGCGATGGCGCCGCTCATCATTGCAGCGCCGCCGAGCAGTTGAACCGGGAAATGACGCATTCCCGTATGCCGCTGCGTTGCCTCGCGGGCCAGGGCGAATGCCAGTGCCAATTCGCCGTGTCCGGATGTCGCCGACATCAATCGGTTGCGCAATCCGTCGGCCGCCTCGTGCAGTTGTTCATCCGGCACCGTCGCGAACTGGTGTCCGCAATCCTCGACACGACGGACGAACCGTCCGAGACGCCAGCGGTAGCTCCCGGAATAGAGATAGGGAGCAATGCTTCCCCATGTCTTGGACAGCGCTTCGTCGAGCCGGTTCCCCGGCCAATCGGCTCGCTCTACATAGGGACCATTGATGGCGAGGCGATCCCGGTTTGATTCCTGCCTCTGGCCGAGCGAGACGAGCACGTAACCAATCTCAGACTTGGAGCCGCGACAGTAAAAGCTGTCGCGTGCGCCGCCAGAGCTGCTGGCCCACGGGCTCCCATGGATGATCAAAGCGGACGTATACCCGGCTGCCAAACGCTGCAGACGGTAAGGTATCGGACACCAGCTCGATATCCACCTGGAAGACCCGCCGGAGAGTCTTCGTCCCTTGCTCGTCGCGCGGATCGACAGGCAAAGCCCCTCCGCCAGCTCCGCCAAGGGCCTTGCTCGGCAACTCGTCGCGGGCGGTCGGAACCTCGCGTACAATTCGGGCAGACAACGTTTCCTCCGGCCGCGCGGCAAGTCTGACGCTGGTGTGCCGTAACTGACCGCGAATGAGTGCGATGTCGTCCTGTCCTATCGCCGCGCGGACGATGCGCGAAGCCGGCGGCAAGACGTATCCGATAAGCTCGCCCTCCTTCAGGAAACGGCCCGGCAGATCCTGCGGCGTCACTGCGAAAAAAGTGCCCTCGCTTCGGCTGCGCACCGTGAGCCGTTCGACCTGATCGATCGTATTCGCCAACTCCGCTCGCGCGTGTGTGAGCTCGGTAGTCGTGATACTGGCCTGCACCCTGTCGGCGAAACGCTCCGCGGCGAGTCTCGCGGCGAGTTCGGCTATGCGTTCCTGCAGGAGTTCGAGCTTCGCATCGAGCATTGGCTCCTCGCTCTCCATGAGCGCTTCGCCGAGCGATACGTGACGCCCCGGTTCAACCAGCAGCCGGCTCACGAATGCGTTCGTGCCAGCCCGCACCTGCGCGCTCTCGGGCAGCCAGACTATGCCTTCGGCGGTCGTGTATAGCGGGGCTGGAACGAGGAAGAGGCCGGCCAACGACGCCAGGATCATGGCCGACGTTGCCGTGACGACGCGGGCGCGGTTCCGCCTGTAGCGCGGGCTTGCGGCTACCTGCCAGAGCGCCTTGCCGATTGGCAACACGAGGCAGGTGAGAAGACTCCACATCGCGATCGCAATGCCAACCGCCAGATACTCCTCTGCAACAAAAATCGCGATGGCAAGCAGGATAAACTGCCGGTAGACGAACGACGCCGGCGCATACAGGAACAGCCACACCCGCTCTCCGGCGGTGGCCGCAAAATCCCGTGCCCCGTCCGTCCGAAAGACATAGTGATCGACCAGATACCGCCAATAGCGCGTCGCTCTCTGCGACAGGTTGGGAATCTCGAGCAGGTCCGCGAGAATGTAGTAGCCATCGAACCGCAAAAGAGGATTGCCGTTGAACAGCAGTGTCGAAATGCCGGCGATCAACATGACGTTGAACGCGACGGCCTGGGTCACTCCGGGCTCGACGAGGGTCCATACGCACATTGCGACGGCGGCAAGAAACACTTCGACGATCATTCCCGCCGCACCCACCAGAGCCCGCTGCCATTTGCTGCGGAACTTCGACGCATCGGAAGCATCGACGTAGGGCATCGGGAAGAACACCAGGAATATCACGCCGATTTCGTGAACCGCGCCGCCGAATGCTTTCAATGCATATCCGTGCCCTAGTTCGTGCAGTGCCTTGAGCACCGGATAACACAGGGCCATCAACAGGATATTGTCGGCGGCAAGAATGCGGTCGGTGGCGTTGTGGCTGAGCGCCTGCCAGTTCAATGCCGCCAAGATAATGCCGATGATCACTACAGCGAGCCAAATGATCGCGGCTGGCCAACTGAAAAGCCATTTCACCAGCGGCAAAGTGCGCTCGAAGAATGGGTCCGGGTACCAAAGTGTTTTCCGGAATGCCAGCGGGTTGAGAACGTTCCGCAACCATAGCGATCGCCGCGTCTTGGCGGCGCGCTCCAAAAGCCCGGCCGAGTCGGGCGTAACCTCGGTCTGGAGCAGATCAGCGGAGTTCAGTTGTCCTAGCAGATAAATGATCTCGTCCTGGCTCGGTGTTTCCTGACCAAGGCTTGTTGCCGCCTCGCGCCAAATCTGGTCAATGGTCCGTCGTCCATCCATGTTGCCGACCAGCAAGTAGCTGGCCGATGAGAGGCGGTGCACGCTGCCGGTCGCGCGATCGTTGAGGACGTACCAGCTGCGGCCACGATATCGATGCCTGCTGACCGAGATGTGCTCTCTCAGCTTGGGCCGCAGATTAGCGACGCGATACCAGGAAGAACTCAGGAACGTCGCGCTGCTCATCCCGGATACCTCACGGCAGATACTTCCACGCGGCCAGACGGACCGCGTCGACCACCCCGTGTGTCCATATCCACAGCAGGGAGCGTTGCCCGGTTTCGATTTTTGCGACCCCTTCCATTCCTGGCTGCAGCCGCTGGCCGGGCTCCGTCAGCCGGGCTTCGACCCGGAGCGTGTTGCTCCCCTCATCAGCGGTCGTAACCGGCATGATCTTGCTTACGACCAGCGGCAATGCGTCGGCCGGCGATCCCGCCAGCGCGACCTTGCCGGGCTGCCCGACCGCTATGTAGCGGACATCGTGCTCATCGACGTGAACGATCAGTCGATAGGAATTAAGCGGAGCGATTTCGAACAGAACATCGCCCTTCTCGACCGGGGAGCCGTGCTTCTGACTGAGGTCGCCCGAGACGACGATTCCATCGAACGGAGCGACGATCCGGGACCGCAGTAGCTTGTCTTCAGCCAAGGAGAGGACCGATTCGGCTTGGCGGACCTGCGAGGTCAGGACAACGAGATTCGTCCGCTCGTGTTTTGCAAGCGCGTCGCGCTGCTTCTGCACCAGCTTGTCGCGTTCTGCACGCCACTTCATCTGATCGAGAACAAGATCCCGGTCGTCGAGCGTGGCCAGAACATCTCCTCGTCTGACCGTGTCGCCGGCGCGCACGTGAGCGTTGCGGATATACCCGTCAAACGGGGCCACTGCCGCTCGCTGCAGTTCCGGCTCCAGCACTGCCTTCGCCGTCACCCTGTGCTCGGCGCTCGCGAAGGGGAGGAACAGACCGAGCGCGACAAGGCCGGTTGCGACCAGCTTGAGACCCGGGCGGCCACGGCCAAAAATCGCCGCGATACCATCGCCGGCGCGATCGGCAATGCGGCCGGCCACCAGCCTGTCGGTCAGAAGCTGTTGGCGGACGACCGGTCCCACAAGCACCGCTGCGGCCTCAGCGAGTTGCATTGTCTCCTTGTCAAAGGGTTCATCGTGATGGCGTTCGAGAGTTATCGCGCCAACCAGACCACCCTTGCCGTCACCAACCACAACCGTCAGCAGAGGGCCTCGCGTCCGGACGACCTCGGAGAGCGTCTGATGGGCCATGTTCGCGGTGCGTACGGCCCAAGGCAGCTGCGGGCAGGGAACAGTGGCACGTTGGTCGATCGCCTCTTCCATGGCATTTTCGATCGCGTCGATCAGGCGGCCCTCATTCTTGAACCGGGCGGAATGCGAAATGGCGCGCAGGCGGATTGAGCCGTTTCTTCGCAGGATGCCCATCGACACACGGTCGCAACGAAGCCTTGTCGCAAGATCATTGACGATTGCGATGACCATCCCGTGCAGGTGATCCTGCTCGCCGACCGTGATCAGGAGATCCAGGCACGCGGTTGCCCGAACAATTCGTGCCGAGGTCTCCTTGGCGTGCTGAACCCAAGGCAAAGTTGCAAGCCAGCCGCCACCCCATCGCAGTCGCTCGGCGATAACTTCGGGGACCGGCGCAACTGCACCCGCCCGCGTTGTTATTGCAACCGCTGCCACGGCAATGACTTCGCCCGCTCCGATAGGAGCGGCGATGAGAAGGTCGCCAGGTTGCGAAGGGCCGATAGCTCCCTCCGCCGGATGTCGCGAGATGGCGATCCGCTGCTCGGAATAGGCAAGCTCCGCCAGCCGCGAGAGGTTCGGAAGCTCAACATGCCGTTCCGGCCAAACTGCAGAAACGGACAGGCTCTTGTCCGGCCGTCGCGTGACAAGCAGGCCTGCCGTAGCACCCGAAATGCGAGCGCATTGAAGCGCCAGCCAGGCCGAGCAATATGCTTGTTCATTTCCGGCGTCAGACAGTCCGCTCTGCTCGGCGCGCAAAGATGGCCGCCTGCCGGCGAACCGTCTTTCTTCAGGTTTGTCGGGTTGTTCCGATCCGACCAGCGCCGGTTCAGACATGTTCGCCGTCCCAAAGATCGACTTTAGCCGTCCCAAAGATCGACTTTGCCGTTCAAGATCGGCGAGCACGGACAAAGTACGCATTACGGCGCTCTCGGTCCGTTAAAATCCGTTCGCGCGATGGGTCGATTATAGATATGCTGCAGCCCAAGCGCAACTCGCGCAGCATTGCCGGGATTTGGGACCTATGTTCTTCACCTGCATCGGGCGCAAACGGCTCAGCGGGAACTGGTCGGGCAGGTTTCTTGGAATGCTCTTCGTTGGTGCCTTCGCCGCTTCGGAGGGGCGGTCGGAGCCAGTCGAGTTCGACTGTGTCATAGAGCCTCAGCAGGTCGTTAAGCTCGCCAGTCCGGTCGTCGGGGTGATTTCGCATCTCGACGTCGATCGGGGAGATATTCTCAGCAAGGGTCAGGTCGTTGGCGGGCTGGAGGCTGGGGTTGAGGCGGCTGCCCTTGCGCTCGCCCGCGCGCGTGCGACGAACGAATTTTCGATCCGGTCTGCGGAAGCCCGCCTGCGTTTTTTGCGCGGCGAGCACGAGCGACTGATCAAGCTTCAGGACAAGGACATTGTCTCCCGGGCTGCACTGCAGAAGGCCGAGGAGGAGGCAAACGTCGCCGCCCACCAACTCGAGGAGAGGAAACTGGAAAAGGAGGTTGCTGCCCTGCAGGTCCGCCATGCAGAGGAGGTCCTGGCTCAGCGAACGTTGCGGAGTCCGATTGATGGCGTTGTTGTCGAACGGCTGCTGGTACCCGGCGAGTATCAGAACGAGCAAAGCCCTGTCTTGACGCTGGCTGAGATCGATCCTCTTCGAGTCGAGGTGGTTGCTCCCGTCACGTATTACGGTCAGGTCCGGGCCGGTACCATTGCCGAAGTCCGGCCAGAGGAACCCATTGGTGGCTCCTACCCGGCCACAGTCGTGGTTGTGGACCGTGTGCTCGACGCTGCCAGCGGAACTTTTGGCGTGCGCCTTTCACTTCCCAATCCCGGCTTGCGGCTGCCGGCAGGGATTCGATGCAATGTAGTGTTTGATCTGAATGCAGATGGTGGGGTGTCGGCTCTGTCGGGCGGCAGCCGGCCATAGCCAGGATGTGATCAATACGTATCGCCGTCCGTCGGCCGTGTCGCCGCCTTCCTGCTCGCGGCACGCGCCGAAGGCGTCGATCTTCCCGGCGATGGCGGGATCGAGCGGCGGCTCCTGACATTCGGCGAGCGCCCGCTTCCACACGTCTCAGAGTTCCGGCGGATTCGGATCGACGACCAGCTCGGCGTGGAAATAGAGGTCGTAGAACCCGTTGGCCTTTCCGAACGGCATCCAGATATTAAAATACTGGCCGCAGAAATGGCCCTTGTTGCCGAACACCCCCTGTTCGTTGACTTTTTCGTCATAGAGCAGGAGAACGCGCCGGTCGATCGGATCGTCGCCCATGCCGAACGTCTGGGCAAGCACTTCCCAGATTTTTCCGACGCCGAGATCGCGCAGAAATTTGCCGACCACGTGGCTGTCGACTTCGACGCTGCTGGGATCGGGGACGCTCGCGAGCTTTTCGGGGAGCGCCGCCATCGCGATGCGGACTTTGTCCTCTGCTTCGCTCGGTGTGCCGCTGTCGTGCTCGAGTCCGACGATGGCGAGCGTGATGGGCGGAACCAGCATGAGCTCGGGACCGGCGACTTCGAACATGACGGCGGTGTCTTGCCCGGCATCGACGCTGTAAGGCCCGAACCGTCGGGTCACCGCGCCATTCGCGCCGGCGACGCCGATGATGAAGTAGGGCTCATCATTGCCATGCGGTGTCTGCTTCCAATGGCAACGGTGCCCGACGAAGCGGACGCGCACCCATTGCCGATAGTCCAGGGACGCCCGCGCGCTGACGCTCTTCACGCCGCCGCCGGTGAAGCGGCGCAGGAAGATGTGGCCGTTGCGCTCGGTTTTGGCCATCGGATAACCGAGCGGCCCGCGCTGCGCGCCATGGCCAAGCCAATAGTTGTTGATGGCGGCCAGGTTGGCCGGGTGATCGACCGGTTCGGCGGGCGGCGGCGGCAGGACGGCCTTGACTCTAAATGGCACGCTGAACTGCTCGTTGGCAAAGCCGTCGATGATGAGCTCGGACTGAAGGATGCCGGGCTCGGTCGCAACGCTGAGGGAAAGGTTGAGCTCGGCGACCGAGCTCATGGTGCCGGCGACCGCGACCACCCGCGGCAGGATGGTGACCGGACCATCGATGGCACTCAAGGTGAGGGCGACTGCAGGCGCACCCCTGGGGAGACTGACCCGCGCGCGGATGAGCGTAGTACGGCCGATCTCAGCCTGAACAGGTTGCCCGAGGACTGTCACGGTCGGAAGCCCGCAAAACAAGTTGACGGGAACGGAGAATGGGCCGCTTTCGGATGCGTCGAAGATCAGCATCGTGGAGGTGAGCCACGGCATCGATGCATTAGTCTGGAACGTGATCTTGCAGAGCACGTCGAGACCGGTGACGTCCCGCAAGGTGGCGCCTGGGCCGACAGCTTCTACCAGCTCGCGCTCGACGACGAAGGGCGGCGGCCGCACGCCATTGGGCAGGGGGCCGTCGGTCTCCGGATTGAATGGGCGTTGCGTGACGCGCATGCTCTGCATCTCGACCAGCTTGATGCTGGCGACGTCCGGGACGAATCGCGCCTTCAAAGACCCTTTGGCGCCATCGATGCTGAAGTGCGTGCTTTCCGCTTGTCCCGGCGGGACCGCGCGCTGAATGACGGGAGGTACAACCGACACAACATTGCCGGCAGCCTCTTGCGGGCCGCTGAGGTAATCGACCATGGTCCGATCCCCCTCGAGATCTGCAAGCCATCCTAGCACTCCTCGCCGGTTGTGCAACAGCGTGGATGATTCGACCCCCGCGCTGGGCAAGGATGGCGACGAGCGGAGCCGCCGCGGTGAATCGCTCAGCCCTGAAGGACAGGTCCAGTTGTTGGAAAGACTAAACCGGGTGATGGCCGTTCTGTGTCGAACGAGTACTTAGAAGTCCGTCTTCTCGCCGCCTTCCTGCTCGCGGCGCGCGACGAAGGCGTCGATCTCCTCGGCAATGGCGGGATCGAGCGGCGGCTCCTGATATTCGGCGAGCGCCCGCTTCCACACCTCATTCGCCTTCTGCCAGGCCTGCGGGCTGCCCGAAGCCTGCCACTGGCTGAAATTGCGCCAGTCGGAAATGATCGGCGCATAGAAGGCCGACGAATAGCGCTGAAGCGTGTGCTGGGCGCCGAAGAAATGGCCGCCCGGCCCCACTTCGCGCATGGCGTCGAGGCCCAGCGCATCCTCGGAGAAATCGAGCGGCTTCAGGAACTCCATCACCATCTGGAGCAGATCGGCATCGAGGGCGAATTTCTCGTAGGACGCCACGAGGCCGCCTTCCATCCAGCCCGCCGCATGCTGGATCAGGTTGCCGCCGCCCATGATGGCGCCCCACAGCGAGAAGACGCTCTCATAGGCCGCCTGGGCATCGACCATGTTGGCGGCATTGGTGTTGGAGGTGCGGTAAGGCAGTTTGTAGCGGCGCGCCAGCTGCCCGCCGATGATGCAGGCTTTCATATATTCGGGTGTGCCGAAGGCGGGCGCGCCCGACTTCATGTCCACATTCGAGGTGAAGCCGCCATAGACGAAGGGCGCTCCCGGATTGGCGAGCTGCGACAGAGTGAGCCCCGCCAGCGCCTCGGCATTCTGCTCGACGAGGGCGCCCGCGATCGTCACCGGCGCCATGGCCCCCGCCAGCGTGAAGGGCGTGCAGACCACGACCTGATTGTGGCGCGCCATCTCGATGATGCCCATGCCCATGGGATCGTCGAGCTTGAGCGGCGAATTGGTGTTGATCACCGTGTAGCAGGACGGCTCTTTCAAAAACTGCTCCGGTGAAAGTCCACGCGCTATGCGGGCAATCTCCATGCCGTCGAAGAGCCGCGCCCGCCCCGTCGAGATCGTATAGAGGATCTTGTCGGAGAGCCTGACCTTGTTGCGCATGATATGGAGATGGCGCACCGAGGCATGGACGTCGAGCGCATCGACGGAGCCGCCGCCCGCGGTGTGGATGCAATTGAAGAACTGCGCCAGGCGGATGAAATTGGCATTGTCCTCGAGCGTGCCTGGCCGCCTCCCCTTGTCCATGTCGGAGCAATTGGGCGGACCGCCGACGGGGGCGAAGGCGATCCATCTGCCGCCGATCTGGATCGTATGCGCCGGGTTGCGGGCATGGAAGGTGAATTCGGAAGGCGGGGTCTTCAGCGCTTCCGCCACGATGTCGCGGCCGATGCGCACCCGCTCGCCCTCGACCTTGGCGCCCGCCTGCTCATAGATGCGGATCGCCTCCTTGTTGAGGACGTCCATGCCGATCTCTTCGAGGACATCGAGCGAGCGCGTGTGGATCGTCTCGATCTGGTCGTCCGACAGGATGCGCGACGGCTCCAGCGTCAGCCTCGGCTGCGCGAAGGGAAGCTGCGGGATCTTCTGATGCTTGGCATCGGGCCTGCGGCCGCGGCCGCGCGAATGATGCCGGGCTTCATTGTCGATGAGGGTCATGGGAGCTCCGCATGGGCTTTGGCAATCCGGGCAGCGACAAGGGCATTGTTCTTGACGAGTTCGATATTGGCGGCAAGTGAGCGGCCGGCGGTGGCGCGGGCGAGGCGCGCCAAGAGGAACGGCGTCACGTCGCGGCCCTCCACTTTCTCGTCGCGGGCTTCCGCGACCGCCTTCTCGATGATCGGCGTGATCTCGTAGGCCGGGATCTCATATTGGGCGGGGATCGGATTGGCGACGACGATGCCGCCCTTGAGCCCCATGGCCCATTTGGCCCGCATGAGCCGCGCCAGCTCTTCCGGACCATCGACCCGCATCGGGCATTTGAGGCCGCTGATGCGCGAATAGAAGGCCGGAAATTCCTGGGTTCCATAGCCGACGACCGGCACGCCCAAGGTCTCGAGCTTCTCGATGGTCAAGGCGAGGTCGAGGATGGCCTTGGCGCCGGCGGTGACGACCGCGACATCGCTCAACGCCATCTCGCCCAGGTCGGCCGAGATGTCGAAAGTCTCCGCGGCCCCCCGGTGCACGCCGCCAATACCGCCGGTCGCGAATATCCTGATGCCGGCAAGGGCCGCGATCCGCATGGTCGCGGCAACCGTCGTCGCCCCGTCGCGGCCGAGCGCCACGGCATGCGGCAGGTCCCTGGTCGAGAGCTTGGCGATCGAGGCGCCGTTGCGCGCCAGGGTCTCGATCTCGGTCTTGGACAGGCCCACTTTCAGCTTGCCGGCCCGGACCGCAATGGTCGCCGGCACGCAGCCTTCATCGCGGATGATCTTTTCCACCGCGAAGGCCGTCTCGGCATTCTGCGGAAACGCCATGCCATGCGCGATGATGGTCGATTCGAGCGCCACCACGGGGCGATTTTCTCGAATCGCCTCAACAACTTCAGGTGCGATGCTGAGAAACTGATTCATTCGGCCTGCCATCACTCCATCACGGTGCCGGACATGTCTACCATGATCTCGATCGTGCCGGCTTGATGTTGAATCCCCTTCACGCTTTATTCTCCAGCCTGCGCATGACCCCAAGGAAAGCCATTATCGCTTTTTCCGGATCATGCGCTAAAAGGTCTGCTGCCTGCCACTCCTGCTCATGAATCATGGCGGGGGCCATCGCCGTCCGCAAGGGAGCAACCGACCATGGAACAAATGATCGCTAAATCGCAACCCGTCGCCCTCAGCCTGATGCGCTTCGTCGTCGGCCTGGTGCTCTTTGCCTTCGGCGTCGCCAAGATCCTCAAATACCCGGCCATGGAGTATTTCGCGAACCTCCCGCCGCTGATCCTCGCGGCCGGCTGGATCGAACTCGTGCTCGGCGGACTGTTGACGATCGGCCTGTTTACCCGGATCTCCGCCTTCATCCTCTCGGGCGAGATGGCTTTTGCCTATTTCATGGGCCATATGTTCAGGGATCCTGAGCCCGTATGGCATCCCCTGCTCAACGGTGGCAGCCTCGCCATCGTTTTGTGCTTTGCCTGCCTCTATCTCGCCACAGCCGGCGGCGGGCCCCTCAGTGTCGATGCGGCGAGGGACAAAACCGCGCGATCCTAGAAATCCGTCGGCGCCCCGCCTTCGCGCTTGCGGCGCTCGACGAAATCGTCGAGCTCGGCGCGCACGCCCGCATCCATGACGGGCTCGCGATAGTCGGCGAGCGCCTGCTTATAGAGCTGGTTGGCCTTCTGCCAGGCCTGAGGGCTCCCGGCGGCGAGCCATTGCTGGTTGTTGCGCCAGTCGGAGATCATCGGCGCATAGAAGGCGGTCTCATAGCGCGCCAGCGTATGTTGGGCGCCGAAGAAATGGCCCCCCGGCCCCACTTCGCGGATGGCCTCCAGCCCAAGCGCATCCCGGTCGGTGGCCAGAGGCTCGAGGAATGCCATCACCATCTGGATCAGGTCGCAATCGAGCACGAATTTCTCGAAGCCCGCCACCAGGCCGCCTTCCAGCCACCCCGCCCCATGCATGATGAAATTGCCGCCGCCCATGGTGACGCCCCAGAGCGAGAAGACGCTCTCATAGGCGGCCTGGGCATCGACGGCATTGGCCGCGCACGTGTTGGACGTGCGATAAGGCACCTTGTAGCGGCGCGCCATCTGGCCGCCGACGATGCAGGCCTTCATATATTCGGGGGTGCCGAAAGCGGGCGCGCCCGACTTCATGTCGACATTGGACGTGAAGCCGCCATAGATGAAGGGAGAGCCCTTGCGGACGAGCTGGGTGAAGGCCATGCCGGCCAGCGCCTCGGCATTCTGCTCGACGAGGGCACCCGCCACGGTGACCGGGGCCATGGCGCCGGCCAGCGTGAAGGGCGTCACGCAGACGATCTGGTTTTTCGCCGACATCTCCATGATGCCGCGCAGCATCGGCGCGTCGAGCTTGAGCGGCGAGTTGGTGTTGATGATGGTGAAGAGCGACGGCTCGCTTTCGAGCTGCTCGGGACTGATACCGCGGGCGATGCGGGCGATCTCGATGCCGTCGCAGATGCGCTCCTTGCCCAGCGAATAGGCATGGAACGGCTTGTCGGTCAGGAGAGCCATGTCGCGCAAGGCCTCGAGATGGCGGATCGAGGCATGGAGGTCGATCGGCTCGACCGGATAGCCCGAGACGAAGCCGATGCAGTTGAAATACTGCGCGAGCTTCAGGAAGTTGCGGTAATCGGCATGGTTGCCGGCCCGCCTGCCATTGTCGAGATCGGCGCTGTTGGGCGGGCTGCCGACGGTGCCGAAATTCATCGCATTCCCGCCGACCCTGAAGCTGTTCTCGGGATTGCGGGCATGAAAGATGAAATCTTCCGGCGCCGTCCTGATCAGTTCCTCGACCATATGGCGGTCGAAGCGCACTCGCTCGCCCTCGATGCTGGCGCCGGCCTGCTTCAGGAGGTCACGCGCCTCGAGCAGCATGAAATCCATGCCGATATCCTCGAGCACGGTGAGCGAGGCCTGATGGATCGCCTCGACCTCATCGGCGGAGATGATCTCCATCGGCGGGAAACGCCGGGTGCTTTTGCGGCGCGGCAATTGCGCGATGCCTTTCGCGGCATGGCCCGCATCGCCACGGCGGCTTTCGCGGCGGCGGCGGTGAGCTGTTGAGGTTTCGAGAGAGGCGTCAGCCATGGCGAACTACCTGTAAGCAGCAAGGTTGGGATCGGCGGCGACCTGCTTCACCAGCCATTCCTCGAAGCGTTTGATCTTGGGCTTGAGCTTGTCTTCGGGCTTGCAGGCGAACTGCCAGCGGTGGCGATGCGGCACCAGCAGCGGGAAAGGCTGGACCAGCCGGCCCATGCGGATCTCGTCGGTGGCGAAAGGACCAATGGTCATGGCGAGGCCCCGGCCCTCGACGGCCGCTTCCTGCGCCAGGATATAGCTGTCGAAAGCGAGCCGGTCCGACAGCTCGATATTCTTCACCCCTGCCCCTTCGAGCCACAAGCGCCAGTCCTCCTCGGCGGTATAGACATAAAGCAGCTTGTGCTTCTTCAGATCGGCCGGGGTCTTCAGCGCATTCGCTCCTTTGAGGAGATCGGGCGAGCAGACCGGCGTCAACAGCGAGCGGAACAGCGCACGGTAATTGTGGCCGGGCGACTTGTTGCGCGCCAGCACGATGCCGCAATCGACATTCGTCTCGTCGAACTCCCAATCGAAATAGGCGGTCGACAGCCTGACCTTCATGTCGGGATAGCGGCGCTCGAAATCATGCAGCCGCGGGATCAGCCATTTCAGCGCCACCGTCACATAGACCTGGATGGTGAGCTCATTGTCGGCGACGGCGGGCCGCAAATTCCGGGTCTGGGCCTCGATCTGGTCGAAGGCATCGCGCACCGGCGGGAAATAGGCGTGGCCGGCTTGCGTGAGCTCGGCGCGCCTGGCATCGCGCTTGAAGAGCTGCAGGCCCAGCTGCTGCTCCAGCGCCTTGACCTGGTGGCTGACGGCGGAGCGGGTGATGCCGAGCTCGGCCGCCGCAAGCCGGAAGGACCCGAGCCGGGCGGCGGCCTCGAAAGCGGTCAGGGCACGCAAGGGAGGAAGATCGCGACGGGGCAAGTGAGTTCACCAGAAAATCGAGCGCCGCATCTATAACAGGTTGAAAACATGGGTGTTAAGTGGATCAAATGAGAACGACGGCAAAATTTTGGTGAATTTTACTCACCATCCAGTCAACAAGATTGAGGCTTTCGGTTTGCCGGCAAACGGAGCACATTCCGCGTGAAATCAGGAGCTTCTCATGACTGTTGTCGAGGAAATATCACGCAGGCGCGGCGGGCGCGAAGCGCGCAAGGCGCTCCGTGCACGGCCCATCCCCCGCGAGGAGGCGGCCGTCCGCCCCGGCATGGAAGGCGGGCAATACAAACCACTCAGCCAGCGCGACATGGAGCGCATCCATGAGACCGCCCTCGACCTTCTCGAAAAAGTCGGGCTCGGCCAGGCCATTCCCTCCTGCATCGAAGTCCTGACCGCCAAGGGCGCCTTCATGAGCGAGCATGGCCGGCTCTGCCTCCCCCGCGCGCTCATCGAGGACACGCTAGCCAACTGCGCCCGCGATTTCGTGCTCTATGGCCGCGATCCCAAGCATGACATGGAGCCTTGGGGCAACAAGGTCTATTTCGGCACCGCCGGTGCCGCCGTCCATGTCGTCGATGTCGAGACAAGGACCTATCGCGATTCCGTGCTGGTCGATCTCTATGACTGCGCCCGCATCGTCGATCAATGCGAGCATATCCATTTCTATCAGCGCCCGATCACGGCGCGCGACATGCTCACCGGCCATGATCTCGATATCAACACCATGTATGCCTGCATGGCGGGCACGTCGAAACATGTCGGCACCAGCATGGTGGCGCCCGAGCATGTCGCCGAATGTCTCGAGATCCTGCATTATGTCGCGGGCGGCGAGGAGAAATGGCGGGCGCGGCCCTTCGTCTCGCAATCGAACTGCTTCGTCGTGCCGCCCTTGAAATTCGCCGAGGATGCCTGCCGCTGCCTCGAAGTCGCGGTCAGGGGCGGCATGCCGGTGCTGCTGCTGTCGGCCGGACAAGCGGGCGCCACCGCGCCCGCCGCCCTTGCCGGAACCGTCGCGCAAGCGGTCGCCGAATGTCTGGCGGGCTTGGCTTACGTGAATGCGATCAAGCCCGGCGCCATCGCCATCTGGGGGCCGTGGCCCTTCGTCTCCGACCTGCGCACCGGCGCCATGTCGGGAGGGTCCGGCGAGCAGGCGCTCATCACCGCCGCTTGCGCGCAAATGGGGCATTTCTACCGCCTCACCGTCGGCTCGGCCGCCGGCATGTGCGATTCGAAGCTGCCCGACATCCAGGCCGGCTATGAGAAAGGCGTCACCGCCTCGCTCGCCGCCATGACCGGCATCAATCTCCTCTATGAAAGTGCCGGCATGCATGCCTCGCTGCTCGGCTTCTGCCTCGAGAGCCTGCTCATCGACAATGACATGCTGGGCTCGATCAACCGCAATGTGCGCGGCATCGAGGTGAATGACGAGACTTTGTCGCTCGATGTCATCGCCAATGTCTGCATCGAAGGGCCCGGGCATTATCTCGGCCACGACCAGACGCTGTCGCTGATGCAGAAGGAGTATATCTATCCGGTGCTCGGCAACCGCATGAGTCCCAAGGAATGGAACGAAGCCGGCAAGCCCGACATCGTCGAGCGCGCCACGGCGAAGAAGATGGAGATCCTCACCACCTATTATCCGGAATACATACCGGAAGCGATCGACGACCTCATCCGCGCCAAGCACGACATCAAGCTGCCGCGCGAGGTGATGCGGATGGGCGATCCGAGGTGGTTCAAATAGGGCTGCTGTCGCCGACGGTCCGCAACCGGCCGCAAGCGTTGATTTGCCTATGTCCCGGCAGGGGCTAGACTCCCTACCCATGGATCATCCCGTGCTCAATGCGATAAGGCGCGAAAGCTTCACCGCTCTCGGCTGGTTTGCGCCGAATGAAGATGACCGCGTGCCGGCCGGCACGCAATTCGTCATCCTCATCGGCAATGCCGGGCCTGAGATGTTCCGCCGCTTCGCCCGCGAGCGCGATCCCTTGCATGATCGCATGGACGACTGGTGCCGCCAGGTCATAGGACGGCTCGCGCGCGACCTCGACGCGCGCGCCGTCTATCCATTCGACCAGCCGCCGCTGCCGTTCCTCACCTGGGCGAGGCGCGCCAAGGCCGGGCATGTCTCGCCGCTCGGCATGAATATCCATTCCGTCTACGGGCTCTGGCATGCTTTCCGGGCCGCCTTGCTGTTCCCGGTCGCCTTCGACCTGCCGCCCCCTTCCCCAGGCGCTCACCCTTGCGAGACTTGCGAGGGCAAGCCCTGTCTCAGCGCCTGTCCGGTCAGCGCCTTCTCCGGCATCAGCTACGATGTGCCGCGTTGCGTCGATCACATCGCCTCACCAAAAGGTCAAGACTGCATGACCGGCGGCTGCCTCGCCAGGCGGGCCTGCCCGGTCGGACAGCACTTCACCTATGGGCGCGAGCAGATGCAGTTCCATATGCGCGCCTTTCTCAAAGCCCATCAACCTGACGGGATTTCCGCATGAGCTACAGCCGCATCGCCAAGAAGCTCGCCAAAGGCGAGACCATCATCCTCGATGGCGGCACCGGCACCGATATCCAGAGCCGCGGCGTGCCCATGGCGGGCGAGACCTGGTGCGCCGAAGCCAATCTCTCTCATCCGGGCGTCGTGCGCTCGGTCCATGAGGACTATATCAAGGCGGGAGCGGAGATCATCACCGCCAACACCTATCCGACGAGTCCCCTCCTCTTCAATGCGCTCGGGCGCGATGCGGACATGGTCCTGATCGACAAGGAGGCGGTGCGGATCGCGCGCGAGGCAGCGGCAGGGCGCGTTGCCGTCGCCGGCTCCTTTTCCGTCATGCGGCCGATGGAAACGGGCGTCGACCGGGTCAAGACATATCGCGAATGGAGCGAGAAGGACGCCAAGGCGCTGATGCGCCACAAGGCCGAAAGCATGGCCGAGGCCGGCGTCGATCTCATCATGATGGAGATGATGCGCGACGCCGATTATTCGGTGTGGGCGACGGAAGCGGCGGTGGCGACGGGCCTGCCGGTCTGGGTCGGCATCTCGACCGAGCCCCGCGAAGACGGCAAGCTCACCGGTTTCGCGCGGCCCGACTGGCCGCTCGAAGAGATCATCGCCGCTTTGGCCCCCACCGGCGCCGATGTCATCTCGATCATGCACACGCTGCCCAATCACGTAGGCCCCGCGCTGAAGGTCGTGTGCGAGATCTGGAAAGGACCGCTCGGCGCCTATCCCGAGAGCGGCTTCTTCAAGATGCCGGACTGGCAGTTCGTCGACATCATCGAGCCTTCGGCGCTGGTGGCCGAGGCGCGCGAGTGGCAGAAGACCGGCGCCAGCATCTTCGGCGGCTGCTGCGGCACCAATCCGAGCCATATCAAGGCCCTGGCTCAAGCTTTCGGGAGAATTTGATGAGCGATAGCAAATCCGGGTCCTGCCTGTGCGGCGCCGTGACCTTCGAAGTGACGGGCCCTTTGCGCTCGATCATCGCCTGCCATTGCCATCAATGCCGCAAGCAGACCGGCAATTACATGTCGGCGACCGGCACCAAGGACCAATATCTGAAGCTCACCGAGACGCGCGGCCTCAAATGGTATCGCTCGAGCGGCACGGCCAGGCGCGGCTTCTGCAGCGAATGCGGCTCGACGCTGTTCTGGAAAGGCGACGGCCGCGACTACACCGCTATCGCCGCCGGCGCCATCGACGGCCCGACCGGCGTCAAGCTCGCCGGCCATATCTTCTGCGACGATGCCGGCGACTATTACGAGATCACCGGCGGCGACTACAAGCTCGGCCAATGGGCGACGGATCCCAAGGCGCCATAAAGAATTTTCACGGCCGTTCCGAAAGCTCGAGGAACGGCTTGCCGAGCCGCTCGGGCAGCACGTCGATGCCGAGGCCGGGACCGTCGGGAATGCCCATGCGATTCCCCTTGACCGGCGGCGGGCTCTTGGCCGTCTTGACCGTCACCCATTCATGGAAAGCAATGGCATGCAAGCGGCGCTCCTCAGGTGTCGAAAGCGACAGATGTGCCATGGCGGCAGTATCGATCTCGGCACCGCCCGTATCCTCGACAGTGACCATGAAACCAAGATCGACGGCGAGATCGCGCAGGCTCCTTGTCTTCGACACGCCGCCGATGCGCGAGATCTTGAGCGTCAACCCGTCGGCCGCGCCTTTGTGGTGAATGGCGAGCAGGTCTTCCAGCCCGGTCACCGATTCGTCGAGGACCATCGGCTTGTCGACCGCTCGCCTGACCGAGAGACATTCATCGATCGTCGGGCAAGGCTGCTCGAAGACATAGTCGATGGCGCGGCTGGCATCGGCGAACTGCCGCGCCTGGAACGGCGTCCATCCGGCATTGGCATCGCAGAAGATCACCGTGCCCTTCGGCACCGCATCCGCGACCGCCGCGGCGCGCTCGATATCGCTCCGTACATCGCCGCCGACCTTGACCTGGATGCGGTTGAAACCCTCCCCAGTGATGCGCCGGGCGAGCTTTGCCATGGCATCTACTGAACCATGGGTCACGACCTTATAGAGCTCGACGGTCTCGCCCTCCCGCCCGCCCAGAAATGTGACGAGCGGCACTTGCGCGGCGCGGGCGGCAAGGTCGCAGCAAGCCATGTCAATGGCAGATTTCACATAGGGATGTCCCTTGAACACGACGTCCATCAGGCGGCCGAGCTGGGCAACGGCTTGCGGATCGCGGCCCAGCAGATGCGGTGCAATCTCGGCGACGCCCGCCTCGGCGCCGGCGGCAAAGGCGGCGGAATAGAAAGTGCCGAGCGGCGCCATCTCACCCCAGCCGGTGATCCCCGTGTCGGAAGTGAGCGATACGATCACCGCATCGAACGCGTCGGCCGCGCGGCCCTTCGACATCTTGTAAGGTCCCTCGACGAAAGGCTGGCGCAGGCGATAGGCCCTGATCGTGCTGATGCACATTCTATTTCCGTTTCATTTCCAGGCTGCGTGCATAAGTCAGTTGTCGACAATCAAGCGATGCTAGACAAGTGCCCGGGACTGGATGGATTTCAGGCATTCGGCGACAAACCAGTCCTTGAAGACCGCCACAATGGCGCGTCGCGCACTCCTCTGCGGCACGGTCAGGCAATAGGGCTGGGCAAGCGGCAGGGCTTGCTTCACCGGCTTGACAAGCCTTCCCTCTTCGACCGCTCGCGCGGCGAAGAGACCCTGGCAGAGAGCCACACCCAGGCCGGACAGAGCGAGATCGAGTGCCGCCGCCGATGAATTGACGGTGAGGCCGCGGTGGATCTCGCGGCCGGCTGTGACCGAGGCCGCCTCGAACCATAAGCGCCAGGTGGGAAAGGACGCGGCGGCCGGCCCCCAGTCGGTATGGATCAAGGGCATGGACAGCAGGTCGCGCGCGTCCCGCACCGGGCCATTGTGGCTGAGAACGCCTGGCGTGCAGACCGGATGAACAGCATCGCTCGCGATCGGCTCGGCATCATGGTCGCGATCGGGGAAGCGCCCATAAGACAAGCGGATGTCGATGAGATCGCGCTCGAATGCGATCGGCTCTTCTTCGCCCTTCAAGAAAATGTCGGCCTCGCCATGGAGCCCGATGAAGAGCGGAAGGCGGGAAGGCAGCCAGCTCACGGCGACCGACGGCGGGACCGAGACGACCAGCCGGGCACGGTGCGCACTGCCGATGAGATCGCGGGCGGCACCGTTCAATTCCTCGAAAGCGAGGGTCAGCCGCGGCAGGACTTCGCGGCCGGCTTCGGTCAGGACGGCCCGACGGTTGATGCGGTGGAAAAGCTTGCGGCCGACATGATCCTCGAGCGTGGCGACGAGCTGGCTCATGGCCGCGGGCGAGATCGCCAGTTCCTCGGCGGCCGCGACAAAGCTGCCAGTGCGCGCCGCAGCCTCGAAAGCCTGCAATGTCCGCAAAGACGGGAGAGCTGTCATGGATTTGGATAAGTCTATCTTACTATAATGACAGAAATTCCTGTTTTAAGAAAGACAATCTACGTCGTAGGCTTTACCCATGGACCATCGCGAGATCGTCACTTCCTTATCGCAAGAGCAGCGCGATCATCTGACCGCGAAGTCGGACCTGCCCGGCCTGCCGCTTCTTCTCTCCCATTGGGGCACCATTCTCGTCCTCGGCACGCTCATCGCGCTCAAAGTGCCGTTCTGGCCCTGGCTCATGATCCCGCAAGGCATACTCATCGTCTTTCTCTTCACCTTGCTGCATGAGACCATCCATCAGACCGCTTTCCGCACGGCGTGGCTCAACGAGGCCGTTGCGCGCAGCGCGAGCTTCATGCTGGCGCTCCCCGCCGACTGGTTCCGCTATTTCCATTTCGCCCATCACCGTTTCACCCAGGACCCGGACAAGGACCCGGAACTCGCTTTCGCCAAACCCGCAACGCCTTGGCAATATGCGCTCCACGTGTCGGGCCTGCCGGTCTGGCGGGGACATGTGAAGACGCTCGCCGTCAATGCGCTGGGCCGTTGCCGCGACGGTTTCGTGCCGCCGAAGGGCCACAGCAAGGTGCGGATGGAAGCGCGCGCGATGATCGCCGCTTATGCGGTCATCTTGATACTCTGCGTCTATTTCCGGACGCCCGTGCTGCTCTTCGCCTGGATCCTGCCGGCGCTCATCGGACAACCCTTCCTCAGGCTCTATCTCCTCGCCGAGCATGGCCGCTGCCCCTATGTCGCGAATATGTTGGAGAACAGCCGCACGACCCTCACCAATATCCTCGTCCGCAGGCTTGCCTGGAATATGCCCTATCATGCCGAGCATCATGCCTATCCGGGCGTCCCCTTCCACCGGCTGCCGGAATTCCATGCCTTGATCGAAGGTCATCTCCGTCAGGTGGAAAAGGGCTATGCCCGGTTCCACGCCCGCTATCTGAGCGAACTTAAGCTAGCCTCACGCGACGCCTCAAAATGATGTGAATTCCTGTTTTTCCGAAAGTCTTCCGCCCACCTGTTGAATAGCGCCGCGCAACAGGCATAGTACGGGAAAAACGGGAGGATCCATGAAGCTTGGCATATTGACGGCGCCTTTTCCCGACGCGCCGCTCGCCGAAGTTGCCCATTGGGCAAGCACGTCGGGATTCAAGGCGCTCGAAATCGCCTGTTGGCCGAAATCGTCGGGTGCTACCCGCCGCTATGCCGGCACCAGCCATATCGACGTCGCCACGATCTCGGCGTCGCAAGCCAAGCAGATCGCCGCCGACCTCGCTGAAATGGGCCTCTCCATCTCGGCGCTCGGCTACTACCCGAATCCCCTTCATCCCGATCCCCAGCATCGCCAGGCCGTCATCGATCATTTGAAGAAAGTCATCGCCGCCGCCGGCCGCATGGGTGTTTCGGTCGTCAACACCTTCTGTGGCGGTGACGCAACGAAACATATCGACGACAATTGGAAAGAGGCACTCAAGGTCTGGCCCGACATCATCGCCCATGCGCGCGACAATGGCGTCAAGCTCGCTTTCGAGAATTGCCCGATGATCTTCAGCTATGATGAATGGCCGGGAGGTCACAATATCGCCTATTCGCCCTATATCTGGCGGCGCATTCTCGAAACCTGGGACGGCGCCATCGGCATGAATTACGATCCCTCGCATCTCGTCCTGCAGATGATCGACCAGGCGCGCTTCATCCGCGAATTCGGCGCGCATATGTTCCATGTCCATGCCAAGGATCTGATGATCGACAAGGACGGCCTCTATGAGCGCGGCATTCTCTCGGCCGGCATGGGCTGGCAGATCCCGCGCATGCCGGGCCTGGGCGAGGTCGATTGGAATGTCATCTTCTCCGGCCTCTACCGGGCCGGCTATGACGGGCCGGTCATCATCGAGCATGAGGACCGGAAATTCGAAGGCAGCGACGAGGCGATCAAGCGCGGCTTTATGCTGGCGCGCGACGTGCTTCGTCCTTTTGTGAAATGAACGTCTTTTGGGAGGAAAGGAAACTGCAATGCCAAACATGAGAAACGTGAAACTGCTCCTCGCCGGCGTAGCCCTGATGGCTTCGGCCGCAGCGGCTGGCGCGCAAGGCACCTTTACGATCGGTGTGTCCAACACCGTCCAGGGCAATGGCTGGCGCGAGGAGATGATCTGCGCCATCAAGGCCCAGGCGCTCGCCTCGGGCAAGGTGGCGAAGCTCAATATCGCCCATCGCAACACCGACGCCGCGGGCCAGCTCGAGGACATCCGCAACCTGATCAGCGCCAAGGTCAACGCGATCGTCGTCAATCCGGCCGATCCCGCCGGCATCAAGGACGCGCTCGCTGAAGCGACCAAGGCCGGCATCGTCGTCGTCGCCGTCGACCAGACGGTGACCGAGCCCACCGCCTACATCATCTCCAACAACCAGGAGGAATATGCCTATCTCGGCGCCAAATGGCTGTTCCAGACCTTGGGCGGCAAGGGCGATGTCGTCTATATGCGCGGCGCCGCCGGCGCTTCCGCCGACAGCGACCGCGACAAGGGCTTTAAGAAGGCGCTCGCCGAATTCCCCGACATCAAGGTCGTGCATGAGGTCTTCACCGGCTGGCAGCAGGACCAGGGCAAGCAGCAGATCCTCGACTTCATCGCGACGGGCACGCCGTTCAACGGCATCTGGACGTCGGGCATCGACAATGTGATCGTCGATGCGCTCACCGAATCGCAGACGCCGCTGGTGCCGGTCGTCGGCGCCGACAATGCGGGCTTCGTCGGCCAGCTCAATTCGGTCGAGGGGCTGAAGGGTGCCGCGGTCACCAATCCGGGCTCGATCGGCGGCGCCGGCGTGACCCTCGCTCTGCAGATCCTCGAGGGCAAGAAGCCGGCACAGCAGACCGTGCTGGTCGAGCCGCAGCTCTGGGAAAACACGACGGATGACGGCAAGGCCAAGCTCAAGGCGGCGGCCGATCCCTCGCTCAGCCCGGAATGGCCGGTCAGCATCTCGATTCCCGACTGGACCACTTATACGAAAGAGCAGATCGTCGCCTGCAAGGGGCCGGGTGAATAGTGTCGCATTGATGCGGGCGGGAACATCGTTCCCGCTCGCTCTTCACTATCGATAGCTGATGACGGAACCGATTCTCGAAGCCACTGGCGTCGCCAAGACCTATGGCGCCGTTGCCGCCTTGCGCAACGCCTCGCTCTCGGTGCGCCCCGGCGAAGTGCATGCGCTGATGGGCGCCAATGGCGCCGGCAAGTCCACTCTGGTCAAGATCCTGACCGGGGCGATCCGGCCCAATGCCGGGCGCATTCTCATCCGCGGCAAAGAGCACCACGTGCATTCGCCGGCTGAAGCGCGGCGCGCCGGGCTGGTCTCGGTCTATCAGGAGCCGGCGCTGATCCCCGATCTCGACGTCGCCGCCAATCTTCGCCTCACCCGCACGCCGGTCGAGCCCTTCCGGCAATGGGTGCGCGAGCTCGGCGTGGACGATCTCGACCTGCGCGATATGGCGCGCGACGTTCCGCTCGCGATCTTGCGCATCCTCGATCTGGCGCGGGCCTTGGCGATCGCGCCCGACGTCCTGCTCCTCGATGAGATGACTGCCGCTCTGCCGGCCAATCTCGCCGAAAAGGTGCTGGACGTCGTGCGCCGGCAGAGCCGCGCCGGGCGTTCGGTCATCTTCATCTCGCACCGCTTCATCGAGATCTCCTCGCTCTGCGACCGCGCCACGGTGCTCCGCGACGGCGAGACCGTCGGCGTCGTCGACATCGCGCCCGGCATCGAGGAGAAGATCGTCGAACTCATGCTCGGCGCCAAGATCGAGAAGGCCCGTGCCGCGGCGCGGCGCGCCGGCAAGGGACCGGAGCCGGTCGACGCTCGCCCGCGCCTCAGGGTGCGAAACTTGAGCGTCGGCAACAAGCTGCACGACGTCTCCTTCGATCTCGCCAATGGCGAGGTGGCGGGCGTCGTGGCGCTCGAAGGCCAGGGCCAGGACGAACTCTTCGCCGCGCTGTCGGGCTCGACGCCGGCATCGGGCGGCGGCATCGAAGTGGATGGAACGCCTGTCCAGTTCCATCGTCCCGCCGATGCCATCGGCGCCGGCATCGCCTATGTGCCCGGCGACCGCGCCGAGGCGCTGCTGATGCAGCAGCCGGTGCGCGAGAACATCGCTTTGCCCTTCAGCGCCCATTGGCGCAATTGGGGTCCGATCGACCGGCGCCGCGAAGGCGAGCGCGTCACCCGCGCCATCGAGCGGCTGCAGATCGACACACGCGCCCAGCGCGAAGTACAGCGCCTGTCGGGCGGCAATCAGCAGAAGGTCACCATCGCGCGCTGGATCGCGGCGGATGTGCGCACCATCCTGTGCTTCGATCCGACGCGCGGCATCGATGTGCGCACCAAGCAGGAGATCTATAGGCTGCTGCGCGAGCTTGCGGCGCAGGGGAAATCCATCCTCTTCTACACATCCGAGCTCGAGGAGATCCAGCTCGCCTGCGACCGCGCCATCGTCATCTTCGGCGGACGCGTGGTCGATGTGCTCCCCGTCGAGATCGCCGATGAGGCGGCCCTCACCCGCGCCGCCTATGGCTTGCCGCGCAATGCCAAGGAGGATGTCGGCATATTGGCCGATCTCCCCAACCCACCGCCCGGCGCATCATGACCCGCTTCATCACGCGCAATGGCTGGGTCCTGGGCCTTGTCGCCCTGCTGGCGCTGCTCTTCGTCTTCACCAAGGCGATCCAGCCCTTCTATGGCGCCGGCGATTTCGGCTCGCTGGCCCGCGCCGTCCTGCCTTTCGCTTTCGCCGTCGCGGCGCAGACCATCGTCGTCATCGCCGGCGGCATCGATCTGTCGGTCGCCTCGATGATGGCGCTGACCAGCGTCACCGCCGCCTCGATGATGAACGGCGCCAGCGAGAAATTTGCGCTGCTGGTCGTACCCTTCGTGCTCGTCATGGGGCTCGTGCTCGGCGCCCTCAACGGCCTCCTGATCGTCGTCACCCGCGTGCCCGATATCGTCGTGACGCTGGCGATGCTCTTCGTCTTCCAGGGGGCCGCCCTCCTCGTCCTCGAGGCGCCGGGTGGTGCTGCGGCCGAATGGCTGAAAGCCCTGATCACCGGTACGGTCCAGTTGCCGGGACTGCCCGAGGCGATCACCGCCTGGATTCCCAAGGCGCTGGTGCTTCTCGTCATCTGCCTCGTTCTGGTCTGGGTCCCGCTCAGGCTCTCCGGCCTCGATCTTTCGCTCTATGCCGTCGGCAGCAATCCGCTTGCCGCCTTTCGCAGCGGCGTGCCGGTGGCCAGGACCAAGATCCTCAGCTATGCGCTGGGCGGCCTCTTCGGCGCCATGGGCGGCTTGAGCCTCACCATGAGCACTGGCATCGGGGCACCCATACCCGGCCCCTATCTCCTGGCCAGCGTCGCCGCGGTGGTGCTGGGCGGCGTCGCGCTCAGCGGCGGCCGCGGCGGCATCATCGGTCCCATCGTCGCCGTCTTCATCCTGCGGCTGGTCAGGACCGATCTCACACTTCTCGCGGTCGATCCCAATGTCACCGCGATCATCGAGGGAACCATCATGGTCATCGTCGTGATGTTCGGCGCTTACATCGCCTTGCGAGGTCGCTCTTCATGAACCAGGCCACCGCCGCCACACCGCAACTGTCCCTCGGCCGGCGCATCAGCCGGTTCATGAGCGACCAGCCTCTGGTGCCGCTGATCATCCTGCTGATCGCGCTCGTCGTGGTCCTGCAGATTCTGAGGCCCGGCATCGTCAATGAGCGCTGGGCCGCCAATACGGTCCGCTTCGCCATTCCGCTTGCGATCCTTGCCGGCTGCCAGACCATGACCATGCTGACGGGCGGCATCGATCTCTCGGTCGGCACCGTCGCGACCATGGGCGCCTTCATCATGGTGACGCAGGCAGCGCTCCACGATCCGGCGATCGCCATTCTCATCGCCCTCGTCCCCGCTTTGCTCATCGGCTTCGTCAATGGCATAGGCGTCGGCGTCTTCCGCGTGCATCCCTTGATCATGACGCTCGGCACGAGCCTCATCGGCACGGGCTGCCTCCTGGTCTATCAGCGCACCGTGATCGCCTCGGGCGCCAAGGTCCCCGAAAGCCTGGCCTGGCTCGCCACCGGCATCACCTATGGCTTTCCCAATGCGCTTCTGCTGTTCGTGCCGGTCGCGGCCTTCATCATCTTCATGCTGAACGCGACCGGCTTCGGGCGCCTTCTCTATGCGGTCGGCGACAATGAGAAGGCGGCGCGGCTGTCGGGCGTCATCTATTGGAAGGTGATCATCGCCCTCTATGCCCTCTCGGCACTCCTCGCCGGCATCACCGGGCTGCTCTATATCGGGCTCATCAAATCGCCGTCGCTCTCGCTCGCCGAGCCCCTGGTCCTGCCTTCGGTCGCCGCCGCGGTGATCGGCGGCACGTCGATCTTCGGCGGCCGCGGCGGCTATGCCGGCACGATCGTCGGCGCGCTCATCCTCACCATCCTGACGACATTGCTCACCATCCTGCAGATGCCGGAAGGGGCCAGGCGCATTCTATTCGGATTGATCGTGCTGCTCGTGACCGCGATCTATCTGCGCATCATCGAGAACAGATAGACCTAACGCACCGTGAGACGATCCATGATCTGCGACTGCACATTGGCGAGATGGCGGCGCATCTCGCGCTCGGCCGTCTCGGGATCGCGCGCGGCAATGGCATTGGCGATGGCGCGGTGCTCGGCATCGCGTTCGGCGCGCCGCTTCGGGCAGACGCTCGCCGGCAGGCCGAGGCGAATGCGCGAATCGGTGCCGACAGCGCGCAGCAGCCGGTAGAATTCGCTCGCAAGCCCGTTGCGGGCGCCATCGGCGACCGCCTTGTGGAAGGCGAGATCGGCGCCGCCATAGTCGCCGTCATCGGCATTCTCGACGGCGGCGACGATCTGATCGACCTGCGCCGGCGAGGCACGCAAGGCGGCAAGCCGCGCCAGAGCGGGCTCGATGACGGAGCGCAATTCGATGACCTCGATGGGATTGGTGGCATGGGCAAGCTCGTGCCACGGCGGCGTCTCGGCTTTGCCCGTGCGGGGCTCGATCTCCCCCGTATCGCGCAGCACTTTCAGCGCCTTGCGCAATTGATGGCGGTTGATGCCGAGCTCGGCGGCGAGATCGCGCTCGGGCGGCACGGCGCCGGCCGTCCGGATCGCGCCGCGTACCGCATCGATCAGAGCCGAGAGCTCGGCCGTCGTCTTGTGCGGGATGCGTCGCTGGGCAGGAGCGGTGATCGTGATGTCCGTCATGCGCAAGGGTCTAGCAGAGTCACCAACCAAACTCAACCACATCTTTGCGGTTGCCGGCTTCTTGACGAAGCTGGTTGAGTAATGGTTGTCTTGCCGGGACCATGGCAGAATTCGACTATATCATCGTCGGCGCGGGATCGGCAGGTTGCGTGCTCGCCAACCGGCTGAGCGCCGATCCCACCCACTCCGTCCTCCTCATCGAGGCGGGCGGCTGGGACCGCGATCCCTTGATCCATATCCCGCTCGGCTGGGGCAAGATCCTGCAGCAGCGCCGGCACGACTGGATGTATTTCTGCGAGCCGGAAGCCAATGTGAACCAGCGCAAGGTCGAATGCGCGCGCGGCAAGGTGATCGGCGGCTCGTCCTCGACCAATGCCATGGCCTATGTGCGCGGCAACCGCGCCGATTTCGACGCCTGGGCCAAGGCGGACGGACTTTCCGGCTGGTCCTTTGAAAAGCTCCTGCCCTATTTCAAGCGCCAGGAGCATTGGGAAGGCGGCGAGAGCGCCTTTCGCGGCGGTGAAGGTCCGGTCAGCACGCAATTCTGCAAATTCGCCGATCCGCTCGTCGAAGCCTTCGGCGAGGCCGGCAAGAGTGCAGGCTTCGGCTGGACCGAGGACTATAATGGCGAAAGGCAGGAAGGCTTCGGCCGCTTGCAGATGACGATCGGCAAGGGCCGGCGCTCATCCTCCGCCACCGCCTATTTGCGCCCGGTGCTCGGCCGGTCCAACCTCACGGTCATGACGGATGCGCTGGTGACGCGACTCCTCATCGACAAGGGCCGCGCGCTCGGTGTCGAAGTGGCCGAGGCCCAAGGCAGGCGCGAGATCCGGGCCAGGCGCGAAACGCTGCTGGCCGGCGGCGTCATCAATTCGCCGCAGCTTCTCATGCTGTCGGGCATCGGCGATCCGCAGGCGCTGGCACGCCATGGCATCAAGACGCAGGTGCCGCTTCCCGATGTCGGGCAACATCTCCAGGATCATGTCTCGGTGATCCTCTTGTACAAGCGCAAGCAGCACGGCCCCTTCTACCGAATGATGCGCTATGACCGGATCGCGCTGGCGATGGCCGAGGCGCATCTCTTCGGCACCGGCTTTGCCGCGGACGTGCCGGGCGGCATCACCGCTTTCCTCAATAGCGGGCAGAGCCCGGTGCCCGATGTGCAGTTCCTCTTCACTGCCGCGACGCTCGCCGCCTGGCCCTATTTCGCACCCTTCAAGCAGCCCTTCCAGGACGGCTTCGCCACCCGCATCGTGCTGGTCAAGCCGGAAAGCCGGGGCTCCGTCCGTCTCGCCTCCGCCGATGCCACCGCAGCGCCCCTCATCCATCAGAATTTCCTCGCCACCGAAAGCGACTGGAAAGGCCTCACGGCCGGCGTCGAGATGGCGCGCCAGGTTGCGGCGAGACCTGAGATGCAGGCCTTCATCGCGGCCGAGCTCACCAAGAGCGATATCGAGGAGCATATCCGCGCGACCTCCATCACCGTCCATCACCCGATGGGCACCTGTCGGATGGGTGGTGTGGTCGATGGCGACTTGCGCGTGAAGGGCGTCGACGCCTTGCGCGTCGTCGATGCCAGCGTGTTTCCAGGCGGCATTTCCGGCAATATCAACGCCGCCGTGCTGGCCGTCGCCGAACGCGGTGCTGATCTCATTCTTGGTCGCAACCAACAAGCTTGACGGTCGAACCTGGTTGGCCTACGGTTTCGACCAGGCGAGACCCAAAGAAAAAATTCGAACGCATGGAGGATTGAATGTCAGGCGCCAAATCAGCCGCCCTTCCCAATCGCGACGCAGCCTTGCGCGGCCTTTACGACGATGTTGCCCGCGGCAACATGTTCCCCTTCTGGGCGACCTCGGCCGATGTCGAGAATGACGAGATCAAGCAGCTCATGGGCACCAAGAAGGCAGTGCCCTTCATGTGGGACTATGCCAAGGATATCGACCCGCTGCTGCATCGCGCTGCCGACCTCATCAAGATGGACGACAGCGAGCGCCGTTCGCTGATCCTCATCAATCCGGGCCTGGCCCCCAAGCGCGCCACCGTCTCGACCATGTACACGGCCTATCGCCTCAACGATCCCGACGAGATCATGCCGCCGCACAAGCATTCGCCGAGCGCCATCCGCTTCGGCCTCACCGGCAAGGGCAATTTCACCGGCGTCGAGGGCGAAAACATCACCTTCGGCCCAGGCGACATGGTGCTCACCCCCAACGACACCTGGCACAATCACGGCACGGTGGGCGGCGAGCCCGCGGTCAATCTCTCAGTGCTCGACCTGCCGCTGGTCGAGAACCTCAACGCCATCCATTTCGACCACAATTATGCCGAGCTCGAAGACGGCAAGATGGTGAAGAAGAAAGAGCAGACATCGCGCTATCCGTCCGACTATTCGCAGCGCGTCTATGGCGAGGGCGGCATGCTGCCGCGCTTTGCCGATCACAAGCGCGGCTCCGGCCTCTCGTCCCCCATGTATGTCTATCGCTGGGACCGCATGGAAGAGCTCCTCGACCGTCACAAGGACTGGGATGGCGACCCCTACGAAGCGCTGATGGCCGAATATGTCGATCCGACCACGGGAAACCCGGTGTTCAAGACCATCACCTTCTTCGCTCAGATGCTGCGCCCCGGCGAGAAGACCCTGCCCCTGCGCCAGACGGCGAGCCTTCTCGTCGCGCCATTCCGCGGCAAGGGTTATTCCATCGTCGATGGCCAGCGCTTCGACTGGAAGGAATTCGACACGCTCGCCGTGCCGGGCGGCGCCTGGTGCGAGCATGTGAACGGCTCCGACAAGGATCCGGTCTTCCTCTTCGTCGCCAGCGACGAGCCCACGCTCAAGGTGCTCGCCCTCTACAAGAAATGGGGGCGTGACAAGGCGGGAGACATGGTGCGGCTCGCCTGACGCGGCCAGAGGCAATCCAGGCGGAAGGAAGAGCGGCTCATACCCTCTTCCGTTCCCGTCCCACCGCAAACCATCCGTCGAGACAACCTCCAGTTCCCGGTTCATCGTGCAGAGCTCACACAAGACCAAGCAGATTGCGCATATCGATTGCCCGGGCGGCGGCCAGGTCTGGGTCGACGGCACCACGCTCTATATCGGCCATATGCGGGCGCCGAGCGGCACCACCATCGTCGACATCGCCGACCCCCGGAAGCCCAAGGTGCTCGCCGTCGTCGACGTGCCGAAAGGCTGGCACTCGCACAAGGTGCGGGTGCAGGACGGCATCATGATCGTCAATCATGAGAAGCTTGGGCCTGACGGGGCCTGGGAATTCGGCGGCGGCCTCGGCATCTATGACGTGTCGAAGCCCGCGGCGCCGAAGCAGATCGGCAAATGGGTGACAGGCGGGCGCGGCGTTCATCGCTACGACTTCGACGGTCGTTATGCCTATATCTCGCCCACCGTCGAGGGCTATATCGGCAATATCGTGATGATCCTCGACCTCATCGATCCGACCAAGCCTGTCGAGGTCGGCCGCTGGTGGATCCCCGGCCAGTGGCAAGCGGGCGGCGAGGAATATCCCTGGGCCAACTGGACGCAGCCCCGCTGTCATCATCCCTTGCGCATGGGGAACAGGCTCTATGTGAGCTACTGGCACCATGGCCTCTTCATCCTCGATCTCACCGACATGACGAAGCCCGTGGCCATCGCCCATACGAATACAAGCCCGGCTTTCCCGCATCCGACCCACACCTGCCTGCCGATGCCGAAGCCGCTCAAGGGCCGCAACATCATGGTGGTGGCCGATGAGGACGTGGCGAAGCTGCGCCCCGCCGCCCCTTCCTTCGCCTGGATCTATGACATCACCGAAGAGCGCTGCCCGGTCCCCATCGCGACCTACCAGGTGCCGGGGCTCGACAAGGACGGCGCGCCGCAACCGCCGATGACGGGTTGCCACCAGCCTTCCGAACGTTTCAAAGGCACGGTCATCCCCTTCGCCTGGTTCGCGCAAGGATTGAGACTAGTCGATATCGCCGATCCTTTCGCGCCCAAGGAAGTGGGCCATTATGTGCCGGACATGCCCGAGGGCGCGGAGATGGCGTCGTCGAACGATGTCACCATCGATGATCGCGGCCTCATCTATCTCATCGACCGCATCCGTGGGGTCGATATCATCGAAACCAGTGTCATGTGACGGAGAGATGATGAGCAAGAGCAAGGCCAAGCGCTATCCGATCGGAACCAAGAATCCCAACCTGCCCTTCCATCCAGGCGTCAGGGTCGGCGATCTCATCTTCGTGTCGGGCCAAGTGGCCAAGGATGCCGACGGCAATATGATCCACGGCACCATCGAGGAAGAGACCCGCGCCACCATCCTCGCCATCGAGCGCGTGCTCAAGGCCGATGGCGCGAGCCTCGATGATGTCGTGCGGGTGTGCACCTATCTCGAAGACACCCGCGACTTCGGGCGCTACAACAAGGTGTTCGGCGAATATTTCAAAAACCCGGCGGGCCTCGCCCGCACCACCGTCGAAGCGCGTGCCGTCATCAGCACCAAGATCGAGATGGATGCCATCGCCTATTGTCCGAAGGACGAGAAATAGATGTCGGCCACCCGCCCGATCCTCAGAGCCGCGCCATCGCCCGCGTCGCAATCGCGGCGCCCCGGGCCGGCACATCTGAGCGCCGAAGGCGTGGCGGTCGAATTCGATCTCGGCGGACGCAAGCAGCGCGTCCTCAACGACATCGATCTCAAGGTCGGCAAGGGCCAGCTCGTCGCGCTGGTCGGTCCTTCGGGCTGCGGCAAGAGCACCTTGCTCAGACTGTTCGCCGGGCTGATGAGCCCGAGCGCCGGCAAGATCGAAGTGGCGGGCATGGCGCCCGCCGAAGCGGCGCGCAAGAAACTCATCGGCGTCGCCTTCCAGGATGCGACACTTCTGCCGTGGAAGACGGCGCTCGACAATGCCGCTTTCCTGCTCGAGACCGCCGATCCCTCGCTCTCTCGCGCCGAGGTGAGGAAGCGAGCCCAGCATAATCTCCATCTCGTGGGCTTGAGCGGTGCCGAAGCCAAGCGTCCGTCGCAGCTTTCGGGCGGCATGCGCCAGCGCGTCGCCATCGCCCGCGCGCTGACGCTCGATCCGGAAGTGCTGCTCCTCGATGAGCCCTTCGGCGCTCTCGATGCGATCACGCGCGAAGAAATGGGCAGCCTCCTCCTCGACATCTGGCAGCGCACCCAGAAGACCATCCTTCTCGTGACCCACGCCTTCGACGAAGCGGTGTTCCTGTCGAGCGACATCCATGTGATGGGAACCGGGCCGGCGCGCATCCTCGAGACGATCGCCAACGATCTGCCCTATCCGCGCGACGCCCAGACCTATCGCGATCCGCGCTTCTCGGAAACCGAGGCGCGTCTGCGCGAGCTCCTGGTCAAGAGCCATAAGGGAGGCGCCTGACATGATCACCCAAGCCCTTCCGGCTCCCAAGGTCTCGCGCGCCGTCATCGACGTCGCCCCGGCGATCCTGCTCGGCCTGGTGTGCCTCCTTCTCTGGGAAGGCGCCATCTGGCTGTTCAAGGTCGAGCCCTTCGTGCTTCCCGCCCCATCGGCCATCGCCCTCGTGATGGTCGATCAATACCAGTCGCTGGCGGCGGCAGCGCTCGTCACGGCCGAAGAGATCCTCATTGGCTTCGCGCTCTCGGCCGTTACGGGCGTGCTCGTCGCCGTCGTCATCGCGCGTTTCGAGACCTTTGGTCGGGCGCTCTATCCGCTGATCGTGCTCTTCCAGAATGTGCCGAAAGTAGCCTTGGCGCCGATCTTCATCCTGTGGTTCGGCTATGACCTCGCGCCCAAGGTGCTGCTCATCGTGGTGATCGCCTTCTTCCCGGTGGCGATCGGCATGCTGTCGGGCCTGCAGTCGGTCGATCCTTCGCTGGTCTCGCTGATGCGCTCGGTGGGCGCCGGCCCCGGCACCATCCTCAAGCGAGTGCGCCTGCCGCATGCCTTGCCGCAGCTCATGGCAGGCCTCAAGGTGGCGGTCACGCTCTCCGTCATCGGCGCCATTGTCGGCGAATTCGCCGGCGCCTCGGCGGGCCTCGGCTATATCATCCAATTCGCTTCCACCCAGCTCGAGACGGCGCTCGTCTTCGCGGCGATCCTCGTCGTCTCGGTCCTGGGCCTTGCCTTCTACTATGTGGTGGAACTGGCCGAACGGCTTCTCATCCCGTGGGCGCCGAAATTCGACGACCCGGGCAACAGATGATTGGAGGACAGAGATGACGATGAGGCTCAGACTGACACTCGCGACGATCATGCTGCTCGCCGCCACCGTCGCGGCCAGGGCCGCCGATGAGGTGAGCATCCAGCTCGACTGGGTGGTGCGCGGCAATCATGCGATGTTCTTCGTCGCCAGGGACAAGGGCTATTTCGAGGATAATGGCATCGAGGTGACGGCGATCCGCAAGGGTACGGGTTCGGTCGACGCACTGCGCCTCGTCGGCGCCGGCAATGCCGATTTCGGTTTCGGCGACCTGCCGACGCTGGCGATCGCGCGCTCGCAATCCGTGCCGGTCGTGGCGCTTGCCGCCGTCAATCAGCGCAGCCCCATGGGCATGATCGCGCTCGCCAAGACCAAGACCCTGTCCAAGCCCCAAGACCTCAAGGGCCTCGATGTCGGCGTGCACACCGCGGGATCGACCTATGTCTTCCTGCGCGCCTTCCTGGCCGCCAACGGCATGAGCGAGGACGACATCAAGAAGAGCACAGTCGCGCCGCCTTACGAGAATTATCTGCTTCTCGGCCGTGTCGCGGCCGTGCCCGGCTATATCGACGCCGAAGTGCCGGAGCTCGAGGCGAAAGCCGGCGGTCCCGGCTCGTTGTCCATCATCATGGGCGCCGACTGGGGCTACAATGTCTATGGCTCCGGCCTCTTCACCTCGGAAGCGCTCGCCAAGGACAAGCCCGACCTCGTCGAACGCTTCACCGCCGCCTATCTCAAGGCCTTCGCCGATGTCATCGCCAATCCGGGCGAGGCCGCCGATATCGTGATCAAGGCCAATCCCGAATATGCGGCGAAGCGCGACATCCTGGTGAAGCAGCTAGAGGCCGACATCAAATCGACCTTCTTCAGCGCCGAGACGGCCAAGGACGGGATCGGCGCGATGACGCTCGACACCTGGACGGCGACGGCCAAGGTCTTGCGCGATCAAGGCGTGATGAAGAAGGATATCGATCTCGAGGCCGCCTTTTCCAATCGCTTCATCCTCGCCGCCAAGCCTTTGAAGAAATGACGGTGAACGAAACTCAACCAGCAATGCGAGGCATCACATGATCAAGCTTCTCGGCCGCCAGACATCAGGCAATGTGCAGAAGGTCATCTTCATGCTCGAAGAGACCGGCAAAGCCTATGAGCGCGAGGACTATGGCCGCCAGTTCAACAACACCCAGACACCGGAATACAAGGCGCTCAACCCCACCTCGAAAGTGCCGACCCTCGTCGACGGCAAGGCGGTGATCTGGGAATCGAACACCATCTTGCGCTATCTGGCTTCCGCCTATGCCCCGGCTTTGACCGGCGCCACGCCCGCCGAGCGCACCGAGGTCGAGCGCTGGATGGACTGGGTGCTCGCCGCAGTCAATCCGGGCTATCTCACCGCCTTCAAGGACTCCAAGAAGCCCGCCAATGAGCGCGCGCCCGACTACGATGCGCAGATCAAGGAGCTCGCGGCACAAATGGCGATCCTCGACGCCCATCTCAAAGGCAGATCGTATGTCGCCCTGGAGAAGCTCACCATCGCAGATATCGCGCTCGCCCCCATCCTCAAGCGCTGCCTCGACTTCCCGCTCGAGCGGCCGGCCTTCGCCGAGCTCGATCGCTGGATCAAGGCCATTGGTGAGCGTTCGGCCTTCCAGGTGGCGATCGGCGCCAAAGAGAAGAAGGCCGCCTGATGAAGCATATCGCCGTCATCGGATTGGGGACCATGGGTCCGGGCATCGCCCAGCGCCTGGCGCGGGGCGGCCTCGTGGTGTCCGCCTTCGATATGGAGACGGCGCAGATCGACAAGGCCAAGGCGGCGCTTCCCTTGATCAATGACGTGCTCGACAAGCTCGGCATTGCGCCGAAGCCCGGCGGCGAGGTGCGGTTCGCGGCCTCCCTCGCCGAAGCCGTCAAGGATGCCGATCTTATCATCGAGAATGTGCCGGAGCGGATCGAGGTCAAGGCCGAGGTCTATCGCGCCATCGACAGGCTGATCGGCGCCGAGACACTGGTCGTCTCCGACACGTCCGGCATACCGATCAGCAAGTTGCAGGAGCATCTCTCGAACCCTGAGCGCTTCTGCGGCATGCACTGGTCGAACCCGCCCCACATCATCCCGATGATCGAGGTCATATCAGGCGCCAAGACTGCGCCCGAAACGGCGAAGGCCATCGTCGACCTGATCGAGAGCTTGGGGCTTCTCCCCGTCGTCATCAACAAGGATGTGGCGGGCTTCGTCGAGAACCGCATCCTCTACGCCTTGCTGCGCGAGGCTATCGATCTCGTCGAGGAAGGCGTCATCGCGCCCGAGGCGCTCGATACCTGCGTGTCCTGGGGCATCGGTTACAAGCTCAGCGTCATCGGGCCGATGGCGCTGCTCGATGTGGCGGGGCTCGACATCTATCATTCGGTGGCGAGCTTCCTCAATCAGGAGCTGTCGACGCGCGCCGATATCGCCCCCTTCATCACTAAGCGGGTCCAGGAGAAGCGCCTCGGCCTCAAGACCGGCAGCGGTGTCTATGCCTATACGCCCGAGCGCGGCAAGGAGCTGGCGGCTGAGCGGGCCCGCAAGCTCGTGGCGGTGCGCCGGGCGCTGGAGGAGAAGGACGGCAAATGACGCTTCAGCGGCAAGCGAGCCTGTCTGTCCCGCTCACGCAAGTGAGGTCGGCGGGCTTGCCGTCGGCCGGCGTCACGACGCTGCGGGTTTCCCAGCTCTTCCCGGCAAGGCCGCACCAGGTCATTTGCACCGCCATGCGGTCACCGGTCTCATTGAGGAGATACAGCGCCCCGCTCTTGGGATCGCGCCAGAAGCTCACGCTGATCCTGGCGCCGGGTGCGGCGCGCCCGAGCTCGGCCGAATACCAGTGTGCAAGCGATACCGAGCAGCTGATCTCGCTTTGGGCCGCGTTGCGCGCGACGAACGGGGTTTCGATAAGCCCTTCGCTGCCGCGCCCGGCGGCGAGAGCCGTGGGCGCCGCAAGGCCGAGAGCGAGAATGAGACACGGGAGAAATTTTGCAGACATGGCGAGGTTCGGAATGTGACCGGCACTTTACATGGCTGCCGCCTGCAAGTGAATGGACGATAATCAAATTTAATAACACAGACGGAGGAGACATCATGCGTGCATATTGGAAGAGATCTTTCACGGCCCTGACGATGCTGGCCCTTCTCGGCACGGCGAGCCTCGCCGCCGAAGTGAAGACCATCGCCATCCTCGCTCCCGAGCAAGGCAATGACTATGGCTGGAACCAGCAAGGTGTCGATGCCGCCAAGGCCGTGGGCGAGAAGGCCGGCATCAAGGTGCTGGTCGCCGAGGGCCTGGGCTATGGCGATGTGCGCCCCACCTTGCGCGAGCTCGCCGGCGAAGGCGCCAATCTCCTGATCGCCCATGCCAGCGGCTACAATACCGCAGCACCCGAGATCGGCGCCGAGCTCAATGTGCCGGTGGCGATCGTCGACATGCCGGATGCGAAGAAGGCCGGCAAGGTCGCCGACTACACGCTGAGCGGCCATGAAGGCGCCTATCTCGCCGGCAGGCTCGCCGCCAAGATGAGCCGCAGCGGCACGGTCGGGATCGTGGTGTCGGGCGAGCCGCCGTCATGGAACTCGCAGTCCGCCGCCTTCGCGCAAGGGGCCAAGGCCGAAAAGGAAGGCATCAAGATCCTCTATGCGGTGATCGGGCCTGCCGCCTATGCCGATGCGGCCGGCGGCAAGCGGGTGACCGAGACCGTGATCGCGGCTGGCGCCGACATCATTTTCGGACAAGGCAACGGTTCGAGCTTCGGCATGCTGCAGGCGGTCGAGACCACCAAGGCGGCTGATGGCGGCAAGGTCTATTTCATCGACGTCATCGGCGACAAGACGCCGATCAACAAGGGCTTCCTCCTGTCGTCGGTCTTGTGGAACCTCGAGCCCGTCTATGGTGCGATGATCGCCGACCTCAAGGCCGACACTTTCGGCACCAAGAACTACTCGATCCAGCTTGCTGACGACTCCGTCAAGCTGCTCAAGACGCCGGACATCACCGATGCCGTGTGGGGCGAGATCGAAGCGATCCGCGGCGACATCGTGTCGGGCAAGATCAAGGTCGAGCCGATCTGGGACGCGGCGAAAGTCCATGAACTCGTGAACACCGTCAAGTAAGCCGGAATTGCGCCGGCCGGCATCAGCCTGGCCGGCGCTGCTTTTATCGTGACGGCCAAGACCACATCGACACCCACGGCTGCGACTTCCGGTCCCGCGGCCGGGAAGCCCGTCGTCGAACTCGTCAATATCTCCAAGAGCTTCCCCGGCGTGATCGCCAATGACAATGTGAACCTCTCCTTGTGGCCAGGCGAAGTTCACGTGCTTCTGGGCGAGAACGGCGCCGGCAAATCTACACTCATCGCCCTTCTGTCGGGCCTGCAGCAGCCGGATGACGGCCACATCCTGATCGCCGGCGAGAGGCAGACGATCGTCTCGCCGCGCGCCGCTCTCGGCCTCGGCATCGGCACGGTGTTCCAGCACAATATGCTGGTGCCGAGTCTGACCGTTGGCGAAAACCTGTTGCTCGGCGGTGCCTGGTGGCAGAGACCGGGCCTTGCCGGCCTGACCCAAAGCCTCGCCGATCTCAAGGCGGATTTCGGCCTCGACGTCGCGCTCGATGCGCGCGCCGGCGACCTCTCGCTCGGCGAGCAGCAGCAGGTCGAGATCGCCCGCGCTCTCTTGCACAAGAGCCGGGTCCTCATTCTCGACGAAGCCACGTCGATGATGACGCCCAAGGGCATCGAGGACCTGGGCGCCATGATGCGCAAGCTCGTCGCTTCAGGCCTCGCCATCGTCTTCATCACCCACAAGCTCGACGAGGCTTTGCGCTTCGGCGACCGCATCACCATCCTGAGGCGCGGCCGCAAGATCGCGAGCCTTGCGCCTGAGCGCCTCAAAGCCATGGACCGGGGAGAAGCGCGCGATGAGATCATCAAGGCCATGTTCGCGCGCCAGGACGAGAAGAGTGACAGCCCGGCGCCCGTCGTGCGAGCACCAATCGAGGCGAATAACGATCTCGAGATCCAGGGCCTCAGCGTAACGCCTGAACCCGGGATCCCGGGGCTTCACGGCATCGATCTCACCATCCGCTCGGGCGAGATCCTCGGTATTGCCGGCATCGACGGCAATGGCCAGAAGCAATTGGCGGAAGCGATCGCCGGCCAGCGTCCCCTGGCGTCGGGCGCCATCCGTCTCGGGGGCGAGCCCGTCGAGCATCTGCCGGCCGGCCTGCGCCATCGGCTGGGCCTGCGCTATCTCACCGATGACCGCCTGTCCGAGGCAACCGTCGCCTCTTTCCCCTTGAGCCTCAACCTGCTCCTCAAGACGATCGGTGCCGAGCCTTTCTGGCGGCGCGGCATCGAGCAGAAAGACAAGATCGACGCCTATGCCGAGCGCCAGGTCGAGCGCTATGACATAAGGACACCCGGCATTCACACGCCGATCGGCAAATTGTCGGGCGGCAATATCCAGAAGGCGCTGCTGGCGCGCGAGCTTGCCGGCGACGCACGGGTCATGATCTTCAACAAGCCGACCTATGGCCTCGATTTCCAGAATATCGCCTTGTCGCGCGCGCGTATCCGCGAGACGGCCGGGAAAGGCCTTGCCGTCCTCCTGATCTCGACCGAGCTCGACGAGTTGCTCGAGCTCTCCGACCGCATCGCGGTCATGGTGGGCGGACATATCGCCGGCATTGTCGAGAACGGACCGGAGGCGCGCTGGGCGATCGGCAATCTCATGGTGGGCAAGGCGGCATGATGGATGAGATGCAAGCCGTGAGCCCTCCACAACTGACGAAGCCGCGCTTCGCTCTTGACGCCTGGACGAGCCTCGCCGTGGTGACGCTGGGGCCGATCCTCGCCGCCTTCGTCCTCTGCGCCTTGGCGCTCATTGTCGCGGGCTACGATCCCCTCGCCTATTATCTCTATGTCGTCGAGCGCGGCGTGTTCTCAGGCCAGGGCCTGCAGCAGACACTGACCCGCATGGCGCCGCTCCTCCTCCATGCGGCGAGCCTCATCATCGCCTTCCGGGCCGGTATCTGGAATCTGGGCGGCGACGGACAATTCCTGCTCGGCGCCGTGATCGCCGCCGCGCTGGCGCCCGCTCTCATCACCGTGATGCCCGATTGGATCACGCTCATCGTCTGCATGCTGGTCGCCATGCTGGTCGGGGCGGCCTGGACACTGATCCCCGCTTTGCTGCGCGCCTATCAAGGGGTGAATGAGATCATCACCACCTTGATGATGACCTTTCTCGGCACGTCCTTCGCCAATGTCCTGGTAAAGCTCGTTTTCCTCGATCCCGGCACCACGGTTCCGCAGACGCGCACCTTGCCGGTCGACGATCGGCTACCCTGGCTCTATGGCACGACGATCTCGAGCGGGCTCCTCATCGGCCTTGCGGCAGTCATCGCCGTCCATGTCGTCATGACGCGCACCGCTTTCGGCCTCAGATTGCGCGTGGTGGGCGCCAATGCCAAGGCGGCACTCCATGCCGGCCTTGCGGTCCCGTTGCTGACCGTCGTGGTCTTCGCACTGTCGGGCGCTCTTGCCGGGCTCGGCGGCGCGGTCGACATCCTGGGCGTCTTCGGCAATGTGCGCGCCGACTGGAATCCGGCCTATGCGCTCGCCGTCGTGCCGCTCGTCTTCCTGGCCCGCTTCAATGGTTATGCGGCCATCGCCTTCGTCTTCTTTTATGCGGTGCTCGAGATCGGCGGCGAAAGTGCGGCGCGCCGCATCGGCGTGCCGCAGCATTTCACCCTGATCCTCGTCGCCACCATGTTCATCCTGCTGGCGCTCGCCGAATGGCTGGATCAGCGGCGGCGCGCCAAGGGCAAGGGCTGAGCCATGGAAGCACTCCTCACCACCGCCTTCCTCACGGCCCTCATCTCGGGCGCGGTCACCGCCGGCATGCCCCTCCTCCTTGCCGGGCTCGGCGAGCAGATGTCGGAAAAGGCGGGTGTCCTCAATGTCGGCATCGAAGGCATGATGCTCGCCGGCGCCTTTGCCGGATTCTTCGTCGCCTATTCGACCGAATCGATCGCCCTCGGCTTCGTCGCCGGCGCCCTTGGCGGCTTTGGGGTTGCGCTCCTCATGGCGCTTCTCTGCGTGCGCCTCGGCCTCAACCAGATCGTCATCGGCATCGGCCTGACGCTCGGCTTCGAGGGCATCACCGCGCTCCTCCATTACAATCTCTTCGGCCGTACCTATCCGCGCCTGCCGGCGGTCGAGACCTTGCGCCTCCCGGGCCTCGCCGACATTCCGGTCATCGGGCCGGCGCTCTTCGACCGGCCGGTCATCGTCTATCTGGCCGTGCTGCTCGTCGTCCTGGCAGCCTTCGCCTATCGCCGCACCAATCTCGGGCTCTATCTGCAGGCGGCCGGCGACAAGCCCGCGGCGCTCGACGTCACCGGAATCGATGTGACGCGCATCCGCACCGCCGCCGTGCTCACGGCCGGCACTCTTGCCGGACTCGGCGGCGCCTTCCTCGCCGAGGTCGGCGCCGGTCTCTTCGTGCCCTTCATGACCAATGGTGCCGGCTTCATCAGCATCGTGCTCGCCATGCTGGCGCGCGGACGGCCCGTCTGGGTGCTGCTCGGCGCTGCGATCTTCGGCGCCTGCCTGTCACTGACCACGGCCTTGCAAGTGGCCGGCGTCAATGTGCCGACCGATGTCATCCAGATGATCCCCTTCGCGGCGGTGATGGCGGTGCTCGTCATCTTCGGCCGCAATGCCCATTTGCCCGCCGCCCTCGGCATTCCCTATGTGCGGGGCGCGCGATGAAGAAACAGTGGAGGAAACGCACATGACCGACACCAAAGTCTATCTGCTCGACGGCGGCTCGCTCGTCCTCGACGGCTTTCATGTCTATTGGAACAAGGGACCGGGCGGCGAGGTCCGCTTTCCCGTCTATTCGATCCTGGTCGAGCACAAGGACGGACGCTTCCTGATCGACAGCGGCTATGACTATGACCATGTGCAGAAGGTACTGCCCTTCGAGAAGCCCATCCAGTCGAAGGACCAGACGATCCCCGGCGCGCTCAAGCTCCTCGGCCTCGAGCCCAAAGATATCGGCATCGTGGTCAATTCGCATTTCCATTTCGACCATGTCGGCGGCAACAAATATTTCCCGCATGCCAAGAAGATCTGCCACAAGGACGAGATCAAGCAGGCAATGACGCCGGAGCCTTTCGAAGTCCTGGGCTATTCGGATCTGAGCTTCTCGGCCGCCGCCGCCGAGGCGCGCAATGCGACGGCGCAGTTGCTCGCCGGAACGACGGTCGCCAATTCGACCTTCGAGGGCATCGAGGGCGACGTGGAGCTCGCGAAAGGCGTCAAGCTCATCTTCACGCCGGGCCATGCGATCGGCCATTACAGCCTGCTGGTCGAGTTCTCCAACCGCAAGCCGATCCTCTTCACCATCGATGCCTCCTATACGAAGAAGAGCCTCGAGATATTGTGCCAGGCTTCATTCCATATCGATCCCCGAGCCGGCGTCACCTCGATGCGGCGTCTGAAGCAGCTCGCCCAGGACCGCGAGGCCGATCTCATGTATTCGCATGATATGGGCGAGTTCCAGTCCTATCGGACGGGCACGCAATTCTACGGTTGAGGAGGCGACCATGGCAGACAAACTCAACTGGCCGGTCTTCACGCTCACTTCGGGCCCGGTCGATGCCTATCCGGCGGTCCTGCGCGGCCTGTCACGCACCGTGTCCTATGACTTCGATCCGGCCTTCCAGCTTTTCTATGAGCAAGTGGCCGCAAAGGCGAAGAAGGCGATGAAGCTCAAGAATGCACCGGTCATCCTCCATGGCGAGCCGGTATTGGGCCTCGAAGCGGCGGCGGCTTCGCTCATCGCACCCGATGACGTCGTGCTCAACCTCGCCTCCGGCGTCTATGGCAAGGGTTTCGGCTATTGGGCCAAGCGCTACTGCGCCGACCTGCATGAAGTGGACGTCCCTTACAATGAGGCCATCGATCCCGCCGATGTCGCGCGTGCCCTGAAGAAGCGGCCGGAGACGCGCATCGTCAGCCTATGCCATCACGATACGCCCTCCGGCACGATCAATCCGGCGGAGGAGATCGGCGCCATCGTCGCCAAGCATGGCGCCTATCTCATCACCGATGCCGTCTCATCGTTCGGCGGCATGCCGATCGATGCCGTGTCGTCCCGTTCCGACATCTTCGTCACCGGGCCCAACAAATGCCTGGGCGGCGTGCCGGGCCTGACGCTGCTCGGGGTGAGCGATCGCGCCTGGAAGAAGATGAAGAAGAACCCGAACGCTCCCCGCGCCTCGATGCTGTCGATCCTGGACTGGGAAGAGGCCCATCGCCACGACCGGCCCTTCCCCTTCACGCCATCCGTTTCCGAGATCAACGGCCTCGATGCGGCGCTCGATGTCTATCTGGAGGAAGGGCCCAAGACGGTGTGGAAGCGGCACGCGCTTACCGCCAAGGCCTGCCGCGCCGGCGTCAAGGCCATGGGACTCGAGCTCTGGGCGGCGCGCGAGGAGATCGCCTCTCCGACCACGACCGCGGTGAAGACGCCTTCCGGCGTCGACGAGGCGAAGCTGCGCGCCGCGGCGCGGTCGCTCTATGGCGTCACCTTCTCCTCCGGGCGCGGCGAGACCTCAGGCAAGCTCACCCGCATCGGCCATATGGGCCCGACGGCACATCCGATCTATTCGGTCGTCGCCATATCGGCGCTGGGCGGCGCGCTCAATGCACTCGGCCGCAAGACCAATACGGGGGCGGGCGTCGAAGCCGTGCTCGCCACCATCGGCAAAAAAATCTAGGGAGAAGATCATGAGCAAGAGACATTCGGGCAAGACCGCCATCGTCACGGGTGCCGCGCAAGGCATCGGCGAGGCCATCGCGCGCCGCCTCGCCGAGGACGGGGCCCGCGTCGTGGTGAGCGATATCAACGTGAAGGGGGCCGAGAAGGTCGCGAAGTCCCTGCCCCATGATGCCTTCGCCGTCACCTGCGATGTGTCCAACCCCGAACAGGTCGCAGCCCTTCATGCCGAGGTCGAGAAGAAAGCGAAGGGCGTCGACATCCTGGTCAACAATGCGGCGATCGTGCCCTTCATCGCCTGGGACGATGTCGACCTCGCCCATTGGCGCAAGCTCATCGACGTCAATCTCACCGGTGTCTTCCTGATGTGCCGGGCGTCCTCCGACCAGATGCGCAAGCTCGGCCGCAAGGGACGGATCATCAACATCGCCTCCAATACCTTCTTCGCCGGCACGCCCAATATGGCGGCCTATGTGGCGGCAAAAGGCGGCGTCATCGGCTTCACCCGAGCGCTCGCCACCGAGCTCGGCAAGCATGGCATCAATGTCAATGCCATCTCGCCCGGCCTCATGGAATCGGACGGCGTGAAAGCGAGCCCGCACAATAACGCCTTCGACTTCGTCGGCATGCTGCAGGCCCTGCCGGGCAAGGGCCAGCCGGTCGAGATCGCCGGTGTCGCGTCCTTCCTCGCCTCCGACGATGCCAAATGGATCACCGGCCAGACCATCAATGTCGATGCCGGCATGGTCAGGTGGTGACCAAGGCTTAAGCGCGGTCTTTCATCTCGCTCGCCAGCTCGCCATAGCCGACGAAGCGGTATTCATAATCGAGGCCGAGGCGCTTCGCCGCGGCCATGGCGCGGCGCGCCAGCTCCTCATCGCGCGTCTGGGCGATATAGACGATCTTCTTGTAATTGCCGAAATACATCGGCAGCAATTCGGGATGCTTGTCGAGCCCCATGCCGGCCCAGATCAGCTTGTCGAAATGGCGCGCCAGGTAATCGGTGAGGAAGAAGGAGGTGAAATCCTCATCCTGCTTCGCCAAGAAGGCGTCATTGCCGGAGAAGAAGGCGTAGCAATGAGGACCCGGAATGCGTTCGACGCCCTCCTCGTCCAGCAGCTTGTCGAGCTGGCCGCCGGTGCCGCAATCGCCATAGAGCACGAAAATCGACTTGTACTTGCCTTTCGCCTCGCGGATCTTGTCGCGGATGGCCGGTACGATGAATTGCGGGGTGTTGTGCCACTTGGCCGGCAGGCAGGCGACGTCGAAGGCTTTCCAGCGGTTGCTCTCGATCAGGTCGACGATCTCGCGCGCCAAAGCGCCGCAGGCGATCAGCAGCACATGGCCCTGGCCGTTCAGGAATTCGAATTCCTCGGAAGGTTTGACATTGACGAAAGTCATGTACCGATCCTTGCTCCGGACACCACGTGGGCCCGGCCGGGGATCACGCAGACGCCGCCATCTGATTGTGCTTGCGCTTCATGAAGTCCTTCGCCGTCTCAACCGCGACCGCGGCATCGCGGCAATAGGCATCAGCGCCGACAGCCTTGGCGAACTCCTCATTGAGAGGCGCGCCACCGACCAGCACAATATAGTCATCGCGCATGCCTTTTTCCTTAAGCGTGTCGATGACCACCTTCATATAGGGCATGGTGGTGGTGAGCAGCGCCGACATGCCGAGGATGTCCGGCTGGTGCTCGGCGATCGCATCGAGGTATTTCTCGACCGGATTGTTGATGCCGATATTGATGACCTCGAAACCGGCCCCTTCCATCATCATGGCGACGAGGTTCTTGCCGATGTCGTGGATGTCGCCCTTGACGGTGCCGATCACCATCTTGCCGAGGCGAGGCGCTCCGGTCTCGGCGAGCAGCGGCCTCAAGATGAACATGCCGGCCTTCATCGCATTGGCGGCGAGCAGCACTTCCGGCACGAACAGGATGCCGTCGCGGAAGTCTATGCCGACGATGCGCATGCCCTCGACCAGGCCCTCGGTCAACACCTTGTAGGGCGTCCAGCCGCGCTCCAGCAGGATATTGACGCCCTCTTCGACCTCTTCCTTGAGGCCGTCATAGAGGTCGTCGTGAATCTGCTGGGTCAGTTCCTCGTCATTCAAGGATCTGAGGTCAAGTTCGCCTTCATCGCTCATAGCTGGTCTCCGGGCATTTCAGCCGCTCTTCTGACGGCTAAAATAGCGCGACGCAAGGGTTATTCCCGATCACCTGCGACGGTGGAAGGCCTGAAACCGACAGGCCTGGAAAGGCTTGGGCGGCAATGCTATGCGGGGCCTCCATCCGCCAGAGTTTTCCATGCCCCAAACCCACTTCCCGATCGAGGCGCTGCGCGCCCAGTTCCCCGCCCTTGCCCTCAAGGACGGCGGTCAACCCCGCATCTATTTCGACAATCCCGCCGGGACCCAGGTGCCGCAAACGGTGATCGACCGCACGATCGAGGCCATGACGGCCAAGAACGCCAATCTCGGCGGCTATTTCGCGACCACGGTGGCGGCGGATGAGCTGGTGAATGAAGCTCATCAGGCCATGGCTGATTTTTACCACGCCCGCTCAGCCCGCGAGATCGTCTTCGGCCAGAATATGACTACGCTGACGCTCCATATGTCGCGCTGCCTTGCGAGGCGCTTCAGTCCCGGCGATGAGATCGTCCTGTCGCGCATGGATCATGACGCCAATGTGGCCCCCTGGCTGCTCCTCGCCGAGGACAAGGGCCTCACCGTGCGCTGGATGGATTTCGATCCCGACACCTATGAATTCGCCGAAGATGCTTTGACCCGGATGCTGAGCCCGAGGACCCGGCTCGTCGCCATGGGCTTTGCCTCCAATTGCACCGGCACGATCAATGACGTGAAGCGTTTCGCCGCCCAGGCGCATGACGCAGGCGCCTTGTTCTATGTCGATGCGGTGCAGCTCGCGCCCCATTGCGGCATCGATGTCCAGGATCTCGGCTGCGATTTCCTCGTCGCCTCGGCCTACAAATTCTTCGGCCCGCATCAGGGCATTTTGTGGGGGCGCGAAGAGCTGCTGAACGAGACCTTCAGCTACAAGGTGCGCCCGGCCGGTGATGACCTGCCGAACAAGTTCGAGACCGGCACGCTCAGCCATGAGGGCATGGCGGGGACGCTCGGCGCCGTCGAATATCTCGCGCGCCATGGCAATGAGCCGGGCGCGTCGGGCAAGACCTATGAGCATATGAGCGCACGGGGAGCCGCGGTCCATCGCGCCTTCGATGTCTTCACCCAATGGGAGCATCATCTGTGCAACCGCCTCATCGCAGGCTTGAGCCCGGTCAAGGGCCTCAAGATCCGCGGCATCACCTCGGCCAATGCCGTGCACCGGCGCGTGCCGACCGTGTCCTTCACGCTCGACGGCATGCGGCCCGAGGCGCTCGCCAAGGAATTCGCCAGGAAGAACATCTTCGTCTGGTCGGGGCACAATTACGCGGTGGAGCCGGTCGCGCGCATGGGCCTCATGGAGCAAGGCGGCGTCTTGCGCGTGGGTCTTGCTCATTACAACAGCGAGGCCGAAGTCGATAGCTTCATCACAGCCCTCGATGAGGTTATTTCACTTCGGAATTAGAACTCGTTCTCAAGCGTTCAAGGGCGTAGAATTATTTACGCCTGTGATCAGCTGGGAACCATCACGTGAGCGATGCCTCGTTTAATGCCCCACTCTCACCTTGGGTGAGGGTATTCACCGGGGTTGCCTTGATCGTCCTGATCGCCGGACCCTTGCTGCTTTTCGCGCCGCAAGTGATCGTCTCCTATTGGCCGTGGGCGATCACACCTTTCAATGCGCGTTTCCTTGGCGCCGTCTATGTCGCCGAGCTCTTCTGTCTCGCTATTCTCTTCACTCACAACCGCTGGTCGCCCGGGCGCGCCGCTTTGGTCGTGGCCTTTGTCTTCACTTTCGTCGTCTCCATCGCCTCGCTCCTCCATCTCACCTCCTTGGCCGGTCCTCGCCGCGTCGCACTGTGGTTCATTCTCTATGTCGGCTATGCGGCGCTGACCTTTGGCGCGCTTCTCCTCTATCGCCGGCTGCCGGCCGTCCCCCCGCTCACCATCAGCGAGCGCCTGGGAAGGATCATGCCGATCGCCGGTGTCCTTCTGGTGCTCTATGGCGCGGCGTTGTTCGTGGTACCCGGCTTCGCGGCAGGCTTCTGGCCCTGGCCCATCGATGCGATGCATGGGCGCATTTACAGCGCTGTGTTCCTGGCGCCTGGAATCGGCCTGCTCCTGCTCGCGCGCTCGGCAGCCAGAGAAGAATGTCTCGTGGGCGGCGTGTTCATGGCGGGCCTCGGGCTTTTCGCCGTCCTCTCGCTCATCCTCGCCCATGTGCAGACGGGCCGCGCCAGCTTCCTGAGCCCCGGGACTTGGGTCTGGCTTGCGCTCTTTGCCGTGATTGGCGTGCTGGGGGCTTTACTGATCAGGGCGTCGCGGGAGAAAGCTTGAGAATCTGACCGTCTTCCTCATCGGTCACCACATAGAGCGCGCCGTCGGGCCCTTGCGCCACGTCGCGAATGCGCACGCCCAGATCGTGCAGGAGGCGCTCCTCATGGGCGACCTTGTTGCCATTCAGCTCGAGCCGCACGAGGGCCGTCGCCCGAAGTCCGCCGACGAAGAGATTGCCCTTCCATTGCGGGAAGAGGTCGGCGGTATAGAAAGCCATGCCGGAGGGTGCGATCACCGGCGTCCATTGATAGATCGGCTGCTCCATGCCCCGCATTTTCGTCTTGCCACTACCGACCGGCGAACCGGAATAATTCACGCCATAGGAGATGACCGGCCAGCCATAGTTCTTGCCAGGCTCGGGGATGTTGATCTCATCGCCGCCGCGCGGCCCGTGCTCGATCTCCCAGAGCGCGCCGGTCGCGGGATTGATCGCCGCGGCTTGCACGTTGCGATGGCCATAGGACCAGACTTCCGGCAAGGCGCCCGGCTTGTCGGCGAAGGGATTGTCGGACGGCACTTGGCCCTCCTCGGTGAGGCGGACGATCTTGCCCAGATGCGAGTTGAGTTCCTGTGCCTGGCCGCGGGTTTTGGCATTGGAGCGCTCTCCCAGGGTCACGAACAGATGGCCATTGCCGTCGAAGACCAAACGGCTGCCGAAATGCGCGGTGCTGCGGAGCTTGGGCTTCTGCGAGAAGATCACCCTGACTTCGAGGAGCGAAGTATTGTCCTCGCTCAGCCGGCCGCGCGCCACGGCGGTCGAATTGCCGCCTGGGCCCGCTTCCGCATAGCTCCAATAGATGAGCCGGTTGCGGGCAAAATTCGGATGCACCGCGACGTCGAGCAGCCCGCCCTGCCCGCGCGAATCGACATCGGGAACACCATTGAGCGGCTCACCCAGGCCACCCGCCTTCGTGACGATGCGCATCTTGCCTTCGCGTTCGGTGACAATCATGTTTCCGTCTGGCAGGAAATCGATCGCCCAGGGATGAGACAGGCCTTCGGCTATCGACTGGACGGAGATTTTGCCCTTCTCGGTGTCGAAAGTCTCGGCCAGCGCAATCCGGCTCGCGCTCAGGACCAGAAACACAGCCAATAGGATTCGCATTCATCTCTCCAAAAAGACGGCAAGTCTTAGGAAAAGATGATGAGCCCGGCAAGGTTCCCGGATACACTTGAATGTGACGTCAGCTTTTCGCGAGATAGGTCGCGAGCTGTTTGAGGCTCTTCTCGCAGCGCTCGGCGATCTCGTCGACATCCTTCTCGGTGACGATGAGCGGCGGCGAGAAGCCGAGCGTATCGCCCATGCACCGGCCGATCAGGCCGTTCTCATAGGCGATCTGGTCGAAGGTCAATCCCGCCTGCAGGGCGGGATCGAAAGGCGTGCGGCTTTCCCTGTCGGCCACGATCTCGATGCCGAGCATGAGACCGGCGCCGCGCACATCGCCGATGATCGGGAATTTCTTCGCCAGCGCATCGAAATGTTCGCGCAGCCTGGCCCCCATCTTGCGCACGTGCGCTACGACGTCCATCTCCTCATAAATCTTGATGGCTTCCAGCGCCACCGCGACACCGACCGGATGACCGGAATTGGTGAAGCCATGGCCGAAGGAGCCGCCCTGCTTGTTGAACTCATTGACCGCATCATAGATCTCAGGCGCCAGCACCACAGCCGAGATCGGGAAATAGGACGAGGACAGGCCCTTGGCCAAGGCCATCATGTCGGGCGTGAAGCCGACCGTCTCCTTGCCGAACCAATTGCCGGTGCGGCCGAAACCGCAGACGATCTCGTCATCGAGACAGAGTATGTCGTATTTCTTCAGGACCCTCTGGATCTTGGCGAAATAGGATTTCGGCGGGACGATGATGCCGCCACCGGCATTGATCGGCTCGGCGATGAAGGCGGCAATCGAGTCCGGCCCTTCGCGCAAGATCAGCTTCTCGAGCTCGGCCGCGAGCCGATCGGCGAACGCATCATCGCTCTCACCGTCAAGCTTGCCGCGATAGGTATCGGGACAGAGCGTGTGGATGAAGCCCGGAAGCGGCAGGCCGAATTCGCGATGCATGAAGGTGAGGCCGCACATCGAGGCGGCGGCGATCGTCGAGCCGTGGAAGGCGCGGTCGCGCGCAATCACCTTGCGCTTGGTCGGCTTGCCCCTCACCGTGTGATAGACCCAGGCGAGCTTCACCATGGTCTCATTGGCTTCCGAGCCCGACGTGGCGAAATAGGCCTTGCCACCCTTCATGCCGGTGAGCGCCAGAAGCTTTTCGGCAAGATCCGTCGCCGGCCCATGGGTGCGGTTGAAGAAGGTATGGTAGAAGCCGAGCTCATTATATTGCCGGTTGGCGGCGGCGGCGAGCCGCGCATTGTTGAAGCCGAGCGAGGCGCACCACAGGCCCGCCATGGCGTCGATATAAGACTTGCCGGCATCGTCGAACACACGGATGCCTTCGCCCCGCGTCACGACCAGCGGTCCCTTCTCCTCGAAGCGCTTGGGATTCGTCTGCGAATGCAGATGGCTCGCCACATCGCGGCCGGCGACCGAGTTCGGTTTGAAATGCTGGTTCATGGCTGTTGCCTTTCGAATATGAGAAGATGATCGGGATCGAGCGCGGCGCGCGTCCGAGCTCCGGGACTTAATCGAACGAAACCAGGAAGGCTCGCCATGAGCACGCCGCCCTCCCAATCGAGCGTCACATGGGTCGCGGGTCCGACCGGCTGCACCAGCCTGACGGTCGCCGGGATGCCGGCCTCGCCGAGCCGCACATGCTCCGGCCTTATGCCGAGCTCGACCTTTGTGCCGGGCTTCAGGCGACGTGAGAGCGGGATGGTGATGGAGCCGATCTTGACGCTTCCGGCATCGGTGATCTCGCCTGGCGCCAGTTCGATGCGCGGACTGCCGATGAAAGTCGCGACATAACGCGTCGCGGGCCGCGCATAGATCTCCTCCGGCGTGCCCAGTTGCTCGATCCGGCCCAGATTCATCACGGCGATGCGGTCGGAGATCGACATCGCCTCTTCCTGATCATGGGTGACGAAGATCGAAGTAACGCCGAGACGCTGATGCAATTCCTTCACCTCGGCGCGCATCTTCATGCGCAGGCCGGCATCGAGATTGGAAAAAGGCTCGTCGAACAGAAAGGTCTTGGGCTCGCGCACCAGCGCCCGGCCGATGGCGACGCGCTGCTGCTGTCCGCCCGAAAGCTGCGACGGCAGGCGATCGAGCATGGTCGAAAGCTCGAGCGCCGCCGCGACCTTCTTGACGCGCGTCTTGATCTCCTGCGGGTCGAGTCCGCGCATCTTCAAGGTGAAGCCGATATTGCGTGCGACCGTCATATGCGGATAGAGCGCATAATTCTGGAACACCATGGCGACGTCGCGCTCGACGGGCGAGAGATCATTGACGCGCTTGCCATTCATCAGGATGTCGCCGGAGGTCACGTCTTCGAGGCCGGCGATCATATTGAGCGTCGTCGTCTTGCCGCAGCCCGAAGCGCCGAGGAGCGTCACGAATTCGCCCTCGGCAATGGTGAGATTGACGTCCTTGCAGGCCGCATAGGGGCCGAACAGCTTCGAGACATTCTTGAGTTCGATGGCAGGCACTGTGGGCTTCACCCTTTCATCATGCCGTCCGCAAAACCGCGGATGATCTGGTTGCGAAACAGGACGGCGAGCAGGATGACCGGTGCTACGCTGATAACGGCCGCCGCCATCATCTGCCCGAACACGGTCTGATACTGGCCGGCGAAGTTGGCGATCACCAAAGGCACCGTCTGCGCCTGTTGGCGCGTCAGGATGAGCGCGAAGAAGAACTCGTTCCAGGCCTCGACGAAGGCGAAGACCGCGGCGGCACTCAGGGGTGGCAGCGAGATCGGCAAGACGATGTGCCAGAAAGTAGCGAAGGTGCCGGCGCCATCGATGGCGGCGGCCTTCTCGATGCCGGCCGGAATGCCTAGAAAGAACCCCCGCAGGATCCAGATCACGATTGGCAGGTTGAAGGAAAGATAGACGCTGCCGAGCGAGAGCACATTGTCGATGAGGCCCAAACGGCTGATCACGATAAAGAGCGGTATGGCGATGGCGATGCCGGGCAGCATCTGGGTAGCGAGGATCAGGAAGGAAATGGCATCGGCGCGCGGCACGCTGAGGCGTGCCAGCGCATAGGCCGCCGGCGCGCCCAGCGCCAGAGCGAGCGCGGTCGAGAAGAGCGCGACGATCAGGGAATTGACGATGCCGCGCCCGAGTGCCGCCGCGGCCCCGATGACGGTCGAAAAATTCTCGAATGTGAAGTTCACAAGTGAAAGATCGGGCGGTTGCGCAATGAGCGCCTTCTGCTCGAGCAGGCTCGACAAAACGAGCCACAGGACCGGCGCCGCCGACCACAGCACGAACAAAGCGAGGCCGAGCGCGATGAAGGCCTGGCGCAAAGGGCCGCCATGCTGAAGCCTGGCGAAGCTCATCGGGCACCCCGCGGCTCGCGCGGCCAGAGCAGCCAGACATAAAGGGCGGCGAGCAGGAAGGTCAGCGCAAAAATGATGTTGGCGATGGCCGAGCCGTAGCCCAGATCGAGGAAATTGAAGGTGACACGGTAGGCGAGAAAATTGAGAAGCACGGTCGCGTCCGCAGGTCCGCCTCGTGTCAGCACGAAGACCAGATCGAAGACGCGCAACGACCAGATCGTCTGCAGCACGACGGCGATGGCGCTCACGCCGCGCATCGTCGGCAGCGTGATATTGAGGAAGCTCTGCCAGGGACCTGCGCCATCCATATAGGCGGCGCGATAGAGCGATTGCGGCACGCGCTGGAGGCCGGCCAGCATCAGCAGCGCCACGAAAGGCACCGACTTCCAGACATCGACGATCAGGAGGAAATTCAAAGCCGAGAAAGGCGTCCCGAGCCAGACCTGATAATTGTCGATCAGGCCCATCGACGTGAGAAGCCCGTTGAGGACCCCGTAATTGGCGTTGAGGATCCATTTCCACAAGACGGCATTGGCGACGGGGGCGATCGCCCAGGGCACGATCAGCAGGATGCGGTAGAGACCCGAACGGCCCAGCGGATGATTGAGAAGCAAGGCGACGCCGAGGCTGATCAGCGTCACCAGCACCACTTCCATGAAAGAGAAATAGGCGGTGTTGAGCGCCGCCTTCCAGAACACGGCATCGCCGAAGAGGCGCTGGAAATTGCCAAGGCCGACCCATTCCTGCAGCACTTCGCCGCCGGCAAGCTGCACGCGCTGCAAGGCGAGCAGGATCGAAGCGACGATCGGATAGAAGAGGATCACCACCAGCACGAGCAAGGCCGGCGCGACGAAGAACAATCCCGTCCTTCGCCGCTTTTCTTCGAATGTGGTCGTCGTCACGGCTGCCCCCGCGCGCGCATACGCAAGTTTCGCGCTCAGCCGCGCCGCTTGACGATGGCGGTCACCGCCTCAGACGCATCGGCGATGGCCTGGGCCGCCGTCTTGTTGCCCTGCAGCGCCTTCTGCACCTCGGTGCCGACCGCGACCGTCACCTGGTTGTAGTCGGCGGTGACGAAGCTGTCATAGGGATGCTTCGCCTGGTCGAGCACGACCGCCGCGTTGGGCGCCTTGGCCTGCACTTCGGGATCGGCCAGCACCGAGAGGCGGATCGGCAGCCAGCCGGTGTCCAGCACCTGGCGCTTCTGCACCTCGGCATCGAGATAGAACTCGATGAGCTTCTGCGCCTTCTCCTGGTTCTTGCTCGCCTTGGTAATGGTCCAGGCATCGGTGCCGTCAATCGAGGCGCTGCCCTTGGGTCCTGCCGGCAGCACGGCGCTCGCCAGCTTGCCGACGATCTGCGATTGCTTGGGATCGCTGCCGGCATTCCACATGAAGGGCCAGTTCATCATCATCCCGGCGCGGCCGGCCAGAAGAACATTGGTCGCGTCATTGATGCCGGCATAGGAAATGGAACCAGGATCGGTCGAGGGCATGAGATCGACCATCATCTGCAACGCGGCCACACCTTCATCGCTCTTGAACACCGGCAGGCCGTCCTCGCCATACATCTTGCCGCCGGCCTGCTGCAGGAACACCATCCAGTAGCTCGCCGTGCCGCCGATACCGGCCGGATCGCCGTAATTCAGCACGAAGCCGAAGCGGCCGTCCTTCGTCAGTTCCTTGGCGCAGGCCTTGAGCTCGTCCCAGCTCTTGGGCGGCTCCTTGAAACCCGCCTGCTCCAGCTGCTCCTTGTTGTAGAAGAGTGTGAGGAGCGAGAGCGTGAAGACGGCGCCATAGCGCTTGCCGTCGATCGTGGTGGTGGCGAAGCTCGAAGGCGGCAGGTCGTCGACCAGGGCCTTCGGCAGACTGTCGGCATAGGGCGTCAGGAAGGACTGGAATTCCGGCACCCAGCCGCAATTGTAGGTGATATCCCAGGGAGCGGCGCCCGAGGCGAAGGCCGTCGCCATGCGGTCATGGAGCTGCGGCCAGGCCAGCATCTCGTAGGAGACGGTGGCGCCATTGTCGGCCTGCCATTTGGCGAAAGCCTCCTCCGAAAATTTGGCGGCGCCCGGCGGTGCCGGATCGGGCGGCAGCGGCGAGAAGACATTGAGCGTTGCCGACTGCGCCCGGGCCTGGCTCGCCAGGAAACCCGGCAGTGCCGCTGCGGCGCCGGCCATGGCTCCCGCTTTCAGGACATGCCGGCGGCTGAAATTATGGACCATCTGAACCTCCCTGTTCTCTTTGTTGGCGAATAAGGTTTGACGCCTCGGCGAAGGGCTGTCAATAATTATTCAGTCATTCTGACTTACTAATTAAATTGCCTTGCAGGAAAAAGACTTATGCTGACCGCCACCAATGTTGTGAAAGCCAAGCTCATCAATCTGTGGGTGGTCTTCGACACGATCCGGATGAATAGCGGGATTTCCCGATCGGGCATCGCGGATCAGACCGGCTTGTCGAAGCAGGCGAGCTCCGATCTGGTGGACGAGCTGATCGCCTTGCAGTTCGTTGAGGAAACGAAGGTGGCCAAGCGGCGCGTCGGCAAGCCGCCGACACCGCTCGGCATCAATCCCAATGGCGCCTATTCGCTCGGCTTCCATGTCGATGTCGGGCAGATGTCCGCCATCGCCGTCAATCTCGCGGGCGAGGTGCTGCATCGCGAGGACCGCCCGCTCGATGATCTCGAGCCCCAGCATGCGGTGATCGAGCTCGAGCGCGCGGCGAAGACGCTGATGGCGGCGACCGAAATCCCGCAGGACCACTTCCTGGGGATCGGGCTCGCAACACCCGGTCCTTTCGCAGTCAAGGGCCTGAGCCCGCCGCGTCTGCCGGGCTGGGACGGCCTCGCTCTGCGCGGCCTGCTGCATGACGCGACCGGCCTTCCCGTATCGCTCGCCAATGACGGCCAATGCGCCATCGTCGCCGAATGGCGGTTCGGCGAGGCGGCGCGGCGCCTCACCAATTTCGTCTATGTCTATTTCGGCATCGGCGTCGGCAGCGGCGTCATGATCCACAGTGCCGCCTTTGGCGGGGCCGCCGGCAATGCCGGCGAGATCGGCCATATCACGGTCGTGCCCAACGGCCATGACTGCATCTGCGGCAAGCGCGGCTGCCTCGAAACCTATGTGTCGGTCGACTCCGCCTTGCGCCATCTCGCGGCCAAGGGCATCGAGATCGAAACCATGGCTGAATTCGCAACCCGCCTCGGTCCGAACGATCCTCTGATCGAGGACTGGATCGGGGCCGGCATCGAGCCCTTGCGCAACGGCCTCAATGCCATCGAGAACATGCTCGATCCGCAATCGATCATGATCGGCGGCAATGCGCCGGACTGGCTGATCGACACGTTCATGGCGCGGGTCGAGCCTCTGCTCCCTTCCGTCGGCCGGGTGGAGCGCACCTTGCCGCGCATCATGAAGAGCGGCCTCCGCGCCGATGCCGTCGCGCGCGGCGCCGCCGTCCTGCCTCTCCTCGCCACGCTCAACCCGCTCTATCGCGAGCTCAATCCTTATGTGTGAGCCGACGGATTCCCGATAGCGCGTCCGTCTTCCTCGCAGCGGGAGGGCGGCATGGGCATAGAAAATCCGACTGAAACCGTGATCGGCATATTGGACATGATCGATGAGGTCCGCGGCAAGGTGGCGGACACGCCTCTGGCGGCTTTCCCCTGGCGGCCGCTTTCACCGGCCGCGGCAGATGACGTTGTCGAGCTCTCGCATGACGCGATGGTATACTGCGATGACCTCATCGAAGCGGTGATCGTGGTCACCGTCGTGTCCATGCTGATCGCCGCACGGGAAGGCCTGGCTTGAGGGCCGCTTCAGACGGCCTGCGGACTATAGACGACCACCGAAAGGTCTCCCGCCAGGCCCTTCGGTTGCAGGGGAGCATAGGTGAGGTCGATCATGCCGAGCTTGGGATGACGCATCCGTTTGACGCGCAGTCTTGGCGCATCGACCTCGCCGGCACTCCATAGCGCGGCAAAATCCGCGCTGTCGCAGCTGAGCTTGCGCGTCAGGGCTTCGAGCTCTTCGGCGCCCGCATAGCGCGCCGTGTCGGCGCGGAACTGGGCGACCGAGGAGGCGGCGAGGCAGCTCCACTCGACGAACAGCCGCCGCCAATCCGGCCAGAGGAAGATCATCCGCAAGATATTGCGATCGGCGGGCGCAACCGACGCGAAATCCCCGAGCATCTCCTTGGCCGGCTCATTCCAGGCGAGCACGTCCCAGCGTCCGTTCAGGACGTAAGCTGGCTGGTGTAGGCCTTCCGTCCACGCTTTCAGCGCCTGCGGCACGGCATGAGAAAAACGCCTGCCCCACCGGGCGGATGCCTCGGGCCTCGCCAGCATCATCAAATGGCCTCGCTCGCTCTCGCTGAGCAAGAGCGCATCGGCCAGATGCTCCAGCACTTCGCTCGACGGCTTGATCTCGCGTCCCTGCTCCAGCCAGGTGTACCAGGTCGGGCTGATGCCCGCCCGCTGCGCCACCTCCTCGCGCAAGAGACCGCGGGCGCGCCGGTGCCGCGCGGGACGCATGCCGATTTTTTCGGGCGCGATCGCCGCGCGCCTGGCTTTCAGGAAAAGCGCCAGCTCGGCGCGGCGCTGAAGGTCGGGATCGGCCATGGCGAGGGTGGTAGTGCCAATACCAGCATCACTACTGGTCTGGCTCGCTTCGACGCTGTCGCTAGTTTCGTGGGGCACTGCAACCATGGAATTTCCCTTCATGACCGACACCCACACCCCGCCTCACAGCCGCCCGCCCTTTTCCGGCCATCCGCTGCGCGCCATTCGCGCTTTAGACTATACCATCCTGTTCGCGCGCGACATGGCAGCCATGCGCCGGTTCTACGCCGAAGTGATGCGCTTCGAGCATTATTTCGAGCTCCTGAACGGCGATTGGGTCGAATATCGCGTCGGCGGCAACATCCTCGCCCTGTGCAAACCCGGCCTCGTCATCCCCGATGCCACCTTGCCGATCGGGACCGCCGCGACACATCTCGCCTTTCGCGTGCGGCGGGAAGAGGTCGATGCGGCCGAAGCGGCGCTTCGCGCCGAGGGCGTCGCCATCGTTTCGCCATCAACGGACCAGCCTTGGGCCCATCGCACCCTGTTCTTTCGCGATCCCGATGGAAACCTGCTCGAGATCTATGCCGACATCTGAGGTTGCCAGCCGTCGGCGAAATGCTGCGTCTCGAGGAAAGACCACAGGCGCCGGCGGAAGTCCTGATTCACCGGCTCGTAGTGATTGTCGACGGGCTCGACATCGGGAAAATCGGGCCAGGGCGAGATCGCGAACCAGTCCCTGAACGCATGCGCATAGCGCGGGTCGCCGACCCATCCCCTTTGCCAGGGCTTCGGCCGGTTGACGAAATGATAGACATTGGGTCGGATCTCTTCCTCGAGATCGAGGCTCATGAAGTCGCCCATGAAATTGAAGCGCGGCGAGAGCCGGACGAAACCGCCTTTGAGCAGCGCATTAAGCGCGCTCTGCTCGAAGCGCAGGCAGAGCTTCGGGTTGGCCGCGATGAAGCGCAAGGTGCGCTCGCCCATCTCAGCCTTGGTCCACAGCGCCCGGTCGATGACGGTGAGGCCGTTGTTGAAATAAAGCGTATCGGGCGTCATGCCGAGGCTGGCGCGATAGGCCTGGAATTCCTCCGCCAGATGGCCGCCGAAATCCATATAGGAGATCATGTCGGTCGCGGCGGCGAGAACAGCGCCCTCGAGGTCGAGCGAGATCAGCGGCGCCAGCCCCTCATTCACGATCATCATGTCGGAATCGACCGGGATGATGCGGTCATACTGCGCCGGCAGGACGCGATCGAGAAACAGCCGGCGCGTGATCGCATGCTCGCCATTGTTGTTGGAGGGGAGTTTGCGGGTGACATCGTCGAAGGAAGTGACGGCGAGCTTGAGCCGCTTCCTTATGGTTTCGTCGATCTCCTCGAAGCGCGGCCAGACATCCGTCTCTTCGCAAACGAGGAAGAGATCGGCCTCATCAGGCAGACCACAAGCGATGATCTGCGAAGCGACGCAGAGAGCGGGACCGAAGAAACGCCGGTCGGGTGTCAGGCAAATGGCTGTCGGCACGAGCGGCCGGCTAGTCGCGAGCGCGGCGGCGTTCGCGGCGGGCGGCACCTGCAGCGGCGGTGTCGAAGCCCTTGGCCAGTTCCGACACGGCGCCGAGGCGCGCCTCGATGAGGGCGACGGTCGGGCGCTCCCCCTTGCTGTAAGTCTCGAGCGACTTGCGCATGGCAGCCAGGTGCTCCGGGCTCGTGCCGCAGCAGCCGCCGATGATGCGGGCGCCGGCGTCGAGCGCGATGCGCGCATAGTCGGCCATCAGCTCGGGCGTGCCGGTATAGTGGATATGGCCGTCGACATATTGCGGAATGCCGCAATTGCCCTTGGCGACGACATGCGCATCGGGCCTAGCCGTCGTGATGCCGAGGACGGTCGCGACGAGTTCTGAGGCGCCGACGCCGCAATTGGCACCGATCGCCACTGGCTTGGTGCTGAGCGTCGTGGTCAGCGTGCCGAAATTCTGCGGCGTGATGCCCATCATGGTGCGGCCATTGGTGTCGAAGCTCATGGTGGTCACGATCGGAAGCCCGGCCTGGCCTGCGCCTTCGACCGCGGCGCGCAGCTCTTCTTCCGACGACATGGTCTCGATCCACAGGACGTCGACGCCGCCCTCCTTCAGGGCCTTGGCCTGCTCGGCGAAAGCGGCGACGCCGTCCGCATGCGAGAGCGAGCCCAAGGGCTCGAAGATCTCGCCCGTCGGCCCGATGGAGCCGCCGACATAGACCGGCCGCGCCACGGCATCGGCCTCGGCGCGCGCATTCTTGGCGGCCGCCATATTGATCTCACGCACCTGGTCTTGCGCGTTGTGCAGCTTGAGCCGGTGGCGATTGCCGCCGAAGGTGTTGGTCAGGATGATGTCGGCGCCGGCCTCGATGAAGCGGCGGTGCAGCGAGCGCACGCGCTCGGGAAATTCGAAATTCCAGATCTCGGGCGCATCGCCCGAGACGAGGCCCATCTGGAAGTAATTGGTGCCGGTGGCGCCGTCGGCGAGCAGCCAGGGCCGGGAATTCAGGGCTTGAGTAAAGGTCGGATGCGTCATCGAAAGGTTTCCCAAGGATACATGATCATATAAACATATCTTTATATGAATTTCAACCGCCCTGCTCAGACCGCCAGGACCCATAGGATTCGGGGCCGGCCAGCAGCATCAATCGGCCATTAATCCAGTAGCGGTCGGGATTCTGGCCCATGGGCGGCATGTTGCCGTCGCGAATGGCCTTAAGCCCGGTCACGAGATCGGCCAGGTCGCCCCTGAACAGCCTCGGCGCCACTTGCGTGCCGTCAGGCAACGGCTTGCCATGAGCGCCGAGGATCAGCACGTCTTCCGGCAGCCGCCGCGCCAGCGCCTCGGCGCTTAAGAGATAGTCCGGCAGGAAAGCGCCCGGTATCTGGGCATAGAGGGAGCCCAGATAGAGGAAGTCCGCCGCCAGCAGGATTTTCCCGCCCGCGTCATAGAGCGAAATCGACTCGGGGGAATGACCGGGAGTCGCGATGATCTCAAGCGACCGGCCACCGAGATCGATGCGATGGCCGATCGGCCACCAATGCCCAATGTCGACCGGCACCCAGACCATGTCCTCGAGGCTGCCGAAGAACAGTTCCTCCGGCGCCACCAACACGCCATCCCTGACGCATGCCCGCAAGATGGCGAGGTCCGGCAGAGCGCGATCGGCGAAGCGATGGAAGTTGCCGGTATGGTCGAAATGCAGATGCGACAGCAGCGTCGTAACCGGCCTGTCCGTCAGGCTTGCGACCACGGGCGTGATGTCGCGCAGGCCTGGTCCCGTATCGAAAAGCAGCGCCCGCTCCTGCCCGACGATCAGATAATTCCAATTGACCTGATGATATTTTGGCTCCCCGATGCCGAATAGACCCGGCGCGATCGCCTCGATCGCATACCAGTCGTCGAACCAGCGGATGTGCGGCTTTGTCATCCTATTGGAGCTTCAGTGGAAAATCAGGCGTACACGCCGGCTCGGACAGACTCTAGATAGTCCGAAACCTTACCGACCTTGCCCGCGCCGACAAGATCATACGCCGTCTTGCCTGCCCAACCGGGGATTGGCTGGTGTTTGAACCAGATGGCAGCCCTACTCTTTTCTCCGGTCATCTCGATCGCCATCGCCAGGATCCGTACCAGCGAGCGCAACGCCTGTTCAAGCTTCGGGGCGTGAGTCTTCGTGCTCAGGGCCTCCCTTGGAATGCCAATAAGAGCCGCCAGTTCTGACTGTTCAATGCCAAGAAATTGTGAGATGCGGCGAGGCGACAGGACAGGTGGCTCTCCTTCGCTGAACTGCCTGACGATGAGTTCGGAATCTGCAACGTTCATAGCGAGGCAGCTTACGCTCTTTCGGCGCCATAATAAAGCGAGACGACATGCTGCGCCTCGGCGAAGAACAGCCAGCGCTCGAAGACCGCGGCAAGCCCTGAGAGCACCACCGCGATCAGCGACAGGGCAATGGCCAGGAAAGGCGCGGCGATCGTCAGCGCTGTCACGGCGATGGCGATGAGCAGCGAAACGAGGACGATCCGGCGCAGCTTCTCGGCATGCTTGCGGGCGACGGCGAAGCCCATCTCCTTCATGATGAAATTCTCAGCCGTATGCGGCACCTCCCATTGCCGCACTTTTTCTCCGTCCCGGGCGAGGCCCGTCGCCGCTTCGATGGTGCGGGTCTTGGGCTCGCTGTCGATCCTGCGCCAATAGAGAAATTTCAACGCCACGGTGAGGATGAGAGCAATGACGGTGAGGCCGGCTTGGAAGACCTGATAGGGCCCGAAGAGCGAAGCGATCGCCATCAAGAGGACAGAACCTGTTGCGAGGGCGAAGGCGAGATAGACCGGCACGGTCAGCGGCTGATGCCATTGCCGGATGGTGGTGAGCGTCGAATAGATCTTCGCCGTGCAGAAAACGGTGATCGCGCACATGAGCGCGGTCGCGAGGCCGGCAAGGCCTAGCCACTGCGGATAATCGAGAATGCGCAGCCACAGAGCGCCGAAGATAAGCGCCGGCGCGAAGGTCAGGACCGAGACGACGCCTTCGCGCGACAGCCAGGACGAACGCCATTGCGAGAAGGCCCGCCAGGCCCGCTCCGGACGGCCCAGATGGAAGGTCGATGACAGAAGCCCCACCGTGATGAGGCCGAGCGCCACCACCAGCGCGGTCGCGCCGAACCAGACGCTGGAGGCCGGGCCGTGATTGAAGCCGACAAGACCGAGAAGGGCGAGAAGGCCATAGCCCGCGCCCGATGCGGTGGTGAACAGGATGACCGAATAAGCAGGATGCATGGATGCTACCGGCTCAACAGACGATCGGCCCAGCGGAAGAACTCATCCATCACCGTCTTCCCGCCGCTTTCGACGGGCGCGCTCGCCGTGGCTGTCGTCTTGTTGCGCTGGCGCGGCGGCAGATATTTATTGACGGGCTTGTAGCCCATTTCCGGCAAGAGATCATAGCCCTGGCGTTCGGCGACGAGCTTCGAGACCTTGCTCTCAGTATCGCCCAGATCACCGAAATGCCGCGCCCCCGTCGGGCACGCCTTCACGCAGGCCGGGATGCGGTCCTCCTCGGCGAAATTCTCATTGTAGATGCGGTCGACGCAGAGCGTGCATTTCTTCATCACGCCATGGTCGTAATCATATTCGCGCGCGCCATAGGGGCAGGCCCAGGAGCAGAGCTTGCAGCCGATGCAGGTCTCAGGGTTGACGAGAACGATGCCGTCCTCGGCGCGCTTGTAGGAAGCGCCCGTCGGGCACACCGTGACGCAAGCCGGCTCCTCGCAATGGAGGCAGGAGCGTGGGAAATGCACGATGCGCGACTGCTCGTCCCCTGGCGCCTTCACCTCATAGCCATGGATGCGGTTGAGCCAGGTGCCTTCGGGCGATGCGCCATAGGCGTGCCTGTCGTTGAGCGGCGCCGAATAGCCTTGCGTGTTCCATTCCTTGCAGGAGGTGGCGCAGGCCTGGCAGCCGACGCAGATGTCGAGATCGATGACGAGGCCGAGCTTCTTCTGGTTAGGCTGAGGTCTCGGAAGCGAGGTCATGCGCGCCTCCCGGCGACGAGCCCGGCGAGGCGCTTCAGCGCCGGGAATTGCGGCGCGCTGACCGCCGCCTCGTCAGCCGGCGCTTTCTCGATGCGGACTCTCAGATCGTACCAGGCGGCCTGGCCGGTGACCGGATCGGAATTGGAATAGCGATAGCCGCCGTCGCGCTCGGGCAGAAGCTCGGCGATGAGATGATTGAGCAGGAAGCCCTTCTTCGCCTCCGGCGCGTCGGGCGAGAGCGCCCAGGCGCCCGACCGCTTGCCGATCGCATTCCAGGTCCAGACCGTGTTGGGATTGACGCCATCCATGAGCTTCACCTGCACCTTGATGCGGCTCGTGGCCGAGGTGACATGCACCCAGTCGCCATCGGCGAGGCCCAGTTCCTCGCCGCGCGACCTGGCGAGATAGAGCCAGTTGCGCCCGAGAATCTGCCGGAGCCAGGCATTCTGCGATCCCCAGGAGTGATACATGGCCATCGGCCGCTGGGTGATGGCATGGAGCGGGAATTCCTTGTGGTCGCGCACGCTCTCTTCGAGCGGCTCATGCCAGCCGGGCAGCGGATCGAAATAGCGCGCGACGCGCGCGCGATGCGCCTCCGGCGGCTGCACCGCGCCATGCCCCTTTGCGGCGAGGCGGAATTTCTGCAAGGGCTCGAGATAGAGCTGGAAGACGATCGGCTCGGGCCTGCCGATGAAGCCGAAGGATGATGCCCATTCGAGATAGTCGCGATTGGCGTGGCGGTAGTATTTCACGTGATCCGGCAATTCGTAGAACCAGTGACAGCCATTCTCGATATAGCGTTCGAGCTGCCTGGGATTCGGCTCGCCGCGGCCGTGAAAGACGCCTTCCTTGCCGCGCCAGCCGGCGAGCGGCCCGATGCCGGGGCTGCGCTCATGATTGACCATGTAATCGGCATAGCCGCCGGGATAGCGCGGCGTCCCATCTTCATTGGTCATGCCGGTGAGGCCGAGCCTCGCGCCCAGATCGAGCAGCACCGTCTGGAACGGACGCACGTCGCGGTCGGGCTCGACGACCGGCTGGCGAATGGCATCGGCCGGACCATCCGCTTCCGAGATCGGCCGGTCGAGCAGCGAGATGCAGTCCCAGCGCTCGAGATAGGTCGTGTCGGGCAGGATCAGATCGGCATAGTGCACCATCTCCGAGGCATAGGCGTCGGAATAGATGATATGCGGGATGACATAGTCGCCGGTCTTCTCGTCCTTTGCCGTCAGATGCGCCGTCGTCTCGGCGACATTCATCGCCGAGTTCCAGCTCATATTCGCCATATAGAGGAAGAGCACGTCGACCCCATAAGGATCGCGCTTCGCCGCATTGGCGATCACCGTGTGCATCAGGCCATGGGCGGCGAAGGGCGCCTCCCAGGAATAGGCCTTGTCGATGCGCTGCGGCGTGCCCTCCTTGTCGATGAGAAGATCGTCGGGACTGGTGACGAAGCCGAGCGGCGGTCCCGGCAAGGCCGTGTTGGGTTTCACCTGCCCCGGCTTGCCGGCGGGTTTGATGCCGGGCGGCGCAGGCTTGGGGAACGGGGCGCGATAGCGAAAGCCGCCCGGCACGTCGATGGTGCCGAGGAGGATCTGCAGAAGGTGCAGCGTGCGGCAGGTCTGGAAGCCGTTCGAATGGGCGGAGATGCCGCGCATCGCATACATCGAAACCGGCCGGCCGATCATCTTGTCATGGATGCGCCCGGCCCAGTCGCGCCAGCCGATATTGAGGCAGAGCTCCTCGTCGAAGGCGGTCCTGGCGAGTTCGGCGGCGATGCGGCGGATCGTGTCCGCCTCGATGCCGCATTTCTCCGCGACCGCCGTCGGCGAATATTCACGGCTGAGGAACCGCTCGGTCAGCAGCATGAAGGAGGGAACGGCGCGCCTTCCGTCGACCAACGTGAATTCGCCGACGAGCTTGGGCGAGGTGTCGGCGCGATAGGCGGAGAGCGGCCGACCGATGACCGCGTCATAAATCAGAGGCTCGCCATTGGCATTGCGCGCGAATGTTCCGTCATCGGCGTGGCCCTCATTGCGGATGACGAGCCAGGGCGCATTGGTGTAGCGGGCGAGATAGTCGAGATCGACCTTCCGGCTCGCCAGCAATTCGTGAATGAGGGCGCCAGCGAAGAGGCCGTCCGTACCCGGACGAATGCCGATCCACTCATCGGCGATCGCCGAATAGCCGGTGCGCACCGGATTGATCGAAACGATTTTCACGCCACGCGATTTGAGCTTGCCGAGCCCGATCTTGATCGGATTGGAGGCATGGTCCTCGGCGACGCCGAAAAGCAGGAAATATTTGGTGTGCTTCCAGTCGGGCTCGCCGAACTCCCAGAAGGAGCCGCCGAAAGTGTAGAGACCGGCCGCCGCCATGTTCACCGAGCAGAAGCCGCCATGAGCGGCATAATTGGGCGTGCCGAACTGCGTCGCCCACCAGCCGGTGAGGCCTTGTGATTGGTCGCGGCCGGTGAAGAAGGCGAGGCGCTTCGGATCCTCGGCCCGCACTTTCTTGAGCCACGTGGTCGCGAGCTGGAGTGCTTCCTCCCAGTCGATCTCGCGGAATTCGCCCGAACCCCGCTCGCCGACCCGGAGCAAAGGCTTCGACAGCCGCGCCGGCGAATAATGCTGCATGATGCCCGACGCACCCTTGCCGCAGATCACGCCCTTGTTCACCGGATGGTCGCGATTGCCCTCGATATATTTGACGGTGCCGTCCTTGAGATAGACTTTGATCCCGCAGCGGCAGGCGCACATGTAGCAGGTGGTCGTCTTGATCTCGTCCCAGGTCTTGAGCGAGGTGTCGATCTTGGGTTGGGCCATGGACGTCCAGGCAATGAGAGTCGGTCTGCAAACTACATGATGGGACCAGCCCTAACCATAGGGCCAATGAACGCGGACAGCAGGAACCAGAGGCTTCGTTTCGCTGAAATGTTAAGACCTTGGCAACCCCGAGCTTTGCTCAATTGTTGAGATCAATTCACCAGTTTTGATCCAGCTTCGATGTTGTTGCGGGGATTTTTGGCTCTATGATGGGTCCAGAGGTGATCCCCGTTGCGCGACTGGCTGGTCCATATACGCCGCCACAATCATTCGAGCCTGCAGACGCAGATTCGCGAAGCTCTGGTTGCCGCCATCCTCGATGGGCAACTGGCGCGCGACGAGCCCATTCCCTCGACCCGCAAGATGGCGAAGAGCCTCGGCGTCTCGCGCAACACCGTGGTCCTCGCCTATCAGGGCCTGCTCGACGACGGCTATCTCTTCGCCCGCGAGCGGTCCGGCTATTTCGTCGCCGACAAGGCGCTGGAGACGGCGGTCCGGCCGGCGAAAGCGGGCGGCGCCACCGCCGGCGAGGCGGGCACCGATCCCAATTGGAAGGCGCGGCTGCTCAAGCATCCGGCAGCACAGGCCAATATCTTCAAGCCGCTCGACTGGCAGAGCTACACCTATCCCTTCATCTACGGGCAAGTGGACCACAATCTCTTCCCGCTCGCCGAATGGCGCGACTGCGCCCGCCAGGCGCTCGGCAAGAAATGGCTCGGCACCTGGACCAACGACACCTGGGCCTTCGATGATCCGCTCCTCGTCGAGCAGATCCGCCGCCGCATCCTGCCCAGGCGCGGCATCATGGCGAGCGATGACGAGATCCTGATCACGCTCGGCGCCCAGAACGCGCTCTATCTCATCGTGAGCCTGCTCATCGACGAGAAAAGCCGCGTCGCCATGGAAGAGCCGGGCTTTCCCGACATGCGCAACATCTTCCGCCTCAAGACCCAGAAGGTGGCGCTGGTGCCGGTCGATGAAGGCGGCCTCACCCTCACCGATCAGGTCGCGGGCTCCGATCTCGTTTTCGTGACGCCGAGCCACCAGTTTCCAACCACCGCGACCATGCCGCTGGCGCGCCGTCTCGATCTGCTCAAGCTCGCCTCCCAGCATAATTTCGTGATCATCGAAGACGATTATGAGTTCGAGACGAACTACGTGAACGAGCCCTGCCCGGCGCTCAAATCGCTCGATGACGAGGACCGCGTCATCTATGTGGGCTCATTGTCGAAGACGCTGTTTCCGGGCCTTCGCCTCGGCTTCCTGGTCGGCCCCAAACCCTTCGTCGAGGAGGCGCGCGCCTTGCGCCGGCTCATGGTGCGCCATGCGCCCAACAACAACCAGCGCACCGCTGCCCTCTTCCTGTCGCTCGGCCATCACGACACGCTGATCCGGCGCCTGCACAAGGCCTATCGCACGCGCTGGGAGATCATGGGGGCGGCGCTGCAGACGCATCTGCCGGAATCGGCCCGCATCCCCTCCTTCGGCGGCACCAGCTTCTGGGTCGCAGGTCCTCGCGCGCTCGACAGCGAAAGCCTCGCCAAGCAGGCGGCGGCGCGTGGCATCGTGATCGAGCCGGGACGCATTCATTTCGGCGCTGAAAACGCCCCCGACAATTTCTTCCGCCTCGCCTTCTCCTCTATCGAGGAAAAGAAGATCGAGCCCGGCATCCGCCTTCTCGCCGAAACGATCTCCGATGCGCAGCGGCTGGCCGCCGAATAACGCCGGCTTCCGGACGTTATTCGCAGATCCGGTAATTGCCGCTCTTGCCGTGCAGTCCGAGATCGAAATGATAATGCTCGGCATGGGCCGCGTTCGAGCCAGGCCCGAGAACCGTTGTAAAATAGCCACAGGCTGAGACGCGCAACGCCGTGAGCCAGCGGCTTTCGACATTCTCCGTCTTCGCGACATTGGACACGGGCATGCTTTCCTTGCTCGCGAGCTTGAAGGCGGCAATGTCGACGGCATTGCCGAGGGCGTGCTCGCTGATCTTGCCGCTGCCGTCGCCATTGCGGCCGCGGCATTCATAGCCGGGACCGGTCGCGATCGCCGCCAGCGCCTCGCCGGTCTGCGCTTTGACCACGGGACCCGCGATGTCTGAAACCCATGACGTGAACCGCTTGGCGAAGATACAGTTGAGGATCGGCTCGCCGGGGAAGTCGACCTCGCCCGCGGGCGATGCGATGGCGCTGATCTGGACCGGATTGCGCACGGTGCACCTGGCCATCTCGGCCGCCGGCATGTCGGGCACCTTGAATTTCGCGCCCAGCGCCGCCAGTTCCTTGCGGCAGATCGCAAAATCTTCGCCGGGATCGGGCTTTTCCTCATCCGTGCCCTCGGCTGCGTCCGGCTTCGGCTCGGGCTTTGGCGTGACCTCGGGCGCGGGCTCGGGCTTTCGCAACTCGGGTGGCTTTTCGCGTGGGATGACGATGGCGGAGTTAATCTGGTCCGGTTGATCCTCACTCGCCTCGGGCTCGGGCGCCGCAACCTCCGGTGCCTCGGGCTGCGGGGCGGCCGTCTCGGGCGGCTCGGCTTCGAAGGGGTTCAGGAGTTCCGTGGGCTTCGGCTTCGGCAAGGGCGGCCGCATCTTCTTCTGGGCCGCCTCCGCCGCCAGCAACGCGGGAATGAAACAGGCGGCGAGTACCAGACCGCGCAATGCCATGCGTCTCATGCGTTGCCCTCTTCTCCGCCGTCCGGTTTCTTTACGCTACGAACTGGGTTATGGCCTGGAGCATGGCCCCTCAGACGCCCGCTGACAACAAGCTTCTCGCCGTCCTCTATGCCTGCGGTGCGGTCGGCATCGCCTCTTGCGGCGATGCGGTCGTCAAATGGCTGAGCGGCAGCTATGCGGTGCATCAGATCCTCGTCATCCGCTGCCTGATCGGGATCCCTATCCTGGCCTTCATCGTTCACAGAAACGCATCGCTCCGGAGCCTGCTCGGCCCCGGAACCGGGCTCAGCCTCATGCGCGCCGCCATCATGAGTTCCGCCTATCTCGCCTTCATCCTCTCCATCGCGGCGATGCCCCTGGCCGATTCGGTCGCCATCTATTTCGTCATGCCGCTCTTCGTGGCGGTCATCGCCGGACCGATGCTCGGCGAGCGCGTGCGCGTGCATCGCTGGATCGCCATCATCGGCGGCTTCATCGGCGTCATGATCATGATCAATCCGGGCAGCGGCGTGCTCGAGCCCGCCGCGCTGCTGGCCCTCTATTCCGCCATTGGCTATGCGGTCAGCCAGACGCTGGCGCGGCGCATCGTGCGCACCGTGCCGCCGGCGACCATGGCCTTCCATACCAATGCCGTCTATCTCGCCGTGGCGGTCAGTCTCGCTCTCATTTTCACCTTCCTCGACATGGGCGCCGTCCAGCACAAGAGCCTCGCTTTCCTGGCGCGGCCCTGGCAGTGGCCGCCTCTGCTTGATTTCGCCGCGATGCTGCTTCTCGGCGCCACCGTCGCCATCGCCATGGTGCTGTTCGCCATGGCCTATAAGAGTGCCGAGTCGAGCTTCGTGGCGCCCTTCGAATACAGCGCCATGTTCTGGGCAGCGGCGCTGGGCTTCCTCGCTTTCGGCGATGTGCCGAGCCTCAGAACCTTGTGGGGCGGCGCGATCGTGCTACTGGCCGGGCTGTTCATGCTGTGGGCGGACCGGCGGATCGACCGGCAACAGCAGAGTCTGCCGAGCCGCAAGCAGGTCAACGCCGAGACGTGATTTATTCCTGCGCTGAGACCGGCTTCTTCGTTCGAAAACCTATTCCATTCCCCGGCCTGTGCAGGAAAACCGCGGGGGTTGTCGGCGCATCGCGTCCAGGAGTATAAGCCCCTCGCGCAAACAGGGCCGGCACGAACTGGCCTGACGCAGCCAGGTGAACTGGTGCTACGAGGGCAACCGGCAACTAGCTAATTCCGACAACCATCAATCCAGACCGCTGGGCAGCCAGGCTCGCTCGCGTGTCCTTTGGGAGTTCTTCCATCATGCTGATTGGCGTTCCGAAAGAGATCAAGAATCACGAATACCGGGTGGGCATGACGCCGCTCTCGGTTCGTGAGGCCGTGCGCCACGGCCATGAGGTATGGGTCGAGATCGGCGCGGGATTGGGTATTGGCGCATCGGATGAGGATTACCGGGCCGCCGGCGCGCAGAATATTCCGACGGCGGAAGAAATTTTCGCCAAGGCCGACATGATCGTGAAGGTCAAGGAGCCGCAGGCGGTGGAGCGCAAGCTGCTGCGCGAAGGCCAGATCCTCTACACCTATCTGCATCTGGCGCCGGATCCGGAGCAGACCAAGGACCTCGTCAAGTCGGGCGCCGTTTGCATCGCCTATGAGACCGTAACCAATTCAAGGGGCGGCCTGCCTCTGCTCGCCCCCATGTCGCAAGTGGCGGGTCGCATGTCGATCCAGTCGGGCGCCCATTGCCTGGAAAAGGCGCAAGGCGGCCTGGGTATTCTCCTGGGCGGCGTGCCGGGCGTTGCCCCCGCCAAGGTCGTGATCCTGGGCGGCGGCGTCGTCGGCACCAATGCCGCGGCGATGGCCATGGGCCTCGGTGCCGATGTCACCATCCTCGAAAAGAGCACCGACCGGATGGAAGAACTGGTTTCCCGCTTCGGCACGCAGCTCAAGACGCTCTATTCGACGCAAGGTGCCGTCGAAGATCTCTGCGCCACCGCCGACCTCGTGGTGGGCGGCGTCCTCATTCCGGGGGCCGCGGCGCCGAAGCTCGTCACCCGCAAGATGCTCAAGGACTGGAAGAACGGCTCCGTCCTCGTCGATGTCGCAATCGACCAGGGCGGCTGCGCCGAGACCTCCAAGGCCACGACCCATGCCGATCCGACCTATGTGGTCGACGGCGTCATCCATTATTGCGTCGCCAACATGCCGGGCGGCGTGGCGCACACCTCGACCTACGCGCTCAACAATGTGACCTTGCCTTTCGGTCTCAGGATCGCCGACAAGGGCTACAAGCAGGCGCTGCTCGAGGACCATCATCTGCGCGCCGGCCTCAATGTCTGCAAGGGCAAGGTGACCTACAAGGCCGTCGCCGACGATCTCGGTTACGAATATGTGCCGCCCGAGAAAGCGCTTGCCGCCTGATCGGATTTGACAGCTTTCATCCGGCGTAGGACCGTCCATGGAACGGCTCGCTTTCCAGCGAGTCGGTCCGATGGAGGTGCGCCATGGGGAAAGCAAAAGTCCGCAAGGGGATGCCGAGCGTCGCCTTGACCAAGGCGGAATTCGTCGAACGCTTCAGGGCGCGCTTCTTTGATCCGGTCTTTGCGGAAAATGCGAAGGAGATCGAGGCATTGCTGCCCCAGGCCTGGACCTCCTATCACGATTATCACAAGAGCCCGCGTACCCGAAAAGCCGGCAAGGGCTTCGCCGATCCCGCCTATGATCTGTCGGTCGATTGGCTCGCCGCGCATCAGAGCATAAGGGCGGCCGAACGGCAGCATCGAGACAAAGCCTTGCCTTCGCGCATCCTCATCATCAACGGATCAATGCGCAGCGACCAGACTTGTCCCGGCGAGATGTCGAAGAGCTGGCGTCTCACGCAGATGGCGCGCAGGATCGTCGAGGCGCAGCGCGGCTTCGAAGCAGAAGTGCTCGATCTCAGCCGTCTTGCTTCCGAATATGGCCGCGTCATCTATCCGTGCAAGGCCTGCGTCTCGACCGCCATGCCGCTCTGCCATTGGCCCTGCTCCTGCTATCCCAATCATGCGATCGGACAAGTGAACGACTGGATGAACGAGATCTATCCGCTCTGGGTCAGGGCGCATGGCATCATGATCGTGACGCCGGTCAACTGGTATCATGTACCGGCGGGCCTCAAGGCGATGATGGACCGGCTGGTCTGCGCCGATGGCGGTAATCCTGACCCGACCTCGACCCATGGCAAGGACGCGGAAGCGGCGAAAGCGCTCGAGCTCAAGGGCTGGCCTTATCCGCGCCATCTCGCCGGCCGCGTGTTCTCGGTCATCGTGCATGGCGATGCCTCGGGCACGGAGAATTTGCGCCGCAACCTATCCGACTGGCTGACCGATATGGGATTGATCCCGGCAGGCACAAAGGCCCTGCTCGACCGCTATGTCGGCTATTACCGCGACTATGCAACAAGCCATGACGATCTCGATCAGGACCGCGATTTCCAGGCGGAAGTGCGCAACGCGGCTGAGGCCCTGATCGCCGCGGTGACGCTGAAGCGCAAGGGCAAGCTTGGGCAGGTCGATGCCGGACTCAAGAACCCGCGGCCAAAATGATGTTGACCTCGTTCAATGCGGGCGTGGGGTGATCGCCATCCCTCTCCTATTTCTGTGTGACTTTCAGCTGCTCGATCTTGCCGTCGAAGGCGAAAGGCCGCTTGTCTTCATAGGACAAGGAAACGGTCGAGCCGAGATCGACACCGATGTCGAAAGACTCGGTCGCCGTGAAGGCGGCCGGCACGGTTCGCTTCACCGTCGTGCGCGCAGCTTCCGCGCCGTCGACGGTGATGACCACCTCGGCAGGCCCGGCCGGCTTCACGATCTTCGTATCGATGACGATCTCATGCTTGCCTGCCGGAATCTTCTCCGTGCGCGCCTGGTAGTTCTCGATGATCATCATGTTGTATTCATAGACCAGGTGGCCACCTTCCATGTAGACGGTGAGGCCTCCGCCCGCGCCGCCGACAGCGTAGAGCACACCATTGGCATTCTCGCCGAACACGGCGTCGATCGTCACATGCGTGCTCTGGCGCCCGACGCCGGGCCCCGAGAATTCCGGCATGCGGCGGCTATTGGGGCCGAAAGTCCATTCATCATAGGCGGTCTTGACGCGATCCTCCGGATGAAGCCTGAGCCAGTTTCCGGCGCCGATCGGAAAATCCTTGTTTTCGTCAGCGACGGCGAGGAAGCGCTTCTTCATCTCCTCGAGCTTTTGCGGATCCTGCTTTGCAAGATCGTTCGCCTGGGAGAAGTCGGACCTCAGATCATAGAGCTCCCAAGGATCGGTCGCCGAATCCCATTCGGCCACACGCTTGACCGAACCAGGTGTATCCCAGGGAATGAACGGTCCCATCGTGCCGGCGAACCAGCCGTCGAGATAGAGTCCGCGACTGCCATTGTTGTCGAAGAACTGCATGGTCTTCTGCGTCTTCGCCGCGGCATCGCTGAAAGTACCAGCGAAGCTCGTGCCGTCCATCGGCATCTGCTCATAGCCGTTCACCACCTTGGGATTCCGGATGTCGAGGATGTCATAGATGGTCGGTGCGATGTCGATCACATGCTGGAATTGCTGGCGCATCTTGCCGTCATGCTTGATGTGGCCCGGCCACGACACCACCATCGGATTGCGGGTGCCGCCGAAATAGGAGCCCAGCAGCTTGGTGCCCTTGAACGGCGTGCCGCCGGCCCAGGCCCAGCCGGCATGGTACATATTGTCGGTCCGGGGCGAGCCCAGCACCTTAAGCCCGCCAATCCTGTCGAGTGCCGCGATCTGCTGCTCGACGGTGTTTTCGATGTTGTTCTGGGCGAGAAGCTCGCTGATCGAACCCTGCTGGCCTTCGGCGCTCGAGCCATTGTCACCGAAGATGTAGAAGATCAAGGTGTTGTTCCTGAGCCCGCGCACCTCGAGGCCGTCGACCAGCCGGCCGACTTCGGTGTCGGTGTGCTCGACGAAGCCGGCAAAGAGCTCCATCAGCCGCTCCTGGAACGGGCGCTGTTCCTTAGGCACGCTGTCCCAGGAGGGCATGGTCGGATCGCGTTCGGTGAGCTTGGTGCCCGGCGGAATCACGCCCATTTCGAGCTGGCGCTTGTAGACGCGCTCGCGATAGGCATCCCAGCCGTTGCCGAACTTGCCCTTATATTTGTCGGCCCATTCCTGGAAAATGTGATGCGGTCCATGGACGCCGCCCGGCGCCCAGTACATGAAGAACGGCTTGCCGGGATCGTAGGCGCGATAGTCGTCGAGCCATTTCAATGCCTTGTCGACCATGTCGCTGGTCAGGTGATATTTCGGATCGTGCGGGGGCTCGACCGCATCGTAATTCTCGGTGAGCCGCGGCTCATATTGCGAGGTCTCGCCGCCGAGGAAGCCGTAGAAATATTCGAAGCCATAGCCGTTGGGCCAGCGGTCCTTCGGTCCGATGGCGGTCGTCTCGGTGGCGGGCGTATTGTGCCACTTGCCGAAGGCCGAGGTGTGATAGCCGTAGTTCTTCAGCACTTCGGCGGCGGTCGCCGCCGTCTTGGGAATGATGCCGGTGAAGCCGTCGAAGGCCACCGCGCGCTCGGCGATGGTGCCCGAGCCGACGCGTGTATGGTTGCGCCCGGTCAGGAGCGAGGCGCGCGTCGGCGAGCAGATCGAGGTTGTATTGAACTGGTTGTAGCTGATGCCCTCCGCGGCAAGTCGCGCCAGCGTCGGCGTATGCACCTCGCCGCCGAAGGTCTCGGCCACGCCGAAACCGACATCGTCGAGAAGCACGATGAGGATGTTGGGCGCCCCCTTGGGCAGGCGCTGCGGCTCCTGCGGCCACGCCATGGTCGAATCCTGCAGGCGCGGCGCTATCTTGCTTGCCATGGGTGTCGGCGGAAACGGCAGGACGGAGCCGTCGTCCGGCGCCGACTGCGCCTGGATCGGCGCCGTGAAGGCGATAGCCGACGCGACAAGGACAGTGCTGGCGCGCAAAGCGTGAAGCGCCGCAACCCAGTTTCGAGTCTTTGAGCGAATGGTCATCCCGTCCTCCTATCGCCCGAGGCCGATATCCTTCGGCGGGTATTTCCTGAATGTCGCCGCATGACCTTTGAGCTCGCCCGCCATCGAGGCGAGCCAGGCATTCATGCGGTGGCCGACAGGATATTCCTCCTTGGGATCGATGTAGAGGTTGAACAGCCACGGGGCCAGGCCCACGTCGCTGACTGTGGTCATATCGATATTGAGCCACTGCGCCTTATGCTCAACGACCTTCACATGGATCTTGTATTCGTACATGCGCATGGCCATCAGGTTGCTCTCGTTCCAGATATAGACCTTCTCGCGGTTGGACTGGCCGTCATCGGCGATGAAGAAGGATGTCTGGTCGATGCCATCGATATAGCGGTCGGTCGGAATCTTGTCGGCGGCGCCGGCGAAATGCAGCGAGGTGTTGAAGAGATCCATGAGATCGAACAGGTCGTCGCTCTCGCGGCCGGGGTTGATCATGCCTCTCCAATAGGCGATGCCAGGCACGCGCACACCACCCTCCCAGGCCGAGCCCTTGGCGCCGCGGAATGGCGTGTACCCGGCGTCGGGCCAGCTGTCGAGCTGCGGCCCGTTGTCGGACGTGACGAAAATGAAAGTATTGTCGAGGACGCCAGCTTCGTCCAGCGCCGCGACGATCTCCCCAACATAAGCGTCAACCTCGACCATGTCGTCCTTATAGGCATATTTGCTGGCGCTCTTGCCCTCGAAGGCCTTGCTGGCAAAATTGTCCGCATGCACCTTCATGAAGGAGTGCTCGAGGAAGAACGGCGCGTTGCCGGCCGCGAGCTCCTTGATCTTGGCGACACTGAACTCCTTCGTCATGCGGTCGCCTTCCGCCATCGTCTCGATACTGTCGATCTTCACGACGTCGGTCGTCTTGCCGCCCTTGAAACCGTGCACGAGAGCGTCGCTGGCACCGGTCTTGCGCAGCATCGCAAGGCGCTCCGGATTGAGAACGAGATCAGGATAGCGGCGCTTGTCGACGCCCTGGCTGATCTCCTTCTCGGCCTCGTAGAAGCCGTAGAATTCGTCGAAACCGACATCGTGCGGGCGCATGCCTTCGGGGGCGCCAACATGCCATTTGCCCGAAAGAACGGTCGCGTAACCCACCTCCCCCAGTAGTTTCGGCAACGAGATCTCGTCCGCCCACGGATTCTTGGTGATCCTGTCGCCCGCCAGGATCGGGCGCGTCAGCCCGGTGCGCACGGGCAGCCTTCCGGTGAGGAGGGCCGAGCGCGTGGGGGTGCAGGTGGGCTGCGAATAGGCCGAAGTCAGCTTGAGGCCCTCGCGCGCCAGCCTGTCCATATTGGGCGTCGCCGCGCCGATGGCCCCACCGCCGCCATAGGAGCCCGGATCGCCATAGCCCATGTCGTCGACGACCAGCCACACGATGTTCGGCCGCTTGCCGGTCTTCCTGAAGAGCGCGTCGAGCTTCTGCTGGGCCGTCTCCGCCTGCTGCGGATGCACCAGGGCCGGCTCCAGGCTCTCGCTCGCCCGCGTGGCCTTGCTCAGCACCGACTGCGCCGAAAGCTGCGCGGTGCTGCCCAGCAGCAGTGCCCCGCAGATCCCCAGAATGCCCGTATGACGTGCCAGGTTCCTCATGAGGCTGTCTCCTCTCGTTGCTCGTTGCGGACGACGCAGCTAAACCGGCTTGCGTCGTCAACGTATCGATAGCTCGGGTAGAGGCGTGAAGTCGGTACTGGAAACCTCGCCAAGCCTATACGACCGGGGGAGCGCGCGGCAGTTGGACCAAGGCCCTACAAGCGGCGCTTGCCCTACCCCAATCCCGGATTCTAGATTGCTTGACCTTTCGCATTGAGTCCGCCCGGCAACATGAACAAAGGGGAGGCAATAGCGGCTTCGCGACCACGCTTGACCTCGTATAATGCTCGGATAGCCTGCCTACATGATCGAGACCTTCGCTCTTCTCCTCCTCTGCCAGCTTGCGGGCGAGGTCCTGTCGCATGGCTTCGGCCTGCCCATGCCCGGTCCGGTGATCGGATTGCTCATCCTCTTCGCCGGCCTCGTCATCGCGCAGAATTTCGGGAAGGCGAGCGCGGTATCGATCAACGACACGGCGCTCGGGCGCGCGACCCAAGGATTGCTGCAGCATCTCTCCCTCCTCTTCGTGCCGGCGGGTGTCGGTGTGATCGATCACCTGCATCTTCTGCAAACCTATGGGCCGGTCCTGTTCCTGGCGCTCTTCGTCTCCACCGCTTTGTCCCTCGCCGTCACCGCGCTGACCTTCACCGCGGTTAAAAGCTGGCGGTCGCCGCGGGGAGTGTCATGACGCCGGCTTTCGATCTCTGGGTCTATCTCGCTTCGACGCCGCTTCTGTGGCTGACCGTCACCTTGATCGTCTGGATCGCTGCCGACCGGATCGCCGTCGCATCGGGCCGGCATCCGGTGGTCAATCCGGTCCTTCTCTCGATCATTGCGCTCGGCACCCTTCTCATCGTCACCCACACCTCCTTCGCCGCCTATTTCCAGGGCGCGCAGTTCGTGCACTTCCTTCTGGGGCCCGCGATCGTGGCGATCGCCATACCGCTCTATCGCAATCTCGACAAAGTGCGGGAAAACCTGCTGCCGATGATCGCCGCTCTGGTCATGGGATCGGTGACCGCCGTCGTCTCGGCGCTCGCCGTCGCGGCCTATTTCGGCCTGCCCGATCCGGTGCTCGCGGCACTGGCGCCCAAATCGGTGACGGCGGGCGTCGCCATGGGCATCGCCGAGCAATTCGGCGGCGAAGCGGCGCTCACCGCCGTGCTTGTCGTCACCACCGGCCTTTTTGGCGCCATCATGGTCACGCCGCTGATGAACGCGCTGGGCCTCAAGGACTATGCCGCGCGCGGCTTCGCCGCCGGCCTTGCGGCGCATGGCATCGGCACGGCCAGGGCCTTCGTCGTCGACGAGGTGGCCGGCACCTTCGCCGGCATCGCCATGGCGCTCAATGCGGTCATGACCGCCCTCATCCTTCCTTTCATCCTCTATTGGTTCCTCAAATAAAACAAAGGAGACATCGATGTCCGGCACCGCCAAAGCCATCAAGCATATCGAGAACGACAGGGTGATCGTCACCGAATACCGCTTCGCGCCCGGCGCCAATACCGGCTGGCACCGGCATGGCCATGATTATGTCGTCGTGCCCCTGATGGATGGCAAGGTGAAACTCCTCACCAAGCAAGGCGAGAATTTCGCCGAGATGAAGAAGGGCGTGCCCTATTTCCGCAATGAAGGCGTCGAGCACGACGTCATCAATGCCAATGACGGCGAATATGCCTTCATCGAGATCGAGATCAAATAGAATGTTCGACGCCTACATCATCTGCGGCACGCCGCGAACCGGCAGCACGCTCTTGTGCGGCCTCCTGGCCTCCACAAGGAGAACCGGCAATCCTGACTCGTTCTATCGGCGGCAGACCATTTCCTGGTGGGCTCAGGAATGGAACTTGCCGAGCTCCGACACGATGACCGGGAAGGAATTCAATATTGCCTTCCTCGAAGCGGCAATCAGGGCCGGAAAGGGCAGCACGGACATCTTCGGCCTTCGCCTGATGCGGGAAAATCTGGACGAACTCTCGGCCATCCTGGATCAAATCCAACCAGGTCTGCCATCGGACAGGGCACGTCTCGAAAAAGCCTTCGGCAAGATCCTCTACCTGCACCTCTCCCGCGACGACAAGCTCGCCCAGGCCATTTCGCTGGTCAAAGCTGAGCAGACCGGCCTCTGGCATATCGCTCCCGACGGAACCGAGATCGAGCGGCTGGCCCCGGCGAAAGACCCCCAGTATGACTTCCAGCGCATCAGGCAGGAGATCATGGAGCTCGAGAGCTACGACGACGCCTGGAACACGTGGTTCGAAGAGCAGGACATAAGTCCTCTGCGTATCGGCTATGAGCGGCTCTCGGCCGATCCCGCCGCCGCATTGATATGCATCTGCGATGCACTCGGTGTTGCGGCGCCGGATACCGATGATGTGAAGCCCGGCGTTGCAAAACTGGCCGACGCGACAAGCCTCGACTGGATGCGGCGTTATCATGCCGACCTCAAGCACAGCCCGGCCATGTCATAAAATTGTAAAGTCGAAAGCTAGAGTACGGGTCCTCAAGATGGACCCACTTTTCACGCCCGATCAGCCTTTGCCCTCTTTCGCTGAGCGTCTGGCGACGCTCGACAGCATTCTGCCGCCCGATGATTTCGCTCGTCTCGTCGATGAGGTGGAGAAGCTGGTCGAGACCGAGCGCAGCTATTTGCCGGCGCATAAGAAAGGCGGCACCGTCGCCTATGAGACATTGGAGCTGAAGGCGCCGAGCCTCGTCGCGCTCTATCGCTCACCAGGCTTGCAGGCGCTGGTCTCGGACATCGTCAAGCTCCGAATCGAGCCGACACCCTTGCATGACCAAAGCTCCTGCTCGGTGCTCTTCTATGAGAAGCCAGGCGACCATATCGGCTGGCACTATGACCATAATTTCTACAAGGGCCGGCATTTCACCGTCCTCATACCGCTCATCAACCGCGGGCGCGAACCCAACGGCCTCTCGCAAGCGCGGCTGATGGTCAGGCAGAAGGGCCGTGAGCGCGTGATCCCGACGCCGCCCAATGCCATGATCGTCTTCGAAGGCGCGACTGTGCGCCATAAGGTGACGCCCATTGCCGAAGGCGAGAAGCGGGTGATCTGGAGCATGACCTATTGCGCCGATCCGCGGAATTCCGCCCTGCAAGGGATGGCGCGCAGGGTCAAGGACACGGCCTTCTTCGGCCTGCGGGCGCTCTGGACCTGAGTGACCTCCGGAACTGGCGCTTTCATGGGCTGGGATGCCAGAATAGGGAAAATGCCATCCCTTTCCCCTGCCCCAGGAGCCTCGCATGCCCAAAATGTCCGCCTCCGAAGCCTTCGTCGAGACGCTCGCCGCCTATGGCGTCAAGAATGTGTTCGGCATCGTGGGCTCGGCCTATATGGACGCGCTCGATCTGTTCCCGACCGCCGGCATCCGTTTCATCCCGACGGCACATGAGCAAGGCGCCGGCCACATGGCGGACGGCTATTCGCGGGTCTCCGGCCGCCATGGCGTCTGCATCGCCCAGAACGGCCCCGGCATCACCAATTTCGTGACCTCGACGGCGGCGGCCTATTGGGCGCATTCCCCGGTCGTCGTCGTGACCCCCGAGACGGGCTCCGGCACCATGGGCCTCGGCGGATTCCAGGAGACGGAGCAGCTGCCGATCTTCTCCAAGATCACCAAATACCAGGCGCATGTGGCGAAGCATCCGCGCATGGCCGAGCTCACCGCGCGCTGTTTCGACATGGCGATGTCGGAGAGAGGCCCCACCCAGCTCAATATCCCGCGCGACAATTTCTATGGCGAGGCGGATTACGAGATCGCCAGGCCGCGCAAGATCGCCCGCGGTCCCGGCGCCGATGCCGATCTCGACGAGGCGGCCGACCTCCTCAGCAAGGCGAAGTTCCCGGTCATCGTGTCGGGCGGCGGCGTCATCTTCTCCGATGGCGTTGCCGAATGCGTGGCGCTCGCGGAACAGCTCTCCGCGCCCGTCGTCAATTCCTATCTGCACAATGACTCATTCCCGGCCAAGCATCCGCTGTGGTGCGGCCCGCTCGGCTATCAGGGCTCCAAGGCCGGCATGAAGCTCATCGCCGAGGCCGATGTCGTGCTGGCGCTGGGCACCCGCCTCGGCCCCTTCGGCACGCTGCCGCAGCACGGGCTCGACTACTGGCCCAAGAACGCGAAGATCATCCAGGTCGACAGCGATCACCGCATGCTGGGCCTCGTCAAGCAGATCTCGGTCGGCATCGTCGGCGACGCCAAGGAGGCGGCGAAGGCGCTCTCCTACCGTCTCGCCAACCGCAAGCTCGCCTCGTCCGCAAATGCCGACGAGCGCAAGAAGAAGATCAAGGCGGAGAAGGATGCCTGGGAGAAGGAACTCGACAGCTGGACGCATGAGAAGGACGGCTGGTCGCTCGAGATCGCCAAGGGCTCGCCCTACATGCATCCGCGCCAGATGCTGCGCGAGCTCGAGAAGGCGATGCCGGAGAATGCCATGGTGTCGACCGACATCGGAAATATCTGCTCGGTGTCCAATTCCTATTTGCGCTTCAACCAGCCCAATTCGATGTTCGCGGCGATGAGCTTCGGCAATTGCGGCTATGCGCTGCCCGCCATCATCGGCGCCAAGGTGGCCGCCCCCGACCGGCCGGCCGTGGCCTATGTCGGCGACGGCGCCTGGGGCATGAGCTTCGCCGAGATCCTGACCTGCGTGCGCGAGGACATCCCGGTGACCGCGGTCGTCTTCCACAACAAGCAATGGGGAGCCGAGAAGAAGAACCAGGTCGATTTCTACGACACGCGGTTCTTAGGGGTTAATCTCAAGAATCCGAGCTGGGCCGAGGTCGCGCGCTCGCTCGGGGCCGAAGGCCAGACCATCGATAAGCTTGGCGATGTCGGCGAGGCGCTGGACAAGGCCTGCGCTGCCCAGAAGAAGGGTAAGACCACGGTCATCGAAGTCATGGTCACGCAGGAACTGGGCGACCCCTTCCGCCGTGACGCGCTCAAATACCCCCAGCGCCTGCTCGACAAGTACAAGCACACGAATGTGAAGGCTCCTGCCTGATATGCAGGATCGGCTGGTGTGCCGGGTGGGAAGTTCCTGCTATTGAGGCGCAGGAATGCCCCATTCGGATAAGACCAGTTCCGCGCTGACACCCCCTGAAGTGCGCTCGATCATCTTCGGCGTGATGGTGGCGATGTTCCTCGCCGCCCTCGACCAGACCATTGTCGCGACCGCCATGCCGACGATCGGGCGGCTGCTCGGCGATTTCGAGAATCTCCCCTGGGTCGTCACCACCTATCTCCTGACCTCGACGGCGGTCACCCCGCTCTATGGCAAGATATCAGACATCGCCGGAAGGCGCGTGACGCTGCTGGTGGCCATCGGCATATTCATCGTGGGCTCGATCCTCTGCGCCCTTGCGCCGACGATGCTGGCCCTGATCCTGGCGCGGGCGCTCCAGGGCTTGGGCGGCGGCGGGCTGATCTCGCTGGCGCAGACCATCATCGCCGATATCGTGTCGCCCAAGGAACGGCCGCGCTATCAGGGCTATATCGCCAGCGTCTTCGCGACATCGAGCATCGCCGGGCCGGCGCTCGGCGGCTTCATGGCCGAAAAACTGCATTGGTCGGCGATCTTCTGGATCAACCTGCCGCTCGGCCTCCTGGCCTTCTGGATGACGAATTCGCTGCTCAAGAAGCTGCCGCGGCATGAGAAGCCGCATAGGCTCGACTTCCTCGGCGCCGGGCTGATGATCATCGCCACCACCGCCCTGTTGTTGGCGCTGAGCCTCGGCGGCCCGCATTACGCCTGGACATCGGCGCCGATCCTCGGCCTGCTCGCGGCCTTTCTCCTGTTCTCGATCGCCTTCATTGCCCGCCTGAAGACCGCGCCCGAGCCCTTGATCCCCATCGAAATCCTTGCCAACCCTGTCGTCGCGATGGGCATCGCCGCGGCCTGCTCGGCCATCGGCGTATTCATCGGCCTCACCATCTACACGCCGATTTTCCTCGAGGGCATGTATGGGCTCACCGCCAGCCAGTCCGGCTTCACGCTCATCCCGCTGATGGTGGGCACGGTCGCGGGGGCCACCCTCTCGGGCCGCCTGATGGCGCGCATCACGCATTATAAGCGCCCCACGATGGCGGGCCTCGCCATTGCCGCCGCCTGCCTCGCAGGGGTGTCGCTCGCGCCGCAAGGCCTGCCGCTTGCCGCCCTGGCAGTGATCCTGACGGTGGCGTCCGTCGGCCTCGGCACGGTGTTCCCCCTCACTTTGGTGGCGATCCAGAATGCCGTGCAGCCGCATCAGATGGGCACGGCCACAGGCACATTGAACTTCTTCCGCTCGCTGGGCGGCGCCTTGATCGTCGCCGCCTTCGGGGCCATCGTGATCGGCAGCCTGCCGGCGGACATGGCGGCTCATGTCACTATAGAAAACCTCGCGAGCACCTTCGCCGCCGCCGGCCGCGATATCGGCTCGGTCTTCCGTTGGGTCTTCAGTGCCGCGACCTTGGGCTTGCTGGTGGCTCTTGCGAGCCTCTCTGCGATGGAAGAGCGACCTTTGCGCACTTTCACGCGGCCGGCTGCGGGAGCAGCGGAGTGACCCTCCTCGTCGTCAATGCCGGATCCTCGACCCTCAAATTCGCGCTGTTGGAGGAGCGTCCGGAGCTCGCCTTGCGGTTCAAGGACCAGGTCCAGGGCGCCGGCTCGCAAGCGCTCGCCGCGCTCTTTGCCCGCCTCGCGGCCGAAAAGATCGATGTCACCGGGCTTGCCGGCATCGGCCATCGCATCGTCCATGGCGGCACCGAATTCTCAGGGCCCGTCCTCGTCGATGATAATATCGAGGCGAAGCTCAACCGCTTGCGCCCGCTCGCGCCGTTGCATCAACCCTACGGCCTCGATGCCCTGCGCTTACTTCGGGAAAAGGCGCCGAGTATCCCGCAGGTCGCCTGCTTCGACACGGCCTTCCATGCGACCCAGCCCGAGATCGCCGCACGCTTCCCTTTGCCCGCGTCCTATTTCGAGCGCGGCTATCGGCGATATGGCTTTCACGGCCTCAATTACGAGCATGTCGTCTCGGCACTTCCGGCGCAAACGGGAGCGCCCCTTCCGCGGCGCCTCCTCATCGCCCATCTCGGCAATGGCGCCAGCCTCTGTGCCGTGAAGGATGGCCGGTCGGTCGCCACCACCATGGGATATTCGACGCTCGATGGGCTGGTGATGGGGACACGGCCCGGCGCCCTCGATCCCGGCGTCGTTCTAGCGATCATGAAGGATGATCGTCTAACGCCTGAAGAAATGGAGGAAATCCTCTACCGGAAAAGCGGCCTCCTGGGCTTGAGCGGCCTCACCAGCGACATGCGCTCGCTGCTCGAAAGCTCAGCGCCTCAGGCCCGCAACGCCATCGAGACTTATTGCTACTGGGCCGCGCGGCAGGCGGGCTCCCTCATTGCCGCCATGGGCGGGGTCGACGCCATGGTTTTCACCGGCGGCATTGGCGAGAACGCCGAGCCTGTCCGCCGACGCATCATTCACCATCTTGCCTGGATAAACGCCCTTCCGGTGCATATTGTGCTAGCCAATGAAGAAATGGTCATTGCTCGCCACGTAACAGGATTAATTACCTAACCCTAGGCACCTTGTTAACAAAAAGTAAAGAATCCACACAAATGCCGGACCTGTGCCATAATCTGGGTCTTGACTGATACTTTCGACAGGCGCGGGGAAACACCCTGTAGGAATTTTGGGACGGCATACAAGCTGGGAGACAAGGCATGAGTAAAGCCTTGAGATTGGTATGCGTACTCGCAGCGACCTTGCTCACTACCGCTGGGTCGGTTCAGGGGGAAGACACCAAGGACGTCGCGCGCATGAATGCGGGCGCTGTCACGCTTATTACCGATGGTAACGATATACAGGCTTCGCATTACGCCGCCGATCTCGCGGCGCTGATGGAAGCCGAGCACGATCTGCGCATTCTTCCCGTCATGGGACGTGGGCCCGTCGAGGCGCTACGTGACCTCCTCTTCCTGCGCGGCATCGATGCCAGCATCATCCCGTCCGACACGGTCGCCTATATGCGCAAGCAGGGCCTGGTCGAGGATGTCGAGAAGAAGGTGACCTACATAGCCCGCCTCGGCTCGGCGCAGCTCCATGTGATCGCCCGCAAGGATATCGCGACGCTCAAGGATCTCGCCGGCAAGAAGATCAATGTCGGCGCCGCCAGCGAAGCGCGTTTCGTTACGGCAAGCCTGGTTTTCGAGTCCCTCGGCATCAGTTTCAACGCCGTCGAGGGCCGGGAGACCGAAGCGGCCAAGCTGCTCAAGGACGGGAAGGTCGACGCCATCGTCCTGTTGGCGCCCGAACCCTCGTCCGTCGCCGAAGAGCTGGCCCGGGCCGGCGACTTCAAACTCCTCAATGTCGCCAGCAATGACGAGCTCGATCGGATCTATGCGCCGGCAATGCTCACCGCCCGGAGCTATCGCGGCCTGGCGCCCGAGGGCGCCACCCAGACACTGGGCGTCAGCTATGCGGTTGCCGTCTTCAACTGGAAGAAGGGAACCGATCGCTACTACAAGCTGCGGAAATTCGCCGACGTCCTCTATTCGGGCATCGGTGATCTGCAGACCGGCCAATGGCAGGCCGCCTGGAATGACGTCAATCTTTCTGCTGACCTTCCGGGCTGGACCCGCTATGTGAGCGCCGATGAGTGGCTGGCCGACCGCAAGCGGGCTCGGGCCGAGAGCGAGACCAAGGAAGAGGCCGCCCTCAAGGCCGCGTTCCAGTCCTATCTCGAGCGGAGCAATGCCGGCATCGATTTGAGCGAGATGAAGTCGAGCGCGCTTCAGTAACTGGCGCCGGGTTTGAGGAGTTTGTGATGAAGTCGAAGCGCGCCAAGAAACCTGCGCCGGAAGCCGAGCAGGAAGGCGAGGAAGCGGATCGGGGCCTATGGTTCCTGGGCCGCGAGCTGAAAGGCAAGCCCAAAGCGGACAAGGCCGAGAAGCCGGCCAAAGAGGCAGAGCCTGCCCAGAAGAAACCGGACAAGACCGCGCAACCGCAACAAGAGGCTGCCGAGAATCCGCGCGAGCGGGGGCCGAGCCAGCTCGAAGCCTATATGCGCTATGCCAAGATGCGCGAGCCGCGCGAGGACGAGTCACTCGCGCCGATCGGCAACCGCCGGTTTGTGCCGGGTGAGCATAACGCCGCGAGCAACGAGAACGAGATCGACTGGGATGACGAGACGCCGCGGCGCCGCCGCCGTCCGCCACGCCGCGCTTCGGGCGGCTTGCGGCTGCGGGACGCCGTTATCGCCGGCTTCGCTTCCATCGCCGTCGGCGCGCTCGGTGGCGCCGTCGTCTATGACCGGGCCAATGGCGGCGAGCTCAGCGAAACCGCCTTCGACTCGATCGGCGCCTTCCTGACCGGCCTCAATATCCAGGACAATGCCGTCGCTGCCGCCAATACCGGGGCGATCGTGCCGGAAAGCCGCAGCACGCCGGGATCGTTCAAGAAGCCGGTCACCACAGCAAGGCTTGATGTCAGTGATGCCAAGGGGAATGTGAACACGCCGATCCCGCTGTCGATCAGCGCGGAGCCGGGACAACCGGACCAGGACATCGCCCTGCGCCTCACCGGCCTGCCGGCCGATGCCTATCTCACCGCCGGCACCAAGCTCGCGAACAATGCCTGGCTGCTGAAGCGCGGCGAGGCCCAGGGCGTCAAGCTCATGGTGCCCAAGGCCGAGAGCTCGTCCCTCCTCATCAATGTCGAAGCGATCGAACCGCGTACCGGCGATCTCGCGGCGCCGAGCGAGGAGATCAAGGTCGCCCTCGATGTGCCGGCACCAACGGCCGCATCGAAAGTACTGCCCGCCTCCGCGCCGGCGACCGATACGGTAAAGCGGAATTTCAACCTGCCCCCCGCCGCATCACCGCATGAGACTGCTGCTGCGGCCCAACCGATCCCGGCGCCCATGGAAAGCAAGACCAAGACGGGTACGGCGGACAGCGCGACGCTGCTGCGCAATGGCGACAAGCTTCTCGACATCGGCGACTTCACCGCGGCGCGCGCCTTCTTCCGCCGGGCGCGCGATCTCGGCGACCGCGAAGCCTCGCTGCGCCTCGGCAAGACCTATGATCCGGTCGTGTTCCGCGAGAAGAATGTGCAAGGCCTCAAGCCCGATCCCACCATGGCGCTCAAATACTACCTCGAGGCGCGCACCGCCGGAATCGAGGATGCCGACACCGCCATCAACGGCCTCGAGAGCTGGCTGAAGCAGTAGCCCGCGCACCGAGGGCCGATCACGAGGCGTTGCCTCTCCTCCGCTCCACTCCGTCCTGGCCGGGCTTGACCCGGCCATCCAGTCCTTCAATTTGGAAACGGTCTGACGGAAAGACTGGATGGCCGCCTCAAGGGCGGCCATGACGAGATGGGGATCACGAAGTTGGCCGCCCGAACAGCGCGTTATAGAGCTTACGGTCGCGGCCATAGACGTCCGGGCGGAACTCGATCATGCCGGCATCGCCTCTGAAGGCCGTGCCGTAGATGAGATGCACCGGGATGTGGTCGGTGAACGATGCCCGCGTGGTCTTGCCGCTGGCCCAGGCCGAATCCATCCGCGCCTTCGACCAGCCGCCGAGATCGGGCACCAGCCCATAAGCCAGTTCGACCGGACGCGACAGCCTGATGCAGCCATGGCTGAAAGCCCTCGCCGTCTGCAGGAACTTGTCCTTGGCCGGCGTGTCATGGAGATAGATATTGTGCTTGTTGGGCATCATGAACTTGACCTTGCCCAAGGCATTCTTCGGTCCGGGCTTCTGGCGGAAGGTGAAGGGGAATTTGCCGGGCCCATAGGCCGACCAGTCGATCGATCCCCAGGAGGCGAGTTTGCCCGCGACGAAGACCTCGAAATCACCCGCATAGGCAAAAGGATTGCGCCTGAGCCGCGGCAGCATCTCCTTGGTGGCGATGCTGTAGGGCACCGTCCAGGTCGGATTGAACTCGACATATTCGAGCTCGTCGGAAAATTCCGGCGTCTGTGTCGCCGGCGCCCCCACTACTGTGTTCATCCGGTCGATGATGGTGTTGGCCTGGATACGCTGCAGCTCGAAAGAGGCGATATTGACGAGGAAATGATAGTCGCCGAGATTTTCCGGCATCCAGCGCCAGCGTTCCATATTGAGCATGATCTGGCGTACGCGCTCCTCGACCGGCACGTTCATGGCGATGATCGTCTGCTTGCCGATGAGGCCTTTCGCCTCGAGCCCGTGCCGCGCCTGGAAGCGCTTCACGCCGATGGCGAGCTGCTCGTCATAGAAATCGGGATCGCCCGGCGTCTGCCACTCATAATCGCCGGTGGCGCCGAGCAGCTTGCGCACCTCGGCGACGCGCGGCTCGGTCATGCCAGGCTTCAAATTCTCGCCAGGCTCGATCGTGCCCCAGCCTCCCTTGGCTTCGAGATCGCGATAGTCCCGGAGGAGCTTCTTCAACGCCTGGTATTGCGGGTTCTTCGGCTCGAACACATTGAGATACTGGGTGGGCCCGCGATATTTGTTCATGTCGGTCAGGACAGCCAGCACATCGACCGTCTTGCGGTTGCGGAAGAGCCGCGGGTCGACCTTCTGCGGGATGACCCGGCCGGTCTTGAGATCGGAGGCATAGGCGACGAAGAAGGCCGAGAAATAGAGCTCGGCCCTGGCGGCGCTCATCGGATCATTCGCATCGAGCCCGTCGCGCAGATCGATCAGCGTGTCGATCGGATAGTCGTCCGGATTGAGCCCGTCATCCTCGGCATCAAGCAGCCTCTGGATGAAGGGCGTCATGCGCCCGGTGCCGACCCAATAGACGGTGCCGCCATTGTCGACATAGTGGGTCTTGAGCTGCTGCCTAATGCGCTCCAGTGGCAATTCCAGGCGCTCAGGAGCCGCGAGCATCAGCGCGATCGACGACGTCATGTCGCCATAGGAAGGGCCCGCCGAGCGATCGCCTTTGCCGGCGAAGGCGGGCATGGCGAAAGCCAGTGTCACGATGAGCGCCAGCGCTGTCGTCGCACGACGTAAAGTCATTATCCGGCCTCCGCAACCCATCCGCATCACATCATCGGCAATCTCAACGATTCAGGCAATGGCGTCATACATTGAGCAGCAGATATTCGCGCTCCCACGAGCTGATGACGCGGCGATAATGCTGCATCTCCTCGTGCTTGACGTCCTGGAAGGCCTCGACGAATTTCTCGCCCAGCACCTGCTTGAAGGATTTGGTGTAGTTCAACTTGTCGAGCGCCTCATCGAGGCTGATCGGCAAAGTATGGGCATAGCGATAGGCCGAGCCCTCGACCGGATCGGAAGGCTTCAGCCGCTCGATCATGCCGAGATAGCCGCAGGCGAGCGAGGCGGCGAAAGCGAGATAGGGATTGGCATCGGCGCCCGGCACGCGGTTCTCGACCCTGAGATTGGAAGGATCGGAGGACGGGACCCTGAGCGACACCGTGCGGTTGTCGATGGCCCAATGGACATTGGTCGGCGCGTCGGATTCGGGCACCAGCCTGCGGTAGGAGTTCACATTGGGGGCGGCGAGTGGCAAGGCGGCGGCAAGATAGCGCTGCAAGCCGGCAATATGCGCGAGGAACAGCTTTGACGGCTTGCCGTCCCTGCCGGCAAAGACGTTCTTGCCCGTCTTCACGTCCATGACCGACTGGTGGATATGCATCGACGAGCCGGGCTCGTTCTCATGCGGCTTCGCCATGAAGGTCGCATACATGTCGTGCTTCAGCGCCGCCTGGCGCACGGTGCGCTTGAACAGGAACACCTGGTCGGCGAGCTCGAGCGGATCGCCGTGATTGAAATTGATCTCGAGCTGGGCCGGGCCGCTTTCATGGCTCAGCGTGTCGACGTCGAGCTCCTGCACTTCGCAGAAATCATAGATGTCCTCGACGATGGGATCGAAATCATTGGCGGCGTCGATGCCATAGGCCTGGCCGCCCGCCTCCTTGCGCCCCGATCGGCCGACCGCCGCCTCGAGCGGATAGTCGGGATCGATATTGCGCTTGACCAAATAGAATTCGAGCTCGGGAGCGATGACCGGCCGCCAGCCCTTCTCCTTGTAGAGGTCGAGCACGCGCGTCAGCACATGGCGCGGCGAGATCTCGACCGGCTCGTCATTGAGATGGAAGGCATCGCAGATCACCTGCGCGGTCGGCTCCTTGTACCAGGGCACGAGCCTGATGGTGTTGAAGTCGGGCTGCAGATATATATCGATGGCTGAATCGCTGACGGCGGACGTTTCCCACACATAGCGGCCATTGATGGTCAGAGTGAAAACTTCTTCGGGGATGCGCAAGCCCCGCGACTTGTTGCCTTTCAAAAACTTCGACGGGGGCAAGATCTTCCCCCGGGCCGTTCCGGACATATCGGCCACCAAACATTCCACTTCACTGATCCGGCGTTCACTAATCCATTCCTCAAATTTCGCTTGCGACATGATACCCTATAAAATTGTTACGGGGCCTTACCTTAGCCGGGCTTCTTGACGGAGGAAACAGGGATTGGCATTGGTCTAAGGACCATGCCGGCTTCCATCGATGCGAAATCTTATTACCAGGCCTCTGCCCACCCTTTCCCCCCGCAACCTCGCCTAGAAGGCGAGGTCGAAGCCGATATTTGCGTTATCGGTGCCGGATTTACCGGACTTTCCGCAGCCCTTGAGCTTGCCGAGGCGGGCTACAAGGTCATGGTCCTGGAAGCCCGCCAGGTCGGCTATGGCGCATCAGGACGCAATGGCGGACAGATCTGCACCGGCTTCTCCCCCGGCCAGCAGCGCATCGAGGCGCAGCTCGGCAAGGAAGATGCGCTCAAATGTTTCGCCATCGCCGAGGAAGCCAAGAAGCTCATCGTCGAGCGCATCGCCAAATACAAGATCGATTGCGACCTCGAATGGGGCTACCTGCATGCGATACCCAAGCCCTCGCAATTCGAGGACTTGCGCGAATGGAAGGATGAATGGGACGCGCTCGGCTATACCGACACGCAAATCCTGAGCAAGGCCGAGCTCGAGGAGCGCCTCGGCACGACCATCTATCACGGCGCCTTGCGGGAAGGCGGCGCCGGTCATTTCCATCCGCTGAACTATTGCCTGGGACTGGCCAAGGCCGCGATGGCCGCCGGCGCGCAGATCTTCGAGAACTCTGCCGTTCTCGATGTCGATCAGGGCCCCACTGTCACGGCGCGCACGGCGCACGGAAAAGTCCGCGCCAAATTCATGATCATCGGCTGCAATGCCTATATCGGGCGGATGATACCTCAACTCTATGGCCGCATCATGCCGGTCACGAGCTATATCATCGCGACCGAGCCTCTGGGCGAGAACCGGGCGAAATCCTTGATCCGAAACAATGACGCGGTCGCCAACACGAATTTCATCGTCGACTATTTCCGCCTGACCAAGGATACGCGCCTTCTCTTCGGCGGCCGCGCCAGCTATTCGACGCTCGAGCCGCCCAATCTCGGCAAATATATGCGCCCGCGCATGCTATCGGTCTTCCCGCAGCTCAGCGACGTCAAGGTCGATCATGCCTGGGGCGGCTATATCGCCATCACCTCCAACCGCATTCCCGATTGCGGCAGGCTCGCCCCCAACATCTACTATGCGCATGGCTATTCCGGCCAAGGCGTGGCGCTCGCCGGCATGTATGGAAAGCTGATGGCGGAATGCGTCAAGGGGCAGTCGGAGCGTTTCGATCTCCTGGCGCGCATCAAGCACTTGCCCTTCCCGGGCGGTCCGATCCGAACTCCCCTCCTCGTCGCGGCGATGCTGTTCTACCGGCTTCGTGATGCGCTCAGCTAGCGCGGTGCGTAGGCGGCCGTAATCCCCCGATAGGTCTTGGGCAGCGGGAAAGCGAGATCGCCGCGCTTGCTCGTCCGCAAGCCGAGGCCCACCAGCGCCTCGGCGAATTTCACGGCCGCGGCGACACCGTCGATGACCGGGATCTGCAACTGATCCTCGAGATAGCGCGTGAGATCGGCCATGCCGGCGCAGCCGAGCACGATGGCGCCGGAACTGTCTTCGGCCACCGCCTTCTCACATTCGGCGAGGATGCGCGAGCGCGCGGTCGAGGTCGGATCTTCGAGCTCGAGAACCGGTATGCCCACCGCGCGCACCCGCCGGCAATGCTGGGTCATGCCATAGTTACGGACCAGATGCTCGGCGATGATCTGCGTACGCTCGAGCGTCGTGACGATGGAGAAGCCGGTGGCGATGAAGCTCGCGGCATGCATCGCCGCCTCGGCGATGCCGAGCACCGGCGCCGTCGTGAACTCGCGCGCCGCAAGCAGGCCCGGATCGCCGAAACAGGCGATCACATAGGCATCGGCATCGGGATGATCTCTAATCGCCTCGATCAGGCCGATGACGCTGATCGCCTCGTCATAATGCCCCTCGATCGAGGCAGCACCCGATTTCGATGTCGCCGCCGATATCTCGGTCATCGGCGATGCCACGCGCCGCGCCGCATCGGCGATCGTCTCGGTCATAGCTTCGGTCGTATTCGGGTTGATCACCCGGATGCGCGTCTTGTGGGGCCGTCCTGCGTCCATCATGAAACCTGAGCTTGTGCAACATGGTGACAACGAACCGTTGAGGCCGCGACCAGCGACGGATCGGGCGCCATCGTCCGGCACTCGTGCGAAGCCAGCGGACAGCGCGGATGATAGGTGCAACCGGGTGGCGGGCTGATCGGGCTCGGCAGATCGACGGCGACGGGCACACGCTCGCGATCGGGATGGAGAAGGTCAGGCACCGAGCCCAAGAGAAACTTCGTATAAGGGTGTTTGGGGCGATCGAATATCTCGTCGGCCGGCGCCTCCTCGACAATGCGGCCGAGATACATCACCGCCACCCGGTCCGACACATGGCGCACGGCCGACAGATTATGGCTGATGAACAGATAAGTGAGGCCGAGATCGTTCTGCAGATCGGCAAGCAGGTTCAGGATCTGCGCCTGGACCGACACATCGAGCGCCGAGGTCGGCTCGTCGCAGACCAGGAATTCAGGCTCGGCCGCAAGCGCCCGGGCAATGGAGATGCGCTGGCGCTGGCCGCCGGAGAATTCATGCGGATAGCGTCCGGCGTCGCGGCTGCCGAGGCCGACCGTGTCGAGGAGCTTATGCATGCGCCGTTCGGTGCCCTTGCGGCTGTCGCTAAGACCGAGCTCGCGGATCGGCTCGGCGATGATGTCGCCCACCCGCCAGCGCGGATTGAGGCTGGCAATGGGATCCTGGAAGATCATCTGCGTGCGCAAGCGGCCTTTGCGGCCGCGTCCGGCTGCGAAATCGAACCTGCCGCGCGTCGGGGCCTGGAGGCCGACCACCATGCGCGCGACCGTCGATTTGCCGCAGCCGGACTCGCCGACGATGGAGAAGGTCGTGCCACGCGGAATCTCGAAGGAGATGCCATCCACGGCCTTCACCATGCGCGACGGTCTGCCGAACACCGTGTGGTCGAGCCAGGATTGCGGCAGATGAAACCAGCAAGCGATGTCAGTGGCTTTGAGAGCGGGCTGTTCACAAGCGGACATGTGCCACCTCCCGTTCCAAGTGCCAGCATGCGGCCTGGCTCGCACCAGCGGCCATCAAGGGCGGCCGCTCGCTGCGGCATTGCTCGTTGGCAAGACGGCAGCGCGGATGAAAGGCGCATCCCGACGGCATCGCATTCAAACGGGGCATTGCGCCGTCGATCTGGGTGAGACGTTCGCAGCGCTCCGTCAGGCTCGGGATCGAGCCGATGAGGCCTTTCGTATAAGGATGCCGCGGATCGCGGATGATCGCGGCGACCGGTCCCAGCTCGACGATACGGCCGGCATACATGACGGCGACACGGTCCGCGGTCTCGGCGATGACGCCCATGTCATGGGTGATCAGCATCATGGCGGTGCCGCGGTCGCGGCACACCCGCTTCAGCAAGGCCGTGATCTGCGCCTGGATCGACACATCGAGCGCCGTCGTCGGCTCATCGGCGATGACGAGCTCGGGCTCGGCGCACAAGGCCAAAGCGATGACCACGCGCTGGCGCATGCCGCCCGAGAACTGGTGCGGATATTGGCCGATCCGGAGCTCGGGCGATGGAATGCCAACCTCCTGCAGCAAGGTGATGGCGCGCTGGGCGGCCTCGGTGCGCGACAAGGGCAGATGCACGCGCATAGTCTCGACGAGTTGGTCGCCGACCGTCAACAGCGGATTGAGCGAGGTGAGCGGATCCTGGAAGATCGCGCCGATGGTGCGGCCGCGCAGCTTCTGCATCTCGCGCATGGGCAGCCGGTCGATCCGCCGTCCGGAGACATAGATCTCGCCTGCGGCGATCCGGCCTGAGGATTCGAGGAGACCGATGACCGCCGCGCCCGTCAGGGATTTGCCGGCGCCCGATTCACCGACAACGCCCAAGATCTCGCCGCGCCCGATCGAGAGATCGATGCCGCGGATCGCGGTCAGGACACCGCGCCGCGTCGGGAACTCGACGACGAGATTGCGGATATCGAGGACCGGACCGGTAAAGGGAGCCTGAACCGGCGCTTCGATCGATATGGCGCTTTGGGCGGTCACGTCTCAGTTCACCTCGAAGGGCAAGGCGCCGTCGCGGCTCACAACCTGGCCGCGCTTCATGACCAGGCGCCGCGGCCGGCATGAGGCAACGGCCTCGGCCAGCGCTTCGCCGTCGACCAACATGAGGTCGGCGATATTGCCGGCAGCCAGGCCATAACCCTTGATGTCCATGACCTTGGCGCCGCCCACCGTCACCACATCGAAGATGCGCCTGATGTCGCGGTCGCGGCTCAGATAGTTGCGTTCGCCCAGATACATCACGCGCTCCAGCATGTCGCCCGAGCCCCAGGGATGCCAGCAGTCGCGGATGCCGTCCGAGCCCGAGCACACGGTCACGCCGGCGTCGAGCGTGCGGATGAGCGGCGGACACGGCCAGCCCGACGGCCCCGTCGTCATCACCGCGATCCCGGCCTTGGCGAGATCCTCCAGCATGCGGCCGACCACGAGATAATCGCCATGGCCGAGGCAGAAGGCATGGCTGACCGTCACCTTGCCGTTGAGGCCCTGCGCCTTCGTGCGCTCGACGATCATGCCCATGGTGAAGAGGCCGAGCTCGCCCGGCTCATGCAGATGGATGTCGATTGGCTTGCCATGCTTCTCGGCAAGCTTGAAGACCGTGTCGAGATGGCCTTTCGGATCCTTGTCCATCGATGAGGGATCGAGGCCGCCCACCACCTCGGCGCCCATCGCCAGGGCCTTGTCCATCAGCTCCACCGTGCCCGGCCTGATCATCATGCCGGACTGCGGAAAGGCGACGATCTCGATATCGATGAAGGGCGCATATTTCTCGCGCGTCGCCATGACGCCCTCGACGCCTTTCAGGCCATGCACCGTGTCGATATCGACATGGCTGCGGATATGGGTGGTGCCGCGCGCGACCGAGATCGCCACCTGGCGGGCCGACTGGCGCGCCGGGTCGAGGCCAAGCTTCGTCTTCATCTCGCGCTCGTTGGTGATCTTGTCGATGAGCGTGTAGCCGACGTCATTGACGTTCCACTTCATGCCGAAGAGCGTCTTGTCGAGATGGGTGTGGGCTTCGATCAGGCCGGGCAGCAGGATGGCGCCGGCGCCGTCGATCACCTCGGCACTCGCCCCTGCACCGGCCGCGCCGATCGCGGCAATGCGGTCGCCGCTGATGGTGATGTCGGTCGCCGTCTCGCCCCAGGGACGGACATTTTTGAGGATCGTCTTCTTGGTCACGTGAACACCTTTCGCGAAATCATTGCAGCTTGGGATTGAGAGCGTCGCGCAGCCAGTCGCCGAGCAGGTTGACGGCCAGGATGATGAGGCCGAGCTGGAAGGCCGGGAACAGCACCACCCACCAGCTGCCGGAGAAGAAATACTGGTTGCCGATGCGGATCAGCGTGCCGAGCGAGGGCTGGGTCACCGGCATGCCGACGCCGAGGAACGACAGCGTCGCCTCGGCGAGGATGGCGAGGCCGAGATTGAGGGTCGCGGTGACGAGCACCGGCGTCATCACATTGGGCAGGATATGGGTCAGGAGAATGCGGGGCGTGCGCACTTCGAGGATGCGGGCGGCGAGCACATATTCCTTGCGCGCCTCGACCATGGCGGAGGCCCTGACGATGCGCGCATACTGCACCCAGGAGGTGATGGCGATCGAGGCGGTGAGGATGACCGGCGCGAAAGCATCGCGCAGGTTGACCGGCAGCAATTCCCGGAACACGGCGCTGACCAGGATCGCCACCAGCAAGGTCGGGATCGACAATACGAAGTCGCCGACGCGCATCAGGAGATTGTCGACATGGCCTCCGGCGAAACCGCAGATCAAGCCGACCGCGATGCCGATCGCCATGGAGGCGATGACGCTGGCGAAGCCGATCAGCAAGGAGATGCGCGAGCCGTAGAGGATCGCCGACAGTACGTCCCGGCCCTGCACGTCGGTGCCGAGAAGATAGGGCCAAGCGCCGCCTTCGTTCCAGATCGGCGGCAGCTCCGCCTGGTCGAGGAAGAGCTGGGTCAGGTCGTAAGGGTTCTGCACCGCGATCAAAGGCGCCAGAAAGGCCGTCAGCGCGACGATCAGAAGGACCAGCGCCGAAGCGACCGCCATCGGCGTCCCCCGGAAGCTGTAAGCGAGATCGCTGTCCCAGGCCTCGCTCAGGCGCCGGCGCCACTCTGCCAGGCGGCCGGCCTGGCCTGCTTCGTCAATGTGCATGATAGCCTCGCGCCGCGCCGGCTTGCCGCAATCTGGGATCGACCCACAGATAGATCAGGTCGACGATGGTGTTGATGGTGACGAAGATCGCCGACACGATCATCAGATAGGCGGCCATGACCGGGATATCGATGAACATGACGGCCTGCACGAAGAGCTGGCCCATGCCCGGCCACTGGAAGACCGTCTCGGTAACGAGCGCGAAGGCGATCAGGTCGCCGATCATCATGCCGGTCATGGTGACGACCGGCATCAGGCAGTTCCTGAGCGCATGGCGGAAATGGACCAGCCGGTTGGGCAAGCCGCGGGCCCGGGCGAACTTGACATAGTCGGTGCGCAGTACTTCGAGCATCTCGGCCGTCACCAGGCGCATGATGAAGGAGATCTGGAACATGGCGAGCGATGCCGCCGGCATGATCAGCGCCCGGCGACCGCTCGGCGTCAGGAGGCCGGTCGACCACCAGCCGAATTTCACGACGTCGCCGCGCCCGAAGGCCGGCAGCCAGTTGAGCTGGACCGCGAAGACGAGGATCAGGAGGATGCCGATGACGAAGGAGGGAATGGACACGCCGATCATCGAGAACATGGTGAGGAGACGGGCGATGGGGCTCCCCTTGCGGATCGCGGCATAGACGCCGAGCGGAATGCCGACACAAAGCGCGATCACAGTGGAGACGAGGACGAGCTCGAGCGTCGCCGGGAAGCGCTCGGCGATCAGCGACATCACCTCCTGCTGGTTGCGGTAGGAGATGCCGAAGTCGCCCTGCGTGGCGCGGGTGACGAAGGTCACGAACTGCATGATGAAATTCTGATTGAGGCCGAGGCGCTCGCGCAGCGCATCGCGTTCCGCCTGGGTCGCCTGCTCGTTCAGCATCAGCTGGATCGGATCGCCCAGGAACTGGAAGACCATGAAGGCGACGAAGGCCACGGCGAGCATCACCGCCGCCGCATTGCCGATGCGCTTGATCACCATCGAGATCATGGGTCAGCCTCCTCTCCTAGTGGAGGCCGGGAACCGCGCAAGGCGGCTCCCGGCGATCCGGCGTCACTTGAGGACGGTCAGCCAGTGGCGTGACTTGTTGTCGGAGAGTTGTACCACGCTCTTCACCTTGGGACCGAGAGCCCAGGCCATCGGCTGCTGGTGCAGCGGCAGGAAGTCGACATTGCTCTTGAGCTTGAGCAGCGCCTTGGACTGGAGCGCCAGGCGCTTCTCACGGTCGAGCTCCTTGGCGGCCGCGTCGATCAGCTGGTCGACCTCGGCGTCCTTCCAGCCGCCCCAGTTGAACACGCCCGAGGTGCCGGTCTTGGAATGGGCAACCTGGACCAGGATCGAATAGCTGTCGATCATCGGCTCATTGGCCCAGCCGAGGATGCCGACATCGAACTTGCCGCTCTCGAACTTGACCGTCTGGATGCTGGTCGGCGCCGTGTCGAGGCTGGGCTTCAGCCCGATCCGCGCCCACATGGCGGAAACCGCCTGGCAGATCTCTTCTTCATTCACATAGACATTGTTGTCGCAGACCATGGTGAAGCTGAAGCCATCGGGATAGCCCGCTTCGGCGAGGAGCGCCTTGGCTTTCTCCGGATCATAGCCCAGCCGCTCGTCGAGATCGGCGACATAGCCCGGTATCGCCGGCGCCACCATCGAGCCCGTATTGCGGGAGAGGCCGCGCATGACCTTCCTCTGCAGCACATCGATATCGATGGCGCGGTAGAGGGCTTCGCGCACCTTGATGTCGTTGAAAGGGTTCTTGGCCCCGTCCGCCACGAGCTTCTCCGCCCGGTTGAACAGGAAGAAGACGGTGCGCAATTCGTTGCTGGCGAGCACCTGGACGCCTTCCGTCTGCTTGAGGCGCGGAATGTCCTGCAGCGGCGCCTTCTCCATGTAGTCGATCTGGCCCGACAAGAGGGCCGCGACCGCGGTCGCGGGCGAGGCGATCGGCGTGAAGACGATCCGGTCGATATTATGACGCGGCTTGTCCCACCAGTCCTTGTTGACCTCGAAGACCGTTTCGACATCGGGCTTGCGCGACACCACCTTGAAGGGCCCGGTGCCGTTGGCATGGGTGGTGGCATAGCCTTCGACGCCCGCACCGACATCGGTCGGCGCCGTGGCATTGTTGGCGACGAGCCATTCCTTGTCGAAGATGAAGATGTTGGTCAGGTCGTTGAGGATCAGCGGATAATTCTCGGTGACCTTGATGTCGACGGTGTAGTCGTCGATCTTCTCCGCGCCCTGATAGGCCGGCAGGTTGCCGCGCAGCGGCGATTTCGGATCGCTCACCCGGGTCAGCGAGGCGATGACGTCATCGGCCGTGAACGGCGCCCCGTCATGGAACTTGACGCCCTTGCGCAAGTGGAAGCGCCTGACCGTCGGCGAGATGTCTTCCCATGAGGTGGCGAGCGCCGGCTCGATCTTGAGCTGGTCGTCGTAACGAACGAGCCCTTCATAAGCATGGTTCAGCGTCGAGATGGTGAAGGTGCTGCCATAGGAATAGGGATCGAGCGAATCCATGTCGCGCGACGCACCCCAGCGCAACTCCTCGGCATTCGCCGAGGCCGCCAGCGGCAGCATGAGCGCCGCCATGACGCCCATGCCGGGCAATGACAGCTTGGTGAGTGATTTCATTTAGTCCCTCCTCTTCGGGTCATTTCCATCCGGCAGCGCCAATGACTGGCCGTCTTCGATCGACCATGCCTGCCCTGCCCTTCGCGGCGTTCTGATGCGCCGCTTCGAACGGCTCACGGTGGAGCCGGAAATATTCGCATACACTATCTCGTCAAAACTGTATACATTTATTTTCAGATAGTGTAGACAATAGCCACCGAGAGGGTGAGGCAGTATCGTGATTGGCAGGCATGATTCGCAGGAACACAGATCACTCGAACACCGCCAGCCGGGGGGCGCCGAAAGGCAAACGCGCCAGCCGCGCGGGGAATTTGGCCGAGCATGTCTATACCTCGCTCAGGCGCGCGATCATCGAGCAGGCGCTCGCTCCCGGCACGAAACTTCCCGAGGATTCGGTCGGCACGAGCTTTGGCGTCAGCCGCACGGTGGTGCGCAGCGCCATCGTCCGGCTCGTTGCCGAAGGCCTGGTGGTCCAGCAGCCGAATATGCGCGCCACCGTCGCCTCGCCCAGCCTCGAGGAAGGGCGGGCGATCTTCCGCGTCCGTCGGGGTCTCGAGCGCATGGTCATGGAGGAGCTCGGGCCGCGGCTCGAGCCTCAGCAATTGGCGCGGCTGCGCGCCCATGTGGCGAGCGAAGAGGAAGCGAAGCGCCATGCGGAGCCCGAATCGATCCGGCTCTCGGGCGAGTTCCATCTGCTTCTGGCCCAGTTCACCGGCAACGAGCTGTTGATCCGCTTCATCAGCGAAGTGGTGTCGCGCGGCTCGCTGATTCTGGCGCTCTATGGCCGGCCGCATTCGTCGGAATGCGCCGTGAACGAGCACAGCATCCTCATCGATGCGCTCGAAAGGGGCGACATCAAGGAAGCGATCCGGCTCATGGACGAGCATCTTGTGGCGGTGGCGACGCGCGGCCTGCTCGATACCGATCTCAAGCGCGAGCGCAGCCTGCAGGATATCCTCTCGGCCTATCGCCCGGCCGCCGGCGAAGCCTGATCCGACCGGCCGCTCCGGCAGACCGGTCCGCCACCCTCCTCCACCATGCCAAGCTCGGGACGCACCGCTCATGAGCGAGAAAACAAGCTTCGACTTCAGCACGCTGTCGGAACGGCAGAAATACAAGCTCCTGATCGGCGCCGTCGTGCCGCGCCCGATCGCGCTGGTGACAACAGTCGATCCTGAAGGCCGGATCAACGCGGCACCTTTCAGCTTCTTCAACTGCCTCTCGGCCGAACCGGCGATCCTGGCGCTCGGCGTCGAGAATCACGACGACCTCGCCTTCAAGGATACCGCCCGCAACATCCGCATGACCGGCGTGTTCACGGTCAACATCGTCTCGGACGGCATCCTCAAGGCGATGAATGTCTGCGCGGTGCCTTTCGGGCCCGGCATCGATGAAGTGCGCGAAGCCGGCCTCACCGCGATCGCCGGCGCCAAGGTGGCCGCGCCGCGCATCGGCGAATCTCCCGCCGCCTTCGAATGCCGGCAGCATGTGACGCTCGAGATCGGCGCCTCGCGCCAGATCATCCTCGGCGAAGTGCTGGCGGCGCATGTCAATGCCGCTCTGGTCAATGACCGGTTCCACATCGATCCCTATGGCCTCGACGCCATCGGGCGGATGGGCGGACATGGCTATGCGCGGACCCGCGATTATTTCGACCTGCCGACGATGAGCGTCGCCGAATGGGAAAACGCCAAACGCGCTGCGAGAGCGCAACAAGATCCGCCTCTAAAGTGTATACAATCCAGATAGCAGCATGCCCGCATCCCAACGAACACTCCTGACCGCCGACTGGGTCGTCGGCCATGCCGACGGCCATCATTTGCTCTATCGGCAAGGCGAGGTCGTCTTCGAGCATGGCGAGATCGTCTTCGTCGGCCATGGTTTCGCTGGCGAGGTCGCGGAACGGCGCGATTATGGCCGCGCCCTCATCGCGCCCGGCTTCATCGATCTCGACGCCTTGTCCGATCTCGACACCACGATCCTCGCCTTCGACAACCATCCCTCATGGCGAAAGGGGCGAACCTGGCCCAAGAGCTATATGGATGCGGGGCCTTATGAGATGTACTCGCCGGAAGAGCTCGTCTTCCAGAAGCGGCATGCCTTTGCCCGCCTGATCCGCAACGGCATCACCACCGCTTTGCCGATCGCCTCGCTCTATTATCGCGAATGGGGCGAGACGACGCATGAATTCGCCGGCGCCGCCCGGGCCGCCGAGGAGCTGGGCCTCAGGGTCTATCTCGGCCCCGCTTTTCGCACCGGCAACCCTTATGTCGTGGCGCCCGATCATTTCGAGCTCCATTTCGATGAAGACCGCGGGTTTCGCGGACTTACCGACGCCATCGCCTTCTGCAAAAGCTTCGAAGGCAAGGCTCAAGGCCTCATTCGCACCATGCTGGCGCCCGACCGGATCGAGACCTGCACGGCGGGCCTGCTCCAGCGCACCGCGGCCGCCGGCGCCGATCTCGACGTCCCCATCCGCCTCCATTGCGCCCAAGGCGCCTTCGAGCGTGACACCGTGCGCCGCCTTCATGGCATGACATCGATCGAATGGCTCGAGAGCCTCGGCTTCCTGTCGGAGCGCACGCTGTTGCCGCATGGCATCTTCGTCAAGCCGTCGCGCCATATTCCGGGACCCGGGCGCGACCTCGACATCGTCCGCGAGACGGGTGCCGCTCTCGTCCACTGTCCGCTCGTTTCCGCGCGCTTCGGCGAGGCTCTCGAAAGCTTCAAGAGCTATCGCGAGCGGGGCTTGAGAATAGGACTCGGCACCGACACGTCGCCGCCCGATATGCTGCTCAACATGCAGATCGGTCTCATGCTCTGCCGGCTCGCCGAGCACAGTGTCATCGCCTGCCGGTCGGAGGATTATTTCGACGCCGCGACCCTTGGCGGTGCCGAGGCGCTGGGCCGCGATGATCTGGGAAGGCTCGCTCCCCGATGCCGCGCCGATATCGTCGTCTGGGACCTGGCGAACCCGGATTTGGGCCAGATCATCGATCCCATCCAGACGCTGATGATCGGCGGCACCGGACGCGACGTGCGCAGCGTCGTGATCGACGGCCGCTTCGTCATGGAGGATCGCAAGATTCCCGGCGTCGATTACGCGGCCGACGTCCGGCGCGCCCAGCGCCAGTTCGACGGCCTCATCGCGCGCTACCCCGACCGCACCTTTGGACATCCCAGTGTGTCGGAAATCTTCTCGAGCGCCTATCCGGTCGTCGCGCCGCCGGGCTCATGAATCCTTGTGCTCGGGCAGGCCCTTGCGCTTCGTCTCGGCGAATTCCTCGAGCTGACTTTCGCTCATCGATTCATACATCTCGCGTGACGCCCCCTTGAGCTCGCTCACCTTCTGCTCGCCACGCTTGGCCGCGAGCGCAGCACCTGCGGCCTTCTGTTGCGCTTTGGATTTTGCCGGCATGATGGTTCCTCGCATTGATCACTGAACTCTGCGTCAACGATCTGAAGCGCGGCGGGTTCCCCCTATTCCGGCAACGGCACTCCCCGCGCGCCCTTCTGCCAGGCCTTGAGGCAGAGATAATCGAGCACGATCGTCGCCCCGGCGAGCGCTGTGATCTCGGCATGGTCATAGGGCGGCGACACTTCGACCAGGTCCATGCCGACGAAATCGACATCGGTGAGCTTACGGATGATCGACAAAGCCTGGTGTGACGAGAGGCCGCCAGGGACCGGCGTGCCAGTGCCCGGCGCGAAAGCGGGATCGAGGCAGTCTATATCGAAGGTGAGATAGGCCTTCCCACTACCGACCGTGCGCGCGATCTCTTGCGCCACCTCGGCCGGGCTCAGCTCATGCACCTGGTCGGAATAGAGGATCTTGAAGCCGAAGGTCTGTTCGCCATGAAAGGTGGTGCGGATGCCGACCTGGATCGAGCGCTTCGGATCGATGAGCCCGTCCCGCACCGCATAGTTGAACATCGTGCCGTGATCGATGCGGTCGCCGTCATCGGGCTCGACATCGCGATGGGCGTCGAAATGCACGAGCGCCAAAGGCCCGTGCACCTTGGCATGCGCCTTGAGCAAGGGATAGGAGACGAAATGATCGCCGCCCAGGGACACGAGCCCGGTCCCCTTCTCGATCACCGACAGCGCATGCTCAGAGATCGCCTCGGGCGCCAGATCCTTCCTTCCCCAATCGAAGAAGCAGTCGCCATAATCGACGACGGCGAGCGTGTCGAAAGGATCGAACATCCACGGCCAGTAAGGTCCCCAGGCATGCTCGACGGACGCCTTGCGGATCGCTTCCGGTCCGAAGCGGGTGCCGGGCCGGTTGCTCACCGCCTGGTCGAAGGGAATGCCGGTGACGGCGATGTCGACGCCTGCGAGATCGCGCGTATATTTGCGCCGCATATAGGAGAGCGCGCCGGCATAGGTCGCCTCGAGGTCGGTGCCTTTGAGGTTCTTGCGGCGAAAGGCGCTGTCCCCCGGAACCGAGGTCAGCTTCGAGATTTCGAGGGTCAAGATCTACTCCGTCAATACCAGCGTGTCTTCCGGCGCCCAGTGAATCCACACTTTCTGACCGCGTTCAACACCTGATCCGCCGGACCGGCTGTCATTCTGCACATTGACGGAAAGCTCGAGATCATCGTTGCAGCGCACGACCACATGGCTGGTGTCGCCATAATAAGCGACGTCGCGCACCTTGCCCTCGGCCTTGATCGCCTTCGCCGCCTTGGGCTGAGCTTCCGAGATCTTGAGCTTCTCGGGGCGCACCGCGATGGCGATCGCGCCGCCGGTCGCCCTGCCCTCATGCGGCAACTCGACCTTGCCCAAGCCCTTGGCGTCGCAGACGAGCTTCTTCGCGGTGGACGAGACGACCTCGGCATTGATCAGGTTCACTTTGCCGATGAAGTCGGCGACGAAGCGGCTCGCCGGCTGCTCATAGAGCTCGGACGGTGTGGCGATCTGCTGGACCGCACCTCTGTCCATGACCGCGATGCGGCTTGCCATCGACAAGGCCTCGTCCTGGTCGTGGGTCACGATGATGAAGGTGATGCCGACATTCTCCTGGAGCCGCGTCAGCTCGAGGCGCATCTCGTCGCGCAATTTGGCGTCGAGCGCCGAGAGCGGTTCGTCGAGCAGCAGCACCTTCGGACGCTTGACCAAAGCGCGCGCCAGCGCCACGCGCTGACGCTGGCCGCCCGACATCTGGTCGGGCTTGCGGTTGGCGAGATGGGTGAGCTTCACCATGTCCAGGGCCTCGCCGACCCGCCTCCTGGTCTCTTCGGCGGGAACGCCCGTCACCTTGAGGCCATAAGCGACATTGTCGGCGACAGTCATATGCGGAAAGACGGCATAGGACTGGAACACCATGTTGGTCGGCCGCTTGTTGGGCGGCGTCAGCGCCATGTCCTCGCCGCCGATGACGATCCGCCCGCCGGTCGGGGTCTCGAGACCGGATATCATGCGCAACAGCGTCGTCTTTCCGCAGCCCGAGGGTCCGAGCAGCGCGAAGAACTCGTTCTGGGCGATATCGAAGGAGACATCGTCGACGGCCTTGACGCCGCCGGGGAAAGTCTTGGTCACATTGCGTAAGGATACGATTGCTTCGGCCATTGTCCTACCCTTCGCCCGACTTCTGGGGCGCTTGAAGTTTCATTGCGATGACGGTGGCGATCACCGTGATCACGATCAATACCGTCGATGCCGCGTTGATCTCGGGCGAGACACCGCGGCGGACCAGCGAATAGACCTTCACCGGGAAAGTTACAGTCTCCGGCCCCGAGGTGAAGAAGGTGATCACGAAATCGTCGAGTGACAGAGTGAAAGCAAGGAGCGCGCCGGCGACGAGGCCCGGCATCATGAAGGGCACGATGACGTTCCAGAAGGTCTGCCATTCGCTGGCGCCCAGGTCCTTCGAGGCTTCCTCGAGCTGGCGGTTGAAACCGACGAGCCGCGAGCGTACCACCACCGCCACGAAGGGGAAGCAGAAAGCCACATGGGCGATGATGATGTTGATCAGGTTCATCGGCCAGGGCATGCCCACCGACCATTCCATCATGCCGGTATTGATGAAGAACAGAAGCAGCGACACGCCCATGCAGATCTCGGGGATCACGATGGGCAGCGCCATCACCCCTTCATAGGCGGCCTTGAAGGGAAAGCGGAAGCGCCACAGGAACAGCGCCGCCATGGCGCCGATGATCGTTGCGATGAGGGTCGCGATGACGGCGATGGTGAGCGAATTGATCAGCGCCTCCTGGAGAGCGGAATTGTTCCAGGCCTTCACATAATTGTCCAAGGTGAAGCCGCGCCAGACGACGCCGCGCTTGTCGGTGTTGAAGGAGAAGGCGATCAGGGTGAAGATCGGCGCATAGAGGGCGATGAAGATCGCGACGAACAGGATCCTGAGCCACCAGCGGCTGCCATAGTCGAGCGGCCCAGAGCCGGGTTTGAGCGTCTCGGCCATCAGACGTCGACCCCCTTGCTGCGGGCGGCGAGGAAGGCGCGCAAGGCGAGCGCGCCGAAGGTCACATACATCAGCAGGAAGGAGAGCGCCGAGCCGAAGGGCCAGTCATTGGCGGATTTGAACTGCCGCTCGATGACATTGCCGATCATGATGGCATTGGCGCCGCCCAGCATGTCGGGAGTAAGGAACGAGCCGAGGCAGGGTATGAAGACCAGGATGATGCCGGTGACGATGCCGGGCATGGTCAAGGGCAAGGTCACCTTCCAGAAGGTCTGGAACTGCGAGCCGCCGAGATCGAGGCTCGCTTCGAGATAGGAGCGGTCGAGCCGCTCGATCGTGGCATAGAGCGGCAGCACCATGAACGGCATATAGACATAGACGAGGCCCATGATGACCGAGCCGTCATTATAGAGCATCTCGAAGGGCCCGAGTCCGATCCAGCCCAGCACCAGGTTGAGATAGCCCTGGCTGCGGAAGACCGCGATCAGCGCATAGGTGCGGATCAGGAGGTTGATCCAGAAGGGCAGGATGACCAGGAGCAGCAGCAACGGCTTCCATTTGGCCGGCGCGAAGCAGATGCCGAAGGCGATCGGATAGGCGAGCAGCAGGCAGACGGCCGTCGCCAGCACGCTGATCCAGATGGATTTCCAGATGATCTGCAGATAGACCGCATCGAAGGAGCGGATGTAGTTCGCCAATGTGCCGGTGAACTGGTTCTCGGTGATCGAGATCTTCTCGCTGAAGGATATCCCGAACATATAGGCGAGCGGGATGAGGAAGAACATCAGGAGCCAGAAGGTGCCGGGCGTTCCGAGTGTCCAGAAAGTCCGGAGATTATCCCTCCAACTGTCCACGATGCCGCCACTCCACCCCTGTTATTTTGTTGCCGCGATGCTAGAACAAAAAGACCGGAGACGGCAACATGCCATCTCCGGTCGCGATCAAATCACAAGTCTTCAGGCCGCTTGAACGCGGGTCCAGACCTCGTCGCGGGCCTTGGTGGCCTCCTCGCCCAGATAGAGAGCCGGCTCGCATTTGGCGACCACCTCGGCCGGCGGGAAGATCGCCGGATTTTCGAGATAGGCCTTGTCCATCAGCTTCTTCGCTTCGGCATTGGGCGTGCCATATTGGACCGTCTTGGCGATCCCCGCCTCGACTTGCGGGTCCAGGACGAAGTTGATGAAGGCATGGGCATTCTCAGGACGCGGTGCCCCGGTCGGAATGGCGAGGCAGTCCTGCCACATCTCGGCGCCCTCGGTCGGCACCACATAGGAAATGTCGTCATCCTCGGCCATGACCTGCAGGATGTCGCCATTATATTCCATGGTGAGATCGACGTCGCCCGAGGCCAGCAGATCCTGGCCATTGTCGTCGGCATAGACCTTGACGTTCTTCTTGCCGGCGATGAGCAGATCTTCGACCTTCTTGAGCACCGCGGGGTCGGTCGAGTTGAGCGACTGGCCGAGATATTTGAGGGCCGAGCCGATGACGATCTTGGCGTCGCCCAGGAGCGCGATGCGGCCGGCATATTTCGGGTCTTCGAACAGCACCTTCCAGCTGTCGACGGTGCCCTCGACCTTGCTCTTGCGGAAGCCGATGCCGACCGTGCCCCACAGATAGGGAATGGAATGCTGGCGGCCAGGATCGAACTTGGCGTCCTGGAAGACCGGATCGAGGTTCTTGAAGTTGGGCAGCTTTGCCTTGTCGATCGGCGTCACCATCTTGGCCTTGATCATGCGCTCGAGATTGTCGTTGGTCGGGCAGATCACGTCATAGCCGGGATTGCCGGCTTTGAGCTTGGCGAACAATTCATCATTGTCGGCGAAGAGGTCCATCTTCACCGCGATGCCAGTGGCGGCCTCGAAATCAGCGAGCGTCGTCTCGCCGATATAAGTATCCCAATTGTAAAAATTGAGCTTCTTCTCTTCCTCCGACAACGAATTGCGCGGCAGGAACGTGAGGCCCAAGCCGAGCGCACCCAGACCCTTCAGTACTGAACGGCGCCGGGCGGAAAATCCTGGACAATAGACAGGCATGATAACTCCCTTATTCTTCGGGGCGCCCCGCATCACCGGGGCGCCCGCATGTTTGGCTGACCTGAGCCTATGCCTCGGGCCAGCCGCGTTCAACTTAATTGTCAGGCGACCTCCGCCTTGACGTCCGCATAGGTCTTGTCCAGGGCGGCTCTCGCCAGGCGCACCATCTCGTCGATCTCCTTCTTGGAGATCACCAAAGGCGGCGAGAGCACCATCGTGTCCCAGCAGGCCCGCATGATGAGCCCCTTGTTGAAGCTGTGGTCGCGGCAAATGGTTCCGACCCGGCCGGGCTTGTCGAAGCGCTGCCGTGTTTTCTTGTCGCGGGCGATCTCGATGGCGCCGATGAGGCCGACCGAGCGGGTCTCGCCGACAATGGGATGATCGCGCAGGCTTTCCAGGCCTTGAGCGAAATAGCTGCCCAATTCCCTGGAACGCTCGACCAGCTTCTCGGCCTCGATGATCTCGATGTTCTTGAGCGCAACCGCGCAGGCCGCCGGATGGCCGGCATAGGTCATGCCGTGATAGAACTCCTCGCCCTTCTCGAAGAAGTCCTTGATCAGCCGGTCGGAGAAGGCGATGGCACCGATCGGCAGATAGCCCGACGACAGGCCCTTGGCCATCGGCACGATATCGGGCTCGATGCCCAAGGTCTCGAAGCCCCACCAGTTGCCGGTGCGCCCGAAGCCGCAAATGACCTCGTCGGCGATCAGGATGACGCCGTATTTGCGGCAGATCCTCTGCACCTCCGGCCAATAGGTCGAAGGCGGGATGATCACGCCGGCGGCGCCCTGGATGGGTTCGCCGATGAAGGCCGCGACATTGTCGGGCCCGAGCTCGAGGATCTTCTTTTCGACGTTGGCCGCGGCTTCGCGGCCGAATTCCTCCGGCGACAGATCGCGGCCGAAATCATACCAATAAGGCTGCTGGACATGATGGAAGCCGGGCAGCGGCAGGCCGCCCTGGCCATGCATGCCCTCCATGCCGCCGAGGCTCGCCGCCACCATGGTCGAGCCGTGATAGCCACGCCTCCTGCCGATGAACTCCTTGCGATAGGGCTTGCCCATCAGCTTCCAGTAATGGCGCACGAAACGCACGATCGTGTCATTGGCCTCGGAGCCTGAATTGACGAAGAAGATGTGCTTGAAGCGCTCGGGCATATGAGACGAGATCTTGGCCGCGAGCTCGGTCGTCGGCACCGTCGTCGTCTTGAAGAAGGTATTGTAGTAAGGCAGATCGAGCATCTGCCGGTAGGCGGCTTCCGCCAGCTCCTTGCGGCCATAGCCGACATTCACGCACCACAGCCCCGCCATGCCGTCGAGCAGCTTGTTGCCCTTGGCGTCCCAGATCCACACGCCGTCGGCCTGGGTCATGACCCGGGCGCCGCCTTCGGCATGGAAGGCCTTGTGATCGGTGAAGGGATGGAAGTGGTGCTCGGTGTCCCGTGCGACGAGTTCGGCGATATTCAGGTTCTTGGCATGGACGGTCATGTGTCATCTCCGGAAATGCTGGAAAGAGGGCTTGAGGCCCCAAGCGGTGGCAGGCGGAAATGACAGCTCTTACGGCTTATAGCCGATGCGGGCGCAGTGAAGCATGACCTCCTGCTTGAGGGTGCGCGACCCCGCCCTGAGGCAGCCGCCGGAGGCTGTGATGCGAAAACACACTTGGGATCACCCAAATCTTTCGTTAAATCAAGCGCTTACCACAAATCCGGACATAAGAGATCGCGGTTTACGTCCACACTGGAAAGATACTCTACACCAGGGGCGCGCCCTCTGAAATAGCGGCGATACGCACTGGGCCAGCGGTTTTTCTTTCCTCAAAGGACATGGCAGACTGCCGCTTCATGGCGACGGGAAGCGGCAATTGAAGCGATCAGCCAAGAGACGAGGAAGACAGGTCAGACGCTGTCGAAACTGCGCTCATCCCTGCAAGACCTGAAACGATAGGCCGTCGTGGCAAAACTCAAACAGCGCCAATTCGTTCCAGTTCGTGTAATTCGTGACAAAGGTTTCCCCTATGCCCCGTACGCTCTTTGAAACCGCCCGCCTGATTAACCGCCCGCTGACCCTGGACGACCTGGACGCCTTAGCGCCGATGTATGCGGACCCCGAGATCCGACGCTTCTTCCCCGAAGGCACGCAGACGCGCGAGCAGACGAAGGAAGAGATCGAGTGGATCATCAACGTGTATTACGGCAAGCACGGCTATGGGCTGTGGGCGACGATCCTGAAGGAGACGGGCGCGCTGATCGGCCGGTGTGGGCTGATCCCGTGGCAGCAGCCGCACGGGTTGGAGACCGAGGTGGCCTATCTGCTGGACAAGCCATATTGGGGGCGCGGGCTGGCAAGCGAGGCGGCGCGGGGCATCATCGACTATGCCTTCGGTACCCTGGGTCTGACGAAGCTGGTCTGCTATGTTTTTCCCGACAACACCGCGTCGGCACGCGTGGCGCAGAAGGCGGGGATGCGGTTCGAGCGCGAGATGGTGGACGAGTACGGCTTGACGTGGGTGTATGCCCTCAAGAAGCCCGGCGAGCCCGTGATTTGATAGCGTCCGCCGTCACTTTTCGCCAGCCGCAAGAGGTTGCCGACCAAATTTGCTTCCACCTGGGCGGCACTGTTGTCCAGTTCAGTCCGATAGGCCCGATGCAGCGTCGGCAGGGATATGCCGATGACGGTGCTTATGCTTGATGCCGAGGCCGGACAAATCCGTCATGAATCTATTGCATGGGACGCCTTTTCCGCCCAATATCGCAGTGCAGCATAAGGAACGGCATGGGGACTTTTTTCAATGAGATGCTGAACCCGGACGGCTCGGTCCGCGGCCCCTATTCGCAGATCCACGGCTGGATCGGCTCGCTCGGCAAGGAGAATGTCGAACGTGCCCTGAAAGAAGCCGAAAGCATCTTCCGCCGGCTCGGCATCACTTTCGCCGTCTATGGCACGGAAGAAGCCGCCGAACGCCTCATCCCCTTCGACATCATCCCGCGCGTCTTCGCGGCTTCCGAATGGCGCAGGCTGACCGTCGGCATCGAGCAGCGGGTGCGCGCCCTCAACGCCTTCCTGCACGACCTCTATCACCGCCAGGAGATCCTGCGCGCCGGCCGCATCCCTAAGGACCTCATCCTGCAGAACTCGGCCTTCGTGCCGCAGATGGTGGGGCTCACACCGCCGCGCGGCGTCTATGCCCACATCATCGGGGTCGACATCGTGCGCGTGAGCGAGACCGAATTCTACGTGCTGGAGGACAATTGCCGCACGCCCTCCGGCGTCTCCTATATGCTCGAGGACCGGGAAGCGATGATGTTTCTCTTCCCCGATCTGTTCAAGCGCCACCGCGTGGCGCCGGTCGAGAACTACCCGCAGATGTTGCGCCGGACGCTGGAAAGCGTTGCGCCGCAAGGCGCGGGCGGCGAGCCCACAATCGTGCTCCTGACCCCCGGCATCCACAATTCGGCATTCTTCGAGCACGCCTTCCTCGCCGATGAGATGGGGGTGGAGCTGTGCGAGGGGTCGGACCTCTTCGTGGACGGCGGCTATCTCTATATGCGCACCACCCAGGCGCCGAAGCGCGTCGATGTGGTCTACCGCCGGATCGACGATGCGTTTCTCGATCCCCTGACCTTCCGCCCTGACTCGGCGCTCGGCGTGCCGGGCCTGTTCGATCTCTATCGCGCCGGGCGCGTCACGCTCGTCAATGCGCCGGGCACCGGCATAGCCGACGACAAGGCGATCTACACCTACATTCCCGATGTCATCGAATTCTATACCGGCGAGAAACCGCTCCTGAAGAACGTGCCGACCTGGCGATGCGGCGATCCCAAGGATCTTTCTTATGTGCTCGATCATCTGGCCGAGCTCGTGGTGAAAGAGGTCCATGGGTCGGGCGGCTATGGCATGCTGGTCGGCCCGACATCATCGGTGAAGGAGATCGATGAATTCCGCGCCCGGCTCAAGGCGAACCCCAAGAATTATATCGCCCAGCCGACACTGGCGCTCTCGGCCTCGCCCACGTGCACCGATGCCGGCGTGGCGCCGCGCCACATCGATCTGAGGCCCTTCGTGCTGACCGGCGACCGCATCCGCATCACGCCGGGCGGCCTGACCCGCGTCGCGCTCAAGGACGGATCGCTCGTCGTCAATTCGAGCCAGGGTGGGGGCACGAAGGACACCTGGGTGCTGGAGGACTGATCGCACAATGCTGGGCCGCACCGCCGCTTCTTTGTTCTGGATGTCGCGCTATGTCGAGCGGGCCGAGAACATGGCGCGCCTCCTCGAAGTCGGCTACCGCATATCGCTGATGCCGCGCGCCATCGAAGGCCATCGCGACGAATGGCGCTCGACGCTCACCACGGCCGCCTGCGAGGCGAGCTACTTCGCCAAGCACAAGGAGATCACGACGGGCGACATCATCCACCATCTGCTGTTCGACGAGGACAATCCCTCGAGCGTGCGCACCTGCCTCGAAACGGCGCGCAACAATGGCCGGGCGGTGAGGACCGCCCTCACCCGCGATGTGTGGGAAAGCCTGAACGGCACCTGGAACGAGTTCGATCAGGTGAAGCCGGAATCGATCACCACCGACAGGCTGCCGGGCTTCCTCGACTGGATCGAGCAGCGCGCCATGCTGTTCCGCGGCGCGCTGCTCGGCACTATGCTCCGGCACGACACCTATTTCTTCAGCCAGCTCGGCACCTTCGTCGAGCGCGCCGACAACACCGCGCGCATCCTCGATGTGAAATATTACATCCTGCTGCCGAAGCCGAGCGACGTCGGGTCCGATGTCGATATCCAGCAATGGGCGACGGTGCTGCGCTCGGTCTCGGCGCATCGCGCCTATCGCTGGTTCTATCACGACAGCACCTACAGGCCGTGGCTCGTCGCCGAATTCCTGATCCTGCGCGAGGAGATGCCGCGCTCGCTCACCTTCTGCTATCAGTGGATCACGCGCGCGCTCGACGGCCTGGCCGAGCTCTACCAGCAGCGCTATGATTGCCAGGACGAGGCGATCGACATCTATGGCCGCCTCAAGCTCGGCAAGATGGAAGACATCTTCCAGAACGGCCTGCATGAATTCCTGCAGGATTTCATGAAGGCCAACAACCAGCTCGCCACCGACATCGCCCAGACCTACAATTTCCCATGAAGCTCCATATCCACCATGAGACGCGTTACGACTATGAGACGAGCGTGCGCTCATCGATCCAGCGCCTCTACCTGATGCCCTCCTCCTTCGCGACACAGAAGATCGTCTCCTGGGCGATCGCGGCGCCCGGCATCGACAAGGCCCTCGTCTATACCGACGGCTTCGGCAACCAGGTGCATGTCATCACCTCGCAAGGCCCGCATGATCATGTGACCGTCATCGCCGAGGGCGTGGTCGACACGCAGGATGCCTCCGGCGTCGTGCGCGGGTTCAAATGCCAGGCCCCCGACAGCGTCTTCCTGCGGCAGACGACGGCGACGGAACCAAGCCCCGAGCTCAGCGAGATGGCGCGCGAGGCTGCCGCAAAACATCCCAACGAGCTCGAAAGGCTGCATGCCATCATGGCCGAGCTCAAGGAGCGCATCGCCTATCGGATCGGGACGACCTATTTCCACACGACGGCAGCCGAAGCGCTGGCCGAGGGCAAGGGTGTGTGCCAGGACCATGCCCATGCGATGCTCTCGATCGTCCGCTTCCTCGGCATGCCGGGACGTTACATTACGGGTTACCTGGTGACCGAGGCCGATGATCCGGCGACCGCCAGTCATGCCTGGGCCGAGGTGCTGGTGCCCAATCTCGGCTGGGTCGGGTTCGATGCGGCGAACGGCAAATGCCCCACCGCCGACTATGTGCGCGTGGCCACGGGTCTTGACGCACTGGGGGTGGTGCCTGTACGCGGCAGCCGGCGCGGCGGAGAGGTCGAAAGCATGACCGTCGCCGTAACGGTCCAACCTGCCGCCGAGCAATGATCCCTGTGATCCGAGCCTGGAGCCTTGAATGACCTATTGCGTAGGAATGCTGATGAAGGACGGCTTCGTCCTGGCAGCCGACACGCGCACCAATGCCGGCCTGGACAATATCGCCACCTTCAAGAAACTGCACAGCTGGGCGCAGCCGGGCAAGCGCGTCTTCGGGCTCGCGACGTCCGGCAATCTCGCGACCACGCAAGGCGTGGTGAGCCTCCTCACCGAAGGTACCCAGTCGCTACGCAAGCGCGGCGCCGTCGACAATCTTTTCAGCGCCAAGACGATGTTCCAGGCCGCCCAGATCGTCGGTCGCGCGGTACGCGACGTTCAGAGGACGGATGAAGGGCAGCTGTTCCGGTCGGAAGACACCTTCTCCGCGAGCTTCCTGTTCGCGGGTCAGATCGGCGAGGAGCGGCCGCGGCTGTTCCAGGTCTATTCGGCCGGAAATTTCATCGAAGCCACAAACGACACGCCCTTCCTGCAGATCGGCGAGCACAAATACGGAAAGCCAATCCTCGACCGGGTCAGCGATCCCAACATGCGGCTCGGCGAGGCAGCCAAGCTGGTTCTGCTCTCCTTCGATTCCACCATCCGCTCGAATCTGAGCGTCGGCCTGCCGATCGACCTTCTCGTCTACGCCAGGGACACGCTCAAGCTCGAGCGGGTGCGCCGCATCGAGCGCGACGATCCCTATTTCCAGAAGCTGTCGAGCGAGTGGGGCAAGGCGCTGCGGCGGGCTTTTGCCGACATCGAGGAATTCGATATTTAGGATCAGCCTGGAGCCAAAGCCTTCGGTTCCAACTCCGCATGACGTTAGGTCATATAGCACTGAATCTGCCGCAACCCCCCATGACGTATCGATAAGTTGCATGACCGCTCAAGATGACTATTTTGCAAGCGGGGCGGGAGAAAGAGGGAACAATATTTCGCCCATGATGAACCGTCGCGATCTCTTGAGCACGGCCACAGCCGCCGCGGCCTTAGCCGTTTTCGGCGTGCCGACGCAGGCCTTTGCCGCAGGCGGACTGGAGCTTGGCGTCGAGGAGAGCTTCTCTTTCGATGCGCTGATTGACAAGGCACGGACCCTGGCCGGCACGCCTTATGCGGCGCCAACGGCACCGCCCCGCGATGTGCTCGAGCGGATCGACTATCAGGCGCATGGCCAGATCAAATTCGATACCGACCGGGCTCTCTTCGTCGATGGGCCAGGCCCCTTCCCCGCGACGTTCTTCTCCCTCGGCAAATACTTCCAGTCTCCGGTGCGGATGCATGTCGTCTCCAGCGGCCCGGGCAGCCAGGTCGCGCGCGAGATCATCTATGACCCCGCTTATTTCGACATGCCGGCCGACAGCCCGGCGCGTGAGCTGCCCAAGGACTGCGGCTTCGCCGGCTTCCGCTTCCAGGAGAGTCGTCTCGACGACCAGGAGAAACTCGCCTGGCGCAAGAATGACTGGGTCGCCTTCCTCGGCGCCTCCTATTTCCGCGCCATCGGCGAGCTTTACCAATATGGCCTTTCCGCCCGCGGCGTCGCCATCGATACGGCCATGCCCGATCGGCCGGAGGAATTCCCGAGCTTCACTCATTTCTATTTTGAAACGCCGAGCGACGACAGCGGAACGGTCATCCTCTACGCCCTTCTCGACGGGCCGAGCATAGCGGGGGCCTACCGCTTCGCCCTGACGCGTCAGAAAGGCGTCGTCATGGACATAGACAAGGCGCTTTTCCCGCGTCGCGACATCGGCCGCTTCGGCATCGCGCCGATGACCTCCATGTTCTGGTACTCGGAGACGCGCAAGCTCGAGGCAGTCGACTGGCGGCCGGAGGTGCATGATTCGGACGGGCTCGCTCTGTGGACCGGAGCGGGCGAGCGCATCTGGCGGCCGCTCAACAATCCGCGGCGCATCCTCGATTCTTCGTTCAAGGACCTGGACCCGCGCGGCTTCGGCCTCCTGCAGCGCGACCGCGATTTCGACCACTATCAGGACGGGGTCATGTATGACCGGCGGCCGAGCCTGTGGGTCGAACCGCTCTCGGGCTGGGGCGCCGGTGCGGTCCAGCTCGTGGAGCTCCCGACCGATGACGAGATCCATGACAACATCGTCGCCGCATGGGTGCCGGCGGAACCCGCCAAGGCAGGGGGAAGCTATCGGCTGCGCTATCGGCTCCATTGGCTCGCCGACGAGCCCTATCCGACGCCCTTGGCGCGGTGCGTGGCGACGCGGCTCGGCAATGGCGGCGAGCCCGGCCGGCCTCGCCCGCAAGGGGTGCGAAAGTTCATGGTCGAGTTCCGCGGCGGGCCGCTTTCGACCTTGCCCTTCGGCGTCAAGCCGGAGCCCGTGCTCTGGGCCTCGCGCGGCTCATTCTCCTATATCTTCACCGAGGCCGTGCCCAACGGCGTGGCGGGCCACTGGCGCGCCCAGTTCGACCTGACGGTCACCGGCGCCGATCCGGTCGAGATGCGTCTCTTCCTCAAGAACGATGAGCAGGTGCTCAGCGAAACCTGGCTCTATCAATATCACCCGTTCCAGGCGGTGCAGAGCTAACCTGAACCCTTGTTTCATGGAGATGCGGCTTGCCAGGACACATGCTTCATCACCTGTCCTTCGGCGTCTCCGATCTCGCCCGATCCGAGGCGTTCTATGATGCATCCTTGGCGCCGCTGGGCTTCGTGCGCGTGTGGGGCGACGAAACGGCCATAGGCTATGGACGCGTGGGCGATGAGGACAAGTTCGCCATCAAGCTCGTGTCGGCTGGCTTGTCGATTCCGGGCCGCGGCTTCCATGTCGCCTTCGCCGCCGATTCCCGCGGCGCGGTCGAGCGGTTTCACGCCGCCGCTCTTCGGCATGGCGGACGCGACAACGGCGCGCCCGGCCTCAGGCCGAACTACGGACCGCATTACTACGCAGCTTTTGTCCTGGATCCCGACGGCTACCAGATCGAAGCCGTCATCAACGATCCGGTCTGACCCTCCCGATCACACCTTCGCCTCGGCATGGTCGACGAAAGCCGCCGCCATCAGCCGCTTGGTATAGTCCTCATGCGGATGATCGAAGATCTCCTCGGGTGACCCCTGCTCCACCATGCGGCCGTCCTTCATGACCATGATATGGTCGGCTATGGCGCGCACCACCGCGAGGTCATGGCTGATGAAGAGATAGGAGAGATTGTGCGCCTTCTGCAGGTCGCGCAGCAATTCGACGATCTGCTTCTGCACCTGACGGTCGAGCGCCGATGTCGGCTCGTCCAGCACCACCACCTTGGGCTTCAGGATGATGGCGCGGGCAATGGCGATGCGCTGGCGCTGGCCGCCGGAGAATTCATGCGGGTAGCGGTTGCGGTTGGCGGGGTCGAGGCCCACTTCTGAAAAAGCCTGCGCGGCGCGGCGGTCGCGTTCCTTAGCCGACATCGAAGGCTCGTGCACCAGAAGGCCTTCGGTCACGATCTGCCCGGCGGTGAGGCGCGGGCTCAAGGAGCCGAAAGGATCCTGGAACACGATCTGCAGTTGCCGGCGCAAGGGACGCATCGCGTGCGCATCGAGCTTCTCGATGTTGCGCCCGTCGAAATGGATCGAGCCTTCGCTCGGCAGAAGCTTGAGCAAAGCGCGCGCCAGGGTCGATTTGCCCGAACCCGATTCGCCGACGATGCCGATGGTCTGCCCGCGCCTCAGCGTCACCGAAACGCGATCGACCGCCTTCAGATAGATCGGCTCGCCGGCGAGGAAGCCGCCGCCGACCTTGAAGGTCACTCTCATATCGGTGCCGTCGAGCACCTTCGGCGCGGTCTTGGGCACGGGGTCCTTGTGGCCGGAGGGCTCGGCCGCCAACAGCGCCTTGGTATAGGGGTGCCTGGGATTGGCGAAGATGGCGCGCGTCTCGCCCTCCTCCACCACCTCGCCGAGCTTCATCACATAGACGCGGTCGGCGATGCGCCGCACGATATTGAGATCGTGGGTGATGAAGATCATGCTCATGCCGAGGCGCCTGCGCAGATCGGCCATGAGACCCAGGATCTCGGCCTGGATCGTCACATCGAGCGCCGTCGTCGGCTCATCGGCGATGAGAAGGTCGGGATCATTGGCGATCGCCATGGCGATCATCACGCGCTGGCGCTGGCCGCCGGACATCTCATAGGGATAGGACTTCATCCGGCGCTCGGGCTCGGGGATGCGCACCAGCTTCAGCAGCTTCACCGCCTCCTGGCGCGCCTGTTCTCCACCGATCTTGCGATGCCGCATGATCGGTTCCATCAGCTGGTTGCCGATGGTGTAGAGCGGATCGAGCGAGGTCATCGGCTCCTGGAAGATCATGGTGATCTTGCGGCCGCGCACCTCGTTGAGCTCGGCCTTGGACAGGCTGAGCAGATTGGCGCCGCGATAGGCGATCGTGCCGGTCGCTTCGCCATTGCCGGCGAGAAGCCGCATCGCCGCCATCATGGTCTGGCTTTTGCCTGAGCCCGATTCACCCACCACCGCGACGGTCTCGCCTGCCTTGACCTGCATGTTGATGCCCTTCACGGCGTCGACCACACCGTCGAGGGTGCGGAAGCGGACATGCAGGTCTTCCACCGAAAGGATCGTTTCCTTTGTGCTCATCAGGTCACCGATCCTTGGGGTCGAGCGCGTCGCGCAAGCCGTCGCCGATGAAATTGAGCGCGAACAGCGTCGACACCAGGAAGAAGGCGGGGAACAGCAAGAGAAAATTGGCCGAGCCGATGTTTCTTGCGCCCTGCGAGATGAGCACGCCCCAACTCGTCATTGGCTCCTGGACGCCGAGCCCCAGGAACGAGAGGAAGCTCTCGAGGATGATGACTTGCGGCACAAGCAAGGTCATGTAGATGACAACGGGGCCCAAGAGATTGGGAATGATATGGCGCCGCAATATGCCGCCGGAGCCTACGCCCAAGGCCTCCGCCGCCTGGACATATTCCTGGCGCCTGATCGACAAGGCCTGGCCGCGCACGATACGCGCCATGTCGAGCCACAGCACCGCGCCGACGGCGAGAAACATCAGGATGAAATTGCGGCCGAAGAACACCACTAGCATGATGACGAAGAAGATGAAGGGCAGCGAATAGAGGATGTCGACGATGCGCATCATGACCTCGTCGGTCTTGCCGCCCATGAAGCCGGCGGTCGCCCCGTAGAGGACGCCAATGGCGACCGCCACGCAGCCCGCCAGGAGACCGATGGCGAGCGACACCCGGCCAGCTATCAGCGTCCGGGTCAGAAGATCGCGCCCGGTATTGTCGGTGCCGAAGAAGAAGTACTCCTCCTTGATCATCGCACTCATGGTGAGCTTGAGACCGTCCGGCGATTTGCTCTCGATGCGAGTATCCTTGAAACTATTGGATCGATCGAGATATCGGGTGACACGTTCGTCGATCGGCTTGGGCCCGGAGACCGTCAGGAAAATGCGACCATCCGCCTCATGCCACTCTTCGAGATCGGCGCGCATGCGGCGAACGACGTCCTGGAGCGCCGTCTCGATCATCTCGGGCTTGGGATAGGCGCTGAGGCTGGGCGACACCCTTACATAGTCCGCGTAGATCGCGGTGTATGGATGGGGCAGCAGATTGGGGCCGACGACACAGACCAGCGCCATAAGCACCAGGTAGATAAGGCTCACCATGGCCGCTTTGTTGGCCTTGAGCCGAGCCACGGCATCAGCCCATAAAGAGCGACCTACAATCGGCGCCTCGGCGGCAAGGTCAGTCATAGCGCACCCTGGGGTCGATTACGGCATAGAGAATATCGACGATAAGGTTGAACATGATGGTGAAGATGGCAATGACCACGACCGTCCCCATCACCAGCGTGTAATCGCGATTGAGCGCCGCCTCGACGAAATAACGCCCGATGCCCGGTATTGCGAAAATCGTCTCGACGATGATCGAGCCGGTAAGCAGCGCCGCCGCAGCGGGCCCTGAGAAGGAAACAATCGGCAGCAAGGCACCGCGTAGCGCGTGCTTGAAGATGATGCTCCAGTCAGAAAGCCCGAGAGCGCGCGCGGTGCGTATGTGATGCGAGCGCAGGGATTCGATCATCGACCCGCGCATCAGGCGGGCGACAATGGCGATTTGCGGCAGGGCCAGCGTGACGATCGGACCGATCTTGTTCACGAAGGCGCCGCCGCCCCAACTTGCGACCGGGACGAGTGCCAGGGTCGAGGCGAACAGGAGCTGATAAAGCGGCGCAATCACGAAAGTCGGCACGGTGCTGCCGGCCGTCGCCGCGGCGATGACAGCATAGTCGGCAGCCTGGTTCTGCTTGAGTGCTGCGATGACGCCGAGAATGCAGCCGATGACCAGAGCGAGGATCAGGGCCGAGGCCCCGATTTGCACGGAAATCGGCAAGCCGACCTTGAACAGCTCGGCGACGGAGAAATCCGGTAGCGTGTAGCTCGGGCCGAAATCGCCATGCAGGAGATTGTTGAGATAGCGCAGATACTGCATCCACAAGGGCTGATCGAGGCCGAATTGCCGCTCGATATTGGCCTTGACGATCGGATTGAGCGCACGCTCCTGATTGAACGGCCCACCCGGAGCGACGCGGATCAGGAAAAAGGAAATCGTGACGATCGCGAAGAGCGTCGGAATGGCGGTCAACAACCGCCGGAAGACATAGCGCAGCATGCGCGCCCCCCTATCTTGGCAAGGCGCAATCGCCGCCTCGTTTGCGGGACGGCGATTGCTTCACCCCAGTTATTCCTTGCTGATAAAGCGCGACGGATGCACGTCCATGACATTGTCCTCGAAGCCCTTGAGCTTCGAGGAGACGAGGTCGTGATAGCTGTAATAGAGCAGCGGCATGACGCCGAGATCATCGATCAGCACCCTTTCCGCCTCGGACAGCATCTTCGAACGCTCGGCCGCGTTGCCGCCGGCAGCCGCCGCCTTGTCCATCAGCTCTTCGAACTTCGGGCTGTTGTAGTTCGAATAGTTGTTGCCGCTCGCCTTGCGCGCGATGCCGAGGAACGTCTCCGGGTCCTTGTAGTCGGCGATCCAGCCGGCGCGGGCATAATCATAATCGCCCTTCTGCTCGAGGAAGCCATAATGCGCCGGCAGGCCGTCGACGCTGGTCAATGTCACCTCGATGCCGAACGGCTTCAACTGCTCCTGGATGGCAACGGCGGTGTTCTTGTGGTTGTCCGAGGAATTGTACCGGATGTCCATTTTGATCGGCTTCTCCGGACTGATGCCGAGTTCGGTGAAGATCTTCTTGGCCTCGTCCTCGCGGTCGATCTGCGACATCTCGGCATAATCGGCGATCGCGGGCTCGTAACCCTCGATGCCGGGGGGCACCATGGAATAGCCGGGGATCATGCTGTTTTTCCAGATCTTCTCGGCGAGGAAGTCGCGATCGATCGCCAGCGAGATGGCGCGGCGCAGCTTCGGATTTGACCACGGCTCCTTGTCGGTCCGCATCGGATAGTAATAGGTGCCGAGATAGGGGCCGATGCGAACCTGGTCGCCGAGGTCGGCTTTCATTTCCGCCAGCTGTTCCAACGGCATATCGTCGTTCGAATCGATCTCACCAGCCTTGAACTGCTTGAGCGCGGTTGCGCGGTCCTGGGTCGGGAAATAGTTGACGACGTCGATCTTGACTTGGTCGGCCTCGTAGAATTTCGGGTTCTTGACCAGCTTGATGTGATCATTGGGAACGAATTCGGCGAGGACATAGGCGCCGTTCGACAGAAGATTGCCGGGCTTCGTCCACTGGTCTCCGAGCTTATCGATCGATCCCTTGTGCACCGGATAATTGGCCTGGTGCGTCAGCATCTCGAGGAAATAAGGCACCGGTGCATTGAGGGTGACTTCGAAAGTGTTGGCATCGACCGCCCGCACCCCGAGCTCTTCCGGCTTCATCTTGCCTTCGTTGATCTCCTTCGCGTTCTTCACCACATACATCATCGAGGCGTATTCGGCCTTGGTTTCCGGCTGCTCGAGTCGGCGGAAGGAATAGACGAAGTCATCGGCGGTGACGGGATCGCCATTCGACCAGGTAGCGCCCTCGCGCAGCTTGAATGTATAGACCTTGCCGTCATCCGATATGGTCCAGCTCGTGGCGGCGCCGGGAATGAGCTCGGCCTTGGCATCCTGCATCACTAGCCCTGAAAACATGTCGCGCAGGATGTGGGCTTCGTTGACGGTGGATGTCTTGTGCGGATCGAGCGATTCCGGATCGGTCGTGTTGCCCCTGTTATAGATCATTTCGGCGAAAGCCGCCGAATAGCTTATCGTCACGAGCGCCGTGGCGAGAAGCAGCGAGCGAAGGCTTCTTTTCATTTAGTTCCTCCCTAAGAGGCGGCTCTGTTAAAGGCGGAATTGCCGAAAGCCGCCGGACCTGAACGGGCGCACTATACCATCGCCGGAAGCTTTGTCCCACGTCATGTAACCCTGATCGAAAGTGCAATATCCCCGCGTCAAACATGGGAATTGCACGCTCCTCCCCCGCCGCCTAAGTAGTCCCCCGATGACCAGTTCCACCCCTCTGCTCGACACGGTTAATGATCCCGCCGACCTGCGCCGGCTCATGCCCTCGCAGCTCGCCCAAGTGGCCCGCGAGCTCAGGGCCGAAACCATCGATGCCGCCGCCAAGACCGGCGGTCATTTCGGCGCCGGTCTCGGCGTCGTCGAGCTCACCGTGGCGCTCCATTATGTGTTCGACACGCCACGCGACCGGCTGATCTGGGATGTCAGCCACCAGTCCTACCCGCACAAGATCCTCACCGGCCGGCGTCCCGGCATCCGCCAGATCCGCCAGCGGGACGGGCTCTATGGCTTCACCAAGCGCTCGGAAAGCGACTATGATCCGTTTGGCGCGGCCCACAGCTCGACCTCCATCTCCGCCGGCCTCGGCATGGCCGTGGCACGCGACCTCAAAGACCGCGACAACCACGTGATCTGCGTCATCGGCGATGGGGCGATGAGCGCCGGCATGGCCTATGAGGCGATGAACAATGCCGGGGCCCTCGATACGCGGCTCATCGTCATCCTCAACGACAACGGCATGTCGATCGCCCCGGCGGTGGGCGCCCTCACCAACTACCTCTCCTGGCTGGTCTCGTCGCGATCCTTCCTGTCGCTGCGCGATATCGCCAAGCAGCTCGCCATGAAGTTCCCGCGCACCTTGCGCACCGCCGCAGAGCGCGCCGACGAATATGCCCGCGGCATGCTGACCGGCGGCACCTTGTTCGAGGAGCTCGGCTTCTATTATGTCGGCCCGATCGACGGCCACAATATCGATACGCTGGTTCCTATCCTGCAGAATGTGCGCGATGCCAGGCAGCTCGGGCCGATCCTCGTCCATGTGGTGACGGAAAAGGGCAAGGGGCATCCCTTCGCCAAGCCCGACCGGGAAAAATACCACGCGGTTCCCAAGTTCAATCCCGCCACCCTGGAAATGGCGACGAGCGTCTCCAACGCGCCGAGCTATACATCGGTCTTTTCCAAGGCGCTGATCGCTGCGGCCGAAAAGGACGAGAGGATCGTCGGCATCACCGCCGCCATGCCGTCGGGCACCGGCCTCGACAAATTCGCCGCCCGGTTCCCGACCCGCATGTTCGATGTCGGCATCGCCGAGCAGCATGCGGTCACCTTCGCCGCCGGCCTCGCGGTCGAGGGCTTCAAGCCGTTCTGCGCCATCTACTCGACCTTCCTGCAGCGCGCCTATGACCAGATCGTCCATGACGTCGCCCTGCAGCGCATTCCGGTGCGCTTCGCCATCGACCGCGCCGGACTCGTCGGCCAGGACGGCCCGACCCATGCCGGCAGCTTCGATGTCACCTATCTCGCCTGCCTGCCCGATTTCGTCGTCATGGCCGCGGCCGATGAGGCGGAACTCGTCCATATGGTGGCGACGGCCGCCCAAATCGACGACCGGCCGTCGGCCTTCCGCTATCCGCGCGGCGAAGGTGTCGGCGTCGACCTTCCCGACAAGGGAATTCCGCTCGAGATCGGCCGCGGCCGCATCCTGCGCCAGGGTACGAAGGTGGCGCTGCTTTCCTTCGGCGCGAGGCTCCAGGAATGCCTGAAGGCGGCCGATCATCTGCAGAGTCTGGGCCTTTCGGCAACGGTCGCCGATGCGCGCTTCGCCAAGCCGCTCGACGAGGATCTCATCCGCCGCCTCGTCCATAGCCATGAGGTCCTGGTGAGCGTCGAGGAAGGCGCCATTGGCGGCTTCGGCACGCAGGTCCTGCACTACCTGGCGCGTGGCAACCTTCTCAATAGCGGCTGCCGCATCAAGACCATGCATCTGCCGGACCGCTTCGTCGCCCATGGAGCGCCGAAGGAGCAATATGAGGATGCAGGCCTCACCGAGAAGGCGATCGTGGCGGAAGTGATGGCGGCTCTCGGCGACGGCCCCCGCTCGCTCGACTTCAAGACCCTGGCCTAACGCTCGTCATCCTCGTCAGCCTTGCTCTTGCGCCTGGGTGCCGTCCATACCCGCAATTGCGGCAGCAGGATGAAGCAGCCGAGCAGGCTCAGGCAGATCGCGACGAGGAGAAGCTTGCCGAACTGCTGGACCGCCGGCAAAGGCGACAGAATGAGCGGCGCAAAGGCGGCGAGCACCAGAAAGGCCGAAAGCAGCAGCGCGCGGGGGCGTGACGATATGAGCGGCCCCTGACCCGGCGGTTGAGCGCCATACCAGCTTTCGGCCAAGGCCGCGGCACCCATCGTGAAGCTCACCAGCAGGACGAAGATGGCGAGGCTTTCCGGATAGAGGTGGATGCCCATCATGGCGGCGATACCGAGGCCGAGCAGCGTCGTCGTGAAGACCGGCAGCCAGATGCGCGCCGCCTTGCGCAGATTGCGGAACAGAGCGAGCGGCAGGATCACGGCGATGAGCAGAAAGGCGCCGAGAAAGAACGGCATGGCGGCGCGCATGACGGCGAGCCGGTCGGCCTCGATCAAGGCGGCGCCGGCAACCCGGGGCGTCACGCTGCGCATCGCTGCGGCAAATGCTTCGATGTCGTCGGGCCGGCGCGGCTGCACCTCGATGCGCCAGAGACCGTCGCGCGAGACATATTGCCGGTAGATCGCGGGATCGAGGCGCTCGACCGTCAAGGGCTCGAGGCGGGACAGGCGATCGATGCGGTCGAGCAGCAATTGCAGCCTGACGAAGAAAGTGCGCTCGAGCTGGCGCAAGGCCGAGGGCGGCGCCGGCCCGTTGCCGTCGAGCAGCAGCAGCGACCGGCGCAGCTCGTTGGCGGCGCGCGCCAGCTCCGGCGTCGCTGCGGGCTCCGCGGCGATGCGGCGCAGGCCATCCTCGAGCTTCACGATCTCGGCGCGCAAAAGTTCGTCCGGAATGTCCTCGACGGCGTTGGTGTTGCGCGGGAACACGCCCTGGAGCCTCGCCAATATGGCGCGCTTCTCGGCCTCTCCGGTAGGCAGAAAAGCCTCGACCCAGCGCACGCCTTCCACTTCCGGAAGGACGGCCAGCCGGCGCACCAGGGAGCGGGCGGGATCGCCGGGTTCCGCCAATATCTGTCCCGACGCCAGGAGCGACGGCTCGCGCGTCGAAAGCTCGCGGAACAGGCGCTCGGCCGGCGTGTTGCCGTTCCGCGTCACGGCCGAGGGGCTCTCGAAGTGAAAGGCCGGCACCAGCATGGCGCACAGGACCGACACCGCGATCAGCGTTGCCGCGAGGCCGCGGCGCAGCGCCCACCAGCTATAGGAAGCGGGCCGCGACATCAGTCCGTCAAGCCAATGGCCGCGATCGTCCTCCTCATCGGTGGGATCGAAAATGAGCGGACGCTGCAGCGACAGGAGAGCGGGCAGCAAGGTCATCACCGCGAGGAAGATGACGGCGCTCATGATGGCGAGAATGATCATGAGCTTCTTGAGCGCCAGGAACTGGCCGCCGATGAGGGCGAGCCCGATCAGCGATATGCCGGCGAGCCAGACGAGCAGCGGCAATCCCAGCGCCTGGGCGGCGAGCATCAGCGCGGCGCGCTTGCCGAGCCCCCCATATTCGGCTTCCTCGGCGCGCAGGATCAGGCCTATCGCGGAAAGGCCGAAGAGGCCGGTGAACAAGACCGGATAAGTCAGGCTCACCCGGTCGAAAAAGCCCACGACGGCGAGCGCCAGCGCGGTCACGATGACGATGCTGATCGCCGCCACCAGGAGGACGATCATCACCGGCCCGAAGCGCGACAGGCCAAAGCCTAAGATCACCAAGAGGACGACGCTCGACAGCAAAGCCGGCAGCAGCAGGACTCGGATATTGACCGGCGGCGACAGGGCACGCAGGACCGGCCGGCCGGTCAAGGCCACCGACACCCGGCCATCGAGCTCGGTCACCAGAAGGTCGGCGAGGCGGCGCGCCTCGTCGACCGCGTGGCGCATCGGATCGGCATCGCCGGTCGCCACGGGGTAGCCCACCACATACCAGCGCGTGCTCTCGATGCTGACGCCATGCTCGATCAGCGCAAGCCAATCGAGGTCACGCCGCTTGCCGGCGATCTGGGCTTGCACCGTCTTGGAGGCATCGATGAAGAGCCCGGTCAGGCCCACGGGCGAGCGGCCCTCGGCAACCGCCTTGGCGACCTGGTCGGCGAGCACGGCGAGGCCGGTCAGATTGGGCGAAATTGACAAGGCCTGGAACAAAGGTGCCGAGCGCTCGATCCGGCTCACCATGCCGGTGACCGCCTCCTCGCTCAGATAGAGGACGCCGTTATCGTCGAAAAACCGCCCCGTGCCGGGTGCGAAGACGTTGCGGAACACCTTCGTCTGTTCGGCCATCCTAGCGGCCATGCGCTCGGCCCCGGCGCGCGCCACGGCCGGGTCCTTGCTGTCGATGACGGCAACGATGCTTTCGCTGGGCTCGGGGAACTCGGCATTGAGCCGGTTCTGCTCATCCGCCAAGGTCGGGTCGGCCGAGACCAGGTACGCCTCCTGCAGTTCGACACGGAAGGTCATCGCCGCGAAGACGAAGGCCGGGATGGCCAGCGCGATCCACAGGCCGATGACGACCAGCGGGCGGCCGCAGGCGAAACGCGCCATCCTGGCAAAGATATTCGGCCGTATCCGCCGCGGCGGCCTTCCGGCCTGCGGCGGGTAGCGGTCCTCCCAGTTTCGGAAATTTGGCGCCTTCTCGGCCAAGACCGGCGAATCCCCTAAAAAGTGGCATCCCCAACTCAGTCCTGTTACAGCTTGTCCAAAATGAGGGCAACTCCATGAAAAAGAAGAAAAATCGCCAACAGGGCATGCGTACGACCGCAATTCACGCCGGCGAGGGCATCGATCCGGTGAGCCGGGCCTCCTCGCCCAACCTGGTGATGTCGGCCACTTTTGCCCCGACCGAGGCCACCGGCTTCTCGGCGCGAAACCGGCAAAACTATGAGGGCTTCGTCTATGCGAGGCTCTCCAATCCGACGGTCAAGCAGCTCGAGGACAAGCTCGCAGCCCTCGAAGGGGCGGAATCCTGCCAATGCTATGCCTCAGGCATGGCCGCATCGAGCGCGCTCATGCTGGCGCGTCTCGGCAAAGGCGACCATCTCGTCATCTCGGACACGAACTATGTCGGCACGGCCGAACTGGTGCGCGACACCCTGCCCCGCTTCGGCATCGAGGTGACGCCCGTCGACATGTCCGATCTTGCCATGGTCGAGCGCGCCATAGGCCCCAGGACGCGCATGCTGTGGGTCGAAACGCCCGCCAATCCGATCATGCGGCTCGCCGATATCGCAAGCCTCGTCAAGCTGGCGCGCGCCAGGAAAGTGCGCGATGTCGCCGTCGATTCGACCTTCGCCTCGCCGATCGGCACGCGGCCGCTCGCCCTCGGCGCCGATTTCGTGGTGCATTCGCTCACCAAATATATCGGCGGCCATGGCGATGCGATGGGAGGCTCAGTGCTCGGCCGCAAAAGCGATCTCGACGCCCTCAATCTCGAGGCGACCGTGCATTTCGGTGGCGTGCTCTCGCCCTTCAATGCCTGGCTCATCCTGCGCGGGGCAGCGACATTGCCGATCCGCATGAAGGCGCATGAGGAGACGGCCCTTGCGGTCGCGAAATATCTCGAAGGCCACAAACGCGTGAAGCGCGTCTTCTATCCGGGCCTTGCCTCCCATCCCCAGCATGAGCTGGCGAAGAGGCAAATGACGAATTTCTCCGGCATGATGACTTTCCAAGTCAAGGACGGGCCGGCGCTCGCCAAGCGCATGGTCGAGAAGCTCGAGGTCGTGCACTATGCCGTCTCGCTCGGCCATCACCGGAGCCTCATCTACTGGATCCCGACCGCCGACCTGATGCGCTCGACCTTCCGTCACGAGGGCGAGCTCCTCAAGCGCTATCGTGATTTCGCCGGCGACGGCGTGTTCCGTTTCTCGGTCGGGCTTGAAGACGCGGAAGACATCTGCGCCGACCTCGACCAGGTGCTGTGACGCGACGCTCTCTCCCTCCGTCAAAACGAAAGGCCTCACATGTCCGATCTCCGCCGCATCCTCGATGAGCTTCCCTTGCATTTCAAAGGTCCCGGCGGCGCCGTGGCTGTCGTCAAGGATGGCGCGGTCGTCGCGCGCCAAGCCTGGGGCTATGCGGACCTCGCGCGCCATCAGCCTTTCACGCCGCAGACGCTCTTTCCCATCTGCTCGATCAGCAAGCAATTCACCTGCGCCACCTTGCTCGACCAGCTGGGCGACCCGGCGCGGCTCGATCAGGCGCTCAAAGCGCGCCTGCCGCTCCTGCAGGACAAGCCGCCTAGTGTCCGCGATCTGTGCAACAACCAGTCGGGCCTGCGCGACTACTGGGCGCTCACCGTGTTGTGCGGCGCCAAGCCCGAAGGCGAGTTCCGTCCCGCCGATGCCAAAACCCTGATGGGCCGCACCCGCACGCTGCATTTCCCGGCGGGCCAGCGCTATTCCTATTCCAACGGTAATTTCCGCCTCGTCTCGGATCTGATCGAGGACCATGTCGGCCGGCCTTTCGCCGAGATCCTCACCGAGCGGATCTTGCGGCCGGCCGGGATGGAAACCGCGTGCTTCAATCCCGAGACCGGCGACATTCCGGGCGGCGGGATCGGCTATGAGGGCGACAACGACTTCGGCTTCATCCCGGCGGTCAACCGCATCAACTGGACGGGCGATGCCGGCATCGCGGCCTCGCTCGACGACATGATCGCCTGGGAGCGTTTCATCGACGCGACACGCGACGATCCGGAGGGACTCTATCGGCGCCTGGCGGTCAAGCCGTCTTTCGCCGACGGCACGCCCGCCCGTTACGGCTTCGGCCTTGCCCATATGGAGAGCGAAGGCGTGGCACTCACCGGCCATGGCGGCGCGCTGCGCGGCTGGCGCAGCCAGCGGCTCCATGCGTCGGCTGAGCGGCTGTCTGTCGTCGTCCTGTTCAATCACCAGGCCAACGCGCATGAGGCCGCCTTCGAGGTGCTGCGCTCCGCACTGGGTCAGACGCCGCCGGCCAAGCCGCGGATCGCCTATGACGCGGCCTGGACGGGCGCCTATCACGATCCCGACACCGATCTCCTGCTCGACATCTCGCCGGAGCGGGAGAAAGGCCAGGTCATCGCGCGCTTCACCACCAATGCCGACCTTCTCGATCTGACGAGCGAGAGCGAGGCCTCCGCCCCCGACGCGATGCTCAAGCGCGACGGCGATAACGTTCATATGATCCGCCCGGGCGACAATCTCAAAACCACGGCGAGGCGCGTCGCGGGAACCGCAACTTCCGACATTAGCGGCGTGTTTCACAGTCCCGAGCTCGATGCCGATTTCCATATCGTGGCGCAGGGCAGCGCCCTTTTCGGCAGCTTCGAGGGCTTTCTCGGCAAGGGCGCGATGCAGCCCCTCTATCCGGTCGGCACCGATCTCTGGCGCATGCCGTGCCAGCGCTCGATGGATGCCTCGGCGCCGGGCGACTGGACGCTGCATTTCGAGCGCGACACGGTCGGCAAGATCACCGCCGTCACCGTCGGCTGCTGGCTCGCCCGCAAGGTGCGATTCGAGAAACGTGGCTAAGCGGTCGACGGTCTCTCGGCCTCAGCCTCGCTGCTGCGCTTCTCATACTCTGCCTTGTGGCGGCGGTAGGAGCGAATGCCGAAGGGCAGGAGCGCGATATAGAGGAGCGACATCGCGGTCAGCATCTCCCAGGTGAAGGCGATGAGGCTGACGATGACCAGCGCCGCGACGCCGAGCAGCGGCAGGACGAGGTCGCGGCTGATGCGCGAGCCCAAGGTCTTGGCCGAGAAGGTCGGCACCCGGCTCACCATCAGAAGCGCCACGGCGGCGATATAGGGCAGAACCAGCCAGGCGACCGTGTGGCCGTCGGGAATGAGGCCGAGGAAGCCCAGATACATCGGCGCCATGGCAAGACCGGCACCCGCCGGCGCCGGCGCGCCTGTAAAGAAATTCATCATCCAGGCCGGCTTGTCGGGATCATCGATCGCGACATTGAAGCGCGCCAATCTGAGCGCGCAGCAGATCGCGAGGCAGAGCGCCACCAGCCAGCCCAGGCTCTTCAGCGCATTGAGCGACCACAGATAGATCAGTATCGCGGGCGCCACGCCGAAATTGACGAAGTCGGCGAGCGAGTCGAGCTCGGCGCCGAAGCGCGACGTGCCTTTGAGGAAGCGCGCGAGCCTGCCATCGATGGCATCGAGCACGATGGCGAGGATCACCGCGCCGACCGCGAGCTCATAGCGCCCTTCCATGCCGAGACGGATGGCGGTCACGCCGCTGCACAAAGCCAGCAGCGTGATGAGATTGGGCACCAAGATGCGGATCGGCACCTGCTTGAAACGGCGCAGGCGCTGCTCGCGATGGCTCTTGCCGATCGCTTCTTCTTCAATACCTGGGAAATTCGCCATGGGGCTATCTCCTCAATTGCGCCGGCCGGCGCGTTCTGCTTCCGTTGAAGCGAGATCGGCGAAGACCGTCTCGCCCGCCACGGAGCGCTGCCCGACGACGACCAGCGCGTTGACGCCCGCCGGCAAATATACATCGACGCGGCTGCCGAAGCGAATGAGGCCGAAGCGCTCGCCCGATTTCAGCATGTCGCCGTCATTCACGAATTTCACGATGCGGCGCGCCACGAGGCCGGCGATCTGCACCACGCCCAGCCTGCGGCCGTCATCCAGCTCGAGCGTCAAGGCCTGACGCTCATTGTCGGCGCTCGCCTTGTCGAGATCGGCGCTCAGGAACTTGCCCGGCACATAGGCGATATGGGCGATGCGGGCATCGACAGGCGAGCGGTTGATATGGACGTCGAAGACATTCATGAAGACCGAGATGCGGGTCACGGGTTCGCGCGCAAGATCGAGCTCCGGCGGCGGCACGACGCTCTCGATCGCGCTGATGCGGCCATCGGCGGGCGAGATCACGAGCCCCGGCTTCAGCGGCGTCACCCGATCGGGATCGCGGAAGAAATAGGCGCACCAGCAGGTCACGACCAGCGCCAGGAGGGCCAGGAACTCCCAGTCGAGCCAATAGAAGAAGAGCGTGACCGCCGCCGCGATGGCGACGAAGCGCCAGCCCTCGCGATGGATGGGCACGAATGTCGAGCTTATGGAGTTGACGAGTGACATGGTGTTCTCGAATACAGCCTATCCTAGCGGCCCGGTGAAATACAGCAGCGGTCAGTTAACGACCCGTAACATGACCTCGTCCTCGTCTTCGGGCTCATGCAGCTCGCCTTCCTCATGCTCGATATCGGCAAGGCGGCGGCGCGCCTCCTCGGCCTCGCGCTGGCGATTCCACATGGCGGCATAAAGGCCGCGCTCCCTGAGGAGCTCCGCATGGGTGCCGCGCTCGGCGATGGTGCCTTGATCGAGAACGATGATCTCGTCGGCATCGACCACGGTTGTCAGGCGATGGGCGATGACCAGCGTCGTGCGGTTGCGCGACACTTGTGCCAGCGCGCTCTGGATCTCGCGCTCGGTCATCGAATCGAGCGCCGAGGTCGCCTCGTCGAGAATGAGGATCGGCGGCGATTTGAGGATGGTACGGGCGATCGCCACGCGCTGCTTCTCGCCGCCCGAGAGCTTCAAGCCGCGCTCGCCGACCATCGTCTCATAGCCCTTGGGAAGCGACATGACGAAGGCATGGACCTGCGCCAGGCGGGCCGCGTCCTCGACATCGGCGTCGTCCGCCTCGGGCCGGCCATAGCGGATATTGTAGCGCACCGTGTCGTTGAACAGCACGGTGTCCTGCGGCACCATGCCGATCGCGGCCCTGAGCGTCTTCTGGGTCACCTGGGCGATGTCCTGCCCGTCGATCAGGATGCGGCCCGCGCCGACGTCGTAGAAGCGGAACAGCAGGCGCGAGATCGTCGACTTGCCGGCGCCAGAGGGCCCGACGATGGCGACGGTATGGCCGCTCGGCACGCGGAAGGAAAGATCGCGCAGGATCGGGCGCCCGGCGTCATAGGCGAAGTCCACGTGGTCGAAGACGATCTCGCCCTTGGCGGTGCGCAAGGGAACGGCGCCGGGCCGGTCCTTGATGTCGGCATCGACCTCGAGAAGCGCGAACATCTCCTCGACATCGATGAGCCCCTGCTTGATCTCGCGATAGACCGAGCCGATGAAGTTGAGCGGCATATAAAGTTGGATCATCAGCGCGTTGATCATGACGAAATCGCCGAGCGTCATGCTGCCGGCATGAACGGCATAGCCGCTCATCAGCATGGCGATGGTTAGGCCTATGGCGAAGAAGAAGGCCTGGCCGGCATTGAGCACCGCGAGCGAGATCCAGGTCTTGACCGAGGCCTTCTCATAGCGCTCCATGGATTTGTCGTAGCGGCGCGCCTCATGCTCCTCATTGCCGAAATATTTCACCGTCTCGAAATTGAGCAGGCTGTCGATCGCCTTGGTCGAGGCGTCGGTATCGGCGTCATTGGCGGCGCGGCGGATATGGATGCGCCATTCGGTGGCGAGATAGGTGAAGGCGACATAGGCGGCGACCGTCAGGGCGACGACCAGCGCATAGAGCCAGCCATAGGAGCGCGCCAGGATGGCGCAAATGAACACGAGCTCCAGCACCGTCGGCAGCGTGTTGAACAGCGAATAGCGCAGTATGGTGTCGATGCCGTTGGTGCCGCGCGAGATGATGCGCGACAGGCCGCCGGTGCGCCGCTCAAGATGGAATCTGAGCGACAGCGCATGCAGATGCCGGAAGGTGCGCATGGCGAGCTCGCGCACCGCGCGCTGGCCAACCTTGGCGAAGATCGCATCGCGCAGTTGCGCGAAGGCCACCAGCATCACGCGGCCGACGCCATAGGCCAGGATCATGAAGACCGGCACCACGACCAGCGCCGGCACGCCGTTCTTGAGGGTGAGCGCGTCGACGGCATATTTATAGGCAAAGGGAGTGAGAACCGTCACTACCTTGGCCAGCACCAGTGCCGTGATGGCGATGACGACGCGGATCTTGAGATCCGTGCGGCCCGCGGGCCACAACAGCGGCATGATGTCCTTGAGGGTCAGCCAAAGGCTACCGTCACCACGCCCCAAAGCAGCGCGGTGCGAAGTGGGCTTCCGCCTCATTGCGCGGCGCCGCCCTCGGCGCTGGTCAGCGGATCCTTGCGCTTGGGGTCGATCTGCTCGGGTGGTGCCGCACCCGGAATGGCGAAGATCTGTCCCGGATAGATGCGACCCGGATTGCGGATCTGATCCTTATTGGCCTGATAGATCACGGTGTAGTTCTTGCCGCGTCCATAGATCACACGCGACAGCTTCCACAGATTGTTGCCCGGCTGGATGACGACTTTGCCCGTGCGCGGCTGGTTAGGGTCGATGGCCTTGGCCGCCTGCTCGGCCGCCGCGGTCGCCGTCACCTCCGGTTTCTTGTCGCCGGCGGCAGGCTGATCGGCTGCCGGCCCTGCGGCCTCGGGCTCGGCGGCTTGCTGCGGCTCAGCCTCGGCGGTCTTGGCCGGCGCGGGCGCGCTTGCCTCGGGCTGCTGCGGTTCGGTCGTCGTCTGCTGCTCGGCCGTCTGCTGCTCGGCCGTCTGCTGCTCGGTCGTCGTCTGCGGCGGTTCGGAAGTCTTCGGTGATGCGCTTGCCTGAGCTGACGGCTCGCTCGTTTTTTGCGCAGGCGGCTCGGCAGTCGCCGTCTTGGGCTGCTCGGCCGTCGCGGTCTTGGGCTGCTCGGCGGTCGCCGTCTTGGGCTGCTCGGCAGTGGGCTGCGGCTCGCTCGTCTGCGCCGGCTCCTGGGCTTCCATCTCCTCAGGCTGCGCTTCCACCGCCTCGGTCCCTAGCGGTGAGTTCAGTTCCGCGACGGCTTCGGCATTTTCGCGCAGGAAAGGCAGCTCGATGCGGGCAATGACCTTGCCGCCCGTGTTGATCTGATCGGCGCGCAGATTGTGCGTGCCGGGCGCAATGATGTCCTTGCCGGCGAATGACCAGCTGCCTTGCGAATCGACGATGGCATCACCGACGGGCCGGTTGTCGACATAGAGGCGGACAGCCGTTCCAGGCTTCGCCCGCCCGGAAAAGATGATGTCGCCCTTGTCGTTGTAATCGACTGCATCGAGCCTGAGCGGGATATTTTCAGCCGTCTTGGCCGGCGCGGCCGGCGCCGTTGCTTCGGGGGGCTTCACGGCCTCGGGGAACACCTCGGTCTTGGCCACGTCCGTGCCCTGGTCCGCGGGCTTGGCGGGCGGGCTGGCTTCTTCCGGCTTCTGGACCGTGCCGGCCGGCTCATCGGCTTTGGGCGGCTCTACGGCCGTCTGCGCCGGCTCGGCGGGTTTTTCGGGCGCCGTCGGCTGGCCGGGGGCCGGCTCAGCCTGTGGCTCCGATAAGGACGCCTGCTCCTGATCCCCGCCGGCCTGGAGAACCTTGGTCGCTGTTCCCGGTTCCGTCAGCGCCACCATGGCCTGCTGGCCGGGTTTTTCCGGAATTGCGACCGCAATCGACTGCTCCGCGGTCACGGGAGCGGAATCGGCCGCCTTCTGCTCGATGGTGATCTCATGCGCGCCCTTGGGCAAAGGCTGGTCGGGAACCACGACCCACGAGCCATCGGGACTGGCGATACCCTTGCCGATCACCTCATTGCCGAGCTTGAGAGCGATTTCGGAACCGGGCTTGCCCCTGCCCGCCACGATGGCCTGGCCATCGCTTTCGACTCTGACCGTATCGAGCTCGGGTTCGGTGCCGGCCGCCGTCTCCGCCTTGGGCGGCGGCTCGGGGGCTGGAATTGCGGCCATTTCAGTCGGTTTTTCGGGAGATGGGCTCGTCTCTTCGGCGGCCGGCTTCTGGGATGCACCAGCCGTTTGCGCCGGTTTCTGGGTCGCGCCTGACGTATCGGACGGTTCCTGGGCCGCACCTGCCGCTTCCGCCGGCTTCTGGGCATCCGGACCGCCGCCGGGCCAATTGGTCATATTGAGCCCCGCCAAGGCGGCGAGCGTCGCCAAGGCGGCGCCGGTGAAAACTGCAAGCGGGTTTTTCATTGTCGCGGTTCCGTATCTAGCCCTGTAAATAATGAATTACCGGCGAATCTGCAAAGACTAAGCAATGGGGTCAGCTTGACGGACGGCCATCGCGCGACCAAATGGATATAGGAGAATCATGCGGCATCTTTGTGTTTATTGCGGCTCGGGACCTGGGCGGAACCCGGCCTACATGGCGGCGGCGCGCGCGCTCGGCGGACATATGGCCGATCAGGGCATCGGCCTCGTCTATGGCGGCGGCAGCCTCGGCCTCATGGGCGAAGTCGCCCGTTCGGTCATCGCCGGGGGCGGCCACGTGGTCGGCATCATCCCGGAATTCCTGGTCAACAAGGAGCGGATGCTCACCGAGGTGAACGAGCTCATCGTCACCGCCAGCATGCATGAGCGCAAGATGACGATGTTCGAACGCTCGGACGGTTTCGCGGCGCTGCCCGGCGGGCTCGGCACGCTCGAGGAACTGGTCGAGATCTCGACCTGGGCGCAGCTCGACCGCCACGCCAAGCCGATCATCATCTGCGATATCGACGATTACTGGGCGCCGCTCATCACGCTCATCAACCATATGCGCCAGGAGAAATTCATCCGCGAAGGCCTCGAGCTCAAATTCGACGTGGTGAAGTCACCCGGCGAAGTCGTCTCGGTGTTCGAAGACCGGCTCAAGCAATCGACGGCGAAGGTCCCGCAGGAGCCGATCCGCAAGACACTGTAGGTGAGCGCGCGAAACCTCCGCGCACCCACCCTCATTACATTCTATGCCGCGAGGCATGCATCCGAGATCGCCGTCAGATGGCGATGGTCGGTGCCGCAGCAACCGCCCAGGACCACGAGATTGGGCAGCTTGGCGCGCAAGGCGCTGTAGCGGGCGCCGAGATTCTCCGGGTCCCCGATGTCGAGCTCGGTCGCCGCATCGAGCTCGGCATGGCTCTTCGCCGATGAGTTGGCGCGCAAGCCCCGGATGCGCTTGAGCCAGGCGCCGGCGCTCAGCACGTCTTCGAAATGCTCGGGATGCGCGCAGTTGATCATGTAATAGATCGGGTAGTTTCCGCTCACGCGATCGACCGTCTCGATCGCCTCGCGCAGGCTTTCGCCGGACGGCAGCCTGCCGTCGGTCTCGACGGTGAAGGAAATGACCAGAGGCATTTTGTGGGCCTTGGCGGCGCGCATGATGCCCAGAGCTTCGTCGACATAGTTGAGGGTCACCGCCGTCACCATGTCGGCTTCGCTGTCGCTGAACACCTTCATCTGCATCGTGTGATAGGCTTGCGCTTCCTCGGCACTCATCCGCGTTTCGACCTTGTAGCCGTCGCCGCGCGGCCCGATCACGCCATTGATGACCAGAGGCTCGACAAGACCGGCATAGTCCTGGCGCAGTCCGACCAGGAAATCGACCGAGAGACGATTGGCGGCGATGAGCCTGTCGGGCGAGAAGCCGAGCTTCTCCGCCCAGTCGGGACTGGCGCGCCAGGTCGGCGTATCGAGGATGAAGCCGACCTGCTTGAGCTTCGCCAGCTCGATATAGGGGCGGAAGTAGTTCTTGAGCTTCTCGCGGCCGCTCTCGGTGGTGATCAAGGGGAAGGAGGCGAAATAGGATAGCTCGACGCCTTCGAGGAAGACGAGCGTCGTTTCGAGACCGCCGTCGGTCAGGAAAACGCCGCCCTTCAGCTGCGGCAAGGCCTGGCGATATTTCGACATGCATAAACTCCATCAAAATTGGCCGGCAGGGACCGGCGAAGGCGCGTCGACCTAGCGTAAAGACGCGGTGCCCACTAAGGTTATTCCGGCAAGGAACCGGTCATTTCAGCCATGAAAGCCCATAGTGACGCCAATCGCCCACTCAACGTCGCCCTTCTGGCCCTACCAGAAGTCACCGGCTCGACACTGCACGGCATGTTCGACCTCTTCGCCTCCGCCGGGCGCGATTGGGCCTATCTGACGGAGGGGTGCCAAAAGGAAGGAGCGGCCAAGCCCTATATCGTGGCGCGGGACAAGGTCCCGGTCGCTGCCTTCAACGGCGTCACGATCACACCGCATTACGCACTCGATGATTGTCCGCGGCCTGACATTCTGTGCGTCTCGGATTTCTTCATCCCGCCCTGGGAAAGCTGCGCGGGGCGGTTTGAGCCCGAAGTCGCCTGGATCAAGCGGTGCTACGAAGCCGGCACGGCCGTCGCCTCAGCCTGCTCCGGCGCGCTCCTCTTTGCCGAAGCCGGCATCCTCGACGATCAGGATGCGACGACGCATTGGGGCTTCTGCGAGGCCATGGCCAAGATGTATCCGCGCATCCGCGTGCATGCCGGCCGCACGCTGGTCGTCAGCGGCAACGACCAGCGCATCTTCATGAGCGGCGGCGGCACCAGCTTCCAGGATCTCGCGCTGTTTCTCATCGCTCGCTTTATCGGCGTAGGCGCCGCCGTCGAGGTCGCGAAGGTGTATCTGCTCGACTGGCACGATGCCGGCACACTTCCCTATGCGGGACTGGTCACGGCCAAGCAGGCGAGCGATGCCCAGATCGCCAAATGCCAGGAATGGCTCGCCGACAACTACAAACAAGGCACGCCGGTCGCCACCATGGTCGAGATGAGCGGCCTGCCCGAGCGCTCCTTCAACCGGCGGTTCTCCCGGGCCACGGGGCGGTCGCCCATGGATTATGTGCAATCGCTGCGGCTCGAGGAAGCCAAGCAGATTCTCGAGACGACCGACCTCTCGATCGAGGCGGTGGCACATGAGGTGGGCTACGAGGATTCGAGCTCGTTCAGCCGCCTGTTCCGGCGCAAGACCGGCATCACGCCGGCACAATATCGCAAGCGCTTCGCCGCCTTGCGGCAGGCGCTGCAGGCCTGACGCGATAGCCGGCGTCCAGAGACTCTGCCGATTGGCTATTCCAGGGTAGCGCCCTGCACTGATCGCCGAGTGAGGACTCAGACATGAGCTTTCGCTGTCAGCTCCATTCTCAACGCCTTCATGACTGCAATCGTCGTTTTCAGCGTCGGATTGCCGTTTTCACTGAAAGAACGATAGAGCTGCTCACGGGAAAGCCCTGTCTCTTTCGCGATCTGCGCCATGCCTTTGGCGCGAGCGACCACACCAAGCGCGTGCGCGATGTAGCCTACATCTTCGGTCTTGAATGCTTCTTCCATGAACACGGCAATTGCTTCATCTGAGTTGAGGTCCTCAGCCGGATCATAGGCAGTCAGTTTTTGCGCTCGTGTTCGGCTCATATTTACTCCTTCAATGACTCAGCCAAGCGCTTCGCCGTCTTGATGTCCTTGGCCTGCGTGCTCTTGTCACCACCACAAAGCAGTATGATGATGAACTCGCCCCGCTTCTGAAAATAGATGCGATAGCCGGCGCCATAGTGGATGCGCAATTCGCTGATCCCCTCCCCGACCGGCTGCACATCGCCGGCATTTCCTTGAGCGAGACGATCAAGTTGGGACGCGATCATCGCCCGAGCACGTTGATCCTTAAGCTTCGTTCTCCACTTTTGGAAAATCTCGGTCTGCCTGAGCTCGATCACGCATGTAGTTTGTAAACTACAAAGAGCCACCTGTCAAGCGTATGAATCGTACTCGCATCGGCACCACATGATTAAGCTTGCGCCGGCTCCTCGGCGACCTCGAGCCTGCGGCCTGTGCGGATCGCCGCATATGAATAGATGGCGAGCGCCGCCCAGAGCATGGCGAAGGACAGCCAGCGCCAGAAATCCATCGGCTCGCCGAAGATGAACACCGCGGTGAGGAAGACGAGCGAGGGCGAGATATATTGCATCAGTCCAGCGGTCGAGTAGCGGATGCGCTTGATCGCCGCGGCGAAGAACAGGAGCGCCCCCGCCGTGAGCGCGCCGCAGCCCATCAGCATCAGCGTATAGAAGGGCGTCGTCAGGAATGCCGCCTGTCCGGTTTCTCCCATCCACAGCGCGACAGCGAGAGCGGGGAGAAAGAGGATCAGCACCTCGATGAAGAAGCCTTGCGTCGCACCGACATCGACCGTCTTGCGGATGAAGCCATAGAGACAGAAGGTAGCCCCCAGCATCAGGCCGAGCCACGGCACGACGCCGAGCGCGATCGTCTGGATCACCACCGCGGTGACCGCGATCGCGATCGCGACCAGTTGCGTGCGCGTAAAGCGCTCGCCCAGGAACAGAGCGCCCACAACCACATTGAGAAGCGGATTGATGTAGTAGCCAAGGCTCGCCTCGATGGTGCGCCCGTTCTGGATGGCCCAGATGTAGAAGCCCCAGTTGAAGACGATCAGAAAGCTTGTCAGCGTCAGGGTCGCGACAATCCGCGGCTTCGCCAGAGCGCGGCGCACATCGTCGAACTGGCCGAGGAACCATATGACGGCAAAGGCGATGACGAGCGACCACAGGCCGCGATGCACCGCGATCTCGACCGGCGAGACCTTGTCGATCAGCTTGAAGTAATAGGCCATCAGGCCCCAGAAGATATGGGCCGTGATGCAATAGAGGATCCCCTTCTTGGCCTCGGAAAGGCTCGTGGAGGAAATCGGCTGATCGATGGCGGACATGGGCGGCGGGTTTACCGGGATAAGGCCTCTCGGACCACCCGGAACACGGCATGGGTCACATGTATAAGGTGCACCCTTACGCCGGGGCGGGTTCGCGCATCTGCTCGAGGGCCGAATATGAATAGATGGCAAGCGCCACCCAGAGCAGAGCGAAAGCGAACCAGCGCCAGCCGTCCATCGGCTCGCCGAAGATGAAGACAGCCGTGAGGAAGACGAGCGAGGGCGAGATATATTGCAGCAGGCCCGCGGTCGAATAGCGGATGCGCTTGATGGCCGCGGCGAAGAACAGAAGCGCGACCGCCGTCAGGACGCCGCAGCCCATCAGCATCAGCGTGTAGAAAGGCGTCGTCAGGAACTTCGCCTCGCCGGTGCTGTCGAGCCAGAATGCCATGGCGAGCGAGGGCACGAAAATCACCAGCACTTCGATGAAGAAGCCTTCGGTGGCGCCGACCGGCGTGGTCTTGCGGATAAGGCCGTAGAGGCAGAAGCTCGCGCTCAGCATCAGGCCGAGCCAGGGCACTATCCCTGAGGCAATGGTCTGGATCAGAACCGCGACGACCGCGAGGATGATGGCGACCAGCTGAAGACGGCTGAAGCGCTCGCCCAGAAACAAGGCGCCGGCCACGACATTCATCAGCGGGTTGACATAGAAGCCGAGGGTCGCCTCGATGGTGCGGCCATGCTGGATCGCCCAGATATAGAAGCTCCAGCCGAAGAGGATCAGCAAGCCGGTGAAACACAAGGTCAGGAGAATGCGCGGATTGGCCATGGCGCGGCGGACATTGTCGAACTGCCCCAGATGCCAGATGACGGCGAGCCCGACGACGATCGACCACAGGCCGCGATGAACCGCGATCTCGACCGGCGATGCGTCCTCGATGAGCTTGAAATAGTAGGCCATGACGCCCCAGACGACATGGGCTGCCACGCAATAGGCGACGCCCTTTCTGGCCTCGGAAGGGCCGTCGGCAAAGGCAGGCCGATCGATGGCGGACATGATGGCGGTTTACCGGGCCTTGGCCTCGTGGACCACCCGGAACACGGCATGGGTCGCATGTTTGGCGCGCACGCCTTTAGGCCGCCAGGGCCACCTGTTCGCGCAGCAGTTTGAAGACGATCGAATCCGACAAGGCCTGGAAGGAGGCATCGACGATGTTGGGCGACACGCCGACGGTGAACCAGCGATTGCCCTGGCCATCACGGCTTTCGATCAGAACCCGGGTCGTCGCTCCCGTGCCGCTGTTGAGGATACGCACCTTGAAGTCGGCAAGCTCGAGATCGTCGATGAAGCGCTGATACTTGCCGAGGTCCTTGCGCAAGGCGACGTCGAGCGCGTTGACCGGGCCATTGCCTTCGCCGGCATTGATGAACACCTCGTCATCGACCTTAACCTTGACCACCGCCTCCGACACGGTGACGAGCTCGCCCAGCGCATTGTGCCGGTGCTCGACGATGACGCGGAAGGAGAGCACGTCGAAATAATGCGGCACGGTGCCGAGCATGCGGCGCGCCAGAAGCTCGAAGGAAGCGTCCGCTCCGTCATAGGCATAGCCTTGCGCTTCCCGTTCCTTCACCTCGCGCAGCAGCGCATCGAGCCGCGTATCGGATTTGTCCACGCTAAGCCCGATGCGCCCAAGCTCGGCCAGAAGATTGGACTTGCCCGCCTGGTCGGAGACCAGCACGCGGCGGCGATTGCCGACACTGTCCGGCGTCACATGCTCGTAGGTCTCGGGCTCCTTGACGATGGCCGAGGCATGGATGCCGGCCTTGGTGGCGAAGGCGCTCCGGCCCACATAGGGCGCCTGGCCGTTCGGGTTGCGGTTCAAGAGCTCGTCGAAGGCCCGCGAGACATGGGTCAGGGTCGCGAGCTTGTCTATCGTCACACCGGTCTCGAAGCGATCGGCGAATTCCTTCTTGAGCACGAGCGTCGGGATGATCGACACGAGATTGGCGTTGCCGCAGCGCTCGCCGATGCCGTTGAGCGTGCCCTGGACCTGGCGCACCCCCGCCTCGACCGCGGCCAGCGAGTTGGCGACGGCCTGCTCGGTGTCGTTATGGGCATGTATGCCGAGGTGATCGCCCGGAACGGTCTTGGTCACGGCACGCACGATCTCCCCGACTTCCCGCGGCAAGGTCCCGCCATTGGTGTCGCACAGCACCACCCAGCGGGCGCCGGCGTCATAGGCGGTCTTCGCCACTTTCAGCGCATAGTCCGGATTGGCCTTGAAGCCGTCGAAGAAATGCTCGCAATCGAGCAGGACTTCCCGTCCGAGCAGCTTCGCATTCTCGATCGATTCCCGGATGGTGAGGAGATTTTCCTCATTCGTGGTCTCGAGCGCGACGCGGACATGATAGTCCCAGGATTTGGCGACGAAGCAGATCGCCTTGGCCTTGGCGCGCAAGATATCCTGGAGGCCCGGGTCGTTGGACGCCGAGCGGCCCGGCCGCTTCACCATGCCGAAGGCGGTGAAGGTCGCCCGGGTCGGCCGGTCCTCGGCGAAGAGCGCCGTGTCGGTCGGGTTGGCGCCCGGATAGCCGCCCTCGATATAGTCGAGACCGAGCCCGTCGAGCATGCCCATGACCACGAGCTTGTCCTCGAGCGAGAAATCGACGCCCGGCGTCTGCTGGCCGTCGCGCAAGGTCGTGTCGAAGAGATAGAGGCGCTCGCGTGTCATCGCTTCACCTCCCAGCTCGTCGTGCCGTCCTTGTTGTCCATGACGACGACGCCCAAAGCGTCGAGCTCGTTCCTGAGCCGGTCGCTCTCGGCCCAATTGCGCGCGCCACGCGCTTTGAGGCGCGCCGCGATCAGCTCGTTGACCTTGTGCTCATCGATCTTGGCGGCCTTGTCCTCGACATGCTTGCCGGTGAAGCCCAGCGCATTGAGCGTCGCGCCGAGCTCCGCCTGGAAATTCGGCCGGTCGAGCGTATGCAGCTCGGCAATGGCGCGCGGCGTGTTGAGGTCGTCGCACAGGGCTTCGAGCACGGCGGGCGAGAAGCGCACATCCTCGGTGAGGCGTGCTGAGGCGGAATTATAGAAGCCGTCGAGGATGCGGCGGCTCTCCTCGAGTCCCTTCACCGTCCAGTCGATCGGCTGGCGGTAATGGGTGCGCAGCATGTTGAAGCGCAGGATCTCGCCCGGCCAATCCTTGAGCAGCTCGTTGATGGTCAGGAAATTGCCGAGGCTCTTCGACATCTTCTGGCCGTCGATCTGCAGGAAGCCGTTGTGCATCCAGACATTGGCCATGACTTTGAGGCCGAAGGCGCAGCGCGTCTGCGCCACCTCGTTCTCGTGATGCGGGAAAATGAGGTCGATGCCGCCGCCATGGATGTCGAAGGTCTCGCCCAGATGCTTCCACGACATGGCCGAGCATTCGATATGCCAGCCGGGCCGGCCCCTGCCCCACGGGCTGTCCCAGCCCGGAAGATCGGGGCCTGAGGGCTTCCACAGGACGAAATCCATCTCGCCCTTCTTGTAGGGCGCCACGTCGATGCGGGCGCCGGCGATCATGTCGTCGAGCGGGCGGCGCGACAGCTTGCCGTAATCCTTCATCGAGGGCACGTCGAAGAGCACATGGCCTTCCGCCACATAGGCATGGCCCGTGGCGATCAGCTTCTCGATGATGGTGATGATCTCAGGGATCGTGCCGGTCGCGCGGGGCTCATGCGTCGGCTCAAGCACGTTGAGAGCGGCAATATCCTCATGGAACTGGTGCGTCGTGCGGCTCGTCAGCTCGCCGATCGCGACGCCTTCTTCCTTGGCCTTGGCATTGATCTTGTCGTCGATGTCGGTGATGTTGCGCACATAGGTGACGTGCTCGGCGCCATAGAGATGGCGCAAGAGCCGGAACAGCATATCGAAGACGATGATCGGCCGGGCATTGCCGATATGGGCATAGTCATAGACGGTCGGGCCGCAGACATACATGCGGATCGCCTTGGGATCGATCGGCTTGAAGACGTCCTTGGCTCGGGTCAGGGTATTGTAAAGTTTCAGGGTGGCCATAAGCTTCTCTGGGGCTTGCCGGCCCGGAGGATCGCTTTGATCGAAATTGAGGAAAAGCGGCCGCCAGCCAGCGTTTGTGCGCTAGGTGCAAATAATAATGCCGCACATGTGAACGGCATATTTCCGGGCGGTTGTCATGGGCTGGCAAAATGGCCGAACTGTCCCCTCCCGTCAAGCCTGACCAGTTCCGCAGGGTTGATATGACCTTTCGGCCCTAGCCGGGCCTTGAATTTCCCCCTTAAGGTCGCTGAAACAGGAGAGAATCGGGCTTGCCGCAGCAGTCGACAGCACAAGCGGCCATCTGGATGGGAGGATGGCTTGTCAATACACTTGCGCTCAGCGTCGCCGGCCGCGAGCTCGGTCACGATATCCCGGTCTTCGTGACCATGATCTTCCGCAGCGTGATCGCGGTCGCGATCCTCACCCCGATCGTCCTCTATTACGGCGGTTTCAGCGGCCGCTTCACCAATCTCAGGCTCAATATCGTCCGCAACATCGTGCATTACGGCGCGCAGTATTCGTGGTTCATGGCGCTCGCCCTCATCCCGCTCGCCCAGGTCGTCGCGATCGAATTCACCATGCCGATCTGGGGCGCCCTCATCGCCGCCCTGTTCCTCGGCGAGAAGCTCAACCGCTTCAAGCTCACGGCCATTGCGCTGGGCTTCGTCGGCATCCTGCTCATCGTCAAGCCGGGTACCGCGCATATCGATGAAGGCCATGCCGTGGCGCTCCTGGCGGCGGTCGGCTTCGCCATCTCGGTCGCGATGACCAAAATCATCACCCGCACGGATTCGGCGCTCACCGTCATCTTCCTGATGTTCCTGATCCAGACGGTGATCGGCGCGGTGCCGGCCTACCTCGTGTGGAAATGGCCAGAGCCGCACAACTGGGTATGGGTCGCGGTGGTCGCCCTCGCCGGCACCTTCTCGCATTACTGCCTGTCGAAGGCGATCTCGCTCGCCGACATGACGATCGTGACCCCCCTGGACTTCCTGCGCGTGCCCTTGACCGTGCTCGTCGGCTACTGGATCTATCGGGAAGGCTTCGACTTCTATTCGATCATCGGCACCCTGCTCATCCTGGGCGCCAACACCCTCAACCTCTTCAAAGCCAGGCAAACCGCATGAGCAGCGATGCCCTTCACTTGAACAGGGATGCCGTCGCGCACCACCGCCTTGGCCTGGCGCTGGTGGCGCTTGCCGCTCTGTTCTGGTCGACCGGCGGCATCTTCGTGCGGCTCATCACCACCGATCTCATGACCATGCTGTTCCTGCGCGGCGTCTTCTCGGGCTCCGCGGTGCTGCTCGTCTATCTCTTGCTCGAGGGCAAAGCGGGACTGATGCGGCTGAAAAGCCTGTCGGCGCCGGTCTTCGCGGTGGCCGCCCTGTCCGCCATGAGCATGATCTCAGGCATCGGATCGATGCGCTTCACCACCATCGCCGAGGCGCTGATCATCTATGCGACCGTGCCGTTCATGACGGCCGCCCTTGCCTTCTTCGTCCTGCGCGAAGTGCCGAGTCTCAGCACGCTCATCGCCGGGGTCGTCGCCCTCGCCGGCGTTGGGATCATGCTCAAGGATGCCTCATGGGACGGAAGCCTGTTCGGCAAAGGCCTCGCCGTCTTCATGACGCTCGGCATGGCCGGGATGACGACGATCATGCGGCGGCATCAGGATGTGCCGATGCTGCCGGCGATGGCGCTTTCCGCCTGGATGTGCTCCTCGATAACCTTCTGGTTTGCCTCTCCCTTGTCGGTCACCGGCCAGGACCTTCTCCTCATCGCGCTCTTCGGCATCGTGCAGAATGCGACCGGCCTCGTGCTCTATGCCATCTGGTCGCGCAAGATCCCGGCCGCCGAAGCGACCTTGATCGCAGCGCTCGAAGTTCCTTTCACGCCTCTATGGGTCTGGCTTTTCCTCGGCGAAGTGCCGGCCGGGACCGTGCTTATCGGCGGTGGCATCGTCATGCTGGCGCTCTTCGGCCATATCCTCACCGAAATGAGGCCCAGACGGGCTTTGCCGCCGCCCGTCTGATCCTGACACGGTCTGGCAGCCCGATGCGGGATACTGCACCGCATGCGCAGCGATGAGAATCAGCGATATCTGGGCTGGATATTGGTCAGCCTTTCGGCCGTCGCCTGGTCGACCGCCGGCTTCTTCACCCGCCTCATCGATGAAGACGTCTGGACGATCCTGTTCTGGCGCGGCGTCTTCGGCGGCCTCGCTTTCCTGGTGATGACGGCGGTCCATCACCGCGGCAAGGTCATCGCGGCCTATGCGAGCCTCGGCGGCATGGGTCTGCTCCTGGCCCTCAATTGCGGGCTCGGCATGATCGCCTTCATCGGCTCGCTCATGCTGACGACGGTCGCCGATGTCTATGTGATCTATGCCACCGTGCCCTTCGTCACCGCGGGCGTCGCCTGGCTCATCCTGCGCGAGAAAGCCTCGTGGAGCGTGCTCGCGGCGAGCCTGCTCGCGGTTGTCGGCGTGGTGGTCATGCTGACCGGCGCACGCTATGGCGGCAGCCTGCTGGGCCAGTTCGTCGCCTTCCTGATGACCCTCACCATGGCGCTGATGGCCGTCATCTTGCGCTGGAAGCGCGACATCCCGATCATGCCGGCGCTCGGCCTTTCGGCCTGGATCACCGCCATCGTCGCCTTCTGGTTCTCGGATCCCTTCGACGTCTCGTCCTTCGACCTTGCCATGCTGGCGCTTTTCGGCGTGACCCAGAGCGCACTCGGCCTCGTGCTGTTCAGTCTCGGCTCGCGCATGATCCCGGCCGCCGAGGCGACGCTGCTCACTGCCCTCGACGTGCCCCTCGCCCCTTTTTGGGTGTGGCTCGTTTTCGGTGAAGTGCCGAGCCCCTATACGCTCGCGGGCGGCATCATCGTGCTTCTGGCCGTCGCCGGCCATATCTGGCATGAGATGCGCAAGGAACCGGCCCTGGCTGCGCCATAGCGCACTTGCAAAATTCCACGACGCCAGGGCCGCTTCGCGCAATTTGGAAGAGGCCACAACATGAAGGTTGTCAGACTCTACTCGAAGAACGATCTCAGGGTGGAAGAAATCGAAGCGCCCGATGTGCTCGCTCCGCTTGAGGTCAGGGTCAGGGTTCTGGCAGCCGGCATCTGTGGTTCGGACATTCACAACTTTCGCACCGGCCAATGGATTTCAAGGAGCCCGTCGACTGCCGGACACGAATTCGCCGGCATCGTAACTCAGGTTGGCGATTCCGTTTTGTCGCTTCGCGTCGGAGACCGGGTGGTCGCTGACAGTCGTGTCGTTTGCGGCCGGTGCAGAAATTGTGTGGAGGGTTATCCCCAGATCTGTGAAAAACTGGGGTTCGTGGGTGAGGTTGTCGATGGAGGATTTGCCGAGGAGGTCGTCCTCGATTGCGCATTGCTCCACAAGGTGGACGAATTTGCGGACGCAAGAGTGCTCGCGATGGCGGAGCCGACCGCGGTCGCATTGCATACGCTCAAACGCCTGGCAGCCCCTGCGGACTCGGCCATTTTGATCGTTGGCTGCGGCCCCATTGGTGCCATTTGCGGTATCCTGGCTCGACATCGCGGGCATCGTTTGCTGCTTGCAGACAAATCCCCGGATCGTGCGAGCCTGGTGGCGCGGATCACAGCCGGTCAAGTGATCGATCTCCAGGCGGCCACGCAGCCGCGAGACCTTCCGCGCTTTGCAATCGATGCTACCGGATCACCTCCGGTCGTTTCGCAGTTGGTGCACATCATGCCTGGCGGTGGCGCGATAGCCCTGGTTGGGCTGGGCTCTGGTGATTTAAGCATCAGCGCCAACCTCCTCGTGGAAAAGGAGATCAGGCTGACGGGCTGTCACGCCTTCAATGACGAATTGCCGGGGGCCATCAGGGCCTGCCAGGAATATTCCAATGACTTTTCTGCAATCTTGGATGCCGAGATTACGCTGGACGACGTGCCGCGAGCATATGAATCCATAATCGCCGGAAGATCGAAGGCACCAAAGACCATAATTAGGCCCAATCCAGTATCGGGATAAGCTAACCACTGCCCCATGAAATCGTAATTTCCGAGGGGCCCGTCCCTCGCTTACATTGACAGAAGAGCATCTTCCTATCGGCGAAAGCCTCAGGAGGCTCCCAAGGGACGCAAATTGGCAATCGAATGCGTAGATACAGTTGTCGTTGGCGGTGGCCAGGCGGGCTTGGCCATGAGCGAGCATTTGAGCAAACACGGCATACCTCATCTGGTCCTCGAACGGCATCGCATTGCCGAGCGGTGGCGCTCGGAAAGATGGGATTCGTTGGTTGCCAATGGTCCAGCCTGGCATGATCGGTTTCCGAACATGGAATTCGCCGATATCGATCCCGATGCCTTCGCCCCCAAGGAGAAGGTCGCGGACTATTTTGTCGCCTACGCAAGGCAGATCGCCGCCCCCGTCCGCTGCGGTGTAGAGGTGACGCTTGTGCAGAAGAACGTCGGCCGGCCTGGCTTTCGGATCGAGACGTCGGGTGGTGCGATCGAGGCCAACAACGTCGTTGCGGCCACGGGACCTTTCCAACGCCCCATCATCCCATCCCTTGTTCCCGAGGCGGCAGGTGTCCTTCAGATCCATTCCAGCGCCTACCGCAATCCCCGTCAGTTGCCAGGGGGTGCAGTGCTGGTGGTCGGGGCCGGATCCTCAGGGACCCAGATCGCCGACGAGCTCGTCCAGGCGGGAAGACGGGTCTATCTCTCGGTCGGTCCGCATGAACGCCCGCCGCGGGCCTATCGTGGACTGGACTTTTGCTGGTGGCTGGGCGTTCTCGGCAAGTGGGACGCCGAGATCCGGGAAGCCGGCAAAGAGCATGTCACGATCGCGGTCAGCGGCGCCCATGGCGGCCAGACGGTCGACTTCCGGCGCCTTGCCGCGCGGGGCATGACGCTTGTCGGCCTGACCAAATCCTACACCAACGGTACGATGACCTTCGCGCCGGATCTTGCGGACAATATTGCGCGCGGTGATGCGAACTATTTGTCGCTGTTGGACGAAGCCGACGCCTATGCGGCCCGCAACGGCCTCGACCTTCCGTTCGAGCCCGAAGCGCGCCTGATCGAACCGGATCCGGAATGCGTGACCAATCCGATTCTCGAGCTGAACCTGCAGGAAGCCGGCGTGACCACGATCATCTGGGCAACAGGCTTTGCTGCCGACTATAGCTGGTTGAAGGTTGACGCCTTCGACGCGCAAGGCCGGCCTAAGCATCAGCGCGGTGTTTCCGCCGAGCCCGGGATCTATTTCCTCGGGCTGCCATGGCTGTCGCGAAGAGCGTCCAGCTTCATCTGGGGTGTGTGGCACGACGCCAAACATCTGGCGGACCGGATAGCCACGCAGCGCAAATACCTGGCCTACCATGCTGCCTCAAAGCGCCAGACCCCAATGCGCGCGGTCGAGATGCAACAGCAATAACCTGCTCATCGCCACGGCGATGCGCGCCTTCACGCAGGCGTTGTCCAGGGCAGCGGCCCTTTCGCCAGTTGCGTCACCTCGCGCCTGAAAAGCGGCGCATCAGCATCGCGCACCACCTCCAGCTCCTCGGCATAGCGGCGACCCGCGAATACCGCCGCCGCAATCGTGCCCGGCGCCGCGGCATCGCCAATCACCGTTATGGACTTGAGCGAAGCGCCTTCGGCCATCCGCGCCTTGACATCCTTGAGCAGCGCATTGTGCGGCAGACGCGCCGTAACCAGTACTGCTGCATCCGCTTCGATGCTCGTCAGCCGCCCGGTGAAGACGCAGGCCGCTTCCACAGCCTTCATGCCGATGGCCGCCAGGCCGTGCTGCGTGATGATCTTCACGCCCAACTGCAGAAGCCGGGCCTGGACGCGGAATTGCTCCATGGTGTTGCGCATCCAGTTGGACACGTCGGGAGCGGGCGTCACCAGCGTCACATCACGCCCTTCCGACACGAGCAATTCGGCAAGCACCCCTCCCATGTAATAGTGATCGTCGTCATAGACGACAACGCGCCTGCCGCGCGGCCGCGCGCCGCTCCACAGGTCATCGGGGGTCAGCACATCCGCGCCTTCCGCCACGGTCACGGGCTTCAGCAGATAGCGCGCCACGCCGTCCCGTCGCCATGTCGACCCCGTGGCGATCACCGCGTGATCGCAGCCGAAGGTGATTATATCGTCCGCGGTCAGGTCGCTCTCACGATAGACCGTGACATTCGAAAGCTTGTCGATCTGGCCCTCGCGATAGTCCGCCACACGGCCCCAGGCGGCGAGGCCCGGAAGCCGCCGTTCCTCGACCAATCTTCCCCCGAGCGACCGGGATTTTTCCGCCAGCGTCACCTCATAGCCGCGCCGGCCGAGCATCATGGCGGCTTCAAGGCCCGCGGGACCTCCGCCGACGACCAGGACCGAGGAACGCGACGTTGCGGGATTTATCCGCTCGGGATGCCAGCCGCGCCGCCATTCCTCGCCGAAGGACGGGTTCTGCGTGCAGCGGCTCGGGCTCATCGTGTGATCGCCCGCGACGCACATATTGCAGCCGATGCATTCGCGGATGTCGTCGATGCGGCCTTCCTTGATCTTGTTGGGCAGGTACGGATCGGCGATCGAAGGGCGCGCCGCGCCGATGAGATCGAGAATGCCGGAACGGATGAGCTTCACCATGTAGTCGGGCGAGGTGAGCCGGCCCACGCCGACGACAGGCTTGGAGGTGAGCGGCTTGATGCCGGTGATGAAAGGCTCCTGATACCCCTCCTCCGCGAAGCGCGACGTCTGGCTGTCATTGTCCCAGGTCGACAGCGTCAGGTCCCAGAGATCGGGAAGCTCCGCCAGATGCGCGATGATGTCGCGCGCTTCGGCGGCATGCAGACCTTCCTCGCCGAGAAGCTCGTCGACCGATATGCGGCAGGCAACCGCCATCCTGTCGCCGACCGCGTCCTTCGTGTCTTCGATCAGCTCCTTGAGCAGGCGCGCGCGGTTCTCGAGACTGCCACCATATTCGTCGCCGCGCGTGTTGAAGCGCCGCGACAGGAAGAACATGGCGCCGCCGAACAGCTTTCCGGCATAAACATAGACGAGGTCGTATCCTGCCCGCTTGCCGCGCAGCGCCGCGTTGCGGTGCCAGCGTCTGAGATTGCGGATATCGTCCTTGTCCATGGCGCGCGCCTGAACCGGATCATTGAGGATCGAGAAGACGGGGAGATCGACGGGCCCGATCGGGATCTCGCGCGAATAGAGATTGGGCGCATTCATGCCGTTATGGGCGAGTTGCAGGCCCGCGAGCGCGCCTTTCGCATGGGTGGCTTCGGCGATGCGCGCGAGCATCGCGACATCGCTTTCGTCCCAGTTGCGCAACTCGATGAAAGGGGCGATGTCGCCCGTCGGGTGGATCTCCACCTGCTCGCTGCAGACGACACCCCATCCCCCTTCCGCCTTCACCGCGCGCATCGTGGCGAGCGCGGTCGCATCACGGTAACCCATGCCGTTGCAATGCGGCACCTGGTAGAAGCGGTTTTTAGTTGTCACCGGTCCGATGCGGACCGGCTCGAAGAGTATGTCGTAGCGTGGATCGCGCATCACTACCCCCTCAATGCGTCTCGTCGATCTCGTCGCGAAGCTCGTTGATGATCCGGCGCTTGATCGCAATGAATTCCGGCTCGAGCATGATCTCAGGGTCACGCGGGCGCGGGATGTCGATCCGGATATCGGCCTTCACCTTGCCGGGCCGTGCCGTCATGACGATGACCCGGTCACCCAGCAGGATGGCTTCGTCGATATCATGGGTGACGAAGGCCACGGTTTTCTGGGCGTGTTCCCAGACCCGCAAAAGCAGCTTCTGCATGGCATGTCGCGTCTGACTGTCGAGCGCCCCGAAAGGTTCGTCCATCAACAGTATGTCGGGATCGTTGGCGAGAGCGCGGGCGATCGCCACGCGCTGCATCATGCCGCCCGACAGCTGCTTCGGAAAGTGATCGGCAAAGGCCGCGAGGCCGATCTCACCCAGATAGTAGTCGACGATCTTGTTTCGCTCGAGGGGAGCAACGCCCTTGCGCCGCAAGCCGTATTCGACATTGTTGCGCACCGTCAGCCAGGGGAAGAGCGTGTAGGCCTGGAAGACCATGCCGCGATCGGCGCCGGGCTCCGTCACCATCTTGCCGCCGGCATCGATGTGACCGGAAGTCGCTTCGGTGAGGCCAGCGGCTATGTAGAGGAGGCTCGATTTTCCGCAGCCCGACGGGCCGACGATGACCGTGAATTCGTTCGCCCGCACCTCGAAGGATATGCCATCCAGCGCCAGCACACTCTTGGCCCCTGCACCGTAGATGAGCGAAACGTTGCTGATCGACAGGCTGCCTTTCAATGCCCTCATGTCACGCCGCCCACGGCGCCAGCCGTCGCCTGAGGAAGCGGAAGAAGAGATCGGACACAAGGCCGAGCAGGCCGATCAGCACGATGGCCAGAAAGATCGTATCGACCTGGAAACCGCGCATGGCCTTGAGCGAGATGAAGCCGAGCCCGCTATTGGCCGCTACCAGCTCGGCAACCACCAGATAGGTCCAGGCCCATCCCATGGTGACGCGCAACGTGTTGATGATGCCGGGGAGCGCCGCCGGGAAGATCACGTGCCAAACCGCCTCGCTGCGCTTGGTACCGAGGGTATAACTGGCATTGAGCAGGTCGCGCGACACGGCGCGCGCTTCGTCCGAAATCATGACCAGCTGCGAAAAGAAAGTGCCGAAGAATATGACGGTGATGCGCTGCTCGATTCCGATGCCGATCCACAGGATGAACAGCGGCACCAGGGAGGTGACCGGCAAATAGCGGATGAAATTCACCATGGGTTCGAGCATCGCCTGCACGATCTTGTAGGTCCCCATATAGAGCCCAAGCGGCACCGAGATCGCAGCCGAAACAAGGAAGCCGAGCAGCACGACCTTGATGCTCGACCACATATGCACGAACAACGTACCATCGGACGCCAAGGCAATGCCGCGCCGGATGACCGCATCCGGAACCGGCAGGAACATGTCCGCAACGTAGCCGCCATAGGTGGCGAATGCCCAGAAGCCGAACACCAGGATCCAGATCACGGCGCCCGCGACCACGGCGGCCGATGCCGGGATTTCACCGAATGGGATCAGGAAAGTCTGAAGCAGGGAGCGCTTCTTGCTCATGGCTTTCACGGATGGCGAAATACGAAGCGGGTTCCGCGACGAACATCGCAGAACCCGCCCCAGTATGACCAGCTCTATTTCGAATTGATATAGGAAGTGTCGACCAGATCGGCATAGGTGATCGTCATCTTCATCTTCTGGAATCCGCCCCAGATCTTGTTGCCGAGCTCCATCAGATCCTTGGCCTCGCCCTTCTCCGGCGTGCCGAAGAATTCGATATTTCGAGGCTGGTCGTAGAAGCGCACGCCCTTAGCGGCTTCAGCAAAATCCTCGGGCTTCTCGAGATAGCCGCCGACACCCTTGGCCATGATGGCGTAGGCCTCGTCAGGATTGGTCTTGATGAATTCGACGGCTTTGTAGAATCCCTTGAGGAGAGCTTCGACATCCTTCGGGTTCTTCTGGATGTAGTCACATGTCAGCGCTACGACATCGACGATCAGGCCGGGTGTTTGCGAGGAATCGATCAGGACCTTTCCCTGCTTCTTCGTGCGTACCAGCGACAGATGCGGCTCCCAGGTCACCGCCGCGGGGATCTGGCCTGCGATGAACGCCGCAGCGGCATCGTCGGCCGTCATGTTCGTTATCTGCAGGTCGGTTTCTTTCATGTCTTCGCGTGTCAGCAGGATATTGAACCAGAATTGCGAGACCGAACCTTCATTCATGCCGACCTGCTGGCCTTTGAGGTCCTTGAGGGAATTGACGCCCTCACGCACGAGCACGCCATCACCGCCATGACTGTCATCCAGCGCCAGCACGGCCTTGAAGCAGAATTGCGGCGAGCGGTACTTCATGATCTCGTCGATGGTCGATGCATTGCCGTCGAGCTCGCCCGCGGCAATAGCGGCCATGTAAAGTGCGGCATCCTCGATGATGCGAAGATCGACATCGAGCCCGTTCTCTTTGAAGAAGCCTTTGTCCCGCGCCAGGAACAGGGGACCATAGCCAACCCACGTGGTCATGCCGAGGCGCATGTTTCCGGCCTCGGCCGTGGCCAGCATCGAAAGGCCCGCAACCGCCGACAGCGCCGCGAGCCCTATCTTGTGCATGATTGCTTTCAACATTTTCGTTTCCTCCTCCTTGTTTCTTGTAGAGACGGTTCGATCGTTGGCGTATCGGCAACGACCGCAGGCTTTGATTTGCCTTTCGATTTGCCCTCAGACGAAGCACGATAGCTGTCGCCACAGGGTGCGCCAGCGCCAAAGTCAGAGGTCGTATTATAGGTCATCCATGACTTGGATTTCCCTCCCCGTGGCGGACTTCGCCGCTTAAGCCCAGTGTCACGCAGGGACGGCCTTATGAAAATTATGCCTTACTGAAGCATTGATTAGCCTTTGCCTATCCAACCCGATCCCCTTGCAACACGAGCAGCCGCAGCCTGCGGCATAACACCAGCGACCCCGTGGCATCACTATCAAGATATTGATATAATTGTAAAAAATGAATCCTCATCGATCAGTTGTCTAGGACATGAAGAGGCTCAACCTATGCTCATCGCCGTCTGCCATTGTGGCGACGTCAAGCTCACGGTCCCGCAAAGCCCTCGCAGCCTTACCGCCTGCGATTGCTCGATCTGCCGGCGATATGGCGCTTTATGGGCTTACTACAAAGCTGCAAACGTGAAGGTCGCCGCCAGGGGAAAGGCGCTCGACAAGTATATGTGGGGCCGGAAGATCCGCCGCTTCGTTCGATGCTCGCATTGCGGCACGGTCATGTACTACGAGTATGCTTCGCCGCGCCGCGAGAAACACATCGCCGTCAATGCCCGCAATTTCGAACCGAGCATCCTGGGGACCATACGAATTCGCAGCATCGATGGTGGGCCGCCGCGAGCAAAATGGTACCGGCACGGCGCGCTCTGATCTACTCCGCCGCTTCCGCCGCCTCGTCGTCATCGGCGCGCGGATGGAGCGCCTGCTCCTTCTTCAGCTCCTCGGCCACCAGGAAAGACAGTTCCAGCGCCTGCGCCGCATTGAGGCGCGGGTCGCAGAACGTGTGGTAGCGGTCGTTGAGGTCCTCGTCCGACAGCGCGCGCACGCCGCCCGTGCATTCGGTGACGTCCTTGCCGGTCATCTCGACATGGATGCCGCCGGCATGGGTGCCTTCGGCCTGATGCACCGCCATGAAGCGGCGCAACTCGGTGAGCACCTGGTCGAAGGGCCTGGTCTTGTAGCCCGAGCGCGACTTGATGGTGTTGCCATGCATCGGATCGCAGGACCACACGACGATGCGGCCCTCGCGCTTCACCGCGCGGATGAGTTCGGGCAGATGCTTGTCGACCTTGTCGGCGCCGAAGCGGGTGATGAGCGTCATCCTGCCCGATTCATTGTCGGGATTGAGCAGGTCGATCAGCCGGATCAGATCGTCGGGTGTCAGCGACGGCCCGCATTTGAGACCGATCGGGTTCTTCACGCCGCGGCAGAACTCGACATGGGCATGGTCGGGCTGGCGGGTGCGGTCGCCGACCCACAGCATATGGCCCGACGTCGCGTACCAGTCGCCGCTCGTCGAATCGATGCGGGTCAGCGCCTGCTCGTAACCCAGGAGCAGCGCCTCGTGGCTGGTGAAGAACTCGGTCGAGCGCAGTTGCGGCGCGGTGTCGGGATTGATGCCGCAGGCGCGCATGAAGCCCAAGGCCTCGGTGATACGGTCGGCCAGCGCCTGATAGCGCTCCCAGGCCGGTCCGTCCTTCAGGAAACCGAGCGTCCATTTGTGGACATGCTCGAGATTGGCATAGCCGCCCTGGGCGAACGCGCGGAGCAAATTCAAGGTAGCCGCCGACTGCCGATAGGCCATGATCTGGCGCTCGGGATCGGGGCGGCGCGCTTCCGGCGTGCCGGCGAAATCATTGACGATGTCGCCGCGATAGATCGGGAGCTCGCGCCCGTTCACCGTCTCGGTCGGCTGGGTGCGGGGCTTGGCGAACTGTCCGGCGATGCGGCCGACCTTCACCACCGGCTGGCCGCCGGCGAAGGTCAGGATGACCGCCATCTGCAGGAAGACGCGGAAGAAATCGCGGATATTGTCGGCGGAATGCTCGGCGAAGCTTTCGGCACAGTCGCCGCCCTGGAGCAGGAAACCCTTGCCTTCCGAGACCTTGGCGAGCTTGCGCTTGAGTTTCCGGGCCTCGCCGGCAAAAACCAGCGGCGGATAGCCCGCAAGCTGCTTCTCGACCTCCGCGAGCTTGGCAAGATCGTCATAAACGGGCAGCTGCATGACCGGCAGATTGCGCCATGCGCCAGGTGTCCAGGCCTTCGCCATAATTCTCAACTCCACTTAACCCCTCGGAAATCCCGCCCGAGGGCCCGCGGCTTATACACAGCCTGGCGGCCTCGCGCCAGTTTTGCGTAGCCTTGCCAAAGATCATTAAACCTTCTCCGGCATAATTGCCAAAGCGACAAGCCGCAGTCCCAATATGAAAGACATTTTCGTTCAATCTCAATGGGATACGCTCCTGGTTTATTTTCAGCAGGGGCGTCCGCCGCTATGGATGCTGCTGGCCATCGTCAATGGCGGGTTCCTGCTCTTCTGGCTCTATGCGAAAATCGTCAAGGATCGGCCGCTCCGGCCCGCCACGGTCCACTTCATGCGCGTGCTGTTCCTGACCCTCAACGTGGCGGTCATCTTTCGCGATGACACGCTGAGAGCCGTGCGCCCGTTTCTCAAGTATTTTATCTGAATTCCGTCTCGAGCAGGCGGCGGAAGGCCGCTTCCGCGGAGATGTAAGGCTCCTGGCGCGCCACGCTCCAATAGGTCAGCTGCTCGATCTTGATCGGCATGCCCGTCACCGCGCAAATCACGTGATCGCCTTCGCTCAGCACCTGGAAGTCGGCGTCGAGATAGCGGATCTTCGCCTGGCGGCCGCGCGGGAGGAAGGATTCGTGCCTGTTCATGTCCTCATCAATTAGCCTGCCGATCCTGTCAGAACAATGACCCTTGCCCGCCCTCACGCGTTTTTGCGGCCTTGGGCGGAGGCGGCGGACCGCTGGCCTGGGCGGCGATCTCGCCGTCCTGGAATTCGATGCGCAATTCCTGTCCGGGTTTGACTTGCGATGCGGCGTGCAAGGGTATGCGCACCTCATTGCGAATCAGCGCATAGCCGCGCTGCAGGACGGACTTGTAGGAGAGCGACGCCAGGAGCTTGGCGTTGGCGTTGAGCATCGTGCGGCGCTGCTCGACGGCACGGCGCAGATCGCGATTGAGCTGCGCGCCATGGCGCGCCAGGAGGCGCGACTGCTCGGCGAGATTGCGCCTGAGCGAAACCGGCGTCAGACGCGCCGACCAGCCTTCGAAATCGCGCCGGTGCAGCAAGGTGTTCCGGGCGAGCGCCGCCTTGAGGCGTCCCGAGGTGTTGTCGAAGCGCTGGCGCGCCAGAGCCAGTATGTCGTCGGGACGCGGCAAAGCGCGGGCGGCCGCCCTGACGCGCGTGCGCCGCTCATCCATCAGCCGCCTGGCGCCGCGCTCGTGGCGGGCCGAGAACGAGGCGATTTGCGCCAGGAGATCGGCGCGCACCGGCACGGCGCGCTCGGCGGCGGCCGTCGGCGTCGGCGCGCGCATATCGGCGACATGATCGATGAGCGTCCAATCGGTCTCGTGCCCGACCGCCGATATCAGGGGGATGGTGCTTTCCGCCGCGGCGCGCACGACGATCTCCTCGTTGAAGCCCCACAGGTCCTCGAGGCTGCCGCCGCCCCTCGCCACGATGAGAAGATCGGGCTTCCGCGCCATGGCGTTGAAGCCCCTGATGGCGGCCGCCACTTCCGCGGCCGAGGTCTCGCCTTGCACCCGGACCGGCCATACCATCACGTGGCGCGGAAAGCGGTCATTGAGGCGATGCAGGATGTCGCGGATGACGGCACCCGTCGGCGAGGTCACGACGCCGATGAGGCGCGGCAAAAAGGGTATGGCTTTCTTGCGTTCGGAATCGAACAGGCCTTCGGCGGCAAGCTTGCGGCGGCGCTCCTCGAGCAGCGCCATCAAGGCGCCGGCACCGGCGGGCTCGAGATGGTCGACGATGATCTGATAGGAGGACTTGCCCGGATAGGAGGTGATCTTGCCGGTGGCGATCACTTCCAGGCCTTCCTGGAGCTTGGATTTGAGCCGCATGAAGGCGCTGCGCCAGATCACGGCGTCGATGCGCGCGCCCTGGTCCTTCAGGCTGAAATAGCAGTGGCCCGAGGAATGGGCTCCTCGAAAACCCGAAATTTCCCCGCGCACCCGCACATGCCCGAATGAGTCTTCGAGCGTGCGCTTGAGCGCGAAGGAAATCTCGGAGACGGTGAATTCGGCGACATTGGCTTTCTGCGCCTCCCGAATCTCACCGGTATCGGGGTCATGGTCGATCATGACCCGACACTTGCCGGGTCACGAAGCCATGTCAATCATGATAGTTGCCTAACGGCACGGCACGGTTTCACCTTCATAGCTGACATATGTGCCGGTATCAGGATCGAAGGAGCGATACTTGGCCGAGCAATAGGCCACCCAATCTTCGCTGCCGACTTCCGGACGCTCGCTGACGACGACGTGCTGGGTCCGGTAATTCGAGACCACGGTGGGCTCGGCGCGGTACTGCTTGATCACGGCGCGCGCCCGCGGCACATAAGCGACACGATCACGATCCATGCATTCGCTATAGGCTTCGTTGTAAATGCGGCGATAGCGATGATCTGCGCCGGCGCCACCGGTGAACACCGTATCGAGCGTGCCGATGACGACGCCGTCGATCAATCCGCGACGCGGCGCCTCGGACGCTGCAACGTCACGCGCATAGGCCGAGCAGGACGCTGGTCCCGCATTGGCGCTGGAAACAGGAAGGAGAGCGCCCAACGCAATAAGCGCCGCCGCGCCGAGCATAGGCTTGACTAGAGGTCGCTTGAACATTTTGTTCCTCCATTGGAAACGCCATCCCGTATGAGCTAACGGTGGCTGCTCCCTCCTGTTCCGACAAATTGAACTTTGCACGGAAGATGAATCTCGCCATAGGACAAGGGCCACAAGGATGCCCCAATGACGCCACTCAATCTTCTTCTTCTCGGTTCCGGCGGTCGCGAGCACGCTCTCGCCTGGGCCATTTCCGCAAGCCCGCTTTTGGGTGATTTCTATTGCGCACCTGGCAATCCCGGCATCGCGCAACATGCCACATGTGTGGCGATCGATATCACCGACCATCAGGCGGTAATGTCGTTTTGTCGCACGCAACGAATTGATTTCGTGGTGGTGGGACCGGAAGCGCCTTTGGTGGCTGGCATTGCGGATGACCTTGAGGCAGCCGGGATCAAGGTCTTCGGTCCATCCAAGGCCGCGGCCCAGCTCGAAGGCTCGAAAGGGTTCACCAAGGATTTCTGCGCCGAGTTCGATATCCCGACGGCAAGCTACGGCCGCTTCACCGATCGCGCGGAAGCGATAGCTTATGTGAAGGTGCAAGGCGCGCCGATCGTGATCAAGGCCGACGGGCTTGCTGCCGGCAAGGGCGTCACCGTCGCCATGACGACGGAGGAAGCGCTCAAGGCCATCGATGATATCTTCGCCGGCCAGTTCGGCGCGGCCGAATGCGTGGTCGAGGAATTCCTGGAAGGCGAGGAGGCGAGCTTCTTCGCCCTCTGTGACGGCGAGCATGCGGTAGCGCTGGCGGCGGCGCAGGATCACAAGCGCGTCGGCGACGGCGACACCGGGCCCAATACCGGCGGCATGGGCGCCTATTCGCCCGCCCCTATCATGACGCCCGAGATGAGCGAGCGCGTCATGGCCGAGATCATCCGGCCGACGGTCGCCGGCATGCACAAGCGCGGGCATCCCTTCAAGGGCGTGCTGTTCGCCGGCCTGATGATCGGCAAAAGCGGGCCCAAGCTCATCGAATACAATGTCCGCTTCGGCGATCCGGAATGCCAGGTGCTGATGCTCAGGCTCAAGGACGACCTCCTGACGCTTCTCCTGGCCGCCGCCGACGGCACGCTCGACAAGGTCTCGGTGCGCTGGCGCAACGAGGCGGCGCTCAGCGTCGTCATGGCGACAAAGGGCTATCCCGGCGCCTATGGGAAAGGCAGCGAGATCCGCAATCTCGACGCGGCCGCGCACGGAGACGACGTCGAGATCTTTCACGCCGGTACGGCGCTGAAGGACGGCAAGCTCATCGCCAATGGCGGCCGCGTCCTCAATGTGTCGGCGCTCGGCCGCACGGTCGCCGAAGCGCAGACCCGCGCCTATCAGGCGGTCGATCTCATCGATTGGCCGGAAGGCTTCTGCCGCCGCGACATCGGCTGGCGGGCGTCGTAACATGGCGGCAGTGACAATCTAACGGAGGCGGAGTTGCCGCTCAGTGGCGAATTCGTTGATTGGCTGATCGAGACGGCGATCGGTGAGAAGACTGTGGCTGAGCTGCATCGCGAGCTCTGCGACAAGCTTGTCAGCCTCGGTTTTCCGCTGTGGCGCTCGTCGCTCGGCCTTGAATTGCTGAACCCCGAGATCGAGGGCTCGCAGTTTCGCTGGGTGGAGCATGAAACGAAGATGCTTACCGTGCCGCGCGGCAGCTATGATCTATCGGACTATGACAACAGCCCGGCGAAGGTCGTGGATGATACGCGCAAGCCCTATCGCCGCCGCCTCGACGCGCCGATCGGCGACATGCCGCTCCTCGAAGATCTGCGCCAGGCGGGCGCCACCGACTACTATATCGTGCCCCTGGCCTTCATCGACCAGCAGCGGACGGCCCATGTTTCCTTCGCCACACAAAGGCCGGGCGGCTTCACCGATGAGGAGATCACCGACCTCACCCGTGCCGCCTTGCTCCTGACCCCCTATGCCGAAAGGCGCGTGCTCAAGAAGATCGCCGTTGACCTCCTCACCACCTATGTCGGGCGCCGCAGCGCCATGAAGGTCTATGACGGCGCGCTCGACCGCGGCAAGGCCGAGATCATCACCGCGACGATCCTGATCGCCGACTTGCGGGGCTTCACGCGCTATTCGGACACGCATCAGATCGACAATGTGCTTTCGACATTGAACGACTTCTTCGACGCGCTGGTGGCGGCGATCGAACCGCATGGCGGCGAGGTCCTGAAATTCATCGGTGATGCCCTGCTCGCGATATTCCCGGCCGCCGACAAGCAGGCACTGCCCTGCGCGCCGGCCATCGCCGCCGCCCTCGACACGAGACGGCGGATAGCGGCGCTCAATGCGGAGCGCGCCAAGGCCGGCCGCACCTTGCTTAAATTCGGCCTGGCGCTGAATGTCGGCGAAATCGCCTATGGCAATATCGGCAGCAAGACCAGGCTCGACTTCACAGCCATCGGCCCCGTCATCAACCATACCAGCCGGCTCTTGGAAATCGCCAAGAAGCGCAACTGCGACATCGTCATTTCCGAGAATTTCGTGCGCGCGGCCGGCCGCGAATTCCCAAGCCTCGGCCTTCACAAACTGCGCGACGTGTCGGGCGAACAGCAGGTCTATTCTCTAGCGGAGGATGCTTGAGTCACGTAGGGTCAGGGCTTGGCGATAAGCCGACATTGCTCGACTTCCGCGCGCTTCCATATTGATTAAGCGCGAGTGTCGGATTAGGATTGAACCTCTCCCAAGGGAAGAGGGGCGATATTGATTTCACGTCGCACATTGGTGATGTCCGCGCTTGCCGCCGGGGTCCTTCCCGGTTGCCAACCGCGGGGGGACCTTTTGGATGAGCCGCACCCCGTCTTCGAATCCGATGTTCGGGAAATTCCCCAAGAGTTCCGTCGGCAGACTGTAGACTATGAAACGAAAGAGCCGCCGAGCACTGTGGTCGTGGATACCAAGCGTTGCTACCTTTTTCATGTGCAGGAGGGTGGGAAAGCAACGCGCTACGGCGTCGGCGTGGGGAAGGCAGGCAGGACCTGGTATGGCGCGGCCGAGATCAAGCGCAAAGAAAAATGGCCGGTTTGGGTGCCCACGCCGGAGCACATAGCGGAGCATCCGAAAATCGTTAAGTGGATTCATGGCATGCCCGGCGGCAAGAACAATCCGATGGGTGCACGCGCCCTGTATCTCTATCAGGGTGATGTCGATACGGTCATCCGCATTCATGGGGCGTACAAGCCTGACCTCATCGGAAAGAGAAGCACGGCGGGGTGCATCAGTCTTCTGAATATCGAGGTGATCCATCTCTATGATCGTGTGGAGCTTGGAACGCGGGTGGTGATCCTCCCGCCTGACGTCTGATAGGCTCACCCTGCTTTCGCCCGGCAGCAGACAAACGTGCGTGATCTAGTCTCAGCATGCGACTTTCGAGCGATTTTGCCGATTGGCTGATCAAGACGGCGACCAGCGAGATGACGGTCGCCGATCTGCACCGGCTGTTGTGCGAGAAGCTGGTCAGTCTCGGCCTGCCGCTCTGGCGTTCCTCGCTCGGTCTCGAGATGCTCGATCCCGAAATCGACGGATCGCAGATTCGCTGGCTCGCGCATGAAGTCTCGACCCGCTTCATGCCGCGCGGCACCGATTATGGCGGCAGTCCGGGCCCGATCGTCGATGAGACGGGTCAGCCCTATCGCAGAAGGCTCGATGCGCCGGCTGACGATATGCCGTTCCTCGAAGACTTGCGGCAAATGGGCGCCACCGATTACTACATAGCCCCGCTGCATTTTCTCGACCGTCAACGGGTCGCCAATATCTCGTTCGCCACGCTGAAGCCCGGAGGCTTCACGGAACGCGAGATCGCGCTGCTCGATGAAGCCACCCTCCTCTTCGCACCCTGCGCCGAGCGCTATGTGTTGAGGAAGATCGCCATCGACCTCCTCACCACCTATGTCGGGCGGCGCAGCGCCGCCCGGATCTATGACGGCGCGGTCGAGCGCGGACGCCCCGAGATGATCACCGCGACGATCCTGATCGCCGACATGAGGGGCTTCACGCGCTATTCCGAAACACAACCGATGGCGAATGTGCTGGCGACGCTCAACGACTTCTTCGACGCGCTGGTGGCGGCGATCGAACCCAAGGGCGGCGAGGTCCTCAAATTCATCGGCGATGCGCTGCTCGCGATCTTCCCGGCTGGTGAAGGAGAAGCCTTGCCCTATGCTGCGACGCTCGATGCCGCCCTCGATGCGAGGCGAAGGATCGCCGCGCTCAATGACGAACGACCGAAGGCGCAGCTCGCGCCGCTTAAGTTCCATCTTGCCCTCGGTGCGGGCGAGATCGCCTATGGCAATATCGGCAGCCGCAAACGCCTCGACTTCACCGCCATCGGCCCCGCCGTCAACGCGACCAGCCGCCTGCTCGAGATCGCCAAGACGCTCGACCAGGACATCGTCATTTCGGAGGCCTTTGCGAAGGGCTCGGCATCGGCCTTCGTGAGCCTCGGCGCGCATGAATTGCGCGACATTGCCGGTATGCAGGAGATCTTCAGCGTCGCGCGAGAGGCTTGAGCCGCACGCCTGGTTCGGCCAAGAATAGGATCAGTCCAGTCTCGAGGAGCGTTGCCGATGTCGGATCTCTTTCCCCATACACGCGAGCATCGCGTCGATACCGGCGGCGCCGAAATCTTCGCCCGCATCGGCGGCAGCGGGCCGCCGCTGCTTCTCCTCCACGGCTATCCGCAGACCCATTCGATGTGGCATAGGGTGGCGCCTCGGCTCATGGAAAGCTACAGTTGCGTCATAGCCGATCTCAGGGGCTATGGCTTCTCGTCCTGCCCTGCCAACAGCGCCGACAACCGGCCCTATTCCAAGCGTGTGATGGCCGAAGATATGATCGCCTTGATGCGCGGCCTGGGTCATGAGCGCTTTGCGATCCTGGGCCATGACCGCGGAGCGCGCGTCGCCTATCGGCTGGCGCTCGATCACCCTGAGACCGTCACCGGCCTCGCCCTTCTCGACATCATGACGACATTCGACATGTGGCATAATTTCTCCGTGACGATGGCGATGAAGACCTATCACTGGCTGTTCCTGGCGCAGCCGCACCCTTTGCCGGAGATGCTCATCGAGACGGCGCCCATCGGCTTTCTCGACTACACCATGGCGCGCTGGACCAAGGCGAAGGACCTGAGCGCCTTCGATCCCCGGGCGCTCGCCGAATATCGCCTGCATTTCTCGACCCCCGAGCATGTCCAAGCGACCTGCAACGACTATCGCGCCGGCCAGACCTGCGATCTGGCCGATGACGAGGCCGACCGGGCCCAGGGCCGCAAGATCGACTGCCCGCTCCTGGTGCTGTGGGGCGATACCGGTATTCCGACCCAGATGACCGGCCTCGATTCCGTTTGGTCGGGCTGGGCCAGATCGGTCACGACGGGCGTGGTCCCGGGCGGACATTTCCTGCCAGAGGAGAATCCGCAGGCCACCCTCGATCACCTTCTGCCCTTCCTCGCCAAGGCCAGCAAGACGTGACGGCGCAGAAGCTCGATCGCCAGGAGGCGTTTTCCGGCACGCGCCCGGCGGGCGACATTCCCGACCGCCTCCTTCCCTATCTCGCGGTCCATATTCCGGGCTTTCGCGGGCCGGTCGCCGTCGAGCAGTTCAAGGGCGGACAGTCGAACCCGACCTATCTCATCACCACGGCCTCCGGCCGCTATGTCCTCAGGCGCAAGCCGCAGGGTTCGCTCCTGCCCTCGGCCCATGCCATCGACCGCGAATACCGGGTGACATCGGCGCTCGCGGCGGAAGGGTTTCCGGTGGCGCGCCCGCTTCATTATTGCACCGATGAAAGCGTCATCGGCACGGCATTCTTCGTGATGGAGCATGTCGCGGGCCGGGTATTCTGGGAGCCCTGGGCGCCGGGCCTCACCGCGGAAGAACGGAGCAGGCTCTTCGCCTCCCTAAACCGGACCATCGCACGCTTGCACAGCATCGATCCGGCGCGCACCGGGCTTGCCGATTTCGGCAAGCCGGAGGACTATGTCGCCCGCCAGATCAAGCGCTGGTCGGAGCAGTATCGCGCCTCGGCGACGGAACGGATCGCGGCGATGGAGCGGCTCATGGAATGGCTGCCCGGGGCCTGCCCCAGGCAGTCGGGCGCGGCCATCGTGCATGGCGATTTCCGCCTCGACAATTGCATTATCGCTGCCGACGAGCCCCAGGTCGCTGCGGTGCTCGACTGGGAGCTCGCGACCCTTGGCGATCCCCTCGCCGATTACACCTATCATCTCATGATGTGGTTCATGCCGAAATCGGAGCGCGGGGCGGGTGTGGGCTCGCTCCTCGGCCATGAGCACGACCCTGGAATTCCCGGGATCGACGCCTATATCGAGGAATATTGCTCCCTCACGAGCCGCGACGGCATTCCCGATCTCAATGTCTATCTTGCTTATAATTTCTTCCGCATCGCCGCCATCCTGCAGGGCATTGTCGGGCGCGTGCGCGACGGCACGGCCGCCAATCGCAATGCCGCCCTCATGGCGAGCGAAGTCCGTCCTCTGGCCGAGACGGCCTTACGCTTCGCGGAAAAGGCCGGCACATGAGCGCACCTAGAATAGGTCTGGCGCTCGGCGGCGGTGCGGCGCGCGGTCTCGCCCACATCCCCATGCTCGAAGTCTTCGACGAGATGGGGATCAAGCCCGCCGTCATCGCCGGCTGCAGCTTCGGCGCTTTGGTGGGGGCCGCCTATGCGTCCGGCATTCCCGCCAAGGACATCGGCGATCATGCCCGCCATATCCTCGCCAACCGGGTGCAGGCCGCCAAATATCTGTTCGGCGTCAAAGGGGCGCGGCTGCGCGACCTCCTGCAACGAAAGAGCCTCACCTCGCTCCTGATCGATGGCGAGCAGCTCACCAGCTTCATCTTTCCCGACGGTGTCGCCAAGCATGTCGAGGACGCCGAGATCCCGCTCAAGATCGTAACCACCGATTTCGCCGAGCGGCGCGAGCACGTCATCTCCTCGGGGCCGATGTGCCGGGCTGTCGCCGCCTCGATCGCCATACCGGGCCTCATTTCGGCGCCCACCATCGACGGCCGGCTCTATGTCGATGGCGGCATCACCAACCCGGTGCCTTTCGACCATGTCCGGCCGGGCAGCGATCTCGTCGTCGCCATCGACGTGACCGGGCGCCTGCGCCAGCCGCGCCGCGCCCATCACAGCAATATGGAGCTCGCCGTCGGCTCGATGCTGATCATGTTCCATCAGATCGCCGTGCTGCGCCGGCAGCAGAACCCGCCCGACATCTATATCAACCCGCCGATCGAAGGCTTCATGGCCAACGACTTCTTCCGCATCTCGGAAATGATCGAGGCGGCGTCGAAGGCCAAGGACGAGCTCAAGCGGGCGCTGGAATTGCGAATCGAAAGAATCACTTAGGACGATCCGCTCAGAGAGTGATTCAAGCCGGACCCGAGCCTCGCGCTACATCGCCCGGCGCGAGCGGTCCTCTTCGACGAAATCAATGCCGGTGCGCTTGCGGATATCGTCGAGGCGCTCCGCTTCGGCCTCGCCGGTCAGGATGCCGAAATCCTTGAGCTTGCCGGTATCGACCTTGCTCAAGCCGATGGCGTGGGTGAAGTCGGTGACCGTGATGCTGCCCGCTTCGAGCTTGACCTGGAGCTCGCGGCTCACCCCGATATGGATTCTCACGATCCTGGTCATGACACAGCACCGCTTTCAGCACCTGGCACGCGAACGAGGCCGGCGCCGAAATCGGCGGCGGGGCCCAGCGTCTGAGCGCTGATCTTCAGTCTATCCCAGAGTTCGCTCGCCGTCATCTTCGGCGTGTGCTCGAGCCACAGAGCGGCGATGCCAGCAATGTGCGGGGTGGCCATGGAGGTTCCCGCATAGGCCTCATAGCCCCCGCCCGGCGCGGCCGAATAGATATTGACCCCGGGCCCGGTCAGGTCGACGGCGCCGATGCCGTCCATCTCGGCCGAGCTGAAGCGCGCCACCGCGAGCGCCTGGTCGCAGGCGGCCACCGCCAGGACCGAGGGACAGGCGGCCGGATTGCCGACCGGGGCCGTCATCGCCGGCCGGTCGCTGTCATTGCCGGCGGCGGCCACGATGATCGTGCCCGGATCGGCCTGCAAGGCGCGCTCGGCGATACGCTCATAGAGCGGGCTATAGGGCTCATCCACCGCGCGCTTCGAGCCGAGGCTCATCGAGATGATGCGCGCCTTCTGCTCGATCGCCCATTGGATGGCATTGATGATCCCATCATCGAAGCCCTCGCCTTCGCTGTTGAGGACCTTGCCGACCAGGAGCGTGACGCCGGGCGCCACGCCATAGCGTCGCCCGGAAGCACTTTCGCTGGGGCCCGCCAGCGTGCCCGCCACGTGAGTGCCATGGCCGTTGCTGTCCTGGACCGCTTCCCCCGTCACGAAGGATCGCAAATTCTTGCGCACGAGGCGCCCTTGAAAATCGGGATGATCGAGATCGATGCCGGTGTCGAGCACCGCGACGCGCACGCCTTTGCCGGTGAGCTTCGCTTGCGGAGTGATGCCGATCGCCTGGAGCCCCCAGGTCAAGGTCGCCGTGTCCTCGAAGCGGGCCTCGGGGCGGACCTCGCCTGGGCCGCGCCTCGGGCGCGGAACGGTACGCCTGAGATTGGGCAGGACCGCCTCGACCTCGTCCAGCCGCGCAATGCGGGCGACTTGCTCGGGCCGCGCGCGGATGACGGCCACGCCCAGGAGCTGGAACAGGGTCGCTTCGACGCCCGCCTCATTGGCGAATTGCGCCGTCTGCGGCCGCTGCGCCTTGGCCGTTGCCCGCGCGCTCTTGAGGCCGATCCTGCGGCAGAGCGCCGTCATGCCGGTCTTGCCGGGCTTGCGAAACAACACGATGTGGATGTCGGGCGATGAAGCTTGCGGCATCGTTCAATCCTCGCGGGTGGGCAGAAGGACGTGCGCACAACAAACGCGAAAGAGACCGGACGGTCAAGGAACCGCAACGTCAAGGCGCAAGGCCGCCGCGATGGAATCACGAATCAAACGAATCACTTGGACCAGACGTCTGAGAAAGCGATTCAAGGTGGCGACGGTGCACCCTATTTACGGCGCTCCTGGAAGAACGCCCGAAGCAGCTTCTGCCCCCGCGCCTCGCTCAAGCCGCCATAGACCTCGGGGGCGTGATGGCAGGTGGGCTGGTTGAAGAACCGCGCCCCATGCTCGACGCCGCCCATCTTTTCGTCGCCCGCGGCAAAATAGAGCCGCCTTATGCGGGCGAAGGAGATGGCGGCGGCGCACATGGCGCAAGGCTCGAGCGTCACATAAAGATCGCAGCCCGCGAGCCTTTCGCTGCCGAGCCTCGCCGCGGCGTCGCGAATGGCGAGAAGCTCGGCATGGGCCGTCGGATCTTTGAGCTCGATCGTGCGATTTCCGGCTTTTGCCATCACATTGCCCGACTGATCGACAATGACACAGCCAATGGGGACTTCGCCGCGCCCGCCGGCTGATTCGGCCTCGGCAAAAGCCAGCGACATCGGATCTGGCGGTTGATCGTGCTTCATGCTTGCCCCACAAGACGCGAAAGGTGTCAGATGGTCAAGGAAAGCGCCTTTGAGGGGGAACGCATCGCCAAGGCGATCGCCAGGGCCGGCCTGTGCTCCAGGCGCGATGCCGAGCGGCTGATCACCGAAGGACGTGTCAGGCTCAATGGCAAGGTCCTCGCCTCGCCCGCCATCAATGTCACACCTCAGGACGTGGTCCTGGTCGACGGCAAGCCCTTGCCGCAGAAGGAGTCGAGCCGGCTGTGGCGCTACCACAAGCCCGCCGGGCTGGTGACCAGCCACAAGGATCCCGAAGGCCGGCGCACCGTCTTCGATGCCTTGCGCGAGCAATTGCCGCGAGTGATCTCGATCGGCCGGCTCGACATCAATACCGAGGGCCTGCTGCTCCTGACCAATGACGGGGAGCTCGCCCGGCTCCTCGAGCTGCCGGCGACCGGCTGGGTCAGGCGCTATCGGGTGCGCGCCTATGGCCGGCCCGATCCTGAGGCGCTCGACAAGCTCAAGGGCGGTGTCACCATCGAGGGCGTGCATTACGGGCCGATCGAGGCAGAGATCGACAAGATGCAGGGCGACAATGCCTGGCTCACCATCGCCATCCGCGAGGGCAAGAACCGCGAGGTGAAGAAGATCTGCGAGTATCTGGGACTCCAGGTCAATCGGCTGATCCGCACTTCCTTCGGTCCCTTCCAGCTCGGCGAGCTCGAACGCGGCCAAGTGGCGGAAGTGCCGGCGCGCGTGCTCAGCGAACAACTGGGACGGAAGGTTTCCGCACCCGCGCCAAAGCCCGAGCAGCGCCGGACCGAGGCCAAGACGGCAAACCGCGGCCGGGCTTGATTGTGCCACCCATTGTGCTATGGGCCCGCCCATGAAACTGAAACCCGCCATCACGCAACAAACGTCCGGCAACAACCGGCGTGCGCTCCCTTGCGCGTGATGACGAGGACCATCCTTTAAGATTTCCCCATCCCGCTTCAGTGCCCGCCTTTCAACCCGGCGGGGCTTTTTCATGAGTCATGACCTCCCCGCTTTGATTTTCAGGAGAGTTCGATGACTGACCTTGCAAGCCTTTTTCCCATTTTCATCAAGTCCATGGGCTTCGGCCTCGCGGTCGCGGCCCCGGTCGGACCGATGAGCATCCTGTGCATGCGCCGCAGCCTCACGATCGGCTGGCGTCATGGCCTCGCGACCGGTTTCGGCATCGCCGCGGGCGACGGGCTCTATGCCGCCGTCGCGGCGCTCGGCCTCACCGGCATCTCGGCCTTCATGCTGGCCTATGACCGGCCGCTGCATCTCGCGGCCGGCCTCTTCCTGCTCTATCTCGGGCTCAAGACCTTCTGGCGCAACGGTGACGACGGCGCCCCGGCCGCTATGCCCACTGCCGCCTCGACGGGGCGCGCCTTCTGGGGCTCGCTGCTGCTCACCCTTACCAATCCCCCGACCATCATCATGTTCGCCGCGATCTTCGCGGCGCTGGCGCCGAAAGCGGGCTTCGAGCCGGTGAGCGCTTTGGCGACGGTCGGCGGCGTCACCTTGGGCTCGCTCCTCTGGTGGTGCTTCATCGTCGCCTGCGTGACGGCCTTCCGCCATGCGCTCGGGCGGCGGGTCCGGCTGTGGATCGACCGCCTGGCGGGGAGCTTCCTCGTCTTCTTCGGCATAGCCGAAATCCGCCGCAGCCTGTAGGAACCGCCCTCATGCGCATCGTCGGCGGAAAATTCAAAGGTCACGGCCTCCAAGGCCCCAAGAGGCAAGCGACGCGGCCGACATCCGACCGCGTCAGGGAAGCGATCTTCAACATCCTGGCGCATGGGATTCAGGATTTCACGATCGAGGGGGCCCGCGTCCTCGACCTCTTTGCCGGCACCGGGGCGATGGGGCTCGAGGCCCTGTCGCGCGGCGCCAGATTCTGCCAGTTCGTCGATGACTCGGCCGAGGCGCGCGGCATCATCCGGCGCAATGCCGATGCGCTCGGCGTCATCGGCCAATGCAAGATCTGGCGGCGCGATGCGGCGCGGCTCGGCCCCGCCGCACCGCAGCCGGGCTTCGATCTCGTCTTCGCCGATCCGCCCTACAACAAGGGTCTCGGCACGAAGGCGCTCGCGTCGCTGGTCGAGGGCCAATGGCTCAACAACGGCGCCATCGTCGTGATCGAGGAAGCCGAGCGGGCGGAGCTCGCCTCTCCGCCCGAGCTCGCCGAGATCGACCGCCGCGTCTATGGCGAGACGCAGATCCTCATCGCGCGCCAGGCTTAGGCCGGGGTGAAAGCCGTGCGCCTGATGGCTTGCGGTGGCTGGCCGAAGGCCCGGAGGAAAGCACGGCGCATGCGCTCGCGGTCGACAAAGCCGGCCTCGGCCGCCACCACATCGATCGGATGCCGGCTCTCTTCCATCATCAATCGCGCCGCCTCGACCCTGAGATGCTCGACCGCCTTGGCGGGCGACTGTCCGGTCTCCGCCCGGAAAGCGCGGCTGAATTGGCGCGGGCTCAGATGGGCCACTTTCGCCAGCTCCTCGACGCTCAACTCTTTCCGCAGGTTGCGCCGCGCATAGGTCAGCACCGTCTGGATGCGATCGGATTTGGCATCCATCTCGAGCAAGACCGAATGCTGCGACTGGCCGCCGGCGCGGCGGTGATAGACGACGAGCTTGCGCGCGACCAAGCGGGAGAGCTCCAGGCCGAAATCCTTCTCGATCATGCCGAGCGCCAGGTCGATGCCGGCGGTCATGCCGGCCGACGTCCACACCGCACCGTCGATGATGAAAATGCGGTCTTCCTCGACCTTCACGCGCGGGAAGCGCGCCTGCAGGTCGCGCGCGAAGGCCCAGTGGGTGGTGGCGCGCCGGCCATCGAGCAGGCCCGCCTCGGCCAGGATGAAGGCGCCCGTGCAAATGGCGGCCATGCGCCGGGTCTTTGGCAGCGCCTCGCGCAACAGCGCCAGCAGCCCTGCGCTCGAGGGCGCAGGGCTCAGCAAGCCGCCGACGATCAGCGTGTCGAAGGCCCCGCCCGCGAAGGCCCTTGTGTCCACCTTGGCGCCGAGCGAGCTCGGCAGCGGCCCTCCCTCCTCCGACAAGAGATGGATGTCATAGAGCGTCTCGCCGGCGCTCACATTGGCGAGCTCAAAGGCCGACGGAGCGGCGAGGCTCATCGCCTGGAAGCCCGAGGAAAGGACAAAACCGATGCGGAGCATGAGACCTCACAATGTCCTGAAAGGTGGTATATATGTCATTCAAGACACCACTTCCAGGTCCCATGTGAGCTCCTGCCGGCGCAGTTGCCGGCGGAAGGAGCCCTCTCATGACGACCCCCACCCCCAAGGGCACGGCCCTTGTCACCGGCGCCTCCTCAGGCATCGGCGCCATCTACGCCGACCGCCTGGCCAAGGCCGGCTATGACCTCATCCTCGTCGCGCGCAGCGCCGACCGCCTCACGGAGATCGCCAAGCGGCTGACCGATGCCAGCGGACGCTCGATCGAGACGCTCGCCGCCGACCTCACTGAGCGCCACGACCTCGCCCGCGTCGAGGCGGTCCTGAAATCCGACCAGAGCATCACGCTCCTCGTCAACAATGCCGGCATCGCCGCGGTCACGCCGCTGCTGCAATCCAATGTCGATGAGATGGAGCGGATGATCGCGCTCAATGTGACGGCGCCGACCCGGCTTGCCTATGCCGCGGCCCCGGCCTTCGTGGCGCGAGGTTCAGGCACCATCATCAACATCGCCTCGATCGTCGCCATCAATCCCAAGCTCCTCAACGGCGTCTATTCCGGCAGCAAGGCCTTCGTGCTCGCTTTCTCGCAGTCGCTCGAGAACGAGCTCGCCGATAAAGGTATTCGCGTCCAGGCGGTCCTGCCCGGCGCCACCGCGACCAATCTGTGGGACAACGCCGGCTTCCCCGTAAGCAACCTGCCCAAGGAGATCGTGATGTCGACCGAAGACATGGTCGATGCGGCACTGGCGGGGCTCGCGCAGGGCGAGTTCGTCACCATTCCGGCCCTGCCCGACAGCGCCGATTGGGACGCCTTCGAGACGGCGCGCAATGCCTTAGCGCCCAATCTGTCGCTCGCTCAGCCGGCCGCACGCTACCGGCCCGCACAGGACTAGCCGCGCGCCTGCCGGCGGAATTCCCCGACCGGCAGGCCGCCCACGCCCCAGTCTTCGAGCGCAATCTCGTCGATCACCACGAAGGTCGTCGCCGGGCTCTTGTCGAGAATGTCGACCAGGAGATCGGTGACGCCCTTGATGAGCCGGGCTTTCTGCGCCGCCGTTGCGCCCTCGCGCGTGATCTTGATGTTCACATAAGGCATCAGGCCTCCTCCTTGATGTCGAAATGAAAGACCTTGGCGATGATGCGCCACTCGCCATCGAGGCAGACCAGGGTGAGAAAGTCGGTGAAGTGTTTGACGCCGATCGAGCATTCGGCGCGCACGAAGGCCGTCACCGGGCCCGCGAACTCGATCGACAGGATGCGATCGGTCCGGAGCTCGCCGCGGCTTGCCGGCGACGGCCTTTGATCGACGATCGGGAAGTACTCGTCCATCGCAAGCCTTGTCAGCGTGCCTTCGGTGGCGCAGGCGTAAATGGCCTGAGGGTGGAATATCCGCTTGAGATGGCTTGTGTCGCTGTGATGCAGGCCCTCGAAATAATCCGAGAGTGCGGCAACAATATCGCCATAACGCGGGTCGAGATTCTGGGGACGGTCGAGCATCACGCGCCTCCTTCCGCCTTGAGCGCCGCCTGCACCGCCTCGCGCATGCCGATGCGCTCGACGAAGGCGCCAAGATTGGGCCATTTGGCGAAGCCGATCCCCGTGGGCTTGGCCCAGCCGGCGATCACGAAGAGATAAGGGTCGGCAATCGTATAGGTCTCGCCCAGAAGATAGCGGCGGCCGTCGGACAGCAGTTTTTCGAAATGATCGAAGAGGCGCCCGACATTTTTTGACGCATTGCGCTTGGCGTCCTCGGGTGCTGCCGCGGTGAAGAGCGGGCCGAAAGCCTTGTGCAATTCGGAGCTGAGGAAATTGAGATGCTCGTGCAGCCGCGCCCGCGGCAAGCTGCCGGTCGGCGGTGTGAGCCGCGTTTCGGGCTTCTGGTCGGCGAGATACTGGATGATCGCCGCACCCTCGGTGAGGATTTCGCCGTCATCGAGCTCGAGCGCCGGGACATAGCCTTTGGCATTCACGCGAAGATAATCGGCACCGGTCGCGGTTTTCTTGGTCGCCATGTCGACCCGTTCGAGAGCGAAGGGAAGGCCGAGCTCGCGCAGCACGATGTGGGGCGAGAGCGAGCAGGCGCCGGGAGAATAATAGAGCTTCATGATCGGGTCCTCGTGTTGAACATTGACTGCCACGAGATAGGCGACGATGGTTACCTTTTGAAACCCCCTAACTTGATGTAACCGCCATTTTGAGGTATCCATCCGGAAACCGGAAAATTTTCGTGATGACGCTCAAGCGACGAAAAAGCAAAGTCCCGCCGCCGATGCCGGCCTGCCCCTTGACCGAGTGCATGGCGCTCCTGGGCGGCGCCTGGACGCCCAATGTCATCTGGTATCTGAGCGGCGAAGCCCGGCGCTTCAGCGAATTGCGCAGCGATATCCCTTTGATTTCGGCCAAGGTGCTGAGCGGTCGGTTGCATGAATTGGAGGACAAGGGCGTCGTCATCCGCAAGGTCATGCCGACCTCGCCGCCCTCGGTCGAATATTCCCTGACGGCGCTCGGGCGCGAGCTCGTCCCGGCCATCCAGGCGATCGTCGATGTCGGCCACCGGCTGAAGCGGCGCAAGGCCGCCTGACTGCTCAGCTCCTGCCGAACAGCCTTTCGATATCGCTGAGCTTCAATTCGATATAGGTCGGGCGGCCATGGTTGCACTGGCCGGAATTGGGCGTGCGCTCCATCTGGCGCAGGAGCGCGTTCATCTCCTCGGGGCGCAATTGCCGCCCGGCCCTCACCGAATGATGACAGGCCATGGTGGCAAGGAGATGATTGGCGCGCTCCTCGACGGTCGAGCTCGAGTCCTCGCCCAGATCATCGGCGACATCGCGCACCAGCCTCGCGATATTGCCGCCGGCAAGAGCGGCCGGCACTTCGCGCACCACGATCGAGCCATCGCCGAAGGGCTCGATGACGAGGCCAAGCTCGGCGAGCAATCCTGCAGCATTGGTGAGCCGCTCGATCGAAACGGCGTCGAGATCGATCACGTCGGGAATGAGCAAGGGCTGGGTGGCGATGCGGTGCCCTGAGCGCTCGGCCTTCAATCTCTCATAGACGAGGCGCTCATGGGCGGCATGCTGGTCGACCAGGATGATGCCGTCCTCGGTCTGCGCCACGATATAGTTACCGTGCAGTTGCGCCCGCGCCGCGCCCAGAGGATGCGGGTCATCGCTGAGCACCGGCAGGTCGGCCACGGAAGCCGAAGCGACATTGTCCATGGCGAAATGCGCCTGCTCCTCGGCAAGCCCGCCTTGCGGGGCAAAGCCCGCGAACGAGGTCTCGAGGACGCGGGACAGAGGGCGCGGCATCACCGGGCGAAGCGCACTCACCGTCGCGGAAGCAAGGCCGCTCGCCGTCCTGCGGCTCTTGCTGCCCAGGGCGTCGCGAATGGCGGAGACGATGGCGCCCCGCACCAGGCCCGAATCGCGGAAGCGCACTTCCGCCTTGGCCGGATGCACATTCACATCGACGAAGGCATTGGGGCAGTTGATGAACAGGCACACGGCGGGAAAACGCCCGCGCATCAGGAGATCGGCATAGGCGCCGCGAATGGCGCCGGCGAGCAGCTTGTCGCGCACCGGACGGCCATTGACGAAGAAGAACTGCAGGCCCGCTTGCGCACGGTGATAAGTGGGCAGGCTCGCGAGACCCCAGAGCTTGAACGCGTCGCGGCCGCCGTCGAAATCGACCATATTGGCGAAGACCTCATCGCCCATCACGCGCGCGATGCGCCGCCTTCTGCCCTGATCGCCTTCGGCCTCGGCCGGAAGGTCGATGAGGACGCGCTCCTCCGAGGCGAAGCTGAAGCCGACAGTGGGGGCGGCCAGCGCCAAACGGCGCACCACATCGGCCGCCTCGACCGTCTCGGCGCGCGGCGAGCGTAAAAATTTGAGCCGCGCCGGCACGGCGAAGAAGAGATCGCGAACCTCGACGATCGTGCCGTCGATGCGCGAGGCGGGCTGAGCCGCGCTCTTGCGGCCGCCCGCCACCTCGATCCGCCAGGTGTCGCTCGCCTCTTTGGCGCGCGAGACGAGGGAGAGGCGGCTCACTGCGCCGATCGAGGGCAAGGCCTCACCGCGGAAGCCCAAGGTCCTGATATCGATGAGATCGTCATCGAGAAGCTTCGAGGTCGCATGGCGCTCGACCGCGAGATCGAGCTCGCCCCTTTCCATGCCCTCGCCGTCATCGCTGACGCGGATGAGGCTGCGCCCGCCATCGCGGAAGGCGACGTCGATCTGGCGGGCGCCGGCGTCGATCGAATTCTCGGCCAGCTCCTTGACGACGCTCGCCGGGCGCTCGATCACCTCGCCCGCGGCGATGCGGTTGGCGATGCCCTCGGGAAGTCTGCGAATCCTCATGGCCCCGAGTTTATCGGGCGAGATGCCACTGCGCCATCTCATCGATCAATTCGATGAAGGCGCGGACCTTACCCGAGAGGAGGCGGGCGGAAGGATAGACCGCGTGAATGGGCATGGGCTCCGGCACGAAGGGGTTCAGCACCTCGATGAGGCGTCCCTCCCTGATGGCTTCCCGCACCTGGTAATAGAGGACGCGGGCAATGCCGACGCCGTCCAAGGCGAGGGCGATCGCGGTGTCGCCGCTATTGGTGACGAAGCGGGGCGCCAGGCGAACCTTCAGATCGCTCCCCTCTTCGTCGAAATGCCAGTCGAAGCTGGGGGTCACCGGGGTGAAGGCGATCGTGTCGTGCCGCGCCAGATCGCCCGGATGCTCAGGAACGCCCGCTCTCGCCAGATAGGAAGGTGACGCGACCAAGGCGCGCCGCGTCTCGCCGAAGCGGCGGGCGATCAGCTGCGAGTCAGGCAGATGGCCGATCCTGATCGCCAGGTCATGGCCCTCCTCGACCAGGTTGACGAAGCGGTCCGACAGGCTGAGCTCGACCGAGACCTGGGGGTGGCGATCGGCGAAGCGGGCGAGCAAGGGCGCGACATGCAGGCGCCCGAAGATCAGGGGCGCCGTCACGGAGAGCCGGCCCGAAGGCTCGCTCCGGTCGCGCTGGGCCACACGTTCCGCCTCGTCGAGATCGGCCAAGATGCGACGCGCCCGCTCGAGATAGCGCGCCCCCGCATCGGTCAGGCTGATCTGGCGGGTGGTGCGATGAAACAGCCTTGTGCCCAGGCGGCCCTCGAGGGCGGCAATCTGGCGCGACACGACCGAGGGCGAAAAGCCGAGGCGGCGGGCGGCGGCGGTCAGGCTCTCGGTCTCGCAGACGGCGACGAAGGCCGTCATGGCATCAAATCGGTCCATGGATTATTGCAATAACGACAATAATCTTTTGTCAAGAGGAGCGATTTTCTCTGTTTTGGGAAGAATTACATTACCGGCCATGAGCACCCCCTCCAGCGATATCGCCTTCACCCCGCGCATCAAGGCCATCCAGGCCAAGCGCGGCTCGCGCGCCAACTATGCCCGCATGGAGGAGCGCGGCGGCTTCCGCACCGAGCTGACCGACGACCTGGCCCAGTTCCTCAGCGGGGTCGACACCGCCTTCCTCGCCACCGCCAATGCGGCAGGCCAGCCCTATGCCCAGCATCGGGGCGGTCCCAAGGGCTTCATCAAGATATTAGGCCCCCGGACGCTCGGCTTCGCCGATTACAAGGGCAACCGGCAATATATCACCACCGGCAATCTCGCCGAGAACGACCGCGCCTTCCTCTTCCTCATGGACTATGCGCATAGGAGGCGGGTCAAGATCTGGGGACGCGCCCGGGCCGTCGCCGATGACGACGCGCTTGTCGCGCGCCTGATGCCGGAAGCCTATGACGCAAGGCCGGAGCAGGCCATCCTGTTCGAGGTCGAGGCCTGGGACATCAACTGCCCGCAACATATCCCGCAGAAGATCGATGCCTCTGATGTCGAGCAGGTGCTGCTGCAACTCAAGGCGCGCATCGCCAGGCTCGAAGCGGAGAACGCCGCCTTGCGGGGCACCTCGTCCCTGAATAAATCCGGGTAAGGGAACTTTTTGCCGGCGGCGCTCTTATGTCAGAGCGGGGTTTGCCAGCAGTTCACCTTTTACGGGCTTCGAGGAGGTCTGCATGAAAAGTCGCGTGCTCTTTCTCCCGGTTGTTCTTCTCTTCAGCGCGCCGGTACTGGCGCAAAGTGGCGGCGATGAGAAATCCGTTCTCATCGGGCCATGGAGGATCGAGGCCAGCTTCACCAAGGAGCAGAAATTCGACCGCTGCACGATGAGCCGCACGGTCGACAACGGTCTTGAATCGCGGTTTGCCCGCGACCAAGCCGGCACCTCGCTGACGCTGACATCGCCGCGCTGGAAGCTCGACAACGGCAAGACCTACCCGGTCGAATTCGCGGCGGGCTCACTCGTCTGGAAAACCGACGTCACGGCGACCGCCGACACGGTGCGCGTGGCGTTGACCGACGACCGCTTCAACAAGGCAATTCGGAATGCCAATCGGCTCGAGGTCAGAGGTGCGGGTGCTACTCTCAGGATTCCGCTCGACAAGAGCTCCGCCGCCCTGGCGCGGCTCGAGCGCTGCTACGAGACCAACCGCAACGCCAGCGAGACCAATCCCTTCGTCGCGCCGAAGCCCTGATTGTTACTGCGCCGAGGACGTGGTGATGCCCTCCGGCTTGCCGACGATCGTGACGATGAGCTTGTCGGGATCGGAGATGCGCTTGGCCTGCGCCTTCGCCTGGTCGAGCGTCACCGCCTCGATGAGGCTGTTGCGGCGATTGACATAGTCGATGCCGAGATTGTCCTCCTGGATGGCGAGGAGCTGGTTGGCGATCTTGGCGTTGGAATCGAAGCGCAGCGCATAGGAGCCGGTGAGATAGGTCTTGGTCTCGGCGAGCTCCGTCGCGCTCGGCCCACCTTCAGCGAATTTCTTCATCGTCTCCTTGACCACGGCGAGCGCTTCGCCCGCCTTGTCGTTGCGCGTACCCAGTTGCCCGAAGACAAGCCCGGCATGGTCGAAGGGATAGAGGCCGATCGAGACGCCATAAGTGAGGCCGCGCTTCTCGCGCACCTCCTCGGTCAGGCGCGAGCCGAAGCCGCCGCCACCGAGTATGAAGCTTGCGACATAGGCCGGAATGAAATCCGGATCCGAGCGCAGCATGCCGTCATGGCCGAAAGTGATGATGCTCTGCGGGATGTCGCGCTCGATGATCTGCGTCTCCGGCTTGTCGGCGACATGGATCATCGGCGCGGGCCGCGGCGGTTCGGTGTCCGGCAGGTCGCCGAAGGTCTCGTCCAGAAGCCGGACCAGCGTCGCCTCGTCGATATCGCCGACGACAGCCACCTTCAGTCCCTTGCGCGTGAAGAGTTGCTTGTGCATCGCCTTGAGGTCATCGCCGGTGATGGTCGCCAGCGACTTGACAGTGCCTTCCGCTTCGCGCGCATAAGGATGACCGTCAAAAGCCTTCACCATCCAGGCGCGGGACGAGATCTTCTCCGGATCCTCTGCATTGTCGCGGGCTCCGACCAGGAGCTGGTCGCGCACCCGGTCGAGCGGCTCCTTGTCGAAACGCGGCTTGGCCAGAGCGAGCTTCAGAAGCGCGAAAGATTCGTCGCGCTTGTCGGTCAGCGTCTGGAACGAGCCCTCGAAATGATCGAAATTCGCATCGAACGACATCTTCATGTTGAGCTCGTCGCGCTTGGCCTGGAAGGCGGCCGAATCGAGATCGCCCGCCCCTTCGTCCATCATCGCGGTGATGAAATGCGCCGTACCCTCTTTGCCACTGGCATCGTTAGCGGCACCGCCTGAAAAGGCGAACTGCATGGCGATCAAGGGATTGGTGTGGTCCTCGACTAGCCAGGCGGTGACGCCGGCCTTGCTCTTCACTTCCTTGATGTCGATGGCCCCTGCGGGCAGGACGCCGATGACGAGAAGGGCGAAGACCCCGAGGACAGGACGAAGCGGGCGCATCACGAGCCTCATGCTTATTGTTGCGAGGAATTGGAGATCGACGGCGGGCTCGGCTCACCGCCGCCGGCCGCCGATCCGGGCGCCGGCAGGAGGACGCCGGTGACCGAGCGCCGGATGTCGAGCACCTTTGCGGCAGCGGCCTTCACGTCCTCGAGCTTCACCGCGGCGATGCGATCCGGCCATTCGAGCACGTCGGCGACGGTCGTGCCGGTGGTCAGCGCCGTGCCGAAGGCGCGCGCCAGATTGCCCTGGTTGTCGCGGGCATAGACATTGCTGGCGAGGAGCGTCGCCTTGGTGCGCTTGAGCTCGTCCGCGGTGATGCCGTTCGCCTTGATGTCCGCGAGCACCGCGTCGATCTCGGTCTCCACCGGCTCGATCTTGCCGCCGGGAACGGGCGAGCCGTAGACGCCGAACGTTCCGGAATCGAGACCATCGCCCGTATACCAGGCGCCGGCATAAGAGGCGATGCGCTTCTCGACCACGAGCTTCTTGTAGAGGCGGCTGGTGGCGCCGCCGCCCAGCGCCTCGGCGAGCACGTCGAGCGCTTCCGCTTCGCCTTTCTCGGCCGTCGCGTAGGAGACGCTGAGATAGCTGCGCTGAACGATCGGCGACGCGGCACGCGCATCGGTCACCGTCACGCGGCGCGGCGCCACGGGATCCGGTTCCTTCGCCCGCTCGCGCGGCTTGACATCGAACGTATTGGTGAGCCGGCCATAATGCTCTTCGGCGAGCTTCTTCACCTCATCCACCGTCACATCGCCCGCCACCACGAGAATGGCGTTGGCCGGCGTGTAATGCGCCTTGTAGAAAGCGATGGCGTCCGCGCGCGTGAGGTTCGGCACTTCCGTCGACCAGCCGATCACCGGCTTGCGATAGGGATGGACGAGATAGAGGATGGCATCGAGCTGCTCGCCCAGGATGCTCGAAGGATCATTGTCGGTGCGCTCGCGGCGCTCCTCTTCCACCACCTTGAGCTCGGGCAGGACATTCTCGTCCTTGAGCACGAGATTCTGCATGCGGTCGGCTTCGAGATCCATCACCAGGCCCAAGCGGTCCTTGGCGATGCGCTGGAAATAGGCGGTGTAGTCCTTAGACGTGAAGGCATTGTCGTCGCCGCCATTCTCGCGGATGAGGCGGTTGTAGGCGCCTGCCGGATATTTGGTGGTGCCCTTGAACATCAGATGCTCGAGGAAATGCGCGACACCGGTCTGGCCCTGGGGCTCATCGGCCGATCCGACCCGGTACCAGACCATATGGGTGACGACGGGCGCGCGGTGATCGGGAATGACCACGACCTGCATGCCGTTGTTGAGGGTGAAGGTTTCGGCGAGCGGCTGCGCTGCGGGAAGCGGGCGCACGAAGACGGCAAGCAGGAAGAGGCCGGCGAAGGCGGCTTTCAGCCCGCGGCGCTGGAAACTCATGAAGGGTACCTTTGCGATTATGCGTGGCAGTGAGTTAAGCAACATTCTGCCGGAAAATCGTGACACAATTTTCCGTGATCCGTCCGCAGGGAGCGCTATTCGTCCTTGAAGACGTTGCCCATGTTCCAGATGGTGCCGTAATTCGGATTGGCCTTGCGCTTCGCGGCGATCTCCGCGGCACGCAGCTCCCTGAGCAGCTGGGTTTCCGTCTTCGGCTTGCCGTCAGGGCCTGTTTTGGAAATGCCGTATTTCTCATAGACGTCCTGCTTCGGCGGTTCCGCGCCGGAAGCTTGAGGCGGTGTAGCGGCTGCCGTCTGCATAGGCTCAGGCGAGGGTTGCGCCTGGTCCATCGCCGGCTGGGCCGGCGGTGCGGCGCTCGCGACCTGGTTGGGCTCGCCATATTCGGTCACTTCGCCGGTGGGCGGACGCAGATTGAGATCGGGCGGCATCGAGAGATTGCGGTTGATGCGAACCTGGCTTTCATCGGGCGTCGCGTCTTTGCCCGACCCCAGCAAATCCTGCATTTTCGTCTCGGAGCAACCGGCGACGGCAAGCGCCGCCATCAGGCTCAAAGCGAGGCCAGTGGCCTTGTTCATGTTAATGCTATTCCCTTCAAACGTCGCATTCACTGCCGGATTGTGCGGCGAGGCTTTTAGAAATTTGCCCGGGCAATCAGGCATTTCCGTGACCGTCTAGTTATTCCGAGCCTCGCTTAGGGATTCATAAACCAAGAGGGCTACCCCGGCAACGATGGCTACATCTGCCAGGTTAAAAATGTACCATTCGAAGTTGCCGATATGGAACGAGAAGAAATCGGCCACGGCGCCATAAACGGCACGGTCGAAGGCATTGGCGAGCGCCCCCCCGAGAACGAGGCCGACGGCCGCGGCGGTCAAAGGACGCGATGCCGTGGCGATCCAAGTCCATAGCGCCCCGCTTATGATGACCGCGAGCGCGATCAGGAGCCCTTGCGAAACCCAGGAGCCGTCCGACAGCCAGCCATAGGAAATGCCGCGGTTCCAGGCGAGGACGATGTCGAAGACCGGCAGCACGGCAATGGGCTGGCGGGCTTCGATGTCGACGACATGCAGCATCCACCATTTGAAGGCCTGGTCGACGGCGAAGCTCGCGCTTGCGAAAACCAGGCCCAGGCCCGAAAGCCGCCCCCACAGCCTCACGCGAAAAGTTTCTTCTGGTGACGTTTCTGCCATTCGCGCACCGCGTCCGCATCGCGCGGCGTGATATCGGGGAACTCCTTGTCGCTGCCGACTTCCGGCGTGATCTTCCAGGAGCGGGCGCATTTGCGCCCCTCTGCCGGTTTGAACACCACCGCGACACCCTTCACATCGTCGAGCCGGAACGCATCGGCCGGTCCCTCGCCCGCGACGAGCGTCGCATCGGAGGTGATCGCCATCTCGGCAATGTCGATGCCTTTCAACACCGCGAGCAAATCCTCATCGGAAACATGGACCTCGGGAGCCGCCTCGAGCGATGAGCCGATGGTCTTCTTCACCTGGCGCTCGATCTCGAGCGCCCCGGTGATCACGCGGCGCACCTCGCGGATCTTGTCCCACTTCGCCGCCAGATCGGCGTCGACCCATTTCTCGGGCGGTCTCGCGAACTGCATCAGGTGGACGGAGCTCTTCTCAGCCCTGAAGCGCGACAGCCACACTTCTTCCGCAGTGAAGCAGAGGATGGGAGCGAGCCATGTGGCGAGGCAGTGGAAGAGCTGGTCCATCACCGTGCGGCAGGCGCGCCGGCGCTTGGACGAGGGCGCGTCGCAATAGAGCGAATCCTTGCGGATATCGAGATAGAAGGCCGAGAGATCGACATTCATGAAGTTGATGAGCTGGGCGACGACCTGCTTGAAATCATAGGTGCGATAGCCTTCAAGCACGCTCGCATGGACTTGCGCGAGCTTGTGCAGGATATAGCGCTCGAGCTCCGGCATGTCCTTGGGATGGAGACGCTCCTTCTCCGCGAAGCCGTCGAGGGCGCCCAGTATGTAGCGCAGCGTGTTGCGCAATTTGCGATAGGCCTCGACGTTGCTCTTGAGGATCTCAGGCCCGATGCGCTGGTCGTCGACATAATCGGTCGAGGCCACCCACAGCCGCAATATGTCGGCGCCCGACTGCTTGATCACGTCCTGCGGGAAGACCTGGTTGCCGAGCGACTTCGACATCTTGCGGCCGTCTTCCGCCATGGTGAAGCCATGGGTGATGACGGTGTTGTAAGGCGCCCTGCCCCTGGTGCCGCAGCTCTCGAGCAGCGATGAATGGAACCAGCCGCGATGCTGGTCGGAGCCTTCGAGATAGACATCGGCCGGCCAGCGCAGATCGGGCCGCTGCTCCAGCACGAAAGCATGGGTCGAGCCCGAATCGAACCAGACGTCGAGGATGTCGTTCACCTTCTCCCATTCGTCGGTGTCGGTGACGCGGTCCTTGAGGAAGCGCTCATGCGCGCCCTCGGCGAACCAGGCATCGGCACCTTCGGTCTCGAAGGCCTGAGCGATGCGCTCGTTCACTTCCGGATCGTTGAGGACGAGCCCGGTCGCCTTGTTGACGAAGACCGCGATCGGAACGCCCCAGGCGCGCTGGCGGGAGATCACCCAGTCGGGACGTGCTTCGATCATGCCGCGCAAGCGGTTCTGGCCGGCCGGCGGCACGAACTCCGTCTCGTCGATCGCTTTCAACGCCTTGGCGCGCAAGCCGCCCGTCTCGCCATCGCCCATGGAGATGAACCACTGCGGCGTGTTGCGGAAGATGATCGGCTTCTTGGAGCGCCAGCTATGCGGATATTGGTGCTTGAGGCGGCCGCGCGCGATCAAGGCGTTGGCGGCCAGAAGCGCCTGTATGATCGCCTCATTGGCATCGCCCTTCTCGCCCTTCTCGGTGAGCACGCGCTTGCCTTCGAAGCCCGGCGCTTCGGCGGTGAAGATGCCCTCGGCATCGACGGTGAAGGGAATCTCCGTCTTGACTCCCAAGGCCTTCAGCTTGCCGAGATTGGCTTCCCAGACCTCGAAGTCGTCGGCGCCGTGGCTCGGTGCCGTATGCACGAAGCCGGTGCCGGCATCGTCGGTGACATGATCGCCTTCGAGCAACGGCACGGCGAAATCGTAGCCCAGACCTTTAAGCGGGTGCGCGCAAGTCGCGACCTTCGCCATATCGACATCGCCGATGCGCTTGAAATCCTCGACGCGGCAGGCCTTGAAGGTCTCGGCCGCGAGGTTGTCGGCAAGGATCAGGCGATCGCCGGTCTTGGCCCAGTTGTCGTTGGGCGCCGCGGTGATCTCATAGAGGCCATAGGCGATCTTGGGCGAATAGCTGATGGCGCGGTTGCCGGGGATCGTCCAGGGCGTCGTCGTCCAGATGACGGCCGAAGCGCCCGCGAGATCTTTGGGCCCTTTCACCACCGGAAACTTCGCATAGATCGTGTCGCTGGTGTAGTCCTGATACTCGACCTCGGCCTCGGCGAGCGCCGTCTTCTCGACCACCGACCACATCACCGGCTTCGAGCCGCGGTACAATTGTCCGCTCGCAGAGAATTTCATGAGCTCGCGGGCGATCTGGGCCTCGGCCGGGAAGGCCATGGTGGTGTAGGGATCCTTCCAGTTGCCGACCACGCCCAGGCGCTGGAACTCCTGCGACTGGATGCCCATCCAGTGCTCCGCGAAAGCCCGGCATTCCTGGCGGAATTCGTTGATCGGTATCGCGTCCTTGTTCTTGCCCTTGGCGCGATACTGCTCCTCGATCTTCCATTCGATGGGCAGGCCATGGCAGTCCCAGCCCGGCACGTAATTGGCGTCCCGGCCCGACATCTGCTGCGAGCGAACGACCAGGTCCTTCAGGATCTTGTTGAGCGCGGTGCCGATATGGATGTTGCCATTGGCATAGGGCGGACCGTCATGCAGGATAAAGAGCTCATGGCCCTTGGCCTTCGCATCTTCCCTGAGCCGGGTGAAGATATCCATCTCCTGCCAGCGCTTGAGGATTTCCGGTTCCTTCTGCGGCAGGCCGGCCTTCATGGGGAAGTCGGTCTTGGGCAGGAACAGGGTCTCGCGATAGTCGCGAGCCGGGGTGTCGGGCTTGTCGTTCATCTTCGGTTCGTAAGTCAAAATTGATTGTTTGTCGGGCGGGCTTGTAACAGCGAAAGCCGCCAGGGGAAAGGGCGGCATCCTAGGTTTACAATCCCAATTCACAATCCTGCCCCAAGGAGATGGCTATTTCCCGACCCCTCACGCTATCAAGGACGGCATGATGACGTGGCTTATCCGGTTACTGGGACTTCTCCTCATCGGCGCGGCGACGGCCGCTCCAGCGGCCGAACTGCCGAAAGAACCGATGCTCCGGATCGACGGCGGCATGCACACGGCCGTTATCCGGCGCCTCGATGTCAGCGCCGACGGCAAGGTCCTGGTCACCGGCTCCGAGGACAAGACGGTCAGGGTCTGGTCCCTCCCCGACGGCCGCCTGCTCCGGACCCTGCGCCTCCCGACGGCCCCCGGCGATGTCGGCAAGGTTTTCGCGGTGGCCCTGAGCCCGGACGGCAAGCTCGTCGCGGCGGGCGGATGGGACGATGTCGATCCCGAGGCGCTCGACTATTACGTCTATATCTTCGACCGCATAACCGGCCACTTGCTGGGCCGCCTCGGTCCGCATAGGCAGGTTATCAACGAGCTCACCTTCTCGCCTGACGGCAAAAGGCTCGCCGTCGGCCTGGGGGACCGCGCGGGTATCGCCGTCTGGGACACCACCGATTGGCGTCAAGTGCTGAGCGACAGCGAGTATGGCGATCAAGTGAATGGCATCGCCTTCAGCGCGAGCGGCGAGATGGCGGTCACTTCGCATGATCGCGGGCTCAGGCTTTACTCACCCAATCTCGAGCTGCTCGGAAGCGTTTACGCGCCCAGCAACGACAGGGCCGAGGGCATTGCCTTCTCGCCCGACGGCAGCAAGCTGGTGGTCGGCTATGTCGGCACCATGGCCGTCGATATCCTCGACGCCAAGAGTCTCAAGCTTCTCTATCAGGCGGATACCAGCGGGCTCGATATTGGCGATCTTGCCGCCGTCGCATGGTCGGATGACGGCCGGATGATCTTTGCCGCGGGCGACTATTATACGCGAGGCGGCAAGGAAGAGCGGATGCAAATGTTCGCATGGGGCGATGAAGGCCGTGGTGAGCGCCTGGCCGTCGATGCGGCGGCCAATACGGTGATGGATCTCAAGGCCATGCCGGGCGGCGGCGCCGCCATTTCTGATGCCAATCACGGTTTCACCGTCTATGACGCGAATGGCGACATCGTGCTGCGCAAGACGAGCATCGCCGCCGATCTGCGCGGCGAGCTCGGCGACAATTTTACCGTCAGTGAGGACGGCATGCGCGTGCGGTTCGGCCTCGGCGTAGAAGGCCTGGATCCGTGGCTGTTCGACATGTCGACGCTTCGCTTCACCGAATCCCCGCAGCCGCCAGGCGATCTCAAGCCCGCCAATGTGACCCAGCTCGCCGTCGAGGATTGGAACGGCCGGGACGATACGAGCATCAGCGGCGCACCGCTTGAGCTTGACAAGAATGAAACGAGCCGCGCTCTCGCCATCGAGGAGGATGGCGAAACCCTGGTGCTCGGCACCGACTTTGCCCTCCGGCGCTACACCAAGAAAGGCACGCGGCTCTGGAAGCTCGCCGTGCCTTCGATCCCCTGGGGCCTCAACATCACGGCGAAGGATCAGCTGCTGATCGCCGCCCACACCGACGGCACGATCCGCTGGTACCGGCTCGCCGACGGCGCCGAGCTTCTGGCGCTTTTCGTCAATGCCGTCGACAAGCGCTGGATCGCCTGGACTCCGACGGGCTATTACGCCGCCTCTCCGGGCGGCGAGGACCTCATCGGCTGGCATGTCAATCGCGGCGTCGACGAGACGCCCGATTTCTTCCCGGCGAGCCAGTTCCACGACCGCTTCTATCGGCCCGATATCGTGCGCGAGGTGTTCAACACCTATGATGAAGGCGAGGCGATCAAGGCCGCCAACGCCAAAGCGAAGCGTCCGAACCGCAAGCAGGAGATCGCCGACGCCCTGCCCCCGGTGATCGAGATCGTCAATCCCGGCCAAGGCGCTTCCGTCACCGAGACGCTGGTGACGCTCGCCTACCGCGTGCGCACGCCCGACGGAAAGCCTGCCGATGAGATCGAGGTCCTGATCGACGGGCGCCCGCAAGGCCAGCGCGGCGCTGCCGTCGTCACCGACGACGACACGCAGAGCCTCGACGTCACCATCCCGGCGCGCGATGTCGACGTGTCGCTCATCGCCAGGCAGGGCGATGCGGTGAGCGTGCCGGCGCGGATCACGCTGAAATGGGCCGGCCCGCCGTCCGAGGACCAGATCAAGCGCAAGCTCTATGCCGTCTTCGTGGGCGTCAGCGACTATGAGAAGGCTGGTCTCAAGCTCAATTTCGCCGATGACGATGCGCGCGATTTCTCGCAAAGCACGGCGGCTGAAAAAGGTGCGCTCTATGAGGCGACCGAGATCAAGCTCCTGACCGATGCGGAAGCGAGCGCCGAAAACATCCGCTCCGCTTTGGGCTGGCTCGAGGACAAGGTCGGGCCTGAGGACGTGGGCCTCCTGTTCATGGCCGGGCACGGCGTCACCGATGCCAAGCAGCGTTTCTATTTCCTGCCCGTCGGCGGCGATCCGGAAGACCTGCGCTCGACGGCGATCGGGGAAAGCGAGATCCGCGAGGCGATCTCATCGCTCGCCGGCAAGGCGATGTTCTTCATCGATGCCTGCCATTCGGCCGACAGTCTCAAGGGCGATGTCGCCCAGGCCGATGTGACGGCGGTGGTCAACCGCATGGCGCGCGCCGATTCCGGCGTCATCATGTTCGCCTCGTCGGGCGGCAACGAACTCTCGCTCGAGCGCGCCGACTGGAACAACGGCGCCTTCACCGAGGCGCTGCTCCAAGGCATCGCCGGCGGCGCCGACTATGAGAAGGACGGCAGCATCTCGACCGCCGAGCTCAATCTGTGGCTCACGACGCAGGTCAGGAAACTTACCCAGAACCGGCAGAATGCGGTCATGGTGAAGCCCGACACGGTGCCGGACTTCTCGATTGCAAGGCTGAAGTGATCCTCGCCCTTCGCAGACCCGCTTTTCTTGCGAAATTGCCTGTATTTTCCCTGTATCCGAGAACAGCGCTCGCGCGCCCCTCTTGCCGAAGCAACCGGCATCAGCTCTCGAAAGACCGATAGACCATGTTGGCGAGGTCCATGATGTCGTCGCGGCTCGTCTCTCCGGCGATGACGAAGCCCAAAGGACCGTCGAGCCAATAGCAGGCGGTGACGCCGTGCTTTTCCTCGATGACGAATTTCGTCTCCGACCCGCCCTGATTGGCGGTGAGGAAGATGGTGATGCGGCGCTTGTTGGCGTCCTCATACATCAGTTGCGCCGCAGGCTGCGTGCCGGCGGCGAGGAGACGGCCGCCGAGGAAGGTGTAGCCGCGCGCGGCCAGATCCGGGATGACGAGCTTGTGGCCGACGCGCTTCGACAGCCAGCTCGTCAAGTGCTCGCTGTCATTGGCCGCAACCTCGACCGCGTGGCGGTTCTCGCGCGAATAGATCTCATGCGCCTCGATGGCGAGATCGGCGAATTGCATCGCCTTGGGTGCGTTCACCTGGAGGCTCGCGAACCAGCCGGCGGCGCCCCCGAGCAGCAGCAGGGCCAGCGCCGCCGCGATGGCGGCGGGCGACAAGGTGAAGCCCCGCCTGTGGCGCAGCGCCACCTTGATCTGCGGCGGCACCGTCTCCTCCAGCACCGGATCGAAGGCTTCCTTGAGCCAGGCCTTCTGGCGCCGCCAGGCCTCGACCTTGGCGCGCGCCTCGGGATCGTTGGCCAGGCGCTCGTCCAGCGCCCGGCATTCCTGCCCGGCGATCTCGCCATCGGCATAGGCGTGCAACGACCAGTCTTGGCTGTTTTCAGGCTCAGTCATTTCACTCGTCTCAAAGAGGGTCTCGCCTCTTCGCCTATCAATTCCCTAAGCGCGCTCCGCGCCCGCGACAATCTCGACATCACCGTTCCCACCGGCACGCCGGTGATCTCGGCGACATCGCGGTAACTCATGTCCTCCAGCGCCACGAGGACCACCACCTCGCGCTGCTGGTCGGGCAGCCGGTCGAGCGCCGCCGCCACTTGCATGAACAATGTCTCGCCCTCCTGCGAGGGCTTCAGCGCCGCCTCGGGATCGGTCAGATCGTCCACCGTCTTCACGATCCCGGCCCGCCTCTCGCGCCTGAGGCCACTGACATGGATGTTGCGCAGCACCGCATAGAGCCAGGCCCGCAAGGGCCGCGTCGCATCATAGAGATGGCTCTTCACCAGCGCCCGCTCGATGCAATCCTGGACGAGATCGTCCGCCAGCGCCGGATCACCCGTGAGAGCCCGGGCAAAACGGCGCAGATACGGTATCTCGGCAGTGAGATCAGCGCGGAAATTCATCTCGACCTTTAATCCCAGATACAGCAGCAAAAGGCAGTTTATTCCATGGCCCCGGCGGGGGCACCCTCCCCATGCCGGCGCCTGATCCTGAGAACGATGAGGGTTATAGCCGTGACGACGGCTACAATCATGACGGCCTTGACGTATTTCATGTCGATGCCCAGCGCCTCCTTGGGCAGGGTATCGAGCAAGTAGCTCAGAAGGCCCGCGACATAGTAGCTGATGGCGGCGATCGAAAGCCCCTCCACCGTCTGCTGCAGCCGGAGCTGTAACCGCGTGCGTTCGCTCATCGCCTTCAAGAGATTGCCGTTCTGCTCCTCGACATCGATATCGACACGGGTGCGCAGGAGATTGGCGGCGTGCATGAGCTTGTAGGACAGGTCGGTCTGGCGATCCTGCATGCTGAAGCAGGTGCGCATCGCCGGCATCAGGCGCCGGTCCATGAAGGCGGTCATGGTCTGGAGGCCGTCGATCGGCCGCTCGCGCAAGGAGGCGAGCCGGGCGCGCACGATCTCGGCATAGGCACGCGTGGCGCCGAAGCGGAACTGCGACTGGCTGGCGCCGGCCTCGAGCTCGCCCGCGACCGCCATCAGACGGTTGAGCAGCGCCTTGTTGGCGGCGAGGCCTTCGCTCCGGGTCATCTCGGCGGTGATCTCGCCCAGCGACTGCTCGATGCGACGCACGACCGGCTGCAGTCTTTGCGCTTCGGGTAAGCCGAGCAGGCAGAAGGTGCGGTAGGTCTCGAGCTCGAGGAGCTGCTGCACGAAGATGCCAGCGCGCAAGGGCGACATGCCGCGGTCGAGCACGAGGATGCGCACGAAGCCGTCATGGGCGGCATGGAAATCGGTCGCCACCAGAGCATCGCCCGCCTCGGTCTCGCAGGCGACGAGGCCTGCAGGATCGAAGACCTTGCGCCATTCGTCGCCTTCCGTTTGCGCGAGCAAATGGAGATCGACCGCGACCATCAAAGGCCCGGGCTGCGGCAATTGCAGCATGGCCTTCTGCAGATCAGCCGCCGGACGGGCGAAGGGTGTCGTGTCGAGGCTCGCGAGCTCCCAGGTATAGGTCGTGAATTCGGCATGCTGCTCCCAGCGCACGGCCGAATCGGCGAAGGCGACTCGGTAATGCTTCGATGAGGCATCGGGACCCCGATGGCCGCGCGCCGCGACGAATTCGCCAAAGGCGGCGCGGTCACGCTGGGCGAGCTCGGCATCGGTCATGAACGCGAAATGCAGGAGGCGCAGCGGCGGTGAAATGGCCGCAAAAGGGCGCGCATGCACCTCGCCCAGAACGGCGCCGCGCAACGGATGCGGTTCGAGGGTCATTTTGCGAAGCATAGTGGGATGACGCTGCGGCGGCATGTGTCGCCGGGTCGCAGCCGATGCCTAATTTTTCAGCCGGTCCATTTCTGGCGCATGGTGACCAGTTCCTCGGCGGCGGTCGGATGCAGCGCCATGGTGGCGTCGAAATCGGCCTTGGTCGCCCCCATCTTGACGGCGATGCCGAGAAGCTGCGCCATCTCGCCGGCATCAGGCCCGACGATATGGCAGCCGAGCACCTTGTCGGTTCCGCCATCGACCACGAGCTTCATCAGCATGCGCTCGTCGCGCCCGGTGATCGTATGGCGCATGGGGCGGAACGACGTCTTGTAGATGTCGATCGTGGGACTAGCCGCCCGGGCTTGCGCCTCGGTCATGCCGACGGTGCCGATCTCGGGCTGCGAGAAGACGGCGGTCGGCACATTGGTATGATCGACCTTGATGTCACGGCCGCCGAACACCGTATCGGCGAAAGCATGACCCTCGCGGATCGCGACCGGCGTCAGGTTGAGCCGGTTGGTCACATCGCCGACGGCATAGATGTTGTCGACGCTCGAACGCGAATAGTCGTCGACCTTCACCGCATAATGGGGAGTGAGCTCGACGCCGATCTTCTCCAGCTCGAGCCCTAAGACATTAGGGATGCGCCCCGTCGCATACATGATCTGGCCGGCGCCGAACACCGCATCGTCATTGCAGGTGACGCGCACCCCGGTGCCCGAGCGCTCGATCCGGGCGACGTCGCAGGAGAGGCGGAATTCGATGCCCTTCTTCTTCATCTCGTTGGTGAGATGGTCGCGCAGGTCCTCGTCGAAGCCGCGCAGGATCTTCTCGCCGCGATGGATGAGCACGGTCTCGACGCCGAGATTGTTGAAGATGCCGGCGAATTCGACCGCGATATAGCCGCCGCCGACGATGCAGATGCGCTGCGGCAGGCTTTCCAGATGGAAGGCCTCGTTCGAGGTGATGGCGAATTCGCGTCCCGGCAGATGCAGCGGCACGAAAGGTGTGGCACCGGTGGCGATGAGCACATATTTGGCGCTGACGCGGCGGCCATCGGAAAGAGCAATCGTGTAGCGGTCCTCGAAGGCGGCGCGCGCCATGATGAGCTCGGCCCCCGCCCCTTCCAGATTGCGGATATAGGCTTTGTTGAGCCGGTCGATCTCCTTGTCCTTGTTGGCGACCAGGGTCGGCCAGTCGAAGGCGACCTTCTCGGTCGTCCAGCCGAAATTCACGGCATCCTCGAAGGCTTCCGCATAGTGGCTCGCATAGACGAAGAGCTTCTTCGGCACGCAGCCGCGGATGACGCAGGTGCCGCCGACGCGATATTCCTCGGCGACCGCGACCTTGGCGCCATGCTGGGCGGCGATGCGCGCCGCCCGGACACCGCCCGAGCCCGCGCCGATGACGAAGAGGTCGTAATCGAACTTCGTCATCGTTCGAGCGTCTCGACGCCCGCAGCACCGGCGATGATCGCGAGCGAGGCCATGCCGATGAACAGGCCGTGATCGACGACGCCGGGGATGGAGGAAAGGGCCGCGGCGAGCTTGTCGGCATTCTCGATGCGGCCCAGCGCGCAATCGAGAATGACATTGCCGTTGTCGGTGACGAAGGACTTGCCGTCGCGCATGCGCAAGGCGACCTTCCCCTCATTGCGGGTCCAGGTGAAAGCCTGGTCGATCTTGATCGCCGTCGCCTTCAGGCCGAAGGGCACGACCTCGACCGGCAAGGGGAATTTGCCGAGCACTTCGACCTTCTTGCTCGCATCGGCGATGACGATCATCTTGCGCGAGGACGAGGCGACGATCTTCTCGCGCAGCAGCGCGCCGCCGCCGCCCTTGATGAGGCGCAACTGGCCATCGAGTTCGTCGGCGCCGTCGACGGTCAAATCGAGCACCGGCGTCTCGTCGAGCGTCGTGAGCTTTATGCCGAGGCCTTCCGCCTGCTTGCGGGTGGCTTCCGACGTCGGCACACAGAGGAGGTCCCAGCCTTGCTTGACCTTCTCACCCACCGCATCGACGAAATGCTTCGCCGTCGAGCCGGTGCCGAGGCCGAGCTTCATGCCGGATTTGATGTGAGTGAGCGCGGCAAGCGCCGCGGCCTTCTTCAGCTCATCGGGAGTCATGAAGCCCCGCTGTCGAACCTCCCTCCGCCGCGCGAAGCGCGGGGAGGGTGGACGCCCGAAGGGCGGACGGGTGGGGTCTCTCCGCCGTGATATGTCCAATGAGTGGCTTGAACTGCCTGCATTGCTTTGAGACACCTCCCTTGCGTAGACACCCCACCCGTCGCGCGTTCCGCGCGCCACCCTCCCCGCCTTCGGCGGCGGAGGGAGAAATTGCCGTGTATCGGCTAACCTTACGCCTACGAACCGAGGCCGCCCATCAGCATGTATTTGATCTCGGTGAATTCCTCGATGCCGTGATGCGAGCCCTCGCGGCCGATGCCTGATTCCTTGACACCGCCGAAGGGCGCCACCTCGGTCGAGATGATGCCTTCATTGATGCCGACCATGCCATATTCGAGGCCCTCGGCGACGCGCCAGATGCGGCCGATGTCGCGGGCATAGAAATAGCAGGCGAGGCCGAATTCGGTGTCGTTGGCCATCCTGATGGCCTCCTCTTCCGTCTTGAAGCGGAAGAGCGGGGCCACCGGACCGAAGGTCTCCTCGCGCGCCACCGCCATCTCGGTCGTCACATCGCGCAGGATCGTCGGCTCGAAGAAATTGCCGCCGAGCTCCTTGCCGCCCGTCACGAGCTTGGCGCCCTTCTTCACCGCGTCATCGATATGCTCGCGCACCTTCTTCACCGCGGCGGGATTGATCAGGGGGCCGGTGGTGACGCCCTGCTCGGCGCCATTGCCGACTTTCAGCTTCTTCACCGCTTCGGCGAACTTCTCGGTGAATTTGTCATAGACCTTGTCCTGGACCAGGATGCGGTTGGCGCACACACAGGTCTGGCCGGCATTGCGGTATTTGGACGCCATGGCGCCTTGGACCGCGGCATCGAGATCGGCGTCGTCGAAGACGATGAAGGGCGCGTTGCCGCCGAGCTCCATGCCGACCTTCTTCACCGTCGAGGCGCATTGCTGCATCAGGAGCTTGCCGATCTCGGTCGAGCCGGTGAAGGTCAGGATGCGCACCAGGGGGTTGGAGGTCAGCTCGCCGCCGATCGGCCTGGCCGACCCGGTGATGACGTTGAAGACGCCCGCGGGGATGCCGGCGCGCTCGGCGAGTTCGCCCAGGGCCAGGGCCGAGAGCGGCGTCTCGCTGGCGGGCTTGCAGACGAAGCTGCAGCCGGCGGCGAGCGCCGGACCCGCCTTGCGGGTGATCATGGCATTGGGGAAGTTCCACGGCGTGATGGCGCCGACGACGCCGATGGGCTGGCGGATGGTGACGATGCGGGACGTCGGCCAGGGCGAGGGTATGGTCTCGCCATAGATGCGCTTGGCCTCCTCGGCGAAGAATTCGATGAAGGAGGCGCCATAGACCACTTCGCCGCGCGATTCGGCCAAGGGCTTGCCCTGCTCGGCGGTCATGATCTGGGCCAGGTCCTCCTGGTTCTCCAGCATCAGATTATACCATTTGCGCAAGATCGCCGTGCGTTCCTTGGCGGGCTTCAAGCCCCAGGCCTTCTGGGCCTTGGCGGCCGCCTCGATGGCGCTCCTGGTCTCGGCCGCACCCAGATTGGGCACGGAGGCGATCACGTCCTCGTTCACCGGGTTGGTGACGTCGATCACAGCCTTGCCCGAAACCCATTTGCCGTCGATGTAGCATTTCTCCTTGAGGAGCGACTTGTCCTTGAGGATGTCGCGCAGTGCCTGGGTCTTGTGGATATCCATGGGTCCTCTCTCCTGTCCTTTGGAGCCTTCCCGGCCTGTCAATGCAGCGCCATTAGGGAAGGTTCGGTAAATTGTGAAGCGCCTGACGCTTTCGCCGGCGGCGTCTTAGCACAGGCGCCCGAAACCGCAAAAAGGCGGTTTTCATGGCTGCCGTGCCCTCCTTCGCTAGCTCGAGCTTCGGAGGGTTCCCCTCCAGTCCTGCGAAGCGCCCCATGGGCGCGCAGCAGGACGCACAGTCTTGCCGGGACCGGGAGAGCACGGCTATATCCGGGCGCCCAGACCGATCATGACCCACAAAGCCGTTATCTTCGACCTCGACGGGACGCTCGTCGACACCGCTCCCGATCTGTGGCGCGCCACGAATCATGTCCTCACCAGCGCCGGCCGCGACGAAGTAACCCTCGGCCAGGTGCGCGCATTCGTGGGCTATGGCGCCCGCAAGCTCATCGCCCGCGGCTTCACGGCGACGGGAGGCCCGCTCGACGCTCAGGATATCGAGCCCCTTTATGAGAAATTCGTCGCCTATTATGGCGCCCATATCGCAAGGGAAAGCGTGCCTTTTCCGGGCTGCGTCGCGCTCTTGGACCGGCTCAAGGCGGACGGCATCGGCCTCGGCATCTGCACCAACAAGCTCGAAGGCCTGTCGGTCAAGCTGATCGATGCCCTGGGCCTCAGCACCTATTTCAGCGCCATTGTCGGCCCCGACACGATCGGCATCGCCAAGCCCGATCCCGCCCCCTATCGCGAGGCGCTGCGCCGGATGGGGGCCGAGACGGCGCGTTCCCTCCTCGTCGGCGACAGCGAGACCGACGTGCTGACGGCCAGGGCCGCCGGGGTTCCGGTCTTGGGCGTGACCTTCGGCTACACCGCCCTGCCCATCCAGAGCTTCAAGCCCGACGCCCTGATCAGCCACTTTTCCGAGGCCTATGAGCCGATTCGGGCGGCGCTTGCCGAGCCCAAGCTCGTGAAAACAGGCGCAACTTCATAGACATAGATCATTTTAAATTTAGGGCTGGCTTGCCGATCCGAAGACCATTTGAACCTTAGGGCTGGCTTGCCGAGCCGAAGCTCGCGGCAACCGGCCCGCCTTCGCCCTTCGGGCTTCGGCGCGGCAGCCTTCGCACGCTTCGCGAGCGAAGGCTGGTGGGCGATACTGGACTCGAACCAGTGACCCCTGCGATGTGAACACAGTGCTCTACCAACTGAGCTAATCGCCCTATTCAGGAGTGCCGCGATATAGGGTCCTAGGCCCGGCAAAGTCAAGAATCGAGCCAGCTTGAGGTTCAGGCCGCGCCGCGCCGGGGCTCGAAGGGCGTAGGCAGGCCTCTCTACCGTGAGCTTCGGCTCCAGCAAGCTAGCCCGAACGGGTTTTATTCCGGCCGCCGTCTGCCTTCGGCCTTTTCCCGCCTCCGACGGTGTTTCCTCATAGTTAAATTCGGTATTTCTTAAGCCTGATAAGGGCTAGGAGCGTCGCCCCAAAGTGAAACAAATCAGGAATCTCCTGCCAATCCCTCCATCCATATATGTGGCAAACCGGCAACACCTGTCGAGATTCTGCCATAGTGCGGCCCAGGTTACTTGACGCTGGAGACCAGCGAGAAGAATGTAGCGCCATGCACGATTCAGTCGTGCAGCCTTCCAAGCCAGTTTCTGTAGGGGATCGGGGGGCCGCTTTGAACACTCCAAGAAGTGGGAGAAACATAATGAAGATGATGAAGTGGGCGCTTCTCGGTAGTGCGGCTGTGGCCGTGACTGCCACTGCTGCCCGAGCCGACGATCTCGCCGATCTCAAGGCGCAGATCGAGGCTCTGCAGACGCGAGTGTCGCAGCTCGAGGCTCAGCCGCAGGCGTCGGCGCCGTCGGGCTACAGCCTTTTGACCTTCCGTGACGGCCAGGGAACCTTCGAAGGTATCCTGCCTGAGCGTTATGGTGATCGCGTGCGTGAAGATTCGGGTATCACGTTCTCGGTCATGCCGACGGCTGACGCGGCTCCGGTCGCGGAAGTATCGGTGTCCGGTGAAATCCGCACCGCCCTGGTCTATACCGATATCGACGACAAGCACAGCGACGATACGCTTGATGTGGCCAATCGCGGCCGTATCTTTATCCGCGGCAAGGTCGACACGGCGGTCGGCGAAGTCGGCGGCTATTTCCGTCTCGAAGCCTCGGGCGGCGGCAACTTCTCGGACTATTCCGAATCCACCAATATGAACAAGGCCTATGGCTGGTGGAAATTCGCTCCGGAATGGGAGCTGATGGCCGGCTATAACGACAATACCGGCGCTCTGCAGACCAGCCTTGACTGGATGGTGAGCTCGCTCCCGGTCCGCACGGTCGGTCCGTCGAACGTCAACAACGAGCAGTTCCGCCTCACCTTCACGAGCGGCCCGTTGGCCTTCGCGATCTCCGTCGAAGATCCGGACAATATCACGACCGTGAAGACCGGCGTCGCCACCGTGACGACCACCGACGGCGTCGGCAACACCGGCACATTCCTGGTGCTGACGACTTCGACAACGGAGAAAGACAAGTCGGACATCCCGAATCTCCAGGCTTACTTGATGTACTCGTCTGACGCCTTCACGGCTCAGGTCGTCGGCCTCCTTCAGGACGACGAATTCGGGTCGACCGACTGGGCGGTCGGCGGCGGCGCCACCATTGGCATCGCCGACAGCTTCACCTTCTACGCGGCTGCGGTGGTTGGCGAAGGCACATCGTCCTATGCGAACAACGTCTCGCCGGTCACCACGGATGACGAGTTCTGGGGCGCCAGCGGCGGCGTGATCGCCAATGTGTCCGAGGATACCCGGCTGGAATTGGGCCTCGGCTACGAAGACTATGATCTTGGTGGTGAAGCGCTCGGCTTCAACGGCGGCATCTTCTGGGATCCGGTCAGCCAGGTTACGCTGGGCTTCGGCGCCACCTATGTCGAGTTCAACGACTTCGTGAATGCCCCCGGCAGCACCGCTGGGATCGAAGACGATGGCGACAGCTTGCAGGTGTGGTTCGGCACCTATCTGCGGTTCCCGTAACAGCAGTTGAGGATTGCGGGCTCAGGAGTGGTCGTTCCTGCTTCTCATTCCTGAGTTCCGATCTCCTACCAGAGGCCCCTGCATCACTGCAGGGGCCTTTGGTTTTTTTCCGGATTGGACTACAGGGTTGCTCCTGCTAAAGCGTGATGGCTTCTATGGAGCCGGCATCACGCGCAAGGGTTTCGGATCGGTCTGCAATGAAGATGAAATTGGGCTCGCAGTTTTCCTATAAGAGGCCGGATCCGGTCGTGGCCGAGATCCGGCGGATCGGTTCGCTGATGGAGCGTAACGATCTTGCCGCAGCCGAGACCGAAGCCCTCAAACTCCTCAAGGCCAATCCGCGGAGGCCCGACGTCCATAACATATTGGGCGTCGCCTATGTCCGACAGGACAAGAATAGACTGGCCGTTCCCCATTTCGAATTCGCCGTCAAGGCGGAGCCGGAGAATGCGCATTATCTGAACAATCTCGGGCGTCTCTATATCGATCTTCATCTCATCGAACTGGCTCTGCCTTTCCTTCACAAGGCGCTGGCGATCAAGCCCGATCTCTCGGCGGCCCTTCTCGCTATCGGCAAATACTACAATGAGGTCGGCAAGGCCGAAAAGGCGCTGCCCTATCTCGAGCGTCTTCACAAGATCATGCCGGGTGACAGCGACGTGAAGCGGGAGCTTGCGGAGAGCCTCGATGCCCACGGCAAGGGTGATGCGGCGAGCGTGCTCTATCAAGAGCTACGGCAGTCGCGATCAAACAACCGCATCGGATCATATTACTATTTCTCGCGAAACCCTCCCCCCGAAGGGGATGCCGCGATCACCGCCGAAATCGAGCAGCTTTTGGCAAACGACAAGCTCAAAGAGGAGGGACGCAGCCGGCTCCACACCGCCCTCGGCTTCATTCACGAGAGGGCACGCAACTATCCCCTGGCCTTTTCGCATTTCGACCAGGCCAACCGGCTGTCCACGGGCAGTTTTGACATCGGAAAATACCGCGCCTGGGTGGACAGGCTCATCGAGATTGTCACTCCGGGCTTTTTCCGCGAACGCTCCGCCGTTGGAAATCCAAGCCCGCTCCCTGTCCTTGTCGTCGGCATGCCGCGCTCGGGCACGACACTCACGGAGCAGATTATCGCCAGCCATGGCCGGGCGGGCGGAGCTGGCGAGCTCTTGCGAATCGGGCTGTTCGTCAATCGGCTCGACTATGGTCCTCGCCGCGATATCAGCAAGTTCATGGCGTCGCTCGGCGCTCTGGGGGACAAGGGCCTGCGCGAGATGGGCGACAATTACGTCGACCTGCTCAAGTTCCACGCCCCCAAGGCGGAACGTGTCGTCGACAAGCTACCGCATAATTTCGAGAATCTGGCATTCCTGGCTCTGATGTGTCCCGAGGCGCGCATCGTCCATTGCTCGCGCAATCCGGTCGATACCTGCTGGTCATGCTTCCAGAATCCGCTCAATGAAGCTCACGGCTACAGCAGGAACCTTACGGATCTGGGCCTCTATTATCGCGAATACAAGCGGCTCATGGATCATTGGAAAACGGTGGTGCCCCTGAGAATCTATGAGCTGAACTATGAGCAGCTCACGGCGGACTTCGAGAACGAAGCCAGGAAGCTGATCGACTTCATCGGGCTGCCGTGGGACGACGCCTGCCTCAAGTTCCATGAAGCGGGACGAACGGTCCGCACCTTCAGCCGGCAGCAGGTCAGGAACCCGATCTATAGCAGCTCGGTCGAGCGCTGGCGGCGCTATGAGACGGAGCTCGCCCCGCTTCTGACCGCCCTTGGCGATCTCGTTCAAAGCAAACCCCAATGACCTCCGGAAAATACTTTTCCGCGCTCGGCGGCCACCCGGCGCAGAGCGAGCTTCTGACCGGCCGCGCGGCCTTCACGGAAGCCTATGCCGTCATTCCGAAAGGCGTGATGCGCGATATCGTGGCGAGCGCCTTGCCGTTCTGGGAAAAGACCCGGGCCTGGATCATCGCGCGGTCGCTCTCGGGCTTCGCCGAGACCTTCTCGCAATACATCATGGAAGTCGGTCCCGGCGGGGGCAGCACGCGGCCCGAAACCGACGGCAATGCGGAAGCGGGATTGTTCGTCGTCGAGGGCAGCCTGGCGTTGACGATCGAAGGCAAGCGGCATGAGATGACGCCCGGTTTCTTTGCCTTCATTCCACCGGGCACCCGTTGGTCGGTCCGCAACGAGGCCTCAGGCCCCGCCAAGTTCCACTGGATCCGCAAATCCTACGAGGCGGTCGAGGGCCTCGAAAAACCGGAGGCCCTTGTCGCCAATGAGCGCGACATCAAGCCCGACCCCATGCCCGGCACCGACGGTCGATGGGCGACCACGCGCTTTGTCGATCCTCGGGATCTCAGGCACGACATGCATGTGACGATCGTCACACTCGAGCCAGGCGCGGTGATTCCCTTCGCCGAGACCCATGTGATGGAACACGGCCTCTATGTGCTCGAAGGCAAGGCGGTCTATCGGCTGAACCAGGACTGGGTGGAAGTGGAGGCCGGCGATTTCATGTGGCTCAGGGCCTTCTGCCCGCAAGCCTGCTATGCCGGCGGACCGGGGCGCTTCCGCTACCTTCTCTACAAGGATGTGAACCGGCATGCGCGGTTAAATTGGCTTCGTTAGAGCATCCGGCCCGATAAGCTCGTGGACGAATGCGCGAGAAGCCGATATCAATTGCCAGGCAAGCGGCAATAGAAGACAGCCATTGTCATTCATTCATCTCCCCTCCCGCCGGGCTTTCTGGATCGGACTGAGGGGAGGTGTCGGTCATTCCAATTCGTGCGTGTTTCTCTGTTGAGTCTTTCTCGGTTAATTGACGAGGTTCCTGGGAGGACCTCATTGCTGAGGCGAAACATGGATAGCCGGTTTATCCGCACCGTAGATCAACGCTACGATGAAATGCCAAAAACCAATCCGTATTTTTCAAAGCTTTCACAATTATATGAAGCGAGCGGAGCCAGATATCGTGTGCCGCTGACCGTGGCTATTCTATCAGTGGCCTTTCAGGAACACCCGCTCTGGATTGGCTCATATGTCAAAGTGCATTTGTACGGTCGGTTTACTCTCGACGTGTTGGGCGCGGGGCTTGTACTGTCTTCCGTGCTCGCCGCATGGGCCCGCACAAGCAGATTGGCGGTCGGGCTCTTTATCGCCATAGCAGCGCTTGCGATCCTGCCGGATTGGGCCATGCTCGCCAATCACACCTATCTTGCACTCTGGTCCATACCAATCGCACTCCTGTTCAAAGATTGGTGGACGTCGGATCTCTATGCTTATTATCTGAGGATAACTCTTGGGATAGTGATGCTTGCCGCGTTTTCCCAGAAAATCTTGGCAGGCAGCTACGTAGATGGCTCATTCATTGCGTGGCTCAGCACGGGCGGCTCAACGACCGAGAGATTGTTTTCATTTCTGTGTGACGGCACTTCGACTACTCCCTGCATATATTATCGAGCGATCTCGATATTCATACTTGTCTGGCAGCTTGCTGTCGGCATTCTTCTGCTGCTTGGATTGAATTCACTCGTCTTTCTCGCCATCGAGATCGGTTTTCTTCTGGGAGCCGGAGTCTATGCCGATGAGATGAATTTTCAGATCCTGAACATCGCCCTGCTTTGCATCGTTTTCCGCTTTGGCATGCCCTTGTGGTTGCTCGTCGGTAGCGTGATCCTTCTCGCCGTCGATGTTTACCGTCTATCCAACCTTCTAAACATGGTGCTGAGCTATGCTGCATAGCACAAAGTGGCGGAAATGGACTGTCGTCGGTCTGCTGGCCCTTCACACTGTCTGGATCGGAATCCACCTGCGTCTGGTCGCAACTGACCAGATAAATCCGTGGCGGCTCGGAGGATATGGCATGTACACGGTTCCCGTTCCCGCCCCGAGTCTTAAAGTTTATTTTGCAGAGTTCCCGAATGTGCCTCTACCGGTGAAGAGGCTGCAATATGAAGCGGCCACCCGCTTCACCAACCCGGGAAGAACGTTCCGCTGCGCCGACATTTCATCGGCATCGCTGCGCAGATTCTTTGGCGAAAACGGCAGTCTGATCGGCAGGAAATTGTTGTTTGTGTATACCGAGCGGCGGTTTGTTCACGCTCCTCCATTCATTGAAAAGCAAACGCAAGGGGTGGTCGAAGTGAACTGGCTGGATGGACGGCGCCTTACCTACATCAGCAGGTTTTGCGGCAGGGAACGGACCGGCTCAGTGGTCCTGTCATGAACGCATCCGTGATTGTCCTGGTCTATAGCCGGGAGCCGTCCTTGCGCCGCTATTGCAAAGCACCTGCCGACCGCAAAGCTTATTGAGCCGGGTTTAGGGCGACCCTACATCGGCTCGAAGGTGGCGCTGCCGGCCGAATAGGCCCCTTGCGCGGTCTGCTTGAACGGATGGCATTCGGTGCGGGTTCCCCTGGGCAGGAAGCTCGTGGGATTGAACGCCTCGCACAGCGATCCATCGCTCGCCTGCCAGATGCCGGTCCCCTCGCCCTTGCCGCTCTCCTGGTAGCTGAAGGTCCCGTCGCTGTTGAAGGTCGTCGTCCCGGTGCGGTTGACGGGGCGGGTGTAGCGGAAGCTGTTGCCCGACAGGACGCGCATGATATCGCCGGCCTTCATCGGGCCCGTGGGAACGGTCGTCGGCGGCGGCTCGGTGACGGTCGGCCCGGTCCCCGTGTCGACACTCTTGTCGGAAGAGCTGCAGGCGGCAAGCAGGCCCGCGGCCAAGACGACCGCGGCCCAGCCGGGAACTGCGCTCAAGGGCTTCCGCATCACCAGCCCTCCGCCATGACCACGACCCGGCTGCCGACGGGGGCGCGGCGATAGAGCTCGATGATGTCCTGGTTGAGCATGCGGATGCAACCGGAAGAGGCATTCTTGCCGATCGACATCGGCTCGTTGGTGCCGTGGATGCGGTAGAGCGTGTCGTTGCCGTTCTGGAACAGATAGAGCGCCCTGGCGCCCAGCGGGTTTTCGGGGCCGCCCGGCATGCCGTTCTTCCATTTCGCCTTTTCCGGGCTCCGCTCGATCATGTCCTTGGGCGGCGTCCAGCGCGGCCACATCACCTTGCGGCCGACATCGGCGAGGCCCGCCCAGCGGAAGCCGTCGCGGCCGACGGCGCAGCCGAAGCGCAGGGCCTGCTGGCCTTCGAGGACGATGAAAAGCTGGCGGCTGCCGGTGTTGACGATCACCGTGCCCGGCCAATGCCGGGTCTGGTAGGGAACGACGGCCCGGCGATATTGCTTGGGCAGCTTCTTCTCGTCGAAAGGCGGCAGCGGATAGGGATCGTCCAGGTCCTGGTCGGCCCAGGCGGCCGTGGTGGAAAGGCTCACCGGCGCGGACGCACAGCTCGCCAGGGCTCCGCCGATAAAATGACGGCGCGTTAAGGCTGGTCCAGACACGATTTGTTCCTCCTCAGACACTTTTCCCCAAGCACTGCATGCCCACATGGCAAGACTGCGGCACATAGACTAGAGCCTTTTCACCCCAGTGTTAATCGGTCGAAAGGTGTGAGGCCTGAGGGCGCCGATTTCACTAAAATCGCACGCAATGCGTTAACAACCCATCAAGGCTAACGGCTGATTAACGTGAATCACCCGTCATGAAATGATACGTTGCCGATCGAGATGGGACGGCCGATCGACCCCCCGATATTTTCTCTCCCCGTCTCCTGACAGCACCTGACTTTCATTTGCCCCGCGCTTCGCGGGGCTTTCTTTTGGCGGCCCGGCGCTTCCGCCGTTAAGACCGTTTGAACCATCCGAGCCGCAGACATTCGCCGGTGCGCTAGGCTTTTACCTCGGCTTATTTTTCGTCGTGATATGGCGCGGATAGATCCGATTCCTCTTTGCGAGGAAGGTCAATGGGGGCATCACATGATCGAAAGACCGGGGACGCCGCGCTCGCCCTATATCGATGTGGAAGTGGCGCAACGCCTGCTCAAGGCGTTCGACTTCATCATCCTCGGCCTCGGCGCGCTCGCCATCACGTTCGACACCGCGGGTCTCGCTTCTGCACCCGACAACGACGCGCTTGTCGGCTTCTTCTGCCTCGAGCTGGTGCTGCTCAGCATGCTCGCCTTGCGCAGCCTCGGTCTCTACGAGATTGCCTCGTTGCGCAGCGGTTTCAGATCCATCGCCCTATCGCTCGCCGTCTGTCTCGTCTGCGGCGCGCTCAATCATCTCGTGGCGAAGGTTACGGGGCTTCTCGATCTGCCCGTGCAATGGTTTACCGCCTGGGCCCTCTTCACCGCGCTCTACTTTGCCGCGACTCGCGGCATCGCCGCTTTGTGGGCGGCACCTCTCGATCGCGCCGGCCGCTTCCGTCGCCGCATCGCCATTGTCGGTGGCGGCAAAGCAGCCGAGGAAGCTATCGCCACGCTCGAAGCCTCGCCCGATCTCGATATCGACATCGTCGGGCTCTTCGACGACCGTTTCGATGACCGCAGTCCGCAATCGATCGGTACCCACAAGAAGCTAGGCTCGATCAGCGAGCTCGCCTTTTTCGCGCGCGAGCATCGGGTCGATCTGATCATCGTCGCCATCCCCCTCTCCGCCGAAGCGAGGCTCCTGCAGATCCTGAAACGGCTGTGGGAGCTCCCCGTCGACATCCGAATCAGTGGCCAGGCCTCCAAGCTCAAATTGAGCCCGCGCGCCTATACCCAGCTCGGAAACCTGCCCTTGCTCGCGGTCTTCGACCGGCCGCTCACCGGCTGGGGATCGTTCCTCAAATCGACGATGGACCGGGGCCTCGCCGTCCTCCTCATCGTGGTCCTGTCACCGATCCTCGCCTTGACGGCGCTCGCGGTCAGGCTCGACAGCAAGGGACCGATCCTGTTCAAGCAGCGCCGCTACGGCTTCAACAACGAGCTCATCGAGGTCTATAAATTCCGCTCGATGTATGCCGATCGAAGCGACGCCAACGCCATCCGGCTGGTGAGCAAGGGCGACCCGCGCGTGACCCCCGTCGGGCGCTTTATCCGCAAGACCTCGATTGACGAATTACCCCAGCTTTTCAATGTTTTAACCGGTCAGCTCTCACTCGTCGGACCACGCCCGCATGCCACCCAGGCCAAGGCCCAGGACGCCCTCTACGAGCAGGTCGTCGACGGCTATTTTGCCCGCCATCGGGTGAAGCCCGGCATCACCGGCTGGGCGCAAATAAATGGCTGGCGCGGCGAGACCGACACCAAGGAAAAGATCGAGCAACGCGTGCTGCACGATCTCGACTATATCGACCAGTGGTCGCTCGGCTTCGATCTTTATATCCTCGCCAAGACGCCGCTGGCGCTGCTTAAGACCCAGAACGCCTATTGAGGTTTTGGCCCCTCATGCACAGGGTCGATATTCGCTCTTTACCCCAGGCGGGAGAGGTATAGACTCCCACCAGCTGCGGTAACGCAGCTCTGGGCAACTATTAGAGGGGTCAAGTCATGGATTGGATCGGCCTTATCATTCAGTTGGTTTTGGGTGCGGTGGGTGGCAATGTCGGCGGTGCCGTGGTCAAGAATTCAAGCCTCGGCTCGACGGGCAACTCGATCGTCGGCGCCATCGGCGGCATCGTTCTCGGTCAGATTCTGAGCTCGCTCACCGGGGGTGCTGTCCCACCTGCTGATCCGGCGGCGGCAGCGGCCGCTACGGGCGGCATCGGCGCCATCATTCAGAATGTCGTCGGTGGCGGCGTCGGCGGCGCAGTCCTCCAGGTAATCGCGGGCCTCATCAAGAATTCGATGAGCAAAGCCTGATCGAGTCTCCATCAAAATGCGAACGGGCGCCCGTAGGCGCCCGTTTTGTTTTGGACAGAAGGCGCCCGCTCACAGCTGATTGGTGCCGAACGTATCGCAGGAGTTCATGTCGCCCGTCTGCATGCCCTGCTTGAACCAGCGCACGCGCTGCTCGGACGACCCGTGGGTGAAGGATTCGGGGACGACATAGCCCTGCGAGCGACGCTGCAAGCGGTCATCGCCAATCGCGGCTGCGGCATTGAGGCCCTCTTCGATGTCGCCTTCCTCGAGAATCCGGTTCGTGTCGTTGGCCGTCTTCGCCCACACGCCGGCCAGGCAATCGGCCTGGAGCTCCATGCGGACCGAGAGCTGATTGCCCTCCTCCTGCGAGGACTGCATGCGCGCCTGCTGCACCTTGGCGGCGATGCCGAGGAGATTCTGGATGTGATGGCCGACTTCATGCGCGATCACATAGGCCTGGGCGAAGTCGCCGGGAGCACCGAGCTTGTTCTTCATGTCCTGATAGAAGGAGAGATCGATATAGACCTTCTGGTCGCCCGGGCAATAAAAGGGACCCATGGCCGATTGCGCCATGCCGCAGGCCGACTGCACGAAGCCGCTGAACAGCACGAGGGTCGGCTTCTGATATTGCCGGCCCATCTGCTGGAACTTGTCGGTCCATACCCGCTCGGTCGAGCCCAGGACGCGGGATACGAAGTCCTTGCCGGCATCGCCCGTGACATCCGTCGTCTGCTGCTGCCCGGTCTGCTGGCCGCTGCCGGTCGTCTGGTTGTTCTGGGTGGTGGATTGCCCTCCGGGGGAAGGCAATTGGGTTTCGCTCTGCTGCTGCCCGGGCGGCGGCTGCACCTGGTCGCCGCCGGTGATCATCTGGATGAGGTCCACACCGAAGACGAATTTGGCGATCAGATAGACCGCCACGATAAGGATGATGGTCTGCAGGCTGATGCCGCCGCCACCCCGGCCCATCGGGATCTGGAAGCCACCACCGCCTCCGCCGCGCGGAAAGCCGAAACCGCCTCCCTGGCCACGGCGATCCTCGATATTGTCGCTGGGCCGTTCATTGTCGAGTTTCATGTCGTCACCTGCCTCCTGTCGGATGGTCCCAAAGCGCCTAGCCGGGCGCGGAACCCAGTCAGATCATATACCAGTTTCAGCGCCGGAGTCGCGATGCCTGTCATTTGCGCCAATTCGATGACGACGCCCAGAAGGGCATCGAGCTCGATCGGCCGGCCGGCATCGATGTCCTGCAACATCGAGGTGCGATGGGCACCGACCTTGGCGGCCATGTCCATCCGTTCCTCCACATCGACGGGAAAGCGCACATCCAAGGCCTCGCCGACGGCTTGCGCCTCCACCATCATGGCGCGGAGGACGCGTCTGGCGCTTTCGTCGCGTGCAAGTCCCTCGAGCGTGCCATTGGTCAACACGCTCACCGGGTTGAAGCTCAGATTGCCCCATAATTTGAGCCAGATCTCATCGCGCAGATCAGGCTTCACCGGGCTCTTGATCCCGGCCTTGATCAGCAGTCCGCTCAAGCTCTTGACCCGGTCGGTCAATTCGCCCGAGGGCTCGCCCAGCGGCATGCGATCGCCATAGACATGAACGACATGGCCCGGTCTTCTGATCTCGGCCGCCTGCCAGATCACCGAGCCCAGCGCCCGCTCGGGACCCAGTCTCTTCCACAAGAGGCCGCCGGGATCGACGCTTTCGAGATGCCGGCCATCGAACCGCCCACCCTGCTTGTAGAAATACCACCAGGGCAGGCCGTTCTGGCCGAAGAGGATCGCCGTATCGGGGCCGATCAAAGGCTGGAGCGCATCCACAACACCGGGCAAGGCATGGCTCTTGAGGGTGAGGATGATGAAATCCTGCCGGCCGAGCTCGCGCGGATCGGAGGTCACGCGGGGATGGACGACATGGTCTTCATGGCCTTCGCTGAGCCTGAGGCCGTTGGCCTTCATCGCCTCCAGATGGGGCCCGCGCGCGATCAGCGAGACGTCCGCCTCGCCCGCCCTGGCGAGCCTCGCCCCGACAAAGCCGCCGATCGCGCCGGCGCCGAAAACACAGATTCTGGTCATAAGTCATCCCCTCCCGGCCCTTACGGATTATCCCCCCTCTCCCGTCCGAAGGATGGGAGAGGGGGAAAACTGGACGAGATTCAGCATGCCGGAAGCGCATCGAGATCAATTGATGAGCCTCTTGAGCTGCGCTAATAGCGGGCGCATGACCGACCGTCTCGTCATCGCCCTGGCCCAGCTCAACCCGACCGTGGGCGCGGTCGCGGCCAATCTCGCCAAGGCCAGGCTCGCCCATAAGGAAGCGAAGGACAAGGGCGCCGATCTCGTCCTCTATTCCGAGCTCTATATCTGCGGCTATCCGCCGGAAGACCTGGTCTTGCGGCCGTCCTTCGTCGCCGCCTGCCGTGAGGCCGTCGAGGACCTCGCGCGCGACACGGGGGAAGGACCTGCGATCCTGGTCGGGACGCCCTGGCGCGAAGGCAAGTCCGTCTACAATGCCGTCGCCCTCCTCAACAACGGCAAGGTCGAGGCGCTGCGCTTCAAGCATGATCTGCCGAATTACGGCGTCTTCGACGAGAAGCGTGTCTTCGCCGCGGGCCCGGCGCCCGGTCCCATCAGCTTCAAGGGCGTGCGCCTCGGTGTGCCGATCTGTGAGGACATCTGGACGGAAGAATCCTGCGAGACCCTGGCCGAGACCGGCGCCGAGCTCCTGCTCGTGCCCAATGGCTCGCCCTTCGAGCAGAACAAGGACGACACAAGGCTCAACCTGGTGGTGGCGCGCGTCACCGAAACCGGCCTGCCGCTCGCTTATCTGAACCAGGTCGGCGGACAGGACGAGCTCGTCTTCGACGGCGCCTCCTTCGTCATCAATGCCGACAGGAGCCTCGCTCTGCAGATGCCGATGTTCGGTGAGGCGATCGCTATCACTCAATGGGCGCGCGGCGAGAGCGGCTGGCATATGGAGAAGAGCGACATCGCCCGGCTGCCGGAAAAGGAAGAAGAGACCTGGCTCGCCTGCGTGCTCGGCCTCAAGGATTATGTCGAGAAGAACCGCTTCCCCGGGGTGGTGCTGGGCCTCTCGGGCGGCATCGATTCGGCCGTGGTCGCGGCCATGGCGGTCGACGGCTTGGGCGCCGAGCGGGTTCATTGCGTGATGCTGCCCTATGCCTATACGAGCAAGGACAGCCTCGTCGACGCGGAAGCCTGCGCCAAGGCGCTCGGCGTGCGCTACGACGTGGTGCCGATCAAGGAGCCGGTCGAAGGCTTCCTCTCGGCGCTCAAGCCCATGTTCAACGGCCGGAACCGCGACACCACCGAGGAGAACATCCAGTCGCGCAGCCGCGGTGTGATCTTGATGGCGATCTCCAACAAATTCGGATCGATGGTGCTGACCACCGGCAACAAGTCGGAAATGTCGGTCGGCTATGCGACACTCTATGGCGACATGAACGGCGGCTTCAACCCGATCAAGGACGTCTACAAGACCGAGGTCTATCGCCTGGCCGCATGGCGCAACAAGAACCGTCCCGCAGGATTGAAAGGCCCTGAGCGCGACCTCATCCCCGAACGCATCATCACCAAGGCGCCGACCGCCGAATTGCGCGAGAACCAGACCGACCAGGACACGCTGCCGCCCTATGACGCGCTCGACGACATCCTCTCCTGCCTCGTCGAGGCGGAGATGCCGGTCGCCGACATCGTCAAGCGCGGCCATCCGGAGGCCCTGGTGAAGCGCGTTCAGCACATGCTCTACGTGGCGGAATACAAGCGCCGCCAGGCAGCACCCGGAGTCAAGATCACGCGGCGCAATTTCGGCCGCGACCGGCGCTATCCAATCGTCAACGGTTTCCGGGATCAAGGCTGACGTGACCCCTGTCCTTCGCTTCGCGCCCTCGCCCACCGGCCGCATTCATATCGGCAACAGCCGCACCGCCATCCTCAACTGGCTTTTTGCGCGGAAATCCGGCGGCAGCTTCGTGCTGCGCTATGACGACACCGATCTCGAGCGCTCGAAACAGGAATTCGCGGACGGCATCGCCCAGGATCTCGACTGGCTCGGCATCGCACCGGACCGGGTCGAATATCAGTCTAAGCGTTTCGCCGTTTATGATGCCGCGGCTGAAAAGCTCAAAGCCTCGGGCCGGCTCTATCCCTGCTATGAGACGGCGGATGAGCTGGAGCGCAGGCGCAAGCGCCAGCTCGCCCGCCATCAGCCGCCCGTCTATGACCGCGCCGCCCTCAAGCTCACCGTGGAGGAGCGCCAAGCGCTCGAGGCGCAGGGACGCAAGGCCCATTGGCGCTTCAAGCTCGAGCATCGCATCGTCGAATGGGACGACCTCATTCGAAAGGCGCAGCATATCGACACGACCAACCTCTCCGATCCGGTGCTGGTGCGCGAGGACGGGACCTATCTCTACACGCTCCCTTCGGTCGTCGACGATATCGATTTCGGCATCACCCATGTGATCCGCGGCGAGGACCATGTCGTCAACACCGCCGTGCAGATCGAGCTCTTCGAGGCGCTCGGCGGCAAGGTGCCGAACTTCGCCCATCACAGCCTCCTGACCGGTGCCGACGGCCAGGGCCTGTCGAAGCGTCTGGGCTCATTGTCGATCGCCTCCTTGCGCGAGCAGGGCCTCGAGGCGATGGCGGTGGTGAGCCATGCCGCCCTCCTCGGCACTTCCGATTCCATCCATCCTTGCGCCGATTATCGCGAGCTCATCGACGGCTTCGATCTCCACAAGCTGTCGCGCGCGCCCGCCCGCTTCGACGAGAATGAGTTGCGCGGTCTCAATGCCAGGCTTTTGCACATGCTGCCTTATGCGGCGGTGAAGGACCGGCTCGCTTTCGGCGACGAAGCCTTCTGGCTCGCCGTGCGCGGCAACCTCTCGACCCTCGCCGATGCGCAATATTGGCACAATATCGTCTCAGGGATGGTGACGCCGATCGTCGCCGAAGCGGATCGCGACTTCATCAAGACGGCGGCCCGCCTCCTGCCCGAGGCGCCATGGACAGGCGATACATGGAAAGCCTGGACCGAAGCCGTGAAGGCCGAGACCGGCCGCAAGGGCAAGGCGCTCTTCATGCCGCTGCGCCTGGCGCTCACCGGCCTCGACCACGGGCCCGAGCTCGCGCTCCTCCTGCCGCTCATCGGGCGGGAGCGAGTTGTGGAAAGACTCAGCACCAACTGAGAGTCAACATTTATGTTGACTTGCTTTTCCAGGTGGATTTACACTGTGTCTTGGGCGCCTTTTAAGGGGTGCTGAGCCGGAGAATTCGCGTCCATCTCTAATGTTCAGCCAAGTGGGTCAGAAATGAAGAACACTCAGAAATGTTGGCCTAAGGCTGGAGAGGGAGATGAATTATTCAGAGTTCCGCCGTTGGTTAGTGAAACAAGGCTGCACTTTTGAGACACACAAAGGCGGTAGTGGTCATATTACCGTCAGATTGGGAGACCGAAAATCGCAATTGCCCGCTCATGGCAAGGGCAAAGAACTGGGCACGGGCCTCGTTCACAAGATCAAGAAAGATCTCGGTTTGAAATGATCTCATATCGCGTTCACCTCAAGCCCGACGACAATGGCACATTCCTTGTGACATCGCCGGACTTTCCCGAGCTCACCACGTTCGGGGAGACGCGCGAGGAGGCGCTCGCTCATGCCTTGGGTGCTTTCGAGGAAGCCATCGAGGCGCGTATCTCGGATCGCGAAGAAATTCCTGCACCGTCAAAAGGCAAAGCAAAGGATATTCGCGTGGCCCTGCCCGTGCAGGCATCGGTCAAGGTCCTGCTCTATCGGTCCATGCTGGAAAGCGGCATCCGCAAGGCGGAGCTGGCGCGGCGCATGTCGATTCACAAGCAAGAGGTCGACCGCATTCTCGACCTCAATCACGCAACCAATCTCGCCAAGATCGAACATGCTTTCGAAGTGCTGGGAAAAAAGCTATTGATCGACGTCCGGGACGCAGATGACAAGGCTGCCTGATGATCCTCGTCGGTCAATTCGACTCACCTTTCGTGCGCCGGGTGGCGGTGACGCTGCATCACTATCATTTGCGCTTCGAGCGCAACCGGCTGTCGGCCTTCCATCCCGGCATGGTCGAGATCAATCCCTTGATGCGGGTGCCGTCGCTCATCATCGACGGCGACGAGACGCTCTATGACAGCAACGCCATCATCGACTATCTCGACGAGCTGGCCGGCCCGCAAAAGGCCCTGATCCCGAGGTCGGGCGATGAGCGCCGGCGCGTGCTGCAGGTCCTGGCGCTGGCGACGGGCGCCATGGATAAGGCAATCGCCGTCGTCTATGAACGCCGCTTCCATTCCGCCCACACCATCGCCCATGAATGGACGGTGCGCTGCATGGCGCAGCTCTCCGGCGCTCTTGTTCATCTCGACGCCCATGCCGGCGATCCCTGGTATTTCGGCCGGAAATTCACCCAGGCCGACATCACGTTGGGCTGCCTCGCCGGCTATCTGAATTTGCGCCTGACGGAAGCCTTCCCGCCGGGCCTCTATCCCAATCTCGAGCGCCTGAACGAACGCTGCGAAGCGCTCGATGCCTTCATCGAGACGCGGCCTGCTCCCGATGAATTCATGCCGGCGAAGCCTTAAGCTCGATCAGGCCTGCGGGATCTCGGCCTTGGCATCGGGCACCTTGTAGCCCTTGATCACCGCCGGTCGGGCGACGAGGGCGCGGTACCAGCGTCGGACATTGGGATATTTCCCAAGGTCGATCCGCTGCCATTCGAAGCGGGCGATCCACGGGAAGGTTGCGATATCGACGATGGAATAATCGCCGCACATGAAGTCCTGGGTCTCGAGCAGCCGGTCGAGCACGCCGTAAAGGCGGTTCGCTTCCGTCTCGAACCAGGCATCGGCGAAGGGCGCCTTGCCGGCATTGAAGTGCAGGAAATAATGCGCGCGGCCGAGGAACGGACCCACGGCCGACATCTGCCACATCAGCCATTCATGGATGCGGATGCGCGCCTTGGCTTCGCTCGGATAGAGCTTTCCGGTCTTGTCGCCGAGATACATGAGGATGGCACCCGACTCGAAGATGCTCTGATCGTTGTCGCGATCGATGATGGCGGGGATCTTGTTGTTGGGCGAGATCTTGAGGAAAGGGGCCGCGAACTGCTCGTCCTTGCCGATATTGATCGGATGCGTCGTGTAGGGAAGCCCCATCTCTTCGAGCGCAATCGATATCTTGCGGCCGTTGGGCGTGCTCCAGGTATAGAGATCGATCATGAGAGCTTCAGGCCTCCCGCTTTTTCCATCTGCCGTTCGAGTTCCAGAATAAGGTCATAAGCGCCCTCGGCAAGGATCGAATGGCGATCGAGGAAAAGCGCCTCTCGCGCTGGGGCAAGTTCGGGATCGGCAAAAGCCCTGGCGAGCGCAAGGCGCAAGCGCACCGGATCGCGTCCTGCTGCGGTCACGAAGGGAAGTCCCGGCACCATCGGCGAGCGGGCGATCTCGACGAGGCCCTCGAGATAGTCCGGACGATAGCGTCGCGCCAGCGCAACGCAGACGGAATCGATGGCGCAGATGTCGGCTTTACCATCGCGCACCGCGATCATCGAGCCGACATGGCCGCCGGTTTCGACCACGTGCGAGAAGAAGCGGCCGTTCTCGGCATGGCGCGCGAAGACGAGCTTCAGCGCCAGCATGCCCGACATGGAATCGGGATTGTTCACGGCGGCACGGCTGGCGCGAAATTGGGCGAGCGGGCGCCGCTCGCGGGCGAAGACGAAGCTCGAATACTGCGCGCCCGCGCAGCCGGGCGCGGCATAATGCGGGGTCGCGACATAGGAGAGCCGCCCGCGGAATTCATGGGTGAAGGGATAGCCGCAGGTCTGGCTGAAGACGAGGTCGGGCCGGCGCCAGAGCGCGAAATAGTCCGGATTGCGGTCGAGCCTCGGGCTTTCGCCGCCCAGATGCCTGAGAACGCCTTGCGCGAAGGCATCGGTCGCCTCGCCGATCTCCGGCCAGTCATACATGGGCAGCGAAACGATCATCGCACCTCGTCCATCAGCTTGCGGATATAGCGGCTCGTCTCATGCGGCTGGATACGGGCATTGCGGATGAGATTGTCGAAGTGATGCGAGAGCTCGCGGATATGCTCGGTCGAGGTGAAGACGAAATACATGTCGCCCACATAGATCGCCGCGCGCAAGGGGCCGAACACCGTATAGGGCACCGAGAAGCGCTCGCGATTGTCGAACAGGAACCAGCGATAGGCGGGATAGAGTTCATTGGTGAGCTGTGCCGCCTGTTCAAGCTGAGCCAGGCGATCGGCCGCCGCGAGGCCGCGCCAGATCCCCTCGCCCCGGGCAAAGCCGTCGAGCCCCTGGACGGCCGAGCAGACCTCGATCTCGTGCTCGCTGCGCTTGGCATGAATGATGCGGGCACGGGCAATGCCGGCCCAGGCCTTGGCGGCCGTCTCCTCGAGCCTGCCCGTCTCATGGGCGATCACCGCCTCGGTCTTGACCTGATCGGGCAAGGTCGCGGGCACATAGCGGATCTTGAAGCCCCGCGCTTCCTCATGCCAGCGCAGCAACCGCTCATCGGCAGGGCTCCCGGCATCCGGCTCGATGGCGAGTTGCGAAACGATGTCGGCGGCGACCTGATCCTGCTGGGAAAGTCCCAGAAGCCAGTCGATGGACACCGTATGCCGGGCGGCGATCCGGGCGATGGTCTCGGTTCTGGGTAATCTTACGTTTACGTCAGATAGAAGTTGTGAAAGCGTGGATCGATCCAGCCCCGCCCGCGTCGCGAACTGTGCCCGTGACAGGCCAGAGCGCTCGATGAGCGCCAGAAGCCGCTGGCGAAAGATGTCGGAGGTGTCGCGCTTCTGCATTGTTTACAATCGTCACCAAAAGTCGCGGATGCGTATCAGAATAAACAGATTATGCGCATAATCGCATAGGCCGTAAAGCCCAATGCAGCTATAAAAAATCCATGGCCCTGCCCCGCGAAATCGAAACCGCCAAGCCGCTCAGAATAGAGTGGCCGACGGTGGCGCTGATCGCCCTGATGTATACGCTCCTGGCGCTCCTGATGTGGACCTTCACCCGCCTGCCCTGGTGGGTCGCGAGCCCCATTGGCGCCTATCTCATCGCCCTTCACGGCTCGCTGCAGCATGAAGCTTTGCATGGCCATCCGACCCGCAACCGGCTCGTCAACGAACTCCTGGTGTCGATCAATCCGAGCCTCTGGTTCCCCTATCAGCGCTATCGCAAGCTGCATCTCACCCATCACAATGACGAGCATCTGACCGATCCGCGCCTCGACCCCGAATCCTATTACCTCCTGCCCGATCGCTGGGCCGGGCTGCCGACGCCTCTGAAACAGCTCTATACGCTCAACAACACGCTCGCCGGGCGCATGATCATGGGGCCGATCATCGCCTCGATCCGCTTCTGGTCGTCGGAGGCGCTCGCCATGATCAAGGGCGATCGCGACATCATCCGGGCCTGGCTGCTCCATATGCCGGCCTGTGCCGTCACGCTTCTCTACGCGCTCTGGGTATGCGGCATACCTTTCTGGCAATATGTGCTGTTCCTCGCCTATCCGGGTGTCGCCCTCATGCTGGTGCGCTCCTTCTGCGAGCACCAGGCGGCCGAGAAGGAAGGCGAGCGCACCATCATCGTCGAGGCCTCGCCCTTCTGGGCGTTGCTGTTCCTCAACAACAACCTGCATGTCGCCCATCATACCAGGCCGAGGCTGCCCTGGTACGAGTTGCCGGCCTATTACCGCTCGGAACGCGACGCGCTCATCGACAAGAACAACGGCTACCGCATGAACGGCTATGGCGAGATTTTCCGGCGCTATTTCTTCCGGCCGAAAGAGCCCGTCGCCCATCCCCTCATCAAGTGATCACCTTATTCAGTCCACGGAGAGAACAATGACCACCGCGCATCTACCGAAATCGGCCGCCTATGTCGTCGTCGGCATGGGCATGCATGGCATGTCGACCGCCTGGCACCTGGCGATGGAACTCGAGAAATCCGGCAAGGGCAAAGGCTCGGACGTGGTGCTCATCGACAAGGTGGGGCCGGGCGCCGGCGCCACCGGCATCGCCTGCGGCTGCGTGCGCAATCTCTATATGACCTCGCCCATCCACAACATCTTGCGCCATTCGGTCGATGTGTGGGAGTCGGATCCGGTCAATTTCGGCTTCCAGCAAGTGGGCTATGTGTCGGTCGGCGAAGGCAACCAGCAGGCCGATTACGAGAAGATGCACAAGAGCCAGAATGCCGCCGGCTACAAATCGGACATGTATGTCGGCAAGGAAGCGAAGAGCTTTCTCAAGAAGATCTGGCCGGACTTCAATGTCGAGCGCGCCGATGTCGTGCTGCATGAGATTCCCTCGGGCTATGCCGGCACCCATACCGCGGTCAGGGCGCTCAAGGAGAAATGCGACCAGTGGGGCGTGCGTTCCTTCACCGGCATCTCGGTCGAAGGCTATGACAAGCAGAACGGCAGCATCACCGGCGTCATCACCTCGGAAGGCACGATCAAGGCCGATGCGGTGGTGATCTGTGCCGGTGCCTGGATCACCAAGCACTGGGACTGGCTCGGCCTCCCCGACAAGCTCGACATGCGCTATCCCGACGGCGGCGTCGTCAAGGACGCCGACATGTGGACCTACTGGCGTCTGCTCGAAGGCGAGGTGCTGATGAAGGACGGCGACAAGTATCGCACCGGCGACGACAAGGATCCGCCCGTCCTGCATGTGGAATTGATGAACACGCCGGTCATCACCGAGGACGGCCACCAGTTCCCCGACCAGCATTTCTATATGTATGTGCGCTATGCCGCCGAGCGCGCCGGGGCGCCTGGCGTCCAGGGCGGCACCATCCCGATCAAGATGGGCCCCAAGGCGGTGCTCGATCCTTACGGCCACGCCAACGACCTCTATCAGGCGGATCCGTGGTTCAAGGATTATTACATGGCGACGCTCGCCTATCTGTTCGACCGCTTCAAGAACTATGGCAGCCAGTTCAAGCAGCGGCGCAATGGTGGCATCGGCGCCTTCACACCGGACTCGGTGCCGATCTTCGACTGGGTCGCCGACAACGGCTACATGATCGCCGACTCCAACCATGGCTACAAGATGATCGGGGTCGGCAAGCTGGTCGCCCGTCACCTCGTCTCGGGCGAGCCGGTGCCCGAATTGGCGCCCTTCGCCTTCACCCGTTTCGCCCAGGGCAAGACCTTCGGCGACCGCAATTCCAACTGCCCCTGGGTGTAATCACCCGTTCACGCCTGCGACCGAAGTGCCGAAAGCAGGGTGGATAGTCTCCACCCTGCTGTTTTTTTGCCTGATTTCCCTGCTTTTCCAGAGCTGAGTCCGAGGAACGCAAGGCCGGTTCAGGGCCGGCTTGGAGGGAGGAGGAGCGGATTTAGCCCGCCAAATGGGCGTTTTTCAGCGCGTGCGGCGCAAAAACCCTTGAAAATAAGGGTTTTCACGAATCAAAGCATGCGCTAGGGCTCGCTTTACCGAATTCAGCAAGCAAGGAGCAAATATATGGCTGATGATAAGGCGGTGAAAGTCGTGACGATTCCCCTGTCGAAAGTGGCAGCGGAACTCGCCGAGAAGCACGAGATGTCGAAGAAGGCCTCCACGGAATTCCTTGGCGCTTTCGTCGATCTCGTCGTCAAGCACCTGAAGAAGGGCAACAAGGTGCGCGTGACCGGCCTCGGCATCCTGCAGGTCCGTCGGCGTCCGGCGCGCATGGGTCGCAACCCCGCCACTGGCGAAGCCATCAAGATCAAGGCGTCGAAGAAGGTTGCCTTCCGCGCCGCCAAGGAGCTCAAGGAAGCGATCTGACGTTTCCGTTCCGCTCTGACGTTAAGACGGCCTCGCAATTTGCGGGGCCGTTTCGCTTTTAAGCTGTTGAGTGTCGCTAATGCTTGCTTCGCTCCTTTGAATGATTCTATCATCCTCGCAACTAGAACAAGAACAGACAGGGTGAGGGATGCTGTTATTGGCCGGCCGACGCCTCGCGTCGATGATCCTGATCATGATCGTGATCTCGCTCCTGTTGTTCCTCGCTTTCGAGGGCGACAAGCTGGCGCTTGCGGCGCGGGTTCTCGGTCAGTACTCGCCGATGGAAGGCCGCCTGCAGTGGCTCGAGGACAATGGCTACAATCGCCCGCTGCCGGTGCGCTACATCACCTGGCTGTTCGGCTTCTTCACCGGCGACTGGAACGTTTCCGCCCAGTTCAACCGCCCGGTGCTCGAATTCCTGGCGCCCCGTCTCGCCAATACCGCCATACTCGGTCTGTGCGTCTTCGTGATCACGGCGATCATCTCGCTGATCCTCGGCGTACTTGCCGGCATCAATGAAGGCGGACTGCGCGACCGCATCATCTCGATCGCCTCCGTCGTCACGACTTCGTTCCCGGAGTTTGCTTCCGGCACCTTCCTCGTCGCCATCTTCGTCTACTGGCTTGACTGGTTCCCGGGCTCATCGTCCTTCAGCAACGGCTTCAGCGTGAAGGAACTTGTCCTGCCGGTGACCGCGCTCGTGCTATTCAACTTCGGCTACTACACGCGCATGACTCGTGCCTCCATGGCTGAAGTCATGACCTCGCAATATGTGCGGACCGCCGTTCTCAAGGGTCTTCCGCCCCGGAGCGTGGTGGTGAAGCATGCTCTGCGCAATGCGCTGATTGCGCCCTTTACCGTCATGATCCTGCAGCTCAATTACCTGCTCTCCGGCATCGTGGTGACGGAGGTGTTCTTCGCCTATGACGGATTTGCCAAGGCCATGTACGATGCCGCCCTGTTCGGCGACACCTATGTCGTCTCGGCCTGCGCCATGGTGGCGGTCTTTGTGGCGGTCCTGTCACAGTTTATCTCGGATGTCGGATATACGTATCTCAATCCGCGCATTCGCTTCAGTTGAGGACGTGACGCATGAGCGATGTGACAGCACCGGCGAGCGAGATGCCCAAGAGGCCCAGCGGCCTCATGAGGTTCATCAAAGCGATCGCGCTCCTGCGTGAATCCTATATCGCCATGGTCGGCGCCGTCCTGGTGCTGTTTTGGATCCTCATGGCGCTCGGCGCCGATCTGATGCCTTTGCGCGATCCCCTGGCACAATCGGCGCCGGACCTTCTGAAGCCGGCCATGTCGCCGGCTCCCGAGGGTGGCCTGTATTGGCTGGGCACCGACGACAAGGGGCGCGATATTCTCTCGCGCCTCATCTATGGATCGCGGCTGGTGTTGTTCTGGTCGATCCTGGCCACTGTGGTCGCCTATGCGGTCGGCATGCTGCTCGGCGTCATGGCCGGCTATCGCGGCGGCTGGTGGGACGAGGTGATCTCCTTCATCGGCAATGTCTTTCTCTCCTTTCCGCCGATGGTGCTGTTCCTCGTCATCCTGACGAACTTCGGTCCAAATTCCCCAATGGGCCAGTATATCGGCAGTCTCGGCGTCGGCAGTACCGTCGTGTCGGGCATCATCATCATCGTGGCCATTACTTTCGGCACCGCGCCGCAAGTGGCGCGCATCGTGCGTGGCCTGGTGCTCGACCTCAAGACACGCGACTATATCGCCGCCGCCGAAGTGCGCGGCGAGACACCGCTCTACATCATGCTGGTCGAGCTCCTGCCCAATGCGCGCGGCCCCCTTATCGTCGATGCCTGCCTGCGCCTCGGCTATGTGATCATCGCCATCGCCGTGCTGGGCTTCCTGAGCCTCGGCCTGCCGCCGCCCTATCCGGACTGGGGCAAGATGATTGCCGAGGTGCGTGGCTTCGGCGCCATGGCCAGCAATGCGATGGTCTGGCCCGCCCTGGCCATTTGCTCGCTGGTGCTCGGCCTCAATCTCCTGGCCGACGGCTTGCGCGAAATCTCACTGCGTGACTGAGGATGAGACCATGACCACTGCCCAGACACCGGTGCTCGAATGCAAGAACGTCTCGATCTCCTATTACACGCGCGCCGGCGCGGTCCCTGCGGTCTATGACTTCAACCTCACCGTCATGCCCGGCGAAGCGGTCGGCATCGTCGGCGAATCGGGCTGCGGCAAATCCACCGTGGCGCTCGCCATCATGCAGTATATGGGCAGGAACGGCGCCATCACCGGCGGCGAGATCAAGTTCATGGGCCGCGACATGCGCACCATGTCGCAAGAGGAACTGCGCAAGATCCGCGGCTCGCAGATCTCGATGGTCTATCAGGAGCCGATGGCGTCGCTCAATCCTTCGCTCCTCATCCGCACCCAATTGACTGAAGTGCTCGAGATCCACGAAGGGATCAGCGAGGACGCCGCCTATAAGCGCGCCGTCGAGGTGCTGGACGCGGTCAGGCTCCCCGATCCCAACCGCATCATGAATTCCTATCCGCACCAGCTTTCGGGCGGCCAGCAGCAGCGCGTCGTCATCGCCATGGCGCTGCTCTCCAATCCCAAGCTGCTCCTGCTCGACGAGCCGACGACGGCGCTCGATGTGACCGTCGAGGCGGGCGTGGTCGAATTGATCAAGGACATCTCGCAGCGCTTCGGGACGTCGATGATCTATATCTCGCACAACCTCGGCCTCATCCTCGAGACCTGCGACCGCATCTGCGTCATGTATTCGGGCCAGGCGGTCGAGGTCGGCAATGTGAAGCAGGTCTTCGACCATATGCGCCATCCCTATACGCGGGGGCTGTTCTCCTCGATCCCGCTGCCGGGGGCCGACCGCTTCGCCCATCCCCTGGTGCCCATTCGCGGGCAACTGCCCCTGCCGCGCGACCGGCCGAAAGGCTGCACCTTCGGGCCGCGCTGCGATTTCTTCCAGGCCGGGCGCTGCGACAAGCCGATCCCGATGCTCGACATCAAGGGCGATCCGGGCCACGAAGCGCGCTGCGTGCGTTATGACGAGATCGACTGGAAGAAGTATCGGCCCAAGGGCCTCGAGGCCGAGCCGATCGAGCCCGGGCCGCCGGTGCTGCAGATCAGGAACATGAAGAAGTACTATGAGATCCGCGACAATTCGATCGCGGCGATGATCTCCGGCACGAAAACGCGCTTCGTGAAAGCCAATGAGAAGCTCGATTTCGAAGCGCGCGAAGGCGAGACCGTCGCCATCGTCGGCGAATCGGGCTGCGGCAAGAGCACGCTCGCCAAAGTGCTGATGGGTTTGGAGGAATCGACGGGCGGCGAAGTGCTGGTGAACGGGCTCGAAGTGGGCCACATGCCGGTGCGCAAGCGCCCGGCGGGCCTCATATCGAGCCTGCAGATCGTGTTCCAGAATCCCTTCGAGACGCTCAATCCGAGCCATTCGGTCGGCGCCCAGATCGCCCGCGTCCTGCGCAAGTTCGGCGTGGCGAAGGACCGCGACGAGGCGGAGCGCAAGACCTATGAGCTTCTCGACATGGTCAAGCTGCCGCGCGAATTCGCCCAGCGCAAGCCGCGCCAGCTCTCGGGCGGCCAGAAGCAGCGCATCGGCATCGCGCGTGCCTTCGGCGGCGAGGCGGCCGTCGTCATCGCCGACGAGCCGGTCTCGGCCCTCGATGTCTCGGTGCAGGCGGCGGTAACCGGCCTCCTCACCGACATCCAGCGCAAGAAGCGCACGACGCTCGTCTTCATCAGCCACGACCTCTCGGTCGTGCGCTATCTCGCCGACCGCATCGTCGTCATGTATCTCGGCCACATCATGGAACAGGGCACCACCGAGCAGGTCTTCTCGCCGCCCTATCATCCCTATACCGAGGCGCTGCTCTCGGCCGTGCCGATCGCCGATACATCGGTCACCAAGAAGCATATCGTGCTCAAGGGCGAGTTGCCCTCGCCGATGAACCCGCCCTCGGGCTGCCCCTTCCAGACGCGCTGCCCGCGCAAGATCGGCGCCATCTGCGAGACCGAGATGCCGCCCAACAAGGATATGGGCAACGGCCATATGATCATGTGCCACTTGCCGGACGATGTGCTGCGCTCGATGGAGCCGGTGATCAAGGTCGGCCGGCACGATCCCGACGACACCACCCCCGCGGCCGAGGCGACAGCGAAACATTAGCCTTCCGATCATGACCGCCAAGCTTCCCGTTGAATTCAGACCGGCGCTCGAGCAGGCGCGGCTCCTGCGCACCCGCAAGATCGGCGCTCGCGAGCTTCTCGATCTCTGCTGGGCCAGGGTCGAGAAGCACAACCCTGCCCTCAACGCGGTCATCGTCAGCGACATCGCCCGGGCTCGCAAGGCCGCGGCCGCCGCCGACAGGCGCCTCAAGGCGGGCAAGCCCAAGGGCCTCTTCGACGGCGTGCCGATGACCATCAAGGAGAGCTTCGACTGGACCGGGACGCCCACCACCTGGGGCGATCCGCGCTTCGCGTCGAACATCGCCAAATCCGATGCCGTGGCGCTGACCCGCCTTACCGATGAGGGTGCCGTCATCTTCGGCAAGACCAACGTGCCCTTGATGCTGGCCGACTGGCAGAGCTTCAATGCCGTCTACGGCACGACGAACAATCCCTGGGACGTGACCCGCGCGCCCGGCGGCTCATCGGGCGGTTCGGCCGTGGCGCTCGCCGCCGGCATGAGCGCGCTCGAAGTCGGCTCCGACATCGGCGCCTCGATCCGCAACCCGGCGCATTATTGCGGCGTCTACGGCCACAAGCCGACCTATGGCATCGTGCCGATGCGCGGCCAGTTCCTGCCCGGCATCGTGGCGGGAAGCGACATTTCCGTCGCCGGCCCCATGGCGCGAAGCGCCAGGGACCTGACCGCGATGCTCAAGCTCCTGGCGGGGCCCGACGCACTCGAGGCGCGGGCGACGACGCTCAGGCTGCCGCCGGCGCCAGAGGCCTCGTTCAAGGCCTTCCGAGTGGCGGTGATGCTGAGCGATCCCGTGAGCGAGGTCGACCAGCCGGTGCAGGATCTCCTCGGCCAGCTTGTCAGGTTTCTCTCCAAGCGGGTGAAGAAGCTCTCGACCGACGCCCGGCCGGCCTTCACCACGGTCGAGGCGATGGACGTCTATGTCAAGCTGCTGCGCGCAGCGACCAGCCGGCGCCAGAGCGATGCGGATTTTGCCCTGAATCTCAAGCGGGTGAGCGAGCTCAGGCCCGCTGATGAGAGCTATTTCGCCCGCATGACACGGGCAAATGTGCTGCCGCACCGTTCCTGGCTCATGGCCAATGAGCGCCGCCACCAGATGCGGCTCCTGTGGGACCGCTTTTTCGACGACTGGGACGTCATGATCTGCCCGGCCGCGGCCTCTGCCGCTTTCCCGCATGACCAGGAGGGCGAACGCCATGACCGGACGATCCTGGTCAATGGCCGGCAAGTGCCGACGACGGATCAGCTTTTCTGGGCCGGCTATTCCGGCGGCTTCTACCTGCCCTCGACCGTGGCCCCCATCGGGCTCACCGCCCAGGGCCTCCCGGCCGGGGTCCAGATCATCACCCGGCAGTTCGCCGACCTGACCAGCTTGCGCTTCGCCGAGCTCCTGGAGCGCGATTATTACAGCTTCGTGCCGCCTCCCCGTCATACCTAGCCGCAAATATGCAACCCGACGTCCCGGCAATGCGTAAATTCCATTCACCATTTGCGTATTAATTTGACGGTGATAGCATCCAAGAAGTACGCAGACGGCTGAGAATGAAGACGCCCGATCAACGGGCGCCACAACCATCTTTTGGAAAACCCCCAAATGGGAGGGAGGAAGAAGACCAATGTCAGACAAAGAGCATATCTGGATTCCCAAGCTGAAGCAGCAGCTTGCGGACAAGAAGATCGACCGGCGCGAATTCGTTCGCTATGCGAGCTTGCTCGGCATGTCGTCGGGCGCCGCTTATATGTGGGCCGGCAAGATCACTGGTGAGCCCTTGGCACCACCCGCCATGGCCCAGGACATGCCGAAAGGCGGTACTCTCAAGATCGCCCAGCGCATCCCCAAGGTGCAGAACCCGCACACCTTCTCCTGGGTCTATGACTCGAATGTCGTGCGCCAGGTCTGCGGCTATCTCACCCGCACCGGCGTCGACAACGTGACCCGCCCGCATCTCGTCGAAAAGTGGGAGGCCTCGGAAGACCTCAAGACCTGGACCTTGCATATCAAGGCGGACGCCAAGTGGCACAAGGGCGGTGACTTCACCGCCGAACAGGCCGCCTGGAACATCAAGCACTGCCTCGATCCGAAAGTCGGCTCCTCGGTCGTCGGCCTGATGAAGGGCTACATGCTGAAAGAGGTCGACACCGGCACCAAGGACGACAAGGGCAATCCGGTGATGACCACCGAATTGTGGGATGCCAATGCGATCGAGATCAAGGATCCGAAGACCCTGGTCCTCAATCTCCAGCAGCCGCAGGTCGCGGTGCCCGAGCATCTCTTCCACTATCCGTTCCTGATGCTCGACCCGGCCGAGAACGGCGACTTCCAGGTCGGTTCGAACGGCACGGAATCCTTTGAGCTCGTCGAGCTCGAAGTCGGCCGCAAGGCGGTGTTCAAGCGCCGTCCCGATGCGCCGGGCTATCTCGATGAGTTGCAGTTCATCGATCTCGGCGACAATCCGGCGGCGGTCGCCGCGGCGCTTGCCTCGAAGCAGGTGGACGGCATCTATCAGGGCAACATCGAGCAGTTCGACCTCTATAAGGGCCTGCCGCATGTCGACATCCACCAGGTGGTGACGGCGCAGACCGCGGTCGCGCGCATGCAGATGACGCAGAAGCCCTTCGACGATCCGAAAGTGCGCAAAGCAGTGCGCCTCGCCACCGATCCGGCGAAGTGCCTGCAGATCGCGCATAAGGGTGTCGGCGAGCCGGCCGAGCATCACCATGTCTGCACCGTCCATCCCGACTACAAGAAGATCGAGCCGCTCGGCTACAAGCCGGACGAGGCGAAGAAGCTCCTCGCCGAAGCGGGCTATCCGGACGGCATCGACATCGAGATCAACTGCAAGCCCGATCCTTCATGGGAGCAGGCGGCGGTCGAGGCGATGGCGGAACAGTGGAAGGCCGGCAACATCCGCGCCAAGATCAACGTGCTGCCATCGGCGAAGTTCTGGGAACTGTGGACGGAAGTGCCCTTCGGCTTCACCGAATGGACGCACCGGCCGCTCGGCTTCATGGTGCTGGCGCTCGCCTATCGCACCGGCGTGCCGTGGAACGAGTCGCGCTATTCGAACAAGCAGTTCGACGAATTGCTCGGCAAGGCCGAAGGCACGCTCGACGTCGACAAGCGCCGCGAGATCCTGGGCGAGCTCGAAGCGATCATGCTGGAAGACGGCCCGATCACGCAGCCTCTGTGGCGGTCGGTCTATGCCGCTTACGACAAGCGCGTCCAGGGCTTCCAGATCCATCCGACGCTCTACATCTTCGGCGAGACGCTGGCGATCGCGCCGGCATAGTCGCTCTACTGGCATGACCAGAGCCCGCGAGCGCAAGCTCGCGGGCTTTTTTTGCCCCCTATCGCGTCATGTATCGATCGAAAAACTGCATCTCGCGCAGCCAAGTGTCAGCGGAAAAGATCGAGCCATGGTTGCCGTCGGGAATGACGATCATCTCCTTGGGCTCATTGGCAGCTGCGAAGAGAGCGCGGCCTTCGCTCAAAGGCACGACGCCATCAAGGTCGCCATGGATGATGAGAAGCGGCGCCTTGATCTTGCCGATATAGGCGAAGGAATCGAACTTGTCCTTCATCAGAAGGCGCACGGGCAGCCACCAATAGGCCGCGGCCGCGACATTGGCGGCAGAGGCGAAGGGCGCTTCGAGCGCCAGCGCCTTGACCGGCCGCTCGGCGGCAAGCTGCACCGCGACACCGCTCCCCAATGATTCGCCCACCAGCATGATCTCTTGCGGGGTGACGCCTCGCGCCGTCAGCCAGTCATAGGCGGCGCGCGCATCATTCACCAAACCCGTTTCGCTGGGCGAGCCGGTCGAGGCGCCATAGCCGCGATAGGACAAGAAGAACACGCCGAAGCCTTGAGCCTGATAGGCGGCGAAGCGCTCCGCGCGGTCGGCGATCTCGCCGCCATTGCCGTGGAGATAAAGAATGGTCGCTTTGCCGGGCTTGGCCGGCGAATACCAGGCCTGCAAGGTCTCGCCATCCTGGCTCGCGAGCTTGACGTCCTCGACCCCTTCGAGCCCGACCGCGTTCGCCGCGAGGCCCTGGTTGCCGGGGAAATATTGATGGCTGCGCTGGGTCACATACATGAAGGCGGCAATGAAGACGTAAGCCGCGACGGCAAAGACCAGGACGGCGCGCAGGCTCGAGACCATGTCGAAGCTCATGGCACCTCCGCGAGGCGGGCGGGCTCGCTCACATCCCGTGTCCAGGCCCAGACGGCCAGGAGCGGGCTGGCACCGGTGCGCGTCGCATGGACGACATGGGGCTCATGCCAGATCACGTCTCCGGCCTCGTGCATTTCGAAATCTCCATTGCCGCGGCGCCACTCGCTCGGCCCCGTCAGCAGCCAATAGAGCTCGGGTGCGGCATGATGATGGTCGCGGTAATGGACGCCAGGCCCCAAGAGCAGCAATCCCATCAGGAAATCGTCGCCGGCGAAGAAGCCGTTGGGGCCGATGATTTCCGTGTAGGCATAGTTGTCCATATAGCCTGCCCCCAGCAGTGCATCCGAATAATTCGGATTCTGCCGCCAGTGCAGGAACTCCTCGACCTCGGCAAGGGCTGCCGCAACGTCGGGGCTCATGAACATCGAGGCGGCGACGCATTCGGGCAGATAGCGCGTGGCGGGCAGCCTCAGCGGCAAAGGCTCGACCACCGCCGAAGGCGAGAGGTCCTGCTCGGCCAGGCGCGCTTTCACATGCTGGGCGTGCTCGCCCTTCAGCGATCGGCGGATCGCATCGATGATCCATGTCGCCGGTCCATAGATTTCGTCGTTCAAAGCCCGGCCTCGATCTCGGCCCAATCGGCCGCGGGGACCACCTCGGCATCCGCCGTCACATCGCGCGTCCAGGCGAAAAGGGCAAGGAAGGGCATGTCGCGCACCAATGTCGCATGGACCTGCATCGGCTCGTTCCAGATGGGTGTGTGAGGCCGATATTCTGTCCAGCTTTCACCCGCACCGAAACGCCATTCGTGCGGGCCGGTTAACGGCACATAGAGCTCGGGCGCCTTGTGGCGGTGATCGCGATACAGCGTCTTGGGCGCGATGAGGAACAGGCCGAGCTCGAAATCATCGGCCGGGAGGAGGCCTTCCCCGCCAATGAGGCTCGCAAAGGCATGCGCCACCGGAAAGCGCCGGCCGATCATCTCCGGCGGATAGGCGCCATAGGTGACCCAGCGCAGCCCGGCCCTCGCCTCATTGATGGCCCGGCGCAAGGGATCGGCGCCGTTCATGCAGAAAAGCGCCGCATCGAGATGGCCGCAAGCGGGCGAGGCGGGCTCCGGCCCTTCCCGCGCCGGTCCTTCCCCGAAACGGAGAATGCCCTGGCGCACCTCAGCCAAGCCCTTCCCCGTGAGGTCGGCCAGATAATGATCGATCTGCTCGATCAGCCGGAAGATCGGCGCTGCGTCTTTGGTCATGGCTAGCCTAGCGCATAGACGCGTTCGGCCAGGCTGAGAAGGTCATTGTCGCTGATCTCGCGGACGGTGTTCCGGCGCATCGGCGCATGGGCGGGCGAGGCCATGCGCTCGGCGAGGCGATGGGGATGGGCGAGATCGAGCCCATCACCGCTGAGATTGATCTTGATGCCCGACCGCCGCACCAGGCTCTCATAGGCGGCGGCGACGTCGGCGGCACTCGCCATGGCACCGGCCACCTTGGCGAAGGCCTCCGGGTTGCCGTCCCTCACCCACTCGATCGTGGCGAGCATCGCAAGGCCAGTCGCCCGTCCATGCGGAACCGGCGCCAATTCGGCCATGGCATGCGAGATATTATGCGCCAGCGCCGTGCCGGCATTGTCGATGCCAATGCCGGCATAGCAGCTCCCCAGCAACAGGCTGCCGCGCGCGGCGAGATCCCGCGGCGCCTTCACCGCCTGCTCGAGCGCACCCGAGATCAGGCTGATGGCGCGGTGGCAATAGAGATCGTTGGCGTCGCTGCGGTTGCGATTGGTCGAGGCCTCGATCGCATGCACAAGCGCATCGAGGCCGGTCGCCGCGGTCACCGCCGGCGGAACGCCCACCGTCAGTTCCGGATCCAGCAGAGCGAGGCGGGGCTTGAGCTCATCGCCCCAGGCCCAGACCTTCTGATGCCCGGCATTGGTGAAGATCGCGGTGCGGGTCACCTCGGCACCCGTTCCCGCCGTCGTCGGCACGGCAATGAGGGTTAAGGGATCGGCCGGCAAGGGCGTCTCGCAGAACTGATAGGCTTCGGCCGGCCGCCCCGAGACCGTGCAGGCCGCGACGAGCTTCGCCGTGTCGAGCGCCGTGCCGCCGCCGAGCCCGATCACCGCTTTCGCCTTCACCTCGCGCGCCAGGGACGCGGCACGGTCCACGTCATCCGATTTGGGCTCGCCACTGAAGCCGTCATAGAGCTTCGACTCATGGCCGGCCGCGGCCAGAAGCGCTGCAAGCTTTGCCGTGATGCCCAAGGAGGTCATCGCCGGATCGGCAACGACCATCACCGGTTGATTCTTGCCGGCGAGGCTTGTCATCCGGCCAGGCAGATCGGAAAGACGGCCATTGCCGAAGACGATTTCAGGAATGGAAGCGAGCGAGAAAGACTGCATGACGATCGGCTCTAGGGCCTGTTTACAATCAGCGGATAGCGAAGAAAGCGGCGACGAGGCTGATGAACCCGGCAAAGCAAGCATCGGTCTTTTCGTAGCGGGTTGCGATGCGTCGGAACGCCTTGAGATAGCAGAAGA
>JAKATG010000028.1:0-90394 GCA_021828105.1 Pseudomonadota bacterium
TCTTCTGCGATCTCAAGGCGTTCCGCCGGATTGCCACGCGCTACGAAAAGACCGACAGATGCTTTGCTGGCTTCATCAATATCGTCGCAGCCTTCCTCGCATCCAGTGATTGTAAACAAGCCTTAGCACGGGCCCGCAATCTCAGCCCGAAAGTTTCAGCGCATACCCGCGAGCACCTGGCGGATCGATTTCGCCATCTTGTCGACGATCTCGCCCAACTCGTCCGCCGAGGCGTTATAGGGTGGCGCGAGGATGACGCAATCGCCGGCGATGCCATCGGCATTGCCGCCGACGGGATAGCAAATGAGTCCGTTTTCAAGGGCTTGCTGGCGGATGCGCAGATAGAGCTTGAGCTCGGCGGGGAACGGCGTCTTGGTCTTGCGGTCCTTGACCAGTTCGATCGCCTGGAAGAAGCCGCGGCCGCGGATGTCGCCCACCGCCTCGATGTCGGAGGTTGCGTCCGCCATCATCTTCACGAGCTTCGGGCCCCATTCCATCACCCGCTCGACCAGTTTTTCGCGCGTGACGATCTTCTGGACGGCGACGCCCGCCGCGCAGCAAGCCGTGTGACCGGTGAAAGTGTGGCCGGTCTGCGGCCCGCCATGGACGGGGGCGAAGGCTTGGGCGAGCTTCGTTGAATAGACGGCAGCACCCAGCGGCAGATAACCCGCCGCCAGGCCCTTGGCGACCGACATGATATCGGGCTCGACACCGTCATGGGCGAGCGCCCGCCAGGGGCCGCAGCGGCCGGCGCCCGACATGACCTCATCCGCGATGAGGAGCACGCCATGCCGGTCGCAGATCTCGCGCACGCGCTTGGCATAGCCCGGAGGGGCCGGGACGCAGCCACCGGCGGCGCCGACGACCGGCTCGAAGATGAAGGCCGCGACATTCTGAGCGCCGAGCCGCAGGATCTCGTCCTCGAGTTCCTTGGCGCAGGCCTCGGCGGTGGTTTCGGGCGTGGCGCCCGCCGGCGGGCGATAGACATTGGCGGGCGAGAGCAGCGAGGAGGGAACGAGAGCGCCCTCAAAGGCCGCACGCCTTTCGAGGAAACCGGAGACGGAGAGCGCGCCTATGGTATTGCCGTGCCAGGACCGTTCGCGTGCGATGAAGCGCCGGCGGCTCATCTCGCCCTTTGCGGCATGATATTGGAGCGCCAGCTTGAGGCAGCTTTCGACCGCCTCCGACCCGCCGGTGACGAACACCATGTGCTTGAGGCTGCCGCCGCAGTTCTTCGCGACGATCTCGGTCAGCTCCTCCAGCGCGTCGGTGGTGAAATTGTAGCGATAGCCATGGGCGATGCGCGAAAGCTGGTCGGCGATGGCGGCATTGACCTCTTCATTGCCATGGCCGATGCAATAGACGGCAGGCCCGCTCGAGCCATCGATATACTGCTTGCCCTGGGCGTCGTGGATATAGCTGCCCTTGGCCCATTTGGCCTTGGGAAGATTGGCCCCGGCCGTCGTGATGCTCTGGGGAAGTGGCTGCTTGGTCATGCGGAAATCCGTGATCTGGCGTCATCGCCGAGACTGAGCTACTAGCAGAGCCCTCACCATCAGGGCAAATCATGATCACGGTTTTCGACGACATACAACGTCTGCACAATCCGCCGAGCTTCATCGTCGCCGGCAAGCCCAAGCCCCTGCCGGAGCGGCCCGAGCGCATCGACATGCTGCTCGAGGGGGTGAAGCGCTCAGGCGGCACCATCGTTGCGCCGCCGGCGATCGGCAACGAGACATTGTCGCTCGTCCACGATGCGCGCTATCTCGCTTTCATGGATACGCTGTGGGAGCGCTGGCAGCGTCTGCCCGACGCCGCCGACTATCCGCTGCCCAACATCCACGCGCTCGGCCGCCCCAGCCTGGCGCCGGTCGGCTATCCCGATTCGGTGGTCGGCCAATGCGGCTATCACCTGGGCGACGGCTCCTGCCCGATCATGGACAAGACCTGGGAAGCCGCTCGGGCGAGTGCCGCGAGTGCGGCCCATGCCGCGTCCCTGATGCTCGAGGGTGAGCGCATGGTCTATGCGCTTTGCCGTCCGCCCGGCCATCATGCCGCCTCCGACGTGGCGGCGGGCTTCTGCTATGTCAATAATTCGGGGCTTGCCGCGGAGATCCTCACCCGGGCGGGTAAGCGGGTGGCGATCCTCGATATCGACGTCCATCACGGCAACGGCACGGAGGCGATCTTCTATGACCGCGCCGACATCCTCACCGTCTCGCTGCATGCCGACACGAAGCGCTTCTATCCGTTCTTCTGGGGCTATCCGCAGGAGACCGGGAGAGGCGAGGGCGAAGGCTTCAACCTCAATTTGCCGCTGCCGCGCGGCACGAAGATCGACGACTACCGTGCGGCCCTCGCCGAAGCGTTCAAGCGCATCGCGGCATTCCGGCCGACCCTGCTCCTGATCGCCGCGGGGCTCGATATCTCGATCGACGATCCCTTCCAGGGCTTTGCCATCACGACTGCGGATTTCGCGACTATCGGCCGTGACATCGCCGCCTTGAAATTGCCGATGCTGGTGGTGCAGGAGGGCGGCTATCCCTCTGCGAGCCTCGGCGCCAATCTCGCTTCGCTGCTTGAAGGCTTGCGGTCATGACGCTCACCATCCGGCCGATGCGTGACGGCGATGCGCCGCAGGTGGTCGCGATGGTGCGGGGGCTCGCGCGCGACACCGGCGCCGATATCGTTCCCAAGCTCACGCCCGAAAGCCTCATCGGCAATAGCGATCTGATCGACGTCACCATTGCCGAGGACGAGAAGGGGCTGCTCGGCGCCTGCCTGACGCTTCTCACCTATTCGACCTGGCGCGACGCCAAGGGCCTCTATGTGGTCGATCTCTTCGTCGATCCCCGGGCCCGCAATGGCGGCATCGGGGTGAAGCTCCTGCGCGAGGCGGCACGCCGCGGCCGCGCCAAGGGCGCTCGCTTCATCAAGCTCGAAGTCGATCGCACCAATGGGGTGCCGAGCGCTTCTACGAGCGCCTGGGTTTCGTTCTGAACGACAAGGACCGCCTGTTCGTGCTCGAAGACGAGAAGGTGACGGCATTCCTGAAAGGAAGCGATTGAAAATACCTCTCCCCGCTACGCGGGGAGAGGGTTACTTACTACGCTGTCTGGCGCGCTGTTTCGATCTCGCCAGCCGGGATCATTCGACCGGCCGCTGAGATCACACCTTCTGCTTCCTTCAGCGCTCCCGCTTCAAGTTCGAGGCCGAGAAAGCGCTCGAGCTCGACAGGGCCGGGCAGGCTCAAGCCTTCGACGCTTGCGCGCGTGAAGCCGAACCGGCCGTAATAAGGCGCATCACCCACCAGCAGCACGGCCTTGTGGCCGAGCTTCCTGGCTTCCTCGAGCGCATGGCGCATCAGCTTGGCGCCGATGCCGCGCTTCTGATAGGCGCAGTCGACGGCGAGCGGGCCCAAGAGCAAAGCCGGGCCGGCGGAGCCTGCGGTGATGTTCCACAGGCGTAGCGTGCCGATGAGGCGGCCCTTGCGGTTGCGCGCCGCAAAAGCGAGGCCATCCGCCGGCAGGCGGCCGTCGCGCAGGCGCTCGGATGTCTTGCGCCGGCGCTCGGCCTTGCCGAAGGCGCGGTCGAGCAGGACTTCGCGGGCCGGAAGATCGGCTGCAATTTCGGGCGTGATGGTGACCATTATGGCCTCCATTTCGCCTCCGGCGCCTGCCTTTCGGGCAGGCGCCTCGGGTCTCAAGGGTGAGTGGAGGGGTTAGATGATGTAGGTCTCGAGCGGCGGGAAGCCGTTGAAGGCGACCGTCGAATAGGTCGTCGTATAGGCGCCCGTATTGTCGATCAGCACCTCGTCACCGACCGTCAAGGTGAGCGGCAGGTCGTAGGGCGTCTTCTCATAGAGCACATCGGCGCTGTCGCAAGTGGGCCCGGCAATGATGCAGGGACCCATGGCGTCGCCGTCGCGCGCAGAGAGGATCGGGTAGCGGATCGCCTCTTCCATCGTCTCGGCGAGACCGCCGAACTTGCCGATGTCGAGATAGACCCAGCGGGTCTTGTCCTTGGCATGCTTCTTCGACACCAGCACGACCTCGGCCTTGATCACGCCGGCATTGCCGACCATGCCGCGGCCCGGCTCGATGATCGTCTCCGGGATGGCATTGCCGAAATGCTTGGCGAGCGACTGCTCGATGCCCTGGGCATAGGCGCCGACCGCCGGCACCTCTTTCAGGTAACGGGTCGGGAAGCCGCCGCCGAGATTGACCATCGACAGCGTGATGCCGCGCTCGGCGAGCGTGCGGAAGATCTGCGCCGACTGCGCCAAGGCGGAATCCCAGCCTTCGGTCTTCGTCTGCTGCGAGCCGACATGGAAGGAGACGCCATAGGCATTGAGGCCGAGCTTATGGGCGCGGTCGAGCACGTCGATCGCCATCTCGGCCGAGCAGCCGAATTTGCGCGACAACGGCCAGTCGGCGCCGTCGCCATCGGTCAGGATGCGGCAGAAGACGCGCGCGGCCGGAGCAGCGCGGGCGACCTTCTCGACTTCCTCGATGGAATCGACGGCATAGAGCGAAACGCCGAGCTGATGGGCGCGCGCGACATCGCGCTCCTTCTTGATCGTGTTGCCGAAGGAGATGCGCTCAGGCGTGGCGCCGGCGGCAAGCGCCATTTCGATTTCGGGCACCGAAGCCGTATCGAAGCACGAGCCGAGGTCGGCCAAGAGCGACAGAACTTGCGGCGCCGGATTGGCCTTCACCGCATAGAAAATGCGGGTGGCCGGCATGGCGCGGGCGAAGCGGAGATAATTGTCACGGATGACCTCGAGATCGACGACGAGGCAGGGGCCTTCGGGTCGTCGGTCGGCGAGAAAGTCGATCATGCGTTGTGTAGCCATAGGCGTAACTCCCCATCAGGGCGCAGTGGATGGCCTTTGAGGTGCGATGGCGCGTCCCGCGATGGAGACGGGAACGGGCCGGCCGCCTTTCGGGCCGTCGAGTGCGATGATTGTCCGGGCGCAAGCGCCTCGCATTCATCGCGGTTTGTCTGCCTTGGTTTGGAGGGTTATCCCGTCCGCACTTCTGGCAAGGAAAGTGGTGCCTCTTTAGTAACGCTGACTGTTGGACCAGTCAGTCCGAGACCAAAAAAGCCCGCACCGTCGTTGCTTCAAGGCGTCCGCGGTCTTCTTCCTGACCGCTAGGGATCATGTCCCTAGTACCGTCCCGGAGACCTTCTTGAGGATCCGGGGGACGCCCACAGGCACGTGCGACTTTGGGCAACCGCGATATGATAGATTCCGCCGTCGCATTCAAGAAAAAAATTGCCCCAAACCCAAAAATTCACATGGGCCTTCAAAGGGTTCTTTATGGAGTCTTAATGTTGGCGCTGCGATGCGGCGCGGAGTGTGGCAGCTCTGTGTTCAGGCGGCGTCGCAGCCGGCGGAATCGCAGCCCGCTTCGGGCCTCAGGCTGCCGCCGATGGCGCCGAGCAGCCGCACCAGCTGCTCGAGCTCGCGCTCCTGGAGGCGTGGCGCCACGTGCTCTTCGACCGCGTCGCGCAAAGTCGGCCACATGCGCTTCTGCAAAGCGCGGCCCTCCGGGGTCAGCGCGATCATCTGGCCGCGCCCGTCGCCGGGGCAGGCGGTGCGCTCGATGAGGCCCGCTTCTTCCATCCGGTCGAGCAGGCGCGAGAGATTGTACTGGGCGACGAGCAGCTCCTTCTCGAGCTCGACGGGCCTGAGCTTGCGGCCGCCTTCGCGCGAGAGTTCGAGCAGCACGTCATACCAGGCGATCGGCGGGAACCCTTTGGCCTTCGCCGTCGCCTCGACATTGCGCACGATCTTGTCGCGGGCGCGGATGAGCCTCACCCAGACCTGCAGGACCTTGTCGATACGCTTCTCTTCGGCCATCGCCGCCATCCTGATGATTCATGCAACTACATCTAACTTGACAATAAGATGCATCTGCATTAATGTCAATGCACTTGCATCAACCTGAGTCCCATAGGAGACTAGCATGAAGCTTTATTATTCGCCCGGTGCCTGTTCGCTGGCCCCTCATATCGTGGCGCGCGAGGCGGGCATCCCCCTCGATCTCGAGAAGGTCGATCTCGCGAACCACAAGCTCGCCGACGGCACCGACTATTATGGTGTCAATCCGCGCGGCTATGTGCCGGCCATCCGCATCAAGGATGGTGAGCCGGTCCTCACCGAAGCCAATATCGTGGTGCAGTATCTCGCCGACCAGAAGCCCGATGCGGGCCTGATGCCGAAGGCGGGGACGCCGGAGCGCTACCGCGCCCAGCAGTGGCTGGCTTTCGTCGCGACCGAACTCCACAAGAACTTCTCCTGGCTCTGGTACAAGGACACGCCGGCCGAGACCAAGACCGCGGTCAAGGACAAGCTCGAGAAGCGCTTCGCCGAGCTCGACAGCCACTTCAAGAGCAACGACTTCCTTCTCGGCAAGACCTTCTCCGCGGCCGACGCCTATGCCTTCACCATCATCAACTGGGTGAATTTCCTCGGCCTGAACATCAAGAGCTTCCCCAATCTGCAGGCCTTCATGGATCGGGTCGCCGCCCGTCCCAAGGTCCAGGAAGCGCTCAAGGCCGAAGGTCTCATCGCCGCCTGACGGCAAGGAGGATTGCCATGACCAAGCTGACCCTCATCAGCCATGTTCTGTGCCCCTATGTGCAGCGGGCGGTGATCGCGCTCAAGGAGAAGGGTGTCGATTTCGAAAGGATCGACATCGATCTCGGCGACAAGCCGGACTGGTTCCTGAAGATTTCTCCCCTGGGCAAGGTTCCGGTGCTGAAGGTCGGCGATGACGTAATCTTCGAATCGGCGGTCATTGCCGAGTTCCTCGAGGATACGGTGTCGCCGCCGCTCCATCCGGCGGATCACGTCAGGCGCGCCGATCACCGCGGCTGGATCGAATTCGCAGGCGTCGTGCTCGCCGACATCTGGGGCTTCTACACCGCGCCCGACGGGCAGACCTTCGAGAAGAAGCGCCAGGAACTCGCCCAGCGCTTCGAGCGGCTGGAAGAGCGGCTGAAGGCCGATCCGTGGTTCGACGGTGAAACCTTCCACCTGGTCGATGCGGCCTTCGGACCGGTCTTCCGCTATTTCGACGTCTTCGATGCGATCGATGATTTCGGCATCCTCAAGGGCAAGCCCAGGATCGGGCGCTGGCGCAAGGCGCTGAAGGAGCGTCCTTCGGTCAAGACCGCGGTGGTGCGTGACTATCCGGAGCGGCTCAAGGACTTCATCGTGAAGCGCAACTCCTATATGTCGGGTCTCATTGCCGAGACGGTGTGAAGAGAAGACGGCCGCCATGTGGCGGCCGTCCGCTTCAGAGTCACATGTAAGCGCGGACCGCCGCGCCGATCACGTTGAGGATGATGTGGCCGGCGGTGATCGAGGTGATCTCGTTCACGTCGCGGGACGGGGTGATCTCGACGAGGTCCATGCCGACGAGGCGGCCCTTGCGGGTCAGGCCCTTGATGAGCTCGATCGTCTCGGCATAGGTGACGCCGCCCGGCTGCGGGCCGTTGACCGCCGGCATGACGGAGGGATCGAGGCCGTCGGCATCGATCGAGAGATAGTAGCGTCCGCCATCCGGGATCTGGGCGAGGATCGCTTCCATCCCGCGCTTGTGCAGCTCATAGACGGTGATGATGTTGGCGCCATATTTGCGGGCCGCCTCGACTTCCTCGGTGCGGGCACTGCCCTGGCCCCTGATGCCGATCTGGAAGATCTTGTCGATATGCTTCATCTCGGAAGCGCGCCTTATGGTGCTCGAATAGCCTTCGCGTGCCCCATTCACCTCGTCGCGCCAGTCGAGATGGGCGTCGAGATGGACGAGCGTGATCGGGCCTTCGCCATCGAGCGCGCGGAAGATCGGGATCGGGATGCCGTGGTCGCCGCCAATGGTGATGGGCAGCGCCTTGGCCTTGAGGATCTTGCGGATGGCGGTCTCGGCGAGCTTGTAGTGATTGCCGAGATTGCGCGGATCGCCCGGCACGTCGCCGACATCGACGACCTTGATGTTCTTGCCGTCGAAGACCGGGCCGCCGATGTCGAAATCCCAGCGGTCGAGATTCTGGCTGATGCGCTGCGAGGCCCGGCGCACCGCGGTCGGCGCGTTGGTCTGGTCGTTGATCGTCTCGTCCATTGCATAGGGGTCGCCATAGGGCATGCCGATAACGGCGAAATGCGCATCGAGCTTGTCGAGGTCGCCCGCGAAGGGGAAGTTCATGAAGGTCGTGTAGACGCTGCGCGGCGCCACGGTCGGGTTGGGCATGGTTGTCTCCTTTTTTGGGTGATTAACTGCTTCGGGTCGGGACGCGGGCGAGGCCCATCTGCGGCTGCAGGACTTTCTCGAGCCAGGCCGCGAATTGGGCGAGGAGGGCGTTGAGGCCCCAATAGATGAGCGCGATGAGGGTGAAGACTTCGACCGGCGCGAAGGTGCGCCCGATCACGTCCTGCGACATGTAGGTGAGCTCGCCGACGGTGATGATCGAGAGCGCGGCCGATTCCTTGATCAGCGTGATGGTGAGATTGGTGGCGGCCGGCAGCACATAGCCGATCACTTGCGGGAAGAGCACCTTCCAGAAGGTCTGGCCGTAAGAAAGGCCGAGCGCGCGCGCCGCCTCCCCTTGGCCGGGCGGGATGGAGAGGATGCCGCCCCTCACGATCTCGGAGAAATAGGCCGCCGCATAGGAGGAGAGCGCGATGATGCCGGCCGTCATCGGCGAAAGCCTGATGCCGGCGAAGGGCAGCGCGAAGAACAGCAGGAAGACCTGCACCAGGAAAGGGATGTTGCGGATGAGCTCGATATAGGTGAGCGCGATCGTGTTGAGGATGGGCCCGGCCCTGAGCCTGATGAGCGCGATGAGGGATCCGAGCGCGAAGCCCAAGGGCAGCGAGATGGCGCAGATGAGCACCGTCTTGGCGAGCCCCAGCGCGAAATACTGCCAGTTGTCGGTGAGGATGCTGAGATCGAAGCTCATGACCTTTGCACCCGGTTGCGTTTCTCGAGCTGGCGCGCCAGCGTGCTCAGCACGAACAGCATGACGAAATAGAGCGCGGCGGCGATGATGAAGGCTTCGACCGGGCGGTAGGTGGTGTTCATGATGTTCTGCGCGGTGCGCGTCAGGTCGACCACGGTGATGACCGACAGGAGCGTCGAAGCCTTGACCAGCAGCGTGAACTCATTGACGAGTGGCGGCAGGATGAAGCGGATGACCTGCGGCAGGATGACCTTGAACCAGGTGACGAAGCGCGGCAGGCCGAGCGCATCCGCTGCCTCATATTGTCCGTGCGACACCCGAGTCAGCCCGCCGCGGATGATCTCGGCGGCGAAGGCGCCGCTATTGAGGCTGAGCGCCAGGACGCCCGCGGTGAACGGCCTGAGATCGATGCCGGTCAAGCCCGGCAGCGCGTAATAGACGAGGAAGATTTGCACGAGGAGCGGGGTCCCACGCACGAAGCTGATATAGAGGCGGGCGAAAAAGCGCACGGGCTTCCATTTGGCTTCGCGCATGAAGAAGAGGAGGAGCCCGACCGCCAGGCCGAAGATGGCGCCCAGCAGCGACACGAAGAGGGTTACGCCCGCTCCGAGGAGGAACTGGTCGAACTGCGCAAGGGTTTTGCCGAAATGGAGCATCGCGGGCAGGCGAGACCCCCGCCCCGCCGGAGCGGTACGGAGTCTCAAAAGCTTGAAGTTCAGAATGCGCCGGCGGGCAGATAGCCCTCCTTGGGCGTCTGCATCTCGAAGCCGAACCACTTCATCTGCAGCTCCTTGAGCTTGCCGGCGTCATTGAGCTCATCGATCTTCGCGTTGATATAGTCGCGCACATCGAGATTGTCGGGCCGGGTCACCCAGGACAGATAGGAGCTGTCGCCGATTTTCGCCGCCACCTGATAGGTGTCGGGCACGTTCTTCATCAGCACCGCGGCGGAAGGCGAGGCGATGACGATGGCATCGACCTGGCTCGAGGCGAGCGCCAAATGGGTTTCGGGGAAAGCGGTGAACAGCTTCAATTCGGCATAACCGCCGCCCTTCGCCTTGAGCTCGGCATTGTGCTTGTCGAGGATGGGCTGCACCGAGGAGGCGAGCTGGGTTGCGACCACGAGGCCGTTGAGGTCGTCCGGGCTCTTCACCCGGTCGTCGCCCTTGCGCACCACGATGACATTGTCGAAGGAACCGGTCGGGCGCGTATAGGCGTATTTCTTGGCGCGCTCCTCGTTGATGCCGACCGAGGTCGCGACGAAATCGAATTTTTTGGCGAGGAGGCCCGGCAGGATGCCCTGGAAGGGCAGGTTGAGCTGCTCCATCTGCACGCCCAGCCCTTCGACGACGACGCTCAATATATCCATATTGTAGCCGACGATCTTGCCGTCGACGACATATTCGAAGGGTTCGAACGCGGCCTCCGTCGCCACCACCACCTTGCCGCGCGATTTGATGTCATCAAGAAGGCCCGCCGCGATGGCGCGCCCGGCACTGAGCGTGAGGAGGGCGGCGGCACTGCCGATAGCGAAATTGCGGCGCGTCAGCGCCGTCGTGATCTTGGACATTTTCGAACTCCCTGTTTGTTTTATGAGAGGCACGTCAAATCGCGGGCTGTCAGACCTCCGTCCGCCGTCCGTGATGCTTGTAGACACGTCCGATGATGAAGCTTTCGGTGTTCTTGATTCCTTCGACGGGGCGCAGCTCGTCCATGAGGAATTTGAACAAGTGATCCGTCGAGGGCGCTCTGATCTCGGCGATGAGGTGATAGGGCGCGGTCATTCCGTAGACGCTTTCGACGAACTCGTAGGCCGCGAGGCGGCGCGCCACGTCATCGACGTGCAATCTTTCGATGATGAAGCCGACAATGGCAGTGACGCCTGATCCCCGCATCGGATCGCTGACGAGCTGCACATGGATCGACTTGTCGCTGAGCAGGTGCTGCAGCTTCCGGCGAACAGTGGCCTCGGCCACGCCGATCTCATTCGCCATCTGGACCGTGGACATCCGGCCATCGATCTGCAGGCGCTGGGCGATGCCGCGCTCGGTCTCGTCGAAATCGTCGAAGGTGGCGGAAAACATAATTTATATCGCCAGTTTTGGACGGATATGAACAAGAATTAGTGATTTATCATCGGAAAACATAAAAGTCTAGCCTGCTGTTGACAGCCTGCCGGCCTCAGCGCAAGGACGTGAGCATGAAAGTCGATGGCAAGCCCTACCGGACGATCTGGCTCAATCCCGACGGCTGGTCGGTGGAGATCATCGATCAGACGAAATTCCCGCATCGTTTCGAGACGGTGACGCTGCGCTCGAGCGAGGATGCCGCCCACGCCATCAAGGACATGCTGGTCCGGGGCGCGCCGCTCATCGGCGCCACCGCCGCCTATGGCATGGCGCTTCAGGCACGCGTCGATCCTTCCGACGAGGCGCTGTCGAAGGCCTATGAGCGCCTGCATGCGACGCGGCCGACTGCCATCAATCTCAAATGGGCGCTCGATGAGATGATCAAGGCGTTGCGGAACTTTCCGCCCGGCGAAAGGACAGCGCGGGCCTACAAGCGCGCCGCCGAGATCTGCGAGGAGGATGTCGCGATCAACCAGGCGATCGGCCGCCACGGCCTCGCTTTGATCAAGGAGATCGCCGCTAGGAAGAAGCCGGGCGAGCCTGTCAATGTGCTGACCCATTGCAATGCCGGCTGGCTCGCCACTGTCGACTGGGGCACCGCGACCGCGCCCATTTATATGGCGCATGACGGCGGCATCCCCATCCATGTCTGGGTGGACGAGACGCGCCCGCGCAACCAGGGCGCCTCGCTCACCGCCTGGGAACTCGGCCATCACGGCGTCAGGCACACGGTGATCCCCGACAATACCGGCGGCCATCTGATGCAGCACGGGCTTGTCGATCTGTGCATCGTCGGCACCGACCGCACCACCGCAGCGGGTGATGTGTGCAACAAGATCGGCACCTATCTCAAGGCGCTCGCCGCCCGTGACAACGACGTGCCCTTCTATGTGGCGCTGCCGTCGCCCACCATCGACTTCACCATCGATGACGGTCTGAAGCAGATCCCGATCGAGCAGCGTTCGGGAGATGAGGTGACGAAGCTCACCGGCGTCACCAAGGACGGGCGCATCGAGACGGTCGAGATCGTGGCGCCGGGATCGCCGGTGGCGAATTACGCTTTCGACGTCACGCCGGCGAAATATGTCACCGGCCTCATCACCGAGCGTGGTGTCGTAAGGGCAGATAAGGCCGCCATCGCAGCAGCCTTTCCGGATCGCGCTTAAATACCATCAATCTGCGACGAACGACTAATCCGTTCCTGGGTTGCCAGCCGGTGCGGGCAGGCTCATATTTTCGGCTCGCTACGAAAAGGCGCGCGTGTCATCCACCTGCCAAATGACACGCCAATAAGAAACCGATCACTACAGTGAGATGGGAGCGAAATTCATGAAACGACGTTCTGTACTTGCCGTCGCCGCATTGGCCCTGACCCTTGGCGCGACCGCGCCGGCCTTTGCCAAGACTCAGGTCACCTGGTGGCATGCCATGACCGGCGCCAATAACGAGGTGGTGGAGAAGATCGCCAAGGACTTCAATGCCAGCCAGCAGGATTACGAGCTCGTTCCCGTCTTCAAGGGCACTTATCCGGAAACGCTCAATGCCGGCATTGCCGCTTTCCGCGCCGGCCAGCCGCCCGACATCATCCAGGTCTTCGATGTCGGCACCGGCGTGATGATGAATGCCGAGGGTGCCATCAAGCCCGCGGCCGAAGTGCTTACCGAAGCCGGCATGGCTTTCGACAAGAGCCAGTATCTGCCGGGCATCGTGGCTTACTATTCGCGCCCCGACGGCACGATGCTGTCCTTCCCTTATAATTCGTCATCGCCGATCCTCTATTTCAACAAGGACATCTTCCAGAAGGCGGGGCTCGACGCCGCCAATCCGCCCAAGACCTGGAACGAGGTCTGGGACGCGGCCAAGAAGATCAAGGCGAGCGCTGCAGCGCCTTGCGGCTATACCTCGACCTGGCTCACCTGGATCCATCTCGAGAATTTCGCCGCCTGGAACAACACGCCCTATGCCACCAAGGAGAACGGCCTCGCCGGCCAGGATGCCGAGTTGCAGATCGCAACACCGCTCTTCGTCAATCACTTCCAGGCTTTGGCCGATCTCGCCAAGGATGGCACCTTCAAATATGGCGGGCGAACGTCCGAAGCGAAGCAGATCTTCCTCGCCGGCGAATGCGGGATCTTCACCGAATCCTCCGGCGGCCTCGGCGACATCGTCAAATCCGGCATGAATTACGGTATCGGTCAGTTGCCTTACGATTCCGATGCCGCCGGTGCGCCGCAGAATACGATCCCGGGTGGGGCGAGCCTCTGGGTCTTCGGCGGCAAGTCGGCGGAGCAATATAAGGGCGTTGCCGCCTTCTTCGGCTATCTGTCGCAGACCGATGTGCAGACCTATCTGCACCAGAAGTCGGGCTATCTGCCGGTGACGCTCAAGGCCTATGAAGAGACGAAGAAGTCGGGCTTCTATGAGAAGAACCCGGGGCGCGAGACGCCGATCACCCAGATGATGGGCAAGGAGCCGACCGCCAATTCGAAAGGCGTGCGCCTCATCAACCTGCCGCAGGTGCGTGACATCGAGAACGAGGAGTTCGAGAAGATGCTGGCGGGCGAGCAGACCGCGCAACAGGCGCTCGACAATGCCGTCAAGCGCGGCAATGAGGCGATCAAGCAGGCGCTCGGCAATTAATTGAAGGTCAGGGCCGTCCCGCTCACGCGCAGGGCAGCCCGTCTTCATTCATGATCCGGGCGACCTTTCCGCACAAGCTGCTTCCCTATCTGCTGCTGGCGCCGCAGCTCGCGATCACGCTGGTGTTCTTCTACTGGCCGGCGGGCCAGGCGCTCAAGCAATCGATGCTGCGCGAGGATGCTTTCGGGCTCAAGACTGAGTTTGTCGGACTGTCCAATTTCAAGCGCGTCCTTGCCGATCCAGCTTATCTCAATTCGATCGGCGTGACCGTGATCTTCTCGGTCGCGACCGCGCTCATCTCGATGGCGGTGGCGCTTCTCCTCGCCGTCAAGGCGGAAAAGATCGTGCGCGGCAAGACCTTCTACCGCACACTCATGATCTGGCCCTATGCCATCGCACCCGCGATCGCCGGCATGATCTGGCTTTTCCTGTTCAACCCGTCCTTCGGCACGCTGGCCTGGCCGCTGCGCATGTTGGGGATCAGCTGGGACCCGCTGCTCAACGGTCCGCAGGCCATGGCCATGATCGTGATGGCGGCATCCTGGAAGCAGATCAGCTACAATTTCCTGTTCTTTGTCGCAGGGTTGCAGGCGATCCCTCGGACGCTGATCGAGGCCGCGGCCATCGATGGCGCAACGGAGCAAAAGCGCTTCTGGACCATCATCTTCCCGCTCTTGGCACCGACTACCTTCTTCCTGCTCGTCGTCAACACCGTCTATGCGCTCTTTGACACTTTCGGCATCATCCATGCGGTGACCGGCGGCGGACCCGGCAAGGCCACGGAGACGCTGGTCTACAAGGTCTACAATGACGGCTTCGTCAATCTGATCCTGGGAAGTTCCGCCGCCCAGTCCGTCATCTTGATGGCGATCGTGATCGCGCTCACCGCGATCCAGTTCCGCTACATCGAAAGGCGGGTGCATTATGGGTAGGTCTTTGACCCTCGCCCCGCAAGCGAAGCGCAGCGGGGAGAGGGAAGGGGCCCGACGCGAAGCGTCGGGAAGGGTGAGGGGCCACTGGCTGACAAGTGCCCCTCACCCTCCCATTGCTTCGCAATGGGGCCCTCCCTCTCCCCGCTCGCGCGGGGCGAGGGCAAAAAGGATGTCGCCATGATCGCCTCGTTGCGCAGCCGCCTCGTCGCGCATTTGTGGCTGATCCTCGGCTTGATCGTTGTGGCATTTCCGATCTATTACGTCTTTGTCGCCTCGACGCATCCGCTCGAGACCATCTTGCGGCCGCCTTTGCCGCTTCTGCCCGGCGACCGGTTCGTCGCCAATTACGGCGAGGCTCTGTTCGGCGGCGTCGGCCGCATCGGCGGTGTCGGCGTCGGCACGCTGCTCCTCAACACCACCATCGTGGCGCTCGGCATCGCCATCGGCAAAATCGTCATCTCCATCATGTCGTCCTATGCCATCGTGTTCTTCCGCTTTCCGCTGCGCATGGCGTTCTTCTGGATCATCTTCATCACCCTGATGCTGCCGGTCGAGGTCCGGATCCTCCCCACCTACAAGGTGATGGTCGACCTCCATCTCATCGACACCTATGCCGGGCTCATCGTGCCGCTCATCGCGTCGGCGACCGCGACCTTGCTGTTCCGGCAGTTCTTCATGACCATTCCCAATGAGCTCCTGGAGGCGGCGCGCATCGACGGCGCCGGGCCCTGGCGCTTCTTCAAGGATATCCTGCTGCCGCTGTCGGCCACCAACATTGCGGCCCTCTTCGTCATTCTCTTCATCTATGGCTGGACGCAATATCTCTGGCCGCTGCTGATGACCAATTCCAACTCCATGAACACCATCGTCATTGCGCTGCGCAAGATGATCTCCTTCGCCGATGCCGACACGCAATGGCATCTGGTGATGGTCACCTGCATCCTGGCGATCCTGCCCCCTATCCTGGTGGTGGTGTTGATGCAGCGCTGGTTCGTCAAGGGCCTGGTCGAGAGCGAGAAGTAGAGCATGGCCACGATCGCATTGAAGGACGTGAGGAAGAGCTACGGCAAGAGCCCGGTCATCCACGGCATTTCGCTCGCCATTGCCGACGGCGAATTCATCGTCATCGTCGGTCCGTCGGGCTGCGGTAAGTCCACGCTCTTGCGCATGGTGGCGGGCCTCGAGGAGATCACTGAAGGCACGATCGAGATCGCCGGGCGCGTCGTCAACAAGCTCGAGCCGCGCGAGCGCGATATCGCCATGGTGTTCCAGAACTACGCGCTCTATCCGCATATGAGCGTCTTCGACAACATGGCCTACGGGCTCAAGATCGCCGGCAAGAGCAAGGCCGAGATCGCCGAGCGGGTCGGCAAAGCGGCGAGCATGCTGGAGCTCAGCAGCTTCCTCGACCGCAAGCCCCGGGCCCTGTCGGGCGGCCAAAGGCAGCGCGTCGCCATGGGGCGCGCTTTGGTGCGAGATCCGGCGGCCTTCCTGTTCGACGAGCCACTGTCCAATCTCGATGCCAAATTGCGCGTGCAGATGCGCCTCGAGATCAAGGCCCTGCAGCGTGCCGTCGGCACGACCTCGCTCTATGTCACCCATGACCAGGTCGAGGCCATGACACTGGCCGACCGCCTCGTCGTCATGAATGCCGGCATTGCCGAGCAGATCGATACGCCGATGAATGTCTATCTTAGGCCTGCCAGCGTCTTCGTCGCCGGTTTCATCGGCTCGCCGCCCATGAATATCCTCAAGGCTGAGGCCGGCGAGGACGGTGGAAGCGTCACGATCGAAGGGGCGAGGATCGATCTCGGTCACAGGGAGCTGCCGGCCGGCAGGCCGGTATTGTTCGGCATCCGGCCCGAGCATGTCGCGGTCAGCCGTGAGGACCAGGCCGATCTGGTGCTGACCGTGGCCGCCGTCGAGACATTGGGCGCCGATGCGCTGGCGCATTGCCGGATCGCCGGCACCGAAAAGAGGGGTGACTTCGTCGTCAGGCTTCCGGGCACGGCCGCCATTCGCGTCGGCGAGCGCCTGCCGGTCATGCTCGATCGCAAGGCCCTGCATCTCTTCGATACGGAGAGTCAGCGGCGCATCGACTAGAATTCAGCCGGCGGCCTCGATCGCGACGGCCTTGCGGTTGCGCCAGGCCTCCGACACCGCGACCGCGCCGATGACCATCGCGCTGCCGAGGAGGCGCGGCAGGCTCAGCTCCTCGCCGAGCAGCAGGGCGGCCAGGAACATCACGAAGACCGGCTCGAGATTGAGCAGCATCGCGGTCGGCGCCCCGCCGGCCCATTGCACCGCCTTGAACATGCCGATGAAGGAGACGGTGAAGAAGAAGCATGTCACCAGGAGCGGCAGCCAGCCGCTGAAGCCCGCTTGCGTCACGGCGAAGGTTCCCGTGGCAAGGAGAAAGAGGGCAGTGGTCGCGACGCCGGATATCGCCATGTAGTAGGAGACGACGGTGCCGTCGGCGTTTCTGAGCTTGATGCTGTTCCAGAAGATCGAGGCGCCATAGCCCAGGGCCGAAATGGCGCCGAACAGCAGCCCGAGCGAGGAGAGTGTCACCTCATTGAGACCGATGACGATGCTGATGCCGGCGAGCGCCACGATGAGGCAGAGGAACTCGACCAGGCTCGGAAGCCGTCGCGCATGAGCGCTTTCGAAAAGGGCGGTGAGGATGGGGAAAGTATAGAGGATGATGAGGGCGAGGCTTACCGGGATATAGGCGAAGGCGCCGAGGAGGCCCAGTGTCGCTATCCCTGCGGCTATGCCTGAGCCCAGGGCATGGAGCGCATGGTCTCTGGGCAGCCGGTAGCTCAAGCCGACCAGCGGCAGCAGCGCCGCGAGGCTCACCAACAGGAAGACAAAACGGAAGAAGACGACGGTTGGGGCGCTGAAACCCTGTCCATAGGCGAAGGGCACGGCGACATCATTGATGGCGAGCGTCAAGGCGGAAGCGGCCGCAATGATGATGCCGATGCGCGACCGTCGCGCCTGATCTTCGCTGGTCATGGGATGAAACTCTTTCCTGACGCGGGGAGATGCGCGTCTGAAAATGACTTTACCTCAATAGACCGCAGAGCATCCAGTAGTTTGGTCAATCTGAAGGCAATCTTTCGAGGCTGGTATCCGTTAGCAAGTATATCCCGAGTGCTCGACGTACTTGTTGTGCCGTAAAGCTCTTGGATTTGGCCTCGAACCAAGCCTTGTAATGCTCAAGCTTTGCGTCGATCTGCCCGTCCATTTGCTTGAAGGGTAATCTGTCCGTGGTGAACGAGTATGATTTCCCCCAGCTCCTAAGGCTATTGTCAATTCGCCCGAGAGATTGAATAAATGCAAACTCACAATTTCTCGCATCATTGTTGGTTATTAACCGATCAATCACAGCCTTAGCGGCAAAAATTTCGTTGTCGACTTTCTTAAGCGCCCTCTCGATCGAATTGCGATCAGGCGTTACGCGTTGGTCATGTATTCGACACCCCAAGAAGACGAAGCCCTTTCTTACATGGCCCTGATCTGCTTTGTCCGGATTCTTGGATGGATCATAAAAGTGCATTCCAAGAGGCTTCAGCGCATTTTTGGCAGCAGCTTTAGCCGTGACGACAGCTTCGTTCGTCTTTCCGAAGATGATCACGTCGTCAATATAGCGATACGCCCTCGTAGCAGGAGTGTTTAGCTGTCTATCAAAGTTGTGTAGCAGCACATTCCCGGCGAAGGCAGATAGCGAAGATCCTTGTGCTACGCCTATGCCATCATGAGGAAAGAGATCAAAGTACCTTCCAAGGCGTTCCTTGTTAGCAAGCTCTACGTTGAGGGCTTTAGTGAATAACTGAGCGAGACGCAGGTCTTTAGTTTGCTCCAGAACAAAATCTGCGACAGGCGCGTGTGTGATCTTTGTGAAGAAGCCGGCAATGTCGGATTTGAAGAAGAAGCTATATCCATCTTGAAGAGCTGTGAGCGTTTTTTGTATTCCTACTGGAACGCCACCATTTGGAATTCCGCCAACGCTGAACGGTGAAGAGTTTACTTCGCAAATCTTTCCAAGGTGAATATGAAGGGGGCTGTCCTCGGGTGATTGGAGAACATCCAAGATGGCTCGTTGGACCACACGTGCTTCAACAGTGGCTATTACGATCGGGCGAGGATCTTTACCTGACGCTTCTCTTTTGTGTCGGTCCTTTAAGATTCCTTGCGCTCTAGGAAATTGGTATGTGCCCTTTAGCAATCTGCTTTGGATGCTTAGTAGTTTAGTGGAACAGTTTTCTTCAAATTCTTGAGCGGCAGATTTGATGTCTGGATTGTTGGATGCAAGCGCGCTCTTTCGGACGTGATGCCACGCCACTTGCAAGCTTTTCATTCTGGTAAGTGACTTATAAAGCAATCACCGTTCCATTGCGTCTGTCGGGTACCTTCATTTTCGACAATCACCCGACCGTTGCGCATTAGCTCACTACAGGGCACGACAACAGAAGCTCTGCGGTCGCGACGATCTGCACCCTTCCTGCTTGCGCATTCGGGGCGATGCCAGCTTGCCCGGTCAACTCAAGACCCAAATTTACAGTCCCGAACGGACCACAAGCAGCAATAGCAGCCTGGACAAGCAGCCATAGAGCCGCCGCCCATGTTAGGAGTTTTTCATATGGTCGCGCCGCATTTCCGTAGCCTTGACCCTATCAGGTTTTTGGCAATGTCAACTGCGCCGAGGCCAACGCCGCAGCCCGTTGTAGAAAGACTATCTGCCGGTTGAAGGACCCTACTGGGAATGTCGCCGGCATTTAGTCTGACGGTCGAGCGGCTATGCTTTACAGGGCACGACAACAGAAGCTCTGCGGTCGCGACGATCTGCACCCTTCCTGCTTGCGCATTCGGGGCGATGCCAGCTTGCCCGGTCAACTCAAGACCCAAATTTACAGTCCCGAACGGACCGCAAGCAGCATCAAACACTCCCTAGTTGTAGGAGTACAAAAGGAGAAAATCAACCATATTTTGCGTTGCCCTACCAGATTTGGTGCGTCGGGCGTTGGCAATCCACAATCTTCTTGAGGCTGTGGAAAAACATCGGATTGCTTAGCCTCCCGCCGAGGGCGCGATTCGCAAGAGTTCTCAATCCCTAGTCCTAGATTGGATGGAGCACCCAAAAGTGAAGCGTTGTAGGGCCACAGCGATTGACGCCTCTACTGCCTTGCCTAGTCTGATCATCGGGACGGCGTGGCACGGAGGCTTTGCCATGCGCAGGACGGCATTTCGGTTACTTGGCGCGGCCTTCGCCGTCGCGGTCTCCTCGCTCGCTGCCGTCGCGGCCGACACGCCAGTCGATCTCGAGCTGGTTCTGGCGGTCGACGTCTCGCGCTCGATGGATATCGATGAGCAGACCTTGCAGCGCAATGGCTATGTGGCGGCCTTCCGCCACAAGGACGTGATCGAGGCCATATCCTCGGGCCCGAGCGGCCGCATCGCAGTGAGCTATGTCGAATGGGCGGGGCCTGCCTTCCAGACGACGCTCATGCCCTGGACGATCATCGATGGGGAGGCTTCGGCCCGTGCCTTTGCCGACCGTCTTGCCGCCGCCCCCATGTCGCACGAACATGGCACGTCGATCTCGAACGGCTTGATCTTTGTGGGACCGAGCTTCGAGGGCAACGGCCTTGCCGGCGAGCGCCGTGTCATCGACGTCTCGGGCGACGGGCCCAACAATATGGGGGTGCCGGTGAATATCGCCCGCGATCCGCTGATCGCCTCAGGGATAACCATCAACGGCCTGCCGATCATGATCAAGCGGCCCGGCGGTTTTGCCTCGATCGAGAATCTCGATATCTATTACGAGGATTGCGTCATTGGCGGCACCGGTGCTTTCCTGGTGCCGGTGACCGACATCCAGAAGCTCGCTTCGGCGATCCGCCGCAAGCTGGTGCTGGAGATCGCCGCAAGGCCCGCCGGGCTCGTCAAGGCGAGCGACGCCAAGGCTGCGCCCAGGGTCGATTGCATGATCGGGGAGAAGCTGCGCGAGCAGTGGATGAGGGAGTAAGGGAAAAGCTTGAGACATCTGCTGCGTACCCGCAAAGGCCATGAGCATGCGCGGGTCACTTTCGTCGAATTGTTCTTCGACCTGGTCTTCGTCTTTGCGGTAACCCAGCTCTCGCATGCGCTGCTGGCGCATTTCTCCGTTCTGGGCGCGGTCGAGACCCTGGTCCTGATGATGGCGGTCTGGTGGGTGTGGATCTACACCTCCTGGGTCACCAATTGGCTCGACCCCGAGCGCGTGCCCGTGCGCCTCGCGCTGTTCGCCATCATGGCCCTGGGCCTCATCATGTCGGCCGCCATCCCCTCGGCCTTCGCCCAATTGGGCCTCGTCTTCGCACTCGCCCATGTGTCGATCCAGGTCGGCCGCACGCTCTTCATGCTGTGGGGCGTTCGCGGCCATGCCGCGCTCAGCCTCAATTTCCGCCGCATCCTCGCCTGGCTCTGCGTCTCGGGCGTGTTCTGGATCGCCGGCGGCTTCATGGAAGGCGAGGCCCGCTTGGTGATCTGGGCGGCAGCGCTCGTCATCGAATATCTGGGGCCGTCGCAAGGCTTCTGGACGCCGGGCCTCGGCCGCTCGACCACCGCCGACTGGGATGTCGAGGGCGGCCATATGGCGGAACGCTGCGGCCTCTTCGTCATCATCGCGCTGGGTGAATCCATCCTGGTGACGGGTGCCACCTTCAGCGGACTCGCCTGGAGCCTCCCGGTGGTGCTGGCTTTCCTGTCGGCCTTCCTTGGAAGCGTCGCCATGTGGTGGATCTATTTCAATGCCGGCGCCGAGCGCGGCACGCTCACCATCACCTCATCCGGCGATCCGGGCCGGCTGGCGCGCCTCGCATACACCTACATCCATCTCTTCATCGTCGCCGGCATCATCGTGACCGCGGTCGGCGATGAATTCACGCTCGCCCATCCCGATGGTCATGCCGATCTCAAGACGGCCTCGGCAATCGTGGGCGGGCCGGCGCTCTATCTCATCGGCACGCTGCTCTTCCGCTGCGCCGTCACCGGACGCCTGCCGAAGGTCCAACTCCTGGCCCTCATCGCCATGGCCATCATCTTCGCCGCCGCGAGCCTGGTCTCGCCGCTCATCCTGAGCCTCGCCACGACCATCGTCCTGGTGATCGTTGCCTTTGCCGAGAAAGGTGCCGCCCAGGAACTGAAAGAGATCCATTCCGCATGACCCTGATCCATTCGATCGGCGCAGCCGAGCATTGGCGCATCCTCGCTCTCAACAATGCCCATGCGGTTGAGACATCCGTTCTCGACGAGGTGCGTCTCGCTTCCATGCTGGACGAGGCCTTCCTTGCCACCCGCATCGGCGATGTCGACGCCTTCCTGATCGTCTTCGATCAGCAGGCGCGCTATGACAGCCCGAATTTCACCTGGTTCCAGGCGAAATATCCCGACTTCGTCTATGTCGACCGGATCATCACCGGCCCAAATGCCCGGGGCAAAGGCTATGCCCGGGCGCTTTATGAGGATCTGTTCGAAAAGGCGGCTGCCCGGGGCCATAAAAGGGTGGTCTGCGAGGTCAATATCGACCCCCCGAACCCAGGTTCCGACGCCTTCCACGCCGCCCTGGGCTTTGCCGAGGTCGGCCGGCAGCTTTTGGCCGGTTCTGGCAAGACCGTCCGTTATCTGAGTAAGGATATTCCTAGCTAGGAATTGACGGCTCCGGCGGGCCGCCGCGTTTGGCGGATTTGCCATGTCAAGGCCCGTTTTCATGCCGGATTGGCCGCCGATTTTCCTATCAAAATGCACGAAATTCGCAGGTTTTTCGGCCCATTTTGTCGCGTTTTTCGGGGCTGGTTTTAGGCCTCCGGGATGCTACCGTTTTGCTGCGGCAACGGTCTTTTTTGTCAGTGAGTGAATGTCATGCCTGTCTTCGAGGAGTGGTTCGAGTACGATTATGAGGAAGTTCTTCTTGGTGCGGTGAAGGCCGAAACCAAGCGCAAGCGGGACGAGTTGCTTGCGCTCCGTCTGCGCCATCGCAGGCCACCCACGCGGCCCCAGAAGTAACACTTCACCGCTTCCCAAGGGGACCGCGTCGGTCCCGATCCCGCCACAAGCGCGTGCCGCCCGGACCCGTCATCCCGGGCGGCATTATTTTGAGCCTCCTTCTAAAGTCTATCGTTCCGGGGATTGACGCCACAGCAAAAAGCAGCACGATTGCATCCTGGCAGCGTCCGTAAGAGACGCGGGGTGAGTCCCACGACATCGGGAGGGAAGGGCTTGTCTGAGCGCGATCAGGCACCTGACGATACATTCCCCAAGCTTTTTCAGTTCAACGCCCGGACGCGCGGCGGGCGCGCCGCGATGCGCCACAAGGATTTCGGCATCTGGCAATCCTGGAGCTGGGCGCAAGCGCATGAGATCGTTCGCGCCTTGGCGCAAGGTCTCGCCGGGCTCGGTGCCGAGCCAGGCGACAGGATCGCGATCATCGGCTCCAACCGGCCTTATCTCTACTGGACGATCGCGGCCGCCCAATGCCTGGGCGCAGTGCCGGTGCCGATCTATGCCGATGCCGTCGCCGACGAGATGGCCTTCGTGCTCGAGCATGCCGAGATCCGCTTCGCCGCGGTCGAGGATCAGGAGCAGGTCGACAAGATTATTGGGGTCGCAAGCCGGCTGCCGGCGCTCAAAGCCATCCTCTATGACGAGAAGCGCGGGCTTCGCGACTACGATCACACGAAGCTCCACGCGCTGGCGGGCATCATCGGCAAGGGACGCGAAACGCTCCGCGATCCGAAAGCCGCAAGCCAGCTCGATGCGGCCATCGCCCGGGGCAAAGGCAGCGACATCGCCGTCATTCTCTATACTTCGGGCACGACCGGACGGCCCAAGGGGGTGATGCTCACTTACGACAATCTCCTGGCGAGCGCCCGCATCGGCATCGCTTTCGACGGCCTCACCGACAAGGACGATATCATCGCCTATTTGCCCATGGCCTGGGTCGGCGATCACGTCTTCTCCTACGGCCAGGCGATCCTCGCCGGCTATTGCGTGAGCTGTCCCGAGAAGCCAGAGACGATCGTCCAGGACCGGCGCGAGATCGGGCCGACTTATGTCTTTGCCCCGCCGCGCGTCTTCGAGAACCTGCTCACCCTCACCATGGTGCGCATGGAGGATGCGGGCCACGTGAAGCGCTGGATGTTCGACCATTTCCTCAACGTGGCGCGCCAATGGGGCGACAGGATCCTGAGCGATGAGAAGGTGCCGCTCTGGGCAAGATTGCATTACGCTTTGGGCAATCTCCTGGTCTATGCGCCCTTGCGCAACCGCTATGGCCTCTCGAAAGTGAAGGTCGGCTATACGGCGGGCGAGGCCATCGGGGCCGAGATCTTCAGCTTCTATCGCTCGATCGGCGTCAATCTTAAGCAGCTCTATGGCCAGACCGAAGCCTCGGTCTATGTCACCTTGCAGCCGGATGGCGAGATCAAGCCCGACACGGTCGGCAAGCCCGCACCTTCCGTCGATATCCGTCTCAGTCCCTCGGGCGAGGTCGAGTTCAGAAGTCCGGGCGTCTTCCTCGGCTATTACAAGGATCCGGAGCGCACCGCGGAGGTCAAGACGAAGGACGGCTATGTCCGCACCGGCGATGTCGGCTTCTTCGATGCGCAAGGCCATCTCAAGATCATCGACCGCGCCAAGGATGTCGGAAGGCTCAATCACGGCGGCCTGTTTCCGCCCAAATATATCGAGAACAAGCTCAAATTCTATCCGAACATCAAGGAGGCGGTCGCCTTCGGCGATCGGCATGACAGCGTCGCCTGCTTCATCAATATCGACCCCGTGGCGGTCGGCAACTGGGCCGAGCGCAATGATGTGACCCACGCTTCCTATCAGGAGCTCGCCGCCGACCCGCGCGTCTATGACATGATCGCGGACCATGTCGAGGAGGTGAACCGGGCGCTCGCTCTGGAGCCCCAAATGCGGGGCGCCCAGATCGCGCGCTTCCTCATCCTGCCCAAGGAGCTCGATGCCGATGACGGCGAGCTCACCCGCACCCAGAAGGTCAGGCGCTCCCTCATCACCGAGCGCTATGCGGCGCTGGTCAAGGCGCTCTATGACGGATCGCCCAAGGCCCATCTCGATGTCGAGGTCACCTTCGAGGACGGCCGCAAGGGGCGAATCGCCGGCGATATCGTGATCCGCGATGTCGCGGTCGAGGCCGGACCCGGCCTGGAGCAGGCGGCATGACGCGCGCCGTCTCGCAAGAGATCATGCTCAATGTCGAGAATGTCTCGCTCGCCTTCGGCGGGGTGAAGGCCGTCACCGATATTTCCTTCGACATCCGCAAAGGCGAGATCCGCGCCATCATCGGGCCGAACGGCGCCGGCAAGACCTCGATGCTCAATGTCATCAACGGCTTCTACCACCCGCAGAAGGGCACGATCACCTTCAAGGGCAAGGTGCGCCGCCGGATGCGCCCCTCCGAGGCGGCGCGGTCAGGCATCGCCCGCACCTTCCAGAATGTGGCGCTGTTCCGCGGCATGTCGACCCTCGACAACATCATGTCGGGCCGCTCCCTCAAGATGCATGAGAACTTCCTGTGGCAGCTCCTTTATCTGGGGCCGGCGCGCCGCGAGGAGATCGCGCACCGGAAGAAGGTCGAGGAGATCATCGACTTCCTCGAGATCCAGCACATCAGGCGCATTCCGGCGGGCAAGCTGTCCTACGGCCTGCAGAAGCGGGTCGAGCTCGGCCGGGCGCTGGCTATGGAGCCTGAGCTGCTCCTGCTCGATGAGCCGATGGCCGGCATGAATCTCGAGGAGAAGGAGGATATGAGCCGCTTCATCCTCGATGTGAACAGCGAGTTCGGCACCACCATCGCCCTCATCGAGCATGATATGGGTGTAGTCATGGACCTCTCCGACCGGGTGGTGGTCCTCGATTACGGCCGCAAGATCGCCGACGGCACGCCCAAGGAGGTGAAGTCCAACCAGGATGTGATCGACGCCTATCTGGGCGTCGCTCATGAGGAGGCCGAGCGATGGACCCCCTGAACCAGATCTTCGTGGCGCCTTTCGTGCAGATGGCCGGGGCGCCCGATTTCCTGGCCCAGGTCCTGTGGGAGGGCTTCGTCTCCGGCATACTTTATGCGCTCATCGCTCTGGGCTTCGTCCTGATCTTCAAGGCCTCGGGTGTCTTCAATTTCGCGCAAGGCATCATGGTGGTGTTCGCGGCTTTGACGCTGGTCGGCCTCTATCAGAAGGGCGTACCCGCCATCCTGGCGCTCATTCTGACGATCGCCGTCATGGGCGTGCTGGCGCTCGCGGTCGAGCGCCTCATCATGCGGCCCTTGGTCAACCAGCCCGAGATCATCCTGCTGATGGCGACGATCGGGCTCACTTATTTCCTGGTCGGGCTCGGCGAGTTCGTGTTCGGCGGCGAGCCCAAGCAGATGATCACCGAGGAATTGGGCCTGCCCACCGGCTCGACCGAGATCCCGTTTGGGGAGCAGGGCGTGGTGATCCTCCAGCATATCGATATCGCCGCCGCCGTGATCGCGCTCGTCATGGTAGCGGCACTCGGCCTGTTCTTCAGCCGCACCCGCATCGGCCGCGCCCTGCGCGCCGTCGCCGATGACCACCAGGCGGCCCTTTCCGTCGGCATCTCGCTCAACCAGATCTGGGCCATCGTGTGGTTTGCGGCAGGGATCGTGGCGCTGGCGACGGGCATCATGTGGGGTGCCCGTTCCGATGTCTCCTTCGCGCTCGAGATCATTGCGCTCCGCGCTTTGCCGGTCCTGATCCTCGGCGGCTTCACCTCGGTGCCGGGCGCCATTGTCGGCGGGCTCATCATCGGCATCGGCGAGAAACTGGGCGAGATCTATTGGGGGCCGCTGCTCGGCGGCGGCATCGAATCCTGGCTCGCCTATATGATCGCGCTGATCTTCCTCTTGTTCCGGCCGCAAGGTCTCTTCGGCGAAAGGTTCATCGAGCGGGTGTAGGATGTTCTATCGCGAGGCCGGCCAGTACAAATCGAGCTATGAGGCGGACCAGGCCGTCTTCCCGCTCGCCCAGGACCGTATCGGCATGGCCTCAATCCTGGTCCTCGCCGCCCTGATCATTCCCTTCATCGCCAGCAATTTCGTCCTGGAAGCGATCCTCATCCCCTTCCTCATCCTGGCGCTCGCCACCATCGGCCTCAATGTGCTGACGGGCTATGCCGGGCAATTGTCTCTCGGCACCGGCGGCTTCATGGGGGCAGGGGCCTATGCCTGCTACAAGCTCACCACGTCCTTTCCGGATGCGAACATCATCCTCCTCATCCTGTTGTCGGGCTTCTGCGCGGCGGCGGTCGGCCTTGTCTTCGGCCTGCCCTCCTTGCGCATCAAGGGACTTTATCTCGCGGTTGCCACGCTTGCCGCCCAGTTCTTCCTCGAATGGTGCTTCATCCGCATCGGCTGGCTCTATAACTACAATGTCTCGGGTGCCATCGATTCACCCGAGCGCCGCATGTTCGGCCTGGTGCTGACCGGCCCTAATGCGAGCCCGGTCACGCGTTATCTCACCGTGCTCGCCATCGTCCTGGGGGTGACCGTGCTGGTCAAGAACCTGGTGCGCGGCCGGATCGGCCGCTCCTGGATGATGATCCGCGACATGGATATCGCCGCCGAGCTCATGGGCATCCGCCCGCTCGTCGCCAAGCTCTCGGCCTTCGCGGTCTCGTCCTATATTTGCGGGGTGGCGGGCGCGATGTTCGTTTTCTTCTATCTGGGCTCGGTCGAGCCCGCGGCCTTCTCGATCACCCTCTCTTTCCAGATCCTGTTCATGGCGATCATCGGCGGGCTCGGCAGCCTCATCGGCTGCTATTTCGGCGCCGCTTTCCTGTGGATCCTGCCGATCTTCCTGCGCAACGTGCTGCCCATGCTCGGCATCGATGTGGGGGCGGAGAACATCGTTCATTTGACCTCGATGATCGTCGGTGTCTTGATCATCCTGTTCCTGATCTGGGAACCGCATGGCCTGGCGCGGCTGTGGCAGGTGGCAAAGGAGAAATTGCGCGTCTGGCCGTTCCCCTATGCGTGACGGCGATTGAAGTTCAATATGAGGCCCATTGGCCCGTTATGGGAGGTGAAGATGAGACTCAAGGCACTGATTGCAGGAGCGATCCTGGCCTGCGCGGCGGCACTACCCGCCGCGGCCGCGGACACGGTTTATGTGCAGCTGTCGACCTATCGCACGGGGCCTTATGCGGGCTCCGGGATTCCGATCGCCAATGGCATGGCGGACTATCTCACCATGCTCAATGAGCGCGATGGTGGCGTCAATGGCGTGAAGATCGTCTTTGAGGAATGTGAAACCGGCTACGACACACAGAAGGGTGTCGAATGCTATGAGCAGGCGAAGGCGAAGAAGTCCCTCGTCTTCAATCCCTATTCGACGGGCATCACTTTGGCGGTGATCCCCAAAGCCTCGGTCGACAAGATGCCGATCCTGTCCATGGCCTATGGTCTCTCCGCGTCCGCCGACGGCAAGGCGTTTCCCTGGGTGTTCAATCCGCCGCTGACCTATTGGGATGGCGCCTCCGGCGTCATCGAATATATTGCCGGACAGGAAGGCGGGCTGGAGAAGCTCAAGGGCAAGAAGATCGGCTTCATCTATCTCGATGCCGGCTATGGCAAGGAGCCGATACCGCTCTTCGAGCAATTCGCCGCGAAATATGGTTACACGCTGCTCAAATATCCGGTGCCCGGCAAGGAGATGCAGAACCAGTCGTCGCAATGGCTGAACATACGCCGCGACAAGCCCGACTATATGGTGATGTGGGGCTGGGGAGCGATGAATCCGACGGCCGTCAAGGAGGCGACCAAGATCCGTTTTCCGATGGACAAGTTCATCGGCATCTGGTGGTCGGGCGGCGAGGATGATGCGCGGGGCGGCGGCGCCCAGGCGAAGGGATACACGACGCTCAATTTCCATGCCGTGGGCACCGATTTCCCGGTGATGCAGGATATCAAGAAATTCGTCGTCGATGCGGGCAAGAGCAAGGTCGACCCCGCCAAATTCGGCGAAAATCTCTACAATCGTGGTGTCGTCAACTCGCTCTATATCGCCGAAGCGATCAAGGCCGCGCAGGAGAAGACCGGCAAGAAGGTCATCACGCCGGAAGACATGCGCGTCGGCATCGAAAACCTGAATATCGACGATGCCCGCATCGATGCGATCGGCGCCAAGGGATATATCGCGCCGGTGAAGGTGACCTGCGACAATCACTCGGGCCATCACAAGATGTATGTCCAGCGCTGGACCGGCGAGAAATGGGAGAAGGCCTCCGACTGGTTCGATCCGATGTCGGATGTGGTGAACCCGATGCTTCTCGCCGCGTCGAAGTCCTATACGGAAGCGAACAAGCCGTGGCCGGCGCGCAGCGAGCCTTGCGCGAATTGATGACGCTTGTCCCTCCCTCTGATCGGGGGAGGGACACTTGGTGCATGAGAATTTGATTTTGTGCTTCGGACCGAGCGCGTCGCTCTTGACAAGAGAAGTGACGCGTTCAATACTTCTCTCAACCTAGCAAAGACGCAGGTCATCGGTGAGCAATGAGGCTCGGCGCCCCTAAGAGGGCCCAGGGCCTTTTTTATTGCCGCAAGAGGTGGCATCGGGTTCGGCTCGTAAGCGGACACCGTCCCATATCCTTGTCTGCATCAATGATGATGCAGTGACTGCTGCCAATCCAATAGTGAATTTTCCGGGCGGGAGCAGATGCTTCTCCGAGCAATGCTGGGACCAAGCAGCCTTCCGTCTCAACTCGACAGAACAAACCGGCCGCAACCGTGGGCTAGTCCAATTGTTCGGCCAAGAGGGAGAATGACAGGATGGACGATCATTCGATACGCGACAAGCAAAGCGGCATCGGCTACCGTGTGGCCTGTGATGTCGGTGGCACATTCACGGATCTTTGCATCCTCGATGAGAAATCCGGAAAGATGCATGTCGCCAAGACGCCGACGACCGCCAATCCGATCGACGGCGTCATCAAGGGCATCGAGCTCGGCGGCGTGAAGCTCAAGGACATGGTGCTGTTCGCCCATGGCACCACCCTTGCCACGAATGCGCTCATCACCCGGCGCTTTCCGCCGGCGGTGATGGTGACGACGAAAGGCTTCAAGGACGTCATCGAAATTCGCCGCGGCACCCGCAACGATCTCTGGGACACGTACAAGGAAATGGCGACGCCCTATATAAGGCGGCGCGACAGGCTCGTCGTCACGGAGCGTATCGATTATTCCGGCAAGGTCATTGCCGAGATCGACGAGGCCGAGGCGCTCGAAGTGGCGCGCGTCATCCGCAAGCGCGGCGTCAAGACGATCGCGATCTGCTTCGTCAATGCTTTCGCCAATCCCGCCAACGAGCAGCGGATGCGGGACATATTGGCGCGCGAGCTGCCGGATGCGTCGATCTCGCTGTCGAGCGACATCATGCCGGAAATCTTCGAGCATGAGCGGTTCTCGACGACAGTCGCCAACGCCGTCCTGGCGCCGGTTGCGGGCGACTATACCCGCGATCTCGCCAAGCGCCTGGCGGCGGGTGGCTTCAAGGAAGACGTGCTGCTCCTGCACTCGGGGGGCGGCGTGATGACGGCGAAGGCCTCCGAGAAGTTCCCGGCGCGCCTCGCCGCCTCCGGCATCGCCGCGGGCGCCATTGCCAGCCGCTTCGTGGCGCAGCTTTCCGGCTTCGAAAACTCGATCGGCCTCGATATGGGCGGCACCAGCACCGATGTCTGCCTGAGCGACAAGGGCGAATTGCCGGTCACCAAGGACTGGCATGTCGAATATGGCTATCCGATCTGCTTCCCGAGCATCGAGGTCCTGACCATCGGCGCGGGCGGCGGCTCGCTGGCCTGGATCGACAAGGCCGGATCGCTGCGCAATGGCCCGCAATCGGCCGGATCGCGGCCGGGTCCGGTCTGCTACAACAATGGCGGCACCGAGCCCACCAACTGCGATGCCAATGTGCTGCTTGGCCGCCTCGGCACCACGCTTGCCGGCGGCGCGATCGAGCTCAGGAAGGATCTCGCCGAGAAGGCCATTCACGACGTGATTGCCAAGCCGTTGGGCTTGACGACCGAGGAGGCTGCCTTGGCCATCCTCAAGGTCGCCAATGCCAATATGGCCGACGCGGTGCGTCTCGTCTCGATCCGCAAGGGCTATGATCCACGCGACTTCGCGCTGGTGGCCTTTGGCGGCGCCGGCGCGCTTCATGGCGCGGCACTCGCCAGGGACCTCGCCATCCCGACCGTCATCGTGCCCCCCAATCCGGGCGTCACATCGGCTTTGGGCTGCCTTCTGGTCGACATCACCCACGACATATCGCGCATGTATCTCAACAACATCAACAACGTGTCGCTCGCCGATCTCGATAACTCCTTCCGCGAGCTCGAGATGGAGGGCCGCGACAGGCTGTTGAACGAAGGCGTCACGGAAGACCGCATGGTGTTCCAGCGCTTCATCGATATGCGTTATCTCGGACAGTGGCGTTCGATGTCGATCGCGGTGCCCACGCCGCTCGAGACGCTCGATGCCGCCGTGGCCAAGTTCCACGAGGACCACGGGCGCGAGCACAATTATTCGCGTCCCGGAGCGCCGGTCGAGGTCTACCGTCTGCAGGTGAAGGCGACGGGCCTGGTGAGGAAAGCCGAATTCACCAAGATGCCGCGGCGTTCGGGCAAGAAGCCGGCGCCCATCGATGAACGCCTGGTGCGTTTCGACGAGCGTCCCAAGCCGGTGAAGACGCAAGTCTTCGATCGTGCCGAGCTGATGCCTGGCGATGTGATCGAAGGGCCGGCGGTCATCGAGCAGCTCGATTCGACGACCCTGGTGCCGCCCGGACTCAAGGCCGAGGTGGACGACTACCTGACCATCATCATGCGCGTGCCGCTGGGCTAGGGCCCAACGCCCTCATCACGATGGACCCAATCAAATTCTCAGGAGCCTAAAATGGCAAAGAACTCTCAAGGTTTCTCGCTCGATCCCGTGACCTTCGAAGTGCTGAAGAACGCCTATGTGAATATCGTCGACCAGATGGCCGAGCAGATCTTCCGGACCTGCTATTCCTTCGTCATCTACTCGCGGGACTTTTCCTCGGCCCTCTGCGACACCAACGGCGACACGATCATGCAAGGCAACGGCGATATCGCCGCGCATGTCGGCACGCTCCACTACACCGCCAAGGCGGTGATCAACAAGTTCAAGGGCGATATCCATCCCGGCGACATCTTCGTCGTGAATGACGTCTATCAGGGCGGCACGCATTTCAACGATACCCGCATCTTCGGGCCCATGTTCTACAAGGGCGAGCTTTTGGGCTTCGCGCAGGCCAACGGCCATTGGGCCGATGTCGGCGGCGCGGTGCCGGGCTCCTTCAATGTGAGCGCGCTCGACCACATGGCCGAGGGACTGCGCATCACGCCGGTGCGCGTCTACAGCAAGGGCGTATATCTCTCGGACGTGGCCGAGCTCATCGCCCACAATACGCGTGCACCCGCCGACATCATCGGCGATCTCCAGGCGCAGGCGGAAGCCTGCCGGGTGGCCGAGCGCGAGGTGCAGCGCCTGTGCGACAAGTATGGCGTCGAGACGATCAAGACGTCCTTTGCCGAAGTGCAGGACTATGTCGAAACGCTGACCCGGCAGCGGCTGCTCGAGCTGCCGAACGGGACCTGGGAAACCACCGATTATATCGATGTCGATCCCGTGAAGGGCGAGGGCATGATCCCCATCCATGTGAAGATGACGATCGACGGGGACAGCGTTCACTACGATCTCTCAGGCTCGCATCCCAACACGATCTCGACCTTCCTCAACTGCTGCTATGGCGGCGCCTTCGCGGCGATCGTCGCCGGCACCAAGATGCAATCGCCCGACATTCCGCTCAATTCCGGTTTCTACCGGGTGGTGACGGTGGAGCTCGGCGCCAAGGGATCGGTGATCAATGCCGACTGGCCGACGCCGGTCGCCGGCTTCTGCTCGGGGCCGTTCGAGAAGATCATGAATTCCGTCTTCGAGCTCTGGGCGGAGGTTCTGCCCGAGCGGGCGATGGCCTGCACCTTCAATCTCGAATATCTGCTGATCGGCGGACGCGATACCCGCCATGAAGGGCTGCCCTATTTCATGTGGTACGACTGGATGGTCGGAGGCTGGGGTGCGCGCAACGGCAAGGACGGATGGGCCGCAACCGGGCCGGTCTTCGGCGTGCAACTCGGGACTCAGCCCTTCGAAGGGCAGGAGCGCCTGTCGCCCGTGCTGACCACAGGTCACGAGCTCCTGGTCGATTCCGGCGGCCCTGGCGAGTATCGCGGTGGCATGGGGGTCGAGAAGGGCGGCACGCTCTATGCCTGCAAGCGGACCGTCGTCTCCTATTGCTGCGATCGCGAGCGCTCGATCACCTGGGGTCTGTGGGGCGGCCTGCCGTCGATCCCGCATGGCGTCTGGGTCAATCCCGGCAAGGCCAATGAGCGCTATCTCGGTTCGCTGTTCTCGGGCGTGCCGCTCAATCAGGGCGACACGGTCACCCGGCCCTCGGCCGGCGGTGGCGGTCTCGGCGATCCCCTGACGCGGGATGTCGATGCCGTGCTCGAAGACGTCATCGACGGCTATGTCTCGATCGAGCGGGCGCGCAAGGACTATGGCGTGATCGTGCGGGAGGTCGATCCCGATCTGTGCAAATACGAGGTCGATCTCGATGCTACGGCGAAGGAGCGCGACCGTATCGATCGCGCCCGTGCCGGCTGGCTCGATGAGGATGCCGAGAAGATCGCCGAGCGATACCGCAAGAAGGATCTTTCGGCTCTCGACCTGATCCGGCAATATGGTGTCATCGTCGATTGGGGTTCAGGCAAGCTTTTGGAAAAGACGACCCATCAGTTTCGGGATATGCTGAAGCGGCGTACCGTTCCATATTGGAGCTTCCGGAAGCAATCCGCCCAAGGGAAGCCGACATTGAAAGTGGCTTGATCATTCGATCGGCGCGGCACGCCGCAAGGCCGCCGCGCCGGTCAAGACCTGCAAGGTAGTCGCACAGCATGGTTGACCGGCGACCGATAAGAGTAGGGGTTCTGTTCTCGACCACGGGCGTGGCGCGGACGACGGAAGCTTCCATGCTCAAGGCGACGCTGCATGCCATAGCCGAGGTGAACGAGCAGGGAGGCATAGACGGACGCGAGCTTGTCGCGGTCCATTATGATCCGGAAAGCCAGGCCGGGCATTTCAGCATCCTTGCCGACCGCCTGCTGGTCGAGGATGGCGTGCGCATCATCTTCGGCTGCTACATGTCGAGCGAGCGCAAGGCCGTTCTGCCGGTCGTCGAAAGGCGCAACGGCTTGCTCTTCTACCCGGCGCAATATGAGGGCTTCGAATATTCGCGCAACGTGATCCATACCGGCGCCGTTCCCAACCAGAACAGCATCCCGCTCGGCCACTACCTCCTCGAGCATGTCGGGCGCAGTTTCTTCATGGTCGGCTCCGACTATATCTGGCCGTGGGAATCCGACCGCATCATGAGCGACATGATCCGCCGTCAGGAAGGCCGGATCGTCGGTGAGCGCTATCTCAAGCTCGATGCGCCGGAATTCGAATACGCCGCCCTGGTCAAGGAGATCAAACGGGTTCGCCCCGACGGCATTTTCTGCAATTTCGTCGGCGACAGCATCGTGCATTTCTACCGGGCTTTTGCCGAAGCGGGGCTGGATCCGAAATCCATGCCGATCGCGAGCCTCACCACCAGCGAGGCCGACATCGAGGCGATGGGGGCCGAGGCAGGCACCGGGCACATCACGGCGGCGACTTATTTTGAATCGATCGACTCGGCCGCCAACCGGGCCATGCTGGCACGGTATCGGGCGCGCTTCGGCGCGGCGGAACGGACCCATATGTGCTGGGAGTCGGCCTATTTCCAGGTGCATCTCGCGGCCAATGCCATGCGGCTCGCGGCCAGCGACGACGTCCATCGGATCCGCTCGGCGCTGAATGCCTTCGAGTTCAAGGCGCCGCAGGGACGCGTCCAGATCGATCCCGAAAATGGCCACACCTATCTGTGGTCGCGGATCGGCCGCGTCGATGAGGCCGGCCAGTTCACGGTGCTGTTCGAAAGCGCCAGCGCCATAAAGCCCGATCCCTATCTGGTGAGCTTCGACCCCTCCGACTGGAGTTCGCAGTCGACGATCACCTCGTTGAATGGAGTATTGAAGGCGGGAAAAGGTACGCCCGCCGAAGTAGATTGATAACGAAAAGAAAAGTCGCCGAGGAAGCCCATGGGTGAGACCAAGCAAAGCAAGATCGTTCAGTTCTTGCGGGCAGACGACAAGACTGACCGCGAATCTGAACAGCCGAACAAGAGTGCCGCACGGCCGTCGGGTCCGGCGCGGGACGCCGAGCCGCGCAAGATTTCCGATCTGATCCGCAATGTCAGGAAACTGCGTATCCTGCTCCTGCATCCGGGCGGGCCCGAAGGCAAGGACCTGCTCGAGCACCTCAATCGCATCGGCTGCCAGGTGAGCATTTCTTGGCCGCCGCCGGATGCGGTTCCGGCGGGAACGGATGTCGTGCTCATCGCGGTGCGCGAGATCGTGGAGGGCAATGTGCCGTTCCATTGGGATGTGGACAAGCCGGTCGCCTCGCTCATCGCCATCGTCGATTACGAAAATCCATTGATCGTGGAGCGTGTGCTGAGGCTGGGCGCGCAAGCCGTGATCGGCCTGCCCCTGCAGCCTTTGGGCATACTCGCCAATCTGCTGCTCAGCGCCACGAATTTTGACCAAACGAGAAAATTACGGCTTCGGATCGACCGGCTGGCTTCGCGCCTCAAAGCCAATCGCGATGTGAGCACCGCCATGTCGATCATCATGCAAACGCATGGTGTGGCGGAGCGTGAAGCCTACGAGTTGCTGCGTTCGCAATCGATGACGCGCCGGACGACGATCGAAAGCACGGCCGCCGCGATCATTCAGGCGAGCGATGTCTTGAGAATGGGCTTGACACACAAGCCGCGTTCCTGAGAAAGTTTCTGATCGGCCTTTTTTCGCAAAGATGCGAAGCGGCCCTATTGAGCAAAGACGCTCATGCCCGGTGACCCGGGCAGGGGCGTTTTTTATGCCCCCGACAACCAAGATCTTCACGGTTCATGTTGATCGCGCCGACGGCGGTAATACGCATCGGCCGGGATCACAGCCAAGAAGACAGACGTGCCAGATGGGAATGAAACGTCAACCTCGGGAGGACCTCAACAATGAGGATCAATCGCAGACAGTTCTTCAGGACCACAACCGGCGCCCTGGGCTTCGCCAGCATGCCCATGCTGCTCAAATCGGCGGGCATCGCCGCCGAGGAGCCCATCCGCATCGCCAATATCCTCGACAAGACCGGTGGGCTCAACATCTACAGCTTGAAGCAGATCAAGGCGATCGCCTTGGCGGTGGACGAGCTCAACAAGGCGGGCGGGCTGCTCGGCCGGCCGATCGAGCTCGTCTTTTATGACTCCCAGTCCAATAACCAGCTCAATTCGCAATATATGGCGCAGGCTCTGGTCAAGGACAAAGCGGCGGCTGTTTTTGCCGGCGTGACGAGCTCATCGCGCGAGGTCATGCGTCCGGTGGTGAGAAAATTCCGCGGGCTCTTCTTCTACAATTCGATGTATGAGGGCGGCGTTTGCGACCGTCGCCATGTCTGCATCGCCCAGGTTCCGGCGCAGCAGCTTTCGCCGCTCGTCCCGCGCGTCGTCAAGACCTATGGCAAGAAGTGTTATATTCTGGGCGCCGATTACATCTATCCGCATACGACGGCCAAGTGGATCCAGAAATATACGCGCGAGGCGGGCGGCGAGGATATCGGCGTGGAGTTCTTCCCGCTCGATGTCTCCAACTTCGCACCGGCCCTGGCCCGTATCCAGGCGGCAAAGCCCGATGTCGTCTGGTCCATCCTCGTCGGCAGCGCGCATAATGCCTTCTATCGTCAGTATGAGTCGACCATCGGCAAGGCCAAGACGCCGCTTGCCTCCTGCATGTTCGGCATCGGGCGCGAGCAGACCTATCTGTCGGCCCAGGAAGCGGCCGGCATCATGAATGCGACGCCCTTCCATGACGAGCTCCCGAGCGAGAAGGCCCAGGAATTCGTCCGCAAGTTCAAGGAATATTCGGGCGAGCAGGACTATGTGGGCGATTACGCCGAATATGGCTATCGCGGCGTGAACATCTGGGCCAATGCGGTGAAGAAAGCCGGCGATCCATCGCCCGATGCGGTGATCGCGGCGCTCGACGGCGTCCAGTTCGAGGCGCCGGGCGGGCTGGTGACGATCGACGGGCAGACCAATCACGCGGTCATGGACATCCACCTCGTCAAGACGAATGACAAGCAGGGGTGGGACCATCTGGAGACGTTCAAGCAGCTGCAGCCGTCCGACACCCAGGCCGTCTGCGATCTGCGCAAGAACCCGGACGACAACCAGCAATATACGCTGAGCCTCTAGCCCGGCATGACGTGACAGGCCGGCATCCGCGGATCGGCGCGGCGGATGCCGGCACCCATAACGCTCACTCAAGGAGAAGGTCAGGACAGAGCGACATGGTCGGCATCATCATCGTGCTTTACCAAATCCTCTTTGCGGTCAGCTTGTTCATCCTGATCAGCCTCGGGCTGGCGATCATCTTCGGCATGATGCGGGTGATCAATCTGGCTCAGGGCGAGTTCATCATGCTGGGCGCCTATGCCTGCCTGATCTTCACCCGGCTCGAGATCAATTTCTGGCTCGCGGCATTGCTGTCCGGCCTGGTGGTCGGGCTCTTCGGCATCATCGTCGAGCGCTGCCTCATCCGTTTTCTCTATGGCCGCATCATGGACACGCTGCTTGCGACATGGGGCTTGAGCCTGTTGATGATCGGTCTCGTCACAACGATTTTCGGACCGCAGGAAGCGGGTGTCGAAGTGAGCCTTGGCAAGCTCGACGTGGGCGAATTCTCGGTCTCGGTCTACAATCTCGTCCTGATCGCCGCGGCCATGGGCCTCCTGGCGCTCACTTACGCGCTCTGGCGCTACACGAAAATCGGACTCGTCGTGCGCGGCACGATGCAGAATCCGGACATGGCCGCGGCCCTCGGCGTCAACACGGATCGATGCTACATGCTGACCTTCGGCTTCGGCTCGGCGATCACCGGCCTTGCCGGTGCGCTCATCGCGCCGCTCGTCGGCAACCAGCCGACAATGGGCGCATTCTATGTGGCCAAGGCCTTCATCACTGTGATCAGCGGCGGTGCGGCGCCTCTTACCGGAACGCTCTTCGCATCCGGCGTCTTCGGCACCGTCGATGGGGTCATTTCCTATGCGAGCACGCAGGTCGTGGGCGAGATCAGCGTCCTTCTGGTGGCCATTGTCCTCTTGCGGCTCTTGCCCACCGGCATCACTGGCCGATTAGGCGGAGGAGTGTGACGATGCGGCTGATTTCGGCTGAAGATTGCGAGGCGCCGGTACCGCTCTGGTGGGCGTTGGTCGCGGCGGCGGCGGTGATCGGTTTCGCCCTTCCTTCGTTCGTCGGCCTCGATGTCGTGATGAGCACCTCGATCATCTTCGTCTATGCGATCCTGACGCTGAGCATGAGCTATCTCTGGGGCTATTGCGGGATGCTGAGCTTCGGGCAGACCGCGATGTATGGCGTCGGTGGCTATGCCTATGCCGTCATCGCCTTGAATTCGGGCAACACGACCATAGCGGTCTTTGCGGCCGTCTTCCTCGGCTGTCTTTTCGCGCTCGTCATCGGCTATTTCATGATCTATGGGCGGATCAGCAAGATCTATTTCACCGTCATAACGCTCGTGATCACTGTCGTCCTGGAAAAGGCGATCCGCGCCACGTCGGATGAGCGTTTTACGATCGGTTCCGTTCCCTTGCGCGGTCAGAATGGAATATCCAATGTGCCCGACCTGCAATTTCCATGGGACCCGTCGCAGACGCTGTTTCTGGACGGTGTCTATTACGTGGCTTTGGCGGCACTGCTTGCCGTTTTCATCGGGCTTCGGCTGCTGCTGACGACGCATTTCGGCCGCGTGCTCATGGGAATCCGCGATAATGAGCGTCGCTCCGAGCTTCTGGGCTACGACACGCGCAAATATCAGCTGGGCGCCTTTGTGTTGTGCGGCGGCATCGCGGCATTGGCCGGGGTGCTCTATGGCGTCTGGGGAAATTTCGTGGCGCCCGAGATGATGAATCTCAACTCCGCTGCGAATATCGTCATCTACGCGATCGTCGGCGGACGCTCGACGCTCGTCGGGCCGATCGCCGGCACGGCGATCATCCAGTATCTGACGAGCTGGCTCGGAACCGCCGGGGTGGGGCAGGTGACCGTGATCCTCGGCACCGTGCTCATCGTCTTCGTGATGCTGTTCCCGCGCGGTATATTGCCGACACTCGGCGACCTCATCGCGCAAGTATGGCGGTTTGCGCTCACTGGCCGTGATCGCGCCAAGCTTCCCGGCGCGCGCAAGACATCTGACAGGTGGCGCAATGCCTGAGTCCGAAATCCTGATCGAGACCATCGATCTCTCCAAGCGCTTTGGCGGCGTCACCGCCATCGACGGCGTATCCTTGCAGATCAGGCGCGGCGAATTGCGCTGCCTCATCGGACCGAATGGCGCCGGCAAGAGCACGTTCTTCAAGATGCTGACGGCGCAGCAGAAGCCGTCATCGGGTCGCATCCTGCTCGCCGGCACGGATATCACCGACTGGCAGGCGCATCGCGTGAGCGGGGCCGGCGTCGGGATCAAGAATCAGGTGCCGGACGTCTTCGACAATCTGACGGCGCGGGAGAATGTCTGGCTGGCGGCGAGCTACTTCAGGAAGACGGCCCGACCGAAGGTGCTGGTCGACGACGCACTGGGCAGCCTCGGCATAACCGCGCTGGCCGGCCGGCGCGTCGGCGAGCTTGCGCACGGCCAGAGACAGTGGGTCGAGCTGGCGATGGTGCTGGCGCGCGATCCTTCGGTGGTGCTGCTCGACGAGCCGACCGCCGGGATGAGCGACGAAGAGACCGCCAAGACCGCCGAGCTCATACTCGAGCTCAACAAGTCGCGGACGATCGTCGTCGTCGAGCACGATATGCAGTTCATCCGCAAGATCGCCAAGATGGTGACCGTCTTCCATCAGGGCAAGATCCTCGCGGAAGACACGATGGCCAATATTCAGAAGAACAGGATGGTACGCGATGTCTATCTCGGCAGATCGGCCGCTGCTTGAGATCCATGGGCTGAGATCGGGCTATGGCCGGATCCGGATTCTCGACGGGCTCGAGCTTTCGCTCGGCGAGGGCTGCATTCTCGGCATCCTGGGCCACAATGGCATGGGCAAGACGACGCTTCTGCGGACGCTGATCGGGCAGGTGAAAGCGAGCGAGGGCAGCATCCTTTTGGCCGGCAACGACCTCATGAAGCGCAAGCCCTATGAGCGGGCGCGCCTGGGATTGGGCTATGTGCCGCAGCGCCGTGAGATCTTTCCCGACTTGTCGGCGCTGGAAAACCTCAGGATGGGAATGACCCGGCATGAGGATGATCGGGTTCTTGACGAGGTGCTGGGCTATTTCCCCACCCTGGGTTCGCTGCTCGATCGCCCCGGAAAAGGATTGTCCGGCGGCCAGCAGCAGCTGCTCGCCCTGGCGCGCTGTTTGGTCGGAAGGCCAAGGCTTCTGATGCTCGATGAGCCCACGGAAGGCATACAGCCTTCGATCATCGAGGAGATCGCAAGCCTCCTGCCTGTCTTGCGGGACAAGTTCCGGCTCACGATACTTCTGGTGGAACAGGACCTGCAGTTCATTACGTCCGTCGCGAGCGAGGTCGCGATCATCCAAAAAGGCCGGATCGTGAGGCATCTCGATCCGCAGGAGCTTTCCAATCACGATGTCATAAACGCGTATCTGGGCGTCTGAACCGGATCTCTGCTCATGTTCATCAGAACGTCCGACGGATTGGATCTGCAGTTCAGGGAGGTTGGCCGGGGACCGACCATCGTCTTTTCCCATGAGTTTGGCGGAAACCATGCATCATGGGAAAAGCAGATCGAACGCCTGGCGACGACGCATCGGTGCATCGCCTACACGGCGCGCGGATTCTCGCCATCGACGACATCCGGCCAGGAGACGTATTACGGGCGCCACATGCTCGTGCGGGATCTCGTCGAGCTTGTGGAGAATCTGAAGCTGGAGCGCTTCCATCTCGTTGGCGCCGGAATGGGCGCGGCCACAAGCCTGCTCGCGGCGGAGCTCTTGGGCGACAAGGTAAAGACGATCACGCTTGCCGGTTGCCCGGCGGGTCCGCTTTCCCAATTGGAGCTGTTCGAACATAGGAGCAGGATCCGGCAAGTGCTGCTGGCGATGGAACAGAAAGACCCGGCCTTGGCGAGCTGGACATTGTGGAATGATCGGCCCGATGAGCGCTTGATCGGGGAGAAGGCAGCCTGGTGGCGAAAGTATCGCGGCATATTCGAGCAACACGACACTGCGGGCCTGGCCTTGACCCTCAAACGGGTTGAATGGGATGTTCCGGACTTCAAGCATCTGGAGCGGCGCCTGAGGCACATAGAGGCGCCGACCTTATTGGTTTCGGGAGACGATGACCGCCATGCTGCGCATATGACGGCTGCGCATCTGGCCAGGGTCTTGCCCTTTGCCAAGCTCGTGAAGCTGTCCCGTTGCGGCCGGCTGGTCCATTTTGAGCAGCCGGCGGTCTTCAACAAGCTATTGTGGCAGCATGTCAGGACTCTCGAACTGAGGGAGAATGGGCAAAGGCACTATTCGAAGCTGGAGCTGAGCCTGAATTTGGAGAGTTCCTGACCCGGTCGCGCGAGGTCACGGAAGGGCGCCGGCCGGGCCCCCGGATGCTCTACTTTCGAAGCGTATGAAAGCCGTCACGGGTATGATAGAGGGCGAAGAGCCTTGGGCATCACGTGACCGGCATGAATAAGGCAGCGGCCGCTGAGACAGATCCCATCCTTGTCGTGAACAATATCGAGGTGATCTATGATCACGTGATATTGGTCCTGAAGGGCGTGTCGCTGAGCGTGCCCAAGCATGGCATCGTGGCGCTGCTCGGCGCCAATGGCGCCGGCAAGACCACGACGCTGAAGGCGATCTCCAATCTTTTGAGAGCCGAGCGCGGCGAAGTCACCAAGGGCGCGATCCTGTTCAAGGGCGAAGAGGTGCATGATCTTTCGCCCAACGAGCTGGTGCGGCGCGGCTGCATCCAGGTGATGGAAGGACGCCATTGCTTTGCTCACCTCTCGGTCGAGGAAAATCTCCTGACCGGCGCCTTCACCCGCAAGGACGGCACGGCCGCGATCAGGCGCGATCTCGATCTCGTCTATTCCTATTTCCCGCGCCTCAAGGAGAGACGCGGCTCGCAAGCGGGCTACATATCGGGCGGCGAGCAGCAGATGACCGCGATCGGGCGCGCCTTGATGTCGAGGCCCGACATGATCCTCCTGGACGAGCCCTCGATGGGTCTTGCCCCGCAATTGGTGGAAGAGATCTTCGTCATCTTGCGCGAGCTCAACAAGGCGGAAGGCGTCTCCTTCCTGCTCGCCGAGCAGAACACCCATATCGCTCTCAATTATGCGACCCATGGCTACATCCTCGAATCCGGGCGCATCGTGCTCGACGGCAAGGCGGGCGAGCTCAAGGAGAACGAGGATGTGAAGGAGTTCTATCTGGGTGTGGGCGGGGAAGGGCGGCGCTCCTTCCGGACGGTCAAGAGCTACAAGCGACGCAAAAGGTGGCTCGCGTGAATGATCATTATGACAGCCGCGAAACGCAAGGCCGAGAGGAGCGTGAGCGCGCTCTGTTCGAGCAATTGCCGGAGGTCATCGCGGTGGCGCTCGCGAGCCCGGGCTGGCGCCAGCATCTGGGCAAGATCGATGCCAAGGAAATCACCTCACGCGCGGCGCTGGCGGATCTGCCGGTCCTGCGCAAGTCGGCGCTTCCCGCACTTCAGAAAGCGGCACCGCCCTTTGGCGGCTTCTCGGTTGTCCCGGTGCCGCAACTCGGCCGCCTCTTCACCTCGCCTGGTCCCATTTATGAGGGCGAGATGGCGTCGGGCGATGAGTGGCGCTATGCCCGCGTCCTCTTCGCTGCAGGGTTCCGGCCGGGCGACATCGTCCTCAATTGCTTCAGCTACCATATGACACCGGGTGGCTTCATCCTCGATTCGGGCGCCCGGGCCCTGGGCTGTCCCGTCATCCCGGCGGGGCCTGGCCATAGCGAGCAGGTCGTCGAGGTCATCGCGCATCTGAGGCCCGTCGCTTATTGCGGCACGCCGGATTTCCTCAAGATCCTCCTCGACAAGGCCGAGGAGCTTGGCCGCGACGTTTCCTCATTGCGCAAGGCTTCCGTCTCGGGCGCGGCCTTCCCGCCGAGCCTCCAGGCCGAGGTCAAGGCGCGTGGAATTGACGCGTATCAAGCCTATGCGACGGCCGATCTCGGCGGCATCGCTTATGAGACGGAGGCGCACGAAGGCCTCGTCCTGAACGAAGACATCATCCTCGAGATCCTGCGTCCGGGCACGGGCGATCCTGTGGCCGAGGGCGAGGTCGGCGAGATCGCGGTGACGCTGATCGACCGTCATCGCCCGCTCATCCGCTTCGCCCTCGGCGACATGACGGCGCTGCTGCCCGGTGTCAGCGCCTGCGGACGCAGCAATCAGCGCATCAAGGGCTGGATGGGCCGCGCCGACCAGACTGCCAAAGTGCGCGGCATGTTCGTGCGGCCCGAGCAGATCGCCGAGATCGCCAAGCGGCATCCGGAGGTGAAGCGCCTGCGCCTGGTGATCGGGCGCGCGCAGGAGCAGGACACGGTCGTTCTCAAGGCCGAAACCGCATCGGCCTCGGCGGCTTTGCAAAAGGCGCTGGCGGAGACCGCGGCGGGCATCACCAATCTCAGATGCGATGTTGCGCTCTGCGCAACGGGCGGCTTGCCCAATGACGGCAAGGTGATAGCTGATGAGCGGCCTCTATCCTGACGGTTGCGGGAGGCCGCGGTTCAGTTAAAGATGGCGGGAAACCGAAGACCATCCAAAGGGAGCGAGACACATGAAGAAACTTCTATTCGCCGCCATGATGGGGGCGGCATTGCTGACGGCGGGCGCCGCTTCGGCGGAGCCCGTGAAGATCGGCATGATCACGACCTTGTCGGGTGGCGGCGCCGGTCTCGGCGTCGATGTGCGCGACGGCTTCATGCTGGCGCTGAAACAGTCCGGCAACAAGGATGTCGAGGTCGTCATCGAGGACGATGCGCAGAAGCCCGAGCTTGCGGTGCAGATCGCCGAGAAGATGATCCAGAGCGACAAGGTGCAGATCCTCACCGGGATCATCTGGTCGAACCTTGCGATGGCGGTGGTGCCCAATGCGGTGGCCCAGGACATCTTCTATCTCTCGCCCAATGCCGGGCCCTCGGCCTTGGCCGGCGCCAAGTGCAACAAGAATTATTTCAACGTCGCCTGGCAGAACGACAATCTGCATGAGGCGATGGGCAACTACGCCAATACGGCCGGCTACAAGAAAACCTTCATCCTGGCCCCGAACTATCCCGCCGGCACCGACGCGCTGACCGGCTTCAAGCGCTTCTACAAGGGTGAGCTTGCGGGCGAGCTCTTCACCAAGATCGGCCAGACCGATTATGCGGCCGAGATCGCCCAGATCAGGGCATCGGGGGCGGATTCGGTCTTCTTCTTCCTGCCCGGCGGCATGGGCATTGCCTTCATGAAGCAGTATGCGCAGTCGGGCGTCGCCATCCCGGTGATGGGCCCGGGCTTCTCCTTCGACCAGGATGTGCTGGGCGCCATTGGCGATGCGGCGGTGGGTGTCAAGAATTCCTCGCAATGGTCGAAGGATCTCGACAACAAGGCCAACAAGAAATTCGTCGAGAGCTTCAAGGCGGAATATAACCGCTTGCCGTCGCTCTATGCGAGCCAGGGCTATGACACGGCTAATCTGATCATTGCGGCCCTGGCCAAGGCGAAAGTGACCGATGCCGACGGCTTCCGCGCGGCGCTCAAGGCGGCGGATTTCCCGTCGGTGCGCGGCAAGTTCAAGTTCGGGCCCAACAACCATCCGATCCAGGACATCTATGTCCGCGAGGTGGTGAAGGAAGACGGGGTCATCACCAACAAGATCATCGGCACTGCCTTCACCGACCACCAGGATGCCTATGCGGCGCAATGCAAGATGTAGGGCGATGCTCTAGGTGTCGCCGGCCCTCTTCGTCGAGCAGCTTCTGAACGGCTTGCAATTCGGCGTCACTCTGTTCCTGATGGCCGCGGGCCTGACCCTGATCTTTGGGGTCATGGGGCTCATCAACCTGGCGCATGGCTCGCTCTATATGGTGGGCGCCTTCGCCTGCGCCGCGGCTGCGGCGGCAACCGGCTCGTTCTGGCTGGGGCTCATCGCAAGCCTCGCTGCCGCGGCGGCAGCCGGCGCGCTGGTCGAGATCATCGTCATCCGCAAGCTCTATGACCGCGATCATCTCGACCAGGTGCTGGCGACCTTCGCGCTGATCCTGATCTTCTCGGAAGCGATACGCTGGCTGTTCGGGCCGTTCCCGCTCTATCTCGACATGCCGCCGGTGCTGTCGGGCTCGGTCACCTTGCCGGGCGGCATCCAGTATCAGCTCTATCGCCTGATCATCATCGGGATCGGCATCGCGGTGGCGATCGGGCTCTACATGCTCATCACCAAGACCAGGATCGGCATGCGCATCAGGGCAGGGGCCTCCGACCGCGAGATGATGGCGGCACTCGGCGTCGATATCGGCAGGCTTTATACGATCATCTTCGCGCTGGGCGCGGCGCTCGCCGGTCTCGCCGGGGCTTTGGTCGGCGTCAATCAATCGGTCCAGGTCGGCATGGGCGAGCCGGTGCTGATCCTTGCTTTCGTCGTCATCGTGATCGGCGGCATCGGATCGCTATGGGGTGCGCTCATCGGCGCGGTGCTGGTCGGCATCACCGACACGATGGGACGCTTCCTCCTGCCGCAGATCTTCGCATTCTTCATGGAGCCGTCGCAGGCGACGACGGTCGGCGCGGCTCTTGCCTCGATGCTGATCTATATCGTGATGGCGCTCATCCTGGCTTTCAGGCCGAAAGGCCTGTTCGCCCCGGCCTGAGCCATGCCGATGAGCCGGGAGAATTGGGTCAATCTCGCTTTGGCGGCCTTGCTGCTCGCAAGCCCGATCATCGCCCAAGGCCTCGGCGAGAGTTTTTACGTGACGCTCGCGACCCGCATCGCGGTCCTCGCTCTGGCGGCCATCGGCCTCAATCTCGCTTTGGGACTTGGCGGCCTCGTCTCCTTCGGCCATGCGGCCTTCTTCGGCATTGGCGGCTATGTGACCGGCATCCTCAGCATCAATGCGTTGAATGGCGTCGCGCCGGGCAGCGACCAGATGCTGCTTCTGTGGATCCTGAGCGCCGTTGCCGCGGGCCTCGTGGCGCTGGTGACCGGCGCCATATCCTTGCGGACTTCCGGCGTCTATTTCATCATGATCACCTTGGCCTTCGCCCAGATGATCTATTATTTCGTAATCTCCTGGCCGGCTTATGGCGGCGAGGACGGGCTCTCGCTCAGCCTGCGCAACCAGTTCCCGCTGCTCAACACACAAAAGCCTCTCACCTACTTTCTCATCTGCTATGTCCTCCTGCTCTTGGCGCTCATGGTCTTCGTCCGCTTGCGCGACGGACGCTTCGGGGCCGCCTTGCAGGGGGCACGGCAGAACGAGACGCGCCTCGCAGCGCTGGGTATCCCGCCTTTCCCGATCCGCCTCACGGCGTTCGTGATGTCAGGCATGATCACCGGCGTGGCGGGGGCGCTCTATGCCGATCTCACCCGCTTCGTCAGCCCCTCGATGCTCTCCTGGCATCTCTCGGGCGAGTTGATCGTCATCGTCATCCTGGGCGGCACCGGCCGGCTCTTCGGGCCGGTCGCCGGGGCGGCGCTCTATGTGATGCTGGAATTCCTGCTCGGCTCCTTGACCGAGCGCTGGCAGCTCTTTCTCGGGCTCGTGCTGCTCGGCACCGTTCTCTATGCGCGGGGTGGCCTCATCGGCCTCGTCGCGGGAAAGATGCGCCATGGCTGAGCCGGTCCTCGCCCTCGCGCATCTTTCGAAATCCTTCGGCGCCCTGAAGGTGACCGACGATGTCTCGCTCGACCTGCGTCCCGGCGAAGTCCATGCGCTGATCGGGCCGAATGGCGCCGGCAAGACCACCTTGATCCATCAGATCGCCGGCACGATCAGGCCGGATGGCGGCACGCTCCGTTTCCGCGGCCGGGACATAGGGGCCATGAGCGTGGCGGCGCGGGCGCGGCTGGGCCTCGCCCGCAGCTTCCAGGTCTCCTCGCTGGTGCTCGAATTTTCAGCCTTGCGCAATGTCATGCTGGCCGTCCAGGCCCGGCAGGGATCGAGCTTCCACTTCTTCAAGCGGGTAATGAGCGATGCCGCGCTGACCGAGCCCGCAATGGCGATGCTCGCCCGCGTCGGGCTCGAGAAACGCGCGTCAGTCGCCGCGGCCGAGCTCTCGCATGGCGAAAGGCGCAAGCTCGAGATCGCGATTGCCTTGGCATTGCGTCCCCACGCCTTCCTCCTCGATGAGCCGATGGCGGGCATGGGGCCCGAGGGCTCGAAGGAGCTGACGCGCTTTCTCGATCGTCTGCGGACCGAGGCGCCGATCCTTCTCGTCGAGCACGACATGGATGCGGTCTTCGCGCTGGCCGACCGCATCTCGGTCCTGGTCTATGGCCGCATCATCGCCGGCGGCAAGCCCGCCGAGATCCGCAAGAGTGCGGAGGTGCGCAAGGCCTATCTGGGAGAGGCGTCGTGACTCTGCTCCAGATATCGGATCTCGCGGCCTTCCACGGGCCGTCCCAGGCGCTCTTCGGCGTCGAGCTCGATATTGCCGAAGGCGAGGTGGTGGCGCTTCTCGGCCGAAACGGCATGGGCAAGACGACGACCATCCGCTCGGTCCTCGGGCTCTGCGACATGCGGGGTGGGGACATCCGTTTTTCCGGACAAACGCTGGCCGGCATGAAGCCTCACCTGAGGGCGACGCTCGGCATCGGGCTCGTGCCGGAAGGCCGCCGCTGCTTCCCGACGCTGACCGTCGAGGAAAACCTCGTTGTCGCCGCCCGCGCCGGCCCCTGGTCGCTCCAGACCATATTTGGCCTGTTCCCGCGGCTCGCGGAGCGCCGCCGGCAATATGCCGGAACTTTATCGGGCGGCGAGCAGCAGATGCTGGCCATCGGCCGGGCGCTGATGACCAACCCCAGGCTCCTGATGCTGGATGAGGCGACGGAAGGGCTGGCCCCGGTCATGCGCCAGGAGATCTGGCGGGCGATCGGCCAATTGAAGCGTCAGGGCCAGTCGCTCTTGATCGTCGACAAGATCCTGGTGGAACTTCTGCCGGTGGCGGACCGCTGCGTCGTTCTGGAACGGGGAAGGACAGTGTGGAGCGGGTCGGCTTCAAAGCTTAACGACGAGTTGCAGAGCCGCTATCTGGGCGTTTGATCGGCCCCTCTTCATAGGGTATTAACCTATTATTCGGCAGCTATTTAGGGTGCCATTTTCCCGAATCGCGCGGCGTTGTACGTTAGCCAAGCGCTTCCCTTCGGCGGCGTGGCGCGGTTTCTTGTGAGCGGTGCGATGAACAAACGCCGGACAGGCGTGCTTGCGGCGATGCTTTGGCTGGTCGCGACGGCGGCGGGTGCGGAAACGCCAGGCGTCACGCCCGAGCGCATCCTGTTCGGGCAGTCGGCGGCGCTGGGGGGCCCGGCCGCCGATCTCGGAACCGAGATGCGGCGCGGCATTCTCGCCGCCTTTGCCGAAGTGAACCGGGCGGGTGGCGTCGGCGGCCGCCGTCTGGAGCTGCGTGCCTATGACGACCGCTACGAGCCGGAGCAGGCGATCGCCAACACGCTCAAGCTTATCAACAATGACGGTGTCTTCGCGCTCATCGGCGCCGTCGGTACATCGACATCGGCCGCGAGCGAGCCCATTGCCCGCGCCGCCGGGGTTCCGTTCATCGCCCCCTTTTCCGGCGCCCAATTCCTGCGCGACCCGGCGCTGAGCGAGGTGGTGAATATCCGCGCATCCTATTTCCAGGAGACGGAGACGCTCGTCGAGCGGCTGATCAGCGAGCTTGGTATCTCGCGCATCGGCGTCCTCTATCAGGACGATACCTACGGCCGCAACGGTCTTGCCGGTGTGCGCCAGGCGCTCGAGCGGCGTGGCCTCGCGATGGTTGGCGCCGGCACCTACATGCGCAACTCGACCGCGGTCAAGACGGCGCTCCTCGGGCTCCGTCAGAAGAATCCGGAAGCGATCATCATCATCGGCGCCTATCAGCCAAGCGCCGTCTTCACTCAATGGGCCCGCAAGCTCGGCATCAAGGCCCTGATCGGGAACGTCTCCTTCGTCGGCAGCGATGCGCTTGCCGCGGCGCTGGGCCCGGCCGGCGAGGGCGTCTACATCACGCAAGTCGTGCCGTTTCCGGAGGGCGACACGATACCGCTTCTGGCCGAATACCGAAAAGCGCTCACTGCCAATGACGCGAGGGCGGAACCATCCTTCGGTTCGCTGGAAGGCTACATCGCCGGCCGGCTGACGGCCAGTGTGCTCGCGCGGGCAGGAGACGTTCCGACGCGGGAGAGCTTTCTTGCAACGCTTGCCAATATCGGCACGTTCGACATCGGCGGGTTCAAGCTCCGCTACGGGCCGAGGGACAACCAAGGCTCCGATCAGGTGTTCCTCACCATGATCCACGACGGCAAAATCATCTCGGTCGACCGGCTATCGCAATGAACTCGCCCCCGTCCAGCACCGCGAGCCCACGGCGGCGGCCGCGGTTCGGCCTGTCCGTCAAACTCTATGCGGCGATTGCCGGTGCGGTGGCGCTCATCCTGGCGGCGAGCGTGGTCGCCTGGATATCCTTCGTCGAGCTTGGGCACCTGCAGCGGCGCATCACGCGTGAGCATATTCCTTCGATCACCGACTCGCTCAGGCTCGCGCAGCAGAGCGCCCTGATCGCCGCGACCGCGCCGGCGCTCGTCTCGGCCCCAAACGAGCTCGAACGGCGGCGGCTGATGAGCGCGGTCCGCGCCCATCAGGATGTGATCGTCGCGCTGATCGATGATCTCGAAAAGCAGAGCGCCAGTGCCACCGATCCCGGCAATCCGAGACAGCTCATCACCGGGATAAGGCAAGCGAGCGGCGAACTCGCGACGGCGCTTGATCGCTTGGACCAGTCGGTCGGGCGCCAGCTTGCGCTCAGAGCCGAGCTTGCCGAGCGCCGCGATCGGGCGGTCGAGCTGCATCGCCGCCTGATCGAGAAGCTGACTCCGCTTCTGGACGATGCGACGATGTATCTGGTCACCGGATATCGCCAGCTCGACGATGCCGTACCGGTCGCGCCCGATATGCGTCTTTCGGATGCGGCGCTGCTCGACTACGCCGCAGTGGCGCAGCTTGGTGCCGAAGGCAACCTGATCGGTGGTCTTCTCGCGGAAGCGTCGAACGTCCCCGACGCCAATCTCTTGCCGCCGCTGCGCGAGCGTTTCCAGGCGGCGGCGGATCGGTTTCGAACTGCGCTTGGCGTCGTCACGGGCAACGACGCGGAGGTGCTGCGCGTAATCGCCGACGGCCTAATTGGCCTCGGTGAAGGATCGAACGGCATTTTTGCGCCGCGTGAAGCCCTCCTGGTCGAATTGCAGACGGCTGAAGGTCTGACCAGCCAGGCGAGAGAGATCGCCGCACGGCTGACCGGCGATGTCGACCGGCTCGTCGCCGGTGTCGGCGATAGAACCGCGCAAGCGGTCACCGCCTCCAATCGCGCGATCGATATCGGCAGCACGCTGCTCCTGCTGCTCAATGGATTGAGCATCCTGGGCGCGCTGCTGATCGGCTGGGGCTATGTGGCGCGGCAGGTCACGGCACCGGTGGTGCGCATTACCGATGCCGCCGCCGCCTTCGAGGAACAACGCTTTGATCCCGAAAGCCTGGCCTCCGTGCGCAAGCGCACCGACGAGCTCGGCGAGCTCGCCCGCACCTTCACGCGCATGGCGGGCGAGGTCCAGACCCGCACCCAGACGCTCGACCGGCTGGTGGCCGAGCGCACCAGCGCGCTGGAGAGCGTCGCCAACCGCCTGGCCAAGTACCTGTCGCCCCAGATCTACAACTCGATCTTCTCGTCCAAGGGCGAGGCCGGGGGCAAGCTCGCGCGCAAGAACCTCACGATCTTCTTCTCCGACATAGCGGGCTTCACCGACATCAGCGACGGCATGGAGCCCGAGCGGCTCTCCTTCTTCATCAACACCTATCTGAGCGAGATGTCGAAGATCGCCATCGAGCATGGCGGCACCATCGACAAGTTCATCGGCGATGCGATCCTGGTGTTCTTCGGGGATCCCGAGACCGAGGGCGACCGCAATGACGCGCTGCGCTGTGCCCGCATGGCGCTGCGCATGCGCGACCGGATGCTCGAGCTCGACAAGACCTGGCACGAGAACGGCATCTCGAAGCCGCTGCGCGCGCGCATGGGCATGACCACCGGCTATTGCACGGTGGGCAACTTCGGCTCGGAGCATCGCATCGAATATACCGTGCTCGGCAGCGCCGTAAACCTTGCCGCGCGGCTCGAGACCAGGGCCGAGGCCGGCACCATCCTGATCGCCGATTCAACCTGGCTCCTCATCAAGGATGCGGTCGATGCGACGCCCATGGGTGAGATCACGCCCAAGGGCTTCGCCCGCCCGGTCGGCTGCTATCGCCTGAACGGCCTGACCGCCGCAGGCGTTGGGGACGCGGTCACGCTGGCCGGGCGCCATGTCTCGGTGAACGTCCCGCATCGGGGCCACATTCCTGAGGCGATCGAGGAGCTGCGCCGCATGCAGGAGGACCTGGCGCGGCGTTTGCCGGAGGCTTGATCGGGCTGGTGATTGTCACAAGCCGCCCAGCGCACTCCGCGCGAGAATCCTGTATGGTGAGAACCCTAGGTAAACCTTGCAAGGGCGAAAGGGGCCTCAAAAGGCGGTACAATGGCTCTCTGGACCGTTACGGACATAGATAATGTGGGAGGGGCGGACGGGAGCAGAACCGTTCGGGTCCAGCTTTCCAATGATTCTTCAGTCGTGAGCAAGGAGATGGCGGTCTCGGAGGCCATGGATCTCCGCCGTCAGGTTGAGAAATCGCTGAAGAGAGATCCCCTCGCGACCAGCATTCAAGTGACGCTCGGTGGCGAGCTTTATGAGATCGACGGCGGCAGCGCGCAATCGTTCCTGGCAAGGCTGGCGCCGGACCGGCCTCGAATGTCCAACATGAGCATTCCTCCGATCCTTGCCATCGGCGTCATCGTCGCCTTGCTTGCCGGCTGGGGTGCCATATATCTGAAGTTCAGCAGTTCCCTCGACGCTGCCAATGTCGAGATGGTGAAGCTCGCGTCGCAGATCGTCCAACGCCCCAGAACCAATCCCGGTTTGCTGACCTGGGCGGTAGACAGGCTTGCGAAGGATGCGGAAATCGAGATTTCTCCAGAGCGACGCCAGGAGATGATCCAGGTTCTCACGACCTATCCCGACACCTCTTTCGAAACCATCGCCGAGATCTACGGCTCGGGGCTTCCGGAGCTCAATGGGCTTGTCGGGCGACTGGAGACTTATGATTTTTGGCATGGGAAAAAGAGCGCAGGCGGCGGTTCGGTTAATGAGACGCAGAAGTCGGACACTCAACAACCTTCGGCCTCCCGTAAGGAAATCATTGATCGGCTCCCTGAAGAGCAGAGTGAAGAATCATCCGGTCAATCACAGACCGTGTACCCCAAGACGCCTGGCAGGTGATCACCAAGCAGACCGATGAGGTCCCTTGTCCCGGGTGGGCTTGCACAACTGATTTCACGCGTCTATCTAGACGCTGGCCCTGCGCCCAGGCGCTTGGGGAATCGTCTAACGGTAGGACAGCGGACTCTGACTCCGCCAGTCTAGGTTCGAATCCTAGTTCCCCAGCCAATCACTTTTCAGCAAATTAAAACAAACGGTTAGGCAAAGCCGAACCTACGCCCGGAACTGCTTGAGGATGCTGGCGAGGCTCGGCTGTGCGCCGGAGGTTCCGGCCTCCGCCGGCTGCGGGGGAACCCCTGTGGGCACCTCGCCTTGCGGCAGAGGCGGCAGCGTGCGCCGGATGCGCGAGCCCAGGCCCTGGACATCGGGCGCCATGGGTGCGGGCGTGACGGGCATGCGCGGCGCTGCCGGCATGGGTTGGCGCTGCTGCTGCGCGGCTGGTCGGGCTGCGGCCGTGGGCTCGGGCGCATAGGCCGGCACCGGCTGCGGCTCGGCCTCGACATTGAAGGAGCCGAAGGATTGCTGGCGCCAGCGGGCGACCACGTCCTGGAGGAAGCTCTCATTCGGCAACTCGCGCGCCCAGCCCTCGGTGAAGGAGGCGGTGTTGCTCTTGGGCCAGGCATGCGAGGGCAGCATGTCGAACTTGACCCGCGTCGGCAGCGCCACACCTTCCCCGAAAGTGATGGCATCGCCAGTGCCCATGGTCGACATGAAGTCGAGGAGGCTGCGCGCCGCATCCGAGATGCCGGCCTTCAGGATCTCCTGGTCGCGCTCATTGGAGAGGCGGAAGGAGAAGATCGTGCTGCATTGGGAGAGGATGGTCGGATCGAGTTCGGCCGGGCGCTGGGTGACGAGGCAAAGCGACACGCCATATTTGCGACCTTCCTTGGCGATGCGCGAGATCGCCCGCTTGGTCGGCTCGAAGCCGAGCGTCCGGTCGATCGGCACGTAGCGATGCGCCTCCTCGCATACGAGGGTGATCGGGATCTGGCCGCCGCTCCACAGGCCGAAATCGAAGGCGAGGCGCGCCAGCACCGAGACGACGACATTGATGATCTCGGACGGCAGGCCGCCGAGCTCGAGGATGGAGATGGGCTTGCCCTGAACCGGGATGCGGAAGATGCGCGACAGGGTCTGCGCCATCGTATCCTGGACGGTGAGGCTGCCGAACATGAACGCATAGCGCGGATCGCGCGAGATCGTCTCGACGCGCGCCTTCAGCCGTTTATAGGGCGCAAGCTCGCCTTTGAGGTCGAGCCGGCCGATCTGCTCTTCAAGCAGTGCGACGAGATCGGAGGCGCGATAGGGCACCGGCGTGTCGATGCCGACATTGGTCGATTCCGCCTGATCGCGCGTGCGCAGCACATGCGCCTTGTCCTTGCGCTGGTTGTACATGTAGCGCTGCTTGGCGAGCGGGATGAGCTCGCGCAGGATCTCGACGTCGGCCTCGCGATGCGCCTGGGTACCGATCAGGATCTCGACGATCTCCTCGAAATTGAGCAGCCAGAAGGGCAGCGTCATGTTTTCGGGCGTGATGACTTCCGACCATTCGTTGAACGACTGCTCATATTCGCGATGGACGTCGAGGAGAACGATATGGGCCTGGGGGTTCTTCTCCAGGATGCGCCTCAAGATCAGCGCCACCGAGCAGGATTTGCCGGTGCCGGTGGTGCCGAGCACGGCGAAATGCTTGCCGAGTAGTTCATCGATCTTCACCATCGCGGGGATCGAGGCATCCTGCTGGATATGGCCGATGCGGATGGCGGTGTCGGCGTCGCAGGCATAGGCCTTGGACAGCTCCTCCTTGCTCGCCCGGAACACGACATTGCCGAGGGAAGGATAGGTCGAGATGCCGCGCCGGAAGGATTTGGGCCGGCCCTCTCCGTCCTTCGGCAGCTCGCCGATGAATTCGACCTCGATGATCCGAAGCTCCTGGTCGCTCTGGGAATGCGACGGCATGGGCGAGCTCAAGGCCGAGACGAGGGCGAGTGTCACCGCATTCGGCGTGTCGACCTTGAGGAGGGTGCCGATCTCCGGGCAGTTGCTGGAGGAATACTGGTCCTGGCCGTCCGCCGTATCCAGCAGGATGATGGCATGGCCGCCGGTCACCGCGACGATGCGCCCGATCCGCTCCACGCTTTCGATGGTGGAGGTCTTGGTTCTGACAGCCCCTGAAATATGCGCCGTTTGCATAGTGTCCTTCTCGCCGGTCAATGACGTTTCCGGACGTTTGGATGCTGGTTGGGGTCATGGACAGGAAGGAAGACGGTCACGCGTGTTCCCTTGCCCTTTTCTGAATCGATGGTGAGGCTGCCGCCATGGAGCTTGGCGAGCGCCGCCGAGATCGGCAGGCCGAGGCCGGTGCCCTCATGCTTCTTGTTGAAGCCGGCATCCACCTGTCCGAACGGGCGCATGGCGGTCTCGATGTCGGAGACCGTCATGCCGCCGCCATTGTCGCTGATGCTGAGGCGCACGAAGCCTTCGCTGGCGGGAGCGGCGTGGAAGCCGACCCGGCCTTTGGGCGGGGTGAATTTGACCGCATTGCCGAGGAGGTTGATGAGGATCTGCTTGATCCGCAACGGATCGGCATAGAGCTTCGGCATGGCGGGGTCGATCTCGCTCGCCACCATGATGTCCTTTTCCTTGGCCTTGGCCTCGATGATGAGGAGGCAGGATTCGACGACGGGCGAGATATCCATGGCCTCGCGTTCGATCACCATGGAGCCGGCCTGGATCTTGGTGACGTCGAGGATGCCGTTGATGAGGGCGAGAAGGTGGTCGGCCGCCTGCTTGATATAGCCCGAATACTGGTTGACCCGGGCCGGTTCCGAGATGTTCAGCGTGCCGAGCATGTCGGAGAAGCCGATGATGGCGTTGAGCGGGGTCCTGAGCTCGTGGCTCATATTGGCGATGAATTCCGACTTGGCCTTGGAGGCGAGTTCCGCCTCGACCTTGGCGGCGTTGAGGGCTTGGGTCTGCTTCTGGCGGGTGACGGCCTGGCCGAAATGGTCGGAATACTCTGCAATAAGCGAGTCATCCTTGAACCACCGGGGGCCAAAAGTACGCATGAACTGATTGCCTCTAAAGCTCGGAAAATAGGGGGCAAACGGATAATTTGGCGTTAACAAACAGTTGCGTTTTGTCGCTTTGTGGGCCGATCTTTGACTGGCCTGCCCAAGCTGTTAATGTCGCCCTCAACATAATGATTGCCGGCGACGGCGGTTGGGGGCGGAGATCGGCCTCCGGGAACCGCCTCGGCGCCGCGAAAGGTTTGCGAAAGTGGACGCCAGAAGCGGCGTGGGCGAGGCCCGCGCCCGGCGGCACGGGAACCCCAACGGGAGCGAGCGCCCCCGCAAGGGCGACCACGGTGCCCCGCCCAGACAAAGGCCCGAGACCGGGGACGCCTTTTATGGCGCGCTCGATCTGGGCACGAATAATTGCCGGCTCCTGATCGCGGCACCCAGCCCCTCGGGCTTCACGGTGGTCGACGCCTTTTCGCGCATCGTGCGCCTGGGCGAGGGGCTCACCGCCGCCGGGCATCTGAGCGAGGCGGCGATGAAGCGCACCATCGATGCCTTGCGCATCTGTGCCAACAAGCTCACCTGGCACCGGGTCGGGCGCCACCGCCTGGTCGCAACCGAGGCCTGCCGCATGGCGGCGAATGGCGATGAATTCATCGCCAGGGTCAAAGAGGAAGTGGGGCTCGAGCTCGAGATCATCGGCCGCGAGATGGAGGCGAAGCTCGCCGCCGTCGGCGCCGAGCCCTTGATCGAAGCGGGGGCTTCGAGCGCCCTCGTCTTCGACATCGGCGGCGGCTCGACCGAGCTCATGTGGCTCGAGCAGCGCCAGGACCGGCATGAGATCGTGACCTGGATCTCGCTCGCCGCTGGCGTCGTCACGGTGTCGGAGCGCTTCGGCGGGGTCGATGTCGACAAGGCCAAGTATCAGGCGATGCGCGACCACCTCAAGCCGCTCATCGTCGACTTCGCCCAGCGGGTGAGGAGCGGCACGGGTGGTGCGGCCATGCCGGCGCATCTCCTCGGCACGTCGGGAACGGTGACGACGATCGCCGGCGTGCAGCTCGGGCTGCGCCGCTACGACCGGGCCCGCGTCGATGGCTGCTGGCTGACCCAGGAGGCGATCGCCCAAGTGTGCGCGGAGCTCCTCGGGCTGAGCTATGGCGAGCGCATGGACAATGCCTGCATCGGGCGCGACCGCGCCGATCTGGTGCTTGCCGGCTGCGCCATCCTCGAGGAGATCTGCGCCGCTTTCCCGGCGCCGCGCATCCGTGTCGCCGACCGGGGCCTGCGCGAAGGCATCCTGACCCTGATGATGAAGACCGACGGCACCTTCGGCAGGGCGCTATGACCCGCCCAGGCGGCTCCTCGATCAAGAATGCAAGGCGGCTCAAGGTCCGGGTGAAGACCGGCAAGGGCCGCACCGTCTCGCAGAAGGCCTGGCTCGAGCGCCAGCTCAACGATCCCTATGTGGCGGAAGCGAAACGTCGGGGCTATCGTTCGCGCGCCGCCTTCAAGCTCACCGAGATCGACGACAAGTACCGGTTCCTCAAACCCGGCGGCCGCATCGTCGATCTCGGCGCAGCACCCGGCGGCTGGTCGCAAGTGGCGGTCGAGCGGGTGAAGGTGAAGGAGGGCAAGGGCCGCGTCATCGCCATCGACATGCATGGCATGGACGGCATTGCCGGCGTCACCATCTTCCACAAGGATTTCCTCGACGACGATGCGCCGGCTCTCCTGATCGAGGCGCTGGGCGGCGAGAAGGCGGATGTGGTGATGTCCGATATGGCGGCGCATGCGACGGGCCATCGCCAGACCGATCACCTGAAGATCATGGCGCTGGCGGAAGCGGCGTTCGATTTCGCCAAGGACGTGCTGAAGCCGGGCGGCGCTTTCCTGGCCAAGGTGCTGCGCGGCGGCACCGAGGGCGAGATGCTGAAGGTGATGAAGCAGCATTTCGAGACGGTCAGGCACGTGAAGCCGAAAGCGAGCCGCGAGGATTCGGCCGAGCTCTTCGTCCTGGCGCTGGGCTTCAGGGGGTAGGTAGACACCCTCGCCCCGCAAGCGACCTTGCTCCGCCGAAGCGAAGCCACCTTGCTCCACCGAAGCGAAATCTCGGCTTCGCGAAGGCGAGAGCGCGGCGGGGAGAGGGAAGGGGCCCGTCGCGAAGCGACGGGAAGGGTGAGGGGCATCTTTGCAAAACGAGATCACGCATGCTCGCACTATTCGTGCTGTGTTGGGACTCATCTCGCCAAGAACGAAGAAGCCCCTCACCCTCCCATTGCTGCGCAATGGGGCCCTCCCTCTCCCCGCTAAAGCGCGGCGAGGGTGAGTTCAGCGTCGAATTCTGTTTCCTTAAAAAATGAAAGCGGGGCCATCACGGCCCCGCTTTCGCAAAACCGCGACTGCCGTCAGTAGCGGTACGGGCTTCTGCAGCGATGGCGATAGCCATCGTAACCGATGAAGGTGTTGGAGCGGGCGCTATAGGTGCGATAGTGATTGTAACACCAGCGCACATGGGCGCTGCCGCCGCCCGAGTAATAGGTCCGGTAATAGGGCCGGTAGTACGAGCCGTAATAGGGATAGGAACCGTAACCGTACCCGTAAGGGTACCCATAGCCGCCATAGGGGTAACCGTATCCGCCAAAGAACGGAAAGAAACCGATCCCCAGATTCACTCCGGAGTGGCGGTAACGGTGGCCCCCGCGCCAGTAACGGTATTTTTTGCCTCCGCCCCAGTATTTGCGGTGTTTCACTTGTTGGATGTTTCCATCCTGCTTCGCGGTCATGGCGGCGGGCGCGCCGCTTCCGGTCATTATACTCGTCGCCTGAGCACCGCCGAAGCTGAGCAGGCCGGCCACCAGCGCAGCCGCTGCCATAGCAAAGGGCTTGTATCTCATGTCCATAACTCCTTCGCCGCCGTGGCGATCTCACGCACAATGCGCTTCGCCAGGCTTTCGTTCCGTCAGGTGGTTCACGAACATCCGATCGCCGAGCCGGTTTCGCCCACCCGGCCGTGATGCCCCCGGATCTGCGGACATATATATAGACGAAGACCGGGGTTAATTCCGTCGCGGTGGTCAGCGGAACTGAAGAATGACAACATAAACAAGGGGATAGTGTCAGCCGCTTTGCCGCTTGCTCCGGGGCGCGGCCGGGTGTTATGAGCCCTCGCCAACCCTGATCGAGTCGTTTCGCACGATTAAGTGCTTTTTACGGAGGTTGGCCGATGGCCAGGCGCCAGATCCCCGAATATTTGACCTTTGACGACGTGCTGATGAAGCCCGGTGCCTCCGCCGTGCTGCCGGGTGAGGTCTCGACCAGGACCCGCATCACCCGCGACATCCATCTCTCCATCCCGATCATCTCGGCCGCCATGGACACGGTGACCGAAGCCCGCCTCGCCATCGCCATGGCGCAAGCGGGCGGCTTGGGCGTCATCCATAAGAATCTCGACCCCGAGCAGCAGGCCGAGCATGTGCGCCAGGTGAAGCGCTTCGAGTCGGGCATGGTGATCAATCCCATCACCATCAGCCCCGATGCGACCTTGGGCGACCTCATGCGCCTCAAGGAGCTGCACCACATTTCCGGCATCCCGGTGGTTGACGGCAAGGGCACGCTCGTCGGCATCGTCACCAATCGCGACGTGCGCTTCGCCACCGATCCCAAGATGAAGGTGGCCGAGCTCATGACCAAGGACAACCTCGTCACCGTGCGCGAGGGCGTCGACCGCGAGGAGGCGACGCGGCTGCTCAACAAATACAAGATCGAGAAGCTGATCGTCGTCGACCAGGACTACAAATGCGTGGGCCTCATCACCGTCACCGACATGGAGAAGGCGGCGCATCATCCCTATGCGGCGAAGGACGAGCATGGCCGTCTGCGCGTCGCCGCCGCGACCGGCACCGGCGACAAGGGCTTTGCCCGCGCCGAGCTCCTCATCGATGCGGGCGTCGATCTCGTGGTGGTCGACACCGCGCATGGCCATTCGATCCATGTCATCGACCAGGTGAAGCGCATCAAGAAGCTCTCCAACAAGGTGCAGATCATCGCCGGCAATGTGGCGACGGCAGAAGGGACGGAAGCGCTGATCGACGCCGGCGCCGACGCGGTCAAAATCGGCATCGGCCCGGGCTCGATCTGCACCACCCGCGTCGTCGCCGGCGTCGGCGTGCCGCAGCTTTCGGCCGTCATGGACTGCGCCGAGGCGGCGGCGAAAGCGGGCGTGCCGGTGATCGCCGATGGCGGCATCAAATATTCGGGTGACCTCGCCAAGGCGCTGGCTGCCGGCGCCGGTGTCGCGATGATCGGCTCGCTCTTGGCCGGCACCGATGAGAGCCCGGGCGAAGTGTTCCTCTATCAGGGCCGGAGCTACAAGTCCTATCGCGGCATGGGCTCGGTCGGCGCCATGGCGCGGGGCTCGGCCGATCGCTACTTCCAGCAGGAAGTGAAAGACCAGCTCAAGCTGGTGCCGGAAGGCATCGAGGGCCAGGTGCCGCACAAGGGCGCGGTCGCAGCCGTCCTGCATCAGCTCGTCGGTGGGCTTCGCGCCGCCATGGGCTATGTCGGCGCCGCGACCATTCCCGATCTGCAGAAGAAGGCCGAGTTCATCCGCATCACCAATGCCGGCTTGCGCGAAAGCCACCCGCATGACGTGATGGTGACGCGCGAGGCGCCGAATTATCAGAGGCAAGGGTGATGGAAACATCCATCAACCGTCACCCCGGCGAAAGCCGGGGTCCATTAAATTCGTGGCATCGGGCAGTGCTGCCCGGATTGCACCTATTCAGGGGATCCCGGCTTTCGCCGGGATGACGAATTATGGGATTCGACGGCTGCGCCAATCATGCGTGAGGGCGGTCGCATAGCAGCGGCGATCGAGGTGCTGGACGAGATACTCGGCCGCCATCGCCCGGCATCGGAAGCGCTCAAGGATTGGGGCAAGGCGCATCGCTTCGCCGGTGCCGGCGACCGGCATGCGATCGGGACGCTGGTCTATGACGTGCTCAGGCGGAAGAAGTCGCTGACACAGTCCATGGGCGAGGGCGGATCCCGCAGCCTGGTGCTCGGCGCCTTGCGCGAAATCTGGAAGCGGTCGCCGGACGACATCGCCCGCGCCGTCGAGGACGAGCATGGGCCGGGCGCGTTGACGGCGGAAGAGCGCAGCAGGCTCGCAAGCGAGGCGCGTGCCGATGCGCCGGCCCATGTCGCGGGCGACTATCCCGAATGGCTGGTGGATTCCTTCGCGCGGGCCTTTGGAGCAGAAGCGGCGGAAGAGGGGCGGGCCCTGGCGATGCGCGCGCCCGTCGACCTCCGCGCCAACATCCTCAAAAGCGACCGCCCGCGCGTCCTGAAGGCGCTGGAGAAGTTCAACGCCGTGGCGGGGCCGCTGTCGCCCTGGTGCGTGCGCATTGGGGCGCCGGGCCCCGACAAGCGCAATCCCCATGTCGAGGCCGAGCCCGCCCATGGCAAGGGCTGGTTCGAGGTACAGGATGCGGCCTCGCAAGTGGCGGCGCTAATGTCGGGCGCCAAGGCCGGCGAGCAGGTGGCCGACATCTGCGCCGGCGCCGGCGGCAAGACGCTGGCGCTCGCGGCGCTCATGGGCAACAAGGGCCAGATCCATGCCTATGATTCCGACAAGCATCGTCTGCGTCCGATCTTCGAGCGCCTGCAAAGAGCGGGCGCCCGCAATGTTCAGGTGTTGGGTTCAGACGAGTCGGCAAGACTCGATCAGCTCACGGAAAAAATCGATTGCGTCGTCATCGATGCGCCCTGCTCGGGCTCGGGTGCCTGGCGGCGCAACCCGGATGCCAAATGGCGGCTGACCGAGAAGCAGCTGACGCAGCGCCTCGCCGACCAGAAGGCGGTGCTGGCGCAGGGAGCCCGGCTGGTGAAGCCGGGCGGCAGGCTCCTCTACATCACCTGCTCGGTACTGCCGGAAGAGAATGACGACCAGGTCCAGGCCTTCCTCGGCGATCATCCCGACTTCGCCCTCGTGCCCTATCGCGAGCAGTGGCGAGGCGCCATCGGCACCGAGCCGCCGGCCTCGGCCGGGAAGGGGGCCGACACGCTCCTCCTGACGCCCCGGGCGCATGCGACCGACGGCTTCTTCATCGCCCTGATGCGCAAGACCCGGCCGGGGGGCTGACCAAACGGGTCGAGGATGAAATTCTCGAATCTTTATGCTACGTCAATTGTGGGGCGAGAATCGACGGGGATAGAGATGAATATAAGATTGGCGCTGGTCGTGGCCATGTCGATGAGTGTCGGGGTGGCGGGCTGTGGTGAAGGGTCAAGGGCGAAATCCGGTTCCGTTGAGATGATGTCCCTTCCGGTTTCCGGACCGCTTTGCGGGTCTGATTACATCCAGAAGAAGGCTTCGCCGTTCACCTGGCGTTATTGCAAAGACCAGAACCCTCTCGACATATATGAGGTGGCGCGGGACACGTATTGGGTTGAGAACAATCGCCAATACTCTGCCAGCCACCGGATGGATTGTCAGACCGATCCCCTGCCTTCAGACGTAAGAAGTAAATATTGCTAGCAGGAGTGCCGTCTCGCGTTCATCGAGTCCCTGTTGCTCGTCGCTCTGCGGGCTGGACGCTACCCGGTCTGGCGCGTGGGGAATGAAGCGGAGGGACATGTGGGTTCGTGAGGCGTCATCTTATCCTATCGGCGATCTGGGCTGTCGCGGTGGCGATCTTTGCCCTGCTGATGTCGTTGACGCCGATCGCGGAGAGGCTCGAGAATCAGTATGCGCTCGGACTGCTTTATGGCCTGCGTCCGCAGGTCGAGCGGGCGCCTGGCGCCGCCGTCGTCGCCATCGACCGCAAAACGCTCGAGTGGCTCCGCGACGACAGCGATACCGAAGGCAAAGGACCGCTATTGTCCTGCCTGCCGCCCGGGGTGAAGGAAAAGCTCGCCGAGGTGAGAGGGCCGGGCTCCATACCTCGCTCGGTGCATGGCTGCGCGCTTGCCGAGCTCAAGCGGCTCGGATTCAAGGCGGCGATCTTCGATATCCTCTTCATGGTGCCGGGCGCGAAAGACGATGATGAGGAATTCGCCAGGGCATTGAAGAGCAACCTGGCGACCGGCATTCTGGTCGGGTTCGAACGATCGATGGTCAGAGACGGCGTTTCGGAGGTGCTTGTCGAGCGGGAGCTGGAACCGATCGATCTGTTCAGAACGAGCGCCGCCACCACGGGCGCTTTTCTCCTGCCGCGCCCGGGCGGTCCGGTCTATGGCTATTGGCCGAGGGTCGCGGGCTTCCCCGAGACCAAGTCATTGCCCGAGGAAGCGCTCTTCCTCATTGGTTCGCCGCTCTACGCCGCGCTCTCGACCTCCATCGCCAGCCCGGCGCTGCGATATTTCTGGCTCTATGGTCCGCCGGGAACGATCGAGACCATATCTTTGCGCGACCTGCTGCGGCGTGACGTGGACCCGTCCATTCCGGCCCTGGCCCCGTCTTCCATCGCCTTCATCGGCGCCTCCGATCCGAGCTCGACCAACTATCCCGACAGCTTCCCGACCTTCATCCGCGGCGGCAGCGATGCCGATCTGAGCGGCGTCGAGCTTGCCGCCACTGCCTTTCTCAACCTGCTGCATGGTGATACCGTGCGCCGCCTGCCGCTGCTCGAGACGACCCTCCTTATCCTCGCCTTCGCCGCCGCGGTGGGATTCCTGGCGCGCTTCAATCCGACCTATGCGATCCTCTCCGCAATCCCGATCGGTCTCCTCTATGTTGCGTTCGCGGCATGGCTCTTTGCGCGCGCCCATCTCTTCATGCCGGTTGCGACGCCGGTTTTCATCCTGCTGCCCGCCGCCTTCGTGGCGGCCATCTTCATGCGCTACCGGCTGGCCCGGTCACTCATCATGCGATTGGCGCCGGCACCGGTCGCCCGGCGGCGGCTCGGCCTGATGACCGAAGAGCGCAGCAAGGCCGTCTCCGATGAGGCGACAGTCATCTTCTTCGACCTGATCGGCTCGACGAAGATCGCGGAGAAGCTGGCGCCCTTGGACTTCAGCGTGCTTCTCAATTCCTATCACGACACGATCACCAAGGTCGTCGAGGCGCATGGCGGGTTCATCAATGCCTATTCGGGCGATGGGGTCATGGCCGCCTTCACCCGCATCGACGCCGGCGCCGATCACGCTTTGCGCGCCTGCAGATCGTCGATCAGGGTGGTGCGTGAGATGCGGCGGTTCAACGCCGCCAATGCCGGCAAGTCGATTCCACCGCTGCACTTGCGGGTCGGCATCAACAGCGGCACGGTCGCCGAAGGCGAGATCGGCGCTGCGAACCGGTTCAATTTCTCGGTGGTGGGCGACGTGGTCAATCTCGCCTCGCGGCTCGAGCAATTGGGCAAGGTTCTGTTCGCCGGTGAAAACGACATCATTCTGCTCGGGCACAGGACGAGGCAATTGGCGGGCGACAATGGCCTGAAGTTCGCCGACTGCGGGCTGCAGGAGATCCGCGGGCGCGACAAGGCCGAGCAGGTCCACAGGCTTCTGGTCGCCGACGCCTAGTTCTATCGCTGGTAATGTATCCTGACCTTTGGTAACCTGGGGAACCGAGGGTGACATGCAGTTTGTGGGTTTCAATGGGTGCATCCCGATCAGCGACGGGCGTCGCAATTGTCGCGCTGGCGGTGACGGCTTTTCTCGCCGGAGCGGCGAGCGCCCAGGACCGAACACCGTGCCCGGCGGGCACGCCCGGCGCGCCGTCGGTCTATATTGATTCGAGCAGCCCCGAGGTACTGGTCCTGACGACCGAGGGCCGGCAGTTGAATGCCGCCAACAATCTTCTTCTGTGTCCCGGCGACGAGATCCGCACCGGCGCCACCGGCCGTGTCGCCATCCGTTTCGACGAGAAGCGCACCGTGATCCGGCTCGACGGCAACAGCCGTACGCGCATCCTCTCGGGCGGCACCGGCTCTTCCGACGTCACGCTGTTCTCCGGCGTGCTCTATTTCCTGAGCTCGGTCAAACAGACCTTCCGCGTGGATACGCCTTATATCGTCGCCGGCATCGAAGGCACCGAAGCGCTCGTCGGCGTCGACCAGAGCGAGAGCCTGGCGATCACGGCGGTCCGTGAGGGTGTCGTCAGCGCTTTCGACCGCAGCGCCGGCCCGCAGCGCAGCGTCGATGTGCAAGCCGGCGAGGCGGCCTATCGCTCGAACCGCGTGCCCTTCGCCAAATCCGCGATCGAAGACGTGCCGGCGCAATTCCGCCGCCTCATCGTAGTCTCGGACTCGGCCGTCGACTGGGCGATTTATTATCCGCCGATCATGCTCTTGCCGAAGGGCGCCAGCGGCACATTGCGCCAGGCGGTCGATCTCCTTTCCTCGGGCGATTTCGCGCCCGCCATCTCACTTCTCGACCGGGCACCGAGGAAGGAGCGCGCCACCGCGGCCTCTTTGCGCGCCGTCATCGCCGTCAGCCGCAACCGGATCGAGGAAGCGGAAAAATGGAGCGCCGTCGCGCTCGGCGAAAATCCTGATCTCGCCGCCGCCCATATCGCGCAGTCCTATGTCCTCCAGGCGACGGGACAGCTCACCGAGGCGGTCGATGCCGCGCGCACCGCCGCAGGGTTGGCACCCCGCGACCCTTACGTCCTGGCGCGCCTCGCCGAGCTCCTGATGATCATCGGCGATCGCCCGCATGCGCTCGAGGTGGCGGAGGCTTCGATCGACATAGAGCCGACACCTCTCGGCCTGTTCGTCGCCGGCCTGGCGCGGCTCGCCGCCTGGCAATATGAGCGCGCCACGTCCTTCTTCACGGAGGCCATGGATCTCGATGCCGAGGCGCCCTTGCCGCGGCTGGGCCTCGGCTTGACCTATATCAAGCAGGGCATGACCCACGAGGGGACCTGGCAGATCGAACGGGCGGTCGCGCATGATCCGCGCGAGTCGGCTTTGCGGACCTGGCTCGGCCGCGCCTATTACGATGAGGGCGAGCGCGCCAAGGCCCACAACCAGTTCGAGCTCGAGATGCAGGAGGACCCTGAGAATCCCAACGCCTATCTGTTCGACGCCATTGCCGATTTCTCGGAGAACCGGCCGATCCCGGCTTTGCGCGACCTCCAGGAGGCCGAAAAATATGCCGATGCGCGGCGCGTGCTGCGCTCCGAGCTCGGCCTCAAGGAGGATGCGGCGGCGCGGGGCGCCGCGCTCGGCCGCATCTATGATGTGCTCAGCTTCGACCTTCTCGCGACCGACGCCGGGACGGAAGCCGTCGAGCTCGCCCCCGCCAATCCCGGCGCGCACCGCTTCCTCGCCGATGTCTATCGCTCGCGTCAGGAATACGAGATCGCCCAGACCAGCGAATTGCTCGTGTCGCAATTGCTGAGCCCGCCCTCCAAGACGCCGGTCCAGCCCGAGCTGGCGGAGACGCGGCTCGAGCTCTTGGATACGACCGGGCCGGCACGCGTGACCTTTGCCGAATTCGCGCCGCTCTTCGATGCGGACGGGCTGGCATTCACCGGCACCGGGATGGCGGGCACCCAGGACACGCTGAGCGGCGAATATGCGGTCACCGGACTCTATCGCAACGCCTCCATCAGCGTCGGCCAGTATTATTACGAGACCGACGGCTATCGCCAAAACAACGGCCTCGAGCACGACATCTTCGATGCCGTGGCGACTTTCGCGATAACGCCCGAATTCAGCATCTTCGGCGAATACCGCCATCGCAAGACGAACGGCGGCGACCGGCAGATCGGCTTCGATATCGACGAGTTCAGCAAGACGCAGCGCTCCAGCCTGACCCGCGAGGTGATGCGCGTCGGATTCCATGCGCAGCCGACCTATAATTCCGATCTGCTCGGCGTCTATACCTGGGCCAGCCTCGAGAGCGGCACGACCAACAAGGACTTCGGCACGTTCACGACCAACAGCGAAGACAAAGCCGACAGCGTGCAACTGCTCTATATCTGGAACGGCGAGAGCTGGCGCGGCCTGGTGGGCGGATCCCATATCGCCAACGATGTGACGTCCGGGTTTGATTTCGACGGCTTCGGCGACACCGAGACGTTCGACGTCAACTACTGGAATGGCTACGCCTATCTCTATCTCGACTGGCCGCAAGGCATCACCTGGACGCTGGGCGGCGCGCTGGTGAGCTTTGACGAGGAGCGCGTCGGCGGCGCCGATATCGACGAGTTCCTGCCGAAGGCCGGCGTCAGGGCCCGCCTCACGGACCGGCTGACCGTCAGGGCGAGCTATCTCGAGAATCTGAAGCCCGAGCTGGTTTCGGACCAGGTGATCGAGCCGACCAATGTCGCGGGCTTCAACCAGTATTACGACGCCATCAACGGCGCGGTGCTGGAACAAGCGGGCGTCGGACTCGACTACGCCTTGACCGCCGACATCACGGTCGGCACGGAAGCCATCTGGCGCTGGTGGGACATTCCCACGGGCTTCGGTTCCGACGCGCAGACGGACGATACCGTCTATCGCGGTTATGCTTATTTCGTGCTCACCGAACAGCTGGCCTTGGCCGCTGAGGTTGACTACGAGCTTTCCGAATCGGACGATCCGAACGATTTCGAGAAATGGGAAGCGACCTCGTTTCCCGTCACCCTCAGCTATTTTGCCGAGGGCGGCTGGTTCGGCTCGGCCCAGGTGGTCCTGGTCGACGGCGCGTTCCGCACCGGTGGGATCGAGCAGGACGACCAGTTCGCGGTGGTCAATGCCAGCGCCGGATATCGCTTCCCCGACAATCGCGGGGTCATGTCGATCGAGGCGCTGAACCTGTTCGACCAGCGCTTCCACTACCAGAACCGCACCTTCACGCCGGACCTGACGGCGGCACCGCGCTATGCGCCCGAGCTCACGGTCCTGGGCCGGCTCACACTGAGTTTTTGATCGGGCGAGCACGCCACCACGCCCGTCTTGCAAGCAGCAAGCGAGCCGCTTCCAACGATTCCCCTCTCCCGTTGCGAAGCAATGGGAGAGGGTGCCCGATAGGGCGGGTGAGGGCTCTGTGTCTCAGCAAGTATATTCGTTGAGATCAGAACACGCTGCTCGAAAGAGCCCTCATCCGCGCTTTGCGCACATAGATCACGATCAGGTCAGATCGGAACGATCTGACCTGATCAACGTGATCGAAATCCTAAAATGGGCGCGCGATCGGACGGAAAACCGGTGGCCACTTTTCCTGATCGCGCGCCTCCCATTGCTGCGCAACGGGAGAAGGGAAATGATGGATAGCCCCGAGGCGGATTTGATGATCACGGCACCGAGGAGGTGGGCGGGAGCACGCCGATATAATCGCGGATCTGCTCCAGATAGATGATCACGGCGACGATGATCGCCGTGAACAGCAGCATGGCCGTGAACATCCAGCCTTTGCCGGGAAGCGAGCCCACCCGGTCGTCGAGCTCGCGCACATCATTGCCGGCGGACATGATCGTTTTGGTCATGTCGCGAAAGTCGCGGCGCATGTCGCCCAGATCGTCGCGCATGTGGTCGACATGCGCCTCGATGCTGGCGATGCGGGCATCGGCACCATAGGGGAGCGCGCCCCCGGTTACGACTTTCGGCGGCGGCCTGGTTTCGGAAGCCGGCTGCTCACTGGTGAAGTCTGACGTATCGGTCTCGCTCATGACTGAAAATCCCTTGGAACGGATCATCCAACAGTCGCCCAGACGCACTCAGCCGATCATATCATCTTTCACAGAGGCAGAGAATATTTTCTCCTGCGCCGGGCCCTTCACCTCGGCTGTCCGTGACGCCGGATACAGGGATTATCAGGGATTATCAGGGAATTTCCGCAGAGAAATTCCTCGATCCAGCAATATCAAGGAGTTAGCTGTTTGCCATGCCGTGGAGCAGGGAATTTCGGCCTCCGGGCAAGCACATAAGCCCGCTGGATTTTCTTCCTCCGAAAAGCTGGGCAGGCGCCTCGGCGCAAAGCTTGCGAGCATGAGATTTCCCAATCCCATGCTACGGCCCGCGATTGCAAGCGGCATTTTCAAGCGAGGTCGGAGAGGCGCCGGCGCGGCCGGTAGGGGCTTTTGGGATTGATGTCGAGATCGACGACCTCGACGCAGCTTTGCGCCCGAAGGTGGCTCGAACCCTTGTAGAGAGGACCGTCGCGCAGCTGCACGTCGCTCGCTTTGGCGAGTCTCAGGCATTTCCAGTCGGGAAGGCGGGAGCTGCTCTCGCCGGCGAATTGATAGGCAAGCGCCGTTTCCGCGCCCTTGCTGTGGCCGAGGAGGATGGGGCAGAGCTCGCGAGGGTGCCCGTCATAGAGGCAAAGGACCTGCTTTCCCGTCGCCATGGCCTCGGCGAACAGTGCGTAGGTTTCGCTCTGGGCGGGTTTCGTCTGTTTCATTAAGGACTTGTAGCAGTTGTACGGATGGCCGGGTCAAGCCCGGCCACATAGTCTCTTGTAATGAATATAGCCTATGCTATATCTGGGTCATGGACGACCAGGCCGCGACAGCTATCGATCGCATGATGGGATGGCGCCGCGACCGCGGCGAAGCCTCGCTCTCGGACGTTCACCGCAGCATTCCGGTGAGGGCCGACGCCTCGATGTGGCGGCGCGCCATGGCCTTCGTCGGCCCGGGCTATCTCGTCTCCGTCGGCTATATGGATCCCGGCAACTGGGCGACCTCGATCGCGGGCGGCGCGCAATTCGGCTATACGCTGCTCGTCATCGCGCTGATGTCGAACATCATGGCGATCATCCTGCAGTCGCTCTGCGCCAGGCTCGCCATCGCGACGGGGCGCGACCTGGCCCAAGCCTGCCGCGATGCGTTTCCAAAACCCGTCGCCTGGACCTTATGGCTCTTCGCCGAGATCGCCATCATCGCGACCGATATCGCCGAGGTGGTGGGCACGGCCATCGGCCTCAATCTGCTCTTCGGCATTCCGCTCGAGATCGGCGTCGTCATCACGGCGCTCGACGTCTTCCTCATCCTCTATCTGCAAAAGCTCGGCTTCCGCTGGATCGAGGCCTTCATCATCTGCCTCCTCGGCGTGATCGCTGTCTGCTTCGGGGTGCAGATCGCCATGGCCGATCCCGAATGGGGTGCGGTCATCAAGGGTTTCGCGCCGACGACCGAGATCGTCACCAATCCGCAGATGCTCTATCTGGCGCTCGGCATCATCGGTGCCACGGTGATGCCGCATAATCTCTATCTCCATTCGGGCGTGGTGCAGACCAGGGCCTATGGCCGTTCGAACGAGGAGAAGCGCGAGGCCTTGACCTTCGCCACCATCGACTCGACCGTCGCCTTGATGTTCGCGCTCCTCGTCAATGCCTCGATCCTGATCCTGGCGGCGGCGACCTTCAACAAGACGGGCCACGCCGGGGTAGCCGAGCTCGGCGATGCCCATGCGATGCTGGCGCCTTTGTTGGGCTCGCTGCTCGCGCCCAAGCTTTTCGCCATCGCGCTTCTGTGCTGCGGTCTCAATTCGACGGTGACCGCGACCTTGGCCGGCCAGATCGTGATGGAAGGATTCCTCCGCATCCGCCTGCCGGCGTGGCTCCGGCGTCTCGTGACCCGCATGTTCGCCATCATCCCGGCGGCGGGCGTCACCATCGCCTATGGGGAATCGGGCACCGGGGCGCTTTTGATCCTGAGCCAGGTGATCCTCGCCTTCCAATTGCCTTTCGCCATCGTGCCCTTGGTGATGTTCACGCGGAACCGCGAGAAGATGGGGGCGCTGGTGTCGCCGTCCTGGCTGACGATCGTCTCCGCCGTGATCGCCGCCATCATCATCGGCCTCAATGTGAAGATGCTGTACGATCTGGCGATCGGGTAGGCTGAGGTCCTTCAGGAATTCCCCCTCTCCCGTCCGAAGGATGGGAGAGGGTGCCCGACAGGGCGGGTGAGGGCTCTTCGGGCAGTGAAGTGGCTGCAAAAAAGAGCCCTCATCCGGCCTTCGGCCACCTTCCCCCACGCTCCGCGCGGGGGAAGGGGTATGAAGGCAAGGGGCGTCGCTTTAACTGAGCAAATCAACCCATTACCGACGCCCTTGCGGACTCAAGCGCGATCCCTTAACTGCTCGCCATGACAGACCGCATTCTCATCATCGATTTCGGCTCGCAGGTCACTCAGCTCATCGCCAGAAGGGTGCGCGAGGCCGGTGTCTATTCGGAAATCGTGCCGTTCCAGCTGGCGGAAAAGGCCCTCGACTGGGAAGGGCTCAAGGGCATCATCCTCTCGGGCGGACCCGCCAGCGTGACCGAGGGCGAAAGTCCGCGGGCGCCCGAAAAGGTGTTCAAGCTCGGCCTTCCCGTCCTCGGCATCTGCTATGGCGAGCAGGCCATGTGCGCGCAGCTCGGCGGCAAGGTCGAGACCTCGGATCATCGCGAATTCGGCCGCGCCTTCCTGAAGGTGCAGAGCGACAATGCGCTGTTCGAGGGCGTGTGGGAGGAGGGCGAGAGCCATCAGGTGTGGATGAGCCATGGCGACCGGGTCGCCGCCATTCCGCCGGGCTTCCGCGTCGTCGGCACGTCCGATGGGGCGCCCTTCGCTGCGATCGCCGATGAGAAGCGCCAGTTCTATGCGGTGCAGTTCCACCCCGAGGTGGTGCACACGCCTGACGGGGGAAAACTCTATCGCAATTTCGTCATCGACATTTGCGGCTGCCGCGGCGACTGGTCGATGGCCTCGTTCAAGGACGACGCCATCCACCGCATCAAGAAGAAGGTGGGCTTCGACCGGGTGATCTGCGGGCTGTCGGGCGGCGTCGATTCCGCCGTGACGGCGGTGCTCATCCATGAGGCGATCGGCGAGCAGCTCACCTGCATCTTCGTCGATCACGGGCTGATGCGGGCGGGCGAGGCGGAAGACGTGGTGCAGCTCTTCCGCAAGGCCTACAACATCCCGCTCATCCATGTCGATGCCTCGAAACTGTTCCTCTCGTCGCTCGACGGCGTCACCGATCCCGAAGTGAAGCGCAAGACGATAGGCAAGCTCTTCATCGACGTGTTCGAGGCGGAAGCGAAGAAGGTCGGCGGTGCGGCCTTCCTGGCCCAGGGCACGCTCTATCCCGATGTGATCGAGAGCGTGTCGTCGACCGGCGGGCCCTCGGTCACGATCAAGTCGCATCACAATGTCGGCGGACTCCCTGAGCGCATGAACATGAAGCTCATCGAGCCGTTGCGCGAATTGTTCAAGGACGAGGTCAGGGCGCTGGGCCGCGAGTTGGGCCTGCCGCCGCATTTCGTCGGCCGCCATCCTTTCCCGGGGCCGGGCCTCGCCATCCGCGTGCCGGGCGCCATCTCGAGGGACAAACTCGACATCCTGCGCAAGGCCGACGTCATCTATCTCGACGAGATCCGCAAGGCCGGCCTCTATGACGCCATCTGGCAGGCATTCGCCGTCCTGCTCCCCGTCCAGACGGTCGGCGTCATGGGCGACGGCCGCACCTATGACTATGTCTGCGCGCTGAGGGCCGTCACCTCGACCGACGGCATGACGGCGGATTACTACCACTTCGACCACGACTTCCTGTCCCGCACCGCAACGCGCATCATCAACGAAGTGCGCGGCATCAACCGCGTGGTTTATGACATCACGTCGAAACCGCCGGGAACGATCGAGTGGGAGTAGGGATGGAGACAGGATGGTGCGGCGGTCCACGCGATCAAGGAATGACGATCTGTCGCGCCATAGAGCAGCAGGCTGCGTTGACCGACGCTCCTGCCAAATGCAGACTCTCGAGCATCGCACAACGGAATTCCAGACATGGAACAGCAGCAATCAACCAGCGACCGTATACTTAACGGATCATGCCAATGCGGCGCGGTCACTTACACGGTGGCGGACGCGTTCATCTACGCCGTGAACTGTCATTGCTCCATTTGCCGCCGCTCCACCGGTGCGGCGTTCAAGCCACTGGCCGGCATAGAACGCGCCAAATTGCGCATCACGAGCGGTGAGGACCGCATTCTGATCTTCGGCGCCCCCAGTTGGCATGACGAGCGATGCAAGCTATGCGGCTCGCTCCTCTTTGCCGTCGTTCGCGACGGCGCGTTCGCCCATGTCGCGATGGGAACCCTTATCGACGACCCGACCATCCGCCCGAGCGCGCACGTCTTCGTCGGTTCCAAGGCGGCGTGGTTCACCATCACGGACAACCTGCCGCAATACGTCGAGCGTATCCCCGGAAACGAGATATGAGCCCGGGGGCAGCGTGTCAGACAGTCAGGAGAGCGCTACCGCGACCCGCATCATCAACGAGCTCCGCGGCATCAACCGCGTGGTCTACGACATCACGTCGAAGCCGCCCGGGACGATCGAGCGGGGAATTACGGTGACAGGGAATTACGGTGACAGTGCACTAAACTGATGGCCTCCGGCCTCGGGTTCGGCAATTAAGTGCACTGTCACCGTAATGCCAAGTGCACTGTCACCGTAATGCCGTCGTAATGCCGGAACGATCGAGTGGGAGTGATCTGGACCTCTATCCCGCATTATCTCTATAACATGGTTTGTGAAACCTTCGGCGGTCCAGACTTAGTGGGCGCACTTGTCAAGCGAGGCATTTCCGAAGATCGGCTTCAAGTTTCAATGTCGCAAAGATTGTTTTTTGATCGGTTGGTTTCCAGCCGAGCTTGACGGCAATATCGGAATCACGTCGACGTGCAAGCGCTTCGAGCGCGATTTGGCCCACCTTGGGGTCACAGGCGCCGTCGACCTTCAAAAGCGCAAATGCCAACGCGATCACGTCTTGATCGTGCATTGAGGCTATGAGGCCGTCGCGCGGCTCGTATTGGATTGGTTTCGTTGCGCGAAACTCGTTGAACCTCCCGAGGATACCGTTCTGCCTGTACCGCCGGACGAGGAAATCCCATGGCGGGTCAGTTGGGTGCCTCGAACGCCACCGTTGGAAATCGGCGAGGAGGATAGCTCCAGCATTCGCGGCGTGGGGGGACTCATCATTTGATGGGTCCCAGTAAAATGGGTCATCGAGAAGCGCGCGAGCCTGATCGTGATACGCATTCCAGTCGACGCCAAATCTCTGCCGCCAGGAAGCAGCGGCGCCATTCTGGCTTTTCGTCCCCTCTTCCGACTCGTCCAGGGAGCAGACATCGTGCTTGACCGCACGGACAAAGGAGACAAAGCCTGGGTAATCGATGCCAGGCTTACCTGCGAGCTTCAATCTCATAGAGTCGAAGACGTTCACCATTTCGTCAAAGCTTGTGCCAAGTGATCGAGGTGGCAATTCATGACGATCGCCGACTAGAACCAACGGGACCTTGCTTTCATAAGCCAGCCGGAGTCGCTGGCGCTTCTTCTCGAAACTTGCTGTCGGCTCAAGTGGAAGCTGCCGCCGAAACTGCGTACGGAGCTGCTCCAGGCCGGGCTTCGTCGGCTCTGTTGTTTCGAACCAGACGATAACTTCAACAGATTTAAGTCCGAAAGCCTCTTCCCCAAACCTACGTGCCAAACGTGTTCCCAACTCAGAAAGGGCGAGGCACGCTCCGTAGCTGGCATAGGTTTTCCGCAGGATGATGAACTGCATTGCGACCGGATCCCGAAATGCCTCGAGGCTTAGGTTGGCACGAGTTTCGCTATGCCATGACCGATCATGCGAGGCCATAGGGCGAACCGAAAATCCTCTTGTCGAAGAAATCCAGCGTGCCATGGCAGCGCCAAACCAATTGAGCTGCAGTGAGTTCGCGGGTCTCGAGCACGCTTTGCCCGGGACGGTTGCGATCCGTCACCTCAGCCTTTTAGTCTCTTCCAGCCAGCATGGACCTCATGACATCACGGCGAAGCCGCCCGGGACGATCGAGTGGGAGTAGAGGCCTCGCCTCAGTTGTGGGAGAATTGTGATTCCAGCTGCCGGATTCAGTTCCCCGCAGCCCAGTCTATGGCGTCGGCGCCGGCGGGGATTCGCATGGGGCTTAAGGGATCGTTGACCGCGCGCCATACTGCTTCGGCCACATCCTGCGCGGTGGTGACCGGTCCCGGCTCGGCGAAGCGCGCGAAGAGGGACTTCACCTGCTCGGCATAGGCCTCGTGGTCGAGACCCTGCGCATGCGAACGTGCGCTGTCGCTGAAACGGGTCTCGGGCGAACGGCCGGGCAGCACCAGGCACGCGCGAACATTGAACGGCTGGAGCTCCAGCGCGAGCACTTCGGTGAAGGCGTTCACCGCCACCTTGCTCGCCGTGTAGGCGGCGACGAGGGGGATCGATCGCAAGGTCACGCTCGACGTAACGTTGACGACGACGCCGGCCTTGCGCTGCCGGAATTGCGGCAGCACCGCCTGCGTCACGGCAATTGTGCCGAAGGTATTGGTGTCGAAGAGCTCACGCACGGTCGACATCGGCATGGCCTCGGCGGGTGATGCTGCGCCAAAGCCCGCATTGTTGACCAGGGCATCGATCGGCCCCGCGGCTTCGACGGCACGATGGATGCTCTGCCGATCGGTGACGTCGAGGGCCAGCACGCGCAGATTCGGCGAACGCGGCAAAAGGTCCTCGCGCGGCGTGCGCATGGTGGCAACGACCGCCCAGTCGCGGTCGAGAAAGTACTTGGCGGTGGCAAGGCCGAAGCCGGACGAGCAGCCGGTGATGAGGACGGTTTTCATGAAGGCTCCTTGGTGTTGACACCTGAGGAGATAGATTGCCGATGCCAGACCTTCTATAATCAAAAATCCAGAAATCATTCGCAGAAGTCCAAATATGACTGATCCCCTTGCCGAAGTGGTCACGCTCCTGAAGCCGCGCGCCCTGTTCTCCAAGGCCGTCATCGGAGCAGGGCCGTGGCACATCAGCCGCTCGGATGTGGGACAGCCCTTCTATTGCCTCGTGCTCGATGGCGCCTGCCGCCTGAGCGTCGACGGCGAGGATGCAATCGAGCTCCGCTCGGGCGATTTCGTTCTCATTCCCGCTGCATCCGACATCGCCATGTCGAGCCTGAAGCCGCCCGAGCGCGGTACGCCCGAGACGCTGCCCGTGGCGCTGGGCAGCGGCGAGTTCAGGATCGGCGACCAGGCTGGCCCGACCGACCTGCGGATGCTGGCGGGCAATAGCAGCTTCGATTCCCCCGACGCACGTCTGCTGGTGTCGCTGCTTCCCCGGCTCGTCCATGTGCGGGGCGTTCCGCGGCTCGCCACCATCGTGCAACTCGTGCGCGACGAGTTCCGCGAACAGCGTCCGGCGCGCGAGGTCATCCTCTCTCACTTGCTCGAGGTGCTGATGATCGAAGCCCTGCGCTCGACGGCGGGAACCGGAGCACCGCCGGGTCTCGTCCGCGGATTGGCCGACGAGCGCCTTGCCGGTGCGTTGCGGCGGATGCACGAAAGCCCGACGCGGGAATGGACCGTGGCGCAACTGGCCAAGGAGGCAGCACTTTCGCGTTCGGCGTTCTTCGCGCGTTTCAGCCGCGCGGTGGGCGTCGCGCCGATGGAGTATCTGCTCGCCTGGCGCATGGCACTGGCCAAGAACATGCTCCGCCAGAACGAGAGCGGCATCGCCGAAATTGCACAACGCGTCGGCTACAGGTCGGCCAGCGCGTTCAGCGTCGCCTTCACCCGCCATGTCGGATTGCCGCCGGCACGCTTTGCGCGCGAGCAGTCACTCTCGCCGTCGCAGATTTGACGCCGCCTCTTCGCAGCGTGCACCCTGTGCGATTGGTCGCGGCGTTCTGCGCGATTGTCGCCGTCGTTCTGAACTCGTCACCGGCTCTCGCATCCGATCCAACGGGGACATTCTCCGGCATCTACGCCTTTTTGTTTGTCATACCGTGGGTCGCGCTCAATCTTGCCGTGACCGTGGCAATCGTCATCCGAGGCGGCTACCGGTCTGCCGCCTCGGCGAATCTGCACGCGGCAGTTGGCGCAGCTCTTCCGCTGATTGGGTTCGGCGTGACCGCGTTCGACTATTTCGTGGTTCGTCAACCTTCAACGCCATGGCCAGGTATCGAGACCATATTGATCTCGACCGGACTGTGCATCCTGGGTGCTGTGGTGTGTCTTCTTGCGCCCCTCCTGATTCGCCATCATATGAGAAGGCGATCCGATTGACTTTCGTGGCGTGCGGGCGATCTCCCGGCAATCGCGTGACAGTGCACCAGACTGACCAGCCGACACTGGCCGAGGTTGCAGGCAATTAGGTGCATTGCCGACGCGAGATCGGCGACTTCATGACCATCCCCCGCTCGCACCCAAAGTGACGAGAAGCTCGTCCAGTTGCCCGAACGTCTCGACCATCGCATCCGCCGCCCCGGTGCCGGCCGCGTCGAGAGCTTCCTTCGAGGGATAGAGCTCGCGCAGGACCAGCAGCGTCTTGCCGTCTTTTTCCTCGAAAGTGACCGTGGTCACGGCGCCGGCTTCGCTTTCCTCATTCGTCCAGACGAGGCGCGAGGGCGGCGTCACTTCGAGATACCTGCCGAAGAACGCCATGGGCTCTGAGCCCTCGTTGGCGAATTCGAGGCGGTAGCTGCCGCCGGTGCGAACATCCATCTCGCAGGAGAGGAGGGACATGCCCAATGATTTCGGCACCCACCAGCGCTTGAAGAGCGAAGGCGTGGTCCATGCCTCGAACACGATGCGCGCCGGGCCGTCAAAACTGCGCGTGACGACGAGCTCGCGGTCGGACTTCCGTTCCACCGTCGTCGGGTTGGTCAGGGGCGCCTGCCCGCTATCTCTTCTTTCGCCCATCGGCTTTCTCCTTATCAGTCAGTTCCTCGACAATCTTGTCCAGCTCATCGAAGCGCTGGGCCCAGAGCCGGCGGTATCTCTCGATCCATGCCGCCTCTTCCTCCAGGGGGCGCTGGCCCAGCCGGCAGGTGCGCACGCGCCCGATCTTCTCAGTGGTGACGAGCCCGGCCTGTTCCAGGACACCGACATGCTTCTTCATGCCGGTGAGCGTCATGTGGAATTTTTGCGCCAGCTCCGTGATCGACGCGTCCGAACGCCCGAGCTGCTCCAGGACGCCCCGCCTTGTGGCGTCAGAGAGCGCGGCGAAGGAGGCATCGAAGCGGGCGGCGGAATACTGAACCATATGGTTCAGTATCTAGTACAGGGATGGGCGATATGCAAGGGTCAAGGCCGCGAATCCCGGCCGGGCCATTGATCATCGAGGGGAGTTGAGGCTATAGGGCCGCGTCGGCCGGTTTTCCGCCGTCCACTCACGCAAAAGCTCCTGAACCACGCGGGCGATCCACCAGGGTCGCTTCACTCTCTTCTCGCCAGCACGGACCCTATGATTCGCCTCGACAACATCAGCAAGCAGCACGGCCATCAGATCCTGTTCATCGACGCCTCGATGGGCATCCAGAAGGGGGAGAAGGTGGGGCTCGTCGGGCCCAACGGCGCCGGCAAGACGACGCTGTTCCGGATGATCACCGGCGAGGACCGGCCCGACGATGGCCTTGTGTCGATCGATCCCGGCATGACGATCGGCTATTTCAGCCAGGATGTCGGCGAGATGTCGGGCCAGAGTGCCGTCAGGGCGGTGATGGATGGGGTCGGACCGGTGAGCGCGCTCATCGCCGAAATGGCGAAGCTTGAGGCCGATATGGTCGATCCGGACCAGGCCCTGGACATGGAGACCATCGTCGAGCGCTATGGCGAGGTGCAGCACCGCTTCGAGGAACTCGATGGCTATGCGCTGGATGCCCGGGCGAGGGAAGTGCTCGCCGGCCTGAGCTTCAGCCAGGAGCGCATGGATGGCGATGTCGGCCTGCTCTCCGGCGGCTGGAAGATGCGCGTGGCGCTCGCCCGCATCCTGCTGATGCGGCCCGATGGCATGCTGCTGGACGAGCCGAGCAACCATCTCGACCTCGAAAGCCTGATCTGGCTGGAGGAATTCCTGAAAAACTATGAGGGCGCACTGCTGATGACCTCGCATGACCGCGCCTTCATGAACCGCATCATCGGCAAGGTCGTGGAGATCGACGGCGGCGCGCTCACCAGCTATTCGGGCGATCTCGATTTCTACGACCAGCAGCGGGCCTTGAGCGAGAAGCAGCGTCAGGCGCAGTTCGAGCGCCAGCAGGCGATGCTCGCCAAGGAGATCAAGTTCATCGAGCGCTTCAAGGCGCGGGCCTCGCACGCTGCCCAAGTCCAGAGCCGGGTGAAGAAGCTGGAGAAGATCGAGCGCGTCGAGCCGCCGCGGCGCCGCCAGACCGTCCAGTTCGAATTCCGCAGCCCGCCGCGCTCGGGTGACGACGTGGCGAGCTTGAAGAATGTCCATAAGTTCTATGGCAGCCAGGCGGTCTATGCGGGGCTCGATTTCCAGCTGCGCCGCAAGGAACGCTGGTGCGTTCTGGGCGCCAATGGCGCGGGCAAATCCACTTTGCTGAAGCTGGTGGCGGGTGCGACCGGGCCGGACCAGGGCACGGTCAGCGTCGGCAGCAATGTCAGGATGGGCTATTTCGCGCAGCACGCCATGGACCTCTTGGACGGCGACGACACGGTGTTTGAATCGCTGGACGCGTCGTTTCCGCAGGCGGGGCAAGGGGTGCTGCGGACGCTCGCCGGTTGCTTCGGCTTCTCGGGCGATGATGTCGAGAAGCCCTGCCGGGTGCTGTCCGGCGGCGAGAAGGCGCGGCTCGTCATGGCCAAGATGCTGTACGACCCGCCCAACTTCCTGGTTCTCGACGAGCCGACGAACCATCTGGACATGGCGACGAAGGAGATGCTGGTGGGCGCGCTCAAGGAATTCGAGGGCACCATGCTGTTCGTGTCGCATGACCGCCACTTCCTGGCCGCGCTCTCGAACCGCGTGCTGGAGCTGACGCCCGAGGGCGTCCATCAGTATGGCGGCGGCTACACCGAATATGTGGCACGAACCGGCCAGGAGGCGCCGGGGCTGCATCCGGGCGGATAGGAGGGTTAATCTGCGCTCTGAATGCCCTTACATTGACCGACGGCATGAGCCGCGATTACCATCACTTCGACCACAATTCCTGTCCCGCACCACCACCCGCATCATCAACGAGGTGAGGGAGATCAACTGTGTAGTCTATGACATCACGTCCAAGCCACCAGGGACGATTGAATGGGAGTAGTGAAATCCAAACGGCGTGTCCTCGTAATACTAGGCGCCGGCGCGTCGATTGAGTATGGCATTCCAGCCACTCAAAAATTCACCGACATCATCGAAACTGCGATATTGGGAGATCGATGGGTCCAAAACCAAAAGGGCGACGAAGCCTATCGGACAATAAAGCGGCGCTTGAAGCGTTATTTGCACGATCCAGGGATAGTGCACTTTGAGCAAATCTATCACTGCGCGCATGAGCTGATCCATTTCTCAAAGCCCAGCAAAGGAATAGTCGACGAGTATCGTCCAATCTTGGTTCCCTTTCTGAGGGATACCTCGAAGACAACGAAGGAAGGCCTAAGAGCGCTCGTCAAGAAAGTGGTTGAGGTGATCTATAACGAAGTCATCGCACGATGCGCGACCCCCGCCCATTCAGTGGCGTCCTTCGGTGAATTCCTCACCGCACTCGAAGTGACAAGCATTCCGCGTATCTACACAACGAACTACGATGACTTTGCGCTCCAGGCGAAGCCCGACCTCTACACTGGCTATGACAGGAAGGGCGCGAAGGAGACGATCTTCGACATCGAGGGATTCTGGCAGCGATGGAACGAGCCAAGTCTTTTCTTTCTACATGGTTCAGTACACATGAGTTATTCGCACCAACTCGGTCAAGGTAGGTTTGCTGATCTTGTTTGGTTTGATGACGCGAATGAAGCGCGAAAATCGGCGACCTTCAATGGAAGTGGATTGCGAAAAATGGATGGTACGGAGGTCCTGCGCAGTCCAATTGTTACTGGACTGGAGAAGCTTTCCAGGCTGCAGCAGCGGCCATTGCCTTACTTCTACGCTGCACTGACTCGCGATATGATGGAAGCCGATATTATCTATGTAATCGGGGCAGGCTTGGGTGATCTCCATTTGAACATGTTGCTTGCTGAGGCGAGATCAAGGCCGGATCCGGCCCCGATGCTATTTGTCGACTGGTGGGATGGTGGGTTCGACCTGGATATGGAGACGCCCGATCGCAAAAGCATAGAGATGTTGCATGCATTGCGGATAAACATCGGGGGAGACGCACCGGCACCTACAAGAGTCGATGATTGGCTGGTCTCTGCCGATGGAACATCTGCTATATGGTCAGGAGGCTTTCAGGCGTTTCTGCGTGAAACAAATCAGCATGCGTTGGTTCGCGTAGCTCTAAGAACGCGGAAGCCATAACCCGATGGCTGCTGCCAACGCTTACAGTTATTCGTAGACGAGACCGACCATGCGTCAGTACTTGTATTCGAATATGCTTCCCACTTCAGGGTGTCGCTCTGCGCATAACTCTAAGACGACCCAAGCTGCGCGGCACAATGTGTCATCGCGTTCGCGGTTTTCTCCGTGTTTGCCGCCATGGAACAGATTGTCGCGCACTTGTTTTACGGCTTCAAAGAACTGCCCGAGCGCGTCGATTGGCGCCTCGATTTGTGCCGCCCAACGCCAAGTCCCGTCACCGTCCGTAACCTGGGTCGCGGGCGGGTCGGCAATCATTTCTTTTACATCCGCGTCGTCCGACGCTATTTCCATTACATCCTTGAGACACTCCTCCCCTGCAAAGCGTTTCCAGTCTGCATGCGCAATACCCGCCTTGGGAACTACGTAGCCGCATTCCTTCAGCGCGCACTCGAACCTGGAATAGCCTACGAACAGTTTAAGCTGTGCGGGCGATGTGTCTGGAACTTTGACCATTGCTCTTTTCCTATAAAAGAACCTAGGCTGAGATTTATGAAATAGGTGTCAATGCGCAGGACCAGGCCATGGAAAAGGTTGAGGAATTTCGGATCGACATCCTATCATTCGCAGAATAAATTGACCGCTCAGCAATATAGTCCATAATACCCATTCCGGCGACATCAGGCATCTCTAACCTCTGGCCTGCGATGATTTGCTTACCCATACTGGAATCCCTGACGATTGAGAAATACGCTCTCTATCCTTCGTCGGCGCAAATTCCATTCACCGCCACTTTTCAGCCCGGCGGCACTGCCGTCATTGGCATTAATGGCAGCGGAAAGAGTACGCTGATTAATATCTGCTTCCGTTGTCTAACGGGTCCATCCAATCTTCCGACTGCCACATCATCAGGCGAACTTGGTCAGGTTCGTCCCCGTGCTGTGCCAATGACGAGCGGCGAGGCTAGATTGTTTAGCAATCGCGTCGCGGACGGTGCTGCAACGGCCACCGCAACGCTCAAATTCGCTCTCGGCGATGCTAGTGTCGTTGTGACGAGGAAACTTAGTGACCTGTCACTTGTCGCAATGCATCTCGACCTAAAGGACCGACGGGGGCGTACTCAAGTAGTCATTAGCGACGAAAAAGCATTTCAAGAAAAACTTTCCGAGTTGATTGGCGTTGGCGCGTTCTTCGACGTGCTGGTGATCCTAACGTTTCTGACATTCATGCAAGAAGATCGCAGGTCGCTAGTTTGGGACGCTACCGCGCAGCGGCAAATCCTTCGTGTCCTTCTTCTGCCAATCGAAGATGCGACGGAGTTTGCGATTGCTCAGCAGGAAGGCGGCGAGAAAATCGAGATGTCGACGGGTCCCGCAGAGGGAATAAGTTGTAACGCATTTCCATGCAGGACGGAGAAACTATGAACGCGCCTTGGAGTGAAGCGAACGATGTCACCGATCGCGGATTCCATGGCCGAACAGAATGCAGTGTCGAGTGCACTGCCATCTTTGCGCGTGTTGATCCAATTCCTGCGATACCTTCTCCCTTTGCCGCTCACTATCACGTTGCTCACATCTACGATCACTCCTCCTAAAATCACACGGAAAAGACGACGGTGATTTCGGTTAGTGATCTTTGGCAGCGCGCTTACATAAGCAGCTAGTCTTGCTGCAATCTCCCAATCAAATATCCATCTCCCGTTGACACCTGGTTCGATTAGTGTCTCGGGACCACTTGTATACAGCTTTGAAGGATTGACGCGCGTACGATTTGCGAGCCTAACTAAATCGGCGAAGGAACGTGCGACATCCGTTGCGTCGTACCTCACAAGCTTTGACTCTATGAGGTCAGCGAGAAAGGGATTGACCTCTATTGTCGTTGGATGAACACCGAGGAATTGGCAAGCGAGGGCCGTAGTACCCGAGCCCCCAAATGGATCGAGGCACCGCTTTACAGGGCGCGGACATTGGCTGATTGCATGAGCAACGAATTCTGGTGGGAACGCTTCCTTAAAGCGTCGCCAGTTCTGAAACGGAATATCTGGAGCGCCGGCATTCGTTCCAATGGACGAGATAGACCTGCCGCCGGTCCAGGCTTCAAACGGTACGAACAAGATTAACCCCGCCTACAGTGATCACGCCCGAATACGATGTGTAGCGGCGATCTTCCTATGAGGTCAATGGGTTAGGTAAATCACATTCGCCTGACAAACGCCGAACTCACTCCGGAAATCCTCGAGGGTGCTACGATCTACGGACCCAAGGACGAGAAAATCGGCTCTGTCGACCATCTCCATAGCGGCCAGGTTGTCGTCGACGTCGGCGGTTTCCTCGGCATCGGCGCCAAGCCAGTAGCCGTTCCTGCGAGCCAGTTGGATTTCATGCGCGACGAGGACGGAGACGTCCATGCCGTCACGACCTGGACAAAGGATCAGCTCAAGGGAATGCCCACACACCGCGACTAGTCCCAGAGATCGATCTGACCACCCAGGCGACCGGTGTGCGCTTGCGCTGGAACGATGCCGTTTTGTTCAGCGGTCGAAGTGACGCGCGTTTTGCCTCAGAAGCACGGGTTCCATGGCGGACCGCAGTCTATCGGCGGCGCGGAGCTCTGGTACCAGGCGCTGTGCTGGGCCGTGCGCTGGGCCGAGTCCGGCGTGAATGACCAGTCCGTGGTATCGATGAATATCGAGGCGGGTCCGTCGGCCTTGGCGAGGTTGCTCTCCAGAACCTCGACCTTGAAGGTCAGCGTATCGCCGCTGAGTTTAGGCTCCTTGAGCACGACGACGGCGTCTTCGACACGAGCCCCTTCCTTGTTCAACACCGACACGGTGGCATTCGGCGGGTCTTTGGCAAAGCTGCCACGTCCCGGCGCCCATTCATCGAGGAGATGCACGGTCGGAGCATGGCCCGCCGAGCGCACCGGGCGATCGGCGAACATGATCGCGTTGCGGGCGATGCCGGTGAGCGTCAGCGTGTTGCCCTCGAGCTTTGCGCCGGCGGCATTCATCACGATCAGCGACGGCACGGTCCGGGTGCCGGGCATGCCGATCGTCTTCTTGCTCGCATTTTGCGCCACGCTCGTTCCGGACAGAACCAACAGGCTCGCGACGACTATTATGGCTCCGGCCACCCTGTTCAGATTCATGATCAGCCACCCTTCCCCTGCGTTGCCTCAGGCCTCGATGATAGCATCAAGGCGCGATCATGATACTAGAGGAATCCGTGAGCGTCCTGGCGCGCGACGTATATCATTTGACATAGACTGCACGACGGACATTGATTCATCGCACCGCTTTGCAGCGACCCACACCAGGAGAATACCGTATGGCCCAGCGTGACGCCGTTTTCCCCGCCGGTCGGCAAGACCTCTACACGTCACAGACCTATTCCGCAGCGATCAGATCAGATGATCTCCTGTTCGTGTCCGGCCAGGTCGGCAGTCGCAGCGATGGCTCGCCCGAGCCGGACTTCGAAGCTCAGGTCCGCCTGGCCTTCGCCAATCTCGAGGCGACCCTGCAAGCGGGCGGATGCGGGCTTGACGATATCGTCGACGTGACGACCTTTCATACCGATCCCGAAAATCAGTTCGGCACGATCATGACCGTCAAAAGTGAGGTCTTCCCGCAAGCGCCTTATCCGAATTGGACGGCGATCGGCGTCAACTGGCTCGCGGGGTTCGACTTCGAGATCAAGGTCATCGCCCGTATTCCCGGCTGAGTATCGCCAGGTTCGGGTTTTGAAACAGCGCGGGCGTGCGATGTGCCGTATGGAAATCCGCATGGCACATCGCCGGCTCGAACCCGATTGAGATCGACACCGCCGCGGCCCGCGATGATCGCCGGCATTGCCTGCCGGCCGAATATGCCCCAGAAAGCATGGGCTCATCTCATTCTCACATCGAACACAGGGAGCGGACACATGGCCAAGACCGTTGCCGACCAGTTCGCGGAAACTCTCGCCGCGGCAGGCGTCAAGCGCATATACGGGATTGTCGGCGACAGCCTCAACGGCCTGACCGATGCCATCCGCCGCCAAGGAAAGATCGAATGGCTGCATGTGCGGCATGAAGAGGTCGCGGCCTTTGCCGCCGGCGCCGAAGCCCATGTGACGGGCACGCTTGCCGTCTGCGCCGGAAGCTGCGGGCCGGGCAACCTCCACCTCATCAACGGCCTGTTCGATTGTCACCGCTCGCGCGTGCCGGTGCTGGCGATCGCGGCGCATATTCCTTCGCCCGAGATCGGCTCGGGCTATTTCCAGGAGACGCATCCCGAAAGCCTGTTCCGCGAATGCAGCCATTATTGCGAGCTCGTTGCCGATCCGCGCCAGATGCCGCGTGTCCTCGAGGTCGCGATCCGTGAGGCCGTGGCGAAACGCGGCGTCTCGGTGGTGGTGATCCCGGGCGACATTGCGCTGAAGGACGCGGAGCCGGCGCCAGCACCTACGGCCGCGGCGCTGCTTCCCGCGCCGCCGGTGATCATGCCGCCCCAGGGCGCGATCGAGGCTTTGGCGGGACTGCTCAACGACGCCGGGCGGGTGACGCTGCTCTGCGGCGGGGGCTGCGCCGGCGCCCACACGGAGCTCATCGCGCTGGGCCAGCGCCTCAAGGCGCCCATCGTCCATACGATGCGCGGCAAGGAGCATGTCGAGTGGGACAATCCGTGCGATGTCGGCATGACCGGGCTGATCGGCTTCTCGTCCGGCTTTTACGCCATGCACGATTGCGACCTGCTCGTAATGCTCGGCACCGATTTCCCGTACCGGCAGTTCTATCCGGAAAAGGCGAAGACCCGGATCGCCCAGGTCGACCTCAGGGCGGAGAATATCGGGCGGCGCGTGGCGGTGGATCTCGGCGTCGTCGGCGATGTGCGCCAGACCATTGCCGCACTGCTGCCGCTGTTGCGCGAGAGCGGTTCCGACCGGCGCCTCGCCGAGGCGCAGCAGCATTATGCGAAAGCGCGCCAGGAGCTCGATCGTCTCGCCGAAGGCAAGCCCGGAAGCGGCCTGATCCATCCGCAGCAGGTGGCCAAGGCGCTGAGCGATCTCGCCCAAGGCGATGCCGTCTTCACCTGCGACGTCGGCCTGCCGACGGTCTGGGCGGCGCGTTATCTGGCGATGAACGGCAAGCGGCGGCTGCTCGGGTCCTTCTGGCATGGCTCGATGGCCAATGCCATGGCGCAGGCGATCGGCGTCCAGGCGAGCCATAGAGGCCGCCAGGTCGTCTCGCTCTCGGGCGATGGCGGCTTCACCATGCTGATGGGCGATCTCATCAGCCTGACGCAGCTCGACCTGCCGGTGAAGGTCGTCGTCTTCAACAACGGCGCGCTCGGCTTCATCGAGCTCGAGCAGAAATCGACCGGCTTTCTCAATTTCGGCACGGAATTGAAGAACCCGAATTTCGCAAGGATTGCCGAGGCCATGGGCATCCGCGGCGTCAGGCTCGAGGATCCGGCCGATGTCAGGGACGGCATTGCCGAAGCCCTCGCGCATGACGGGCCCGTGGTCATCGATGCCGTGGTCAACCGCAGCGAGCTTGCCATGCCGCCTGCCATCACGGCGGAGATGGCCAAAGGCTTCTCGCTCTATATGGTGAAAGCCGTCTTCAACGGACTTGCCGACGAGGTCATCGATCTCGCCCGCACCAATCTCTGGCGCTGAGCGGTCGACATCTGACAGGCACATCCCGCCCGGCATATGGCGTTAGAGAAAGCCTCTCCAAGTTTTCCCCTTCTCCCGCTTGCGGGAGAAGGTGCCCGATAGGGCGGATGAGGGTGTTGGTGCAGCCTGCGACAGCTTCTCTAGGAACAAGCGTCATTGCATGTATTGGGCCTCACGAAGAACACCGGATACGCGGAAAGAACACCCTCATCCGGCCTTCGGCCACCTTCTCCCGCAGGCGGGAGAAGGGGAAACCTGGCCGACGGCAAGGGCCCGATCCCATATCATCTATGCGCGGCGGATCTCGTGCGCGAGCCTGTCCACGCCTTGCTGCCGGCCAGAAGCTGCCAGGCGGCGATGGTCGTGACACAGATCCCGACCACGACATGGATCCACATCGGCGATTCCGCTCCGAAGCCCAGCAGGAAGGGTGCCACCATCGTCCAGCTTCCGAAGGCGAGGTTGGACCATTCGGCCCAGGTCTCATAGCGATAGAGGAGGGCGGCGGAGCAGCACGCGATGAGCGTGCCCACGAGACCCGCATTCCAGGTCGCGGCCGACGTGTCGTCGCACACGATCCCCACGCAGGCGAGGCTCGCGGCCACAAGTCCCGTGCAGGCCAGGCCCGCGCCCAGGATCAGGCTGGTCCACTCCAACGCCTTGCTTGGCACTTCATGTCTCATCTTCATCTCCTTTTCGGTTCGGCGTCGCCGCGCGCCAGGAAGACGAAAGCGGGGCGATGCGAGGAGGATGAAGCAGCACGGTGCCCGCGACTATTCTACGCAAGGGTTTATCGGGCGATGCCAAGGTGCAGGGCACCCTGGGCACATGAATATGAACTCGTGCGAGGCATTGGCGAGCAGCAGGCGATGGGCGCAGCGGGATCACCCTCCGCCATTCCCCTTCTCCCGCTTGCGGGAGAAGGTGCCCGATAGGGCGGATGAGGGTGTTGGTCAAGCTTGCGACAGCTTCTCAGAAATGGCCAGGAACAAGCGTCATTGCACTTAATTGGGCCTCACGAAGGACACTGGGCATGTGGTGAGAACACCCTCATCCGGCCTTCGGCCACCTTCTCCCGCAAGCGGGAGAAGGGGAAACCTGCACGGCAGGCATCCTTCCTGGGCAATCGTTTGCGCAAAGCCGGGTTCACCCGGCCGCGGTATCGATCGAGCGGCGGATCGCCCGCCGCACCTCCGCATTCGATATGAACACGTCGTGGTTGATGATGCCCCAGCCGGCCTCGGAAGCATCGATCACGCGCACGCCGAGCTGCTCGAGGGCGGCCTTCTCGGCGGCGCCGACTCGCGTCATCCCGCCGGCGATTTGCCCCGACAGCGCCAGCGCGCGATCGTTCGTCGCGGCGATGACGGTGATCTTGCCGGCGAGAGGACCGATGCGTTTGATCGCCGACGAGAACACGTCCATGTCGATGTCGGGCGCCGCGAACACCACGGCGCCGATCCTGCTCGTGACGGCGTCGCCATATCGTGCATAGAGCTGGCGCAGGCTTTCGAGCGTCAGCATGGTTCCCATGCTGTGCGCGACGATGTAGATGCGGCCCACGGCGCCCGGGTTCGCCATGATGGATTGAAGCACGCGTTCGAACTCGTCGCGCGACCACATCGCGCTGTCGCGGTCATAGGCATAGTCGAACAGTCCCGCCTTGGACGGCCAGGAGAATAGCATGGTCTGGCCGCGGAACATGATGCCATCCGAGAGGTGCACGGCATCGAGTGCTGCTGCCTCGAACGTCTGATTGAAGCCGTGCACATAGATCAGGAGGTTCGGTCCGCCGGCCTCAGCGAGAAGATCGCCGACATCTGCCGACACCGGCTCGATCTCACCCAGACGCCAATCGTCAAGCCCGGCCGCGGCGAGAGAGAAACGGCCGTCGCCCGGCGGCACCAGCTTCGCCCGGGCGACGGTCATCGTGGAAGCCCGCTCCGGCCCGAACCAGGGCTCCGCGCGCCCGCCATTCACCGGCTTGCGTGTGGTCGTGACGAGCAATGTCGGATCTGCCGAGAGCGACGAAGCATCGAAGCGCGCGCCCGTGGCACCCAGCCCCGCGCATCCGCCGAGCGCCAGCGCGCCGGCCGCGGACGCAAGCCCACGCAGAAACGCGCGGCGGGACGCAATAGAATCGTGGTGCAGCGAATGTCGGACGATCATGTTGGGACCCTCGGGAACACTGTCCGCGGCAGGATGCGTCCCTGTAGGGTTTTCTGAATCACGATGGCGGCGAGAATAGGGCGGGCGACCCTGCGCCATGACGTTGCGCAAGTCCGCAGGGCGGCGCAGATTTTACCGATTAGTCCAACCCATAACCCTCACCCTGAGGTGGCCGCGAAGCGGCCCTCGAAGGGTGGCAAGTGGCACGACCGTTGTTCCTGGATCATGCTTCGAGGCTCGCTTCGCTCGCACCTCAGCATGAGGGTGTTTTGAGTGAAGCGACTCCTTCTGATCTCATCCCGCTTTAGACCGGCAACGTCACCTTGAAGCAGCTCGGTTCCCCGGGCCGTGGCGCCACAACGGCGTCGCCGCCATGCAGGCGGGCGATCTGGCGCACGAGCGAAAGCCCGAGACCTGTGCCCTTGGCATCCGACTTCAGGCGATGGAAGGGCAGGAAGATGCCTTCGCGCTCGGCTTCGGCGATGCCTTGGCCCTGATCCACCACCTCCAGAATGGCGCTGGCGCCTTGCCGGCGCACCTCCACCCGGATCGGCGGCTTGCCGTGACGGCTGGCGTTCTCGAGCAGGTTGCGGATCAGGCGGCGCAAGAGATAGGCCTCGCCGCGGATGATGACGGGCTCGCCCTCGGCCGCGCAGTCATCGGTGCGCGCGGCCTCTTCGGCGGCGAGCGCCAAGAGGTCGACCTCCTCGGGCCGTTGCAGCGCGCCCACGGTCTCGAGACGGCTGGCGAGCAGGATCTCATCGATCAGGAGATCGAGCTCGGCGATGTCGCGCTCGAGATCCGTCTTGTGCCTGGGATCGCCCGTTTCGCGATAGAGCTCGATCCCCATCCGGATGCGCGACAAGGGTGTGCGGAGCTCGTGCGAGGCATTGGCGAGCAGCAGGCGATGGGCGCCCACCAGGTTCTCGATGCGCGCCGCCGCCTGGTTGAAGCTTGCGGCGAGGCGCGCCACCTCGTCGCGGCCTTCGACCTTGACGCGGCTGCTGAGATTGCCGGCGCCCAGCGTTTCGACGCCCGCCTGCAGCCGTTCGAGCCTTCGGGTCAGGCCGCGCACGAAAGGATAGGCGCAGAGCGCCACCAGCAGGGCGATGCTGCCAAGAAACAGGATCAGGCCGAAGGCCGAAGGCCGGTGCCGCGCCAGCGGGCGCACGACCAGCCAGCGCCGGTCGGGCAGAAGGAGGCTCCAGGCCGGACCGCCCGCGCCGCGAACCCAGCCGCCTTTTTCATGACTGCGCCATGGGCCGGGCGAGGGGACCGGGTTTCCGGCGGCGGCGACCTGGATCCCCGCCTCATCGAAGAGAGCAAGATCGGCATCGAGCCGCTCGGCCAGCTGCCGGACGGAGTCCTGCTGGACTTCAACAGCAGAGTCGGCCGGCGGCAAGGCGGCGGAAGCGAGCTTGCCCGCGAGCTCGAAGGCCTGGTTGGCGGGCGAGCCATTCGGTCCAAAATGCCAGCCGGCACCCGCCACGAGCGCCACCATGAACAGGCTCGCGATGATGGTGAGATAGATCTTGTGAAAGAGCCGTCTCAATCGGATCAACTCTCCATCATTTCCCTTCTCCCGCTTGCGGGAGAAGGTGCCCGACAGGGCGGATGAGGGTGTTGGTTCAACATGTGACGGTCCTTCCTATCTAATCAACAGCAAGCGTCATAGGGATGTGTCGAAGCGTCGGCACAAAGGACACCCTCATCCGGCCTTCGGCCACCTTGTATGGGGCTTTTTGTCAAGGTCACTTTTTCCCACATTTTACTCCTTCTGTTTGGTGGAGGTGCACAGAGCGATGGATCGAGGTGAGCGATCTGAGGGGAAC
>JAKATG010000008.1:0-315103 GCA_021828105.1 Pseudomonadota bacterium
CGCGCCGCAATCGCGAAGAGTGGTAAAAAAACCGCCGGCTTTGCGGCCGGCGGTTGGAACGGCAAAAGAGCCGCTTCACATATCGCGTTTCTTCTCTTCATCCATATCCGACTGGCGGTCCGGTTCCTGCTGCTGTTGCTGTCCCGGATTGCGGGTGCCGCCGCCCTGCTGGTCCTGGCCTGGGCGCATCGGCTGATCGCCTTGCTGTTGCTGTTTCTGTCCACCCTGCTGGGTGGTTTTCTCGTGCTCACGATTCATAGGAGGTCTCCTCGAACGCCTTGATTGGCGTCGCCTAACCAACGCGACCATGCACCGTTGGTTCCTGCTTTCGGCGCCATCGTCTGCCCGGCATATGGAACAATGGGTTCCCGGTTCCGTTGAGCCCTTGGAGGTACGATCATGGATTTGGTTTCGATCCTGGTTTTTCTGCTCATCGGCGCCATTGCCGGCTGGCTTGCCGGTCTGATCGTCAGGGGCGGCGGCTTCGGCCTCATCGGCGACATGGTGGTCGGCATCATCGGTGCCTTCATTGCCGGCCTGCTGTTGCCGCGCATCGGCGTCAGCCTGGGCGGCGGCGTGCTCGGCGCCATTCTCGGCGCTACGATTGGTGCCGTGATCCTGCTGCTGATCGTGCGCGTGGTGAAACGCGCTTAATCACGCTGCGTCTGGGTGACGGCGATGTCCATGAGCCGGCTGTCGGCGTGGTCGAGCACCGCGAGCATCGCTCGTTTCTCGTCCAGGTATTTCGGCGCATAGCCCGGATCATGCAGCGCGATCGTGCTGCTGTTGCTGATGATGTCCGCGACCTTGATCGTCTGGATCCAGGGGGCAGCGGCATGGAGGCGCTGGCGCGAGGCGGCTTCGCGGTCCTTCCGGTTGCCGTTTTCGATGTCCGAGAGGGCTTCGACCCCTTCTGCAACTTTTTCGCCGAAACGCTGCGCGATCACCCTGAGATCGACATGCTGGTCCTCGACCGTGTCATGCAGCCAGGCGGTGGCGAGCGCCTCGGGATTGTCGGTGACGGCAGCGACGATTCCCGCGACCTCGGCCAGGTGGCTGCTATAGGGTTCGTTCGTATATTTGCGCTTCTGGTCCTTGTGGACCTGGCGGGCGAATTGCATCGCCTCATAGACGAGAGGGGTCATGGCGGCCGCTGTCCTTGTTCTGCGAGGCAATGCCTGCAGGCATGAGAGGGTTCCCTTGGCGATTTCATCGCGCGCGGTGCTCCGACGTCACATTGGCCTCGTCACGCCCCAGATCTTCAGCATAACCACTTGTTAACCACATTTTTTGAGAATAGTGACTCTGTGGGGCGGACGATTGAGGGGCATGGCTCAATGATCCGCTCGACTACTGCTCACCATCGAAATGCCTGGCCTGCGCCTTGGGCTGGTCCCACGCGCTCGCTGCGTAAGCTTGTGATCGGCCTGGCCATTCTCTTTTGCCATCAGGGGCTCGATGCCGGTTCTGCCGAGTCGGCCGAAATTGTGACCTTCACGCCCAAGTCCGGGCCGGCGGTGATCCTGGTGAGGGGCGAGCTCGCCGCGACCGATGGTCTTCAGTTCATGCGAAAGACGGACGACATCAAGGAGGCGGTCGTTCGCTTCGAGAGCCCCGGCGGCATGGTGATTGCCGGCTTGGGCATTGGCCGTGCCATTCAACGGAAAGGGTTCGCGACCGTCATCCCATCGGCGACGCGATGTACATCCGCCTGTGCCTTGGCCTGGCTCGGCGGCGCTGAGCGCTTCATGGCGGAGAACGCCCGCATTGGCTTTCACAGGGCCTATGTCTTGAAGTACGGCAGGCCGCGAACAAGCGAGGCGGCGGAGGCGGTGGTGCTTGATTATCTGCAAGAGCTTCGACTGCCGCAGCGCGCGATCACCTATATTACCGGTTCGCCGCCGCAAGGATTGCACATGTTGACCATGGGCCGAGCGCGCGATCTGGGAATCGCGGTGAGCCCTTATGGGGCGGATATCATCACGGCCAGTGCCGATGAGATGCCGGCCGGGACCGCGCCGGTGATCAAGCGCCTGCCACAGGTCGATCTCTATGGCCGCAATTTGCCCGACATGCCGATCAAGACCAAGAGTGCTGATGAATGCGAAGGGCAATGCACGGCCGAAGAGGGCTGCGCCGCCTTCACCTTCAACACCGCCCGTTCCGCATGCTTTCTCAAGGCCAGCGCCGAGATTGCGGTCAGTCACCCGGCTGCGGTCTCGGGTCTTCGCGGGGGCCTCAAGAAACGCATTCGCCGGACCGCCATGGCGATCCAGGAAGCGACCGATTATCCCGGCAACGATATCGACCGGCAAGAGGCGACGACCTTCGAAGCCTGTCTCATTTCCTGCAGCGGGACCAGGGCCTGCAAGGCCTTCACCTATGTCGTCCGCCGCCATGAATGCTGGCTCAAGAACGGCACAGGCTCGGCCGAGCGGCACGACGGGCTGGTGTCCGGCGTGAAATAGGGACGAGCGCGCGAATGCAGCACCGGAAGAGAGTCGGGAGAGATCGCCGGTGAAGCTGCATTATACGCCGGGTTCTCCATTCGCCCGGATCATCCGGGTGCTGGTGCGTGAGCTTGCCCTTGACTGCAAGGAGGTGGCGATCAGGGGATTTCCGCCGGCGAACGACTATTTCGCCATCAATCCCCTGGGGCAAGTGCCGGCGCTCGAAACGGCGGAAGGCGTCAAGTTCCCGACCCGGATCATCATCGATTTCCTCATGGCGCTGCCGCGCCGCGAGCCTCTGCCCGTGGCGCGTGCCGTGCGGCGCTGGGAAGGATACTGGCAGGACGATCAGTTGCTGGCTGTGCTGCTCGCCATGGGTGACGCGCTGGCCGCTATCAAATATCAGAACTGGGCGGGCTTGCGTCCGGGCGGAAAGAATCTTCTCGGCTTCGATCCGGCCGACCGCCATGCCGAACGGTTAGGCCGCACGCTGGACTGGCTCGAAGGGAACGCGGCGCCGGACGGATTTCTGCCCGGCGTCCTGTCTGTCCAGGACATAGCACTGGCAAGCTTCGTCCTGTGGACGGAGGCGCGTGGCGGCTTTCCGTGGCGCGGCCGTCCGCGGCTCGAAGCGATCGTCGCCGGTTGCGCCGAGCGGCCGAGCTTCGCCGCGACTGAGCCTCAGCCCTGGCCGTGATCCATGCCGGTCATTTTCCGTTGGCCACCGAGGCGTGGCGGTGGACCATGCGCCACTCGCCCTCCTGCCGATGAAACACTTCGCTGACGCGCAAGGTCATCGAAGCGGGCTCGGCGCGGTCCTTGATGGCGACGGTGGCGCGTTGCAGGCCGGCCCAGAAGCCGAAATCGCCTGAGGCGCCATAGTCGTGGATCTCGAGATCGGTGACGCTTTGGGGCCCGAACATCTGGGCGCCTTCGCGATAGGCCTTCAGCACCGCTTCGGCGCCCTCGACGATACCGCCGCCTGGATCGAAGAAGGTGGCCGCACCCGATGATGCGGAGAGATCGATGACGGGACGGGCATCGCCTTTGACATAGGCGAGCGCCGCCTCACGGCGCTTTTCCAGGAATTCTTCGAAAGTCAAATCCATTTGGGTCCAGTCCATGTTTACAGACTGGCAACGTCCGTAAGGGAGTTTCGTTGCACATGCCTGTCCGTCCTCAGGACGGGCGCGCACCTTCGCGGGCGAAGGCCTCGATGAGTGGTGCATAGCCCTCGAGATCGGGCTGCGTGGCGAAACTGTGCTTCGCCGGTGTCGTCGCCCAGGGCATTTTTCCGCCGTATAGGTCTCGACATAGGGCACATACCAATCGTGCCTGTCGAGCATGGTGGCGCGCACATTGACGAAGAAGTCGAGGCCGTGGGCGTGGGTGAACATCCAGTTCTTGCAATGCGGGCAATAGAGCTGCCGGTTGGGCCCGTGCCGGCCGCCGACCGCCGTGTCGCCTTGCGTGACGGCAAAACCTTCGCTCGGCACGGCGATGGTCAGGGAATAGGCGCTGGCGCTCAGCTTCTGGCAGCCGGCGCAGTGGCAAGCCATGGTCAGGAGCGGCGGCGCGCTGATGCGGAATCTGATCTGGCCACACAGGCACCCGCCGTCCCAGGGCAGTTTCCAGTCGTTCATCATCTTCGCTCTCCTGCTTCTTTTCAATGCGCGACGGCGAGGCTCCTCTCGATCGCCAGAGCGAGCCTGTCGAATCCCATTTCCGTGCCCTGGCTGCGTCCCTTGGCATCGGCCGCGTCGAGAAAGGCGGCCTGCTCGGTATAGGTCATTTTCGTCTTGCCGCGCTGGCCGACGAATTCGACGGTGGCGAGCGCCGCCGAATTTTGCACGGCGCCGGTGTTCATCGCATAGGCATAGATGATCTGCTTGCCCGGCACGACGTCGAGATAATGGGCGCGGTACCCATGCTCGACGCCCTCCAGCGTGCGCCAGCGGACCTTTTCCAGGCCGCCGATGCGCACATCGAATATGTCCTCGAGCACCGCCCAGTCCGGATGGCAGCTCGTCCATTGCCGCTTGCGCGCGTGCTCCGACCAGAAGCGGAAGGCATGCGCCGGGCTTCCCGGCAGATCGCGCTCGATCACGAAGGTCGTATGGCTGACGAAGACACCCATTTTCACTCGTCCTTTTCCGGGAAATCCTGCATGGCCTGGACCAGGCGGTCGAAGGCCTTGTTCATCGCCGCTTCCCGCTGCTTCACCCACTGGCTGATGGATCTGAGGGCATTGGGCCGCATCCTGTAGGTGCGCACCCGTCCCGTCTTTTCCGACAGCACGATGCCGCCTTCTTCCAGCACCTTGAGGTGCTTGACGGCCGAAGGCAAGGCGATCTCGATCGGTCCGGCGAGTTCCTTCACCGATGCGGGGCCGCGCGCCAGCCGCTCCACCATCTGGCGCCGGTAGGGATCGGCGAGGGCGTGGAACAGGCGGTCGAACTGCTCGGGCTTCATCTCAGGGCCTCCCCTTCGGTCAGCCGGTCAGATAGCGCGCCGGCATCGCGTCGCGATAGGGAAACATCGGAAAGAACGGCCGGGCTTCATCGATCACTTGGCTGACCGAGGGACGGGCGAGCAGCCGATCGAAATACTGCGCGAGATGTGGTTGGCGCTTGCCGAAGGGATGGACGATCGAAGCATAGAAGAGGGCGGGGGCGGCGGCGCAATCGGCGAGCGTGAAGTCATCGCCTGCCGCCCAGTCATGCGACGACACCTGCTCTTCGATCATCGCATAGGCGGTGGTGAGCGTCGCGCGCGCCTCCGCCACGCCATAGGCGTCGGATTTGCCTTCCGGCCGGATGCGGTCGGTGACGATCTTGCCCATTGGCGTGTTGACATGGAGATCGAAGAAGCGGTCCCACAGGCGTGTCTCCAACCGCACGGCCGCGTCTTTGGGCAGGAGAGCGGCGCGCCCCGGATAGTTCTCCTGCAGATATTCGATGATGATGCTGGTTTCGGGGATGACGCGCATCGTCCTGTCGTCGAACAGCACCGGTATCTTGCCGACCGGCCAGCGTTCGAGATGAGCTTTGGCCGAGCCCGGATCGCTGAAATCGACGGTTTCGGCGCGGAAGGGCGTGTCGTTCTCGTAAAATGCGATCAGCACCTTGTGGCAGAAGGAGGCGAGGGGATGGATATAGAGGGTCAGCGACACGGTGGGCACCAGATAGTTTCCAATTCGGGAAACTATTAGGCGGCCATCGCCGGCAGGGCAAGAGATAGTTTCCAAGATTAGAAACTATCTCGCGGCTTTTTTGGAAGTGCGAGGTCGGTTCGAGGTATCCGGCATGCGACTTCACGGTATTGAAATGCACGGCGTTATGCCGTACATAGGATCCGAAGGAGACATCAAATGCCCACGACGTCCAGTCGCCGGAAACCGGACCGCGAGATCAAGCGCGAGAGGATCGAGTTGCGTGTCGGCGCGTCGGCCAAAGAACTGATACAGCGGGCGATGGCCGTGACCGGCTTGACCGCCGGGGATCTCGCCTATGAAGGGGCGCGCCGCGTACTGGACGAGCACGAGCGGATGGTCCTGACCGGCGCTGACCGGCAAGCCTTTCTCGACGCCCTGACGAATCCGCCTGAACCAACCGATAAGCTTGTCACTGCTCTTCGCCGTCACCGCGAATTGATCGGTTGAAGATTGGGCCTCATCTTCGAACCGCTGGGCAAGCAACACGACCGCTCGAAGTTCTCCTGCGGAAAAATCGAGCTCGACGAATGGTTCTGGCGCAGAGCTGGTCAGGACGACCGTCGCAATATCGCGCGAGTATTTGTTGCCGTGGATTCGGACTTGGGGATTGTCGGCTTTTACAGCCTGGGCTCGTTCAAGCTCGATCTTGATGACTTGCCTGAAGAGATTGCGCGCAAACTCCCGCGCTATGATGGCATTCCGGCCGCGTTGATTGGACGATTGGCGCGAGATGTACGTGTTCGTGGCAAAGCTATTGGCGAGCTCCTCGTGGCAGATGCGCTGCGCCGCATTCTATCGGCCACGCAATCGCTTGCTGTTTTTGCCATCGTTGTTGATGCCAAGGATGAACACGCTGCTGTTTTCTATGGGGGGTTTGGTTTTCGACGTTTTCCGCTAAGATCCAACCGTTTGTTCCTTTTGACCTCCGCCGTCGCCAACGCGCTGGAGAAAGTCACGATGCCTTCGCCAAAATCTTGAGCTTTGGCGAGTGCAAAGCGCCATCATCACGCACTAGCGATTATCGCCCAGAGCCAGGCCGATAGATAAAGACCGATGGCGAAGGCCGTGTGGGCGGCAAGGCTGAGCAGGCGGGCACGGTTGGGCTTCGGGGTCTTGGCCGCGGCTATCCCTAGGCCGAAAGCCGGCTGCATGATCAGGAAGGGAAGCAGGATCGTTCCGATACCGACGATGAGCGCCGGCAAGACTGTCGGCTGCCGTGCCCAGCCGAGACCCCAGATGGCGAGAAGCAGCAGGGCGAAGAGCACGCCGATGGCATAATGCGCGATCCATCCGATCGCTCGCTCGCCGGCGACAGGGGCGGCTGCGCCAATGCTCTGATGCGCGAAGCGCCCGCGCGGCAAATGGCCGAGCCAGCGCCCGACCATGGCATAGTCGAGCGACGGGATCCCGAAAACATGCCTCTGGACGATGGCCCACAGATCCATGACGAGCGTGGCGCCGATCCCGAGGGTGAGTGCGCAGGCAACCAATTCTGCCACGGGCTTCTCCTCCCCGTTCGAAGTCAGGCCGCTTTGATCTTGGCGCGAAATTTCTTCAGGCTGGCCTTGCCGGCGTCGATGATGAAGCCGAAATCGGTACCGAAGGTCATGAAGGTGAAGCCGATCTCGCGATAGATCGCGGCATAGTCCGGCGACACGACATCTATGCCCGCGGCGATACCGTTCCGCTCGGCCGCGCGCACCACTTGCGCATAGGCCTTGCGCAATTCGGCCTCCGGCGCAGTGCTCGCCAGCCCGAGCGAGCGCGAAAGGTCGGCGGGGCCGATGAACAGCGCATCGATGCCGGGCACTTGCGCGATCGCCTTGATGTCGCGGATCGCCTCCTTGGTTTCGATCTGCAGCACCATCAGCGTGTCCTGGTTGGCACGCTCGACATAGGCGCCGTCGTCGAGATAATAGTTCGATGCGCGCCAGGCTCCCATGCCGCGCTTGCCCATCGGGGGATATTTGGCGGCGGCGATGGCTTCCGCCGCTTCCGCCGCCGAATTGATCATCGGGACCATGAGTCCGGCGACACCGCTGTCGAGCGCGGCCTTGATCAGCTCGATCCGGTTCCAGGCCACGCGATAGATCACCGGCAGGTCCTGCTGGTCGGCCGCCGGCAGCAGAGCGGGCAGCGCCTGGGGCGTGATCGGCGCATGCTCGCCGTCGATGAGGAGGAAATCTGGTCCGGCCTGCGCCATCATTTCCACGACCATCGGATGCGGGATGCTCATCCACGGTCCGACGAGCGTTTCACGCGCTCTGACACGCTGAGGAAACCGGGAACGCTTGCTCATGTTGGAGGCTCCAATGATGGCGGGAGGCTCCTCGATAAAGCGAGTTGGGCGCGCTCACAATCCCAAATTCAGGGCACCTGCCCTGCGTAGAGCGCCCTCAATGCGGGGGCATGGGAATGAAGATCGGCGGCGCGCCGGGGAAGTTCATGCGCTTCCTGATCGCGGCATCGTCGGATCCTTGCGGCTTGAGATAGACATAGAAGCGGTTGGCGCGCTCGACGAGATCATCGGTTGGCTCACTGCTGCGGCTGATCAGCATCGGGTTCTCGATGCGCACATGCATATAGCCCGGCATGAGCTCGGTCCAGTTGGCGATGTCGGCCTGGAAGACCACCTGGATGTCTTCGCTGCCGTCGAGCTTCACCACCCTGGCGCGCGATCCGGCCTCTGTGCTCACCCCTTGCCAGGTCAGGCCGGCCTGCACGAAGACCCGCGCCGGATCGAGCATGATGTAGAGCGGGGCGGCCGGGTTCGTGTTCTGCAGAGTGAGGCGGGCGCGGTAGGACTTGCCGTCAGGCTCATAGGCGACGTCGGTGAGCTCGACAAAGAGGCCGGCGAAGGCTGCATTCTCGAGCGCCCGCGCTTCCTGCCGGCGCAGCGCCAGCGCATGTGCCTGATAGGCGCCAATGGCGAAATCGGCGGCAAAGCCGATGGCGATCACCGCTAGAAGCCCTAGCCCGTATCGTGCTTTGAAGAGCTTTGCCTTGAGTCCGGTCCGCGCCTGCTCCTTGGCGCGCCGCGCAGGCTCTGCCCGGCTGATCCGGCTGCGTAGCTCTGTTGCGTCCGAAGGCGCGGGCCGTATCGACCCTGCCGTCTCCATCGCATCGATCGCTTGCCAGAGGCTGACGATCAGGGCGTCCTTTTCGGCGCTGCTGAGGCTGTCGAGATCGGGCAGCGGCGGCGGACGCGTCACGTCGCGATCCTCCCATTCTCGATATGCACGACCTCTTGTGCTTCTGCGGCCAGCGCCAGATTATGCGTCACCAGGACCAGTGTGGCACGGGTCTCGCGATTGACCTCGATCAGCAGGGTCATGATCTCGCGCTCGGTCTTCTCGTCGAGATCGGCCGTCGGCTCGTCGGCGAGGAGGATGTTGGGCCGGTTGATCAGTGCCCGCGCGATCGCCGCGCGCCGCTGCTCGCCGGCGGATATCTCGGAAGGATAGGCGTCGGCATGATCGTTAAGCCCGACATGGGCCAGGAGTTCGCCCGCCCGCGCATAGGCCTCAGGTCTCGGCAGGGCGCGGCCGAGCAGGGCCGGCAAAGCGACATTGTCGATCACCCGCAAGGCCGGCAGGAGGCTCGCGAACTGGAACACATAGCCGATCTTGCGATTGCGGTACGAGGCGAGATCCCGCTCGCCCAATCCCCAGATGTCGGCGCCATCGACCATGATGCTGCCGCCATCGGGGCGGCTCAGGCCGCCGATCATGGCCATGAGCGATGATTTCCCGGAGCCCGACCGGCCGATCACGGCGGTGAACCGGCCGGGCGGGACGTCGAGATCGAGGCCGCGCACGGCGGCGAAGGCGCCGCTTGCCGTGGCATAGGTCTTTTTGAGATCGCGGCAGGACAACATGGCTCAGCCCTCGCCGCGGATCAGGTCATAGGCGTCCCGCCGGCTCGCGCGCCAGGCCGGCACCAATGCTCCCGCCGCGCCGATCAGCGCCGCGGCGAGCACGCAGGCGATCCCCAGGAGGAACGCATAGCGCGCTCCCGGCCACAGAAACGGCACGCCCATCTCCATGAGATGATAGACGAGCGAGCGTTCGAAGGCCCGCAGCAGCAGCACGCCGATCGCGACGCCGATGAGGCCGCCGGCGCCGGTCGCGATCATCGCCTCGCCGACGATCAGGCCGGCGATCTGCGAGCGCCTTGCCCCGATCGCCTTCAACAGGCCGAGCTCGCCGCGCCGCTCGGCGACGATTGCCGAGAACAGGACGGCGACCATGATGGCGATGCTGGCGAACATCGCAGCCGTCAGGCCGAGCATGCCGCCGAAAAGCGCCATGAGCCCCTGGCGGATGCCGGTCAGCATGGAGGCGCCGCTGACCACCGCGATCCCGGAGTAATGCGACAGGAGCGCGAATTTGGCTTGCAGGTCGGTAGCGCCGGGCGCGACTTCCACCAGGAAGCCCGAGACGCGTGCCGGATCGAGCATTGGGGGCAGCGTTCCGATCTGTGCGCGGATCGCCGAACCGAGGCCGATGAGCTCTTGCGAGGGCATGAATATCCCGCGCTCATGCGTGCCTACACCGGTGCGGGCGAGCTTGGCATAGACGCGGAAGGGCTGGCCGAAGAGCTGGATTTCGGCGCCGAGCGGCAGATCGCGCGCTGCCCCCAGGATGACATCGCCCGGCTGCATCGCGCGCGGGAGACGCTCGGCGATCCAGGGCCCGACGGTGAAGTCGCGCTCGGGGTCGAAGCCGATCAGGTCGGCGCTGTTGCCGTGACCGCCGAAGCCCGAATGCTCGGTGCGAAACACCCGTTGCGGAGCCGCGCGCTTGACGCCGTCCGGCGTCCCTTGGTCGAAGAGGTCGGCGCTCAAGGTCTTGTCGGTCGGCTCGGCGGTCAGGAAGGCTGCGGTGATGTTGGTGACGGCATCGGCGGGCACCACCATCAGGTCGGCGCCCAGCCGGCTGAAGCCGACCGCGAGGCTCGCATCGATGCTGCGCAGGAGATGGGCGCCCGCGAAGGCGATTGCGCTGCTGATGGCGACAGCCATCACCAGGAGCAGCGTGCGTACCTTGCGCCGCCCGAGATTCTGCAGGGACAGGCCGATCATCGCCGGGCGTTAAGGCTTGCCCGAAACTAGAGCGTGCACGAGCGGGTGTGCTTCATGTGCTCGAGTTCGTTGGGCACGATGACGCAATCATGGTGGCCGCCGGTGCTCGGCAGGATTCCGATCAGCGTGTCGCTCGCCGTCTCCACGACGGCGATGCCGCTCGACAGCCTCTGGAAGCCGCTGAACGGGGTGAGCACATATTTGCCGTCATAAGTGATGGCGGGCGTCTGCAGATCGGGCCCGATCCCCTGGATCTCCTTGATGATCTTCCAGCTCTCTGTGTCGACGACCATGATGCCGCTCGCCGCGGGCGAAGGATAGAGCACCGACAGATAGAGCTTCTTGGAATCGAGCGAGAACACCATGTGGAACGGATTGGGGTATTTGCCGCGCCACAGCGGATCCTCGACATGGGCGATCTTCTTCCACTTCCGCGGATCGGGATCCGCGCTGAGGAACACGCCGCAATTGTTCTCGCGCAGATTGTTCATCATGCACAGATAGCGGCCGTCCGGCGAAAATCCGATCTCATGGCCGGGCGAATGGATCTTGTCGAAAGCAATGGTCCAGTGATCGTCGTCGACTTTGACCACCGGATACTGGCCGGGCGAGCCCTTGTTGAACTGCAGGAAGGTGACGGGCTCGAAGTTCTTCTCGGCGTCGAGCACGGCGACGCCGCCGCACAATCTCACCACCGTTGCGGCCCAGCGGCCGCTCGGATGCCAGATCGTGCCGTCGGCGCCGCAGAGGCTCATCGGGTCTGCGCCCGGCAGCGTTCCCTCTTCGACGAAGAGCTCGCCCATCGGCACCATTTCCCACTCGATCTTCTGACCCTTGGTGCCGGTATAGTCGAACTTGCCGGTCGTCTTGTCGGGATAGATGCGCGAGATCGTCAGCGCGCCGCCATCTTGCCACGCACGCGACAGCGTAGTCGAGTTCGGCTTCCAGTCGAACTTCAGCGCCGCCTTGACCGCCGACGTGGCGCGGTCGAAACAGGCGGCGATGTCCTTCTGGCCGTCGGTGACGAAATAGCTCTGCGCGTCCTTGGGATTGATGTTGACATGCACGCCAAGGCCGAGCCCGGTCGTCTCCGACACATTCTCCACCATTTGCATCTGTGACCCGTCATAGCGGACGCGGTAGATGTTGAAGCCGGGGCCGGGCTCGGTGATCTTGGTCGGGATGCCGAAGATCAGGCAGTTCTTGCCGCCCTGGGTGGAGTTGACGAATTCGAAGCCGCGATAGGGATCGGCGCTGGGGAAAGCGCAGATATGATGCGAGATCGGGTTGAAGTCGCCATAGTTCCAATACCAGAGGGAGGCGAGCACCCGGTTGCTGTCGAGATCGAGGGCATAGACTCCGCCGCCGAGCTTGGTCGGCAGGAGCGCGATCCAGTTGCCCAGCGACTTTCCTCCGACTCCGCCTTGGTAATCGATCAGTTCTCGCGAAATCGGCTCGCGCTGCGGCTCTTCGATGAGCTCCCCATTGGAGCTCGTGCCTTGCGCCGTGGCATAGGCCAACGCGCCCGCCTCCGCGGCAAGCGCGCTTCCGGCCCACAGCAGCCCGCGGCGGCTGATCCCGCTCCCTGTTTTTTCCGCCGGCGGTTGTGGTTCCGCTACGGCAGCGGCGGCCGCCTGCTTTGCGCGTAAATAATCCTGCAATGCCTCGTGGTCGGACTTGCCGACCTCTGCTTTGCGGGCAAGGAAAGTTGCGATCTCGTCCTTCGGTACAGCGTTTTTGTCCGGCTCGCTCATCTTGGGCCCCCTCTATGGACACAGCCGATTGCGCCGATCACGACTCTTCCACCCGCCATGATGGGCGACACGACTATAGACCGAGATTAGAAGAGGTAAACAGAGTCTTTCGTCGTTGTTTCAAGAATGGAACCTTAAAATTAGAACTAAATCCGCATCACGGCTTTCGCGCGCCGAGGCCGGCCCGCCGCAGGGCTTCGGCCATGGCGCCGTCGGCGGAGTTCCCCGTAGCCGCCGGGGGGCCGGCCTGCCGCTGCTTGCCGCTGCTGCGATCGCCGCCGAGGGAGCGCTGGGGCTGGCTTCCCACCTCGTCGTCGAGCCGGAGCGTCAGGCTGATGCGCTTGCGCGGCTTGTCCACCTCCAGCACCTTCACCCGCACGATGTCGCCGGGCTTCACCACTTGCCGCGGATCCTTCACGAAGCTCTTCGCCATGGCGGAGACATGCACCAGCCCATCCTGGTGCACGCCGACATCGACGAAGGCGCCGAAGGCGGCGACATTGGTGACGACGCCCTCGAGCACCATGCCGGGCTCGAGATCATTGAGCGTCTCGATCCCGGCCTTGAATTCCGCCGTCTTGAAGAGAGGCCGAGGATCCCGCCCGGGCTTTTCCAATTCGCGCAAGATGTCGGTGACGGTGGGGAGGCCGAACCTGTCGTCGACGAAGGACTTGGGCGCGAGGCCGCGCAGCACCTGGGCGTTGCCGATCAGGAGCTTGATGTCGCTCCTTGTGGCTTCGATGATCCGGCGCACCACCGGATAGGATTCGGGATGGACGCCAGAGGCATCGAGCGGATCATCGCCGCCCGGGATGCGCAGGAATCCGGCGCATTGCTCGAAGGCCTTGGGACCTAGCCGCGGCACATCCTTCAGCGCTTGGCGGGTTGCGAACCGGCCATGTGCGTCGCGGTGGGTGATGATGTTCTGCGCCAGCGTCTCGCCGATGCCGGAGACGCGCGCCAGGAGCGGCGCCGATGCCGTGTTGAGATCGACGCCCACGCCATTGACGCAGTCCTCGACCACCGCATCGAGAGAGCGCGACAGCTTGAACTCGCTCAAATCATGCTGATACTGGCCGACGCCGATCGATTTCGGATCGATCTTGACCAGCTCCGCCAGCGGATCCTGCAGCCTTCGCGCGATCGACACGGCGCCGCGCAGCGTCACGTCGAGGCCGGGAAGCTCCGCAGAGGCATAGGCCGAGGCCGAATAGACCGAGGCGCCGGCTTCCGATACCACGATCTTGTTGAGTTTGGGCTGGGCGAGTTTCTTCACCAGCTCGCTCGCGAGCTTGTCGGTCTCGCGCGAGGCGGTGCCGTTGCCGATGGCGATCAGTTCGACCTTATGCTCGAGCACCAGCTTCGCCAGGATGGCGAGTGACTCGTCCCAGCGCTGCTGCGGCTCATGCGGATAGACGGTGCTCGTCGCCACCACCTTGCCGGTTGCATCGACCACCGCGACCTTGACGCCGGTCCGGTAGCCGGGATCGAGTCCCAATGTCGGCCGCGCCCCGGCCGGTGCGGCGAGCAGGAGGTCGCGCAGATTGCCGGCGAAGATGCGCACGGCTTCCTCCTCGGCCATGGTCCACAGGCGCAGGCGCAGATCGATCGACAGCGTGATGAAGATCTTGGTGCGCCAGGCCCAGCGCACCGTCTCGGCGAGCCATTTGTCGCCGGGCCGGCCCTGGTCGATGATGCCGTAGCTGCGCATGATGCGCTGCTCATAGGTGCTGACCTTGGGGCTGGTCGCCGGATCGTCCGGCTCGACGGTGAGGCTCAATATCTCCTCGCGCTCGCCGCGGAACAGGGCCAGCACCCGGTGCGACGGCATCTTGGTGAGGGCTTCGGCGAAATCGAAATAGTCGCTGAACTTGGCGCCTGAGTCCTTCTTGCCCTCGCGGACCTCCGATTTGAGACGCGCCTTCGCCCATAATTCCTCGCGCAACGCGCCGATCAGGTCGGCATTCTCGGCGAAGCGCTCGATGAGGATGGCGCGGGCGCCATCGAGTGCTGCCGTCACATCGGCGATGTTCTTCTCGGGCGAGACATAGGGCAGGGCGCTGATCTTGGGATCGTTCTCCGGCCTTTCGAGCAGCAGGTCCGCCAGTGGTGCGAGGCCCGCTTCCTTGGCGATCTCGGCCTTCGTCCGGCGCTTGGGCTTGTAGGGAAGATAGATGTCCTCGAGCCTGGCCTTGCTGTCCGCCGCCATGATCTGGGCTTCGAGCGCCTTGTCGAGCTTGCCTTGCTCGCGGATGGAGTCGAGGATGACTTTGCGCCGGTCTTCGAGCTCGCGCAGATAGGTCAAGCGTTCTTCCAGCGTGCGCAATTGCGCATCGTCCAGGGATCCCGTGGCTTCCTTGCGGTAGCGCGCGATGAAGGGCACGGTGGCGCCGCCATCGAGCAGGCCGACCGCGGCCTCGACCTGCTGCTCCTTGACCTTGAGCTCTTCGGCAATGCGCGCATGGATGGACGTCACGGGGGAAACACCTTTCGACATTGTTGAGGGCGCGGTTATGGACGGAGCGCCTTTGATTCTTCAAGCGTGCCGACCGGCCACTTTAACGCAGGATTCGGTTCGTCATCAGCCATTTCGCCGAGCGCGGCCAGGCGTGGTTCGCCCCCATGCGAAGATTGGTGAAGCCCTGCGCGACAGCTTTCCCGGTTTGCGCGTCGAGGATGCGGATGAACAGCGTATGCTCTGTCCGGCTGACGCGCGTGACGACGCCGAGCAAGGCGAAGGACGCGCCGTGCTCTTTGGCGATCTGGCCTTCGCAGCCCCCGCAATTGCGCAATCCGTGCGGCGCGGCCTCAGGCTCGTCCAGCGCCGGCACTTCGATGACCGCAAAGCGTCCGGACTGTGAGAGCATGTCCTTAGTGACCGTGGCCGCTTCGGCGAGATAGCGCCGGTCGTAGGCGTCGGGAGGAATGATGCCCGCCCCGGCGCTCTTGTCTTCCAATTCGAAAGGAAACACCTCGATGGACATCGACGTCGTCGGCTGGCCTTGGGCAAAGGCGTGAGCGCCGGGAAGCAGCAGCATCATCATCAGGACAGTCAATGAGCGAATGCGCATGGGTCGTCCTCCTTCCGTCAATGTGGCCGCCATTGTACGCGCCTTGAACGCCCAGATTATGATCGCCACCGGTCATCAACAGCTACCGGACCGGGCCCACAAATATTCAACCGTTGAGTTGACTATCTCAAGATGCCGACCTATATTCAACCACATGGTTGAATCACAGACATATCAGCTCGATACCGTCTTTCATGCCCTGGGCGATGCCACGCGGCGGCAGATGCTGCGCGAGCTTGCCAAGGGCGAGCGCACGGTGGGCCAGCTGGCGGAACCTTTCGCCATCTCGCTCGCCGCCGCCTCGAAGCACATCAAGGCCTTGGAGAATGCCGGCCTGATCCGGCGCGAGGTGAAAGGGCGCACCCATCTGTGCAGCCTCGATCCGGGGCCCCTCGCCGGCGCCCACGAATGGCTCGGCTTCTATGAGCGCTTCTGGACCAGCCGCCTGGACGCGCTCGAACGGCTCCTCCGGGCGGAGGACGCCGGCAAATCCCCGAAACGCAAAAAAGGAGATCGCTGATGACGGAGGCCGCCTATGGCGTGCTCACGGAGCCCGCCACCTTCAAGATCCAGCGCCTTCTGCCCGGTCCCATCGAGCGCGTCTGGGCCTATCTCACCGAAAGCAAGCTGCGCCGCAAATGGCTGGCGGCGGGCGAGATGGAAATGAAGGCGGGGGCGCCCTTCGAATTCGTCTGGCGCAATGACGAGCTGACCGATCCGCCGGGCGAGCGTCCGGCGGGCTTTGGCGATGAGTTTCGCATGCAGAGTCGGATCACCGCGGTCGATCCGCCGCGCAAGCTCGTCTTCACCTGGGAAGACAGCGGTGATGTCTCCTTCGAATTGGAATCGAAGGGCGATGAGGTGCTTCTTACCGTCATCCATCGCCGCCTGGCGAACCGCGAGACCATGCTGATGGTCGGCCCTGGCTGGCATATGCATCTCGATATATTGGCCGCCGTGGCGGCGGGCCGGAAGCCCGAACCGTTCTGGGACGGTTGGAGCCGTCTCAGGAAGGACTACGACCGGCGCTTGCCGGCCTGACGGACGACTCCTCGTTCAGTCCGTTGGCCGCGGCCTTCCTGCCGTCGGCGTGCCGGCTTGCGTGCCCTTTGCCAGCTGTGTGAGCTTCGCAAGACGCGCGGCCTTCTTGGTTCGCTTGGCCTGCTGGCGCAGGCGATGGGCTTGAGCCGGGGATACGCCCCCGCGAAAAGCTTTGGGTGCCACGCTAGTCTCCCTCATGTGTCATCAAGGTTCCCGCTGCGCTGAAACGGATCGGCGCGGAGCAATCAACAACGGAAGTCGTGGAAAGTTCCTTAAGGTAGGAGCGGAAGATGAAAATTTGATGAGGCCGACAATCGCCTCTCCCTCGGGAGAGGCGAAAGAGCCGGGCTTCGGCAATTCGGGATCAGCTCACTCGACCACGGCGACGATGCGGCGACCGCCGTCGACGATATAGACGTGATCGTTCAGATATACGTAGCGGTGACTTTTGAGGGCCGGGGTCGCCACGATGACGTCCTCGGGCACATCGTAATATTCGACATCCCCAGGCACGACGACGCCGACCGCGAGGTCGTCGCCATCCCATTTGTGCGATTTGTATTTCTTCACCTTGCCATCGTCATGGAACTTGATGCCGATTTCCGGCGCAATGAAGATGTCATCGGCCAGCGCGGCGGGAACGCCGAAGGCAAGTGCGGAAGCAATGAGAAGTGAAGGCAGGATGCGCATAGTCAGTCCTTTCAATTCCTCGCCGCGAGGCTGGAGCTGCCACCCAGTGCGGCTCGTCGAGGGAAACCAAGCCTTCCCGTCCAACGCCTGTTTTGGAGGAGTTGTTCCCGTTGCTTGATCATCCGCATGCGGATGGAGCGCAAGCGGGCGATGATCGGTCGCCCTTGCTCGATGGCATCGTTCTGCCATGTTCAAGATCACTCGGCGATGGATTTTCGTTGATCGGAAGCCTTTGCATCATGCTGCGCGTCCGCTTCCTCCTCCAACCGCGTGGCGATCAGCAGGAAGTCCCAGCGGATGGCCTGGTCGACCAGGGATGCGGCGAGGAGCCTGGCCTGGGCGGCCATTGTGCGCAAATCATGTTCGGAATGCCCCACGCTCCACCCATTAGGACACGACCTGATGGAGCTAACATTCGACCGGCGGCGTGGTTCCGGCGCAGGCGTTCGCTCGGGGCAAATTTATCACTCGTTCTTGCGCGGCGGCTTCTCGCTGTTATCCGGTGTGGAAATAACGCCGTAGTCTGACGATCTATGACCCGCATTGGCGAGGATAAATCCTTCAGCCGCGAGGCCCCTGCGAATGATCTCGCGCACCGCCGAAGCTCGGCTCGGCATGCGCTTCCGGAAGCGCCAATCTTCGATTGCCGCCACCTCCGCATCATCCAGCATGATCTGCAGACGGATCGCCCGATGCCGTAGAGCCATGGATCACTCCTGCGTACTGTAAGCTTTCTACTAACACAACTCATTTTGCCCGCAATGAGTTCCCCAGGCACTTGCGGCATTTGACTCTCAAGGCGCGCAGGCCGTGCTGTCGGCCAATGGGGAACTGTCGGGATTGATTACGCCCGCCAAGGGGTTAGGTTCGCAGCAAAGGGAAATCGTCATGAACATACATTTGTCCTCGACCCTCAAAGATGCCATTCGCGATGTGCTGGAGCGCACCGAGCGAGACAAGGGCATTCTCGATGTCTATGCGGCGGCGACGAAAATCCAGGAGCAGCTTCCGGAAGAGAATGTCGCCCTGGAAGATATCATTTCGGCGCTGCTGCTGGGCCGCGGCGCGATCCAGGCGATCGAATTCACGCCGCGGGCTGCCGGAATACTGGAAGTGGTCATGCCCGCCGGGAACGGCGAGCTCGATGCGTCGGCGAAAGACGGCGAAGAAGTGATCATAGTGCAGGGATAGGGAATACGGCCATGACGTCTATTCGCAAGCTGGCGCCCAAACAATGGCGGCTGCGGCGCCAGATCGCACGGGCTCGCAAGCTCGCTTCCGTCTCCAGTCCCCCGGTGGCCGAGCTCTACGATATCCACGCCCAGCTGTGTGAAGCCGAGCTGGCACGGCGGACCATCACCAAGGTGGTGAAGCCCGGCATCTCGTGCTTGCGTTAACCCTCACCACTCCTTGCCCGCACCAGCATCGGACTGGACCGGGCCACTGAGTGTGGTTCAAATAGGAACATTGGCGATTCATCAGGCCGCCGCCTCCGTGGCGTGGTCGGTACCGGCGCCAGTCTCCGGGGGAGCGGATGCAGGAGGGGAAGCCATGCGGACGCAGGTCGCCATCATCGGGGCGGGGCCGTCGGGTCTTTTGCTCGGACAACTTCTCGCCAACAGCGGGATCTCCAACATCGTGCTCGAACGCGCCACCCGCGATCATGTGCTGGGCCGTGTCCGCGCCGGCGTGCTGGAGCAGGGAACGATCGATCTCCTTGACGAGGCGGACGCGGCTCAGCGTCTCCGCGGGAAGGGCCTGCGGCATGAAGGTATTTCGCTCGCTTTCGGCAACCGCTTGCATCGCATCGATATTGCCGACCTCACCGGCGGCAAGGGGGTCATGGTCTATGGCCAGACGGAGTTGACGCGCGATCTGGTCGACAAGCGCGAGCTTGCCGGCCTGACGACCGTCTATGAGGCCCTGAATGTCGAGCCGCATGGCTTCGGCGGCGAGGCGCCTTCCGTCGCTTATGAGAAGGACGGGGTCACTCATCACATCCATTGCGATTTCATCGCCGGTTGCGACGGCTTTCACGGCATCAGCCGCAAATCCGTGCCCGAAGCGGCGATCAAGACCTATGAGCGCGCCTATCCCTTTGGCTGGCTGGGCATCCTCGCCGAGGTGCCGCCGGCCCATCATGAACTGATCTATGCCAGCCATCCAAAGGGCTTTGCGCTCTGCTCCATGCGCTCCACCCACCGCAGCCGTTATTATGTCCAGTGCCCCATCGACGATAAGGTCGAGGACTGGAGCGACGACCGCTTCTGGGACGAATTGCGCGGCCGGCTGCCGCCTGAAGCCGCCGCGCATGTCGTCACCGGCCCATCCTTCGAGAAGTCGATCGCGCCCTTGCGCTCCTTCGTCGCCGAGCCGATGCGCTTCGGCCGCTTGTTCCTTGTCGGCGATGCCGCCCATATCGTGCCGCCGACCGGCGCCAAGGGCCTCAACCTGGCCGCCAGCGACGTGCGCTATCTCTATTGGGGCTTGCGCGAGGTCTATCAGGAGAAGTCCGAAGCCGGTATCGATGCCTATTCGGAAAAGGCGCTGTCGCGGGTGTGGAAGGCGGTGCGCTTCTCCTGGTGGATGACGAGCCTGCTGCACCGCTTCCCGGATGCCGGCGATTTCGGCCGTCGCATCCAGGAAGCCGAGCTCGATTATCTCGTCCACTCCCGGGCTGCCTCGGCGTCCCTCGCCGAGAACTATGTCGGACTGCCCTACTGACAGAACATTGCCGTCAAGCTACTCCGTGAAGCCCAGATTCTCCATATGGAGGCTGAGCGTCGGCGTAATGGCGGAACCCGTAACGTTCTTGTTCATGAGATAGTTCAGCGTCTCGAAATGCACGAAGACGAGCGGCGCATCGCTGGTGGTGATGGTGCGGATCTGCCGGTAGATGCCTTTGCGCTCGGCTTCATCGGCGCTCGCCGCCGCCTTGTCGATGAGCGCGTCGACCTCGGGATTGGAATAGCCCACGGTGTTGATCGGACCGCCCGACTTGAGCACCAGCGAGTAGAAATTGTCGGGATCGATCGTGCGCTCCTGATAGGCGCTGGTGATCTGGTACTTGCCGGTGGAATAGGCGTCGAACCAGACCGAGACGTCGACCGGCTTGATCGTCATCTCGATGCCGATCTGCTTGAGCTCGTCGCGCACCACCTGGCCGGTCTTGAGGAGCTCGGGATATTGCGGCAGGCCGAGATATTCGATCGTGAGGCCGTTGCCATGGCCGGCTTCGGCCAGGAGCTGCTTGGCCTTGGCGATGTCGGTGGCAGCCGCGAACACGCCCTGATCGTCATACCAGGACGAACCGGTCGGCACCTCGATGAGGCCGAGCTCGCCGGTGCCGAGATAGGCGACATCGCGGATGTCGGCGCGGCTGATGGCGAGAGCTATCGCCTGGCGGACCTTCGGATTGTCGAAGGGCGGCAGCTTGGTGTTGAGGGCCAAAAAGTCGGGGATGCCGGCGACCGGGCTCGTCACATAGGTGAAGCGAGGATCGTCCTTCAGCGTCGCGACCTGCTGCAAGGGTATCGCATCGAGCCAGTCGAGCTCGCCCGCCGAGAGCGCATCGATGCGGCTCTGGTCGACGGGGAGGAAGCGGAAGGTGACCTTGTCGAGATGCGGCAGGCCGGACTTGAAATAGGCCGCGTTCTTCTCGAGCGTGATGTGATCGCCCTGCACCCATTCGACGAATTTGAACGGGCCCGTGCCCACCGGAGTGCGCGCCGCGTCGCCGCTCTCGATCGCCTTCTTGTTGACGATCTGGCCGTTGGTGGCGAGGTTGGTGAGAAAGGGACCGAAGGAAGACTTGAGATGGAAGACGGCGACCGCGGGGTCGGCGGCGTCGACCGATGAGATCTGCGCATAAAGGCCGGCATAGGCGCTCGCCGTCTTCGGATCGAGGATGCGCTCGAAAGTATATTTCACGTCGGCCGAGGTGAATTTCTCGCCATTGTGGAAGGTGGCGTTGGGAACGAGGTTGAACTTCCACGTCTTGGCGTCGACCTGCTCCCAGGAGGTGGCGAGATCGGGCACGAATTTGCCGGACGCGTCCATGTCGATGAGCTTGCTGAAGATGCCTTCATAGACCTGGGCGCCCGTATAGATGGAGGACGTGGCCGGGTCGAGGACATCGGGCTCGCCGGTGAGGGCGGCGCGCAATTCGCCGCCGTTCTTGATGGCGGCGGCCATGGCGGCGGCGCCGGCAAGGGTGAGTATGAATGCAAATGCGATACTGCGCAGGGTCTGCCGGGCGGGATGCATGGTTTCCTCCTTTAATATGTGTTTGGGCGATATCTATCGCGAGGCGCTACGCACGAAATCGAGGAAGGCTTGATTGAAGGGGTCGGGCGTCTCCCACAGGCACGCATGACCGCCGGGAACGGTCTTCCACTGGGCCTTGGGGATCGCCTGCTGCAGCTCTTTCGACAGCCTGACGGGGATGAGGATGTCCTCTTCGCCCGCCAGCACCAGCGTCGGCGCCTTGATCGCCTTGACGCGGCTTAGCGCATCATGCGCCTGGATGACGGCGAGCTGCGCCAGATAGGCTTCGAGCGACATGTCGAGGGAAGCCATCGCGGCGGCGAATTCGGCCGCATCCTTGGGCCGCTCGTTGAAGAACGGGCCGGTGAACGCCCACAACGCGACGTCGCGCATGACGAAGGGCACGTCGATTGTCTTGGCGAGGTCGGCCCACATGGCGAACATCGTCTGGCAGAAAGCATCGGCCGTGCCATAGGTGCAGGCAAGGGTCAGCGATCTGAGGTCGCCGCCGAAGGCCAGCGCATATTCCTGGGAGATCATGCCCCCCATCGACACGCCCATGAGGTGGAAGCCCTTGATGCCGAGATGGTCGACCAGCGCCTTGGCGTCGTCGGCGAGCAGCTTTGAGCTGTAGGGGCCCCGGGGCTTGTCGCTCTTGCCGATGCCGCGATTGTCGAAGCGCAGCACGCGATAGCCCGCGTCCACCAGGGCCGGCACCTGAAAACCCCAGGAGAGCAGGTCGTCGGCAAGGCCGTTGATGAGAACGATGGTGCCTTTGCCGGTGTCCGGGCCATCGATCTCGTAGTTGATGGTGATTCCGTTGACATGTGCGTGGGGCAAGGTGAGGTCTCCTTGGGGTTAGCGGGAACGGGGAACGGCGGCGAGCAGGCTCTTGGTGTAGGAATGAAGCGGACGGGTCATGACCCTGTCGGTCTCGCCCGTTTCGACGATGGCCCCGCGCAGCATGACGGCGACCGTGTCGCTGACATGCTGGACGACGCCCAGATCGTGGGTGATGAAGATCGAAGCGACGCCCAGATCCTGCTGCAGGTCGAGGAACAGGTTCAGGATCTGCGCCTGCACGCTCATGTCGAGGGCGCTCACCGGCTCATCGGCGATGATGAGTTCGGGCTCGCTGGCGAGCGCGGCGGCGATGCCGATCCTCTGGCGCTGGCCGCCCGACAGATGGCTCGGCAACCGGCCCATGAGCGCCGGATCGAGGCCGACCCGCGCGAAGAGATCGCGCACGCGCCGGTCGCGGTCGAGGCCTGTGCCGATGCCGAAGCAGTCGAGCGCCTCGCGCACGCTCTTGCCCACCGGCCAGCGCGGATCGAGGCTGCCATACGGATCCTGGAACACCGGTTGAACGCGGCGGCGGAAATCCTTGAGGCGCTTCCCGGACAGCCCTTGCACTTCGATGCCGTCGAAACGGATCTGGCCTTCATCTGGCTTGGCGAGGCCCAGGATGCAGCGCCCGAGCGTGCTCTTGCCCGAGCCCGACTCGCCCACCAGCCCGAGCGTCCGCCCGCGCTCGATGCTGAGCGAGACGTCCTTGACGGCGGCGATACGCTGGCGCCGCCAGGGCAGGCCGCCGCTCGTGGCAAAGCTTTTGCTGAGATGAGCGACAGTGAGGAGCTCACCCATAGGCCGCTCCTGCGGGAATCTCGCTGTCGCGCTGGCGCTCTGCCGCGGTGAGACTCTCGACGCTCCATTCCGGAGGAACGACGGGCAGGCGGCTGCCGCGCTTGGCCCCGACCGGATTGGCGGCGAGCAAAGCGCGCGTATAGGGATGGCTCGGCCGGGCGAGGAGGGTGCGGGTGGCGCCCATCTCGAGGAGCTTGCCGCCATGCATGACGCCGACCCGGTCGCACACTTGCGCCACGACGCCGAGGTCATGGGTGATGAGGAGCACCGTCGTGCCATGCCGTTGCCTGAGCGTGTCGATGAGCTGCAGCACTTGCGCCTGCAAGGTGACGTCGAGCGCCGTGGTCGGCTCATCGGCGATGAGGAGCTGGGGATCATTGGCGAGTGCCGCCGCGATGACGATGCGCTGGCGCATGCCGCCCGAGAGCCGGTGCGGCACGTCGCCATAGCGCGAAGCGGGATCGGCGATGCCCATCTCGGTCATGAGCGCCAAGGCCCGCGCCTTGGCAGCGCCCCGGCTGATCTTCTGATGCGCCCGAACGGTTTCGGCGATCTGGTCGCCGACCGGCCAGGTGGGATCGAGGCTCACCGAGGCGTCCTGGAAGATCATCGCGGCTTCTCTGCCCCGCATATGGCGCAGTTCCTCATCGCCGAGGCTCAAGACCTCGCGGCCATTGACCTTGATGCTGCCGGTGACAGTCGCGTTGGCCGGCAGCAGCCCCATGGCGGCATTGGCGAGCGTGCTCTTGCCCGAGCCCGACTCGCCGACAATGCCGAAGATCTCGCCGCGCCTGAGGTCGAGCGTTACGTCGGTGACGGCGGGCGTCGTGCCGAAGCTGACGCCAACATTGCCGAAGGAGAGGACGGCGCTCATTCCGCCACCCCTTTCGGATCGAAGGCCCGGCGCAGTCCCTCGCCCAGGAAGGTGAAGGCCAATACCGCGACGACGATGGCAAGGCCCGGAAAGATCTCGACCCAGGGGGCCTGGATGAGGACCTCGCGGCCGTCGGCCAGCATGCCGCCGAGCGAGGGTGTCGGCGGCTGGGTGCCGAGGCCGAGGAAGCTCAGGCCGGCTTCGAGCTGGAGCGCGAAGGCGCTGAGCACCGAGGCCTGGACGATGACGGGCCCCAGCGCATTGGGGGCGATGTGGTTCAACAGCACTCGCCAATGGCTGGCCCCCCGGGCGCGGGCGCCGGTGACATAATCGTTGCGGCTGACGATGAGCGTGCTGGTGCGCATCACCCGCGCCAGGATCGGCAGATAGATGACGGCGATGGCGATCGCCGCGACCACGCTGCCCGGTCCCAATATGGCGATGAAGGTCACGGCCAGCAGCATCGCCGGGAAGACCAGGATCAGGTCGAGGCCACGTGAAACCGTCGTGTCGACCCAGCGCCCGAAATAGCCCGCGACGAGCCCGAGCGGCACCGCGAAAAGGAGCGAGCCCGCCACCGCCGACAGCGAGACGATGAGGCTCACCCTGAGGCCATGGATCACGCGGCTCAGCACGTCGCGGCCGAGCACGTCGGAGCCGAAGGGGTGCAAGAGGTCGGGCGCGCCCAGCACCCGGCGTACCTCGACGGCTTCGGGGTCATGCGGGGCGATGACAGGCGCCAAGAGGGCGATGACGGCGAGTGTCGCCAGCATCGCGCCGCCGATGACCATGAGCCGGCTCGAGCTGTCGTGCCGCGGTTGAGGCCCGACGCTTGCGATGGCCTGGCTCATGTCGTCTCCCCATCCGCCACGCGCGGATCGAGCCAGGCGACGATGAGATCGGTCACCAGCGACACGACGATGAAGATCGTGGCGATGGCGAGCACGCCGACCTGCACCGTCGGGTAGTTGCGCTGGTTGATCCCGGTCACGACGAGGCGGCCGATGCCCGGCAGCGCGAACATCGTCTCGACGATGATGGCGCCGCCGAGCAGCACGCCGACTTGGAGTCCGATGACGGTGACGATGGCGGGGCCGGCATTGCGCAGCGCATGGCCGAAGACGATGCGGTTGCGGCTGATGCCCTTGGCGCGCAGGAAGGTGACGAAGGGCCGGTCCAGCACCGAAGTGATGGCGCTCCTCGTCGTGCGCAGGATGTAGGCCGCCTCGCCGGCGGCGAGCGTCAGCACCGGCAGGATCATGTAGCGCAGATTGGCGACGGGGTCCTTGGCGAAGGGCACATAGCCCGAGGGCGGCAGGATCGTGAGCGTGCCGGCGAAGACCAGCACCAGCATGATGCCGAGCCAGAAATCGGGAATGCTGATGCCGAAAATGACGAAGCCTTCGGTGAGCCTTTTGGTCCAGCGGCCGCCGGTCGCGGCGCGGATGCCGAGCGGAACGCCGATGACGACCGCGAGAAGCATCGACAGCGCCGTCAGCTCGAGCGTGACGGGGAGGCGCTGCGCCAGGAGATCGGCGAGCGGCGCGTGGCTGACGATATCCTTGCCGAGGTCGCCCTGCAGCAGTGCCAGGATCCAGTTCACATATTGGGTGAGGAGCGGCTGATCGAGGCCGAGCTGGTGGCGCAGTTCGGCGACATTCGCATCGGTGGCGCGGAATCCCAGCATCGTGCGCACCGGATCGCCCGGCACCAGCCTCAGGATGAGGAAGACGACGACGCTCATCACGATGAGCATCGGGATCGTGAGCAGGAGACGCCTTATCGCAAAGATGAGCTGCCGGCTCATTTGCGCGCTCCCCGTGGCTTGCTGTCGTGCTCGGCGCGCGCGACGAGCTCGCGCATCAGGTTCTCCGACAGCACGAAGTGCTTGGCGGCGATTTGGGCGGCATCATCGCCCCGGCCCTCGGACACGGCCGCGACCAGTTCCTGATGCTGCCCGATGGCGATGCGCCGCGCCTCGTCCGTATAGGGCTCGGCGCCGAGATTGAGCGTGATCCGCGCGCGCAGGTCGACCGACATCTTGACCAGGATCGGATTATGCGTTGCCTCGGCGACGGCGAGATGGAGGGCGGAATCGGCGCGCCGCGACGCATCGTGGTCGGGCGCGTCGAGATAGGCCTTGAGCGCTGCCGTCATGGCCTTGATGTCGCGCGCATCGCGCCGGGTCGCGGCGGTGCGGGCGATCAGGGGTTCGACGAGTGTGCGGGCATCGAAGATCTGCTCGAACTCGGCCCAGTTGGCGATGATCTCGCGGCGCACATGCTCGGCCGAGGCCGGCCCCCAATCGGCCCGCACGAAATAGCCGCCGGTGCGGCCGCGCCGGACTTCCAGATAACCCGTGTCGGTGAGCTGCTTGAGGGCGTCGCGCACCGAGGTTCGCGACACGCCGAGCATCTGGGCGAGCTCGCGCTCGGTCGGCATCTGCTGGCCGGTGACATAGAGGCCGAGCGCCACCGCGGTGACGAGGCGGTCGACGACGTCGTCGGCGACATGGCGGGTGACGATGGGGGCGCCGAGAGGGGGCGCGTCGCGGTTCGCTTTCATGACGCCGCCTCCGTCGCCTCGAAGCGCATCAGGATGAAGCGGGCAAGGGTGCGGGCCGCATCGACGATGCTCTGCAACTCGACCGATTCATCGATGCCGTGGATGTCGTGGCTGACCGCGCCGAAGCAGACCGCGGGGATGCCGAAATCGTTGAGATAGATGCGCGCGTCGGTGGTGCTGCCGAGGGTGTATAAAGCGGGCTCTGCACCATGAGCGTCCAGATGCGCGGCCCTGAGATCGCGCACGAGGCGGGACTCCTTGTCGATGAGATAGCCCTTGGCGCGAAAACCGCTGAGTGTGACGATGGGCGGATAGGAAAAGCCCATCTCGGCCGCGGCCTGGGCGATCACCTGGCGCAGCTCGGCTTCCGCCTTCTCGGGTGTCCAGGCTCTCGGATAGCCGACCCTGACGGTGAGGCTGGCGCGCGACGGCCGGGTCGAGCCCCAGTCGCCGGCCTGCATCTTGCCGAGGTTGACATTATAGGGGTTCTCCTCTCCGGGCATGCTCGGCTCAGGCACGGCATGCCGGAGTTTGGCCGACCATTGCCGCAGGCGTTCCACCAGGTCGAGACCGAGCTCGATGGGGCCGGCTCCGGTGCTTGCCGCATAACCATGACCCGACGGGGCGGCGACGTCGATGTCGATCCATAGCACGCCGACGCCGCCCAGCATGAGGCCGAGGCCGCTCGGCTCTAGTACGACGACCTCCGGCGCTCTGATCCCATGCTCGGCGAGAGAGACGAGCGTGCCGTTGCCGGTGCACTCCTCCTCGACGACGGCGATGAAGCCGAGGCGGCGTGTCGCGAAGAGCTGGGGCGCTGTGGCGAAGAGCGCCCGGAGCGCCAGCATGCCGACGGCGAAGCCGCTCTTCATGTCGCCGGCGCCGCGGCCATAGAGGCGGCCGTTGCGCCGCTCGGGCGTGAAAGGCGGCGCCGTCCAGAATTCGGCGGATGAGGCGGGCACGACATCGAGATGGCCGTTGAGCAGCAGAAGCAATTCGCCGTCACCCGGCGTCGTCGCCAGCACTTGATAGCGCTCTGGTGTGAGGAGCCCTGCGGGCGGCGTGATTCCAGCGCGGGGGTCTGTCACCGGTGCGTTGGAGAAGGGCAGTCGCCTGACGGCGAGGCCGAGCGCCGCCGCTTCTTGCGCGAAGACCTCCATCGCCGCCTGCTCGGCGCCGACGACGCTCGGCGCCCGGACCAGCGCTTCGAGGAGGGCGAAGGCGGCTTCGGCTTGCGTCTCGATGGCCCGGTCCAACTCGGTTGGCATGCCCACCCCTTTTATGGTCTATTATTTAGACCTTATTGCAAATGCCGGAACGCGGCAAGGGGTGGAGTGGGGTAGGGGATTGACGAGAACGCCCCTTTTTCGAGAAGTGACTTTTCTCACTGACATCGAATGGACGCTCCCCTATTTCAGTGGCGTATTCGTCACGAGCGTTTCTCGATTGCTACAGGTGTCCTTCGACACACGTCGTAAAACATGAGCAAGAGGAGCCGAATATGAGTGCGCCAAAACCAGCACAGCAGAAGGTCGATGGCTTTATTGCGCTTCCGGAACGTGACAAGCAGCGCATGGCCTGTCTGTACGAGGAAGTCAAAGGCCGCCTTGTCGAGATGTCGCTCATCGTGGCGAGGAACCTGAATATGGAAATCTCGGAGCGGACAACTGTCATGTTGCGCCCGCTCGACGCCGAGTCCGACACGAAATCCGCCTATTCCGATCGCCCGGTGTCGCGCGGCCGTGTCGAGGTCCATTGCACCCAGACCTCCGACGGGCATTGGGAATGCGGCTGTTATGACTACGAAGCCGGTACGTGCGGCCCGTGCTAGACCGGACTTAACAAAGGTTAAGGCATTCCCCCCAGGACCGTGGCCAAATTGGAAGAGCCCGGTTTGTCACCGGACAAACCGTTGGCGAGGCCCGGCTCGCCGAGCAACCCTCGGCGAGCCATTCATTTATGATTGTTGGGGGCGACCATGCCGAAGGCATATGCTGCGTCGGAGAACCTCGACGCTCTCATCGAAGTCCTGCACGAGGCGAAGCGCATCCTCGAAGGTCAGGGCGTCACCGATCGCGCCGAGCTTGATGCGGTTGCATTGGGCATCTTGAGCCTGGCCTATAAGGGTGTGCCGCCGCGGCTGATCCTGGGGGAGATCATGCCGCGATGACCTGGAGGCCGCCGGCTTGCCCGAAGTTCCGGGTGCCGGCCGGATGCGCCGCCGAGGGTGAAGCCCGCAAAGTTCCAGCTCCGGAAACCGGCAGTGTAGCAAAATGGCTACACACCTACATTATTTTACCCTGGGGAGACCCGGAGCCTTAACCTTTCTGCGACTTTGCTCTATGGATCATCAGGGGCAGTTGGTGGGATATAGCGCGGGACGAGCGGGAATTTCGGAAGGGACGGCGGCGGACGGCGGTTCTTTGAGGTTCTCGGCACAAGCGGGTTGGCCGCAGCACTGCGGTTGAGATCAGGCGCGATATTTTGCCGACTGCTCCTCTATTTCCTCCTTCTCTCGGCTCTGTCTGAGCGCGGTGGCGAAAAGTCTTTGCGCATCTTCACGCAGGCCATGCGCTGACCCGAGCTCAGCATGTGCTCGCCGCGCCCGTGGGCTTCATAGCCGAGCGCCGCGTAGAACGGCTCGGATGTCACCGAGGCATCCAGCTCGAGCCAGGTGAGGCCGTGTTCCAGGGCCATCCGCTCGATCTCGCGAATGAGGGCCGAACCCACGCCCTGGCGGGCGGCACCCGGCGCGACATAGCAGGCGCGCAACTCGTTCTTGGCGGGAATAATGGAACCCATTCCCACGATCTCGCCGCCGATTTCCGCGAGGACGCGGATTTCGTTTTCGGGATTGGCGCGGACCGTTGGTAAAGCTCGTGCCGCTCACACGAAAGGAGCGTGCCGAAGCGACTGTTGAATTGCTCGAGCCGCTCCCCGAAACGTCCCAGATATCGCTCCCACCACGTCGCGTCACCTATCGAAACACCGAGGCGCGGATCGTTCCAGGCGGGCCGGCAGAGCCGGAGCGACATCGCGATAGAACGCGATCTCGCGGTCGTTCGTCGTCGCCGGACGACCGGCGCCGTCGCGATGCCCGGTCTTGAGAATGACCGAGCCCGGGCCGTCTTCAGCCCGCCCCTCGTAATCGAGGCGCAGCCGCCATGTATGGGAACGCAATTTCTTCTGCGCGCTCATCACTGCGGCATGGGAAACACGCGCGGCACCCACGGCGCCGGAGCGGCGAAGCGGTTCGGTGAGATGCTCGGCGTCGGCCGCTCTGGGCAAAGGGTCCGTCATGCAAGCCTGCTTTGTTCAGGCATATCTGGGGATCCGTGGAGTCTCTTTCTATAGCTCGATTTCTCGGCCATCATGAGCTGTGGCGCTGGAGCCACGGAGAGAAGTAGCAATGGCCTTCGCGATCAAGGCCGAGATTGGCGACCCGCGGGCGAGGACATTCGTCTTCGCGGCGCAGAAGACAATGTACGGCGGCAAGCATATCACCGAAGGCGATGTGATTTTCATCTTCGCAAGCGAGAACGAGGGCGGGCGAGGCCTCATCGCGCGAGGCGTGGTCACTTCCGCCGAGGCCGTCGCGCGCAAGCGCGGCATCACCCGGCAGACGCCGCGGGTCAGCGTCACCATCAAGCGCACCAGGCTCGCCAAGCGCCCGCTCGGGCGGCGCGAGCTCAAGCCCCTCACCGACTGGGATGACGGCCGGCCGGGGACCGAGCTCAATTTCAAGTTCTATCGCCAGGCGACGAACAAGATCGTCGGCATCTCGGATGAAGCGGCGGCCTTCCTCGACGGCTTCTTCTAGCTCAGCCCTTCATGCCGCGCGGCGTAAGAGATTGAATAGCTGCTCGGTGTCTCGGCGAGCAGCCTTGACACCATGATCAGCGACACGCTTCAGGCACGTCCAAGCCCCTCAGGAAAAGACGTGCGCGCTAAGTGGACAAGGCGTAATTCTGCGCTCATAGCGAATACCACGTCGCGCGCGCCTTGCCGTGCTGGTGAACGCGCCCATCCGCGACCAACTCGCGCAGGCGCACTTTCAGCGTGTTGCGATTTGCGCCGGTGATCGATGTGAGTTGCGCGATCGTCAGGCGCTCCTTTGTCCGCAGGGCTTCGAGGACAAGGAGCGACAGCTCCGGCAATCTCGCCTCGCTGTCCTGAACGGTCCGCTCGCGGTCCAGCCGCGCCGCAAGGCCGTCCTTCTGCTTCTTGAGGCAGCGCAGGAAAAAGCCGACCCACGGGTCCCAATCCGGTGTTTCGCTCTTGAGCGTCGTCTGGGTGCGCCGCAGCGCTTTGTAGTAGAGGTCCTTGTTGTCCTCGATCGCCCGCTCCAGCGAGGCATACGGTACATAGGCGTAGCCTGCGCGCAGGAGGAGCAGCGTGGTGAGCACGCGCGATAGTCGCCCATTCCCATCCTGGAAAGGATGGATCGCGAGAAACGTCACGATGAAGACGGCAATGATGAGAAGAGGGTGAAGCGGACCCTCGTCCAGCGCCTTGCGTGTCCAGGCGACGAGATCCTCCATCTCGCGCGGCGTGTCGAAGGGCGAGGTCGTCTCGAACACGACGCCGATCTCCCGTCCCTCCGCATCGAGGGCCACGACATTGCTCGAGAGCGTCTTGTAAGAACCGCGATGGCGCTCATCCTTGTCGCTGTGCCGCAGCAAGGTCTGGTGCAGTTGACGGACATGGTTCTCGGTGAGGCGCATGTCGGCATAGGCCTCGAACACCAAATCCATTGCCTCGGCATACCCGGCCACTTCCTGCTCGTCGCGCGTCCTGAAGGACCTGACCGAGATCGCCCGCGAGAGCAGGCTCTCGACTTCGGCATCCGACAGCCTCGCCCCCTCGATGCGTGTTGAGGAAGCGATGCTTTCAATGGTCGCCACCTTGCGCAGAGCGCTGAGCCGGTCGGGCGAGAGCATTTTGAGAGCTTCCCATCGTCCTTTGAACTCGTCGATTTCGGCGACGAGCTTCACGAGGTCGGGACTGAAGGCGAGCTTAGGCTCCCTCATGGCGTGGCACTCTCAATCCGATTTCATACCCGATTATACCCGATTATACCCGATTTTCCCAGGGGGCTGGCGCGGCTTACGGGCTCGGCGCGACAAAGAGCAAGAGCCCCAACGAGCATGCGCCGGCATTGATCACACACGGTCCAAGAAAGCGAGCACCCGCCGCGTGAGGAGGGCGGTGGCATCGGCGTCATATGACGGAAGCGAGCTGTCGGCGAAATAATGCTGGTCGCCAGGATAGAGGAACAGTTCCGCATCCTCGGCCTTCGCCACGATCTCGCGCGCGGCATCGATGTCACCTTCGCCGGCGAAGATGGGATCCTTATCCATGCCGTGGATCTGGACCGGGACGCCCTCAGGCCAGGGCCCGAAGGCCCATTCGCCGCTGATCGGGAGGCACGAATGAAAGAGCAGGGCGCCCCTGGCGCCAGGTCGGGTCTGGGCGAGTTTCTGCGCCGGCAGGACGCCGAAGGAGAAGCCGGCATAGACGAGTTCGGCGGGCAGTTGGTCGGCTATCCGGACACCGCGCTCGCGCAACTCGTCGAAGCCCCTCGCATTGATGTAGCTCATACCCTCGTCGATGCTCGTGAATATGCGACCGTCGAACAGGTCCGGCATGTGCACGATGTGGCCGTCCGCCCTGAGTTCGTCGGCGAAGGCGCGTATGCCCGGGGTCAGCCCCTGGGCGTGATGGAAAAGCAGGATCTCGGCCATCGGCGTCTCCCGATCGTGCGTGAAGCCTGGCGAGTGTTGCGAGCGCGGCACGGAACTGCAAGCGATATTGCAACGAACCGAATAATTCCCGCATGAGTATGCCGTTGCCCTCTGCGACGATCAGCGGAAGACAACGGCACTGACTATTCGCCCTTGATCTCGTTCATCTCGGAAAGATCGATGCCATGCGTGTCGAACCACCATTCCGGGCTCCTGTCGGAATGCCGGTCGCGCAGTCGCAAATATTTGGCCTGCAGCCGGCCTTGGCGCTCGACCTCTTCGGCAAAGAAAGGATGGTCAAGCGTGCCGCCCATCGTATGTATGCGGCGGAGCAGCTTTCAGGGGAAAGGGGCTATAGCGGCCCGAACAGGCCCAAGCCTCCTGGTCGAGCTTGGCGTCCCTGAAACTCGCTTGGGCGTCGGTCCCGGCCAACGCTAGGCCGGCGCAGACCACAAACGGCAGCACCACTGTCCTGAAGATCGGCATCCGGGCAAATTTATATCGCATCTTGGCCAAGCGCAGCGGAATGATATCGCAAAGCTGAACGTTTCAAGGTCTTACCCGATGGAGACCTTCCCCTCACAGCCCTCTTGGAGCTAAGTATAGGTCGTGGGGGCGCCTGGCTTGATGAGAATCGATAGAGCACGACGGCCTCGCGGAAACCCGACATCATTCTGAACCCGGCAAAACGGTCATCTCACACCAGGCCTCGATTGGTCATTGGACGACGGAAAGCGAGCGTATCGTGTGTGGCATTGTCGCGCTGTTCTCGAGGACAAGTCCGGTCGAGGCGGAAACGGTGCGACGCGCCGTGGGACGCCTCCATCATCGCGGTCCCGACGGGCAGCGCCAATGGATCAGCGAAGACCGCCGCGTCGCCCTTGGCCATGCCCGCTTGAGCATCATCGACCTCCACACCGGAGACCAGCCGATCGCCAATGAGAATGAAGACATCCGGATTGTCGTCAACGGCGAATTCTACGCCTATGAACCGATCCGGAAGGAGCTGGAAGGCAAAGGTCACCGCCTGCGCACGCGTTCCGACAGCGAGATAGCGCTCCATCTCTATGAGGATCTGGGTGTGCACTGCCTGCACCGGTTGCGCGGCGAATTTGCCTTTGTGCTGTGGGATGGCGTGAATCGCAGGGTCTTCGCCGCCCGCGACCGGTTCGGCATCAAGCCTTTGTTCTATGCCGTCCATGGCGATGCGATCTATTTCGCATCGGAAGTGAAGGGGCTCTTTGCCGCCGGGGTCCCGGCGCGCTGGGACGAGGAATCCCTCTATAACGCCGTCGAGATGGGCGGCCATCAGATGCGCACGCTTTACGCCGGTGTCTTCCAGATCCCGCCGGGGCACTATCTGCTGGCGACCGACACCCATCTGCAGATCAACCGCTACTGGGATTTCGACTATCCGCTCGCCGCGAGCCATGCGTCGCCGCGCTCGGATGCCGATTATGCGGCGGAATTCAGGGAGGCGCTCGACGAGGCGGTCCGCATTCGCCTGCGCGCCGACGTGCCCGTCGGCTGCTATCTGAGCGGCGGGCTCGATTCCTGCTCGGTGCTGGGGCTTGCGGCGCGCCATCATCAGGGCCCGATCCGCGCTTTCACCTTGAGCTTCGATCACGCCCAATATGACGAGCAGGTGCAGGCGCGCGAGATGGCGGCGAAAGCGAATGCCGATTTCGTACCGATTCCCCTCCACCAGGACGACCTCGCCGATCATTTCTTCCCCGCGGTGCTGCAGTCGGAGACTCTGTGCAACAATGCGCATGGGGTTGCGAAATATCTGCTGAGCCGCGCCGTGCGCGATGCCGGCTACAAGGTCGTCATAACCGGCGAGGGATCGGACGAGATTCTGGGCGGATATGCGCATTTTCGCCGTGACATGCTGCTCTATAACCAGGCCGGCCAGGACCCGGCTGTCGCCAAACGCATGCTGGCGGAGCTCGAGAAGCTCAATCCGGCATCGCGCGGCATGCTTCTGCCCGACGGAGAGGCGGGGCCGCTCGACGGCCTCAAGCGGCTTCTCGGCTTCGTGCCCTCATGGTGCGAGACATTTTCCGCCCGCTCGATGAAGATCCGCGCGCTGTTGTCGACGGATACGCTCCAGAAATTTGGCCGCCGCGAGGGCTATAGCGCGCTGTTGAGCGATCTCGACGTCGAACGCCAGCTCGCCGGCCGCGAGCCCGTGCACCAGTCTCTTTATCTCTGGTCCAAGACGGTGCTGCCGAACTATATACTGACCTTGCTCGGCGATCGCATGGAGATGGGGCATTCGATCGAGGGGCGGGTGCCGTTTCTCGATCACCATGTGGTGGAAGTCGTCCGCTCCCAGCCGGTCAACCAGAAGATTCGCGGAATGACCGAGAAATACGTCCTGCGTGAGGCGGCGCGCGATGTCATCACCGACACGATCTATCACCGCCAGAAACATCCTTTTCTCACCCCGCCCGCGACGCTCAATCCGGAACAGAAGCTCGCGACCCTGGTCCAGGACACCCTGCGCGGGCCGGAGCTTGCGGCAATTCCCTTCTTCGACCAGCGCAAGGTCGTCAGCCTGCTCGACGGCATTTCCAGGATGGACGAGGGCTCGCGCGTCGTCTTCGATCAGATCCTGATGCTCCTGACCAGCGTCTGCATCCTGCAGAAGGGGTTCCGCCTGGCGGCGTGAAGGGCAACAAATGAGCGAGGAGGCGGTCATGTCCGGCTATGTCTGGCAACACGATCTCAAGGGCGAGGCGGAGCGCCTGCGGCTGATGTCGCGGCTGCTCGATCCGTCGAGCCGCTTTCATCTCTCACGCACGGGTGTCACGGAAGGCTGGCAGTGTCTCGAGATCGGGGCCGGCAACGGCTCGCTGTCCGAGTGGCTGGCAGAGCAGGTGGGGCGAACCGGACACGTCCTCGCGACCGACCTTCGCCCCGATCTCATGCAGGACGTCGCCGGTCCCAATCTCACGGTGCAAGCCTTCGACGTCGTGCGCGACGAGCCGCCGGGCGCCCCCTTCGATCTGATCGCCGTGCGGGCGCTGCTGCATCATTTGCCGGAGCGCCGGAACGCCGTTACGCGCATGGTGCGCTGGTTGAAGCCGGGCGGCTGGCTGTTCGTGCAGGAGCCCGACTTCTATCCAACCTGGACGGTGGAGCCGCCATCCCAGAACAAGCTTTGGGAGGCCTTCGTCCGCTGGGGCGCCAGTCACCAGATCGACTTTTATGTCGGCCGGAAAGTTCCCGCCTGGCTGCAAGAGGAAGGCCTGACCGGCATTGGCGCGGAAGGCCATGCCATTCTCTACAATGGCGGCTCGGCCTTCGCGCAGTGGTGGGATTATGGGCTGCGCGAGGTTGCCGGCCAGTTGAAGAGCGAAGGCGGCGTTCCGGATGCGGCGCTGGACGAGTTCTACGAGCTGGCGCGCGATCCGGACTACTGGACCACGACCATCGCTTTCACGGCGACGACCGGGCGCAAGCCACCCGCCTAGGAACTTTTCGTCCAAGCCCGCGTTCGCGTCTCGTCTCTCATTCCATTCCAAGGCGGGAGGTCGCCATGGAACAGACCATATTATTGGCGCGACTCGAAGTCGCCAAACGAAGGGCCAAGCTCGGCCAGGACCAGATCGACCACCAAAGACTGGAGGTGGCGTCGCTCTTCGCGGCCGGGGCGGAAATCACCGAGGCGGAAAATCGCCTCCGCATATATCAGAAGCTCCATGACAGATATCTCGCCGATGTTGAGCGGATCCTGATCGCCCTGGATACGGTTCCTTTTGCCTTCGAAAATACCAGAGACGTGTCCGAAGCTACGAGCGGCCATTGGATTTCTGACGGCGGGCCAGCCACGCATGGATCTCGCCGACAATACCGCGGCGGAAGACCAGCACGCAGGCCATGAAGATCAGCCCCAACGGAATAAATGGGTAGGTCCACGAACTGGGCAATTCAGTCTTGGACGATCAGCAGCAGGAAGGCCAGGAAAAGCACCACATGCACGGCGCCCTGAAGGAGATTGGTGCGTCCGCTCGAAAAAGTGATGACGCTGACGGCGAGTGTCAGCAGCAACAGCACGAGGTCGGTGTTCTCGACACCCAGTATGATGGGGTGCCCGGTCAGCCAGCTGATGGCGAGCATGGTCGGCACGGTCAGCCCGATCGTGGACAGCACGGAGCCGAGGAAGATGTTGACCGAGCGCTGCAAGCGGTTTTCCAGCGCGGCTTTGATGGCGCCGATCGCTTCCGGCGTGGCCACCAGCACCGCCAGGATGAGACCGCCGAGAGCAACCGGCGCGGCCAGTGTCTCAATCGTGTAATTGATGGGCACCGCGAGTTCGTGGACCAGGAACACGATCGAGATCAGGTAGGCAATGAGGAGCAGCGCGCTCTGCAGTACAGAGGTCTTTGCCTCTGACGAATGCGGATGCTTGGGCTCCTTTTCCTCGCCCAGAGTAAAATAGCCGCGATGCCGGCCGGTCTGCAGCGCCAGAAAAACCCCGTAGAGCCCGATGGACAGCACCGCGAGCCCGATCTCCTGCAGGTCTGACAGCAGCGGCCCAGGCGTGGTCACGGTGTAATTCGGCATGACCAGGCTGAGCACGGCGAGCGGCACGATCACGCCCAGATAGGCATTGGCCCCTTGCAGATTGTGGGATTGCTCATTGTGGCGCAGCGCGCCGAGGAGCAGCGACAGGCCGACCATTCCGCCGAGAATGATCATGACGACCGCGAACAAGGTGTCGCGCACAAGCGTTGGATTGTTGGCGCCTTCCAGCATGATCGTCGCGATGCTCATCACCTCGATCGAGGTAATGGATATTGTGAGCACGAGGGTGCCGTAAGGCTCGCCCAGCTGCTCCGCCAGCCCATCCGCATGGCGGACCGCGCAAAGCACCGACCCCATGATGACCGCGAAGAGGAAAATGAAAATACCGGCCAGCCAGAACGGCTCATCGAGGCCATGGAAGAGGCGCGCGCCGAACAGGGCGAACAGCACGCCGGTGCCGATGCTCACCGCCAGGAACCATTCATTGACGGCGAACTGCTTCAGTGCCGCGGTGCGCTCGGCAGGTTTCTGTTTCATCCTTCGCTCTTGTGAGCTTTTGATCGCATGGGGACCATGATCGGAAGCGGGGAATTGGCCAGGATGGTCGCGGCTATTCCGTAACGTCTTCTATACGATTCGCGAATGCCATGTGAAATCTTGCTGAACAGTTCGGAACTTCGTAGCGTGTCCGGCGGTCAGAACCGGCGGGATGGGAGGATGGCGCATATGGAAACGATCGGATTCATTGGTCTCGGCAGAATGGGAAGGCCGATGGCATCCAACCTGTGCCGCAAAGGCTTCAGGGTCATTGCTTACGACGTCAACCCAACCGCTGTCGCCGAGCTCGCGGCGCTTCAGGCCAGGCCTGCACAGGACGTGGCCGAGGTCGCGGCGTCGAGCACGGCGATCGTGACCATGCTGCCGGATCCGAAAACCGTCGATTCTGTCGTGCTCGGCCCCGACGGGGTCTTGTCTCACGCCGCTTCCGGCAGCCTGATCATGGATATGAGCACGATCGATCCCAAGACCACCGACAGGCTGGCGGCGCGCGCCGCCGACAAGGGTGTGGCTTTCGTCGACGCGCCTGTGGGCCGGCTCGCAAGTCATGCCGACAAAGGCGAGTCGCTCTTCATGGTAGGTGCTGCACCGCAGGACTTCGTGCGCGTGAAGCCGATGCTGGAGGCCATGGGGAATACGATATTTCACTGTGGGCCGGCCGGCAGCGGCACCCGGACCAAGCTCGTGAACAACTACCTGGCCATTTCCTCCTGCCAGATGAATGCCGAGGCGCTCGCTCTGTCGCAGCGTTTGGGGCTCGATCTCTCCACGACATTGGACGTGCTCTACGGCACCACGGCCTTCAATGGCCAGCTCAAGATCAACTGGCCGGGCAAGGTGCTCAAGGACGACACGTCGCCCGGTTTTACCATCGACCTTGCGCATAAGGATCTGAGCCTGGTGATGGATGCGGCGAACGAGGCCAGGGTGCCCATGCCCATGGCGGCGGCGGCGCGCGAGGCGTTCAGTTTCGCCCGCGCCAGCGGCTCCGGCGGCAAGGACTTCTCCGCCATGGTCGATGTGCTTTGCCAGTCCGCCGGCATAGCCAAGCCGCGCTTGCGCTGAGCGGCGGCGGCTTGAAATCCAGGTGATGGGCTCAATACATCGGATAGTAATAATAGAACTCTGAATTATTGGCGCCGTTCGGGCCCAGGAGCTTTTCCAGCTTCTCCAGCGCCTTGCTGATCACCCCGGGGCGCTTGCCCTCGCCCAGTTCCGCCTTGATCTCGACGATGACTTCATTGGCGGTGTCGAGACGCTGGGCCAGCAGCGCCGACACATAGAGCAAGGCCGCGGCGTTCTCGGCGAGCAGCGAGGAAGCCTTGGCGACATGGAATTCGGAGCGCTCCACGGCGCGCACGTCGGCGGTATGCGGCTTGTCCAATATCACGGAGAGCTCGCCGAACACCGCGCCGGGCTCGGAGACGACGGCGATCTGCAAGCCGTCTCTGACGACTTCGACGACGCCCTGGCGAAGAATGAACAATTGCCCCGTCTTCGATCCCGCAGCCAACACGGTTTCCCCGGGCTCGAAAGTCTTCACCGGGAGGGAAGCGAGGCTCTTCTTGAACGCGGCCGGGTCTGGAATAATCGCCATATCCATTATCCTCTCGATGTCTGCTGGAGACGCTTTCAAATACACAAAGCGTCCAAATGCGGTCAACGGGCCATCGCTCGAGGCCCCACCCGGGGGCCCGATTTCCAGCCCCTTTGGTTAAATTTTGCCTATGCTTTCAGAAGTTTGGAGCAATGGGGAGTAATTCCCGGCACTCTGGCTTACTCGCCTCTGCCGTCGACGCTTTCTGAGGCGGTAACCGTTCATTGAGCCCTTCTTGCCCGGTCGTCTCGACGGAGCACAAGGCGGGCCGATCCGCGGGAACACCTTGCCTCTTGTCGGCTCATTGAGTTGGAGATGATCTCCGATTACCGTAATGAGCGCCTGACGCCGGCGACAACATCATGCAGCCGCACAATCGCAAAAAGCTCCACGATCGCGTGACCAAAGCCGCCGAGGCAGCGCTCGCGGCCCGGAAATATGTGAATTCCATCGATGTGCTGGTCGGGATCGGATGGCTTGATCCCGGGACGGTCAAACGCTGGCGACAGGGGCAGCTCGACTGTCTCGAGGGGGCGGTGCAGACCAATCTGCCGCGCATTTCCGAGGCCCCGAAACTGTTTCGGTCCTGGGCCGGCGCGAAAGGATTGATCCCGCGTGAGACCCACTATGTCGCGCAGACGCCGTCTCGGCCAACGCTGCGCTTCAGTAAGAGCGGAAACCCGACGATCGAGCAGCTGTATCGCACGCATTGGATATCGCACGAGCTTACCGAGAGCAAGCGGGAGCGCTTGGCCGAAAAGGTGAGTCGTGCGCCCGAGCTGATCGTGGTCCGACCGCTGCATGATTCGTGGACGTGTCACCGGTGCGGTGGCACCGGTGGTCTTCTCATCATGGAAAATCCTGGCCCGGCATGCCTCACATGTGCGGGCCTCGGCGATCTTGAATTTTTGCCTGCGGGGGATGCGCTGCTCACGCGCCGAGCGAAGGCGAAAAGCCCAAGACACGCCGTGGTGGTGCGCTTCAGCAAAAGCCGGCGCCGCTATGAACGGCAAGGCCTGCTGGTCGAGCCTCTGGCCTTCGCGGAAGCGCAGCGCGGGCTCGTACACGATGACTGACGTGAATGCCACTCCTCGCCGGAGCACGACCGGTCTGCGCCGATTCCTGGATCTCGAGCAGCAGCGCGATTGGATGCAGGGCAAGACGGTTCCGCGCGACGCTGACGAGCGCCGAAGGCCGAAGGATCGAGCCGGCCAAGATGGCCGATCCATCGCTGGACCTGAGGAGTCTTGTCTGAAGCGTGTGGCTTTGGAACGGATCGTCTCACGCCACGCTCACTCGAGGCGGGCGGGGAAGCCGGGCGCCCTGAGATCGGTGCCGAGAGCGTCCTCGAGCAGCTTGACGATCTGTGTGGATTGTGCGTCGCCGCCATAGGCGGCCTTGCCCTTGACGAAGGTTTGATGAGTGAGGGTCGCGAGATCGAGCGGCACCTCGAATTCGCGGCCGAAATTCATGGCAAAGCCGAGGTCTTTCAGCGCGAGATCCATGGTGAAGGCAATGTCGTAGCTGCCGTTCAGGATGAGCTGGCCCTCGGTTTCGTGGACGAAGCTGGTGCCGGAGCTCGCCTTGATGGCGGCCCAGGCCTGGCCGAGGTCGAGCCCGCCGCGCTTCGCCAGCATGAGCGCCTCGCCGTCGGCGACGAGATGGATGAAAGCCAGCATGTTGGTGATGACCTTGATCACCGCGGCGCTGCCGAGCGGGCCCATATGGAAGATCTTGTCGCCCATCGCTTCAAGCGCCGGCCGGTGCCGATCGAACAGGTCCTTGTCGCCTCCGGCCAGCATGGTGATCTGGCCGCGCGCCGCGAGATGGACGCCGCCGGTCACCGGCAGCTCCATCGTTCTGACACCTTTCTCGGCGGCGCTCGCGGCGAGCCTCAGGATCTCGTCGCGACCGAGCGTCGACATTTCGATCCAGGTCGTGCCCGGCCGCAGGGTCTTGAGCATCTGGCCGAGAACGAGCTCGGAGACCTTGGGCGAGGGCAGGCAGGTCACAACGGCATCGCACGCTTGGGCCAGGGCTTCCGGCGTATCGGCCCAGGCCGCGCCCAGCGCGAGGAGCCGTTTCGCCGCGGCGCGGTCCTTGTCGTGGACCGTGACCTTGAAGCCCGCGCCGAGCAGGCTCGCCGCCAGATGCCCGCCGAGATTGCCGAGGCCGATATAGCCATAGTGCATGAATGTGCTTCCCCTGCCGCCGAGCGCCGACCCTCACGCTCAAGCAAAAATAACGTGATGGCGACTCAACCTGAAGCTTAAGCCAGCCACCAGCGCTCGACGAAGCGCAGGCCGTCCAGGTTCCACAGCTGGGTGACCGCATCGGGCTTCTGCACGCGCTTGTTCATCGCTGAAACGGTCTGGCCGAAAGCCGGGATGATCGTTCCTCCTTGATCTCGCTCACGGCATCAAGGGCTCCTGCGCCATCTGGAGATGCAGATGTGGGCCGTCATAGGGATGGGCCTCGCACACCGCTTCGTCCAGCTCGACGCCCAGCCCCGGCTCCTTCGACGGTATGACCCAGCCGTCTTGCCACTCGATCTTCTTCTTCAAGAGCTTGGCGTGAAAGCCGTCCCACTGCTTGAGCGATTCCAGGATGAGGAAGTTGGGCAGCGTCACCGCGAGCTGGATGTTGGCGGCGCCGACGATCGGCCCGCAATAGCAGTGCGGCGCCACCTGGATATGCCAGGCCTCGGCCATGGCGGCGATCTTCTTGGTCTCGAGGAGTCCGCCCGATCGGCCGAGATTCGGCTGCAGGATGGTGGCGGCGCGAGTCTCGATGACGCGGGCGAATTCGAATCTGGTCGTCAACCGCTCGCCGGTGGCGATGGGGATGCGCGTCCCATGCGCGACTTCGGCCATGACCTCGGGCATGTCCGGCGGCACGGGCTCCTCGAACCAGAGCGGGTCATAGGGCTCGATCGCATGCGCCATGCGCAGCGCGCCGGAAGCGGTGAACTGGCCATGCGTGCCGAACAATATGTCGGCCTTCTTGCCGACCGCTTCGCGGATCGCCTTCAGCATACGGGCCGAGAGGTCGATGTCGATAAGGCGTGGCTGATGGCCATCGAAGGCCGTGTAGGGGCCGGCCGGATCGAGCTTCACGGCGGTGAAGCCCTGCGCGACATAGAGGGCGGCGCATTCGGCGGCGAGGTCGGGGTCGTTATAGACGTTCTTCCCGACGGCATCTTCGGAATGCACCGAACCGGAATGCGGATAGAGGTAAGTGTAGGAGCGCAATCGCTCATGCACTTGTCCGCCCAAGAGCTTGTAGACCGGCTTTCCGGCTTCCTTGCCGATGATGTCCCAGCAGGCCATTTCCAGTGCCGAGAAGCAGCCCATGGCGGAAACGTCCGGCCGCTGGGTGAAGCCCGAGGAGTAGCAGCGGCGGAAGAAGTTCTCGATGTCATGCGGATCATGGCCGATGAAATAGCGCAGGGCCATGTCCTCGATCATTCTGGCGGTGAGATGGGCGGAGAAGGTGGCGGTATAGGCTTCGCCATAGCCGACGACGTTGGCGTCGGTCGTCAGCTTGACGAAGATGAAATACTTGCCGCCGATGCCGGGCGGCGGATTGCCCACCACCCAGGTTTTTACGTCGGTGATCTTCATGAGCTACTCCCTATGAGCCGAGGCGGTGTGGCTCGGCAACCGGTTTCCAGTTTTGCTTGTTGTAAGTCAAACAAAGGGTTAACTGTATAAGATGACGTTTTGTTTGAAGGAAGTTTTCTCATGATGCGCTCCCACCTGCCGTTGCAGTGGTTGCGGACCTATGAGACGGCGGCGCGTCACCGCAATTTTTCTGCAGCGGCAGCCGAATTGGGCCTGACGCCCGCCGCCGTCAGCCATCAGATCCGTTCGCTCGAGGGTGAATTGGGTTTCAAGCTTTTTGAGCGGCTGGCGCGCCGGGTCGAGCTGACGGAGATCGGACAAGCGTATCTTCCCAGTGTGACCAAGGCGCTCGACGATCTTCTCATATCGACGGTGAGCCTCTTCGGTGGCGAGCGCGAGGCCCAGATTACCCTGCGTGCGCCGATAACGCTGACGGGTTCCTGGCTCGCGCCGCGCTTGCACCGCTTCTACGCGGCATTTCCCGACATAAGGTTGCGCCTTCTCGCCGGCGGCTGGATCGGCCCTGGCGTCGCGACCGACGTCGACATTCAATTCGGCACCGGGAATTGGCCGGGATTCGACGTGACCCTGCTGTTGAAAGCCCAATCGATCATGATTGCCCGGCGCGATGCCGTGGCGGTCGTGCCGCAGGCCGACGACAGGACAATGATCGAAGCCCTCATTCGCAAGGGTGTCGTTCATGTCATGGGAAGCGAGAACCGCTGGGTCGCCTTTGCCCGGAAATTCGGCGTGTCCGAGGATTTGATCAAGGTCAATGTCACGACGGACAACTCGATTTCCGCTATCGATTTGACGCGCGCCGGATTTGGTCCGTGCCTGGTCCAGAAATACTATGCGCGCTCGGTGTTCGAGAGCGACGATCTCGCGGTGCCGATCGCTGAAGGCGTGGATATCGAAGAGGCGCAATATGTGCTGACCTCCAAATCCGCGCAGAAGAAGAAGCCGGCGATCATGCTTTTTCGAAAATGGCTTCTCGAGGAAGCCGGGGCTTATAACGCCGCCGGTTGAGCAATGCCGTCAAGGCTGACGGCAGGCGACGTCGCGGACCTGGCGAGCGCATTTCAAGTCGACGGCTTCACGCTTCTGGCTCTGACCAGTTGTGGGCTTCGAAAACCGTCACGCTTCCTGCAGCAGAAACCGTTTGTTGAGCCAGGCTTGCCAGGTCGTCTAGACATCATTGGCGATATCGGCGCCTGGGGCCCGTAGAGAGTTCATGAGTTATGGGAGGGATTTCTATAGCTCAATTTATACGGTATTGTGAGCTATAGAAAGGATGGCTGTGGCTCATGACCTGGAACTGGGAGCGGCTGGACTGGCCAGATTTTACACATGAGTCCAAGGCATTGCAGGCTCTGGAGGAGCGGTTTCTGGTACAATCGGGGGAGCTTGTCGGCATCCAGAGACATATCGGCGCGGATGATCAGGACGTTCTCAGGATCGAACTCATCAGCGATGAGGCCGTCAAGACGTCCGAGATCGAGGGCGAGATCCTCGATCGTGACAGCGTGCAATCATCGCTGCGCCACCAGTTCGGTCTCGGCTCCACATCGCTTCGGGTGAAGGCCGCCGAACGCGGCATCGCCGAGATGATGGCGGATCTCTATCACAACTTCGCGCAGCCGCTCGACGACGCCACGATGTTCGCCTGGCACAGGATGGTCTTGAGCGGCGATAGGACGGTGAGGGTCGTCGGGGGCTATCGCAGGCATGCCGAGGCGATGCAGGTCGTCTCAGGCCCCGATTACCGGCGCAAGATTCATTTCGAAGCGCCGCCTTCGTCCCGGCTGCGCGCCGAGATGAAGCGGTTCAATGCCTGGTTCAATGCCACTGCACCGGGCGGCAAGCGCCCGCTGGCGGCGCTGACCCGCACCGGGATCGCGCATTTGTATTTCGAATCCATTCATCCCTTTGAGGACGGCAATGGGCGCATCGGCCGCGCTCTGGCCGAGAAGGCGCTGGCGCAGTCGCTCGATCGCCCGAGCCTGATCGCGCTTGCTTGGACCATCGAGCGTAAACGCAAGGGCTATTACGCAGCACTCGAGCGTAACAACAAGGAGCTGGAGATCACCGCCTGGCTCTCATACTTCGCCGAGACGATCCTCGAGGCCCAGCGCAACACCATCAGGCGTATGGACTTCTTCCTCGCCAAGGCGAAATTCTACGAGCGCTTCCGCGGCAAGCTGAACGCGCGCCAGGACAAGGTCGTCGCCCGCCTCTTCGCGGCAGGCACCGACGCCTTCGAAGGCGGGCTGAGTGCTGAGAACTATATCAGCATCACCAAAACTTCACGCGCCACCGCCACCCGCGATTTGCATGATCTGGCCGAGAAGGGCGCGCTGACGCGGACAGGTGAGTTGCGGCATACGCGGTATTTCCTAAATCTGCGCCAGTGGGGTTGATTCAGGAGAGCCGAACCGAGCACAAGCCGTGCCGATCTACGGAGATGCCCCGCCTCATTGAGTTGGAGATAATCTCCGATTACAGTAATGCGCGTCTGACGTGAACGACGACATCATGCAGCCGCACAATCGCAAGAAGCTCCACGATCGCGTGACCAAAGCTGCGGAGGAAGCGCTCGCGGCCCGGAAACATGTGAGTTCCATCGATGTGCTGGTCGGGATCGGATGGCTCGATCCGGGGACGGTCAAACGCTGGCGGCAGGGACAGCTCGATTGTCTCGAGGGGGCGGTGCGGACCAATCTGGCGCGCATTTCCGAGGCCATGAAGCTGTTCCGGTCCTGGGCCGGCGCGAAAGGATTGATCCCACGTGAGACCCACTATGTCGCGCAAACGCCGTCTCGGCAAACGCTGCGCTTCAGCAAGAGTGGAAACCCGACGATCGAGCAGCTGTATCGCACGCATTGGATATCGCGCGAGCTTACCGAGAACAAGCGGGAGCGCTTGGCCGAGAAGGCGAGCCGTGCGCCCGAGCTGGTCGTGATCGCGCCGCTTCATGATTCGTGGACGTGTCACCGGTGCGGCGGCACCGGCGGTCTTCTTATCATGGAAAATCCTGGTCCGGCGTGCCTCACATGTGCGGGCCTCGGCGATCTTGAATATCTGCCGGCCGGGGATGCGCTGCTCACGCGCCGAGCGAAGGCGAAAAGCCCAAGACACGCCGTGGTGGTGCGTTTCAGCAGAAGCCGGCGCCGCTATGAACGGCAAGGCCTCTTGGTCGAGCCTCAGGCCTTGGCGGAAGCGCAGCGTGGACTCTCATACGATGATTGACATGACTTCCGCTCCTCGCCGCAGCGCTACTGGTCTGCGCCGATTCCTGGATCTCGAGCAGCAGCGCAATTGGTTGCAGGGCAAGACGGTCCTGCGCGACGCTGACGAGCGCTTGGAATCCCTCGAGCTGCGTCTCAAATATGTCGCGCGCTATGAGAAGCTGCTGCGCCGGCCGCAGGCGCAAGAGGTCCTGGAGATTCTCCGGCGCTATGGCCGCGACTGCATCCCGATCCCGCGCCGGACCGAGCGGCACTATTGGTCGGTCTCCTGCCTGCCGTCGACTCCGGGCAAGGCGCTCGTCCGTGTGAATGCGAGCTGGATGGAGTTTTTTTCGCTTTATGCGGAAGGCGACGGCATCCGTGCGCTGTTCCTGGTGCATCTTTCGGATTTCACCATCGACCATTCACTCGAAGAGGACCGGGTGGACGAATCCCTCCTCGAGCGTTGCGTCACGACGCCGGAGGACGTCGGTTTCATCTTCCCGCGCGGCGAGGACATTTTCGGCATCAAGGTCCGCGGCTTCGCCTCGATCGGCAAGTTCCTCAAGAGCCGCCGCGCGCTGCGCGCCATCCGGGCTTTCAACCTGACCCACATGAACCGCGGCCGGAATGCCTACCAGGCGAGCCATTGCTACAGCCTGGCGGATCACATGCTGGCACGTTGAGCTGCTCATTGGGCTTGGGCCGCGTCAGTGCTGGACAACCTTGCGATACAGATGCCAGGTCGCATGCCCGAGCACCGGCATCACGACGGCGAGCCCGGCGAAGAGGGGCACGGCCCCGATCAAGAGCAGACCGGCGACGATCAAGCCCCACAGCATCATCGTCATCGGATTGACCACAAGCGCGTGAACGGAGGTTTGTATCGCTGTTGCCAGGCTGACATGCCGGTCGAGAAGCATCGGAAAGGACATGGCGCTGACGGCGAGGGCCACCAGCGCGAAGAGGAAACCGACGCCGCAGCCCACGATGATGAGCGTCCAGCCGGCCGGCGTGGTGAGGACCTCACGGAGGAATTCGGTGATCGAACTCGGCACGGTGTCGCCATAGATCTGTCGGTAGATGGCGAATGCCGCACCGAGCCACGCGAAGTAGATCACGCCGAGCAGGACGCTCAGCATCAGGATGTTCATGGAGGGACGCCGCATGACGTTGAAGGCGTGCCCCCACGAGATATCGAGCCCCAGTTCGCGCCGCCGGCTGATTTCATAAAGGCCGACCGCGGCCAGGGGGCCGATCAGGGCGAATCCGGAGAGGAGCGGGAAGACGAGCGGCAGCGGTATGTATCCGGCCGCGATATTGGCCGAAACCACCATGGCCAGCGGATAGAGAATGGCCAGGATGACCAGGTGGCTGGGTTTCGCCTTGAAGTCATCGACGCCCTTGATCAATGCGTCCACGAGGTCAGCCGCGCTGATCTTTTGAATATTCCCATAAGCGGGGCTGTCATCGACAGCGCCGATCGGTTTGCCATGTGAAGAGGCCATGACGGGACCTCCTGAACAGCCGCATCCGAGCGCCCCTTGCGCTCGGAGCCAAGTCGAGCACCGGGGCGGATTATACACCGCGAAGCTTGCCGTTTCAAATCTGGTCGCCGGCCCGAAAAGTCTCAATCGGGCATTCAGCCAAAATTAACGATGTTTTTCGAAGCGGAAGCCATCTTAAGCGCCTCTTTGGCCTTCCGGCTGCAATGGCAGACAGTAAAATCGCGTCAGATGGGTTTGCCGGTCGCAGACATGACAATTCCTGGTCCTGATACAGAGCAGACCGATGCCTTTGAAAGAGAAGGGCTCCGTCGGCTTGATGTTGCGGATGACAGGACCGCCGCGGAGTCTTTCCGCCTGCTGTTCGAGAGCAGCCCGGTTCCGATGTGGGTCGTCGAAAGATCAAGCCTGAAATTCCTTGCCGTCAATGCCGCGGCTGTCGAGCATTACGGCTATGCGCGCGACCGGTTCCTGAATATGACGTCGCTGGAAATCAGGCCCGCTTACGAACGGCAGCGGGCGCTCGACGACGCCAGGAACAACTTTACCCGGGACAGCGGCGAAAAGGATTGGATCCATAACAAGGCCGACGGCACGGAAATTCTGGTCTCGAGCTACGCCCGGCCCATCATATATGGCGGCAAGGAAGCGGCGATCATTTCCGTCTTCGACGTTACCGAGCGCCGCAAGCAGGACGCCCGCATCAAGTTCATGGCGGAACACGATGCGTTGACCGGCCTTCCCAACCGGCGGCTGTTCCTCGAGCTGCTTGAGGACACGCATCTGCGGAAAACACAGGATCCCGGCCTTTGGTCGGTCATTCTGGTGGATATCGACGACTTCAAGAACATCAATGACACCCTCGGACATTATGTCGGCGACAACCTCATCATTGCGGTGGCCCACAGGCTCGAAGAATGCTTAGGCGACCGGGGAATTGTCGGCCGCCTGGGTGGCGATGAGTTCGCGGTGCTGCTGCCGGTGCTTGCCGATCCCGCGGACGCTCACACCGCTGGGAGCGACCTGGTCAAGGCTTTCGCCGATCCCCTCAAGGTCCGCGAATACGAAATCCTGGTCGGGGTGAGCGCTGGGTTGAGCGTCGGTTTGGACGTTTCGACTGACGCTTCCACCATGCTGAAGAACGCCGACCTCGCCCTCTACAAGGCAAAGTCGGATGGCCGTGGCGTCTGCCGGGTTTATGAGCCGCATATGTCGCTGCAGACGATCGTGCGCCGCGAGATGGAGCGGAACCTGCGCCAGGCCCTGGCCGAGGATCAATTCGATGTCCACTATCAGCCTCTGGTGGACCTCGCGACCGCTAAGGAAATCGGCTTCGAGGCTCTGCTGCGCTGGAACCATCCGATCGAAGGCATGATACCGCCGTCGACTTTTGTCCCCGTCGCGGAATCGAGCGGACTGATCGTTCCGATCGGCGCCTGGGTGCTGGAACGGTCCTGCAGCTTGGCGACCGCCCTCCGGGAAGATCTGACAATTGCGGTGAACATTTCCCCGGCCCAGTTCAAGTCGGGCAAGCTCGTGGAGGCCGTATCTGGCGCGCTCGCGAGGTCAGGTCTCGCTGCCCACCGGCTCGAGCTCGAAATCACCGAATCCTGCCTCTTGGAAAAAACGTCCGAAACCGTGCAGATCCTGCAGGACCTGAAGGACCTTGGCGTGTCCATTGCGCTCGACGATTTCGGCACCGGCTATTGCGGATTGGGATATCTGGGCAGTTTTCCGTTCGACAAGATCAAGATTGACCGATCCTTCGTCAAGGATGTCGAGACCGCGCGGAAGTCCGCGGAAATATTCCGGGCGGTCATCAATATCGGCCATAGCCTGGACCTGGTGACGCTTGCCGAGGGCATCGAAACGAAGGAGCAGCTTGAGTTCCTGCAGGCGCTCGGCTGCCAGCAGGGTCAGGGCTTCCTGTTCAGTCCGGCGGTTCCCGGGGGCGAAATCGCCCCGGAGCTGAAGCGTGAAGGGAATCTCCATTCCAGGAGATGTGTTGCCTGACGGTTCGCGCCCGAGCTTACGCCGACGGGCTTGAATTTGCATGTGTTCCATGTTTCCTTGGCGAGAGCGATCTACAACTTAGGGGGCCTTGCGGGAGATATCATCCGATGCGGCTGAAGTCGCTCCTCCTCGGTGTCGTCAGCTCGGGCATGGCTATTGCCTTGTTGGGTTTGCCCCACTCTTTTGCCGCGGAGCAATCCCCAGATGTTCCGGAATGGCTGCGACCCCATGTCGGCGAAGGCCCAAGCCAGATCGCGCAAGTGGTTTTGCAGAGGGCACGCGCGCTCTACTTGCAGAAAGTGAGCGAAGGCGTGGTCAAAAATCCATGCTACTTCGCTATGGACGCTACGCGGCCTGGCGGTTGGGGGCGACGGTTCTACACCATATGCGAAGCCGACCGGACCTTTCGCGCGGTTCCAACGGGCCACGGCAACGGTCGTCATTTGAAGGGCATCGCTAACTTCGCGAACGGAATCCGGTGCGCGAAGAATTTCAGTAATGCGTTGGATTCCAAATTGACGACCGGGGGAGCCTACCTGACACGCGAGGAGATCACGTCTTTCAAAGGTTATTATCGCGCCTCATCCGGGAGAAGTGCGGTTTTGAATCGCTCTTTCGTGCAGTTTGACGGTGAAGGTGACACGGGAAATGCGAGGCTTCGTCTGATCGGGGGGCATCCGGCCGTGTTGCTGAGGGGAGTGTGCCTGCGGAAAGACCCGAAAAGTCCGTACGCGAATCAAAACGGTTACGTTCCATTCGGAAAGCTGGTGGACTATTCCTTCGGCCGCAGCAATGGCTGCACCAGCTGGTCGCCTTCGGACGCCAGGCAGATCATGCCGATGATGAAGGATAAGCCGACGACGCTTTATATCTATCCTGAATCAAAGGACATCGAAGCCGTCGTGGGGGCCGTCAAGGCCGGCCGATTGCCGACGAGCGGAGGATTATATTGGAACGCCTCTTGCTTGAAAGAAATTCGCTCTCCGAAATTCTGGGCCAGAGAATCTCTCGAACCGATCCTGATCCAATACCAGAAGGATCATCCGGCACCGCCGCCGGGGCCGATACCGATTTGCAAGGGATCGTGAAGGTCCATCTCATTGATCTGACATTGTGCTCGTGGGAAATTTCCCTCAGAGTGGCGAGGGGCTGAGGCAAGACCAATTGGCGAGATGCTGCAACCATAGGAGATCGTGAATGCGATGCCTGGGCTTGCTGTGTCTCATTTTGGCAGTGGTCGCCGTATCTGCGGCGAAAGCGCAGGACAACGCCGCGCTTGCGCAGGGCGAGGCCGTGGTAACGGGCTTCGCCGGGGCGAAAGCGGCAGGTGCGCCAGGCGCTGCCGGCGATCCTGTCGATGGAACCTTCATCGATCTCGACGGCGCCTCGGCGCAGATTTTGCAGCTCGAGCCGGGCGCATCTCCGCAGCGCCCGCCGAAGCTCCGGGTGAAAGCCCGCGACGTCGGCCAGGTTTTCGCGATCGGCCTCGATGATGGCCTTCCTGCCCGTGGCACGCAGGCGACGCCCAGCATTTATCTCGGCGCCACCTCGGCCTTCGGGCTTCAGATCGTGGCCCCCGATTCCGATGGCGACGGGCGCCCGCAACGCCTGACAAAGGGCGACGCCAATGCCGAATGGATGGCGGGCCAATTCGGGCGAGGAGGGGGGCCGGGCTCGATCTACAGGATCGACGGCAAAACGGGCGCCGTGTCGCTCTTCGCGACAATACCCGGAAATGCCGGTCCGGGCCTCGGCGACATCGTATTCGACCCGGCCACAAGGCAGTTCTTCGTCTCCGACCTCGACACGGGCCTGATCTACCGCCTCGATGCCGCGGGAACCCTCGTTGCCAGCTTCGACCATGCGCGGACCGGCCGGACGGCGCTGGGCCTTCCCGCTATTGCCGATGACGGCATCGCCATGGATATCAAATCGCCCGCCTTCGACAGTGAGGACCAGGCGACGTGGGGCTTGACCCCGCCCGAGCGGCGCATCTGGGGGCTCGGCCTCCATGCGGGACGTCTCTATTATGCCGCTGGACCGGAAATCTGGTCCGTGTCCATCAATCTCGACGGGACCTTTGGCAGCGATCCACGCCGCGAAATCGAGGTTCTGGGCGGGCAACGCAATCACCCGATTTCGGACATCGCCTTCGACGGCCAAAATCGCATGTATGTCGCAAAGCGGGGCGGCACCGTGCTGTTCCGGTTTGCCCGGGAAATACCGGACGACCCGGTAACACCCGGCACCTGGGCGCCGATACAAGATGAATATGCCCTCGGTACCCCGCCCGACCATCGCACCACATCGGGCGGCGTGGCGCTGGGTGTGGGCTATGACGAGGCCGGCACGATCCGGCCCGGCGCATGTGATATGACGCTGTGGGCGACGGGCTCTCCGCTGCTGCAAGGGACCGATCTTGCGCTGACGCGGGCCGACAATGAACCGCCGGCCAAATCCCGGTTCATCGACTACGGTGGCCGAGGCGCCGATCCGCAAAGCCAAGGCCATGTCGGCGATGTCGAGATCTGGCAGCCTTGCGATCCCAAGATCGCCACCGGCATCCATGCGCCGGCAGCCGATGTGCCGCCGGATGGGACCTACAATCTCAGGCTCGAGGAGCGTTCGGTGAGGGGCGCCTGCGCCGCGGGTGGGCTTGGCTTCCTCTGCGACTATGTGGTGCGAGTCACCAATACCGGCCCCGACGCCTATGTCGGCCCGATCGTCGTCAAGGACCGTTTGCCGGCGCAGCCGGCCGGCGCGGTGATGACGCTCAGCCACAGTCCGCCCTGGCTCTGCTTTGCGCTCTCGCCGAGCGAGCAGCAATGCACTCAAGCTCAGGCTTCGCTCCTGCCCGGCGAAAGCGTCGATCTCCATGTCACGGTCGATCTCCCGGTCGCCGCGCCCCTCTGCCATCTCGACAGTCAGGCCGGACTGGTCTGGCCCGGGGGGTTAGGCGATGTCGATCCCGCCGATGACTTCGATCTCGCCACCGCCACGATCCCGGCTCCCCATTGTCCGCCGCCCGCCATCGGCAAGGCCAATCTCGAGATCTCGACGCATCCGCTGGCCGAAGTCTGTGCCGACGAGGTTGGCTTCTTCGAGTGCCGCTACACTTTCGTTGTCCGCAACACCGGGGCTGGCGCCTATTACGGTCTCATCAAGCTCGACGACACGATCCCTCAGGGCGCGACCGCGACCTTCTCGGCCCGGTCGTGGAGCTGCATGGGCTCCGCGCCGACCTTGTCCTGCGAGAGATGGTCGGTTGCGTTGCTGCCAAATCAGGCCGTGAATTTGAATGTCGTCGTGAAGTTACCCAAGACTCTCGCAGGGCCTCTGAGTTGCCAGGCGAAGAACGCGGTGAAGATCGTGGCGGCGGCGGGCGGCACCGATCAGAACGCAGATTTGACTGATGATGAAGCCGAGGCCACGATGGTCCTGCCGGGCGAGCTTGCTCAGTGCCCGAACCTTGATGCCGTGAGCAATCTCAAGCTCGAGACGAAAGGGCCCGACGGCGAGTGCCCCGTCATCTGGGGCAGCTGGGTATGCGAGTTCAAGGTTACGGTGCAGAACCTCGGCAAGGCTTACTCGAGTCCTGTCCAGTTCACCGACGCCTTGCCTTTCGGCAACCCGGCCGGCGCCACCATCTCCTTCCAGCCGCCCGCCGGTTGGACTTGCGGCGGCCCGGTGCAGTTTCCGAACCTCTACCAGTGCAGCAGCGACAATCCCGACCTTGCGCCTCTGGAAAAGGCCGAGATCCGGGCGATCGTCAAGATTCCGGTGGCGCCTGTTGCGAAATGCGAGGTCACCAACGGCGCCGAGATCATCAAGGCGATGGGCGGCACGCTCGACAATGCCGCCCTTGGCGATGATGCGAGCTCGGCCACGGCGAAGCTCGCCGCCGCTGTCGCGCAGGGCATCTGTCTCTCCAATCTCGAGCTCACGAACACCGGACCTTCCGAACCATGCCCGGTCCTGGACGACGCATGGGAGTGCAGGTTCAAGGTCACGCTGCAGAACTTCGGCAAAGCTTACGCGAGTCCTATCCAGTTCATCGACACCCTGCCATCCGGCACGCCCGCCGGCGCCACGGTCTCGTTTGAGCCGCCCACCGGCTGGAATTGCGGCGCGACGGCGCCGTTCCCGCATCACTATCGGTGCGGCAGCGACAATCCCAACCTGGCGCATCAGGAAAAGGTCGAGATTCCGCTGACCGTCAGGATTCCCGTGACGCCCGATGCGGCATGCGCGATCACCAGCAGCACCAAGATCGTCAAGGCGCCGGGCGGGTCACCGCGCAATTTCCTCGAGGCAGACGACACTGACTCGGCAGAAGCCCAGTTCGCGCCCGTCTTCCCACCGGACGAAGGCCAGGGCATCTGCCTGACGAGCAACCTCGCGCTCGAGATCATGAATCGCAACCAGTCTCCCGGAGACTCTTGCCCGGCCGTGGACGGAAACTGGATTTGCCATTTCCTGCTCAAGATCGCGAATCTCGGCGAACCCTATGCGGGCGAGATCCGGATCGTCGACGCGCTGCCGGTCGACACGCCCGAAGGCGCCACCATCACATTTGACGAACGGCCTGGCTGGGACTGCGAAGGGCCCGTCGCAGGCTCGAATCTCTATCAGTGCACGAGCGCCAATGCCAAGCTCGGCAAGGGCAAGAGCGCGTTCATCCCGGGGACGGTCAGGATTCCCTTGGAACGCGTGACCAAATGCGAGGTCACGACGAATGCGAAGATCGGCAAGGCCGGAGGGGGCTCTCCGCTCGACAGCTTGAAGGGCGATGATACGGCCTCGCTCACCATGCCGCTCCAGAGGGACGTGATCCTGCCCTCGGGCCGGATTGCCTGCGCATCGAAACAAAGCAACCTCAAGCTCGAGACGGCGGGCTGGGTCAAGAACATGAAATTTTGCCAGGTCTCCGGCAAAATGTGGCGGTGCGAGTGGAAGGTCAGGATCACCAACACGGGTCCGGATGCCCACACAAGCCCGATCGAGTTTGTCGATGAGCTGGTCGGCCCTCCTTCCGCGCCGCCCAAAGCGGCTCTCTCGCTCAGCCAGCCGGTCCACTGGACGTGCCAACAGCCGGCACCGCTGCGCTCTGAGTGCCGAAGTGAAAATCCTGAGCTTGGGGTCGGCGAATCCGTCGAATTCGGGGCAACCGTCAGAATTCCCCTCGGGCCTGTTGCGGAATGCGCGCTCAAGAACCGTGCGTATATCGCCGCGCCGAAGGCCCCCACACCTCTCAACCTTGCCTGGGCAGACGATTCCGGATCATCGACGCTTTACCTGGCGCCCCATCCTCCGCCCGACCACCCCCACATTCCGGCGGTCTGCCTCGTGTCGAATATCGGCGAGCCCCGGCCGCTTGCGACGAACGAAGAGCAGGAGAGCAATCTGACCGTCACCAAGACGGTGGGCGCAAGCCGGGTCACCGCGACCGGACAGAGCACGAAATTTGCGATCACGGTGACCAATCAAGGGCCAGGCGTGTTCAACGCGCCGATCGAGATCCGCGACACGTTGTTCGATGGCGCCATCGTCGAGCCGTCCAACGGCAACTGGTCGGCGCCCTGGTTGTGCGAAGTCCAGTCGGCATTGGGTCATCCCGAGCAGGCAATCTGCACGCATCCCGAGGTCGAGCTCGATCCGGGCGAGAGCGTCGTGCTCGATCTTGAAATCGAGGCGCCGCTGAGCTTCGCCGCATCTTCGGGCACCGAGGCGAGGTGCGGCTACGACAACAAGGTCGAGATCCTGAGGCCCTTGGGCGGCAGCGCGAAGAATGTCGATGCGGGCGACGATGTGGCCTCTGCCCAAGTCGCGTTCGCGCCGTTTGCGAAGGACGGAGCGAAGTTCTGCGGAGGAGGCCTCAAGACCGACCCCGGCGAGAAGAGAAACCTCACTATTGCCAAGACGGCGGGCGCTTGCGACTCGACCACGGGCGGCCAGAATTGCCGGTTCACGATCACTGTCACCAACAGAGGTCCGGGGGTCCACAAGGGTGCGATCGAGCTTCGCGATACGCTCTTCGATGGCGCCATCGAAGAGCCGTCGAACGCAAACTGGTCGGCGCCCTGGACCTGCCTGGGCCAGCCCCTCCTTGGCTATCCCGAACAGGGTATCTGCACCCACCCGCCGGTTGAGCTCGGCCCGGGCGAGAGCGTCGACCTCGAGCTCGAGATCGAGGCGCCGATGAGCTTCGTGGCACCCTCGGCTTCGCAGGTGAAGTGTGGCTACACGAGCAAGACCGAGATTGTCGCGCCGGCGGGCGGGACGCACGACAATGCCAGTACCGGCGACGATATGGCCTTTGCCGAAGCCAGGTTCGCGCCCTTCGAAAAGGACGGAAAGACCTTCTGTCGCCCCGAGAGGAACCTGACTGTCACGCAGGCTGCTGGCGACTGCGTCACCACCGCGGCGGCCGGTCAGGATTGCCGGTTCACGATCACCGTCACCAATAACGGACCAGGTGTCCATGAGGAGGCGATCGAGCTTCGCGGCACGCTGTTCGGCGGCGCCGTCGTCGACCCGTCCAACGGAAGCTGGTCGGCGCCCTGGGTTTGCCAAGGCCGGTCGGCGGCCGGCCATCCCGAGCAGATCATCTGCACCCATCCGCCGCTCGAGCTCGGTCCGGGCGAGAGCGTCGATCTCAAGCTCGAGCTCGAGGCGCCGGTGAGTTTCGTTGCGGGTAAGCCAGCGAAGTGCGGCTTGAAGAACAAGGTCGAGATTCTCGAACCGGCAGGCGGCACGCGGGGCAATATAAATGCCGGCGACGACGGGACCGTCACCGAAGCCAGGTTCGCGCCTTTCGAAAAGCGCGGGAAGACATTCTGCGGACTGGGCCTGACGCCCCCGGCATCGCCCGCCTGTCCGCGAGGCTGGTCGCGCAAGCAAGTTCGCGGCAAGTGCTGCCCGCCCCAGTCGAGCTGGGATGGCGAGAGCTGCAAGAGCGACGTGAGGCAGCCGGAAGGCAAGAGGGACGTGAGGCAGTCGGAAGGCAAGAGCGTCCTGAAGCAGCCGGAAGGCAAGAGCGGCGTGAAGCAGGCGGAAGGGGTGAAACAACCGGAAGGCGTGAAGCAGCCGGAAGCCGTGAAGCAGCCGGAAGACGTGAAGCAGGCGGAAGCCGTGAAGCAGGCGGAAGCCGTGAAGCAGCCGGAAGCCGTGAAGCAGCCGGAAGCCGTGAAGCAGCCGGAAGGAAAATGCCCGGCAAATACAGTGGGGTTCATCGGCGGCGAGTGCGCGTGCGCGGAGGGGTGGCGCGTGCTCGATGGAAGGTGCCAGCCGGCGTCGTCCGAAGCCGAGACGACCTGCCCGCCGGATTCCGACGGCCTCTATCCTGACTGCCGCTGCAAGCAGGACACGACCGGCACGCCCGGCAAGTGCGTGCGCATCATCGCGCCCAGGAAATGCCAGGCGGACTCGGTCGGCATCTATCCGAAATGCCGCTGCAAGCGGGGCACGACCGGCAAACCCGGCAAATGCAAGCCGATCGTCGAGCGCAAGAAATGTCCCAAGGGCTTCCGCGGCAAGCCGCCCAAATGCAGGCGGATAGCGCCGCGCTAAGGCCCACGGCGTTCCCCTTCATGTGGATCGGGCGCCCGACGGCGGACCCGACGTGAACCACGCCTGAACCGGACGATCAGGTCCAGTTCAGCGTCGCCGCCCTATAGTTGCGCCCCAAAGACGAGTCTTCCGCAGCGTCGGCGAGTAGCTCCGAAACGCAACGGCGTCGTACGCGGCATCAGCCGCCAGACTGCAGTTGCGAGTAACGACCGACGACCCAAAGGCACAAGGAGATTCGCTATGTCGCCACTCATCCGTTGGAAATCCCGCGTGATCAACTTTGCTGCACTTCTCACAGCGCCGCTCGCTCTTGCGATGCCGGAGGAGGCGAGAGCCGATGAATGTCGCTGCGAGGCGCATTTCGAACTGCGCGCGCCTTCCGACAAGGGGCGGCGTCCGAATTTTGACCCGTCGTTCAAGCCGGATTTTCCCGTCGATCATTTCAACGCAGGCGTTGGCCAAGGTGCGGGGACGATGAATGGCTGTCGGCGCGAGGCTCAGCATCGGGCTCACCGATGCATGAGCAGGATTTGGGACAATCGTTTGACTCCGGACGATGAACCCGGCGAGTGCTCCACGAGTCTCGGCATACATGGTTCTGTGCCCTACGACATCAAGTGGTGGATCGAGCGCAGCGCCTGTCAGTCGCCATCGCCTATTGCCAATCGTCACGCCACTACGGTCTCGGTCTTTCGCCGTACTCACGGGGGCACCGGCTGTGGCGACGATTATAGGACGGTCAAATCGGTCTTTGTGCACGACTACGTGGTCGATTGCCTGGCCATTCGCCACCGGGAGAAGCTTGGCATGGTGGCCGAGAGTCAAATCGAGGGCATTGACCGGCCGGGCTCCGATCTCGCCGAGGGTGCGACGGCTGGGGATGGTTCAGTTGGCGCTTGCAAGGCGGCTTGCAATCTCAGCAGCCAGTGCAAGGCTTGGACCTGGGTGCCCGCCGACATCCAGGGACCGAAGTCGAAGTGTTGGCTGAAGAGCAGCGTCCCCTGGCACAAGGTCCACGCCACGAGCACCAAGATGGTCTCGGGAACCCGCCAGCACAACAGCCAATAGTTATGCCATGCGCGCGCCTATTCGTTGACGTTCATGTACGACGTAAAGCGCCATTTGTCGTCGACGAGTCCGAAATAATATTCGTTTCCGTCGCAGTCGATATACCAGGGACTGCCCGGGAAATCGGGGTTTTCGGCCTGGTAGTCCAGCTTGGCCGTGGCGAGGCAGGTCACGATCTGCTCGCCGCCCTCGTAGAACAGGCTGGAAAACTGGATCTCGTCGGACAGGAAGTCCTCCTCGGTGATCTTGTCGGGAGCCTCATAGCCGCTGAACGCCACCGGGAAGCGCGAGAGCGCGACGATCGCTTTAAGGTCGTGCGCCTTCACCGCGGCGGCCAAGTCCTTGCGTAGGGCGTCGAGTTCGGGCGGTGGGGCAGGCTCCGAGGCTGCAAGCGCAACAGAGGCCGCGCCGGCGAACGACAACGCCAGAAGGACTGTTCTCAACCTCGATCTCCGTTCATTGGATCTGCGGCCTCCCCGTTCCCAGAATCCCATCCCTTCGCCCACGAAGTCAATGAGCCGCCGGTGGCAGGAGAATGCGGCAATTTCCTTGACTCCAGCGAGACCTGGGAGCTTGTTTTCAACGGCGGTGTTCGGCGGGCTCCATCATGGAGGATGATCATGGCAACCATGGATCGTCGCACCGCAATAACGCTTGGCGCGACGATTTTCGCTCCGGCAGCTCTATTTCCTGGTTCGGCAAAGTCTGAGATCTATGCGAGACACGCCGGTCTGGAAGTCATGCCGGGTGTGAGGCGGATCGACTTGGGCAGGTGGCCGGCGGCATTGCCGAATTACCGGTCCATCGTGATGACCGACTATGTCGTTGCGCCCGGCGCGGGTTTTCCGCCGGAGAAAATAAGGTTCGACACGATCTATCACGTCCTCGAAGGAGAGCTTCGGGTCAAGAAGGGCAGGGAGTTCAGGGTCCCGGCCGGTGGCGTCTTTGTCGGCGTTACGGGCGAGACGAGGGAAGTTACCAACCCTGGTCAAGTCGATACGGTAATGCGTGTCATCGCTCTCAAGGCGAGATAGAGCGGGCTTCGCATCGGCGACGGCTCAGGCCACCCCTACTCGGCAACCTTTACGGGGTTGATGTGCCAGATGTCACGGCAATAGTCGCCGATCGCGCGATCGGACGTGAACTGGCCTATGCGCGCCACGTTGAGGATCGACGCGCGCGTCCAGCGCTCGGGCTCGCGCCAGGCGCGGCCGACCTTGTCCTGGCAATCGATGTAGGAACGGTAGTCGGCCAGCACCATATAGGGATCGGTCCCCAGCAGATTGTCCACGATCGGGCGAAACAGCTCGCGGTCGCCATTCGAGAAAGCCCCGTCCGCGATCGCATCGATGGCCTCCTTGAGCTCCTCGTCCGAGCGATAGTGCTCATACGGCCGGTAGCACTCGGCGAGCCGCCGCTGGACCTCGTCCACCGTCATGCCGAACAGGAAGAAGTTTTCCGCTCCCACGGCGTCGCGGATCTCGACATTGGCGCCATCGAGCGTGCCGATGGTGAGCGCGCCGTTCATCGCAAATTTCATATTGCCGGTGCCGGACGCCTCTTTGCCCGCCGTTGAAATCTGCTCCGAGAGATCGGCGCCCGGGAAAATGCGCTGGCTGTTCTTCACATTATAGTCGGGCACGAAGGCGACGCGCAGCCGTCCGGCGATCGCCCGGTCGTTGTTCACGATGTCGGCGACGGCGTGGATCAGCTTGATGATCAGCTTCGCCATCATGTAGCCGGGTGCCGCCTTGCCTGCGAAAACGACGGTGCGCGCCGGCGCGTCGCAATGCGGGTCGCGCTTCAGGCGATGATAGAGCGTTATGATGTGCAAGACATTCAAGTGCTGTCGCTTGTATTCATGGAAACGCTTGACCTGGACATCGAACAGGCTTGCCGGATCGGTCGTGATGCCAGTCTTTTTGAGAATCTCCGCGGCGAACGCTTCGCGGCACTGCCGTTTGACGCTTCGCCACGCGTCGCGGAAGGCCAGTTCGTCAGCCTTGGCTTCGAGGAGACGCAGCTTGTCGAGGTCGCGCGTCCAGCCATCTCCGATGGCGTCGCTGACGAGCTTCGTCAGCCCGGGATTGGTCAGCATGAGGAAGCGTCGCGGCGTAACGCCGTTCGTCACATTGAAGAACTTCTCCGGCCACATGTCGTTGAAATCGCGCAGCACCTCGTGCTTGAGGAGCTCGCTGTGAAGGGTGGCGACGCCATTAATCGCGTGGCTGCCGACACAAGCGAGATGCGCCATCCTGATCGACCGGCCGCCGGTCTCATCGATGAGAGAAAGCCTGCGGACCCGCTCGTCGTCGCCCGGATATCTGGCCCTCACCTCGTCGATGAAGCGGCGGTTGATCTCGAATATGATCTCGAGATGGCGCGGCAGGACGCTTTCGAACAATCCGATCGGCCACTTCTCGAGCGCCTCGGGAAGGAGCGTGTGGTTGGTGTATCCCATCGTTCGGCGTGTCACCTCCCACGCCGGCTCCCAGTCCATGCCGTACTCATCGACGAGGAGGCGCATGAGTTCCGCGACCGCGACCGCCGGGTGCGTATCGTTGAGCTGGACGGCATATTTTTCGTGGAAATGCGACGGATCGGGGGCCGTCTGCAGCGTGATGCGCATCATATCCTGGAGCGCGCAGGAGACGAGGAAATACTGCTGCTCGAGGCGAAGCTGCTTGCCCTCCAGCCCCGAATCGTTCGGATAGAGGACCTTGCTGATCGTCTCGGAGCCGACCTTTTCCTCGACGGCGCCATAGTAGTCGCCGGTATTGAAGGACTGGAAGTCGAACGAGTTGACGGCCTCCGCCCGCCACAGACGGAGCATATTGGCGGTGTTCACCCTGAAACCCAGGATCGGCGTATCGTGGGCGATGCCCTTGACGAGGCGCTGCGGTATCCAGCGCACGCGATAGCGGCCGTTCTCGTCGGTGTAATGTTCGGTATGGCCGCCGAGGCCGACGGTCATGGCGATCTCGGGGCGCGGGATTTCCCACGGATTGCCGAGGCGCAGCCACTTGTCCGCGATCTCGACCTGCCAGCCGTCGCGGATGACCTGGTCGAAGATGCCGAATTCATAGCGGATGCCGTGACCGACGGCCGGGATCTCGAGCGTCGCCATCGAATCGACATAGCAGGCCGCAAGACGTCCGAGGCCGCCATTGCCGAGGCCCGGCTCTTCCTCCTGATCGAGCAAATCCTCGAAATTGAAGCCGAGCTCCTCCATGGCCTGCTTGGCCTCGTCATATGCTCCGAGATTGAGGAGATTGTTGCCGAGATGGGGGCCGAGCAGGAATTCGGCCGACAGGTAGCAGGCCGTGCGCGCCTTTTTCCGATAATAGGTTTCGGATGTCTTGACCCAGCGGTCGAGCAGGCGTTCGCGCACGCTATGGGCGAGCGCCAGATACTTGTCGTTCAGGCTCGCCGTCTCCGGAAAGCGCCCGAGAACATAATAGAGGTTCCACAGGAACGCCTTCTTCCAGTCTTCGACGCTTGTGCCGGCGCTCCCGCTCTCGGCCATCGGGAGATTCTGAAGATGCAGGTTTGCCATCTGAGTTCCCCTTGAACTGCCATACTCCCACGGTGTTTTCCGGGCAAATCCCCGCCCGGCGGGACATTCGAGACCAGGAAGATGACAATCATGGTACAGGACATTTCCGGCCGGGAAGGCCCGCTGCGGAGGCGCCATGTGGAGAAAAGCGTAGGGGAGCTGTTTGAGCGCTACGAGAAGCTGTTCCGAAGGGCGCTTGGCGGTGAAGCCGACATGGACGAGGTGACATCCTCATACGCTGGGGCCTTCGTGGCTGCGTCTCCGGCCGGCGTCAATGTTGGCCGTAATGACGAGCAGCTGAAGCAGGTGATGCGGCAGGGATTCGAGAACTATCGCCGGATCGGCACCAAGGATATGCGGCTGCGCAATGTCCGCATCGCATCCATCGACGAGCACCACTGCCTGGCGCACGTCGCCTGGCGAGCCATCTATGACCGCGGCGGCGAACCGGATATTTCCATTGATTTCGAGGTCCATTACCTGGTGCAGCAGCTTGCGGATACGCCAAAGATCTTTGGATGGATATCGGGAGATGAGCAGGCCGTTCTGAAGCAGCACGGGATCATCTGATTCACGCAAAGCAGGCCCGCTTTGGCGGTTCGATATTGCGCAAGCCTGAAACAGATGGCACCATCGCGCGCGCATGCCCAAGCTCGCGCGATCCATGTGCGGTGGCAGGCCGCGGCGATTTGGGTTCCGCAACCGGGAGGAATCGATGAAGAGGCTGATGATTGCTGTGCTCGCGATGATCATGACGGCGGCCGGCGCCTATGCGGAGAGCTTGCCGGACCTCAAGGGGACATGGACGGGCCCCTTCAAGACCGCGATCCTTGGTCACAACCCGCACCATCCGGGCAACGAGACGATCGCCGACCCACCGCGCATCCGGCAGATCGAATTCACGGTCGATATCGTGGGCCAGGACGGACGGCTGGTCTGGGGCAGCTCCTGGTCCAAGCCCGAGAGCAAGGATCCGTTCGTGGGAACGATCACGGCCGACGGGAAGAGGTTTCTCGCTGCCGATACGGACGGCTCGATGGACGCCGACATCAGCAATCCGGAGCTCGTGGACCTCTGCTACACGCAGACCAGCCTCGGCCCTTCGCAGGCCATAGTTGCGTCCTGCGGCCAGCTCAAGCGCGCGAAATAGGCATTGCTTTGCGCTTCCGGTTTCGGTGCGCCTGATATCTATGCCGTCGAAATCTTGGACAGGATGTCGATGGGCGCGTCCTCCACCGCGAGGCTGTTTCCGTGGTCGAACACGATGGTCGAGCCGTAATCGGCCGAATACGGCCGGACGTAGCTGATCGCGTCCGCATTGACCAATACGAAGAACGGGCGCCCCATTTCCTTGAGCGTTATCATCCTTGCCATGAACGCCTCCACTCGTCTGCCCGGTGGGAGCCTATCGCGCGCGTGACCGGACAGCAATCCGGTGCCGTCAGGAGCGAAGCCTTTCGCCCGCCCGCCGTTTTTGCCCCTGCAAGGCTGTGCTATATCCGCCGGGTGCTGAGCAGGGTCCGGTCAAGGCGGGCAGGCTGATAGGGTCACCATGCGCAATATCGATTTCAGTTCCTGGTACGGCCTTCTCACCACCTTGCTTGGCCTGGCGCTGATCACGCTGATCGGGATGGGCATTCGCCTGCTGATGATGTTCACCATTCAGCAGCGCCGCGAGCGCATGAACCGCCAGATCAACGAGCGGTTGCGTACGCTGATTGCGGCCTACAAGGCGCTGGGCGGTTCGTTCACCGGTATCCTGACCGTCGATCCGACGCATCTGAAGCAGTTGCGCCGCGACGGCGAGCCTGCGCCGGAGGGTGAGCCTGGGGCGCCGCTGAGTCCCGCCGCCGAAGGCACCTTGGGCTCCGATCGGTCCCGCCGCATCCGCGATGCGGTCGAGGCAGCATTGTCCGACATCATCCTGCTCGGCACCGAAGAGCAGGTGCGGCTGGCGGAGCGCGCGGCGCGCGAGCTGGTGGCCGGACGTCCGGTCCACACGCATGAACTGGTGGTTTCGCTGCGCGCCTTCATTCGCGAAGCGCTCGATCTTGCGCCGATCCCGCCTGATCTCGAGATTCCCATGCAGGGCCCGACCCGGCCGTCCGGCGCCGGCGCGCGCGACAAAGGCGATCGCGACAAGAGGGGCTCGGGGCAGGGCGGCGGGGGGATGGGCGGCGGCGCGATGGCGGGTGGCATGGGCCTGGGCGCCGATCCGGTTGCTGACGATCCGCCATCATCGTCGCACACGTCCTGAAAAGGCGGGTTCACCGCACGGTTCTGGGCTTCATGTCCATGCAGCACTCAGGATTTCAAGCGCCGGCCAGACGATCAGCAGGCCGACGATAAGCGCGCCTGCGAATATTCGAAGGAGGATTCCGACAATCTCGGATTTATCGGCGGACTCAATTTTTACCGACATGGCAAACCTATTTGCGCTTCCAGCGCGCGGACAATTGTGGCTCCTTCCGAAGAAGGGTTCTGGGGCCTCTTTCCAGACAGGCGCCTATATAGGCGCGCTATCGTCAAGAATTCATTTCTGTATGAAATTTAATCACCGCTCCTACGGACGCGGGCTCCCCGGGGCTTTGCCTGCTTAAGCGTTGGCAACCAGGATGGCCGCCTTGTCGCGCGTCTTGCATTTCCCACCTGCTTGAAACAGCGTACAGCTAAGCGGCTGAGCACGAAAGAAGGGACGCGGCCGGCTTCATTTACGGAGCGGCCGGCAGAATGAGGGACGGGTCATGACGGGACGATCACGCTTCGAGGGCGCCATCACCGAAATGTTGGCCAAGACAAGGAAGTGTCAGGCCATGACCGGTGATCGGGAGAGCATCCTGTTCTCCGGCATGCGCGCCAATCTCTATTTGCCGCATCCCATCTATATCGACTCGGGCGAAGGCGCGACGCTCACGGATATCGACGGCAACACGTACATAGACACCTGCATGGGGTTCGGCGTCTGCGTCCTGGGTCATCGGCACCCGGAGATCGCGGCGGCGATTTCCAGGATCTCCGGATCGGGATGGCATTTCGGCATTCACTCCGAAGAACAGCTTCCACTCGCTCAACTCTTGCAGGACGCCATTCCATGCGCCGAGCGTCTTCTGTTCTGCAACTCGGGGTCCGAGGCGACCGGCTATGCGATGCGCGCAGCGCGTGCGTTCACGGGCAAGGAAAAGATCGGCATATTCGACGGCTATTGGCACGGCATGCACGACTACTGCATGGTTGCGCCGACCGCTGTCGACTCCCGGGAGCGGCCGTCCGGCGTCGAGATCAGCACCGGTATCCCGAAAGCAATTCGCGATCTGATCGTTCCTCTCCCCTATCGCAATCCCAGTGCGTTCGACATCATCCGCGCCAACAAGGATGAGCTGGCGATGGTGATCATCGAGCCCGTCCAGCATTCGAACCCTCAGCGCGAGGCTGGCGCCTATCTCAAATCCCTTCTAGAGGTTTGCCGCGAGTGCAACGTGCTGTTCGCTTTGGACGAGATGGTCACCGGCTTCCGCCTGGCCTATGGCGGCGGTCAGGAATATTTCGGCATCACACCTGACTTCGCGACACTGGGCAAGGCGTGCGGCGGCGGATTGCCGATCGGCGTCATCGCCGGGCGGGAGGATTTCATGCGGATGTTCCTTCCCAAGCCTGGCGAGCAAGGCGTGTTCACCGGGGGCACCTTCACCGGCAACCCGCTATCGATGGCGGCAGGAACCGCGGCGGTCCGCTATTATTCCGAGCACCCGGAGATCTACGCTCGCATGGCGGCTGAGGGCGACCGCCTGACGGCCAGTTTCAATGACTTCGCCGCACGACACAACATGGCGGTCCAGATGAGCAATGTCGGCTCGATGTTTCATATCTACTTTCAAAGCGGTCCGGTTCGCAGCAGCTTCGACATCGACGAGAAGCCCATGGAACGGGCGCGGCAGGCCTTTCTGATGCACGCTCTCAATCTCGGTGTCCTGATTTCGGGGGCCAACCGCTACTATCTTTCCGCCGCTCATTCACGCGAAGTCGTCGACCGGATGATCGATGTCTTCCAGGAGTCGCTCGCTCTCGTTCGCGAAGACGGCTTATTTTAGAACGAGAGCGCCGGCGACCCACTGCCCCCTATTTCGCTTTGCTGATGCGCTCCACCGCGAGCGTCTGTCCCTGCATGCAGGGCGACATTTCGGCGATACGTCCCCGCACGTTGACGCGGTCGCCCGGCCCGAAGCCGCCGAGATTCCCGGTGAGCGCATACCTTCGTCCATCATCGCTCCTGAACACCGCACATTCCGCACCGCCGGTGAGAAGCGTTCCCCTGAGGGTCAGCGGCGGGGAGGGCCTTCTCTCGGTGACCCGGAACGGCCCGGCCGTGGCCCGCCTTCGCCCGTCCGAACTCTGCAACGCGAAGAAGACGCTCCGCCCCGGCCGCGCCCAGTCGGGCAGCTCGACGGACGTTTGCACACGGCCTCGGCGGTTGACCTCCACATTTTTTTGACGCCTGAGATCGGAGGGCGTGCGCCCGACAAGCAGGCGCAGCCGCTCAAAAGGACGAAAGCCCTCGCCCTCGAGCTGGACGCGCGAGCCGGGCGGCCCGGCCTGCGGTCGGAAGGTCAGGCTTCGCCGCGCCGTGGTGGAAATCTCGTCGTCCGACACGCTCTGCTCGGTGTCCTGTGCACGGACCAGCGACGTGGTGGAAAGCGGCAGAAGGAAGCCACACAGCAGCAAGGCCAGAACGAGTCGCATCGAAATCTCCCATTGGGTCGGTTGCGCGTTAATTGACGGGCGTTCATCGAAAAGGCGCGGGTGGGGCGGCGGCGAAATAATGGCAGAGCCCTGACGGTGCGGCAAGCCGGCCTGAGGCGCGGACGAACGATCGCCTGAAGCCTTTGACCTTTCCAAAACCTGTCGTAAAGTCACCCCAGAGGGTGAAATGTTTTCGGAGAAAAGCCATGGCTTCTTCCGTGCCCAGCAACATGTTCACGTCGACAGAGAAATCCAAACACCGCAACTCGCTCGATAAATTTACCGACGCGGCAGCGGATTTTCTCGACTGGGTCTATGCCGACCACATCGCCTTTTTCAAGAAGTGGGGGGTGTCGAAATATTACGGCAACCGCAAGCCCGAGCACCAGACCAAAGAGCTCCGCATTGCGCAGCTCAAGAAATATGGCAAGCCCGCCTCCCTGGCCGATCTGCAGGTGGCGACAGCGTGTATCACGCTCGCCATGCAGGCGATGGAGCACGGTTTCAACGCCACCGGCATGCCGAACACGTGGAAGAAGATCAACGACCAGTTGCGGATCGGGCAGAAATTCTACGGCACCGATTTGCAGATCATGCTGCAGCAGCTTGGCTGGAAGATCTATTACTGGAACCCCGATCCGAGCAAGAATGCGGACTGGGACGCGCAGGACAAGCAACTCAATCCGCCGAAGAGCCCCGGCAAATGGCGGCCTGAATGGGGCGGCCATGCGCTGCGCTACGCGAGTGTGATAAACAAAGGCTTCTACTACGACTCGAAGGTGGACAACGCCACCAAGCTTGTGGGCTTCAAGAAGTCGCCGCCGACGTCTTTCAAGAAGGTTCCGGTCTTCGTCGGCATTGCCCATGCCGGCTATCACGTATTTCCGGGCCGCGGCGGCGATGTCATCGAGGCGCATTCCATGCGGGCCATGAACTCGATCGAGAACATCGAATTCTCGAAATTCAATCCGCTGGCGTCGGGTGGCGGTCCGCGCTGGACGGCTTCGCTGAAATATCGCTCAGGCTTGATCTGCGTTCCGTCCGATTTTTAGAGCATGATCGGAAAAGTGCGCAGCGGTTTTCCGGAAAAATCATGCGCAAACAAAAAGATAAAGCGCGATGGCGACTCGATCTAAAGCCATCACGCTTTAGCATCTCGCGCCCGAGATGATCAGCCGGGACAGCACCCGGAAGCTTTGCGCGGCTTCTTCTTTGCCTGTATCTGATCGAGCTGTTTCTGGCTCAATTCAGGCATGATCTTGGGCGCCATGGCGACCGCCGACGGAGCAGCGGCCGGTTTGTCGAAATTGCCGGCCTGATAGTCGTCCAGGCGAGTCTTGTTCTTCTCGATGAAAGTCAAGAGTTCCTTGTAGGTGCCGCAGATGACATCCGGTTTCTTGCGCACATAGCGGGCGATGCGCTGCATGGCTTTCCAGTAGGCGCCGCCGTTCATCTGCGAAAAGTGATGCCCGATATGCACCGGCGCGCGATTGCCGAAGTAGTTGCGATGGAAGTACTGGACGTAGCTCTGGACCATCTGGTCTTCGTATTCCTTGAACTTTTCCTTGGGCCCGTCCTTGCCGCCCGATTGGACGACGAAGAAGTTATAGTCCATGCTGAGCGTGTTCTTGGGCGTGCCCGCGACGTTGATGGTGGCCAGCGGAAAGTTCCACACGCCATCGATCTGGCGCGGCCAATATCCCATGTTGTTGACGAGGCTCGTATCGTAGTCGATGCCTTGCTCCTTGAAGGTCTTCCACAACCCCTTGCGGTCGCCGACGCTGAGATAGGGGGCCCGGAAGCCTGATATCTCCTTGGCGAAATAGTTTTTCCAGCCTGCGGGTTCCGCCGCCTTGTTGTATCTCTGCCAGGCATCCGACATGATGGTCGTGAATCGCTGGAACTCCGTGTTCCATTGCTCGAAGGTGTAGTCCCTGCCGTCGAAATGCCCGTTGGCGTGAGAGGCGATTTCGTGGCCTTCCGTCATAGCCAGCCTGACCTGCTCCAGCCGTTGCTTCATCACGTCGAGCGATGGACCGCCAAACCCGATATTGCTCTTGCCCTTGCGGCCCGCGGGATCGACGTAAATATTCTTGTCGGCGTCGAGCAGGAAGAACACGCCGCTGATGAAATAGGTGAAGCGGACTCCGGCGTCCGCCGCGAATTTTCGCGTCGCTTTCCAGAACTCAACCTCGTTCGAACCGTCGAATGCAAGCAGTACAAACTGCGGTGGGGTCGGAACTTTGGCCACGGACCACCTCGTGCTGCGCGACTGCAACTCACATATGTATAGGTCTAAACCATTGAATCGTCAATGTTTTTTCTTAAATGACACAAGGTAAAAATAGTAGCTGATACAATCAGTTAGGCTAAAGCCACCGTCTCGCGATATCAGGCACCCTGCATGATGCGCGGTGGCGGCAATGCCGAGAAATTATCTAGCGATCGATGAAGGCCGGGTCTTGCGCGACAAGGCGGCCCTCACCGTTGGCGACGAAATAGCGATCGGAAAGCTCGACGCGTGGATAAGGAAACGCGAGAAGCTGGAGCGAGAGGCCTGCGCCGTTATTAACCCTCATGAAAACCTTCCTGTTGACTCCAACGTCCTGCCGTTCTTGAATTGTTCAGGCCGGCTAGTGAGTGCAGGGGAGTGCCATGAGTATCAATCTTGAAATACGCAAGTATTGGAAGAAGCAATGCACACGCAGGAAGGACGCGGAGCCTTCAGACGTGACCACGGCGGTCCTGAACATCTATCAGAGCGAACTCGGCCTTGCGTTCGACGATGAGGGCTTTGTGCATCTGCGGGTACGGATTGCCGCCCTCGCCCAAAGGCATGAGGTTAGCGCCAAGAACTATGGCCATCTCGTCGATTTGGTCTTGGAAGAAATGCACCGCGAAGACGCCGAAGTGGCTCAACCGCCCTTACATTGATGGACCATGCTGCGGAGCCGGCCGGGTCTCAGCGCCAAGCTGGGGCACGGATCACTAAATAAAACTCTTCGATTGCTGCGATAGCGCTCGATGCCGACCGGATAGAGTTCAGATCGAGCCAGCCGGCGTAACGGCGGGGAAGTCCTTCTCGGGATCGAACACGTTATTGAAAAAGTTCGTCAGGGAGTACATGGCCACCAGCGCGACGATCTCCATGACATTCGCATCCGTGTAGCCGGCATCGCGGACGGCTTTCAGATCGGCGTCACTGACATTGCCGCGGGTCTCGATGACTTTGCGCGCAAACTGGACGGCGGCGTCCCGCTTCGGGTCGCGGGCATGGCCCTTCCGAGCGAGAATGATTTCATCGGCCGGCAGCTTGGCCATATGCTCGGCCGTAAAGCTGTGAACCGTCAGGCAGTAGCTGCAGCCATTCGCTTCGGAGACAGCAAGGCCGATGCTGTCACGCGTCTTCACGTCGAGCGCCTTGCTCAAGGAGCCGAGCAAGGCGGCCCATGAGTTGAACGCGATCGGGCTCTGCGCGAAGGTCGCCATCATATTTGGGGTGAATCCGATGGTCTTGCTGAACGTATCGAGAGTCGGTTTCGAATCGGCCGGCACCTGTTCCGGCTTTAGAGCAGCAGTTCTGGGCATGGTAGTCTCAGCAAGTTACTCACGAGAGCATCGGACCGAAAAGTGCGAAGCGGTTTTCGGATAATCCGATGCGCAAACAAAAAGATAGAGCGCCGCGACGATTCCAACAGAACGTCCGGCGCTCTAATAGTCATACGAGATCCAGCACATCGGCCACCGGCAGGCGCGGCTTCTGCGGCCAGTTTCCCGGACGCTCCGCCCCTATGGACAGCAGCATGACCGGCACTTCGTCCTCGGCCAGCGCGAACTCGCGGGCCACCGCTTCGGCATCGAAACCGATCATCGGCGTCGAACCCAGGCCCCACGAGCGAGCCGCATAGATCATCGCCGCCGCACCGAAGGTGCCGGTGCGTACCGCTTCGTCGCGCTGGCGCTGCGGGTGATCGAAATACAGACCGCGTGCGGGGATTTCCCAATCCGGCACCAGCTTTGCCGGCATAATGCCCGCTTCCACCACCGGCGCCAGGCGCTCTGGTATTACGCTGGAATCGGCCAATTGGCCGCAGACGATGAAGGTAACGGCTGCATCGGTGATTGCGGGCTGATCCCAGGCGATCGGACGCAGCCGGGCCTTGGCTTCAGGCGTGCGTACGGCGATGAAGCGCCAGTTCTGCAAGTGGAAGGATGTCGGCGCGGTGGTGCCGATGCGCACCAGCTCGCGGATCTGGTCGTCGCTCAAGGTGGCGGCAGGGTCGTAGTACTTGGCGGCGCTGCGGCTCAGGATACATTCGATGACGGCGTTGGTCATGGTCATTCCGTTGGTCGTGGTCAGTGCTATGGGTGAAGGGATAGGTTGAGGTACGAGAGTGTTTTTCGCTCTCTTTGCCGATCTGGATGGTGCCGGCCGGCCGCGTGCATCGATAGGCGCGTGTCGCTCACGGGCGAACGCGGATGATCGTCTTCCCCGAGCGTCGCTCGGTCGGGTTGAAGGCGGAGACGGCATCGTCGAGGGTCGCGATGTGGCCGATGTTCGTCCGCAGTCGCCCGTCACGCATCCGCTGGACGATCTCACTCAGTTGGGCACGATCGGACTCGACGACGAAGTCGACCGTCAGGCCATCGGCGGGCCGCGCCTCGGCCGGCCCGACGATGGATACCAGCGTTCCTCCAGCTCGAATAAGGCCCGCGGACCGCTTCCCGATGTCGCCGCCGATGACATCGAACACCAGATCGACGCGGCCGACGTCTTCCAGCGCGTCGTTGTCGAGGTCGACAAACTCCTGCGCGCCGAAGTCGAGCGCTTTCTGACGGTCGGCCGCGCGTCCGGTGCCGATGACATAAGCACCAGCCTCGCGCGCGAGTTGCGTCACCATCGTCCCGACCGCGCCCGCCGCACCGTGCGCGAGGACGCTCTGCCCCGCCTGAAGGCGGCCGTGCTCGAACAATCCCTGCCACGCCGTCAGCCCCGAGATCGGCAGGCTCGCGCCCACCGTGAAGTCGACGTCGCCCGGCAGCGGCGCGAGGTTGCGCGCCTCGACGGCCGTGTACTCGGCCAGGGTTCCGTCGCGATACCAGTCCGTGAGGCCGAATACCCGCTGTCCCACCGACAGCCCCGTCGTGCCATAGCCGAGGGCGGTGATCACTCCGGCCAGCTCGTGCCCGGGGATCGACGGCGTCCGGTCACGGTCGCGGCGATCGGTCCAGGTCGAGGGCCAGGACAGCTCGGTCGGGACGAATCCCGATGCATGAACCTGAACGACGACGTCGTTTATCGCTGCCTGGGGCTCGGGCCGCTCCGCCAGCTTCATCCCGGCCGTTCCCGCGGCCTGGTCCGTCACGACGATCGCCTTCATCATTCATCTGCCTCTGTGGTAAGCCGCCATCTTCCGAATAAAGCAACATTGCCACTTGTGCTGGCGCGATGAAACCCGCGTCGGGCGTCTCCGGACGGGCGGACACGCATTCTGGATTCCAGAACTGGCCGGCGCCGAGGATCAGTGCGCTCAGGCGCCCTTATCATCCTCAGCGTTCTTCGCGCTCTGCCGGAACTCGCTGGGATCGACGTTGTAGGCTTTGCGGAAGGCTCGCACGAAGCTTGAGCGGCTCTCATATCCCGCATTATGAGCCACGACATCGACGGGCGCCGTCGTCGTCGTCAGATCGAGCGCGGCCTGCCGCATCCTGAGGTCGCGAAGGATGGCCATGGGCGACCGGCCAAAGATTTCGGAGAAGCGGGCCATGAAGGCCGAACGGCTCAAGCTGGCGCTGTAGGCAAGACTCTGGACCGTGTGCGCGGCGCCGGGGCGGGCCACCATGTCGGCGAACGCGCGCGTGATCTGGCGGTCGGCAAGGATGGTGAAACGGTCCGTCCAGCTCTGCGATGATTTCAGCGAGCGCCGCGCCAATGCAATGATGACTTGTTTCAAAAGCGAGGCCGTCATCGCTCCCATGCCGACCTCTTGCGACAAGAGCTCATTCATGGCCTCGCGGAGCTTGCCATCAATCCTGTCCGACGGTTCGAATTGCTCGACGACGGGTTCGCGCAGGTCGCGAAACAGACCAACCGACTGACCGAAGGACGCATTGAAGAAGCCGCAAATCTGCACGACCTCGGGCTTTTCGTTCGCAACGGCGACGCGCAAGACGCCTTCTTCGTCGCGCTTCCAGCAATCGCGGTTGATCAGGCGGGGAGCGCCGTCGCCGCCGTCGACCTCGATCGAAAAGGGCGTATTCGGGGGAACGATGATGAGCAGATGCGGCATCAACTGCATGTTCGGGCCGCGATCGATCGACATCCGTCCAGCACCTTTGAGGTTGTAGTGGATCGCGGGCGCATCGATCATTCCCATCTCGACCCGATGGCCGCGCGGAACGAGGATCTCTGTCAACGCCACGACGTCGATCTCGAGCGCCCGCATGAGGTTGTTGAGGTCGGCGGTGGAGAGCTTCGAGGCAGAGACGGCGATCATCGACTAGGTCCGCTTCCGGCCGGCGATCTGGCTGTGTTTTTCCATGGGTATCTGCTTACAATCCGGCGAAACGCGAGATCAAGCAGGAACCACATCCGCGCCGCTACCGGCAGGGTTGTGCAGCTTCCGTCACATGTTTAAGCTCCCGGCCGGCGATGGTTTGGGCGGGCTCCGCCCGGGAAAGGCGAGGTCCGGCATGAAGGCAATTCGTTTGGCCGCCGTGGCGGTCATGCTACTGTTCGCATGCGTTGCGAACGTGGCGATAGCAGCCGAAGAGCTGACGGGCGAGGAAAAGGGGTGGCTCGCGAAATCAAGCCGGAGCGAGGAGAACGGCTGGATCCGGGTGAAGATCGGCGGCGCACCGTTCGAGCGGGGTTTCCAGCACGGATACCTGCTGGCGGCGGAGTTCAAGGACGCCTGGCGTGTCTATGACGCGATGACGCTCCAGACGACGGGCCTCGACCTCGCCTTCTTCGTCACCAAGGCTGCGGACATGCACCGCTCGAAGATCCCGGTCGAGCAGCTCGATGAAATGCGCGGTATCGCCGCCGGATTCACCAAGGCGGGCGTGCCGACGACGCTCGATCAGATCATCGGCTGGAATGCCTGGATGGAGATGACCGGCTACTGGTGGCCGACCGTCGCCGGCCAATACAAGAACGCGGCGCCGGGCGCCGTCGGCATGAACAAGGCAAAGAGCCACTGCAGCGCCTTCATAGCGACGGGCTCGGCGACCGCGGACGGCAAGATCGTCATCGGCCACGAATCCTTCACCGAGTTCTGGAACGGCCAGTACTTCAATGTGATCGTCGATATCACGCCGGACAAAGGCTACCGAATGGTGATGCAGACCTCGCCGGGCTGGATCGGCAGCATGACCGACTTCTGGGTGACCGGCGGTGGTCTCGTGGTGGTCGAGACGACCCTGGTTGGATTCGTCGGCTACGACACGAGCAAAGTGCCGGAATATGTCCGCGCGCGCACCGCTTCACAATATGCCTCCAGCATCGACGAATGGGTGAAACTGGTGGAGGCCCAGAACAATGGCGGCTACGCCAATGCATGGCTGATCGGCGACATCAAGAGCAACCAGATCGCGAAATACGAGCAGGGGCTGATCTATCAGAATCTCGAGAAGAAGAAGGATGGCTGGTTCTTCGGTGCGAACGTTCCCGACGATCCGCGCATCCGCAATCTCGAATCCTCCGACGTCGGCTACAACGACATCCGCCAGCAGACCGGCGCCCGGCGTATGCGCTGGCCGCAGCTGCTCAGCCAGCACGAAGGCCGCATCGACGCCGCCATCGGCCAGGCCATGCTCGGCGATACCTTCGACGTCTATCTCATGCGGATCGAGCCGTCATCGCGTACGATCAGCTCGCATTACGATACCGACCCGCAGCCCTATGTCAGCGATCCCAATGCGGTGTGGAACGTTCCCTACTACCCGGCAGGCTCCGTCGACGGGAAGGTGACGACCGCGGATGCGGCAAGATCCATGAGCATGTGGGGACGCTTCGGACGCGCCGACGGCCTGGCCTTCGATGCCGACGAGTTTCTCCGCATCCATCCGCAATGGAACTGGCAGCAGGGTTATCTGAAGAGCCGGCCGTCCGAGCCCTGGACCTATTTCGACGGCGCCAAATAGCTCCAATCCATCCGGCTAAGCGGGATCAAGCAGGAATGTAGGTCAGCCTGATCACATCCTCGCCGATCCGGTCATGCGTCATAAGGCGGAGTGGCGGCCGGGGTCCGGCGAAATAGGGCTTGCCGTGACCGAGCACGACGGGGTGCAGGTAGATTCGATACTCATCGATCAGGCCAAGCTCGGTGAGGCTTTGCGCCAGCTTGGGGCCGGCAACTTCGATCTCCCCGTCGCGCTCGGCCTTCAGCGCGCGGATCGCGCCCTCGAGCTCATCCTTGACAAGGCTGGCATTGGGGCCGACCGACTTCAATGTGCGCGAGACGACCCATTTCGGCTGCTTCCGCCACGCCGCCGCGAAGGCGCGTCGGTCTGCATCCCATTCAGGATGATCGTCGTCCCAGTAACGCATGAGCTCATACACGTGGCGGCCGTAGACACTCCCCGCCTGCCCCTCGGCCTCCTTGATGAAGTGGCGGAAGAGCGTGGGGCCTGGCCCAAACGCCATATGGTCGACATAGCCGTCGAGCGACTGGTTCATTCCGAACACGAGCTTGGCCATGTTGCATGATCTCCATCCGGCTTCTTAGGACCTAGCTTGAGCCGCGGTCTCCGACAAGACATCATGTGACAGTCGCGGCGACCAGCACCCGAGCCTTTGGTTTCCGATGATGATGCATTGGCCGGGTGCGCCGCCGGCGCGCCGCAGGTAGACGTATAGTCGGCTCGGCGTGAAACGATCTGGCCCGCTGTGCCTTGCTCAATCGGCTAGCCGGGGAATCTTCGTCTACGCAGTGGCAAGCACGATATCGAAGACACCCCGCAGATGCCGGCTATCTTGCTTCAGTTTGATGGCTAAAGAAGGTTTTCGGCTGGCAAAAGGATCTTTGCCAATGAAGGGATCCCCCTGGAAATAGAGTTGCGTGGTCAGTGGGATATGCAGAGCCTCCATGACCCTGAAGTGGATGTGAGCGGGTCGCATCTGCCCGGCGCCTGGCAGCCCGGGTGGGATGGGGTAACGGCCCGGCATCACCGTTTCGAACTCATATCGGCCGCGCTCATCTGTATTGAACATCCCACGCAAGTGAAAAGTGGTGGCTTCGGTGAAGTGGCCAGGTATGTCGGTATCATAGAGCCCGGCACTGTTTGCCTGCCAGACCTCAATAAGCGCGTTCGACAGGCCTGTGCGACAATCGGAGCTGTAGACGGTGCCAGAGATCGCCAGTTGCTCACCCGGCTCGTTTGGCGCTCCGAGTTTGGTTCCAAACGGCGCGCCGAAGCGGTAGAATGGACCTAGTATGTCGGGCAGCGTGGGACTGCACTCCTGAGCTGCCGCAACACCTGGAGCAGCCAAGACAGCCCCGCCAAGTGTCACACCGACTTTATGCAAGAAGGTTCTGCGAGAGAAAACCAAGCTCGGTGATGAACTGGATTCGTCGCACATGTTGCCTCGCTGCAAGCTATCAACAACCGCTTGGCCGCAATCTTGGAAGCATATCATTGACCTGACGAAAGGCAAAACCTCCAGACGGCGGCTCTGATTGCGTTATGCAAGCGGTTCTAGGCTGGATCGACTGATTTTATGGCGCGGCGGGGCAGGCACAGCGTTATGCTGACGTGGTTGATTGACGCGACTACATCGCGGGCACATAGTACATTGAGATAGGAGCCGGCCCTGTTGAATCTCCTATCCCTTGACGTGCGTCCAACACTGCAGCTCAGAGGACTCGCTTGGGGGTGACAACGTGAAGGCATACTTCACCAGCATCGTCGGAGGGGCTGGTCTGCGCGATCAGATCCTGTCGGTTATCCGGGACGCCATCGGTCTGGCCGCTGCCCATCACGTCGACATCCACATCATGACATTCTCGTTCACCGACGCCGAGATCGCCGACCTGCTCGTCGAGGCGGCACGCACCCGGCCGAACCTGACGATCCGGCTGCTCGCGGACTGGCATCAGGGCGCGCCTTCGAAGGCCAGGGACGCAAAGTCGGACACAAAGTCAGACACAAAGTCCGCCGACTCGGGACGCAAAGTCCGTGGACTGGCTGAACTCGGCCTGCCCAACCTCCAAGTAAGGTACAAGAAGGACCAACCCTATGTTTGGGACGCCAAGGCAAGTCGGATGCGATGGTCGTATCAGGACAGCCGGGGGCTTCTGCATCACAAGACGTTGACGGTTTTGGTCGACGGGCGGCCACAGACGCTGGTGTGCGGAAGCTTTAACTGGTCGAAGAGATCGGCGAACGGCTATGAAAATCTCATCGTGCTCGACGGAGACGACCCGGGCTCGATGCCGGTAATGACGGCTGTCGAGCGGGAGTTCGCGGCGTTGTGGTCCGACGGGGCCGCCACCCTGTCGCCCGATGAAGTACGTACGCACTACGCCGCGATTCTGACCGAATTCCGAAATAATTCGGGGCGTAAGGCCGCCGAAGTGGTCGGGGTGGAGCGTGGTGCCGGCGCGCCGCTTGACGTGCTTCGCGAGGCTGAGGACACCGGCGGTTCGGCCGGCTCGCCGCCTTTGCAGATTGCATTCAGCTCGCGCCTCCAGCACCAGGACAAGGCCGCTGCCGGGTACGCCGAATCGAACCGGCTGAGACGGTTCGAAATGCAAAAGCCGGGGGGAAAGACCAAGCAGGTCCCGGTGACGTTGTCGACGCTTGCGCTCGACACCATCGCCCGTGCGCAGAAGGGCGAGCATCTCCTGGTGGCGATGTACGTGCTGTCCACCCGGGTTCCCGAATACAGCGCGCTGCTGGCCGCGGCCCGCCGCGGGGTACGTCTCTTCATCGTGGTGGACGGGCACATCGGTATCAAGCCGCTATCGCGCCTGGCCGCCACTGCGTTCGGAAAAGAGAAGCTGCCGATCCACTTCCGGGCCACCGGACACAGGACGATGCACCAAAAGTACATTGTTTATCCGGAAGGGCAGACCGTGCTGACGGGTACCGCCAATCTGTCCGCCGATGCGACGCACCGGCACAGCGAACACCGGATCCTGTGGCGCGGCGACAAATATGCGACGGACGCGTTCATCGCGGACTTCATGACCATGTGGAAGCGGCTTCCCCCGCCGTTCGCGTCGAAGCGAAAGCAGGAATACTCGACTTGAGCCACTGCCATGGACGCAACCTTTCCCGTGCTTCCAACCTTCGACGCTGAAGCGATGCGCTCGATAACGTGTGTGCTGCTGTATGGCAGCCGTGCGCGCGGCGACCATGACGCGCATTCCGACGTCGACCTGACCGCGATAACATCGAAGCCCACATCCGAACGCGTTTCGCTCGGACGGACGATGACGACGGCCTATCCGCTGGACCACGCGCTGCGCGTCGCCCGGTCGGGCGGCCTGTTCGCCTTCCATCTCGTGTCCGAGGCCAAGGTGGTGTTCGAGACAGAGCCGGTCTTTGCGCGCATCCAGCGCGCCTTTCGGCTCCGCGACGACTACACGCCGGTTATCGCAATGTGCTCGGAGGCCGGCTGGTTTCTGTTGCGGCACCAGGAGAGCGCCGTCAACCCACGCAAATTCAACCAGGCCGTGGCCTGGTGCACCCGGGAGATGCTGGTCGCCCGGGCCGCGAACGAGAGACTGCCCGTCTTCTCCGCCGACGGCCTTGCCGAGTTCGTCGGCTGTCGCGCCGTCGCCTCGGTCATCCGCAGTAAGCGGAATGCCTTCATCAATCCTGCGACCGTGCGGGCCTTTCAGGAGATACTCCGCGAATTCGGTGCGACCGAGCGCCCGCAGCTGCCTCCTCTGGCTGCGGCGGAGGAATGGTTCCGTGCAGCCCGAAATTCCGCGGGAGTGATCGCGGCCCGCGCGCTTCGCAATGAAGCAGGAGGCGAGACGATTGTCGCAGCTTGATGATCAATTCGATCTCGACATCCGGATAATGCCGCTTGGACGGTAGCGGGGACCCGCGCCGGATACTTGACTTGGCCCCTGCCAGGGGGGTAGCTTTTGGTTTCACGAGACGGCCAAAGCGTCGCTCCCGTTGTTATTGAATCTGCTTAGGCGTATCAATCTTCCATATCTTTCCACTCTTCGGTGCTGAAGCGATGCGTTCAAGGCGCGTCTGCTGCGGCATCGGAGTTGCGCGCGGGGCGACCATGACGCTCGTTCCGACGTCGGCCTGACCGCGATAACGTCGAAGCACATAAGCGAGCGCGATATTGTCACTGCTTGATGATCAGTTCGACCTCGACATCCGGATAACGCCGCTTGGACGCTCACGCAACGGGGACTCGCGCCTTGTCGCCGGAACGGATGGGTGGGAGTGTTATTCCGTTGAGGGGAGTTGCGGCGACACCTGTGGGTGCAGCACGGTCGAGACCTGCGACCAGCAACTGGAGGACTGCGGGTTCCCGTTCACCTTTCCCGGGGCCTACTGCGAAGACCAGAGCGACGGCTGCGGGGATCCCGGCGGTGGACCTGGCGAAGCCGACGACGGCGAAACCGGTAGCTGCGAGTGCCCGACGTCGGCCCACTGTCACTGACCATTGCGGTCGACACCGCACGGCGGTTCAGCCCACATGCGGTCGAAGCTGCGGTCGCGGAGGCGCGGCAGGTCGACGACCCCAGCCTCATCAACTGGCGCGCCGCCGGGCTGTGGGGAGGCTATGCCGGGCTCGCCGTGCTGGCCGCCTCCCTGGATACGGTTGAGCCCGGATGTGGTTGGGACAGCATCGGCTTTGATCATCTGCGTCGCGCGGTCCGCGGTATGGAGGCGGAGCAATCTCCAGCCGTCGGAATGGCGGGGCTCACGGGCCTGGCCACCGCCGCGTCATTGTTGTCCCGTGACGGCAGGCGTTACGACACGCTGTTGACGACGCTGGAAAGCGCGATCGTGGAGCGCGTCGAGCACATGTCGCAGGGAGTGCTTCGATCGCGACCGCACGGCGTGCAGGTCGGGCTGTTCGACGTGATCGGCGGATTGGCCGGCGCGGGCCGATATTTGCTGAGCCGGGCACAATCCGCACCGTGTCGGCGGGCGCTGGAGACGCTGCTGCGTGCATTGATCTATCTGTCCAAGGCAGACGCCGACGCGGTTCCTCACTTGCACACCACTTTTCGTCAATCGACGGACAACCTGCGCAAACTCTATCCCGACGGTCATGTCAATCTCGGCATGGCGCACGGGATTCCGGGACCGCTCGCTCTGTTGTCGCTGTCAGCCAGCCAGGGTGTCGAGGTCGAGGGACAACACGACGCGATTGTCCGGATCGCCGACCGGATCGTGAAAGCGCAGTGCAGCGACGAATGGGGTGTCGGCTTTCCCGTGGCCGCATCGATACTCACGGTTTGCAAGGAAAGGACGAGTGCGGACCTTCGGAACATGCGTGCCAGCGCCAATGCGGCCGCGCCGGCGCGCGCGGCGTGGTGCTACGGCCCGCCCGGGGTCGCCCGCGCCTTGTGGCTCGCCGGGGTCGCATCGGGTCGATCCGAGTACCGCGATCTCGCGCTCGCTGCGATGACCGCGGTCTTCGAGCGTCCCATCCCGAACCGGCGGATCGATTCTCCCACTCTGTGTCACGGTGTAGCCGGCCTTCTCCAGATCACATTGCGCTTCGCACGTGACGGCGCCGGAGAGATCTTCTCTAATGCCGCGCAGGAACTCACCGCCCAGCTGCTCGACGCCCACGAACCCGACAGTCGGTTCGGCTATCGCGATCTCAAGCCGTCAGGCCAACGTGCAGACAACCCCGGCTTGTTGGAGGGCGCCGCTGGCGTTGCGTTGGTCTTGCTCGCCACCGCCACGTCGGCGGAGCCGGTCTGGGACCGGATCCTGATGCTGTCATGACGCTTTACGAACCACTGGATTTCGTCGTGGTCCGGGCCCCATTGCTGCCCGTCGACACCCTCGATGCATTTGCCAACGGCGACAGAGACCTTCGCGATGTACTTTCCAGCGAGGCGCGTGCCGCACTCGCTGTGGCGAGCCTGACCTTCAGCGACGCGCTGGCCAAAGACGGCGCTGGCCCGCTTGGCCCACGCACCGAATCCACTCTGCGCCGATACCTCATCCGAATGTCCACTCGATCGACGCCGCTGGGCCTGTTCGCCGCGGTGGGTCTGGCCAACTGGGGAGAGTGCACCGACATCGAACTGACCGCCGGTCATCGCCCGCGGCGTACCCGCCCGGACGCGGCGTGGCTGATGGCGCTCGTCGACCGCGCCGAGTCCGACCCGCAGATCCGCCGGCATCTGCACGTCCGGGCGAACCCCCTGGCGCTCACGCGTGCTGGACGGATCTTTCTCGCCGAGCCGGCATCTCGCGACAATGGCGCGTCGGCATCGGTGTCGGTTCGAGCCACCGGCGTCGTCCAGCGTGCCATGACTGCGGCTCGGACCCCCATCCGCTTCGATGACCTGATGGCGCATCTGCTCGGGACGACACCCGGGGCGACGATAGAGCAGGTCGCCACACTGTTGGACCGGCTGTGCGAGCAGGCGCTGTTGCTGACCGACCTGCGTCCCCCGCTGACCGTTGCGTCGCCGGCACGCTACGTGCTCGAGAAGTTGGGCGCCATTCCCGCCGCGGCGCATCACCGCGCAGTGCTGGCCTCGGTCGTAGAGGCCGCCGGCCGCTGGGACGCCGAGCCCTCCCCCGACGAAGCCGGTTTTCGGACGTTGAACGCTTCGGCAAAGGACGTGGTGACGACGGAAAAGACTGCGCTGCAAGTCGATTCGGCGTTGGGGTTCACGTCAAGCACCTTGTCGAGGCGCATCGCCGCCGACGCCGCCCGCGCGGCGGAGTTGCTGCTCCGCATGAGTCGCTTCGCGCGCGGGACTGCGTCGCTGGAAGCCTACCGGCGCACGTTCGAGCACCACTACGGCGAGCATCGTGAGGTGCCGCTGGTGGAGATGATCGATCCCCATATCGGCATCGGGCCTCTGCCGCTTGGATCGTCGGAAGACACGGCAACGGAATCCGCGAAACGCAATCAAGCGCTGGTGGATCTGGCGGCGCAGGCATTGCGCACCGGCGGCGAGGTCTGTCTGGACGACACCGCACTGGCGCGCCTTGCCACCGGGGATATCTTCGCGAGCGGGCTCCCTATGTCACTCGACTTCGTGGTGATCGTCGCTGCGGCGTCGCGCGCGGCGATCGACGCCGGTGAGTTTGACCTCGTTGTCGGTCCTACGATCGGAAGTGCTGCGGCCGGGCGCATGCTGGGCCGCTTCTCGGATTTCGTGCCCGGCGCGCCGGAGGCGTTGGCGCAGGTGGCCGTCGCCGAAGCGGAACGCTCACCGGGGCGGATCGTCGCCGAGCTCGTCTATCAGCCTCGAGTGCGCAGGTTAGCCAACGTCTCTGCCAGGCTCAATTTGCGTCGCTACGAGATCGCGATCGATCTGCCCTCCGGCGCCGATCCCGACCACACCATCGGAGTGGACGAACTCGTCGTGGGCGTTCGCGACGGCAGGTTCCGGCTGCGCTGGACCCGCACCGGTGAGGACGTGATGATCACCGCCGGCCACATGCTCACATCCACCCGCGCACCGGCCGCCGCCCGGTTCCTCTCCGAGGTGGCACGCCATCAGACACGCCAACTCGCTGCATTCTCATGGGGACCAGCCGCCTTGTTCCCCTTCCTGCCGCGCGTGCGGTGCGGGCGCATCGTGCTGTCGCTCGCGCAATGGCGGCTGCACGCCGACAGTTTCCCTTCCGGGCTCGACGATGCGCTGTCCTTCCGCGCGGAGCTTGACGCGTGGTGCACGCGATGGAACGCCCCGGCCGCGCTCGTCGTCACCGCCGGTGATCATCGGCTCACGCTCGATCTGACCCGAGCGGGAGATGCGGACGAACTGCGCCGGGTGTTGCGTTCCCGCGGCTCGGTCGTTGTCCAGGAACAGTTTCCGCAACCGGACCGCACGTGGTTGACCGACACCGCGGGCCGTCGGTTCGCGGCCGAGTTGGTGGTTCCGCTGGTACGGCGCTCCCCCTCGCCGGCCCCGCCCGCCGGTCGGAGGGGAGGCCGCGGGGCCGACGACCTTAGGCCGCCCGGCAGCGACTGGTTGTTCGTCAAGCTGTACTGCCCCTCGGATTCGGAGACGGAGTTGCTCAGCGGTCCGGTCCGCGCCTTTACGCGCGACGTGGCCGGCGAGGGTTTTGCCGACTGGTTCTTCATCCGCTACAGCGATCCGCGACGGCACATTCGGCTGCGGTTCCGCGGCGAGCCCGGTCGCCTTCTGGCCGACCTGCTGCCGCGGGTGACGGCCTGGGCGGCTGATCTGATCGGTTCCGGTGTGTGCCAACGATTCGCGATTGATACCTATGACCGCGAGTTGGATCGCTTCGGCGGGTCACACGGCCTCGCTGTCGCCGAGGACTTCTTCTGCGCCGACAGTGCTGCCGTCAGCGACCTGTTGGCATCCCGGGAGATCGAACCACTGCCGACGGCCGTCATGACAGTCGACGCGATACTGCACGGATTAGGCTTGAGCAGGCAGCAACGGGCGGCTTGGTGTGCGGCGCGATCCGGGCCGCGGCCTGAATCCGGTGCCGACTACCGCGAATGGAAACAGTTCCTGCGGCCGATGCTTGTCGACGAAGCCGCACCGCAACCCCTCGACGAGCTGCTTGCCCGGCTTCGCACGGCCGGCGCTCGCCTGCACACTGCTACGACCAGACTGCACGACGAGGGATGCTTGTCACGCACGCCGGCCGATCTGCATGGCAGCCTCGTGCACCTGCATCTCAACCGGCTGCTGGGCGCCGACCAGGCCACCGAACGCCGCGTGTATGGGCTGTTGGAGCGACTGCAACATGGCCTTATACGACACAACCGGAGCAGTTGAAGGTCTTTCTCGGCAAGGTGCAGGTGCCGCCGGGTCGACATAGCCGTCCAGGGACTGGTTCATTCCGAACAGCGGGGAGACGCCGTGACGAAACTGACACTTACCTTGTCTGCGCTTTACCTGGCCCTTGTCGGCCTGGCGCTGATGTCCTTTCCGATACAGTTCGGCCGGGGCGCCGTGCCGACGGATGCTGCACCCGAACTGCTTGCGCTGCTGCGGCTTCTCGGCGGACCGTTTCTCGGCATCGCCGTGCTTAACTGGCTGTCGAGAAATGCCGAGCCCTCCACGCTCCGCAACGTCATGCTCGCGAACATCGTCGGTTTCGGCGCCGTCGCGGCGAACGATATCTGGGGCGTCGCCAGCGGCGAAGCGCGGGACATCGCCAAGCTATTTCTGATTGTGCATCTGCTCTTCACATTGGCCTTCGTGGCGGCTGCTCGCGGAGGCAAATTCTGAGGTTCTGCACTGGCGTCCGCTCCTCAGCGCATCGCTGGTCTTCAATTCTCTTGTCGAGGTTGACGGATGATTTTGAATTTCGGTGACAGTGCACAAACTACCACGACTGGCGAAACCTATGAAGCAAGTTATCGCTCGCCAGTTAAATGCACTGTCACCGAAATGGACAGAAAATCCTGTCACAGAAAATCAGAAGGGCGAGGATGGCGAGGGCCGGCAAACGGACCGATTCCGACCCTCACCGAAATGCTCGCCATCCCGGCCCGGATCAGCCTTTGCTCGGCACAGGCGTGTTGAGAAGCTGCTGCTCCCAAAGATACGCGATGCCGCTGCCGCCGAAGTGCTGGATGAGAATCTCGGTCAACTCCTCGACATGCTCGGTGCGCGCCCAATCGCGTTGCCATTCGCCAGCGAGCGCCATCACGGTCATCACGTTCGCGCCGGCCGCGATCATTCGCTGGATGGCAACTTCGTGAGACTCCTTCGAAATCCCGCCCGACGCGTCGGTGATCACGGTCACGTCCCAGCCTTCGCCGGCGGCCTGGATGACAGGCATTGCGACGCAGACCTCGGTCCACAGGCCGGCGATGATCAGCTGCTTGCGGCCGGTCGCCTTGACGACGTTCACCACATTCTCGTCCTGCCAGGTGTTCACCCAGGTGCGATCGATGACTTCCTGGTCCGGAAATACGTCGGTGATCTGCTTGAAGAGAAGTCCACCGCGCGCCGCGATCACGCTGGTGAGAATGGTCGGAACATTGAAGGCTTTTGCCAGCTTCGCCAGCGCGGTCGTGTTGTTGATCACCATGTGCGGATCGTGGCTGTTCAGGTTTGCGAGCTGATAGGGCTGATGGTCGATCAGAACGAGGACCGAATCTTCGGGGCGAAGAAGCGAATCGAGGCCGTTACGAGGGGTCATCAAGACTTCCTTTCTCTCTGCCGCTATGGACGGCAATGGGTTCACGGGAGACATGCGCCAGCGGGCGACATTGCCTGGACGCAATTTGCTGTTCCTTTTATTGATGCGGTAGTGCCATAGTCAGGCAAGCTGTGTCGCGAAACGAGGAACGCCGAATGGATATCGAAGATCTACAGACATTCGTCGCAGTGGCCGATGCCGGGGGCGTATCGGCCGCCGCGCGCCGACTCGGCGTCTCCAAGTCAAGCGTCAGTCGGCGGCTCGGTCGGGTCGAAGCGGAGCTTGGTGTCCAGCTTCTTGCACGAACGACCCGCGGCGCCGCGCTCACAGAAGCGGGGATCACGTTCAGAGACCATGCGGCCCGAGCCAGCGCCGAGATCGATACGGCCAGGGAAACGATCCTTCCGACCGGTGAGCTGCGCGGCCGCCTGAGGGTTGCCATGCCGCTTTCTTTCGGCCCGACCCACTTCGCCCCCGTGCTTGCGGAAATGGCGCAACACCACCCGCAGCTCCACATCCATACTTCCTACAGCGATCGCTTCGTCGATCTGATCGCCGAAGGTTTCGATTGCGCGATCCGGGTTGGTTACCTTCAGGACTCCAACCTGATCGCGAAGCGCGTCGGGCCGATCTATGGAAAGCTTGTCGCAAGTCCGGATTACATCAAGGCGCACGGTTCACCTGAGACGGTAGAGCAGCTCGTCAACCATCAGGCCCTCATGCAAGGAACGGAAGCCTGGCAGTTCATGGATGGCGACAAGATCGTCACGGTTCAGCCGCAGGGCAGGTTCAAGGCCGACAACGCTACGGCGCTGGCCGCTGCCGCAGCGGCAGGACTCGGCATCGCCTGGCTCCCCGATTGCATCACACACGAATATGTGGCCTCCGGCGCGCTCGTCCCGGTGATGACACGCTATCCTCCGCCTTCGGCAGGCGCGTATGTCGTCCGGCCGCCGGGTAAGCACCCCACACGGAAAGTCCGGGTCCTCATCGAAATGCTGTTCGAGTACTTCGCACGAAATCCGGACATTTGGGGTCTCGACCGTTAAAACACGAACGGGGCGAAGCCTTATTAAAGACCTGCGTTCGACGGCCGCTCTGCTGCGAGCCGCCGAGCGCGACGACATTGCCCGCACGATCGCCATGGCCTGGTCAAACGCGCCCGACCAGGCCTCGCGCTTTCTTTGGCCTGTGAGGCGCTTGAATCGACAAAGAAAGTGTCGGTCATCGAGGCCTTTGAATTTCGTTAATTTCGGTGACAGTGCATAAAACGACTGGCGAAACTATGAAAGCGAGTTATCGCTCGATCCCCGCCCGTGTAAATCAGGATGAATCAAGATTGATCCGATTTGCCGCGGTTCCCGAGCTGCGCCACATTGTCTCCGCGTCCCTAATGAACAGGAGCAGACAGTGAAGAATGCCGAAGAGAACAATCGGTTCACGCTAATCGAGATGTGCAAGGCGCACCTACGGGGTCGCTGCCTTGGTATTGCTCTAGCCGCAGCGCGCGCCAAGAAAGAAAATACTAGGGCTATAATTGCCGCTCTCGAACACAGGAAGAAAAAGCCTCCTCCCAGATCACAGGAAAAGGAATGGTTTGTAGTATTGGAAGCGCTCAACGTCATAATGCGGGAAGCGGATCGCAGAGAGAGGCTAGTGAATGCGGCTTATTCGCGATTGAAGGGCGAGATGATGAGGTTACTGCATAATGGGGAGTGGACCGCTTGGGCGCGCTTCCCTGGTCATCTCGACACCATGCAAATTCCAGCGCACGAATGGTTATCCATTAGAATCGAGCTTGATGGCCGCCGACTCTCCTTCACGATGGGCAACGGCACCGAGCTTTCGGGTGTCAAATTTGCATTGGCCCGCCCGAAGTCCAAACAAATGGATGAAGTTTAGTCGAGCTCTTGCCGAACTCCGGCTAACGGCGGTCGATCTGAAGGCGCATGGCGCATTGAAAAGGATTGCGGACCGAATTGTTAGTCGCTTCCCCAATATCGGCAAGCCTGCCGCCGTACTCAAGGTCTTGGGTGACATAAAGCGCGCCAGCAAATAGACTTGGCCGACGATGCAAACCACGTTATGGCGAGAGTGGTCCTCACTGCTTCCGTCTGGGTAAACGGCCCTTAAGTATCGGTGCATAGAATTGTAGCTGACAAAATTAATGTTTACGGCTCGCCCTTTCAGTTAAGTGCACATCACCGAATCCCGCGAGCTTTACGCGGGGCCGAACATGCCGTCCTTTCCCGCCGAATCCTCAGGCTTGCGAACCAATGGTCACCCTACTACATCAGGGTCATGTCCTCGAACGACGAAGCCTATCTTGCCTCGCTTCGCACCCATGCCGCGGAAACACGGACCCTATTCTCGAATCCGATGAAGCCGAAGCGGGAGCGGATGGTTGTGCGCGCCTATCTACGCTGCCTTGGCATTCCGTTCACCGAGGACGAGATCGCTTCCAGCAACGACGAGCCGGTAGATGTCCTGTTTGGTGATGCCCGATTCCAGATCAGGGACATCGTGGGCGACCGCCTCCGTGCGAAAGAATGGGTCGAGCGTGAACTGCGGTATCAAGCCGCTCGGACCGTATCCGACGTGAAGGACCCCTACATACCGTCGGCCGCCATCTCCCTCGACCAAGTCACTAAGATGGTAGCCAATGCCTTGGCCGGAAAAGCCCGGCACTACGCGCCGGCGAGTATCACTACCCTTGACGCCTTGGTTTATCTCGACCTTGCCAATTCGCATCTCTGGCCACTTGAGCCCACGCCGGCGGCCGCCGTGATTGACGAACTCACTCGCCAATGCTGGCGTTCTGTCTCGCTGCTGGCCGTACCCTATGGCGTGGTCCTCATGGCTAGCACTAACGCTCCTGAATTCCTCAAGACCAAAGCCGGGCTTATTCTCAACGCCTGGCCGGGCCCGGATGGATGGTTTGAGCCGTAGAGTACGCAGTGACAGAAGTGGCGCGCGAAAGTTTCGGTGACAGAAAGTTTCGGTGCACAAATTGATGTCGCTTGAAGGTGAGACGCGGACTGGGGTCGACATGGTCGAGCGCCGCCGTACCCTACGTGTCAAAGCCGCTCAGTTCTGACACCAGCCATCCTGCCTTCTGGAGGTTGGGGATTGTCGGTTACAAATGGCTCAAGTGTCTAGCATGTCCCACTCGTCGCCGAGCACCCAACGAATAGCGGACAGCTTGCCGCTGAGCATTCCCCACTCGAAATCGGTCCACGGGCCTAGTTCGTCGGGGTACCGCGATTCGGCGGACTTCATGGCGGCGATCATACCGTCCCATATCTCGTCCACGATCATGCTCCGCCGCTCTTCCTGCGTTCCAGCCTCCCAGACCTCCCTTGGAACCCGCTTCTCTTTACCGCTCTCGACGGCAGCGATGATGCCCCACTTGCGGCCGTACCAAATCTGTGTCGTCAACTTGTGCTCGGCTTCGAGCAGTTCGGACAGCGCCCGAGACTCTTGGCTGTATTCCCGGTCATAGGTGATCTCCTCGATTAGGTCGCTGGCGTACTCATTCAGGAGCGCGCCAAGGTTGGTTGAGTAGCGCGAGTGCACCCCATCGAAGAGGATCGCGAGGTCCGGGTGCGGTAAGCGCGTGTCGGCCCCCTTCTCACTGAAGTCGTGGATGTTGTGCGTGACGAACGCGAGCACGTCGTCGCCCTCCCGCTCCGCGAATGCGTCGATGTATGTCTCAATGATTATCGCGTCGCCGATGCCGTTCATCTGCCGATGGAACGGGGCGACCTTGGCGATGGCGCGATCCGCCGCACGGGCCTTTACGCTCTCGCTGATGGGGATCGGTTTGGTCGTTGTGAACAACTTCTCGATCAGGCCAACCGCCTCATTCACGGCCTCGCCGCCAGTGGCGATGCGATGATCAATCTCGTTCAGCTGCTTGAGAACTTCGTTCCGACCGTCCTCCGGTGCGAACTGCACAATTGCGTCCTTTACCCGTTTGAAGTGACTCGACAGGCTGGCGCGGCTGGATGCCATTACCCGGTCCCGATTGCGGGCGAACTCATTGAGGATCATCTGCGGCAGGATCAGTTCAACTTCGCCCGCCTCCGTCATCGCGAATAGCGCGTCCAGCAACGGCAGGTGGCGCGGGTCTTTCGTGAGATCCAGCCACACCGACGTGTCGATCAGTAGTTTGAGCTTCATCTTAGCTCCGCAAGAGGTTGAGCGCGGAGGCTAGCGGTTTCCAAGCGCATGGTCACCACCCGCAGGCTGTCTCTTCCACCGTGGGTGCGGCAGTCACACGGCCGGCATCGTGTCAGAAGGCCGTATCCGCTATCAGGATCGACAAGTGCGTTGCGGCATGACCGGCCGCCCGACGTCGATAGCTGAAGGCCGAGCCTGCACTCCGGTATCTGTCCGGCCCTTCAGGGTTAGATAGTGACCCAAAGGTCATTTATCGTGGCAATTGACACTCGTGGAGTGGCGCACCGTGCAGGATAAAGATGAGAACTCCTATGTCATTGAAATTGCACGATGTGGGTCCCGGTAGAAGGACTGTGCTTGAGCTTTTCCGGCCCCGGGCCTCCAAACGTTCTGACCCGCAAAGCCATCATCGAGCGCCGGACGGCGGATTTCCGAGTCAGGCCAAAATCAGAAATTCTCGCAGTGAAACGATCTGGCCCGCTGTGCACTACCCAGTGGCAAGCACGATATCAAAAGACACCCCGCAGATGCCTGCTATCCTGCTTCAGTTTGATGGCTAAAGAAGGTTTTCGGCTGGCAAGGTAACGGCGATCGGCGATCGACGTCGTCAAAAATAACCCGTCCTCTTGACAGCGGCCGGCTAATGGGTGTCACCGAAATCTCCAGAGCCATCACTCCCTCATAGAAGTGCCAAATGACGGGAGAGCCGTGAGACAAGTCAAGGTGTGGTGGCATTAACTTTGCGCAGTGTCCTCACGGGCAATCGCGCAACCTGCGGGCAGACCCCGGGTCTTGAGAGACGTGTGCTTGTTTATGGTTGCCAGCATTTTGGATTTTCAGTACAGTCTTGCCGCAACGTAAGGAGCAAGTCATGCTGAGCTTTCAGACGAAGTGTTTGGTCAGACACGGACTGCTTGCGTTGAGCGCATTCGTTGCCTTGGCAGTAAGCGGTTCGCAGTCATTTGCCGAAGGCATATGCGATGCAGCATTTGTTGATGCCCTAGCTACCAAGACAACCGAGACCGACAGAACTGACATCCAACTGCTTACCAAGGAACGCTTTTGCTCCCAATGGCGTAAGTCTGGCAGTTCGTCGCTCGGTGTTAGCATCTACGGAATCTTTGGAATTTCCGGCTCGTCGAGTTCAAAAAATATAGGCAGTCTATGCAATGCGAAGGAATTTCAGTTTTCTAACAAGAGTATTCAAGAAGTCGCGGCGCGAGAATTGCCCGAGGACGTTCAATCCTCTTTGAGCGGGTGCTTTGCTGGCACGCATGCATTTATCAAGGACTTCACGGCTGACCGTGTCAATGTCAAGGTGAGGAATTTTGAGTTTACCAACACTCCCGGCTCGATCACACTTGTTTCTGCGAAAGTTTTCGGAGGAGACGATTGTTCGCCTGCCAAGGGTGTTGAAGTAGGACCAAAGGGTATTGATTTCACCTGTTCAAGAAACGAGAGTGCGCGAAAAGGCGGATCGACTATACAGTTTGAATTTCGGAAATCAGCAAATGGTCCACTTGAAACGACGACACTTGCTGTGCCGCCAGATCTCGTCATCGAGAAAAATTTCGAACTTCCCACGTTTAGATTCGGGAAAGGCCGGGCCGCGGGTCGCTGCATTGAGGAAGGTATGGAACCACCTAAAAACGGTACTGTTGCCAACGATGAGACCGACATAGTTCTTACGGGTCGATTCCCAGTAGCACCCCTTCTCGCAAACTTCTGTTACGCCCGTGACGGATTTGCGTTCTTGATTAAAGCCAGCGGCGAAAAAATTAACATACGCAATACATGGAGTTCGCCAGCCACTCGAAAGGATCTTGGAAGAGGTCAATTTGAGATCGAGTGTGTCAGAGACAACGATAAGTTGCCGAATGCTATTTGCGGTGCCGGTTCGCACTGTGCCAACGAAGATGTGCGTATTGCAACTTGCTTCTCCAAGTTCAAGGGAAAGGTGCCGGAGGACATTTTTAAGTTGCTGAGCGAGTCTCAGAATGCGTCTTTGAGTCAATACCAACAATGATTTGCTTAACCGCGTTCGTTGGAGGTCGTGGCGACCCACTAAGGTCTCATGGCCAACCAGCAAAGGTGTGCTGAAGCAACTCATTGAAATTTATGGCTAAAATGGCGCGCCCGAAAGGATTCGAACCTCTGACCCCCAGATTCGTAGTCTGGTGCTCTATCCAGCTGAGCTACGGGCGCGCATTGGGATCTGGAGACGGCTGGGCCGTCCGCGGGCGCCTCTGTAATACGGCTTTCCCATAAAGGCAAGCCACGCTTTTTGCCCGCGCCCGAGCCTGCGAATTTGTCCCTAAATCGAGCGTCCACCGGTGTTTTTTGGTCCGGCCCGCGATCCGAGGTAGGGCGGGCGGGCCCCGCCGCCTCACCCGGTCTGCTCCAGTGGGAAGGAATGGTGCTCATGCGCCACCTTCCAGCGGCCGCCCTCCTTGCGCAGGCCGATGGTGAGCCTGAGGCGGCTGCCGGGGTCCTTGGCGAGCTCTTCCGGCATCCCGCATTTGAGAAGCGCATGCGCGAAGGCGACGTCCGCCCCCGCGGTGACGTCGAGCGAGACGATCTCGAACAGGGCGCCTTGCAGCTGGTATTTGAAGAACGGCGGCCAGGTCTCGCGATAGGCGTCCTTGCCGCGCACCTCATTGGGCGGCGGCACGTCGAACATCACGATGTCCTCCGTATGATCGGCGAGCACGCCCGCCATGTCGCCTTGATGCACGGCCTTGGCCCAGCGGGCGATCAGCTCGCGGATCTCGGTTTCGTCACGATCCATGCTGTACCTCCTTCGCCATTAACGCCGCGCGCCGTCGATATCAGTCCAGGATCTCGACATCGTACTTCGCGACGAGCGCCCGGATGGCCGCGCGATCCTTGTCGGCAACGCCATCCACTTCGATGAAGTAGTCGGCAAAGCGGCCGGGAATGACCGTCAGCAACAGCCGCCCCTCATCCGGCCCGACATTGCGAAAAGTGTGCGGAATATCGCGCGGGGCGACCACGATCGCGCCCGCCGCCGCTTGTATCTTTTGATCGCCAAGGGTCACCTCGAATTGTCCTTCGAGGATATAGAAGATCTCCGTCTCATGCCGGTGAACATGCAAGGGCGGCCCGTGACCGGCGGGAATCTTCTGCTCCAGTATGGCATAAGCGCCGCCCGTCTCTTCGCTCAAAACCTTGAAGGTACTCTGGTTGCCGAGCACGCCGACGACCTTGCCGCCGCCCGGTGGATGAATGATCGGGACGGTCGTTTCCGTCACGCTCAGGAAATCATGATCTACAGCCATTTTTCCCTCCTCGTCCTTCTCATGACAGCGTGCACGGAATTGCCGATGGCGGATAGCGCCTTTCGCCGTATCCGTATTCGGGTCAGCCGCCGCACGGATCGAAATTGAGCCGGAGGCCCGGGCGTGGCCAGGGCAGGCTCACCACCCGCCCGGTGCTCGACAGCGTGACATAGGCGGTCATGAGCTCCGGTCCGCCGAAGCAGATATTGGTGCAAAAGGGATCGGGCAGGGCGATGAACTCGACGAAGGCGCCATCGGGCGCCACGACATTGATGCCGCCCAGCGTCAGCGAGGCCACGCAGACATTGCCGTCGCGCTCCACCGCGAGCGAATCGAACGACGTGAAGCCGGGTGGCCCTGCGAGATGCCGGCCGCCATTCTCATGCGGCGGTGCCTTGCGGATGACGCCCGGTGCAGCGACATCGAAGCCCCATAAATGGCCGGTGCGCGTCTCGGCGACATAGACGGTGCGCTCATCGGGCGAGAGGCCGACGCCGTTCGGCATGATCATCGGCTGCACCAGTTCGCGGATCAGGCTGCCGTCGGTCTTGGCATAATAGAGACCGCCCAGATCGACGTCGCGCGGCCGCCTCTTGCCGTGATCGGTGAAGTAGAAGCCGCCTTGGGCGTCGAAGACGAGGTCGTTCGGGCCTTTCAGCATGCGCCCGTCGCAGCTCGCATAAAGCACCTCGACCTTGCCGGTCGCGATGTCGATACGCTCGATCCGCCCGCCGCTATAGTCCTGCGGGCTGCCCGCCGGCACCAGCCGGCCCTCGACCGTCTTCCAGGCGAAGCCGCCATTGTTGCAGATATAGAGATGGCCGTCCGGGCCGAAGGCCGCGCCATTGGGTCCGCCGCCCGGTCTGGCGATGATCGTCTTGCGGCCGGTTTTGTCGATGTGCGTCACGCAGGCCTTGGCGATCTCCACCACGATCAGCCCGCCATCGGGCAGCATCACCGGCCCTTCCGGAAAAGCGAGATCGGAAGCGACTTCCGTCAATGGGCTGTGAAGAGTGTCGCTCATGATGGCTCGTCGGGAAACATCGACACGGCGGGCGTCTATTTGCGGAGATTATTTTTGTAGATCTTCCCGTCCTTCATGATCACGAGGAAATTCTTGTCGGGGTCGGCGATCAGATCGATGTTCGCCAGCGGATTGCCGTCGACCAGCAGGAGGTCGGCCAGGGCTCCCTTCTCGATGACGCCGAGCCTGCCCGGATAGGGATCGCGCAGGCCGGACAACTTGAGCAGTTCGCCATTGGCCTGCGTCGCCTGTTTCAACAGTTCAGCAGCGCTGTACCAACGGGTCAGCTTGGTCAGTCTTGCACCTTGGCGCCTGGCCAACGCCTCGGAAAACAGGATGTCCGTTCCAAATGCTGTTTTGAGGTCATATTTCTTCGCCAGCGCATAGACCCTGTCCGTGCCCGCAGCGACCTGGAGCTGCTTCGCCCGTTCCGGCGAACCGGCCGGCTGCGGGTTGGAATCCTGGTCGTCCAGGAACGGCTGGGTGCTCAGCCATATTCCCTTCTCCGCCATCAGCCTGGCGGTCGCCTCATCCATCAAGTGAGCGTGCTCGATGCATTTGACACCGGCGGCGATCGACCGCTGGATCGCAGCCGGCGTATAGGCGTGAACCGCCACATACGTACCCCAATTCTCCGCAGCCTCGACTGCCGCGCGCAGCTCGGCTTCGGTGAAGGTGGATACGTCCAGCGGACTGAAGGGTGAAGACACGCCGCCACCCGCCGTGAGCTTGATCTGCGTCGCGCCCTGCATGAGTTGCTCGCGCACGCGCATCCGGACCTCATCCGGGCTGTCCGCGATCATGCTGCCGCCGAGCAGCTCCATGCGGGTCAGAGGGCCGCCGATGGTTCTGGGCAGGTCGGAAAGCTGACGAAAGTCGCCATGACCGCTGGTGATGGTGATCATGGCGCCCGAGGGATAGAGGCGTGGACCCACGACAAGACCCCTGTCGATCGCCAGTTTGAGCGCGAAGGTCGGGCCGCCCATATCGCGGACAGTGGTGAAGCCACGCATCAGCGTCGCCGTGGCTTCGACGCCCGCCGCCAGATTGGTATAGCCGGCATCTCCCGTGATGAGTTCAACCGGCCTCAGCCGCACGAACATGGCGTGCCAATGCGCGTCGATGAGGCCCGGCATCAGTGTGCGGCCGCCGCCGTCGATGGAAACAAGATTGACGATATGGTCGAGCGCGATCGGGTCGCGGGAGATGTCGGTTATGAGATTGCCGCGGACAAGGACATTCGATGGCGGCGACAACTCGTCGGATCCGGTAAACAGACGCACATTCTCGATCAAGACGCCGCTGTCACCCGCCGCATCGGCGGCCGTCTCCTGGGCAATGGCAGAGGATCGTTCCATAAAGGCAAGAAGGAACCCCAGCACCAAGGCGATGCTCAGACAAATGATGCGTCTTGTGGCGTTCATCGACTTCCTCGTGGTGCGATGCTGGATGTCAAATTACAATCCTCATGCTGAGGTGCGGCATCGGGCTATCACATATGGAATTTGTGAGTCGCTTGGAAGCGGTATCACTCTCCATCATTCCCCTTCTCCCGCTTGCGGGAGAAGGTGCCCGATAGGGCGGATGAGGGTGTTGGTTAAGCTTGCGACAGCTTCTCAAGAATGAGCTAGGAAGAAGTGTCATTGCACTTTTTGGGCCTCACGAAGAACGCCGGATATGCGGAAAGAACACCCTCATCCGGCCTTCGGCCACCTTCTCCCGCAAGCGGGAGAAGGGGAAACCTGGCACGGCATTCCACGGGATATACATATGCGAATAGCTCTGCCCTCCGGCGGCCACCTCAGGGTGAGGGCTATACAGTCGGCTCATGTTTGTCTGTTTCAAAGCCGGAACGTCTCGCGATAGCTCAAGAACCCGCCGGCACTTTCCGCGCTCCACAGAGCCCGCCCGATGGCGCGCGACAGCGTGTCGGCGGCGATGCTGCCGAGCGCGGTCAGCGCCAGCGACCTTTGCTCCGGCAGCTTCTCCTTGCCGGTCGCCAGCGCGAAGACCGTGTCGCCGTCGAAGGGCGTGTGCGCCGGACGGATGGCGCGCGCCATGCCGTCCCTGGCCATGATGGCGAAGCGCCGCGCCTCGATGCGCGACAGGCTCGCATCTGTCGCCACCACCGCGATCGTCGTGTTCTGCTGCGGCTTCGGATCGAACTTGCTGTCCTGGAGCGGCGGTGCCGCGATATTGGCGCGCTCACGCTCCTGCGCCGGGCCCATCTCATCGCCAAAAGCGAAATCCTGCGCCCACAGACGCCCCGTGCCGGGAATGACGCAGGACCCGACCGAATTGACCGCGACCAAGGCGCCGACGGTGAAATCGCGCCAGCGCGAGGAGGCGCTGCCGAGCCCGCCCTTGAGACGGCCGGCGATGGCGCCGAGGCCCGCTCCCCTGTTGCCGATCTCGAATTCCGCTTTCGCCGCCTTGAGCGCCGCGTGACCCAGATCGCGATAGGGCGGCTCGTCATCCGGCCATTTGGCGCCGCCATTCATGATGTCGAACAGAATGGCCGCGGGCACGACCGGGCAGGGCACCGGCTGCGTGCCGAAGGTGAAGCCTACACCCTTCTTCGCGAGATCGATGACGACGCTCGAGGCCGCCTCGAGGCCGAAGACCGAGCCGCCCGACAGCACCACCGCATGCACATGCTCGACCAGGTTGGCGGGCTCGAGCACCGCCGTCTCGCGCCCGCCGGGGGCGCCGCCGCCGATCTCGATCGCCGCCACCACGGGCTCGTCCGGCAGGATGACGGTGGCGCCGGTCAGCGCCAGCCAGTTCTCGGCATTGCCGACCTTGATCCCCGCCACGTCGCTCAAGAGATTGCGCGGGCCGGGCTTGACCAGATCCGGTTTAGGCATCGAGGGCGGACCTGCGCTCGCCGCGCTTGCCCTGGCGCAATTCGCTGATGCGGTCGGGCAGCGTCATCATGAAGCATGTGCCCTCGGGGCCGGTCGAGGAGAGCCACAATTGCCCGCCATGGGCGCGCACCAGGTCGGCCGCGATGGTGAGACCGAGGCCGGTGCCGCCGGGCTTGGCGGCGCTCTGGAACGCCTCGAACAATCGCCCATGCAGGTGCTCGGGGATGCCGGGACCGTTGTCGGTGACGCTCACGCTGACGACAGTGCCTTCGCGCCAGGCCTTCAGCGTGATGGCGCCTTCCTTGAGCTCAGGGTTCTCCGCCTCGCGCTGCTCGAGCGCCTCCGCCGCGTTGCGCACCAGATTGGTCAGGATACGGAACAGCTGGTCGCGGTCGGCGTCGATGGAGAGGTTCTGCGGCACGTTGTTGTAGAGCACGATCCGGCTCGAGGCCTCGACCGCGATGCTCTCGATCACCTCGTCGACGAGCAGCGTCAGGATGAACTTGTCGCGCCTGGGCTGCGGCTCCTCGGCGCGGCCATATTTCAGCGTCTGCGCGCAGAGCGTGATCGCCCGGTCGAGCGAGGCGATGAGCTTGGGCGCGAATTTCTGCACCGTCGGATCGTTCACCATCGACAGGCGGTCGGAAATGAGATGCGCCGAGGACAGCATGTTGCGCAGATCATGGCTCACCTTGCTGACCGCGAGGCCGAGGGCCGCGAGATGGCTTCTCTGGTTGAGGAGCGAGGTGAGCTCGATCTGCATGGCGCGCAATTCGCGTTCGGCGATGCCGATCTCGTCCTGGCGGTCGGAAGGCGCGATGATGCGGTCGGGATTTTCGGGCGCCGAGCCGAAGGCCTGCATGTTGGCGGAGAGCTGGCGCATCGGCTTGACCAGCACCTGGTTCAGGGCGAGGAAGACGAGGCCGGCGACGAGGGCCGAGAGGAACAGTGACAGAAGGAAGATGTTGAGCGCATAGCGCAGCATGGCGGCCCGAAGCGGCGCTTCCTCCAGCGCCACGTCGATGATCTCGCCCGAGCTGTTGGGCGGCACGTCGGTGACGCCGATGACGCGGCCATTGCCGGCGATGAGCGATTTGAAGGCATCGAAGATCGCCGGGATGGTGCGCGTCCCGCGCAAATCGAAGCTGTCGTCGATCATGTCATAGCTGTCGCTCCTGAGGATCAGCTGGCGGGAATCGCCTTTCTTCAGCGAGACGACGAGGACGCCGGCGCCGGCCAGGAGCTCGCTCTTCAAGTCCTCGGACAGCATCTGGTCGGGGGCCGCCTCGACGGCAAGGGCCGCGATCTCGGCCTGCGCCACCCGGTTCTTCAGCCAGTTGAGGCGGAAATTGGCGATCGAGGGCAGGAAGATCAGGATTTCGCCCAGCATCACGAAGAGGAGGGTGAGCAGCAAAAGCTTGCCCGACAGCCCGTGCCGGTGGCTCGGGCTGGTCGCGGGCGGCTTCTGGGCCAATTCCGTCATGCGGGCGGCACCCTATCATCCGGGCGATGCGCGAATAAAGTGGAACCGCTGCTTGTCGTTGACGCCCACCATTTTCCGCTTGGCTTTGTGGGCCAAACCGTGGAAAATCGCGACGCCGGGTTCGCGTGGCGAGGAAGATATTCCGGGCACGCTCTTCCCGGCTTTCCGGCGGCGAAATTCGCTGCTCGCGGGCCTGTGAGAGGCTCAAGCTATTGATATGATTGAGTCGCACTCTTTTTCGCGAAAATTCCCTGATAATCCCTGTAAATCCCTGTATTTTGCTGCACTGCATCATAATACATTGTAGGTCTGTTTTCCGCGAGATTGGTATTATATTCCTCGATGTTCGGTCTGCGCGGCAAATCCTTGCAAAGTTGACTTTGCTCGTCTTTTCGCCATATATGCCGCGCCATTCCTGAAGCGAGTGAAATTGCTCTCTGGGGCGCTCTCCGGGCCGGCTGCCCGGCTCTTGGATCGAGCGCCAGACATGAGGGCCTGAGACGGAGAACGATTGTGAAGCGCACTTTTCAACCCTCTAAGCTTGTCCGCAAGCGCCGCCATGGTTTTCGCGCCCGCATGGCGACCACGGGGGGCCGCAAGGTGATTGCGCGCCGCCGGTCGCAAGGCCGCAAGCGGCTGTCCGCTTAAGCGGACAGGGGCATTGAGCCCCGCAGCGACGATCGATCGCATGCTGAAGCGGCAGGATTTTCTCGCCGCCGCGCAAGCGAAGTCCTTTGCCGCCAAGGGCGTTGTCGTGCAGATGCGCGACCGCAAGGATGGCAAGCCGGCGCGGGCGGGCTTCACAGTGACGAAGAAGCTGGGCGGCGCCGTGACGCGCAACCGCATCAAGCGGCGACTGCGCGAGGCCGCGCGCCTGACATTGCCTGAGCTTGTGGAGACGGGCCATGATTACGTGCTGATCGGCAGGGCCTCCGGCCTCGATCGGCCGTTTTCGAGCCTTCAAAATGACATTCGGACAGCCTTGAAAAGGCTGCACACCACCGACCGGTGAACGGAACTGCCTATGCAGCATGACAGCAAGAACTTCATTCTGGCGATCGTCCTCTCCATGGCGATCATTTTCGGCTGGCAATATTTCTATGCCGTGCCGACGCAGAAGAAGATCGAGACCCAGACTCAGTCGCAGACGACAACGAGTGGGGGCCAGGGAGCAACCAATCCGCAGGCCCAGCCGGGCGCCACCGTGCCGGGCACCACGCAGCAGGCTACCCTTACACGCGATCAGGCGCTCGCCTCGAGCAAGCGCATCAGGATCGAGACGCCGGTGATCGACGGCACGCTCAATCTCGTCGGCGCCCAGTTCGACGACATCCACCTCAAGAACTATCGCGAGACGGTCGACCCCAAGAGCCCCGAGATCGCGCTGCTCAATCCCTCAGGGTCCGTCGGCGGCTATTTCGCCGAGCAGGGCTTCGTTGCGGCGGCGGGGACCACCGCCAAGCTCCCCGACCCCAAGACCGAATGGCAGGCGCCGCCCGATGCCGTGCTGAGCCCTGGCAAGCCGGTGACCCTCACCTGGGACAATGGCGAGGGCCTCCTCTTCACCCGTACCATCTCGGTCGATTTCGACTATCTCTTCAGCGTCAAGCAGGACGTCACCAACAAGACTCAAGCGCCGGTCTCGCTCTTTCCCTATGCCCGCATTCAGCGCCAGGGCACGCCCAAGGTCGACGGCATCTATGTGCTGTTCGAGGGCCTGATCGGCGTCTTCGACGGCAAGCTGCATGAGGTCCATTATTCGGATCTGAAGGACGACCAGAAGCAAATCGCGACCGATACGACGGGCGGCTGGCTCGGCTTCACCGACAAATATTGGGCCACGGCGCTCATTCCCGATCAGGCGACAAGCCTTTCGACGACCTTCAAGCACATCTCGCAGGACGGCGGCGACATCTATCAGACCGATTATCTCGGCAAGACCGCCATCACCGTTCCGCCGGGCGGCATCGGCTCCTATCAGGACCGCCTTTTCACCGGCGCCAAGGTGGTGCAGATCATCAACGCCATCGGCGAGAAGTTCGGCATCCCGCATTTCGATCTGATGATCGACTGGGGCTGGTTCTGGTTCCTGACCAAGCCGCTCTTCTGGCTGCTCGAATTCATCAAGTCCTTCGTCGGCAATTTCGGCGTCGCCATTCTCATCGTCACCGTCATCGTCAAGCTCCTGTTCTTCCCGCTGCAGAACAAGTCCTACGAGTCGATGAGCAAGATGAAGAAGCTGCAGCCCGAGATGGAGAAGATCAAGGCGGCGCATCCCGACGACCGGATGAAGCAGCAGCAGGAGATGATGGCGCTCTACAAGCGCGAGAAGGTCTCGCCTTTGTCGGGCTGTCTGCCCATCCTCATCGCCATCCCGGTGTTCTTCGCGCTCTACAAAGTGATCTATGTCACCATCGAGATGCGCCACGCGCCGTTCTTCGGCTGGATCAGGGACCTGTCGGCGCACGATCCCACGACCATCTTCAACTTGTTCGGCCTCATCCCCTGGGATCCCTCGACGGTGCCGGTCTTCGGCCACTACATGATGCTCGGCGTCTGGCCGATCATCATGGGCATCACCATGTGGCTGCAGATGCGCCTCAACCCGACGCCGCCCGATCCGGTCCAGGCTCAGCTCTTCAACTGGATGCCGGTCATCTTCACCTTCATGCTGGGCTCCTTCCCGGCCGGCCTCGTGATCTACTGGGCGTGGAACAACTTCCTCTCCATCCTGCAGCAGTCCTACATCATGAAGCGCCAGGGCGTGGAGGTGAACTTCTTCGGCAATGTCCGCGACAGCCTGCCCTTCCTCAAGCGCAAGAGCAGCACGGGGACCGGGTGACGGCGGAGTGGACCGCTGAGCAAATTGAACGAGGCAGGCTACTCTTCGCGGGGCCTGCCTCTTTCGTCATGGGCGTGGCCGCGATCGAGCAGCTCCCGGCGGTCAAGGGCACCGAGATCGCCTTTGCCGGGCGCTCCAATGCCGGCAAATCCTCGCTCATCAATGCGCTCGTCGGGCACAAGGACCTGGCGCGCGCCTCCAACACGCCGGGCCGCACCCGCGAGCTCAATTTCTTCGATATTGGCGCCGGCCGGCTGATGCTGGTCGACATGCCGGGATATGGCTATGCCAAGGCGCCGAAGGCCGAGGTCAGGAAGTGGCAGGGGCTGCTCAAGACCTATCTCCGCGGCAGACCCGGCCTCACCCGCGTCTTCGTTCTCATCGACAGCCGCCACGGCGTCACCAAGGCCGATGAGGAGATGTTCCAGCTTCTCGACGAGAGTGCCGTCACCTATCAGCTCGTGCTCACCAAGGCCGACAAGATTTCGGGCCCCGAGGAGGCCGCCGTCCTGGAGAAGACCCGCGCCGTCGCCAGGAAGCGACCCGCCGCCTATCCCGAGATCCACCTGACCTCGAGCGTGTCGGGGCGCGGCTTCAAGGAACTGCGCGCCGAGATCGCAGGTCTTGTGAGCGCCCACAATTGAAGTATAAGCGCTTGCGATTTTAAGCCGGGACTCTTGCAGCCATGTCCGAAATCTCAACTTCCGAAACCGCCCGCATCCTCTCCGAGGCCCTGCCGTTCCTGCAGCGCTATGACGATCAGGTCGTGGTGGTGAAATATGGCGGCCATGCCATGGTCGATGCCGAGCTGGCGCGCAAATTCGCCCGCGACATGGTGATGCTGAAACTGTGCGGCATCCATCCGGTGGTGGTGCATGGCGGCGGCCCGCAGATCAACCGCCTGCTCGACAAGCTCCAGGTCAAGTCGGAATTCCGCGAGGGCCTGCGCGTCACCGACAAGGACACGATGGAAGTCGTCGAGATGGTGCTGGCCGGCTCGATCAACAAGTCGATCGTCGGTCTCATCCAGGCGGCGGGCGGGCGCGCCGTCGGCATCTCCGGCAAGGACGGCAACCTGCTCATCGCCGAGCGCTTCACCAAGACCAAGGTGAATGCCGAGACAGGAAAGACCGAGAAGATCGATTTCGGCTATGTCGGCGAGCCGCATCGGGTCAACACCGACATCCTCTTGACGATCATCAAGAGCGACGCCATCCCGGTGATCGCCCCCGTGGGCGTCGGCATGGACGGCGAGAGCTACAATGTGAATGCCGACACGGCGGCGGGCGCCATCGCGACAGCGCTCCAGGCCAAGCGCTTGCTGCTCCTCACCGATGTCGCGGGCGTCCTCGACAAGAACAAGGAGCTCATCCACGAATTGACGTTGTCGGGAATCCCTGAGCTCATCGCCGAGGGCACCATCACCGGCGGCATGATCCCCAAGATCGAAAGCTGCGTCTCGGTGGTCGAATCGGGCGTCGAGGGCGTCATCATCCTCGATGGCCGCGTGCCGCACAGCGTGCTGCTCGAGCTCTTCACCCCGCATGGCGTCGGCACCCGCGTCTCGCGCTCGGGCATGTGATGAAGCGCGCGCCCTCTCCAATCTTTCCCCCTCTCCCGTCCGCAGGATGGGAGAGGGTGGCCGAAGGCCGGGTGAGGGCTCTTTGCCTGAAACCTGTCGCTGCTTCAGAAGAGCCCTCATCCGCCCTGTCGGGCACCTTCTCCCATTGCTACGCAACGGGAGAAGGGGAAGCGCCGGAGGGAGAGAGCAGGAGGGAGGAAGCAGCAACTTGACCGACAAATACCCTCGAGGCTTCACCCATATCGACACCTGGATCTTCGATCTGGACAACACGCTCTATCCGGCGAGCTGCCGGTTGTTCGATCAGATCGACGTGAAGATCGGCGCCTTCGTGTCGAACCTCCTCGGCATCGACGCGGCCGAGGCGCGGCGCATCCAGAAGGCCTATTTCTACAAATACGGCACGACCTTGCGCGGCCTGATGAGCGAGCATCAGATCGTGCCGGACGATTTCCTCGATTACGTGCATGACATCGACCATTCGCCGGTCCCTCCCAACCAGGCGCTCGACGAGGCGCTGCACGCGCTTCCCGGCCGCAAGCTGATCTTCACCAACGGCACCGTCGCCCACGCGCAGAAGGTGCTGGCGCGCATCGGCGTCACCCATCATTTCGGCGATATCTTCGACATCGTCCATTCCGACTATATCCCCAAGCCTGCCATAGGCCCCTACCGCAAGTTCATCGCCCAGACCCACATCGATCCCACCCGCTCGGCGATGTTCGAGGACATCGCCCGCAATCTCGAAGCGCCGCATGAGCTCGGCATGACCACCGTCCTCGTGACCTCGCCCGACAACAAGGACGCCCAGCATCTGAACGAGCTTCACGGCGGGGCAGGCGCGAAGCATGTGCACCATGTGACCGACGATCTTGCCGCTTTCCTGGCGCGACTTGCCGTCGAGCGCAATTGACTTCACGCTGGGGACCGCTAATTTTGCGCCCGCTTTAGGGGAGATAGCCATGGCCGATCTCGAATCCATCATCGAAACCGCCTGGGAAGGCCGCGACAAGATCACGCCCAAGACCAAGGGCCCGGTGCGCAAGTCGGTCGACCAGGTCCTGCTTCTGCTCGACCAGGGCAAAGCGCGGGTTGCCGAGAAGAAGGACGGCGCATGGGTCGTCAATCAATGGCTCAAGAAGGCGGTGCTGCTGTCCTTCCGCCTCAATGACATGGCGCTCATCGGTGGCGCCCCGGGCAAGGCCAAATGGTGGGACAAGGTGCCCTCCAAGTTCGACGGCTGGACCGCCACTGAGTTCCGCAAGGCGGGCTTTAGAGCCGTGCCGGGCGCCGTCGTCCGCCGGTCCGCCTATATCGCTCCCGGCGTCGTGCTGATGCCGTCCTTCGTCAATCTCGGCGCCCATGTCGACCAGGGCACGATGGTCGACACCTGGGCGACGGTCGGCTCCTGCGCCCAGATCGGCAAGAATGTGCATCTCTCGGGCGGCGTCGGCATAGGCGGCGTGCTCGAGCCGATGCAGGCCGGCCCCACCATCATCGAGGACAATTGCTTCATCGGGGCGCGCTCGGAAGTGGTCGAAGGCTGCATCGTCGGCGAAGGCTCGGTGCTCGGCATGGGCGTCTATATCGGCCAGTCGACCAAGATCGTCGACCGCGCCACGGGCGAGATCTTCATGGGCAAGGTGCCGCCCTATTCGGTGGTCGTCTCGGGCAGCCTGCCGGGCAAGCCTTTGCCCAACTCGCCCAATGGCGAGCCGGGACCGAGCCTCTATTGCGCGGTGATCGTCAAGCGGGTCGATGAGAAGACGCGCTCAAAGACCGCGATCAACGAGCTGCTGCGCGACTGAATCCATCAGGCGTGATGACTGAACCGGGCCCGGCGGGCATCCTTGGTCAGGACCCGGAAGGCATCGGCGCTGACATGCACGAGGCTCTTGTGATCGCCGCCTTCGAAAAAAAGATGCGGCGCATCGCCGAGGCTTTCGTCGAGAACCACGGGCACGCCATAGGCGGCGCCGATGGGCGGGATGGCACCGGTCTCGCAGTCGTTGAAGAGGGTTGCGACCTCGCCTTCGGTCGCGAGCCCCAGTCGCCGGTCGAGGAGCTCCTGCAGCGTGCCCAGTTCCACCCGGTGGGTGCTGGGCACTACGGCGACGACATAGCCGAGCTCGTGGTGAACCACGACCGATTTGGCCATCCAGCCGCCGGGAATATGCGCCGCCTCAGCCGACTCGCTGGTGGTTGCAGTGCGCGGATGGCTCGTCACGTCATAGTGAACGCCTTCGTTATCGAGATATTGTCGGAGTTTGCTTGCGATCGTCATCGGAGCCTCCTTGCCGTGATGTGATGCAGGGGCGTACGAGAGCAGCCATTTTCGTCCTATGGGGAATATTGTCAATCGCCCCCGGTGGCCGCCCTGATCGGACCTGGAACGGCGATATTGGCTAATCAATTATTACGCGCTTAGGCGAAATCTCGCCTATCGCTTTACGTCAGTTTTAAAGGCGGGTTGGTAGGGTGGCCTCCTCTAGGCGAAGGGGTTGATGATGAACATGCTTGCACTGCTTTTCAGCTTCGGCGGCCGCATCGGCCGGGGGCAGTATTGGCTGGGTTATTTCGTCCAGATCGCTCTGGCGGCTCTGTCCTGGATGTGCCTCCTCACCGGACAGCGCAACGAGAACATCCTGCTTCTTGTCGTCCCCATCATCCTCGCGCCGATCGTGCTGTGGATGGCGCTCGCTGTCATGGCCAAGCGCTATCATGATCGCAACAAGTCGGCCTGGTGGATCCTGATCGCCTTCATCCCGATCGTCGGCGGGATCTGGCAGCTCATCGAACTGGGCCTGCTCAGGGGCACCGACGGCACCAATGACTATGGCCCCGATCCCGCCCACGGCTTCAACGTCGCCGACGACATCGAGACCATGCGCCGCCAGGCCGGCTACAGCACCGCGGCAGCACCCGTCGGCGCGATCAACCGGTCGGTTGCAATGGCCGCGGCGCCGCGGCCGCGCTCGCCCTATACCGATGGCCGGCCGGTCTTCGGCAAGCGTGTCTAGCAGGTTTGACGATAGGGCATTATTCCGCATAGTTGAGCCAAGTGAGGTGAGTCGCCTTGGCTCAATTAGGAGGGTTCAATGGATATCATGTCGATTTTCACCGGCTTTGCCGGCCGGATCAATCGCGCCAAATGGTGGATCGGGACCATCATTCTGGCCATCTTGGCGGTCTTTCTCTACTTCATCCTGGCGGCGATCTTCGGCGCTTCGCTGCCGACCGATCCGGCGCAGCTCGCGTCCTTCATGCGCACCGCCGCCATCATTCAACTGGTTCTCTTGGCCATCATCGCCTATCCGACGACCGCCTTGTGGATCAAGCGGCTGAACGATCGCGACCGGCCGAGCTATTTCGCCTATATCTTCTGGGCGCCTACTGTTCTCTCGGTGCTGGGCGGCATTCTCGGCATCACCATGACGACCGCCGACATGGGCGGCGTCGCTATTCCCACGCAGTCAGGCTTGGGCTGGGTGTTGAGCCTCGCCAGCCTCGCCGTCGGCATCTGGGCCTTGGTCGAGATGGGCATCCTCAAGGGTACTGACGGTCCCAACCAGCACGGACCCGATCCCTTGGCGAAGTAAGCCGGCACCTCGCAATTCTGCTGGTCCGTCATGCGCCCGGTCTTTGTGGCCGGGCGTTATTTTTGTAGCTAGATTGCGCCAATGGAAACCGATCCGCTTCCGCTTCTCGACGACCTGATTCGCTGCCCCTCCGTCACGCCCAACGAAGGCGGTGCGCTCGATTGCCTTGCGGCCTATCTGAGCGCTGCCGGCTTCCAGTGCCAGCGGCTTGTCTTCTCCGAAAAAGGCACGCCCGACGTCGACAATCTCTTCGCCCGTTTCGGCAAGGGTTCGCCGCATCTGTGCTTTGCCGGCCATGCCGACGTCGTGCCGCCGGGACGGCTGGAGGACTGGGCGGCGCCGCCCTTCTCGGCGCACCAGGAAGGGGGCTTCATCTATGGCCGGGGTGCCGCCGACATGAAGGGCTCGATCGCGGCCTTCGCCACGGCGGCCGCCGATGCGGTGCAGGCCGGCACCTTCACCGGCTCGCTCTCGCTCGTGATCACTTGCGATGAGGAGGGGCCCGCCATCAACGGCACGCGCAAGGTTCTCGCCTGGATGAAGGAGAACGGCCATGTTCCCGATCATTGCATCGTCGGCGAGCCGACCTCGACCGAGAAGCTCGGCGACACGATCAAGATCGGCAGGCGCGGCTCGCTGACGGTCAACGTGTCGATCGGCGGCGTCCAGGGTCATGTCGCCTATCCCCACAAGGCCGACAATCCGATCCCCAAGCTCGCCCGCCTGGTCGACCGGCTCTCAGCGTACAAATTCGACGACGGCAATGACCGCTTCGATCCGACGACGCTCGCCTTCACCACCTTCGATGTCGGCAATCCCGCCGTCAATGTCATACCGGCGCGGGCGGAGGCGCGGTTCAACATCCGCTTCAACACCGAGCACACGCATGACACGCTCATCGCGAGCGTCAGGGAGATATGCGGGAGCGTCGAGCGCGAGATGGGCGGAAGCTTCGTCCTCGACTTTACCCATGGCGCCGAGGCCTTCATCACCGAGCCCGGCGCCTTCGTCGGCGTGGTGATCGATGCGATCGAAGAGGAGACCGGCGTCCTCGCCAAGCTTTCGACCTCTGGCGGCACGTCCGATGCCCGCTTCATCAAGGACTATTGCCCGGTTCTGGAATTCGGTCCGCCCAACACCACCATTCATCAGGTCAATGAGGCGATCGCGATTGCCGATCTGCGCAATCTTGCCCAGATCTACCGCACCATCATCGAAGCCTATCTCGGACGGACGCCCGCGTGACGCTGCTCGAAGAGGGGCTTCTGGCCATGCGCGGCTGCTGGCGACTCTTGTGGCGGGACCCTGCGGCATTCGAGGATTTCAACCTCACCATCGAAGGCTTCTGGCGCTCCTTTGCCGTGATCGTGCCGGTCTCTGTCCTCGCCTATCCGATGTTTGTTTCGACCCACGACAGAGCCAATGAGGTTGCGGCCACGGCCGGTGAAGGGCTCCACGAATTGCGGCTCGGCGTCAGCTATCTCTATCTGCTGGCGGGCATCGTGCTCTGGCCGCTGGTGGCGGCGGTGTTGGCGCGGGTCACCGGTGTGGCGCAGAACTACGTGCGCTATATGATCATCTATAACTGGATGCAGGTCCCCATGACGGCTCTCATGCTCATCCCGCATCTGCTTTTTTTCGTCATTCTGGCGAATGCGGCTCTGATCTTCTCCCTCTATGTGAGCTGGTATGTCGCCAAAGCCGGTCTGCAGACGACTGCACCGATCGCCTTTGTCTTCGTGGTGGCCGAATTTGCCTTGACCTACGGGCTCGGCGCGTTGATCCAGTGAATCGGTAATGAAGGCTCTGTGGAATTCGGCTTTCGGCCTCCTGATGATAGCCGGCGGCTTGCTCGGCTTGATGTTGCCTTTCGGCAAGATGGCGACCGAGCGTGGTGTTCCGGGCATGCTGTGGGCCTTCATCGTGTCTTGCGGCGCGGGCTCGGTGCTGCTCCTCGCTCTCGCCCTCAGGCGCAAGCTCTTTCCGCTGACCGCCCGGCGGCTGCGCTATTTCGTCATCACTGCCGCGATATCCTACGCCTTGCCCAATTTCCTGCTGTTTTCGGCGATCCCGCATCTGGGGGCCGGCTATACCGGCATCATGTACACGCTCTCCCCAGTGATCACGCTGGTGCTGGCGCTCCTGCTCGGCGTCAGGAAGCCCAATCTGCTCGGCATCGCCGGCATCATCGTCGGCTTTGCCGGCGCGCTGATCGTGACGTTGACGCGGGGCGAAGCCGGAAGGCCCGCGGATATCGTCTGGGTGCTGATCGGTCTCCTGATCCCGGTATGCCTCGCCATCGGCAATATCTACCGGACCTATGACTGGCCTGAGGGGTCCGGCCCGATCGAGCTTGCGGCCGGGAGCCATGTGGCCGCAGCACTCATGCTGCTTCTGGGGCTTGGCCTGACGGGCCAGGCCGGATCATTCGCGCTTTTGCCCCACATGCCGCTCCTGGTCCTGGCGCAGGTTGTGTCAGCCTCGATGATGTTCTCCGTCTTCTTCCGCCTCCAGGCGGTCGGCGGCCCGGTCTATCTGAGCCAGATCGGCTATGTCGCGGCGGCGATCGGCCTCGGCTCCGGCGTCATTTTTCTGGGCGAGCACTACCAGCTCCTGACCTGGATCGGCGCCGTGATCAGCGTCGTCGGTGTGCTGATGACGACCAAGGCGCAGGCCGAGCAATCTAGTAGTCCACGCGCATGAGATAGAGGCCGGTCGGCGGCGCTACCGGGCCGCAACGGGTGCGGTCGCGGGCGAGGAGAGCGGCCTCAATTTCGCCAATGGGCCATTTGCCGTCGCCGACGAGCTTGAGCGAGCCGACCATCGAGCGCACCTGATGATGCAGGAACGAGCGGGCTTCGACGGTGATGTCGATCATGTCGCCTTGGCGCGTCACAGCGATGCGGTCGAGCGTCTTGATCGGTGATTGCGCCTGGCATTCGGCGGCGCGGAAGGTGGTAAAGTCATGCTTGCCGACAAGCGCTTGCGCGGCGTCATGCATGGCCCGATGATCGAGGGCGACCGGCTGCCACCAGGCCTTGCCGCGCTCGAGCGCCAGCGGTGCCGGCCGGTTGGCGATGCGGTAGAGATAGTGGCGGCGGACGGCCTTGAAGCGCGCATGGAAGTCATCCGTCACCGTCTCGACCGCGAGCACGCTGATCGGATGCGGGCGCAAATGGGCGTTGATGGCGTTGCGCAGCACGCGTGTATCCCACAGGCGGTCGAGATCGACATGCGCCACTTGGCCCCTGGCATGGACGCCGGCATCGGTGCGTCCTGCCGCGTGGACGGTGGGCCTTGTGCCGGTAAGGGTGAAGAAGGCGTCCTCGAGCGCGCCTTGGACGGTCGGCGCATTGGCTTGCAGCTGCCAGCCGGCGAAGGGGTCGCCGTCATATTCGATGGTCATCTTGTAGCGCGCCATGGCGGTCTTATGCCCCGGTCGCGGCCGAAAGACGAAGGTTAATTGAAGATGCTACTGCCGGGTCTTGTTGATGGTGAACTCGCCCGCCCGGATGCGTTCGGGCAGCCTTTCGGCCAGGCGCGCCACCGGCTCCTCGCCATAGGTGGTGACGAGATCCGACATGGCCGCGAAGATCGCGGCGGTCGCCACGCAATCGGGATCGATGCCGTCAAAGACGGCCTCTTCCCAGGCCTCCATGATGTAGCGCAGGGCCGCATATTTGGGCTCGGCCTGAGGCTCGGATGCCGGCAGCTTATGAGTTTCTTTGTCCATTCCATCCATCCGCAATGCCGACGCCCGTTCCACCGGCGACGGCCTGCCCACCAACCGAATCACTGACAATTTGAAATTTATCAGAGCAATGTGGCCGAACTACCCCATCCTTAGGAAAGGGTTAACGGCGGCGTCTTTTTTTGACTCAAGTCGTTAATAATTGCCAGGCCTGGCGGATATAGGCCGCGGTGCCCGGCGTCATGTCGAGCCGGTCGAGCGCCTCGACCTCGGCCCATTGCACATTTGTGGCGTCGTCCCGTGCCTCGGCTTCACCCCGGCGCCAATGGCCAGTGAAGCAGACGATCGAATAATGCGCGACCGCAGTACCCTTCGCGTCGCGCGTGATGGCATCGTCGACATCGACAAGCTTGCTGAGATCGGCCTCGATACCGGTTTCCTCGGCGAGTTCGCGATGGGCCGCGGCGCGCACCGTCTCGCCGAATTCGAGACCGCCGCCGGGCAGGCTCCATTTGCCTTTCCACGGCTCCTTGCCGCGCTCGACCAACAGGACCTTGCCGTCGCGCCACACGCAGGCGCTGACTCCGATTCGCGGCAAGGGTTTCTCGTTGCTCATCCGGCCATCGTAGCAGGTGACGCAACTGCGCCAATGCATTACTTTTGTTGCGCGACTCAGGATGCCGATCCTGAAGCAGGCAACAAGGGAGATGATGATGGCTGACAACAAGAAGGCCCGCGGCAAGGCCGATCGCTCGAAGGTGGCGAAGGGCGAAGCCTATGAGGTGGCCTATTTCGCCAGGAAGCATGGTATCAGCGCTGCTGAGACCCGGGCGCTCATCGACAAGGTCGGAAACGATCGCGCCAAGCTCACGGCGGCCGTAAAGAAAGTGAAGCCGGCCAAGAAGAAGGCCGCCAAGAAGAAGGCGGCCAAAAAGCGCGGCAAAGGCTGATAAGCACGCCCGCGGGCCCGTCAGGGTTAGACGGGCCTCGCGCTTCTACTATTCGCCTGGCGCCGGCATCTCGACTGGCCTCGGGCCTTTCTCTTGGCCGGCCAATATCCGATAGCCGAGCGTGACGGTGAGAAGGGCGGTAGCGCCCGCCGCCACCGACACCCAGAAGCCGCTTGCCGGGCCGAAAGTATCGATGACATAGCCCGAGGCGAATGATCCGACCGCCATGCCGATGCCGATGCCGGTTACCGCCCAGGTCATGCCTTCGGTGAGCTTGGCGGCGGGAATGCGCTGCTCGATGAGGGCGAAGGCCGTGATGAGCGTCGGTGACACCGATGCCCCGGCGAGAAACAGCAAGAGCGCCAGCATCGGAATATTGGCGATGAACAGGAGCGGTAGCGTGGTCAGGGCGGCGACGAGATTGGCGGTCACGAACTGCTGCGCCAGGCTGGCTTTGAGCTTCAGCACGCCGAAGACGAGACCGACCGCCAGCGAGCCTCCGGCATAGCCTGCGAGGATGAAGCTCGCGGCGGCGGGGGCGCCGAATGCTTTGGCCAAAGCGATGACCGTGACCTCGGCCGTCCCGAACAGAGCGCCAAGCGCGATGAGCGCGAAGGTGATGATCTGCAGCGGGCACGAGGCGATTGCCGATTGGCCTCGCGCCTGGCTGACCGGATGCGGGCGAGGCTCGGTCCCCGTCTGGATCACGAACAGAGCGGTGCCGATAGCGAGGAAGATCGTCGCCATCAGCGGTCCGGCTTCGGGAAACCAGGCGACGCTCAAGCCGACCGACAGGACCGAGCCCGTCATATAGAGGACCTCATCGGCGATCGATTCGAACGCGAAGGCGGTATTGAGCTGAGGCGTGTTGCGATAGATCTCGCTCCAGCGGGCGCGGATCATCGCCGGCATGCTGGGCATGAGGGCGGCCAGTATGGCGAAGGCGAACAAGGTCCAGCTCGGCCACCGGAAATGAGTGGCAGCAAGCAAGAGTATGAAGGCGATGACCGAGACGATTGTCGCGGGAACCAGTACGCGCCGCTGCCCGTGCCGGTCCACGAGGCGCGAGACCTGCGGCGAGATTAGCGCATTGGTGAGGGCGAAGACGGCGGACGCGGCACCCGCCAGCCAATATTCGCCGTGGGTTTGCGACAGCATGGCCACGAGGCCCATGGGGACCATGGCGATCGGGAGCCGGGCGACAAAACCGGCGGAAGCAAAGCCGACGGTGCCCGGGGCCCGGAAAATCTCGCGATAGGGGTTGGTCATCACAAACTCCTGGATTCTCGCGTCCAAATCACATACATACGGAATGTATATGATTGATATAGGGACATACGGGACGTATGTCAAATAATATACGTACCGTATGTGATTGTGAGAGCAATGGCCCATAGACCGCGCGCCGAGATGATTGCCGAAACACGGGCAAAGCTGGTTTCAGCCGCCCGGAAAGCCTTCGGCACGGTCGGCTATGCCGAAGCGTCCATGGATGATTTCACCGCCGCGGCCGGCCTGACCCGGGGCGCGCTCTATCATCATTTCGGCGACAAGGAGGGGCTCTTGCGCGCCGTCATCGCCGAGATCGATGGCGAGATGTCGGCGCGGCTCGCCGCGGCGTCTGAGAAGGCCCCATCGCGCTGGCAGGGCTTCGTCGATGAATGTGTCGCCTATGTCGAGATGGCGCTCGAGCCCGAGATCCAGCGCATTGTGCTGCGCGATGGCCCGGCCGTCCTCGGCGATCCTTCGCAATGGCCGGAGCAGGGCAAATGCATCCGCAACATGGCGCGCACTTTGAAGAGCCTGGCGGAAGAAGGAACGATCATTGCCGTCGATCCCGAGGCCATGGCCTATATGATCAATGGTGCGACGCTGCAGGCCTCGCTCATGATCGCCAATGCCGCGGATCCGGAAAAGGCATCGAAGCGGGCGGTGCAGGCGCTGAAGACGATGCTCAACGGTCTCCTGGTGAAACCATCGGCCGGGCTTTGACAGACTCAGACCTTTCGGACAACAAAGGCGCATGTGCAATCTTTTCAGGCTGAAGGCCAGGCCCGACCATTTGCGCGAGCTGCTCCATTACATGGAGGAGCATGATTTTCCGCCGCGCCCTTACATATCGCCGGGCAGTCCGATCGCCATCGTGCGCATGGAGCAGAATGCCCGTCACCTTGCACTGGTGCGCTGGGGCTTCGTTCCGTCCTGGGCGAAGGAAGTGGCGCCGGGCAAGCCACTGACCAATGCCCGCATCGAGACGATCCTGGAGAAAGCCTCGTTCAAGAATGCGATACGCCGGCGGCGCTGCCTCATTCCGGCCGATGGCTATTATGAATGGTCGGGTGAGCTCGGACGCAAGCAGGCCTTTGAGGTCACGCGCGCCGATGGTCGGCCCTTCGCCTTCGCGGGACTCTGGGAACACTGGCTGGGTCCCGATGGCAGCGAGCTCGAGACGGCGGCGATCGTCACGACCGCTTCATTGCCGCCCATGGCCGCGGTCCATCCGCGCATGCCGGTGGTCGTCGCGGAGCATCTCCACGACGACTGGCTCGCCAATGAAAGCGTCGAAGCGGACCGGATGATCGATGCCGTGCTGTCGCATTCTGATCCGACCTTGATCGTCGCGCCGGTCGAGCTCGAGCGCCGCACGCCGGCACCGAAGCCCCCAGCGACTGAGGTCGATCAGCTGTCGCTGTTCTAATCTTTCAAGAGAAAACGAGCGAGCGCATCTGCCGTCTTCTCGGGCAATTCCTCCGGGAAGAAGTGCCCGCCCTCCACGGCTTCGCCGCTGACCTGATCGGCGAATGTCCGCCATAGGCCGAGGGGACCGCCTTCCTTCTCATACCAGCTGTTGAGCGGTCCCTTGCCGCTCCACAGCGCCAGCACTGGACAGGCGATGCGCCGCCCCGCTTTCTCGTCTGCCTCATCATGATCGCGATCGATCGCGGCGGCGGCGCGATATTCCTCGCAAATGGCATGGGCATGCCGGGGGTCGCGCAGGGCCCCGGCATAGGCGCTGCGAATTTCGGGAGGAAAGGTCTCAGGGACAGAGCCCCAATGGTCGAGCGCGCTATCGACGATGTCGGCGGCATTGGTGCTGAGGATGCGTTCCGGCAAGGGTTCGTCCTGCGCCAGCAGCGACCAGGGCCAGAAGCCAACCGCAAAATCGGCGTCGGCGCGGGCCCAGGCCATGCCGGTCGGCACCACGTCGAGCACCGCAAGCCTGTTCACTCGCTCGGGATGGTCGAGCGCCAGACGATAGGCCACCCGGCCGCCGCGATCATGTCCCGCGACGGCAAACTGCCGGAAGCCAAGATGCTCCATGACGCGCACCATGCCGGCCGCCGTCGTCCGTTTGGAATAGGGAGCATGGTCTGCAGCGGAAGGCGGACAGCCGCTTCGCCCGTAGCCCGGGAGGTCAGCGCAGATGACGGTGAACCGGCGGGCAAGGAGCGGCGCCACATCGCGCCACATCAGATGGGTTTGCGGGAAACCATGCAGCAGAAGAAGCGGCGGTCCTTCGCCGGAACGGCGCAGGAAGACCGCCGTTTCTCCCGTCTTGACCTCCGCAGTCTCGAAACCGTCGAACATGCGCAAAGGCAACGGTCGGACGGCGCGTCTGTTCCGCTGATCGGCGACGTCAGGCCGGCTCGGTGTCGAAGCCGCCGTCGGCTGCGTCCTTGAAGCCGCCGAGATTGTGCACCTTGCTGTAGCCCATGTCTTTAAGCACCTTGCCGGCGAGCGCCGAACGGCCGCCCGAGGCGCAATAAAGAACGACTGGCCGGTCCTTGCGGAACTGCGGATCGTGATAGGGCGTGTCTGCATCGGCGCGGAATTCGATCATGCCGCGCGACACATGCACGGCCCCCTTGAGCTTGCCGGTCTTGGCGAGCTCGGTGCCGTCACGGACGTCGACAAGGAGGGCATTCTCTTTCGTCACGAGCTTGCGCGCCTCATCGACGCTGATCTTCGGCACGACTGCATTGGCATCGCTCATGAGCTGCTTGACGGACAGGACCATGCATATCTCCTATGTGGACAATGCGCCCCAGGACAATCACGCGCCGATCTGGCCGCGATGCCTGAGGAAATGATCGGCAAGAACGATGGCGAGCATCGCCTCGCCCACCGGCACGGCGCGGATACCGACGCACGGATCATGGCGGCCGGTCGTCATGATGTCGGTGTTCTCGCCGGTTGACGTCACCGTCTTGCGCGGCGACAGGATCGACGAGGTTGGCTTGACCGCGAAGCGCACCACGATCTCCTGGCCGGTCGAGATGCCGCCCAATATGCCGCCGGCATGATTGGTGCTGAACTCGGTCTTGCCGTGGCGCACGCGCATCTCGTCGGAATTCTCTTCACCGGACAGCGTCGCTGCGGCGAAGCCGGCGCCGATCTCGACGCCTTTCACCGCATTGATGCTCATCATTGCCGCGGCGATCTCCTGGTCGAGCTTGCCATAGATGGGGGCGCCCCAGCCCGCCGGCACGCCGCTCGCCACCACTTCGATGATGGCGCCGCAGGACGATCCGGCCTTGCGCACCTCATCGAGATATTGCGACCACGGCTCGACGATGGACGCGTCGGGCGCGAAGAACGGATTGCGCTCCACCTCATCCCAGTCCCAATGGATGCGGTCGATCTTGTGCGGACCGATCTGGATCAGGGCGCCGCGCACGATGACGTTCGGGATGATCTTGCGCGCAATGGCGCCGGCCGCGACCCGCGCCGCCGTCTCGCGTGCCGAGGACCGTCCGCCGCCGCGATAGTCGCGCACCCCATATTTGGCAAGGTAGGTGTAATCGGCGTGGCCGGGACGAAACTTGTCGCGGATCGCAGTGTAGTCCTTGGAGCGCTGATCGACATTCTCGATGACGAGCGCGATCGGCGTGCCGGTGGTCACCTGGCCAGGGGTGCGGTCGTCCTCGAAGACGCCGGAGAGGATCTTCACTTGGTCCGGCTCGCGCCGTTGCGTGGTGAAGCGCGACTGGCCGGGCTTGCGCTTGTCGAGAAAGATCTGGATGTCGGCTTCGGCGAGCGCAATCCCCGGCGGACAGCCATCGACGACGCAGCCGATCGCCGGCCCGTGGCTTTCGCCGAAGGTCGTCATCCTGAACATGTGGCCGAAGCTGTTGTACGACATGGGCCACTGCTTAAGGCGCAATGGCGATGGCGTCAAATAGCGGGAGCGTTACCGTTTACGCCCGGAAATCTCCCTTGGGATTGCCCTCGGTGTCGAACCAGTCGATGCGTCCGTCCTGAAGCCGGCAGAAATGCCCTTGCGGTGTCGGCGTCTTGATGAGAGTAGCGGGGGGAAGATCCGACACAAGCCCGATCAGGCAGCGTCCGATGGCGCCATGCGCGACGATGACGGTCGGGCCGTCGATGCGACCGATCCACTGCCTGACGCGCTCGAGGCCTTCCTCATAGCTTTCGCCGTCCGGGGGACGCCAGCGGAAGCGCTCTTCGAGGTTCTTCGGATATTGCGAATCCGTCTTGAGGTCCTTGAAGAAATGGCCTTCCCAGATGCCGAAGGCGAGCTCCAGCATGGCGGGCTCGCTCTCCGCGCGATTTTCGGGCAGGTCGAATTCGCGCAGCAGATGACCCATGGTTTGGCGGGTACGCGTCAGCGGGCTCGCGACGAAGAGGTCGATCTTGGTGTCGCGCAGGAAATTCTTGAGGCCGCGCGAAATGGCAATCGCCTGCTGATGGCCGTTATCGTTGAGCGGGATGTCGATCTGGCCCTGGATGCGGCCTTCGCGGTTCCAGTCGGTCTCGCCGTGACGGATGAAATAGATCGGCGGATTGGGCTCAATCACCGTTCGGCGCAACCGTGATATCGGGCGCTTCGGGATTCTTCATGCCGACGATATGGTAACCGGCATCGACATGCATGATCTCGCCGGTGACGCCGCGGCCGAGATCGGAGAGCAGGTAAAGCCCCGAATCGCCGACCTCATCGATGGTCACCGTGCGCCTGAGAGGGGAGTTATATTCGTTCCATTTGAGGATGTAGCGGAAGTCGCCGATGCCCGATGCGGCGAGCGTCTTGATCGGTCCGGCCGAGATGGCGTTGACCCTGATGTTCTTCGGACCGAGATCGGCCGCCATATAGCGCACCGAGGCTTCGAGCGCTGCCTTGGCGACACCCATCACATTGTAGTGCGGCATCCATTTCTCCGCCCCGTAATAGGTGAGGGTGAGGAGTGCGCCGCCTTTTTCCATCAGTTTCTCGGCCCGCTGCGCGATGGCCGTGAAGCTGTAGCAGGAGATGAACATCGTCTTGGTGAAATTGTCCGCGGTCGTATCGACATAGCGCCCGGTAAGCTCGTCCTTGTCGGAGAAGGCGATGGCATGGACGACGAAATCGATGCCGCCCCAAGCTTTGCCGACGGCGGCGAAAGTCTGGTCGACCGAGGCCATGTCGGTGACGTCGCAAGGCAGCACGAGCTTGGACCCGATCCCGGCCGCCAGAGGCTCGACCCGCTTCTTGAGCGCATCGCCCTGATAGGTGAAGGCGAGCTCCGCCCCATGGCGCGCCAAGGCTTGGGCGATGCCCCATCCGATCGACCGGTTATTGGCAACACCCATGATGAGGCCGCGTTTGCCAGCCATTAAGCCTTTGGATTCACTCATGATTCGCTCTGGTTGCGGACGCGGGATGGGGGACATCCCGGCGGCGCGTTTCTGGCATAGATGTTTTCAGAGGTCCACCTTTAAAGACATACAATTTATGTTGCGAAATATTGTACGCCGGCCGCCCCTCGGGGCTCTGCGCGAACCAGGCCGCGCTCGATCAGATGCTCGATATGGGCCAGCGTCGAGAGGCCGGCCGCCGCATGGAGCTTCGGATCGATATCGGCATAATTCGCCTTGACGATCTCCTCGATGCTGCGGTCGCCGGCCTTGAGCCGCGTGACGATCGCATCCTCGCGCATTCTCCGGTGGGTGAGATAGGCTCTGACCAGCGGTCTGGGGTCGCGCCGCGACGGCCCATGGGCCGGGTGATAGACATCGTCGTCGCGCTCCAGCAAGAGCCGCAAGGAAGCGAAATACTGGCCCATATTGCCGTCGGGAGGGGCAATGACGCTGGTCGACCAAGCCATCACGTGATCGCCGCAGAGCAGCGCCTTCTCCTCGCGAAGCGCAAAGCTCATATGGTTGGACATGTGGCCCGGCGTGAACACGCCTTCGAGGCTCCAGCCTATGCCCGATATCACCTCGCCATGACGAAGTTTGATATCGGGGTCGAAATCCGCATCGATGCTGGCATCGAGCCTTAAGCCCTCTTGTTCCGGCTGATCGGCTACCGGTCCATAACCGACGATGGCGGCTCCGGTCGCGCGTTTGAGCTTGGACGCCAGCGGCGAATGATCGAGATGACTATGGGTAACAAGGATATGGCTGACAGTCTCGCCTTTGACGGCGGCGAGGAGGGCTGCGAGATGGGCGTCACTGGCGGGGCCGGGGTCAATGATCGCTACCTGGCCATGGCCGATGATGAAGCTCGAAGTGCCTTTGAAGGTGAAGGGACCCGGATTGTCCGCCAGCACCCGGCGGATGAGCGGTGAGACCACCATCGTCGTCTCAGATGGGACATCGAATGAACGGTCGAAATTGAGCGAAGCCATGAAGCCAAAAGATCAGGTTGTGACGGGGGCAGGCCCGCTCTATAGTCCGGGCCGAATTCAGGGGATCAACAAGAGGGTACAGATGACCACACCGACGACGACACTGGCAAGCCGGATCTGGCAGGTATCGGGATCCTGGAAGAAGCAGGCCCTGCTTGTGGTTCTGGGCAGCCTCTTCATCGCCATTTGCGCGCAGATCAACATACCGCTGCCGCTCGTGCCCATCACGTTGCAGACCTTCGCCGTGCTTGCGGTTGGCGCCGCTTTCGGCATGCGTCTCGGTGCGGCGACGGTTGCGCTCTACGTTCTCGAAGGCACGCTGGGTCTGCCGGTTTTCGCTGAATTTCGCGCCGGGCCTGCCGTGCTGATGGGGCCGACGGGCGGCTATCTGATCGGCTTCGTCCTCGCTGCCGCGCTGGTCGGCTGGTTCGCCGAGCGGGGCTTTGACCGCCGCGTGCTCACCATGTTCGGCGTGATGATGCTGGGCGCCGCTGTGCTCTACATTCCGGGCCTGCTCTGGCTCGCCAACTTCACGGGCTATGACAAGGTCCTCGAGCTCGGCCTCTATCCCTTCCTGTGGGGCGATCTGTTGAAGGCGGCGTTGGCGGCCGTTGCGTTCCCGACTGCCTGGAGCTTCCTCGGCAAGCGCTGAGGCTATTCGTCGAACTGATTGTGAAGGCGCGGGATCGACTCCCGCGCCTTTTTCATGCGATGACCGGCAGAGCTGTCGCGGCAATGCGGGCCTGGAATTGTGGGACGGCTTGCACCGTTCGAAAGGCAGGATCGACACTGTAGTCGACGACCGAGTCCTCATCCCTGGCCAGCGCTTCCGCGAGGAAGCGGGCAGCGTTCCGCCAATCGTTTCGCAAGCCGTGTATGTGCGCCATGTAATAGGCGGTCACCTTGCCTTGGCCGAAATGCGGTTCGGCAGTGGCCATCATCCGATCAGCCATGCCTGGCGGTCCTGCGGTCTGCAATCCTTTGACGCCGGCAGCGACGATCGCCAATCCTTCCGCGAAATCCTTCAGGCGAAACAATCTCTCCGACACGGCCAGATAGCCGGCATAATCCTCACGCGCCAGATGGATGAAGATCAGCCCCCAATAAGGCGGCAGGTAGTCGGGTTCGTTGGCGATGAGCTGCGTGATCAACCGCTCGGCCTCGGCCGGATTGCCGGCGCGAAACAGGATGAGAGCTTTGGCCGACAGAATTGAGCGCGATTGCGGATCGAGTGCCTGCGCCTTGTCGATCTGACGGAGAGCCTCATGAAAACGGCCGGCATAGAGGAGCGCTTCGGCGTGCCAATGCAGCGCCTGGACCGATTGGGGGTCGAGGGCTAAGGCAAGCTCGAAGCGCTTGAGGCCCTGCTCGGTTTGGCGGAGCCAGAAGAATTCGATGTCGGCGAGCACGCTCTGCGCCTCGGAGAGGGTCGGATCGAGGAGAATGGCGCGCTCGGCCGCAGCCTTGGCGAGGGGAAAGCCGTGCGCCGGCGTCACCACGTCCAGCTCCACCATCAGGTCGTAGCTGGTCGCCAACCCTGCATGGGCCGGAGCATGATCCGGGTCCACGGCAATGACCTGCGTGAAGATCTCGACAGCCTGGCCGAGGCTTGCCGGCGTGCGCTTCTGCCAGAGATAGACGCCGTTCAGATAGAGATCGTTGGTCGGTTGCGATGTCTTGACCGACCGGATTGCACGCGAGCGGCTGGGCTTCTTGCTGTTGCGCAACCAGACTTCCAGGTCATTCCTATAAGCATAGACCGGGCTGCGCCCGCCACCCGGTATCCGGCGTACCGGCAGGCCACGCCGATGCTCCCAGCGTTTGACCGTCCGCTCGTCGCGGCCGAAAAAGGCTGCGATCTCTTTCCAGCTGTCGAGCCGCCCGCTGCCACGGCCACCCGGTCCTTCGGCCATCCACGCCTCCACGGTGCCTGCAAGACTCTGATGTAGGGGCTCGAAGTCATAGCAATTTGCTGCTCGGGGTCAACGGCGTGGGTGTTTCTGACCGTCACATCGCGGTATCGAGGCTTTTGGTGAACGCCTCGGCGATCATGGCCCGCAATTGTGTGTGAATATCGGCGCGGCTCCGAACGCCGCCATCGTCGCATAGACGGTCGGCATCGCCGAGCGATTTCAAGAACTCGGCGCCGCCGGCCTGGCATTCGGCGAGGAAGCTGAAATGCACCGCATCGTCGACCTGCGTATAGGTGCTGTTGGGCACGAGCTTCGCCAGCTTGTCGGCAATCACGGCAACCGGGATGGTTCTGGGGCGGCCGAGATTGATGAAATGCAGCGGAATGGCAATCTGCTTCAGGCTTTCTGCGACATAGGCTTGCGCCAGGGAGGGATCGACAAGCACCGCCGCTCTTATGCGCGGGTCGAGATTTGACTGCTCGAAGCGGTTCTTGTCGATCTTGCGCAGATCGACCTTCTCGGTTGCGACCGCCTTGCCTTCGACATAGCCTTTGCCGCCGGCGAACCACATGCAATCGGCCATGGCCCTGTAGGTATCGCAGTAGCGCGCATAGGCTTCGAGGTCGGCTCGCGCGCCCGAAATCTCCATCGCCGCCGCGCCGCCGAGCGAGAAGCCGAGCACGCCGATCTTCTCCTCGGCGATGAGGCCTTTCCATTGCGGATCACTGGTCAGCGCGGTCAGGATGATCGACAGATCCTGCGTGCGCTCCCATAGCTTCGGCGTGTCGATGGGGGTCGAATCGCCACTGGTGGTGCCGGGATGGTTGGGGCCGGCGACAATGAAGCCGGCTTCGACAAGGCCCGCCGCAAGCCAGCCCAGATTCTCGATCCGGGCGCCCGAACCATGCGATATCAGGATGAGCGGATGATGGCCGGGTGCTACCGGCGCGTCGCCGAAGGCTGGCGTGCCCTTGAACAGCTTATTGTCGCCGATCAAGGTTTCCTTGCCGCCTTTCCGGGCCGGATACCAGATCGTGACGGCCAGAGCCTTGCCGCGCTGGGGCGAGGCGACCGCTATCTTGCGGACACCGATGACATCCCCGGCAAGAGCCGGCTGACCGACCATGGTCGCGATCATCAGCAAGAGAAGGAAAAGTGCAGGTTTCATCAGGCTCTCCGAGGTGCAGGGCTAGATGCCCTTGTGGCCGCCTTGGGCCGGATGAGCGTCCTCGATCATGTTTGAGGTCGTGCCGGATCGCGATTCAGGCCATTGTTCCCTCAATCCGGTCGGTCGGGAGATATCCTTGCTTTTCGTGCCTCTGCCCTTTGTCGTGGCCCTGCTGTTGGCGATCCTGTTCATCGCTCTGGTGCGCGGGGAGGACACGGCACCGGCCAACCGGCCGTTCCTGGCGCTCATCGCTCTTTGCGCCCTGCAATCGGTTCTCGTCGGTCTGCACTGGGGCTACGGTGTAGAGCAAGTCCGCTTCGTACGACCGGTGCTGGCTGCGATCGTGCCGCCATTGGTCTATGCGAGTTTCCGCAGCCTCACCCATCGCGATCACGAATATAGGCACCTGGATTACGTGATCCATCTCGCACCGGCAGCTCTTATCGTCCTGCTGATCTTCACCTGGCGGATGCTGATCGATCCTGTCCTGGTGATCCTCTATGTGGCCTATGCTTTTGTCATCCTGCGTCTTGGACGCTCCGGTCCCGACGCCCTGGACGAAGCGCGATTCGAAGGCGCACTGCCGGCCTACCGCGCCATGCAGATCGCCGCGGTAGCCCTCTGCCTTTCCGCCCTTGTCGATCTCCTCGTGGCTCTCGATTTCGAATGGACGAGAGGGGCCAATGCCGCCCTGATCGTCACCAATGCCAACATCTTCGGGCTCTTCCTGTTCGGTCTCACCGCCTCTGTTGCGGGCAGGAGCCGGCCGGCGCCCGAAGCAAAGCATGAAACAGCGCCGCAACCGTCAGCGGCCAGCGCCGAGGACCGCAATGTCCTCTCGCGCATCGATGAGCTGATGCTCGGCCAGAAGCTCTACCGCGACGAGAATCTCAATCTGACCCGTCTGGCACGGCGTGCCGGCATTCCGGCGCGGCAAATATCCGGCGTCATCAACCGGCTCACAGCCAAGAACGTCTCGCAGTATGTCAATGATCACCGCATTGCCGAAGCCTGTCGTCTTTTGCAGGACACCGACCATGCGGTAACGGCGGTGATGTTCGAATCGGGCTTTCAGACCAAGTCCAACTTCAACCGCGAGTTCCGCCGCGTGACCGGGCTGAGCCCCATCGCCTGGCGGGAGAAGAACGCGGCAAGCTGAGCTATTCCGGCTTTCGCGCCGTCACCAGCTTCGACAGGAAGACGGGCTCGGCCTCGACCCGCTCCAATCCCACTTCCGTGAAAATCGCTTTCAGATCCTCGCGCAGATAAGAGGGGTAATAAGGCTCATGGAAGTTCGTCGGAAAAGCCTCGAGCATCGCATCGACCTCAGGCATGTCGCCGGGCTGGAGCGAATCCATGAAGACGAGGAGGCCACCGGGCTTCAGCACCCGGGTGAATTCCCGGGCGACGGCGCGCCGAATCTGAGGCGGCACCTCATGGAAGAGAAAGATCGAGGTGACGATATCGAATGAAGCATCGGCAAAGGGCAGCGCTTCGGCCTCTCCGGCTCTGAACTCGGCCTTGTAAGGTTTGAGATGATCGCGCGCTTCCTCGAGATAGGCTGCCGACAGATCGCTGCCGGTGACGGCGAGGCGCGGAAAGGCCTGCTTGACGAAGCGCAGGAAGCGGCCGGTGCCGCAGGCGACGTCGAGCAGCGCCATGCGGCGCTGATCCTTGTGGCGCAGGAAATCGGCGATCGGCACCAGGCATTGCCGGCGCATCGCATTGGCGGTGCCGGAGAACAGCACCTCGACCTGCATGTCATAGAGCCTGGCCGATTCCTCGGTGAGATAGCCGCCGGTCTGGAAATGGAAGTTCTGCAGGAAATAAGCGGGGAACTTCTCGGCGAGCTCGGGCGAATAGATTTCGGTGCCCTGGCCTTGCGCCTTCCTTTCGGCGGCGAGCGGTAGGTCGGCGAAGAAACGGCGGCTGGTGTCGATGAGGCTGCGCAGATCGCCGTCGCGATCGCGCGGCATCGGATAATGGCCCTTGCCGACATTGGCGAGATCGCGGGCGAAGAGGGCGCCCATTTGCTCGAAGATGAAGTTGCGGCCCGGCCCCTTGCCGCGGCTCTTTTTCCGTTCCTGAGCGGGTTTCGCCTCGCGATAGCGGCGCGAAGCGAAGTAATGGCCCATATACCAGGCGATGCGGGCGCCCTGCCGGCTCGCATATTCGAAACTCTCGAAAGGCGTCATCCTGCCTTCTCCGCCGCGATCAGGAACTCTCTGTTGCCGCTGCCGCCTGCAAGCGGCGACGGCTCCAAGCCTATCACACTCCAGTCACGGACCCTAAGCCAAGACGCGATATCGTCGCAAATCTGCCGATGCACCAACTCGTCCTTGACGACACCATCCCGGCCCAGTGCCGCGCGGCCGGCCTCGAATTGCGGCTTGATGAGCGCCATGAGCCTGGCCCCCGGTGCCGCGAGATCAAGCGCCCGGGGCAAAGCGAGCTTGAGCGAAATGAAGCTGACGTCACAGACGATGAATTGAAGCGGCTTTCTCACATGCTGGGGCGCGAGATCGCGTGCATTGAGCCCTTCCCACAAGGTGACGCGCGGATCATGGCTGAGCGCCCTTACGAACTGGCCGTGGCCGACATCGATGGCGGTGACGTGGCGGGCGCCATGTTCCAGCAGCACTTCGCTGAAGCCGCCGGTCGAGGCGCCGATATCGAGGCAATGAAGACCTTGAGGAGAAAGCCCGAAATGGCCCAGCGCATGCTTGAGCTTGAGGGCGGCGCGCGAGACATAGGCGCGGGCCGCATCGGCGATGGCGATGACCGCATCATCGGCCACGGGCTGCGCCGGTTTAGTGACGATCAGACCGTCGACCGTCACCGTGCCGCGCTTGATCGCATCGCGCGCCCTGGAGCGCGTCTGATAGAGGCCGCGCGCGACCAGCGCTTCATCGAGCCGCGTGCGCGTCAACCCGGATCCAGGGGTTCCGTACCGGAAGGCGTGCCATCCGCCTTGAGCGTGATCTTCTCGATGCGTGCCTCGGCATCCTTCAAGAGCTTCTCGCAATGCTTCTTGAGCGCCTCGCCACGTTCATAGATGGAGATCGAGGATTCGAGATCGACCTTGCCGGATTCGAGCTTCTCGACGATGTCCTCGAGCTCGGCGAGCGCCGTCTCGAAGCTCATCGCGCTGATTGCGGTTTTCTCATTCGCCATCGTCGTCATCCTCATCGTCCGGGATCCTGGCCAGAAGATCGCCGCTGCCCCGGATCAAGGCCTGGACATGGACGGCGACCGAAGCGGCCAGCGCCCGAAGGTCATAGCCCCCCTCGAGCACCGATACAACGCGGCTGTCGGCATGCTTGTCGGCGATCTCCATGATATTGAGCGTCGCCCAGACGAAATCCTCTTCGGTGAAATTGAGACCGCCCAGCGGATCGGCGCGATGGGCATCGAAGCCCGCCGAGATGATGACGAGGTCGGGGCCGAAGGCATCGAGAGCGGGCAGGATGATGGTCGACATGGCGTCGCGGAACTCCGGCCCGCCATTCCCTTCGCGCAAGGGAGCATTGAAAATATTGCCCACCCCGGTTTCCGATGCCGCTCCGGTCCCCGGATAGAGCGGCATCTGATGCGTGGAGCCATAGAAGAGATCGCCATCGGCCCAAAAGATGTCTTGCGTGCCATTGCCGTGATGGACGTCGAAATCGATGACGGCAACACGCTCCGCATCGTAGCGCTCGCGCGCATAGAGCGCGGCGATGGCGGCATTGTTGAACAGGCAGAAGCCCATGGCCCGGCGTGCCTCGGCGTGATGGCCGGGCGGCCGCATGGCGCAAAAGACATTATGCGCCTCGCCGCCGAACACGGCATCGACGCCGGCCACCGCCGCGCCGACACCGCGCAAGGCGGCCTCGAGCGTACCGGGAGACATGAAGGTATCCATGTCGATCTGGGCGAAGCCTTCCTCAGGCGAGGCCTCGCGGATCTGGGCGAGATAGCCGTCGGGATGGACGCGCACGATGTCCTCGTCGCGCCCCAGCGGCGCCTGCTTGCGCTTCAGCGCCTTGAAATGGGAATGCGAGAGGATCTGGTTGATGGCCTTGATGCGGTCCACCCGCTCGGGATGGCCGGGCGGGTTGTCATGCTCGAGGCTCGCATGATGGTGGATGAGCAATGTCGTCATGGCTACCGGCTTAGGAATAGAGCGGGTTCGCGTCCAGCGGAAGGGTCTTATTTGGAATGGCTGAAATCGATCAAGCCATGGGCTCCGGCTAGTGTCGTCATCCTCCCTAAGCTGCTATAGAGACGCTCCCCGAATTGCAACCAGGAATATCATCTGACCCAGTCCGTCACCCATGCCGCCGAGGCCCTGATCGAGGGCAAGCTTGTCGCCTTTCCGACCGAGACCGTCTACGGGCTCGGCGCCGATGCGACGCAGGACAAGGCCGTGGCCCACGTCTTTGCCGCCAAGAACCGGCCGAGCTTCAATCCGCTGATCGTGCATGTCGCCTCGCTCGATGAAGCGGCCGCTCATGGCGAGTTCGGCATCGAGGCGAGCGAGCTCGCCAAATTATTCTGGCCCGGCCCCCTGACCCTGGTGGTGCCGCGGCGCGAGGGTTGCGCGGTCTCGCTCCTCGCCTCGGCCGGACTGCCGACGATTGCGCTGCGCGTGCCGAAGCATCCGCTTGCCCAGGCGCTGCTCAGGGCCGCGCGCCGGCCAGTGGTGGCGCCGAGCGCCAATCCTTCCGGCCGCATCAGCCCGACCACCGCGGCGCATGTCCGCGAGGGTCTTGGCGACAAGGTCAGCGTCATACTCGATGGCGGCCCATCGGCGATCGGGCTTGAATCGACCATCATCGGCTTCACCGGCGGGCGTGCCACACTGCTCAGGCCTGGCGGTCTTGCGCGCGAGGACATCGAGAAGGCGCTCGGCCACAAGCTCGGCTCAGGCGGTGACGCGAGGAAGCCGTCATCGCCCGGCCAGCTCGAAAGCCATTATGCGCCGCGGGCGAAGCTGCGCCTCAACGCCAAGGCGGCAAAGGAAGGCGAAGCCTATCTCGCTTTCGGCAAGGCGCCGGGGGCGCGGTTCAATCTGTCGCCGACGGGCGATCTCACCGAGGCAGCCGCCAATCTTTTCCGCCTGCTGCATGAGCTCGACACGACAGGTGCTAAGGTCATTGCCGTCGGGCCTATTCCCGATCACGGCCTCGGCGAGGCCATCAATGACCGGCTCAAACGAGCCGCCGCGCCGCGATCCCCATCCTAGATGAAGCAGTCCCGATGACCATCAAGCCTTCCGCCGAGACACTGGCTCGCCTTGCCGCCGTGGTGGGTGACAAATATGCCATCAGGGATCCAAGCGAGATGACGGCCTATATGGCGGAGGCGCGCGAGATCTGGACCGGCAAATCGCCCCTGGTGCTGAGACCGGCATCGACAGCGGAGGTCTCGCAGATTCTCGCCATCGCCTGTGAGGCGGAGACGGCGATCGTACCACAGAGCGGCAATACCGGCCTTGTCGGCGGCCAGATTCCCTTCGAGACCGGCGATGAAGTGCTTTTGTCGCTCGATCGCATGACGCGCATCCGCGCCGTCGATCCGGTCAACAACAGCATCACGGTCGATGCCGGCGCGACGCTCAAATCCGTCCAGGAGGCGGCCGGGAACGCCGACCGCTTCTTCCCCCTGAGCCTGGAATCGGAGGGCTCCTGCCGCATCGGCGGCAATCTTTCCACCAATGCCGGCGGCCTCGGCGTTCTGGCCTATGGCAACACCCGCGATCTCTGCCTGGGGCTCGAAGTGGTGCTGGCGGACGGGCGCATCTGGAACGGGCTCAAGAGCCTGCGCAAGGACAATACCGGCTATGATCTGAAGAACCTGTTCATTGGCGCCGAGGGCACGCTGGGTGTCATCACGGGGGCCGTGCTCAAGCTCTTCCCGCATCCGAGCGACCACGCCACCGCTTTCGTCGCCTTGCCGTCGGTCAAGGCCGCACTCGACCTCCTGAATCTGGCCCGACAACGGAGCAGCAATCGGGTCACCGCGATCGAGCTTTTCCGCCGCAACGGCTTCGAATTCACCATCAAGCATTTTCAGGTGCGCGATCCCTTCGCCGCGGCAGCCCCCTGGTATGTGCTGCTTGAATTGTCGGGCTCGGGCGATCTTGCCGGCCTCATGACCGAGCTTCTCGGCGAAGCCGCGGAGCAGGGCATCGTGCTCGATGCGACGATCGCCCAATCCGAGGCGCAGCGCAAGGACATCTGGTTCATTCGCCAGGCGATCGTCGAGGTGCAGAAGCGCGAAGGCGGCTCGATCAAGCATGATGTCTCGGTGCCGATTTCAGAGCTTCCGGATTTTGTCGACAAGGCGCTTGTTGCCATCGAGGCCTTCATGCCGGGCGCGCGTCCGATGCCCTTCGGCCATATCGGCGACGGCAACCTGCATTTCAATGTCAGCCAGCCGCTCGGCATGGACAAGCGCGCCTATCTCGATCAGTGGCAGGCGATGAATGACGTCGTCTTCGATGTCGTGCTGAAGCACGGCGGCTCGATCAGCGCCGAGCATGGCATCGGTCGGCTGAAGCGCGACCTGATGATGAAGATAAAGTCCCCGGTCGAATTGCAGATGATGCGCGATGTGAAGAAGGTCTTCGATCCCAAGGGCATTCTCAATCCCAACAAGGTATTGCCGTCGTGACGACGTTTCGTCCCTTGGAGGACCGTGATGTCGCCGGTGTGATCGCCTTGTGGACGGACTGCGGCCTGGTGCGAGCCTGGAACGATCCCCGGCGTGACATCGATTTCGCCCGCGGCAAGGAGAATTCGGAAATTCTCGTCGGCATAGCGGACGGCGGGCTCGTCTCTTCCGTCCTGGTCGGTCACGATGGCCACCGCGGCTGGCTTTACTATGTTTCGGTGGCGCCGGCCTCTCAGGGCAAGGGCCTGGGGAAGGCGACGGTGCGCGCCGCCGAAGCCTGGCTCAAGGCGCGCGGAATCTGGGCCATCAATCTCAATATCCGCAGCGAGAATGCCGAGGTTCGGGGCTTCTATGCAGCGCTCGGCTATGAGCTTCGCGATGTCATCGTCATGGGCCGGCGCGACCTCGATCTGTAGCTTGAGATTTTGCCGGCCCCCGATATTGTCGATCCTGTGCCAGGTTCCACCAAATTCCAGCGCGTCGAGGCTGAAGGACGCATTTCGGTCAAGCATACGCCGCGCGGCTCGGTCCTGGACCGGCTCCATCAATCGGGCGCCGCCAAGATCCGATTTCCTTCATCGCCCGACACATCCGCCTGCGAAGCCGTATTGATCAATACCGCCGGGGGGCTGACGGGCGGTGACCGCTTGTCCTGGTCCGTTCATGCGGGTAGGGCGGCGTCCCTCACTTGCGTGAGCCAAGCCTGCGAGCGGATCTACCGTTCGCTCGACGGGGAGCCGGCGCGGCTTTCGGTCAAGATAACGCTCGATACGAAATCGCGCCTCAACTGGCTGCCGCAGGAGACGATCCTGTTCGATGGCTGCGCGCTGGAGCGCAGCCTCGAAGCCGATCTTGCCGCGGGGGCGAGCCTCCTCATCGTCGAGGCCTTCGTCTTCGGTCGCGCCGCCATGGGCGAGGTCGTCCGTCACGCCAGTGTGCATGACCGCTGGGCCATCCGCCGCGAGGGCAAGCTCGTCTTTGCCGACAATGTCCGATTTGACGGCGAGGTGGATGATCTCTTGCAGCGCCGTGCCGTTGCCGCAGGCGATCGCGCTTTGGCGACGGTGGCGCTTTTTGCGCCCGACGCTGAAGGTCATCTCGATTTCGTGCGAGAAAACTTCCCCCTCATTGCCAGCACCGCCTTTGCTGGCAAGTTTCTTGCTAGGCTCTCGGCAAAAGGGGCCTATGAGCTCAGGCAAATGCTTATTCCGCTGGCGATCAGGCTTTCCGGTGGACATGCACTGCCGAAAGTTTGGGCAGTCTGACTGGAAAAGAGGCGGCAATGCAGCTCACGCCGCGTGAGAGAGATAAGCTTTTGGTCGCCATGGCGGCGTCGGTCGCACGACGGCGACTTGAACGGGGCGTCAAGCTCAATCATCCCGAGGCGATCGCCCTCATCACCGACTTCGTGGTCGAAGGCGCGCGCGATGGCCGCAGTGTCGCCGATCTCATGGAGGCCGGCGCCCATGTGATCGATCGCAGCCAGGTGATGGAAGGCATCGCCGAGATGATCCACGATGTGCAGGTCGAGGCGACCTTTCCCGACGGCACCAAGCTGGTGACGGTCCATGAACCGATACGCTGAGCGGAAGGCGCGTCAATGATACCTGGCGAGATCATGACCAAGGCCGGCGATATCGAGCTCAATGCGGGCGCCGATCTCGTGGTGCTGCAAGTCGCCAATAGTGGCGATCGTCCGGTGCAGGTCGGCTCGCACTATCATTTTCATGAGACCAATCCGGCGCTCATTTTCGACCGCGACAAGGCGCGGGGCCGGCGGCTCGACATTCCGGCGGGCACCGCGGTCCGCTTCGAGCCCGGCCAGACCCGCGATGTCAGCCTCGTCCCGATAGCAGGTGCCCGTCAGATCCATGGCTTTCGCGGCATGGTGATGGGCAAGCTCTGATGCCGGCGCGGATTTCGAGAGCTTCCTATGCCCGGATGTTCGGTCCGACCGTGGGCGACCGCGTCCGGCTGGCCGACACGGATCTCATCATCAAAGTGGAGAGCGATTTCACCATCTATGGCGAGGAAGTGAAATTCGGCGGCGGCAAAGTGATCCGCGACGGCATGGGGCAGAGCCAGCGCGCCCGCGCCGAAGGTGCGGTCGACACCGTCATCACCAATGCCCTAATCATCGATCATTGGGGCATCGTCAAGGCCGACATCGGATTGAAGGATGGGCGGATCGCGGGGATCGGCAAGGCCGGAAATCCCGACACTCAGCCCGGGGTCGACATCATCATCGGGCCCGGCACCGAAGCGATTGCGGGCGAAGGCCGCATCCTCACCGCCGGCGGCATGGATGCGCATATCCATTTCATCTGCCCGCAGCAGATCGAAGAGGCGCTGATGTCGGGCATCACCACCATGCTGGGCGGCGGCACCGGCCCCGCGCACGGGACGCTGGCGACCACCTGCACACCCGGTCCCTGGCATATGGAGCGCATGCTTCAGGCGGTGGACGGCTTGCCTATGAATATCGGCTTCTCGGCCAAGGGCAATGCGTCCTTGCCGCGATCACTGGTCGAGATGATCGACGCAGGCGCCTGCGCGCTCAAGCTGCATGAGGATTGGGGGACGACGCCGGCGGCGATCGATTGCTGTCTCGCTGTTGCCGACGATCACGATGTCCAGGTGATGATCCACACCGACACGCTCAATGAGTCGGGCTTCGTCGAGGACACGATTGCCGCCATCAAGGGCCGGACCATTCATGCCTTCCATACCGAAGGGGCAGGTGGCGGCCATGCGCCCGACATCATCAAGCTCTGCGGCTTCGCCAATGTCATTCCCTCGTCGACCAATCCGACGCGGCCCTACACGGTCAACACCGTGGCCGAGCATCTCGACATGCTGATGGTCTGCCATCATCTCGATCCACGCATTGCCGAGGACATCGCCTTCGCCGACAGTCGCATTCGCAAGGAGACGATCGCCGCGGAAGACATCCTGCATGATCTGGGTGCCTTCGCCATCATTTCCTCTGACAGCCAGGCCATGGGTAGGGTCGGCGAGGTCATCATCCGCACTTGGCAGACCGCCCACAAGATGAAGATCCAGCGCGGCCGGCTTGCGCAAGAGGTCGGTGACAACGACAATGCCAGGGTGAAGCGCTATATCGCGAAATATACGATCAATCCCGCCATCGCCCATGGCATCGCCCATCATGTCGGATCGATCGAACCCGGCAAGCGTGCCGACCTCGTCCTGTGGTCGCCGGCTTTCTTCGGCGTCAAACCCGACATGGTCCTGCTCGGCGGCATGATCGCCGCAGCACCCATGGGTGATCCCAATGCGTCCATTCCAACACCGCAGCCCGTTCATTACCGCCCGATGTTTGCCGCGCTGGGCAAGGCGCCAGTCCGTAGCGCGGCGACCTTTGTTTCCAAATCGTCTCTCGCCAAGGGCGTCAAGCAGCGCTTCGGCCTCGACAAGGAATTGATCGCCGTCGAAAACACCAGAGGCGGCCTTGGCAAGGCATCGATGATCCATAATTCGGCGACGCCCCATATCGAGGTCGATCCCGAAACCTATGAGGTGCGTGCCGACGGCGAAGTGTTGACCTGCGAGCCCATGCACGCGCTGCCCATGGCGCAGCGCTATTTCCTGTTCTGACGATGCGGGCGCAATCGATAAAGCCGAAAGGCACATGGTCGGGCACCCCTGCGGACCGGGTGACGCTCGATTATGAAGACCGCTGTCGGCGGCGCATAGCGATGATCGGCGAGGGCGGTCTTTCCTTTCTCCTCGATCTCGCCGCGACGACCTATCTCAAGGACGGCGACGCGCTTCTCCTCGATGACGGGCGCCTCGTCGAGATCAAGGCCGAGGCCGAGAACCTGCTCGAGATCAAGGGCCGCGATCGCCTGCATCTGATGACGCTTGCCTGGCATCTCGGCAACCGCCATCTCGCCGCCCAGATCGAGCCTGAGCGCATCGTCATCCGCCATGATCCGGTGATCGCACATATGCTCGAACATCAGGGCGCGCGCTTGAGAAAGGTGCGCGAGCCCTTCAATCCGGAAGGTGGCGCCTATTCGGCGCATCACGGCCATGAGCATTGATCGACTGGCGATGCTGCGGCTGATGACCTGGCTGTCGCCTTCCTTCCCGGTCGGCGCCTTCAGCTATTCGCATGGCCTTGAATATGCCGTGCACGACGAGGTCGTCGCCTCGCGGGGTGACCTTGCCGAATGGATCGAGGATCTGATTTCGGTCGGCAGCCTGTGGAACGACGCGGTGCTGCTGGTTGAGGCCTGGCATGCGGCAGCCATGGGAGACTTTCCACGCTTGCGCCGGGCGGCGGAATGGGGAGAGGCCATGGCGGTCAGCGCCGAACGTCATCTCGAAACAATGGATCAGGGCCGCTCTTTTCAGGGCGCCGTGCGGCCTTGGACGGCCAGCACCGGTGCCGATCTCTCATCTCCCTATCCCGTGGCCGTCGGAGCGGCTGCCGCCGCCATGGAAATCGACCGGGAAGCGGCCTGTGCCGCGTTCCTGCATGCCTGTGCGGCCAATCTCGTCTCGGCCGGCATCAGGCTCATCCCGCTCGGCCAGTCGGAGGGAACCGCTCTCATGGCATCACTGGAAAATCAGATCATTACAGGCGCGCGCAAAGCGGCGCGGTCGTCGCTTGCCGATCTCGGCAGCGCGAGTTTCGCGGCCGATATGGCCGCAATGCGGCATGAGGCTCTTGCGGTAAGGCTGTTCAGATCATGAGTGGTGCTCACGGCCCGCTGCGCGTCGGCATAGGGGGACCGGTCGGATCCGGCAAGACGACGCTGACGGAGAAGCTCTGCAAGGCGATGCGCGAGCATTGGTCGATCGCCGTCGTCACCAACGACATCTATACGAGGGAGGATGCGCTGATCCTCAGCCGGCTGCAGGCGCTGCCGGAAGACCGCATCCTGGGCGTTGAGACGGGCGGTTGCCCGCATACCGCGATCCGCGAGGACGCTTCCATCAATCTGGGAGCGATTGCCGAGCTCAATCGGCGTCATCCGGATCTCGATGTGGTTTTCATCGAATCGGGCGGCGACAATCTGGCGGCGACCTTCTCGCCCGAGCTTGCCGATCTGACGCTCTACGTCATCAGCGTTTGCCAGGGCGAAAAGATACCGCGCAAGGGTGGGCCCGCCATCACCCGCTCGGACCTCCTCATCATCAACAAGATGGATCTGGCCCCCTATGTCGGCGCTGATCTCGACGTCATGGAGGGGGATACGAAACGGGTCCGTGGAGGCCGCCCCTATATCTTCACCGACCTTCTGCGCAACAAGGGGGTTTCCGAGGTTGCTGCAGCTATTGGGCGGATGGGTGGCCTCGATTTGATTGTCTAGTATTTAAACTGGAATTCAGTAGATCAAATAGTTTGTCAACACAGATCGGGCTCTCTAGTTTGGCGCCCTCGTTTGTGGAGACCTCGCCATGCCCATTGCCGCCCGGCCTTTCGACTACCCTTATGACGGCCATCTCGATCCTGCCGTCACCGCTTTGCTGGTCATCGACCTGCAAATGGATTTTCTGTCCCCGGACGGCTATTTCGCCCGCAAGGGCTACGATCCGGCACCTCTGCGCGCGATCATCCCGAACGTGAACGCTGTCATTGCCGCGGCCCGCGGCGCCGGTTGCACCGTCGTCCATACGCGCCAGGGCTACCGCGCCGATCGGGCCGACATGACGCCCTACGAAGTGTGGCGCAGGCGCCGTGCCGGCCTCGACGGCACCGAGGTGCTGTTGCGCTCGTCGCCTGGATACGAGATCGTTCCCGAGATCGATGTCCATCCCGACGACATCATCGTCGACAAGACGGCCAATGGCGCCTTCACCTATACCGATCTCGAGCATGTGCTGCGCGCCCGCGGCATCACTCATCTGCTGTTCACGGGCTGCACGACGGATGTCTGCGTCCACACCACCTTGCGCGAGGCGCAGGATCGCAACTTCCAGAACCTGTTGATCGAAGACGCCTGTGCCAGCGGCGATCAATATGCGCACCAGGCCGCCATTCATATGGTGACCGTCGAGGACGGCATATTCGGCGTCGTGGCGACGACGAAGGATGTCATCGCCGGCCTCAAGGCCGTGCGCCGCTGACGCATCAGACAGGAGATCATCTTGCCGCTTTTCATCTCTCTCATGCGTCTCACCCAGCGCGGGCTCGATGAGCTGCACAATTCACCGGAACGCGGCCGCATCAGCAAGGAGCGGGTCGAGAAGCTCGGTGGTCGCAGCATCGCCCTTTATGCCACCATGGGACCTTATGACTTCGTCCAGGTCTTCGAGATGCCGGATGAGGCGCGGATGATGGAATATGTCCTGACCGCGCGCCGTGACGGCCATGTCGAGCCGTTGATCCTGCCGGCCTTCGATGCGGCCGATTGGTCAGCCATCGTCAATGCCGTCACGCACGGCAAATAGGAATGGCAGTAGGACCTACGCCGACCAGAGGCGGTTGAGACCGTTCAGCATGCGGGTCGTCAGCGACAAGTCCGCTGCACTGATGCCGATCTCAGGAAGCAGCCCGGCGTGGTCCATGAGGAGTTGCGCCACGATCTGCGCCACGTCACGACCTTCTTCGGTCAGCTCGATGAGGCTCGATCTCTTGTCCCATTGCGGCCGCGCCAGCGTGATATAGCCGCCCGCCGCGAGCTTGCCGACATTATAGGCAAGGTTGGTTCCCTCATAATGGCCAAGGGCCTGGAGCTCGCCCAAGGAGATGGGCATCCCATGAGCGTGGCTGAGGATGAGGGCTTGCACCGAGCTCAGCGTCTTATTGCGCTGCCCGAGTTCCACGGTGATGACATCGAGGAAGCGACGATGCAGCAGTTCGATGGACTGCAACATCTGCGCGAAATGCTCGCCCTTGATGACAAGCTCTTCGTCAGCCTGATGGGATCTGGCAGCGACCGCCGTCTTCATCGGAAGGTGTCCTCCTGGCGTGGGCATTTACCACGCAAGATGCTAACGCAACCGAAGGCCCGCCTCCCAAATCCGAGCAATCATATTAACCATAGCGGCAGGAGTGTACGTCTCCAGCGGCATTTTTCTCCTTTGAAACAAGGTGCTAGCGATGGACTGGTGGCTACGATCGAAAGGCCTGATGGAAAGGCAGTTTCGTGCGCTTTTATGGTTGTCTCAGTACCAGCCGACCATACCGATGCGCGCGCCATCCTCAGGTGTCTTAACGACAACCTTTGGCGGCTCGTCATCCTCATCGAAAGAATGAAACCACCGGTAAAATCTCTGAAGCAACGCATTCATGGAACAAACTCACTTCAGGGTGCAGTCATAAATGCCATTGGCGCGGCTTGGTTCCTCAGAAGACCAGGGAACCAAGCCTCATCATCTGATCATAGGCGCCATTGCTGACAGGATCTGTCACCATGCCATGAGGAGAGGGAGGTCAGGTGCTTTCGAGACCGCTTTGCGGCGCTTTGAGCTCCCATACGAGGCCGGAGGCCTGGTGCTCGACCTTGGCCTCGCCCTGCACCGCCGCGGGCGTCAACTGTTCGAGCACCTTGCTGCCGAAACCTTTGGACTTCTCCTGCTTCATCGCAGGCCCCCCGGTCTCTTCCCAGCGCAAGGTGAGGATGCGCGCATCCGCCTCGCCGGCAAGCGACCAGGTTATATTGACCCGGCCTTCCGGCACGGAAAATGCGCCGTGCTTCGCGGCGTTGGTAGCGAGCTCATGGAAGGCCATGCCGAGATACTGCGCCGCGGTGGGCGACAGCAGCACTTCCGGACCTTCCGTTGCAAGCCTGTCCCTGACGCCGAAGCTGTCGATGTGGGCGATGATGAGGCCATGAAGATCGGCCCGCTCCCAGTCGCCATGGACGAGCAGATCTTGCGAGCGCGACAATGCCGTGATGCGCGCGCGGATCAGGGTCTCGAATTCCTCCGGCGAGCGCGCCTGACTGTTGGTCTCGCGGATCATCGCCAGGATCACCGCATATTGGTTCTTCACCCGATGGGCGAGTTCGCGCATCAGCATTGTCATGCGCTTTTCCGCCTTCTTTCGGCGCGTGACGTCCTGGGTGATGCCGATGAAGTGCTTGCCGTCGCGATCCACCGAGACGCGGTGATTCTCGAGCCATATCATCCGTCCGTCGGGCCGATAGAAGCGATATTCATCGCGTGGCGGCGGCGGCTCGCCTTGCTTCATCCGGTTGCGGGCTTCCTGCATGCGTGCGCGATCCTCCGGATGCACCATGGCGAGAAAGCGTTCCGCGGCGGGGGCGTCCTTTACGGGATCGAGCCCGACAAGGCGGAAGAAATTATCATCCCAGATGAGCTGCCCGTCGGGTTTGATCTCCCAACTCGCCATGTCCGCCGCCTTGAAGGCGAGTTCGAGCCGCCGCTGCTCGTGCTGCAGCGACCGCCTTTCATGCTCGAGCCGCTGGATCGATTTGTCGAGGAGGTGGACGATGAACAGGATCAGTCCGCAGACGATGATGAATCCGATGACGGCCGCGACCGCCCAGAGTCCCGTGGGATCTCCGGAGCCGGAGGTCGCGAGGAAATAGATCGCAAGCCCGGTACAGACGAAAAGGGCGGCCAGCCCGGCCTTGCGGCCGCCAACAAAGGCGCTGAGCAGCACTGCCGGGTAAAGGGTGAGGAAAGGCTGCATGCCGGGCATCGCCAGTTTGAGGCCGGCGGCGACCAGGATGAAACCCGCCGCCACCACATACCCATAGCCCTTATGCCGTCTGAATGACGGCAAGTGCCTGTCGATCCACACTGGCCTCTCCCTCTGCGGGACTCACTCTAGCATGGCGGAAGAGCAGCGCTAGGCTCAAGCCTTTGATTTCCGAGCGCTACCTGCGGTAAATATTGGAGATTGCGCGCCGATATCCGCAAGCCTAATTGCGAACGCCGCTGATCCGCGCCTGGGCATGATCCCGGCTGGCGGTGTAGGCGACCTCATCCGGTTTCAGGGCGACGGCCTTCTCGATGGTCGCGAGGGCGGCCTCGTAGGCTTTCAACGCGCGCGCCCTGTCGCCTTGTTCCTCGAGCACATATCCGCTTTTGATTTGCGTGTCATAGACGCCATAGAGGAGTTCCGGGTTCTTGGGTGCGAGATCGGCGGCCTTCTGTGCCGCACTCCTCGCCGCTTCGAATAGCTTCAGCGCATCTTGCGGAAAGTTCTTCGTATAGGTGCCCCCGACATCCATGTAGGACTTGTACAGATCGCGCAAGCTGTTCGGGTCGTCCGGAAAGCGCTTGTTGAAGGTCTTCGCTGCTTCGAGCTTCAAATCGTTCTGCGCAAAGAAGCCTTGCCAGTCATCGAGCTTGCCCTTGTCGAAGGCGACCCTCGTGTGGAAGATGATGACATCGCTCTGATAGACCTGCTTGTCCGGATGGGCCTCGGCGACTTTCAGCGCGTGAGCGAGACCGGCCTGGTCATAGGCCAGCGCATTCTTGTAATCCTTGAGCTGGACATAGGACCCCGCAAGCTTCGCGTGATACATGGTGGCGTTGCGCTGCCATTCGACATTCTCCGGGTCGAGCCCCGCGAGCTGGAGCACCGCTTCATGCGCCTTCTTGCTGTAGCCTATGGCCGTCACATCGTCGGGCACGAATTCGTACCAGGTGGCCATCCGCTCATAGGAAGTGACCAGATCCGCGACCCAGACCTTGTTCGTCGGATCGGAACTGACCAGCGTCCGGCGGATCTCGTTGGCCGAGTTGTAGGCGGCGAGCGCCTTCTCGGCATCCTCCTTGGTGATGACATTGTCGCCGAAATAGGTGGTCTCGCCGATCTTCTCCAGGACACCGGCAAGACCGCGCTGCCAGGCGGTGTTCTTGGGATCGGCTGCTACAAGGCGCTTGATGATCGCAGCTGAAGCCTCGAGCGACACCAAAGCGGGCTTGCCCGCATCCTCCTTGTATTTTGTGAGGGCGCGGGCCTGGTCGAACTGGATCGAGCCCATCGCTTCATAAGCGCTCGCCAGGTTGAACTGCCGCAGCGGATCAGCGGGCTTCGCATCGGCGAGCCTTTTGGCGATGTCGAGGCTCGCCTGATAGGACGAGAGCGCTTCCGGGAGCTTCTTTTCTTCCTGCTCGATCTCACCGATCAGCCGATGGCTGAGCGCCAGCGTTGTCTGCCAGTCGTCTTTCGCCGCGTCGCCCTCAACCAGTCCCTGGACAATGTCGCGGCTGGCTTCGTAAGCCGCCAAGGCCTTGCCGGGATTGCCCTGAAGCTTGTGCAGGGCGCCGATCTTGAGATAGGCCGCTGCTTCGAGACCGCGCGCCGTAGCATCGGCTGGATCGGCCGTGGCGAGATCCTGGCGCAGGCCAAGTCCGCTCTCATAAGAGGCGAGAGCGCTTTTCGAGTCACCCTGGTCGCGCAGCACGTCGCCCAGCTTGAGCGTGCTGACGGCCAGGCTGTCCTTCCAACTGCGGTTTTCCGGCTCGGCATCCATCAGCTTGGTCGCGACCGCCTGACCCGTCTCGAACGCTTTCTTCGCCATCGCCAGGTTGCCGACGGTGACATAAAGATCGCCCAGGGCATCAAGCGTCCGGAATTGCTGTTCACGCTGCGCGTCGGGCAATTTTTCGGCAGCGACCTCGCCATAGAGGGCAGCCGCCTGCTCATAGCTGGCGATGGCGAGATCGTAGTTGAGGTCGGCACGCGAGGCGCCGCCGCTGATCGCATGTGTGCTCGCCTCCGACAGCGTGCGTTCGAGGAAGTTGGTCTTCAGCGCGGTCCGCGAGGTGGAGTCGATGGCCGCCGCCTCGGCAAGCTTGCCGCGCGCCGTATTGAACGCGCCGAGCGCCAGCTGCTGCTCCGCTTCCTGCCGAAGCTTGGTCACCTGCGGGTCGGCGGAGGCGAGCGTGCGCATCTGGTTGCGCGTCGTGACGAAGGCGTCGGCCGCTTCGGCGAGCTTCCGGCTGCGCTGCTCCAGGGTGAGATCCTTGGCGTCGGATGAGATCAAGGCGCCATAGAGCGGCGCCAGCGGCATGTCCTTTTCCTTGGCGAGCCTTTCGACCTCATCGCGGAGATCCGACGTGACGTCCGCCATGGCGAGCAGCAGCCGCTCACGTTCGGGCAAGTCATTCGCCGTCACCGCCGCGAAGAACAGCTTGGGCAGGCCGTTCTCGATATAGGGCAGCTGGTTGCCGCGCGATTGGTCGTAGACTTCCTGCTGGACGAGGGTGAGGGCGGAACGGATCTCGAGTCCATCGGTGCCGAGATATTTGGCGAGCGCCGTGGTGAAGGGCGAATTGGGGCCCTTTCCATCGGATGCGGTTTCGCCGGGTGCCGCCGAGAAAGCGAAAAGCACATTCTCGGCCCGGCCCATGCGGCCGAGACCCGGCCTCACATCGAGGGACGCATTGGGCTCTTCGACGACGGCGGCGCCGCGGCTCGATCCATCGGCGCTGCCGCCGCCAAAGGGATCATTGCGGCAGGCATCGAGCATGATGAGGCCGACCTTGCCGGTCGCGGCAATGGTGGCGCGCACTTCATCGAGCGGCAGGGCCGAGATCTTGAGCGTGTCGGCGCTCTCCGCCTTGGCGTCGATCGGGAGAAGGAAGTTTTGCCCTGAGATCTCGACCCCATGGCCGGCAAAGAATACCAGCGCCACATCGGCGCCCGCGGCATCCTCGCGGAAATCCTCCAGCGCCCGGCGCATGCGCTTGAGGTCGCGGTTGGATTCGAGCGTCACCTCGAAGCCGAGCTTCTCCAGCGCGGTCTCGATGGCCAGCGCGTCATTGACGGCATTGGCGAGCGGCCGGATGATCTTGTAGTCGTCGGCCCCCATGACAAGCGCGACGCGTTTTTCTGCAAAGGCCTGGAAAGGGGAAACAAGAATGAAGATTGCGGTCGCCGTAATGCGCAGCACGATTGCCCTCCGGTTAGTCGCGCGCAAAACACCATGCCATTATGGCAACCGCAAGCCTGATTTTGTGCGGCGGGATGGTTTCATTTTGACGAAGGGGAAAGAAGCCTATAGCCGGAAGTTGAAATAGATCACCGGCTCGCCCTTCTGCCCCAGGCGCTCGTAAAAAGCGCGCGCCTCCAGGTTTTCCACTTCGGTGCCGAGCCAGGCGTCGCGGCATCCCCGTTCTCGGCCGAACGCGAAGGCGGCCTGCATGAGGCGCGTGGCGACGCCGCGCCGGCGTGCCGGCTCTGCCACACCGACTTCATCGATGAAGAGATCGCCCGGGCGGTTCTCCGGATGCTCATAGGACAGCGCCGTGAGCTGGCCGATGACGATGCCTTTTTCGATGGCGATGAAAAGATGATGATTGGGAAATGTCAGATAGCGGGCAAGCTTTTCGGGCTCGATCGGATCATCGAAGACATCATCCGCGATCTGTCGGAAGAGCTCTTCATCGCCTGGCCCGCAGAGATGGATTTCGACGTCGTCCGCCATGACGGGCGGAATTAGTGTGCTTCCAGGCCGAGATCAAGCACGACGCGGCCGACGATCTTGCCTTGCCTCATCTCGTCGAAAACCGCATTGATCTCCGACAGAGGCGCGGTCCTGATCTTGGCCCGGACGAGGCCATTGGCGGCGAAATCGAGCGCTTCTCGGAGGTCAGCGCGCGTGCCGACATTGGAGCCCCTGATGCTCAGTTCCCAATTGGTGATCGCGGCGATCGAGGTGCGGATCTCATCCGATTTGCCGCCGGGCAGGCCGATATAGGCGACCGTTCCCGCGGGCCTCAGCATCAGGACCGCCTGTTCGAAGGCCTTGCTCGCGACCGCCGTCACCACGGCGGCATGGGCGCCGCCGATCTTCGCCTGGATGGAAGCCACCGCATCTTCTTGCGAGCCGTCGACCAGGATCTCGGCGCCGAGCGATTTCGCCAGCGCCAGCTTGTCCGCCGCCACATCGACGGCGGCGACCCTCAGGCCCATGGCGCGGGCATATTGGATGGCGATGTGGCCGAGGCCGCCGATGCCGAGAATGGCGACCCATTGGCCGGGGCGCGCGCCGGTGCGCTTGAGGCCGCGATAGGTGGTGACGCCGGCGCAGAGGATGGGAGCGAGCTCGAAGAAATCGGCATCGACGGGAAGCCGGCCGACGAAAGCGGCGGGCGCCACCATATATTCGGCATAGCCGCCGGGCTTGGAATAGCCTGTCGCTTCGCCCGATTTGCAGATGGTCTCCATGCCGGCGAGGCAGAATTCACATGCGCCGCATGAGGAATACATCCACGGCACGCCGACCGCATCGCCCGGCTTGAAACCTTCGACCCCTGGCCCCAGGGCCGCGACATGGCCCGCGACCTCATGGCCCGGAATGAGCGGCAGATTGGGCAGCGGCGACCAGTCGCCTTCGATGGCGTGAAGGTCGCTGTGGCAGACACCGCAGGCTTTGACCTTGATCAGGATCTCGCCATGACCGGGCTCAGGAACGGCGACATCTTCTATGGCGAGCCTGTCCTTGATCTTGTGCAGGACCGCCGCCTTCATTGTCTTCGCCATGATCCGCTCCTTGTTGTCTGGTCGGCGCAAGCTAGATTTGCCGGCATTCGCCTGGCCATATCCCTAAAGCAATAGCGCGGCGATGGCGGTCGCCCCGAATCCCGCCCTGGGCTATAAAGGAGCGATGACAGGTTCCATTCCCCGGCGCCATCTGGTGCTCGACAGTTTCGCCCGGAGCATCGCCGAGCTCACCGAGGCCCTTGAAACCGACGGCTTCGTCTCGGCCTTGCTGGGCGCCGTCCAGCGCCTCGTCCATGCCGATTTTGTGATGGTCTTCGGCTATCAGGGCTCCGAACAGCCCTTGATGCTGGGCGACACGCTCGACCGCGAGCGCCATGGCGTCATCGCCGAGGACTATACAAATGGGCCTTATCTGCTCGACCCCTTCTATCAGCTGGTCGAGGACGGCAGGCAGGAGGGCTGTTTCCGCCTGCACGACATCGCCCCCGACCGCTTCCGCCAGAGCGAATATTACCGCACCCATTACAAGCGCACCGGTATCGGCGAGGAGGTGGGCTTCGTCTTTGCCGCCGGGCGCGGCATCATCGGCGTCGCCTCGCTGGCGCGCTGGAATTCCTCGCCCGCTCTGTCGCGCGACGAGCTCGAGATCCTGCAGGCGATCGAGCCGGCGCTCCGCAGCCTGTGCGCCCGCCATTGGGGTCGCATCACCCGGGCGCGGCTTGTTTCCGCCGATACGGCCGGGGCCGGTGCCGTGGTCACCCTGGAGGAATTCGGCGGCGGCGTGCTCTCCGCCCGTGAACGCCAGATCATGACCATGATCCTGCAGGGCCATTCGACCCAGTCGCTCGCCCATCATCTCGACATCAGCCCCGGCACGGTGAAAATCCACCGCAAGAATGTCTACCGGAAGCTCAATATCTCGACCCAGGCCGAGCTCTTCGCCGCCTATCTGGCCTTCGTCCAGGCGCGGCCGGAGGGCGCCCGCCTATTCCCCGGGGGATATACCCGTAAGCGTCCGTCTCTCGGATAATCCCCCCAACCGAGAAACGAACCCGTGGGAGGGACAGATGACGAAGAGCTGGTACAGCGACCTGCCGCAATTCTATCAACGCCAGATCAAGGCCGCGGGCCTCGATGAGGCAGGCCTCACCCGCCGCCGCCTGCTCAAAGGCATGGCCGCGACCGCGGGCGTCGCCATGGCGGGCCTATCCTCGCGGCCCTCGCGGGCGGCTGCCCAGATGACCTATATGTGCTGGGAAGGCTACAACGACCCGCGCATCATCGATCCCTTCAAGAAGGCCAATGATGTCGACATCGCCTTCGACCTCATCGTCGACAGTCCCGGCGGCTTCGCCAAATTGCAGGCGGGCGCCTCGCGCGAGGTCGACATCGTCTCGAGCGACATGCCCTGGATCACCCGCATGGGTCCGGCGGGGCTGACGCTCGAGCTCAACCCTTCCGACTATGAGGACGTCTACGCAACCTTCTATGACCAGTTCAAGCCGCCCTTCGAGCCTTTGCTCAATGACGGCAAGACCATTGGCGTGGCGACACGCTGGGGCTGGGTCGGTCCGTGCCTCAACACCGACATCACCAAGCCCGAGGCCTGGCGGACCTATGATCCGGTCTTCGACGACGCCAATAAGGGCAAGATCTGCGTGATGGATTGGGGCGACTGGCCCATTCTGCCCATGGCCCTCCATGCCGGCATCAATCCCTATGACGAGCTTGACCAGAATGCGCTGGAGGAAGTGCGCAAGGTATTGCGCGCGATGTTCAAGAACACGCGCACCCTGGTCGCCGATCTGACGCAGGCGCAGAAGGGCCTGCTCGACGGTTCGCTCCTCGGCTGCATCGGCGCCGGCTCCTATCTGACCTCGGCGGTGCGCAAGCAGGGCCACAAGAACATCATGGCCGTGGTGCCTGAGCCCAAGAACGGTCTGAAGCAGGGCATCATCTGGGTCGAGGCGACGGCGATCCTCAAGGACACCGATCAGCCGGAACTGTCGCAGAAGCTCCTGAAACATGTCGTGTCGAAGGAATCGGGACACATCCTGTCGCTGCTCGATTCGACCTGCAATGTCGTGACCAACAAGGCGGTGGAAGCGCTCTACACGCCCGAGGAGCGCGACATCCTGCAGGTCGACTATATGTGGAAAGCCTGGGACAATTCGCAGATGCACCGCATCGCCCCCAATATCGACGAGATGCTTGCCATCTGGCAGGAGGAGCTGGCCGCGGCACAATGACATGAACTTGCGGACGTGCCTTTTGCGATGACGGCCATTCTCGACATCCAGGATGTGCGGAAGTCCTATGGCGCGCACCAGGCGCTGAAAGGCGTGTCGCTCAGCGTCAGCGAGGGCGAGTTCATCGCCCTGGTAGGCCCGTCGGGCTGCGGCAAGACAACCTTGCTGAAGCAGATCGCGGGCTTCGAGGAGCCGGATCAAGGCCGTATCGCCATTGCCGGCGCCGACATGGCGGGCGTTCCCGCGGCGAAACGGCCGACCAGTATGGTGTTCCAGAGATTGGCGCTGTTCCCGCATATGACGGTGGCGGAGAATGTCGGCTTTCCCTTGAAGCTGCGAAAAACCCAGCCTGGCGAGATCAGGAAACGGGTCGGCCAGATGATCGAGCTCATGCAGCTCAAGACCGACTATCTCACGCGCTTTCCCCGCCAGCTTTCGGGGGGCGAGCAGCAGCGTGTGGCGCTGGCGCGCTCGATGGTGTCGGAACCCAAATTGCTGCTGCTCGATGAGCCTCTGTCGGCGCTCGACGTCAAGCTCAAGAAAGTGCTGCAGGCCGAGCTCAAGCGCTTGCATCGCTCCGTCGGCGTCACCTTCGTGCATGTGACACACGATCTCGAAGAGGCGATGATGCTGGCCGACCGCATCTGCGTGATGCGCGACGGCGCCATCCTGCAGCTCGGCACGCCGGCCGATATCTATTACCGGCCGGCCGGCAGCTTCGTCGCCGGCTTCATCGGTGAAACCAATCTGATGCCGATCAAGGTCACGGCGCGCGACAAATCGGGCCTCGTTTATCGCTCTGCCGATATTGCCGACATCGATGGCAGGATCGCTTCCGATTTTGTCGCCGATGGCGTGGGACAGGGCGATGCACTCCTGATGCTGCGACCGGAATTGCTGCGCGTGCTGGGGCCGGAGGAAAAGGCCGAGGGCATCATCGGCGCCGAAGTGACCGAGATGTTCGGCAAGGGCGGCACGGTCCAGTATCGCGCCCGGACCCGGGGCGGCCAGAACCTCGTCGTCGAGATCCCCGGCACGTCGTCGCTCCCCATGCGGATTGGTGACAAAGTGCGGCTCGGCTTCGCCAAGAAGGACATCTATGTCTTCGGTCCCGGGGCCTGACCATGGCGGATGAGGTCCGGAAGAGCTGGCGCGACCCGGAATTGCTGATCAAGGCCCTGCCGACCGTCATCCTGCAGACAGCGTGCTTCCTGGCGCCGCTGGTGATGACCTTCCTGCTCACCTTCCAGCGCAGCCGGAGTTTCCAGCTGCAATGGAGCTGGGACCTGTGGACCTGGACGGACATCTTCTCCAAGCCGCATTACTGGACGATCCTCATGCATACCATGTTCATGGCCATGGCCTGCGTGGCGATCTGCCTGGTGATCGCCTTTCCGGTGGCCTACGGGCTCGCGACGCGCTTCAAGGCGTGGGAAAACGAGATCAAGGTGCTCATCACTTTCGCCTTCATCACCGACGCCACCTTGAAGATCTATGGCTGGGCGTTGTTCCTCGACAAGAACGGCATGGCGAATTATGCACTGGCGTCGCTCGGCCTGCCGCCGGACATCGTCGCTTTCCTCTATACCGATTGGGCGACCTTGCTCGGCATGGTCTATTCGCTTCTGGCCTTCGCCATCTTCACGCTCTATCTGTCGATCAGCAATATCGACCGCTCGCTCATTCTTGCCGCCTATGATGCGGGTGCCGGCAAGCTCCGGGCGCATTGGGAAGTCACCTTGCCTTTGTGCAAGCCCGGCATCTGGGCCGGCAGCGTGCTGATCTTCCTGCTGAGCGCCGGCGCCTTCCTCGAGCCCAAGGTGCTGGGCGGCGGCAAGTCGCCGATGTCGGCGGAGCTCATTCGCCAGACCTTCGAGACACGAGTGAACTGGCCGCTTGGCGCGGCATTGACGCTCGTGCTGATGGTGGTGTCTGTCTTCATCGTTCTGCTGTTCAGCCGGGTGATCGGCATGAAACGTGCGAGCCTCGCGACATGAGCGCCCAAGTCGAGAACCGGCTGATCGATGCCGCGCTGTGGGGCAGCCTCGCCGTGGTGCTGATCTTCTTCTATATCCCGATCTTCACGCTGATCGCCTTCTCCTTCCAGGAAGGCCGCTTTCTGACGCTGCCCTTCGAGGGCCTTTCCTTGCGCTGGTATGGCGAATTGTTCCGCAATGCCAATGCGCTCACCGCGCTGTGGAACTCGACGCTGATCGCCGTCGTCACCACGCTCATCGCCACCGCCATTGGCACCATGGCGGCGATCGTCGCGGTGCGCTATCGGTTCAGAGGCCGGGAATCCTTCAGGCTGCTGGCGGGCGTGCCGCTGGCCTTCCCGCAATTGCTGCTCGGCATCGTGCTGCTGCTGTGGTTTTCGGTGCTGGGCCGCATCTTCGACTTTTCGACCGGCATCACCACCGCGATCATCGGCCATATCGTCTATATCACGCCCTTCGCCATGGTGATCGTCGCCGTGCAGGTTTTCAACTTCGATGCGACGCTCGAGGATGCGGCGCGCGATTGCGGCGCCGATACGTTCCAAGTCTACCGCCACATCACGATTCCGCTTCTGTGGCCGGGCATCTTCTCGGCCGCGATCTTCGCCTTCCTGCTGAGCTGGGGCAATTTCTATCTGACCTACAGCCTCGCCGGCTCGACCCGTACGCTGCCGACTTTCATCTTTTCCGGCATTGCCATCGGCTCATCGCCGCTCTATCCGGCGATCGCGACCGTTGTCTTCATTCCCGGTATCTTATTGGTAATACTTGCCAATCGCCTGCGCCGGGCGTGATTCTAGGGCTTCTGCTGCATGGGCTTTACAGCTACTTGTTATAACATATAGACTACAGCGTCTTCTGTCTTGCGGAATGCCCATGGCCGAGCTTGAGCCGATCACACCGGAGCCGTTGCACGAGAAGGCCTATGCGTCGCTGCGCCATGCGCTGCGCACCGGCCGGTTCCGGCCCGGCCAGGCGATGACCATCAGAGGTCTCGGCAAGGAGCTCGGCGTCTCGGCGACGCCCGTTCGCGAAGCGCTGCAGCGATTGATCGCGTGCCATGCGCTCAAGGTTCTGCCCAACCGGACGGTCATCGTTCCACCGCTCACTCGCGAGCGGTGCGCGGAAATCACCGAGGTCAGGCTGAGGCTGGAAGGTCTGGCGGGACGCCAGGCCGTCAACCGCATCACCGACCAGGCTGTGAAGCGCCTCGTCTCCCGCAAGAATCGGATGGATCGGGCGATCAAGGACCGTAATCTTGCGGCCTATCTGCAGAACAACGAAGAGTTCCATTCGACGATCTACGAAGCGGCGCAAATGCCCTTTCTCAACCAGATGATCGATCTCGCCTGGCTGCAGGTCGCGCCGTGGTTCAACCTGCTCGCGGTGGAAGGCAATTTCTACGAGAACGCCAATGCGTCGCACGCGCTGGTCATCGACCGGCTTGTCGCTCGCGACGCTGATGGCGTGGAAGCCGCGATCCGGCAGGATATCAACCAGGCGGTACGCCACATCATCGAATTTCTGGACAGCGGCGTGAAGGTTGCCGGCGTCAACGTGGCGGCGTGACGGTAGCCTATGCAGGTATGAGCAGTGTCATGGTCGGACAATCACGGTGGACGAAATATGCGGCACATGCCGTGCTGAGCCTGGCCTCGGCCGTCATTCTTCTACCCTTGCTGTGGGTGCTGCGCACGTCCTTCGCCGACAAGGTGATCGCCTACAAGATACCGCCCGACCTTTTCTTCACTCCGACGCTCGACAACTATCGCGAGATCCTGTTGCGTTTCAATTTCGCCTCCTTCTTCGTCAACAGTCTCCTAATCGCCCTGGCGACCACCGCCATTGCGATCGCCATCGGGGCATGCGCGGCCTATGTCATCGAGCGCTTCCGTGCCGGAGGCGCCGTGGCGCCGATCGCCATCCTGGCGACGCAGATGATGCCGCCGATCGTCCTGGTCATTCCCTTCTTTCTTATCTTCAAAGAAATGGCGCTCACCGACACGCATGCCGGGCTGATCATCTCGTATCTGACCTTCAACCTGCCCTATGTCGTCTGGATCCTGGTGAGCTTCTTCAAGCGCGTGCCGCGCGAGCTGGACGAGGCCGGCCTCATCGACGGCTGCACCACCTTCGGCGTGTTCTTGCGCATCGTCGTGCCTTCCGCCTTGCCTGGCATCGGCGCCGCGGCGGTCCTGAGCTTCGTCCTCTGCTGGAACGAGTTTCTGTTCGCCTTGATGCTGACCGGCAAGAATAGCCAGACATTGCCGGTCGCCATCTCGAGCCTCGTCACCCAGCAAGGCACGGCGATCGGCGCCGTCTGCGCCGCGACGATGCTCGCCATCACGCCGATGGTCATCCTTTATTTCGCCATCCGGAATTTGCTCATCGCCGGTCTGAGCCTGGGCGCGGTCAAGGGATGACGGATCACAACCGAACATCAAACAGGGAAAGGAAACACTCATGAGGAAGCACTACTGTTCACTGGCGGCACTTCTCCTACTCTGCGGCGCAGCACCGTCCCTGGCCGCGAGCGATGTCTGCAAGGACACCGAGATCAACATTCTCATGGAAACCGTTCCCGACACGGTCGCGGTTTCCAACATCAAGAGTGAGTTCGAGAAGGCCTACAACACCAAGGTCAATATCGAGGCCATCAACTATTCGCTGATGCATGAAAAGCTGGTGCCTAGCCTCTCCGCCAGCTCCGGTCATTACAATGTCCTGGTGGTCGACAGCTATTGGGTCGGCGAATTCAAGACCGCCGGCTGGATAGCCGAGCTCGACGAGCTGATCGCCCGCGACAAGATCGATACCGGCGTCTACATCCCGGCATTGATGGAATTGAACGGCCGCGTGCAGGGCAAGACCTACATGCTGCCCTTCTGGCACTACGCCATGGGCGTCCTCTATCGCAAGGACATCGTCGATGCCCCGGCATTCCGCGAGGCCTACAAGAAGCAGTTCGGCAAGGACTGGGAGTTCCCGAAGACGCTCGAGGAGTTCGCCGAAGTGGCCAAATGGGCTGGCAAGCAGGAGAACATGCACGGCATGGCGATGGCCGGACAGCGTGCCGACCCGGTCGTCATGGAGGCGACGAACTATCTGTTCAGCGTCGGCGGCGATTTCTATGACCGCGCGACATGGAAGAGCACCATGGGTAATCCCGAGGCGGCGAAGGCCGTCAACATCTATGCCGATCTCCTGAAGAACGCGGCTCAGCCGGGGGCGCTGGGAGCCAATTTCGACGACGTCGCCAATACCCTCAAGCAGGGCAAGGCAATCTTCGCGATCAGCTATCTCTTCCTGTTCCCGACCCTCCAGGACAAGAAAGACTCGCTCGTCGTCGACAAGATGATGTTCGAGCCCTTGCCGGGCAAGGAGAGCTTCCTCGGCGCCTGGGGCTGGGCCATCCCGTCCAACGCGCCCAACAAGGAATGCTCATGGGAGTTCCTGAAGTGGGTTGAATCGAAGGATGCGGCCTACAAGCGCGCGCTCGACGGCGGCCAGCCGACGCAGGCCTGGATCTATGAGGACAGCAAGTTCCTCGAGGCCTGGCCGATGATGAGAAAGGTCGGCTATGCGGTCGATCATTCCAAGGGCTTGCCGATCATGTCGCGCTCGACGCAGTTGGTCGAGACCTTCGCCGAAGTGTTGGGCACGGTTCTCGCTGACGGTGCTAAGTCCGAGGATACGCTCGCCGAGTCGGTTTCCAAGTTCGATCGCCTGGTGAAGGGCGATCCCTTGCTCAAGTAGTCGCTTCAATACGGGTCCGCTTCGGATGACGCTGCTCAACTCCGCCGAACGGCCAGGCATCATGGCTTTGCGGATGAAACCGAAGTCCGGCGCCGAAAGGCGCCGGACTTGGACCTCGCTTCTGTTTATGGCGCCGACCGTCATCGTCCTGGCGCTGGTCGTTGCGGCCCCGCTCATCTATTCGATATATCTGAGCTTCCACGAATATATCATCACTTATGGCCTCGGCGGTTTCACCGGCTTCGCCAACTACGTGGCGGTATTCCAGGACGAACTCGCAGGCGTCTCCTGGGTGACGCTCAAGCTCACCGTCCTTTGTGTTGTCATCGAGCTGGTGATCGCCTTTGGCCTGGCGCTGCTCCTCAACCAGCCCGAACTGCGCTTTCGCGACATCTATCTGGTCATTCTGATGATCCCGGTCCTGATGACGCCGGTTGCGGTCGCGTTGATGTTCCGCTTGATGTTCAACCCCAATCTCGGCATCATCAACTGGCTCATCGGCCTTGTGGGCATTCCGCCGCAAGGATGGTTCGGCGATCCCGGCCTCGCTCTACCAGTGATCGTCTTCGTTGATGCTTGGCATGAGACATCCTTGATGCTGATCATGCTCTATGCCGGCTTGAAAGCCCTGCCGGGCGAACCGATCGAAGCGGCCCGTATCGACGGCGCCTCGTCCTTCGGCATATTGTGGCATGTCGTCATCCCCATGATGCGGCCGGTGCTCCTGGTGACCATCCTCATCCGCATGATCTCGGCGCTCAAAAGCTACGACCTGATCTATATCCTGACGCAGGGTGGCCCCGGCAAGGCGACGGAGACGATCAGCTTCTATGCCTACCGGCTGGGCTTCCGTTTTCTCGATATCGGGCAGGCTGCGGCGGTCTCGTTCATCTTGCTGGCGGTGATCATCGCCTTGACCATTTGTCTGATCTATCTCATGCGCAGCACCGAATGAACACGACCTCACCTTCTTCCAACCGCTGGCGCCGCTTCGCCGAATGGGAAGAGCGGCCGCTCAATCTCGATCGCTTCGCCGTCGAGGATGCCGAGAACGGCTTTGCGGTCTTCTCCAGCCCGCATGACCCGAAGCCCGCGGTCGAGATCGCGGACGGCAAGCTCTTGTCTATGGACGGACGCAAGGTTGCCGATTTCGACATCATCGACATGTTCATTGCGCGCCACCATCTCGATCTCGCCACGGCCGAGACCGCGATGCGGATAGACTCGCTCAGCCTTGCCCGCATGCTGGTCGACATCAATGTCCCGCGCGCGGAGCTCGAAAGGCTGGCGCGCGGCATGACGCCGGCCAAACTCGCCGATGTGGTCGGCAAGCTGTCGGCGCTCGAGATCGCCTTCGCCTATTCGAAGATGCGCCAGCGCAAGGCGCCGGGAAACCAGGCGCATGTGACCAATGCCAAGGACGATCCGCTGCAGCTGGTGGCCGACGCGGCGACGGCCGTAGCCCTCGGATTCGACGAGATCGAGACCACCATGCGGGTGGCGGGCAATGCCTGGTCCAACGCGCTCGCCTGCACCGTGGGCGCCGCCGTCGGGCGCGGCGGCGTCCTGTTCCAGTGCTCGATCGAAGAGGCCGAGGAATTGCAGATCGGCTTTGCCGGTCTTGCCTCCTATGCCGAGACGGTTTCCGTCTATGGCACGGAGCGCGCCTTCATCGATGGCGACGACACGCCCTGGTCCAAGGCCTTCCTCGCCGCGGCCTATGCCTCGCGCGGCATCAAGGGCCGCTGCACGTCGGGTGCCGCCGCCGAATTGCTGATGGGCTTTCATGAGAAGCGCTCGCTGCTTTATCTCGAGGCGCGCTGCCTCTGCCTGCAGCGCGCCATGGGCATCCAGGGCACGCAGAATGGCGGCATTGACGGGGCGCCGCTCACCGCTTCGATGGCGGGCGGTGTCCGCGAGCTCATGGCGGAGAATCTGCTGGCGGTATGGCTCGGGCTCGAATGCGCTTCGGGCAATGATACCCGCATCAGTGAGTCGGAAATCCGCGTCGGCGCGAAGATCGCGCCCTATCTCATGGCAGGTTCGGACCTGATCTGCTCGGGCTTCGGCTCGATCAAGACATACGACAATTCCTTCAATGCCTCCTTGTTCAATGGCGAGGAGATCGAAGATTATCTCGTCCTGCAGCGCGATTTCGAGGTCGATGGCGGCCTCGTGCCGGCGAGCGAGGACAGCATACTGAGTCTCAGAGTGCGCGCGACCGAGGCCCTTTCAGCGGTGCTGGACGAGCTGGGCCTCGCCAAGGTCACGCAAGCCATGCGGTCCTCGGTGGTCTTCGCCTCGGGTTCGGACGAGACGGAGAGCTTTACCGCGGGCCAAGCGACGGCAATCAGTGAGAAAATCAAGGAGCGCGGCATCACGGCGATCGATATCGTGAAGGCGCTGGCCAAGCGCGGCTTCGGGCCGGAGGCCGAGAATCTGCTGCTCATGCTGCGCCAGCGCGTCTCGGGCGATTATCTGCAGACCTCGGCCATCATCCGCGATGGAGAGGTGATGAGCGCGGTGAACACACCCAATGATTATCAGGGGCCAGGCACAGGCTACCGGATGAAACCCGAACGCTGGCAGGAGGTCAGAAATATTCGAGGGTTGCTGTCGCGCGACAAGGTGCTTGCTGCGGAGAGCCTGCCCGGCCCCGATCACTTCCGCTTGCAGCCGCTGGCGATTGCGAAGCGGGGAACCGACCCCCGTGAGGTCGTCATCGGTGTCAGTCCGGCCTTTGCCGAGAGATTGCATCAGACGACGGCCGGTCATCCGCTTGGACAAGTCGTGAAGGCCCTGACCGCCGGGATCGAGGAAGGGGGCGGTGTCGCGCGCATCGTCCGCATCCGACATACGGCGGATACGTCCTTCCTCGGCCTGACGGCGGCCAAACTGTCGGGTTCGGGCATCGCCATTGGCATCCAGGCCAAGGGAACGGCCGTGATTCATCAGGCCGATCGCCTGCCGCATCTCAATCTCGAGCTCTTCTCCAATGCGCCGCTGATCAGCCTCGATCACTACCGGGCGCTGGGCCGCAATGCCGCGCGCTATAGCCATGGTGAGCGGCCGGAGCCCGTCATCGTGCCGGTGCGCGGTGAGGCGCTGGGCGCGCGGTTCCATGTCCGCGTCGCACTCCTCTACGCGCTCGAAACCGAGCTAGTCGATCCCGAGGCGGAGCCGGTGGATGTCGTCGCCACGTTCGGGAGACTGGGAAATGAGTGACGACATCTATCCACTGTCGGAGAAGAAGCCTGAGGCCGTCGCCACGCCGCGTGGGCGCAAGCTTGCGGATATGACACTCGATGCCGTGATCAAGGGCGAGGTGACCGCGGCCGATGTCGCGATCACGCCGGAGACACTGAGGCTGCAGGCGAAGATTGCTGAGTCCGCAGGCCGCGACCGCCTGGCGCGGAATCTCGAAAGGGCCGCGGAGCTCGCCATAATTCCCCAGGATATCGTGATGTCGACCTATGAACTGTTGCGTCCCGGCCGGTCGGAGAGCTCACAAGCCCTGCGCCGGCGCGCCGAGGAACTGCGCCAGAAGTTCAACGCTGCCTTGATCGCCGGTTTTCTCGAGGAAGCTGCGGACGCCTATGATGCCCGTGGCTTCTTCAGCAAGCGTTATTGAGCAGGATCAGCGCTGCATCAGCTTCGGGAGCTGCTTGAGGAAGAGATCCCTCACCGCAGGTCCTTTGGGACGGTCTGATTTCTCGCTGCCGACATCGAGCCGGACGAAGATGATGCGCCGGTCGCCTTTCTCGGCCCAGCCGACGAACCAGCCAATGGGATGGTTCTTGTCGTATTCGTTCTTCTTGTCGCGCAGCCAGATGCTGCCGGTCTTGCCACGGACACGCCAGCCGCCGGCGCCATCGAAAGCCGGCATCACGCTGCGGGTCAGGGCTTGCGCCTCCTTTGTCGCCGGCAGTGAATCCAAAAGAAGGCGGCGGATGAACTGGGCCTGCTCGTCGGGCGAGATCACCAGCGAGGAGGAGAGCCAGGAATGGGTGAGCCCATTGTTCTTGCCCAGGTCTCCAGCGACGTCCTTGTTGCCGTAGCCGAGCCTGGCCACATAGGCGGCAAATTTCTTAAGCCCCAGGCGGCGCGTGACCTCGCGCGAATACCACAGGACGGAGTCGCGTTCCCAGATCGCGGGATCTACGGTCTTGTGGTCGCGTTTGGGCGCCTCGATTCCGGGCTGCCAGGACCAGGCCGGGTCATGCGCATCTTTCAGGACGCCGGCATCATAGCCCATGAGTGCCAGTGGGATTTTGAAAGTCGAGGCGGGGCTGAAACCTTCATCGCAAGTTCCTTCGCGCCGGATCGTGGCGTTCGACTTGGCATCGAGGATCAAGGTGCAGGTGAGAGGTGGTCTTGTCGCGGCTTCGGCCCGAGGCTGAAGGTTGATCGCGGCGAGGAAAAAGGCGGAAAGGAGAACCGGTGCGAATAGGCGAATCATCATGTCGACAGGTCGCGGTGCAATGGTGTCAAGAAGATGACGGGCTGTTCTCGTCAGGTTTCTATTTGCTTCGTTTAAATGCAAATGGAAGGCAGTCCGATAGCTACTTGACAAACCGTTTGCCGTTTACATCAACCAGCACACAACCATGCTTGTTTGACGGCGCCTGATAGGCGTCAACACCCATGGCAACATCGCAGTCGAAGAGAGCGGCTTCCTCGGCGTCCAGCTGGTTTTCCCTCCCAATATCCCAGCGCCAAGGGCCGTCTTTGCTAACGGCGATGGCCTTATGCTTTGATGTCGCCCTGTACTCTTCTATCTGCCGCGCTGTCAGATTGGGAAAGAAAACATGCTCGCTCGTGCGACTGACTTTTAGCGATGGGATCCGCAGAAACTTGCTGATCGCGGCTTCAACTTCTGGCCACCATATCGCTGCATAGTGGTCCATTCCGGCAACCGATACCCAAGCCATCTTACCGGCACCACTTACATTTCTGCAGGATCGAGCCAGTGCCTTTGCGCTAGTCACATCGGGAAAGGATCGATCTTTTGTCCCGGCGATAACGAGGACGGGAACACCTTTTGCAACCCAATAGAACCCAGCAAATCCGCAGCGACTTCCGGTAACGATGATGCCATCAACCTTTTCACCCAGAGCCTGTGCGACAAAGCCGCCTTCCGAATGGCCGTGCAAATAAAGTGGCTCGCCCGCATACTTCTTTTTGATGCCGGCGATAGTACGCAATGTCTGGGCGACTCGCAGTTTCATAATGCGTGTCTGCTGATCCATGCCGTCTTCGCCCGGTCCACCGCAACGCGCGGGATCGCGCACTTCGGCGAAACTGTTCGGGATAATGACCCGAAAGCCTGCAGCGCGATAATAGTTTACCCACGCCATCTGCCAGCCGTGGAAGTTGTAGCCGTTGCATCCATGCAATAATAGCATTGTCCCGCGTGACGTGACGCCGCTAGGGTCCCAGTATTTACCGAATTGCCAGGGGTAGTCCTTACCCTGAGCTGGCGTGCCAAACGGGATGCCGATGGGTGCGGCGTTGCCGGTCCGTTTCCCGTCGAGATCGAAGAGGACGCATTTTTGACTACGCAGTTTCTTGAATTTGGATGAACGTAATATACGGTTGCAGGCATTTAGCGCACTCTTTGATGCTGCGGCGGCCGTGCTGCCCCCATAGCTATTTGCCCAATGTCCGCCTGGCCCTACTGCAATTGCCTTGTGCGCCTTGTCGTGTGGATATTTGTGAATTGCATAAAACTCAGCAACATCCGGGACATGAAACTCAGCGGACTTTGCGGTTTGCGCCAACACAGGCGGCCAGCATAAAACAAGGCATATGACCGAGGCGAGGGTAAAGCGAGGCATTTCACGTGCCTTTTGCCGAGCACATCGAGTGGGGAGACGAAATCGCATGATGGGGTGCCGCCCGTTGGAAATCGCCAATTTCTTGCAAGCTTTGAAGTTGCAGTCAATTACCCCCGGCCCTTATAGTTGTGTTCCGCCGCTTCTCTGATCTCACGCCAGGTGGCGGGATGCTCGCGTTTGATCTCGGCAAGGACTTCGCGGGCGCGCAAATCGGTAAAGGCATATTGCTTCTCGTCCGCGCCGACGAAGAACACATCGCAGGCGAGATCGTCGGCGAAGGCTTCGTCATGGATGGGGCGGATGCGGATTTCGAGGTCGCCCACCACGATGTCGCGCTCGCGGAGCGGGATGAAGGCGGTGACCATCATGGCGCGAGCGCCGGCCGGGTTAGCCTTGTGAGCTCGGCATGTCGTGCGCGATCAGCATCGCTCCATCGGTCTTTCATGGCGAGCACCGCCAATTCGCGCTCGTTGGGTGAGGCTTCCGCCCAGGCCTTGGCATAGGCCTCGATATAGAGCGCATTGCGCTGCCGTCGGGCCTCGGCTTCGCTGAAGATCATTGCCGTCTCCGTCCAAATCTGGAACTCTATCTATACGTAAAATTTGTTATTGTCAACGTAAAAAGCGTATGAACTGAAAATTGGCGTATACGTAGAGATCATATGGCAATGAACTCAAAAAGTTCTTGATTTGTTCTCATATTGGAGTCAGCCTGGGCGCAGCACAGGGAGGCAAAATCAGATGGCCATGCAGACTTATTTCGTCGTCCAGCCCTATCAGGAAACCAACCGGGGCGCTCTTGTCGCGCTACCGGCGATTGCCGCCAAGGATGCCGATCAGGCCCAGCGGCTGGTCGCGCAGCAGAAGAGGGTGGCCGTGGGCGTGATCGCCTTTTCACGCCGGGGCGACCCGGAGGCCGGCGATTATGAGGATGCGGTGGTGCTGTCGCGCTGGGGGCGGGTGCCCGATGACGGCGATATGGCGGACGCCGCGGCCTGAAGCTCAGCGCACATTGCGCTTGCCGACGATCCGGTGGCAGACCGTCCAGTCGGCGCGCGATTCGGTGAAATCGCGGGGCGGCTGGTATTGGCGCAATTTCCACTCGAGGTTCGACATGCCGATCAGCGTCTTGATGATCGCCTCGGCCTCGCCATGGGGCGGAACGTGATAGAGAACGACGTCGGTATCGCGTTCGATTGGCTTGTGAGGATTGACCCAGGCGACGTCGCCCGGCCTGTAGGCGGGCACCATGGACTCCCCGACGATCAGGATCCCATAGGCATCCCGCACCCGGATAAGCTCATCGGGCGGACGCACCTCTTCGATCGGATTGAGATCGATGATGATGTGGCCCTTGCCGCCCTGGGCGGCGGAATAGATCGGAACGAGGGATGTCCTGAGCGGTGGTAGCGGAGGATCGATGATCACGGGCGGATCTCCTCTCGGAGCTTGGGGATAGCCCCCGAGCGCCCAGACTTCATCGGCGGTTACCGGCACCTCGCCCTTGGCCGCACGGCCGGCGAAGAGGGGAGCAAGCTTCTCGAGGATCTCGCGCGGCAGATAGAGCTTGGTGAACTTTTTGGGGTCCTCGTAATGCTGATAGCCCGATGGCGTCTTGCGGCCCAAGGCCGCCGCGGCCTCGGCCATGCTGACGCCGGCGCGCACGCGCAGCGCCTTCAAACGTTCCGTGACCGGAATATCCACCATTTCACGAATATAACGTAAAAAGGTGGTGCATTCAAGTTTGACATTTGTACGTTAAAAACGTATAAATGAGTTATGACGATCACCATCTTCCCGTCCCCACAGATTCCGAGACCCGCCGTTCGAGATGAGCTCGCGGCGGCAGGGCCGGTCGAGCCGTCCTCCTCCCCGGACATGGCTCCCGGCCCGACCCTTTCCCCGCAAGGTGCGCGCGCCGATCAGTTTCGCCGCCGCAGGACATCGGAGCTCGTAAGCCAGGCGCGGCATCTTTATCGCCGCGGCGATAATTATGCGGGCATCGCCCGCGTGGTCGCCGTGACGCCCGACACGGCGCGACGCTGGCTCGATCCCGATTACGACTTGAGGCGCCGCCGCTACGCTGCCGTCATCGGTGCCTATCGGCCTGAGGACGAAGCAGACGTGCCGACCTTGGCCTTCGTGCCCGGCGTCGTCATCACCGGCCGCTATCGCATGAAGCGGCCATCGTGACGGCCGCAAGCCTGGCGCATCCCGGCGAAGTGGGATCACTTCGCCGAAAAAGGATTCGCGCCAAATCAATATTTTGGAGCAAATCCTTATCGCCAAAGTCTCCAACTTTGGCGGGATTTGCTCCGGCATCCGAACAACAGGAGGAGATGATCATGAGAGCCGGACGCAAGCGCAAGCCGGGGCACCGTTACGAATCGGGCGACAGGATGAACGCCGTGCGCCAGGACGAAGTGCGCCGCGTCGCGCTCGAGGCGCGCATGCGCGTCTTCGGCATACCGAGCGAACTCGCCTCGCGCGATGTGATGGGCTCCCCCTTGGGCCGGCTTCTGCATTGGAACATCATCACCCCGGCGCAGGCCGATGGCGGCTATAATTTCGCGCTCACCATGCGCGACTATCTGGCGGCGACGGGCGGCCAGCGGCCGAGCCAGAACAAGGCGAGCTTCCTGCCTTCGTTGCGGGGCTCGGGCGACCCCGATATGCCGGTCAAGGCCGAAGGGCGTGCCCGCGCTTACATGGAGGCGTTGCGGGAGGTCGACACGCTCGATCCATCGGCGCTCTCGGCCACCAGCATCGTCTGGGATGTATGCATTTCGGAGAACGACCGCATGCGCGATGCCGAGCTTGGCCTCTTGCGCTCGGGCCTCAATGCCCTGAGCCGGGTCCTGCATCGCGGCATCGTCATGGGGACGACCCGGAAAACGGGATAGACAGGCGGCCAACGTCGCCTGTCGGATTCCGTTTTTTCGACCACGAGTCCAGAAGTCCGCGGCAGCGGGGTCGAGCAGCCGGTTCCTCTATCCCAGCCCGGTAAGTCTGTGATCCAAAAGCCACAATCGGACCGGATTATGTGACCGGCCGTAACTTCCAGGTTGTTTTTTAAGGGCAAAGCCGCCAAAAAGAGTCGCATAGAGGGGGAATTGGCTGGGGGAGAGCCTTCATGGTGCGTTCCGCCCGACTTTTGTTCGTGGCATTGGTCGGCCTTTTTGCGCTGACGGGGGCAGGCACGGCAGCCACGCCCATTGGGCAAGTGGTTGCCGTCGTAGGTTCGCCCACGAGCTCGGGCCGCGCGCTAAGCGCCGGCAGCGCCGTCTATGAGAATGACAGGCTCGTCACCGGCAGGGGCAATGTCCAGATACTGTTCATCGACAATACCAAGCTAGTGGTCGGCCCCAATTCGACGCTGGTCATCGACCGCTTCCTGATGCGCGGCGGCAATCGGGCCCAGAAAATCTCCGTCGACGCCTTGCGCGGCACATTCCGTTTCATCAGCGGCAACAGCGCCAAGAGCGCCTATGACATCCAGACCGCCAATGCCACGATCGGCATCCGCGGCACCGCTTTCGATTTCTCCTCGGCTGGCCGCGAGACGCTGATTGCCGTGCTGCAGGGCGGGGTAAGGCTCTGTGCCCGCGGGCGCTGCGAATCGATCCCGCAAGGCTGCGGCGTCGGGCGCGCCAGGAGCGGCGATGTCGATCAACTGGGCGGCCGCGCCAAGGGCCAGGCCTTGCGCACGCTGCCTTATATCGTGAACCAGGGCTCGCTGGCGCGGGGCTTCCGGCTCAACACCCAGTCCTGCCGCTCGAGCCTGACCTTGGTGCCGACCGCGCCGGCCGGCCGAAAGGGTGACCGCGGATCGCCGCCGGGAAGCACTCCAGGCGGTGGCGGTGGGGGTGGGGGTGGTGGCGGCGGCGGACCGCCCGGCGGCGGCTTTGGAGGGGGCGCGCCAGGAGGCGGACCTGGCCATGGTGGTGAGACATAATAGTAGCTCGACATGAACGCCAGGGGTGAGATTCGGGACAAGGAATTGGGGATATGGGAAAGCCGCTGAACTGGATGCTGTCGGACACCCCCGCGCGGAAGGCGACGAGCCGTCTCCTGCGCAGCCGGCTGGCGGCGACGACCATCCTGGCCGTGGTGCCCTTCCTCGGCTATGGGCGTCAGGCCTATGCCTATTGCACCTCGGGCTCTGCAACGATCGTATGCAGCGGCACCGAGACCTTCATCGATCACAACGATACCGACGCGGCGGTGGAGACGGCGCCGCCGTCTTTGACCGTGACGGAGGGCGGCGTCCGGGTTACAGGCGAAGGCTTGATCCAGTTCCTCGACGACAATGCCTCCTCGATCACCAACCTGGATGGCCATGGCCTCGAGGTCATCGCGGATGACGGCTTGGAACCGCCGCCTGTTGGCCGCATCAATGTGTTCGCCAATGGCACCGCCATCACCGCCATTGAAGGCAGCGGCATTTACACGCGCAACTTTGGCAGTGGTGAAACGACCATCATGGTCACCGGCGATGCTCTGATCACCGGGACGACGAGTGATACCGAATTTCCCTACCCGGTCGCCGACGGCATCAATGCCTATAACCGGGGCACAGATCTCACCATCACCACGGACGCCAATACCATTGTCCGCGGCGCCCACAATGGCATCGATGCGGTGAACCTCGGTTTTGCCTATGATCCGGCGGAGGACGGCAGCGATCTCACGATCAACGCCAACGGCATAGTGTATGGCTATGGCTATGACGCCATCTATGCCCGGAACGGCTATAATGGCGGGATCGTCGCCGGCGATCTCACCATCACCACCGGCGCTCTGAGCGTCGTCAAGGGGGCCGGCCACGGCATACAAGCTCTGAATTACGGCGATGGCGAGCTCAGGATCGAGGCCAATGGCATTGTGGGTGGCTATGCCCAGGGCGCGTATCAGGGTGACGGCATCCATGCCTCTAATTCGTGGAACGGGAAAGCGCTGACCATCACCACGGGTCCGGGCAGCACCGTCAGGGGCGAGGGCGACGACGGCATCGATGCGCGCCAGAATGCCAACTGGGATCTCACGATCGATGTCAACGGGTCGGTGACGGGCGTAGGCAACACCTATGAGGATTATCCGGCCTTTGGCATCGCCGCCACGCATGGCGGCGACGTTTTCGAAGATGGCGTGGTCGACATCACCGTCGGCGGCGGCGGCCTGGTGCAGGGCGAAACGGGGGGCATCGGCGTCTGGTCCACTGCCCGCGACATCTCGATCTACAATGCGGGCATGGTGCGCAATCTTTCCGGCGAATCGCATGACCTCGCCATCATCACGAATGCCGAAGCTTACTTCTGTGATTATTACTGTTATTACGTGGGAAGCGGGAACACCCATGTCGACAATCGGGCCAACCTCATCGGCACGGTCCGCTTCGAAGCCGCTGAAGGCAATGACACGCTGGACAACCACGGCTTCTGGAACATGGCAGGCGGTGACAGCGATTTCGGCGGCCAGGAGGATTATGACCTTCTTAATTATGACATTCAGTATCAAGGTGGTGGTTATGACGTCGTGAACAACACCGGCACGCTGGTCGCTGCCGATGACTCGTCGAATCCCGAGACCTCACGCATATTCAATCTGGAAAAATTCAACAATGACGGCGGCCTGATTTCGCTTCTCGACGGCGACCACGATGATACCCTCGTGCTGACCAGTCAAACCCAGTTCGACTTCGAGAATGGCATAGGCACGCCCGCCTTGGCCTATACCGGCACCAATGGCCGGCTCGCGGTCGATGCCAATCTGGGGCAGGGAAACGATCCGGAAACCGATCATTTGTCCGACGAGCTTTTCGTCATCGGCAGCACCGCGGGCACGACCACCGTTCACGTCAATGTCGTTGGCGCCAATGGCGCCAATCTCGTGGGCATACCGGTGGTGCGCATCGTGGGCACGCAATCGGCGGAAGACCAGTTCAATCTCGCTGGTCCGATCAATGGCGGCTTCTTCGTCTGGGACATGCGCTTCGATCCGCTCAACAACTGGCACGAGCTCTATACCGTCACCGAGAACCCCGACGGCTCGGGCGACCCCGTTGTGGGTCCTGGCGCCTTCGAATTCCCCGCGGGCTTCGGCGCAACGCAGGACATCTGGTTCCAGACGATCGGGACCGTGCTGCAGCGCCAGGCCGATTTGCGCCCGCTCCTCCAGGGCCTGGGCGTGACCCCGGTTGCCGATTACAGCGAGCCGGTCGAGCCGACGCCCATCGCCGGCGCCATCATGGCCCCCGGCTTCTGGTTCAAGGGCTTCGGCACCTATATCGATCTCGACGATGAGGAGAATGGCTACGACCTCGACCGCAAGCAGACGATCTATGGCGGCATGGCGGGCTTCGACTTCGGCACCAAGGAAGCCTTTGGCGATGCATGGCTCTTCGGTGTCTTCGGCGGCTATGTCGGCTCCGATCTTGATTTCAAGGCGACCAACACCGAATGGGATTTTCAAGGCCCGATGGTCGGCGCCTATGTGACCTATCTCGACCAGGCCTTCTATGCCGACGCCACGGTGAGGGTCGACTTCCTCGACATCGACATCGACCCGCAAGACCTGGGAGGCGATGATTCCGATACCGATGCGGTGAATGTCGGCGGCCGCCTCGATACCGGCTACAAATTCGGCCACACGGCCTATATCGAGCCGCAGGCATCGCTCGCGGTCGTCTATACCGAGATCGACGACGTCGATGTCTTCGGCGGCACCGTCGAGTTCGATGACGACACGAGCGTGCGCGGCCGTCTCGGCCTGCGCTTCGGCGTCGATCATACCCATACCGATGCCACGGTCTATTCGGCCGACGTGACGGCGAGCGTGTGGCAGACTCTCACAGGCGGCGACTCGGATGTGACCATCGTCGATACGGGCGTTCCGGATTTCGGAGCCTCCGATGATCAGAGCTCGACCTTTGGCGATATCTCGCTGGGCCTGGGCGTGGCCAATCCCGACGGCTGGTCGAGCTTCGTGCGCGGCAACTATCTGTTTGCCGACGACTATGAGGCCTTCACCGGCAATGCCGGGGTGCGCTTCGTCTGGTAGTCGCGTGCCGCCTTGGGCGGCGCCGGTCGATAGCAGCGGTTCAGCGAAACATTTCGCAGGCCTTTTTTATGCCGCAATGATTCTGTGCCTGGAACGAAACAGGCACTCCCCGCAAATATTTGTAAGTTGCCTTTTTCCGAAAAACCGGTCAAAAGCTCGGCCCCTGAGAGAGGGCGAACTGACTGTGGAGATTCTGCATGTTGCGTTCCGCCCGCTTTTTATTTGCGGCAACGATTGGATTTTTTGCTCTCGCAGGGCCCGGCATGGCCGCAAGCCCCATCGGCAAAGTAGTCGCGGTCGTGGGTTCGCCCACGGGTTCGGGCCGCGCTTTGAGCCCCGGCAGCGCCGTCTATGAGAATGACAGGCTCGAGACCGGCAGAGGCAATATTCAGATCGTTTTCGTCGACAGCACCAAGCTCGTGGTCGGCCCCAATTCGACCTTGGTCATCGACCGTTTCCTCATGCGTGGCGGCAAGCGCGCGCAGAAATTTTCGGTCGACGCCCTGCGCGGCACCTTCCGCTTCATCAGCGGCAACAGCGCCAAGAATGCCTATGACATCCAGACCGCCAATGCGACGATCGGCATTCGCGGCACCGCTTTCGACTTCTCTTCCGGCCGGCAGACGCTCGTCGCCGTGCTGCAGGGGCGGGTGAGGCTTTGCGCTTCCGGTGAATGTGAGATCATCCCCGACAATTGCGGCGTCGGGCGGGCGCGCAGCAACGATGTCGATGAGCTGGGCGGCCGCGCCAAGGGCCGCGCTTTGCGCACGCTGCCCTATATTCTCGATCAGGGCACTCTGGCGCGGCCTTTCCGCCTCAACACCCAGTCCTGCCGTTCGAGTGCCACGCTGTTCGAGAATTTCTTCGGCGGCGGCAATAATTCCCGGAGTGACCGTGGCGGTGTCAGGGCGGGATCGGATCGGGGACCCCCGTCGGACGGCGGCGGCGAGCAGGATGGTGGCACCGGCGGCGATACCGGCTCTGACGGGCCCGGCCGCAATCTCTGAATCGCCGGGGAGAAAGCGGCGCGCGACCGGCAGTTGCGCGCTGCGCCATTTTGAGTTGCGAAAGCGAACGCTTCGGCAGGCCGACGCGTTTTTTCCGATCACGGAAGTGCGCCGGGTCGCATATTGGCGGCTATCAATGGCCGCCGGCGAACCAGACGATCAGCAATCCGATGAGGCCGGAGACGACGACCAGGCTTAAGGCAAAGGGCAGAGGTTGCTCGCTTGCCGCCAGCCGCGCCTTCGCTGATTTTGTTGTCCTTTTCATAAGCATTTAATTCTTGCAGGCTTCGATTGGTTCCACGCTTCCGTCATGTGGATGCCTGATCTCTACAGTGATATGCCGATGGAACCGCTCGCCCGAGCTCGACGTTCTATTGGACAGCTGTGGAAAGTCTGAGTGAGAAGATTCTCATGTTGAAATGGGCGCTCATATTCTTTCTGGTGTCGATTGTTGCCGGCGCATTAGGCTTTTCGGGCATCGCGCAAGGCGCGGCCGGAATTGCAAAGATTCTTTTCACGCTCTTTCTCATCCTCGCCGTTATTTTCCTCATTCTTCTTTTTGCCGGCATTTCCATCGTAAGCTGAAGCGAGAAACGTGGGCTTTGCCTCGCCACGGCAAAGTTCCGCTCTCCATGCGCATCCTGGTTGGATTTCGTTTGATGAAAAGGCCCGCCGGATCGACCGGCGGGCTGATGGGTGAATGCTTCAGGCGGCTTCCTTGCGTTCGGCCATGGGATTGACCTTTTCGGCGATGCCGTTCAGCTTCTCGTCCGCCGCCTTTTCCTGCTCGAGGCTTTCAACCAGGAGATCGGCAGCATCGGTCAGCTCGAGTTGCTTGGCCCAGGCGATCAGCGCGCCATAGCGGGCAATCTCATAATGCTCGACGGCCTGGGCGCTCGCGATCAGTCCGGCATCCATCACGCCGTCCTCCTCGGCCTCTTCCATGACGTGATCGCCCTCCGCCGAGAGGCCTTCCAACGCTTCGCACTTCTTGCCGCGTGCGGCCTTGTCGAGCATCTCGAAGACTTTTTCGATCCGCTCCACCTGCCCCGCGGTTTCCTCAGCATGCGATGTGAAGGCGTCGACGAGTTCCTGCGCGGTTGCCTTCTTTGCCATCTTGGGAAGGATGCGGGTCAGCTTCTTCTCCGCGTAATACATGTCGCGAAGAGTGTCTTCGAACAGGGCTTCAAGCGAGTCCATGGCCATGGGTGTCCTCCGTTGTCGAGTTGGGATGAGGCTTCAACGGCGAATCCGAATTTATGTTCCAGTCGCTGATCCGCTTGCGATTGCTCGAATGCCGCATGCGAAGGCCGCCAGACAATGAGTTGAGCAATCCACCTGGCGCCGGCGTTCTAGCGCTCGGTGTCAGGCGCCGGACCGCTCACGACGATGTCGTTGGTGCTGGCGACTTCGGGCAGCCCCGCGGCTTCCGGCGTCATGGGTGGAAGGACCTCGCCCAGGATCTGCCAGGGGGGCACGCCTTCTTGGGCCAGGCTCAAGATCCGCCGCGCCACCGCATCAACGGCAACGGGATGGGTGATCCCGCGACGTTCGAGGATGCGTTTTGCCTCGTGGAAGACCTCGACGAGGGCATTCAGATATTCGGGTTCGAAATAGGCCTTTGGCACGGCGCGTCTCCGGCGCTTCAAATGATGGGCTCGCCGAGGGGCTGCACGGCGGGCCAGGGCCTTCACCGGCGGCATGGACCGATGGCCAACCCGACATCGGACTCTGATCAGGGGCGGCGGGGAATGCCTTAACCCTGGTTAAGTCTGAGACGAAATCAGCTGGGAAAAACCTGGGGGCCTGAGGCGGGAATCAATAGTAAAGTCATGATTTTAGCCGGGATCCCTCGCCTGAGCCGGATCCCCGCAAGCCTATGGTTTCGATTTCGTTAACACACTTTTTACCCTGCGGAATAATCATCGGGACGCCCCTGCAGTGAGTTGGCGTACAACGGAAGGGCCGGGGGGATAACTTGGATCTCGGCTCTTCCGTTGATCTCAAGAAGCCAAGGCGAGGGCCGCGTGCAAGAAGGACCGCGACATCCCGGTAAAATGCGATTCTTGATCCTCTTCTGGCTCGGTGTTGTCGTGGCGGTCTTAGCCTTCTGGGGCGCGGCCTTATGGGGCACGCTGGCCTTCTGGAATTCGTGAGTCGGCGCACTCCCCGCGAGTCCTTCCGCTGACTATTGCGGAGCTCAGCTGCGCCTCAGCCAGAGCCGCGGCTTTCCACGATTGAGATAGCCATAAAGGGTGCTGTTCCCTTTGCGGTACAGCTCGCCGCATTTCGTGTCGCTGATGATCGATGAGAATGTCAGGCAGATCCTGTCGCCATCCGATGTGCGCTTGGTTGTCCAGCGGCCCGAGGCGGGTATGCCGTTATAGCGTCCCCTGACGGTCCCATCGGCGGCGATCGTCAGCACGAGCGAGGCCTTTTTGTAGTTGCCGGACCATGTACCGGGCACCACTTGGCGGATTTCACGCGCATCCAGCCGGTCGGCGGCGAAAGCCTGGGGGACGGCAAGGGAAAACGAAACGATGAGTGCGGCGAGGATGCGGTTCATCGCGGCAATAGATATGAGGCCCTCTCGGCCGTCAAGCCTCTTCGCCGGCTGCCTGCTTTCCTCCGGCGCGGAAATCCGTTGCGGGACTCAATCCACTGGCGGCGCCAGAAGCGGGCCCGACAGATCGAGGCTGATGCGCAGTCCCTCGGTCGTCCATTCGCGATCCATGCGGCCGCCGAGCTGGGTGACGGTCGCTTGCACGAGCAGGCTGCCGAACCCGTTATCCGGCTTGTCGGCAGGTTGCGATACGCCGGTCTCCGACCAGACCACTTTCACGACGTCGCCCTCCACGGAAAAGCCTATCTCGACGCGTCCGGCATCGTTGGAGAGCGCGCCGTATTTCGCGGCATTGGTCGCGAATTCGTGCAGCAGCAGCGCCATCGGGGTGATCGCCTTGGCGGCGAGGCGCATGTCGTCGCCCGAGATCGAGACGCGCGGCTTTTCCCGTTCATTATAGGGCGCCAATAGGGCCTCGGTGAGGCTGTGCAGGCTGGCGCTGTGCTCTCCGGCCTCGCCGCCGCTCATCGTCAGCGCATGCGCCCGGCCGAGGGCGGTGAGGCGCTCGGTCACGGAGGCCGCAAGTTCCCGAACCGAGGTGGCCGAGCGCGAATTGAGGCTGATGAGGCTGCTCGTGACCGCGAACAGGTTCTTCACCCTGTGATTCATCTCGCGCAGCAGAAGCTGCTGGCGCTCATGCGCGAGATGCTGGGTGGTCATGTCGCGGGCGATCTTCGAGGCGCCGAGGATCATGCCTTGGGGATCGACGATCGGCGAGACCGCGAGCGACACATGGACGAGGCTGCCATCCTTGCGCCGGCGCACCGTCTCGTAAGGCTCGACGCGCTCGCCCTTTCGGATTCGCGCCAGGATGGATGTCTCCTCGTCCAGCCGGTCATCCGGAATGACAATGGTGATCGGCTTGTCGATGGCCTCCGGGGCGCTGTAGCCGAACAGGCGCTCGGCGCCCGGGTTCCAGCTTTGGATGATGCCGTCCAGGTTTTTCGAGACGATGGCGTCCTCGGAAGAGTCGATCAGGGCGGCGAGCCGGCTGCCGGCCAGGTCGGCCGTTTCCCGCTCGATGGCGAAGCTGAGCTGGCGCGCGAGCGTCAGGGCGATCTCGCGCTCCTCATCGGTGAATTCATGGGGAGCCGCATGATAGACCATGAACTTGCCGATGGTCGCGCGATTGAAGGTAAGGGGGATGAAGGCCAAAGCCTGGATGCCCTCGCCGAGAACGACCTGCTTGAGTTCTTCGGATTCCCCCGATTGGGCGATATCGCTGACATAGATGGGTTCGGGATCGCGCGTGCCCGGACGCCAGGGTGAATGTCCGTCCACCGCCTGGCGATAGGCTTGCGAAAGTTCCCGCCAGGCGACGAAGCGCATGACGCCTTTGCTGTCGAAGCGCAGGATCGATGCGCGCTCGCATCCCAGAAGTTCCCGGATCGCATCGAGCGTCGCCTCATAGGCGTCCGACAGCGAGTGTCCGCGATACAGGCGGTCCGTCAGTTCAAAGAAGGTTCGCTGCTGAAAAAGTCCGCGCGTCAGCAGTCGTCGCCGCGTGCTATCTGCCATTCCCGTAGAAATTGTCCGTCTTTCTTTTTGCTTCTGAGCCTGAAGCTATCGGCCTTTCATCGGGATGAACAGCGGAAAATCCGTTTCTCGCCACCCGTGCCGCGCCGAGGCTCATGATCTGCATGGAGACCAAATATCTCGGCCGAACCTTTCGCCTTAACATGGGTTAAAGAGGAGACTGAGGACGGTCGATTATGCGGTACACCATTCTAGTCGTCGAGGACGAAGCGATCGTCCGGCTCGACATCAGCGATTTCCTGCGCGAGCGGGGCTTCGAGGTGCTCGAGGCTTCCTCGGCCGAGGAGGCGATGGACATCCTGGACGGGAACTCAGGCATATCACTGGTTTTCACCGATATTCAGATGCCTGGCTCGCTCAACGGCATCGATCTGGCGCGCTACATCAGGCGCAACCACCCTCGGATCAAGACGCTCATTACCTCCGGCCATCTTCCTGCCTCCGACCTTCCGCCCGATCTTGGCCGGCTCATCGACAAGCCGTATTTGCCAAGGGCGATTCTTGGTTTGGTCGAAGAGGCGCTTGCCTAGGCTGTGGCGCGGTCAAGGGATCTCCGCAAGGTTGCCGGGTTTCGCAATGGAAAACCCGCCCGGATGATACGCATGCGGGCGGGCAGGGGGTGACGACACATCTCGTCTCGGGGTTGGGGTGTGTGAGACGGGACGCCCGCTAACACTGGCACCGGCAAGAAGGTTCCATCCGTCAGGCGATTCCCTTGCCGGCCGGCCCTGCCTCCGTGCGCGCGGCTTCGGCCTCCCATTTCTCGGCCATTTGCAGGAAAGCGGTCTTCGATTCGGGCGAAGTGAGGGTTGCGGCAAGAACTCTCGCCCGCTTTGCCGCAAGGATCAGATCATCAGGCGCGGACATGCATCCCCCGTTCCTTTGCCCCGCCCGTCTCGCTGACATTGCCAAACGCGCTCGCCCAGCGAAGGTTCCCGGCAAATTTGTGTGCGATAGCGTACACGGCGCCGCGCGCTTGTCAGGACGCTCGCGCCATGCCGTCACGGACCCTGAAGGAACTCTGTAAGCAGCGAAATGTTTGTCAGTGAAAGGAGTTTCACCATGGCTGACAAACATCCGAGCGGCAATCCTGACCTCGTCGAGCAGCACAAGAAAATCCAGCGCGAAGGCGACAAGGAGCTGGCGGAGAGCAGCCACGACGCGCCAAGGCCTGGACAACGGAAAGAAACGCCCGAGCGAGCACCGGCGGGAAGGGATTCGGACAATTCCGGATCGAAGTCCGATGGCGGGTCCTTCGTAGGTCCTTGAACAGCTGCCCGGCGGCGTCGGCAAATTTCGGCGGAGACTCCCATGACGAGTGAAATCACCGTTGCGCTTCAGGCAGAGGACGACGAGCCCGACGTGAAGAAGGCGGCGATCGACCTTCTGGTGATGCGGGGCTATGCCCGCGAGGCTGCCGAAGACTTGGTGGGCAATGCGTCTCCGCCCGAGCCCGGAACGGATGCCCCTTCATGGGTTGCATCGATCGTATCGGCCGGAGCGGCGGATGCGCGGCGAAGGCTGCTGGCCCAGCATCACGAGCAAGGCATTCCGCCCTTCGAACCCCCGCCCTTGAAATCCGAATCCTGATGCGTTTCTGAGGCCCGCGATGGAGCACGTCAGAGGGCTGCGTTATGGCCCGTTATCGCGTTCCGCCGTGCATCTCTGCGTCGACATGCAGCGGATGTTCGACGCGGATACGCCTTGGGCGTCAGGCGCGGTGGGCGCTGCCTTGCCGGCTGTGAAGGAAATATGCCGCTATAAGCCGGCGAGCACGATATTCACCCGGTTCATCTGCCCTGCCGATGCCGGCGCCATAAAGGGGCAATGGGCCCGGTTCTATGCCGCATGCCCGGAGCTTCTGCGGCTCGATCCCAGGCTTTTCGACATCGTGCCCGGCTTGCAGGAATTCACTGGCGTCGCGGCGGTCTATAGCCGTTTCGTGTTCTCGGCCTTCCAGGATGGCGCGCTTCAGGCGATGCTGCGTGCGCGTTCCGCCGACACTTTGGTTTTTTCAGGTGTGGAGACCGATGTCTGTGTTCTGGCAACGGTCCTGGGCGCCATCGATATCGGTTATCGCGTCGTGATTGTCGAGGAAGGGGTGGCGAGCTCGAATGAGCAAGGTCATGCGGCCGCCATGGCCGGCGTCCTGCCGAGATTCGACCAGCAGATCGAGGTCGTCGGCGTGGCGGATGTCCTTCGCGATTGGCGATAAGGCGATCGAGGCTGGTAACGCGAGAGCGCCGCCAAAGGAAGCGTCGCGCCGTCGTCGAAAGTGTCCCGCCCTCTTTGCCGAAGGGCCCGCGAAAACGCGGGCCCTTCGTTCTTGCACTATGGGGCGTCAGTCATTCACGTTTTTGTTGCCCGTGCTGCCGCCGCGATTGGGATCCGTCTGCTGCTGCTGTCCCGGGTTGGTGCCGCCGCTCTGCTGATCCTGGCCAGGCTGGCGAGAGCCGCCACCCTGCTGATCCTGCCGTTTCGGCTGATCGCTCTGCTGCTGTTGTCCACCCTGGCTTTGCTTGTCGCCTTGTTGCTTGTCCTTGTCCTGGTTGGTCATGGATGTACTCCGTATCTCAGCCTCATTGCTGATGCGAATGAACGCATATCGGGCTTCTTGCGTTCCTCGCCGGCGCTTCGCCGCCAAGCCGGGCGTATCCGGCCACGGTCTGTCCTCCGACCTTTAGTTGCTCGCTTGAGGAACTCTGAGGCGGGATCGCGGGTTAGGATGTGCTTCGGAAATTGTTCCGGAGACAGACGATCGAGGAGGCGACCATGGGACGCGGAATCTTGCTTTGGCTGTTGGGGGTGCCCATTCCGATCATTTTGCTCATCATGTTTCTCTTTCGCTAGGAGGATGCCGTGGCGACCGTGAGTGTCCAGAATCCTCCTGCCATCGAGGCGCCGAGATCCGCTATCGCTTGGGGTGCGATCTTCGCCGGCGCCTTCGCTGCGGCGGCGACCACCGCCATCCTCATGCTCCTCGGTTCGGGCCTGGGGCTGACCTTGATCTCGCCCTGGTCCTCTGAAAGCGCGGGCCTGACGACCATTGCCGTTTCGACGGCGATCTGGGTCGTCATCGTCCAGTGGCTGTCGTCGGGGATTGGCGGCTATCTCTCCGGCCGGTTGCGCACCAAGTGGGTCGGCGTTCACACGGATGAGGTGTTCTTCCGCGACACCGCGCATGGCTTCATGGCCTGGGCGGTGGCCACGCTTCTGGTCATCGGGATGGTGGCCTTCCATTCCACCGTTCTGGTCGGAGCCGGTGCCCATGTGGCGGCAAATGTCGCGGGCGCCGCCACCAATGCCGCGGGTCAGAACGCGCAGGGAAACAATAATGATGGCGCGACAGGTTATTTGGTCGACACTCTGTTTCGCCCGGCCGATCCGGCGCGGTTGACCACGGCGGGCCCGGAGGGCGGCGAGGCTGCAGCCGCGCAGGCGACGCGCATTCTCGGCATGGGCGCGCTGCAAGGCGAAGTGAGCCAGGAAGACCGGGCCTATCTTTCGAGCCTGGTGGCGGCAAGGACCGGCCTGTCTCCGCAGGATGCGCAAGCCAGGGTCGAGGCCGTCCTGGCCAGGGCGAACGAGCTCAAGGCCAAGGCCCAGCAGGCGGCGGACGAGGCCCGCAAGGCCAGCGCGACCGCGGCCATACTCGGCGCCTTGTCGATGCTGATTGGCGCCTTCATCGCTTCGGTTGCCGGTGCGATTGGCGGAAGCCAGCGCGACGAGGAGGAAGCGATCGTGGTGACGGCCTGAGCGGCTGAGATAGCCATCGAATGGAAGTTTACTGTAGAGCGACAAAGGAGGTCTTATGGACTGGAATCGCGTTGAAGGTAACTGGAAGCAGGTCAAAGGCAAGGTCAAGGAACAGTGGGGGAAGCTCACCGACGATGATCTCGATGTGATCGACGGCCGCCGCGACCAGCTCGAGGGTAAGATCCAGGAGCGTTATGGCATCGCCAGGGACCAGGTCCGCCGCGACGTGGACACCTGGTACACGAACCAGGGCTGGTAAGCTCTGTGAGGGCCCCGGCGAAAGCTTGGGGCCTTTTCGCAGCACGCGGGGCTGACAAAGCTGTCAGTGCTTTTTGGCGAGCTTGGCGAGGCTGATTTCGGCGAGCTTGCGGAATTCCCCGTCCGGATATTTTTCCAGATAAGCCTCGAACATCGCCACATCGTCGCTGTCCTTGACGGTGTTCCAGAACGTCACTTCGATTTCCACCTCCGCCGGATCGAGCACCCGCGGTGCGTCTTCGGCGCCTTCGCCGGCAGGCTTTTCCCCGATCTGGACGGGCTGTGAGCGGTCGAAGATGACTTTGAAGATGCGCACCGGCCGGGCGATATTCTTGACCTGCCTTTCGCCCAGATCTTCGAACTTGTAGTCGACCTTGTCGCGCACGCTGTCGCGCGCCGCACGCGTCACGCATATGCCGCCGGGTTCGGCGAGTGCTTCGATGCGGGCGGCGACATTGATGCCGTCCCCATAGATGTCGCCGTTCTTGAGCATGACGTCGCCGACATTGATGCCGATGCGGAATTCCATTCTTTGCTCGTGCGGTTGTGCCCTGTTGGCCTCATGCAGGCCGCGCTGGATGGCCACGGCGCAATTGACGGCTTCCACGCCGCTGGCGAAGTCGGCGATGACGCTGTCGCCGGCGCTGCCGCTGATCTCTCCATTGTGCTGGGCGACGAGATCGTCGATGACCGAACGAAGCCGGGTCAGCGTGGCAAGTGCTGCCTCTTCGTCCTCATGCATCTGCCGGCTATAGCCTTCGACATCCGCCACGAGAATGGCGGCAAGTTTGCGCTCGACCGGGCCGTCCGATGTCATGGCCTGTACTTAGGAGAGAGCGCTGACCGACTCAAGCGCATAAGGGATCGTGTGAAGGCGCCCGGCCTGCTTTGGAACGGATTCCCCTTCGTGATGTTGCTTTCAGGTCCCTTTGACCCCTCTTTGGGACAGGCGGGTCGCGTCCGAGATTGACGGTGTCGACGGCGTGACCCGCCCTTATCTGTGCCGGGAGTATCGCCCGATGAGCGCCGAAACCTCTGAAAATCTGGTCGTGCCTTCGTGCCCACGCGAGGTCGCCGAATATCTGGTAGCTCTCCTCAGGGATCACGGCGACGAGCCTGAGTCGATCAAAGCCGGGGTGAGGTTCAGCATTCTGGCGCTCAAACGGATGGAGCGGGGATTTCTCAATTGCTGACAAGGAGCACTGGCGCCGCAACCGGAGCGCAAGTGGATGTAAGCCCCGCGTCGGGAACCGCAGTCGACTTCGGGGCTTGATACTCTGCCAGGCAATGGAGGCGTATCATGGCCGACCGGTCTTCCAAAATGAGCGATCTGTTCTCGAAATTCGCCAATCAGGTAGCATGGGCGGCGGGCAGCCCGATCACCTTCAGCATAGCGTTCTTGACCTTGCTGGCCTGGGCGGCATCGGGGCCATATTTCGGCTATTCGCAGGGCTGGCAGCTCCTGGTGAACACCGGCACGACGATAACCACTTTTCTCATGGTCTTCGTCATTCAGAACAGCCAGAACCGCGACGGTCTCGCCGCTCAGATCAAGCTGGACGAGATCATCAGAGGCGTGAAGGGAGCCAAGAATTCGATGATCGATCTGGAATGCCTGACCGACCAGGAGCTGGCGGATCTGCGCGTGAAATTCGCTCAAATAGCCGACGTTGCGCGCGCGGACGAAAAGAAGGTCACGAAAGCCCGTCGGTTCAATGGAGCGCACTTGTCGGGCAGCAAAAAAAGGGGCCCACGCCGCAAGGCAGCGCGCGAGCAGCGGGCATCGGCGGAGTAGATGGGCCGGAGGTGGGGGCGAATCCAGACACATTCCTTCCTCAAGCTTTAAAGCATGGATGGGATGAGCTTCATGCGTCGTCGATCCACAATCCGGCGATGCCCCCGCTTGGGCCGATGCTGCCGGCATGGTTGGTGCGCTTGGCCCTGGCCTTTCGAATGAGCAGATAGATTCGTTCACCGCGTTTCCATGGCGCGGCGTGCGCGATGCGTTCGACGGAGAAGCAATGCTCCATCCTGCCATCGATGACGACCTTCTTGCCGATGAGGTGGGCAAAGCTGTCTGTGTCTTGATCGAGGTCTACACAGACCATCGTGCCGATGTCGCGCACGGCGACCCGGTCGAGGGCCGTGAAGGTGGCGCGTGATGGTCGCTTCTTGATCTTCTTATGCCGGCCCAATTCAGTCGCCATGACGGCGAATCCCCTCTGCTTAAGTCTTCCACCCGGCTTCGCGGCAATGTGCAGAACGGTCAACCCGCCTGAAGGTTCCACGACTTGCGGCTCATCCCGCTCATCCCTCTTCCGGATAGTCCGGGCGAACGATCGGCGTCCCGAGGCGAACGTGACGTTGGAACCAATCGCTCCGTCAGCGGATTAACATGCGGCTTTCGTTTGGACTCGTCATGGCCCGCCGGTCGACTTTCAGTTCGTCTTCGCTCATCGGCTACTCGAAAATGTTGGCCGCCCTGGCTCTCTCCGGTCTCACTGCGCAGATTGCCGCTCTCAGATCCAGAAGACCCGGGCTTGCATCTCATCACGTTCAGCCATCGCGGCGCAGGCCCACCAAGGCCTTTATCGCCCCCGCGGTCTGGTGGTCGATCTTGCGGGCCGCTGTTTCCGGGTGGATGACACATAAGGCGTCCACCTTGGGGGCGGCCATCGCCTATTACTCGCTCTTCTCCATGGGCCCCCTGATCCTGATTGCAATCATGGTCGCTGGGCTGGCCTTTGGCGCGCAAGTCGTGCGAGAGCAGGTTATCCTCCAGCTTTCTCACCTTCTTGGCGAGCAAGGGGCGAAGGCTGTTCAGAACATGCTGCTGGTCGCGGGACAACCCGCCGAGGGTGTGTTCGCCACCCTTATCGGCGCAGGCGCGCTTGCTTTCGCGGCGGTCAGTGTGGTCGTTCAGCTGAAAGCGGCCCTGAACGCGGTCTGGGAAGTAGATGCGCCCTCGGGGTCTGGCGTTTGGGCGTTCTTTCGCACCTATGCCGTGTCCCTCGCTGGCGTGCTGTCCCTTGGGTTTTTGCTGCTGGTCTCACTTCTTCTCACCACGGCTTTGGCCGCAATGAGCACGATGTTTGCGAATGCCGCGCCCGAGATCGTGCTGCAAACGGCGAGTGTCGTCGTCACCTTTGCGATGACGGCCGTTTTGTTCGCCATGATGTTCAAGTGGCTTCCCGATATCTCGATTGGCTGGCGTGACGTTCTGCCGGGCAGCATCCTCACGGCGGCGCTTTTCGAAATCGGCAAGTTTCTGATTGGCTTTTACATCGGCAAGCAGGGTCTGGAATCGACATATGGCGCGGCGGCCTCGCTCGTCGTGGTGCTCATCTGGGTCTATTACTCGGCCCAGCTCGTATTGTTCGGCGCTGAATTCACCCGCGCTTATGCCTGGACTGTCGGCCACCGCAGGGGCCGAGAGCCAAGAAACAGAGAAGGGAGGCCGGCCGGCAATGCAAGAGATCGCCGAGAAGGCCTGGCGGCCGGTCAATAATGAAGTCATGCTTGGCAGCGTCACGGCGAGGGGGAAGGCTTCGGCCGATGAAGGAGACGGAGATGTTTTTCACGCGAATGACTTGGATCGCGGCGTTTGCCGTTCTTGTTTTTGGTGTCTTGCAGATCTTGATAGGCGTTGGGATTGGTCAAGGCATGATTGGACCGATAGAGGACGTGTTAAGTCGGTATTCGAGTCCCGTCCCGATCGGAACACAGATTGACCAGGGCGTTTACAAGATCATATTTGCGGTCGCGCTGGGGACGCTCGCCGAGATCAGTTTTGCCGCACGAAGGATCTGACCGTCTGGCTGTCATTCGCAGGCTTCGCGTCTTGATGCGGGAACTCGTTCCACGAAGGCATCGGAACGATCCCTTTTGACACACGTTGTTTTATGCAGATGCCGCGTATCGGCCAAAGGCCGTGTTCCTCGGGGCGTCCCGCTTCAGCCAGAATAATAAGGAGGACCTTATTGTGTTCAGCATCAAAGCATTGGCCATAGGCACGGCAGTCGCGGCCAGCGTCGGTTTTGCCATGCCGGTGGCGAGCCAGGCGGCGCCCGTCGCGGCGCCGGTGCAAATTCAGACGAATAGTGACAGCCATATCGTCAATATAGGCAATAAGAAGAAATCAAAGCGTTGGTGGTCGCGTCATTGTCGCGTCAGCAACGACGTGAAATGCGGGCGTTATTATACCAAAAAGCGCTATCGGTCGTACAAGGAGCCTTATTACGGTCAGTACAGGCCATATCGTAAGCCCGGCGTTACCATTCAGATCGACTGAGGCTCAGAAACAAAAGAGGCCCGCACGGCGATGCTGTGCGGGCCTTTTTTATCAACTGAGCAATCAATCGGACGCCTTGCAAGAAGTCCCCACCGAATGCTGCTAGGGCTTCGCGGAGCGGCCCGCTCGCGCAATTGAAAAGGCGCGGACATTCGCCCGCGCCCTCACCGTGTTCACCCGTTATAGGTGGGGAGAGCCTTCAAAGTTTCCTTGTCCGAATTGACATACACGCGAACATCGTCACCTTTCTCGTTGCGCATGATGTTCACCTGGTCCAGTGCCACGGCAATCCGGTGCTCACCCACGCCCAGGAAGCCGCCGATATCCAGGACGAGCTGCTTGACGCTGCCATCTGCGTTGAGGACCAGTTTGTCGACTTCGCCGACATCTTCGTCCTTTGCGCCGTAGACCCGCGCGCCGACCAGAGTCTCGGATGTAAGCTCCTTGGTCTCAGGCTGTCTGTAGCCTTCACGTTTCACCTCAGGCCGAACGAGTGCCGTGCGCGTGTCCGAGCCGGACGGGGCCGTGCTGTTGTCGGCCTTTTGGCTCTCTGTCGTCGTCTGCGAAGCGGCGTAAGCGGGCGCATCCGTGAGCATCTGCTTGTTTGTGTTGATCACCAGGAAATAGTCGTTCTCATCATCGCCCTTCTTGACGAATTTGAAATCCCTCATGGCAACGGCAACGTCTTTTTCGCCCATCCCGAGGAAGCCCCCGACGCCGACGACGACAGCCTCGACCTCGCCGTTCCGGCCGAGTATCACATCGTTGATTTCCCCGATATCGTCCCATTCCTTTTCATTTCCCGGTTTCGCTGAGGTGTCGCTGGCGATGTCCTTTTCGGTCGCATAGACGCGCATTCCGATAAACTTGGATGCCCGAATATCCGTCGGCTGTTGTTGGTAGGTTGTGATCTTGGAAACGTTGGCCGCATGGCCGGCGCCGGCAAGTAAAAGAAATGATAAGGCTGTGGTGGCTAGAAGTTGCTTCATAGGGAATCTCCTTCGCGTTCAAGGTTCGACCGCTCGCACCTCAAACCGGCAACGTCGATAATTGGTTCCTGTACGGTTTCGCACCGCTGCGTGGTATGAGCCTGGGGGAGCTGGCAAGACGATTGCTTTTCTGGTTGGCCTGGTCTTTCCTATGTTTCGGAGGCTGCATTGACCGCTGTCGGGGAGGGTGGGACCTCGCACACCCAGGAATCGGAACTTTCCCTGTTTATCTCGGTTGTAGCTTCACGGGCGGGTAAGGGATGGCACATGCGGCTTCGGCTTTTGACGGCGGCTTTGATTATCATGATTGCTGGACCTGCCTCTGCCGCGCGGGTCGTCGTCACCATCAATGAGCATAGCCAGGAAATGACAGTCATGGTCGATGGCCGGCAGGAATATGTCTGGCCTGTATCGACCGGGGTGGCCGGCTATGGCACGCCAGGCGGCACATACACGCCATTCCGCATGGAGGAGTACCATTTCTCGGAGGAGTGGGACGATGCCCCTATGCCCAATTCCATTTTCTTCACCCGCTTGGGCCACGCGATCCATGGCACGGAGCATATTGATAAGCTTGGGAAGCGCGCTTCACATGGCTGCGTGCGACTGGATCCTGCCAATGCGGCGGTGCTCTTTGCTTTGGTGCAGGAAGTCGGCCTGCCCAACACCACCATCGTTATCACGGCGAAAGCAGACAAGAAGCCAAACGCGGCCGCGGTGCTTGCCAAGAGAAAACGCAAGACAGATAAAAAGCCCGCTATTCTGGCAGACCAAATGTCCGACACGATCAGTGTGGCCGAGGAGAGAGCAGACAACAGGACAAATAAGACGAATAAGAAAAGAGAGTTGTGGCCATATGAGCGAGTCAATTAGCCGGTCGTAGCAGGAAATGGGCTCAACGTCCGGACTTCTATTAGCAAGATCGTAGAAACTACCGCTTTGCGAATTAAGCGATACTCCGTCAGCAATGGGCCCGCTTTCGGCTGGGCTTCCTCTCGGAAAATCGTCGCGATTGGGCGGGGCGAAAATCAATCACCTTTTGTCCCCCTTGCCACGATCTCTATTGCATCGTCGGGTAGGGGCTTTTGCATCTCCTTGGCCTCTTCGATCGGGAGCGTGAGCCAGGCATTCCACTCCTCGATGTTGCGCAAGATAACCGGCATGGACTTTGAGTGGACGGGTTTGACGTTGTTGTTCGGCTCGGTCGTCAGGAAGGTAAAAAGGAGATGCGTTCCCTCAACCGGCGCCTTTTTAGTGCCGCGCGTCCCGGTCCATTCCCGCCACAGGCCGGCGAACATGTAGGGAGAGCGGTTCGAGTTGAGGCCGAACCAGACGGTTTCCTTCTTGCCGGTCACCGGGTTCGGCTCAGGCGTCCATTCGGCAAAGCTTGTCGCTGGCACAAGGCAGCGATGCTCGACGCCAAGCCAGGGGCGCCAAAGCGACATGCTGAGTGAACGCGCATTCGTCATGAACTCGCGTCGGCCGGGGAGTGATGGAAAGCCCCAACGCATCATCGTGATTTCGAGTTGGCTGGCGCCTGGCGATCTGCGGATGACGGGAGCAACATAGTCCGGGTGGATGCTCTCATAGTTGATTTCCACGTCCGGCGGCGGCTCGGCATTGGCGAAGAGAGCGAGCTGCTTCATGTTCCCGCGCAGATTATAGGTATTGCACATTCAGGATTTCCGCCGCTTGACCCTGTGGGCTTTGTAAAGCTCCCAATCTTCAAGCATGGCGGTCATTCCTGACTCAAGCTCCTTTTCCGCATAGTCCATTCCGTCTTTGGCGCTGGGAAAGCTCTTGATCTTGCGGGTATGCGAGGTCAGCTCGAAATAATCCGGTGCCGGGCCGCCGGTCGATCTGCGGATGACAGAGAAGTTGATGAAACTTCCGAGATCGAGCGTGTAGCCCTCGCAGCCTCCACGCCCCCAACGCGACCACCGTCCTTTCGCCATTCTATCTCCCCCTTATGATCGGCACGCGCGGCCACCAGTCGTCTTTGCGGTCGCCCAGGCGGAACAGCACTTCCGCACCCGATCGGCCGGGACATCCGCGGTTTTTGCATCGCGCCCTTTCAGCAAGCTGCTTCATCGTCATCTCCGGCGGGAATTTGAGGAGCAGCTTGCCGGCGTCCATCAGCCTTTTGTGCCCGCACCACTGGCACTCCAGCACCATATTCAAGTTGAACTGCTGGACTTGAGCGAGCGTCACCTCATCGCGAGGGCTAGAAACGGATGGCGGGCGGCTCAGCGCCATGGCTGATCCCTTTGTCGCCATGCAGATCGGTCACGATGAGATCGACCAGCGCGCTCGGGTCCGTCACCTTAAGGCTGTGCTTCCTAAAGAGCGCATCAGCCTCTTCCCAGAGACCATCGTAGCCTTCATCCTCGAACCAATGGCCGAACTCGGTCTGATAGATTTCGGTCGCGGCCAGGATGACATCGTTCTGCCCGGCCCTTCCCTTTTTCAGGTGCTGCTTCTTGTAATAGGCGCGGGTTTCGAGGTTTTCTGGGGTCTCCAAATATTTTGGGTCTGACATCGGGCTACTCCTACGCATTCTCACTTACGAGAACAATTCAAGAACGAGAAGGCATAGGAGTCAACAGGTAGGTTTTCCTGACGGCCGAAAAGCGGCCTAGGCCTCGCGCTCTAGCTTCTCGCGTTTCCTGATCCAGGCGTCGAGCTTGTCGACCGGGATTTCATCGCCAACCGTGAGGCCCGCTTTGTCGCGCAAGACCTTGAATGTGCTGATCTTCACAATCACCGCATAATCGAGTTCCATCAGGAAGCGGCCCATGAACTTGTGTCGGCCTTCGTCGATCGTCAGAAAATTTCTCAGCATAAGCCGTCCCTCCGCCGCCCCCGGAGGTCTTCCGCCATGTTATTTGCGGCTCGGGCGAATGGGCAAGGTCCCCCACGGCGCGATCCGCCCCCAGCTCACGGGTTTCCAGGTCGACCTTAACAAGCGTTCCGCGATTGCAACTTTCCAGCGCTGGACCAAAACCGGGTTCCGGTAAGGGAACTTTTGAGGCGAGCCCTTCGTCCATCGAATGGCAAAGCCCCACACCCGAGCGGCAAAACCTCTGGAGCAGACCTTGAGCAATGATCCGATTGCGGAAGCTTCGAAGGGCCCCGAGCATCGGGACCAGGTTAGTCGCGCCTACGCATCGATCAATGATGCGCGGGCGGCAATTCCAGACACCGCCGCACTGCTTCAGATCCATAGGCCGTCGCCGCTGACCGCATTGGCGTCGATACCAAGGAGTGACCGCTAGAGGTTGAGCTGCCTCAACCGGTGATCTGACCATCTTCCCCTGATGCCCAATCCGGTGCCAGTCCGGCACCACGCTTCGCAAGAGCATCAAGCAAGCAATTTCCGGCGGCGCGCATATCCTATGTTAATCGCCTTGCGGCAGATCTGCCGTAGCCTTCAACCATGCGGACAAGATCAGAACTGCTGCGGCAATTGACGGAAATCAAGCGGCAGATTGAGCACAGCGAGGACATCATTGACGCCCAGCGCCGCCTCGTCGCCTCCCTGACGGCCAGAGGCCATGAAGCCACCCAAGCCGGAATGCTTCTGGATTCCTTCGAGCAATCGCGGAAAATTTGGCTTGGTGAGATGGACCGGCTGTTAGGCGCCTTGGACGAAATGCCAAGAGAGAAGGATGCCGCCTGAATCACGCCATTGCTCAGCCCCCATCTGAGCGTGGTGTGGGAATCGGCAGGGAGACGGCCCCTGCTGATTCCCTGTGCGCTGACAGATCGCCAAAGATTGGGCCACTCTGCTAGCCGGCGCCTCTGACGAGCGATTCTCGGTCCCAAATTCTCTGCCTTTTGCAACTTTCGATGAAGCGGTCCATGCTGCCCTGGTTTCCATCGAGCTTTATGAAGCCCTCATCCAGCCGATCTCCCAAGCCCGCCTTGGCCAGCAATTCATAAGCTGGCTGGCTGAATCCCAGAGTTTTTAGATGCCCATAGGCATCCCTGATCCAGTCGATGGCGGCCGCCTCATCCTGCAGGTCGCTATTGCCGGCTTCGCTGGTCAACAGCACGACAGCGTCGAAAAACACGGAAGGCGCTGCCGAAAGAGCTTGGTCGGCGGGCAGCTTTGACTTGTCCGCAAGAACTACGCCGCTGATTTTTCGACAGACCACGGCCAGCACTGCCCCCTCAGCCTCGACGGCCTTCCTCAGTTGCTTCACGAGTGAGCCGTCAACCCCGTTCGACAGAAGAACGCCGATCTTGCGCCCTTTGATGGTGGCGGGCGCTTTCTGCACAAGGCTCAGAGCGGGCGAAGGTGCGAGATCTCGCGGCTCGATCGCCGGCTTGATCGGATCGATTTCATTTGTTCCGAGTGCCTTGCTCACGCCTGCGCAAAGAGCCTTGTCGATGATGGCCAGATGGCCAAGCATCCGTTTTCTGATGGCCGGCGTCTCTACCTTTCCCAATTCGAACGCGAAGGCGCTCACTATGTGCCGGCGTTCGGGCTCGGTCATCGAATTGAAGAACAAGCGCGCCTGGCTGTAATGGTCCTTGAAGGTCTCGGACCGGATCCTCACCTTCTCGCTTCCGATGTCGCCGGTCGGATGCGTGACGAAGCCTTCCTGGGATTCCCTGGGTCCATCACCGCCGAGACTATTGGGCTCATAGGCGACCCGTCCCTTCGGAACATCGATGCGCCGCATGCCGTCGCGCTGGAAATTGCGCATCGGACAACGCGGGCGGTTGACCGGAATCTCATGGAAGTTGGCGCCCCCGAGGCGGGACAGCTGGGTGTCGAGATAGGAGAACAACCGCCCTTGCAGCAAGGGGTCGTCGGAAAACTCGATTCCCGGCACGATATTGGCCGGGTGAAACGCGACCTGTTCGGTCTCGGCAAAGAAATTGTCGGGGTTGCGGTTCAATGTGAGCCGGCCGACGACCTCGAGAGGGACGGTTTCCTCGGGGATCAGCTTGGTCGCATCGAGGATGTCGAAGTCGAGCTCTCCAGCCGCTTCTTCGTCGACGACCTGGACACAGAAATCGTATTCCGGAAAATTGCTCTTATCGATCGCTTCCCACAGATCGCGGCGGTGGAAGTCCTGGTCTGCGCCATTGATTTTGACCGCCTCATCCCAGATCACCGAGGCCGCCCCGAGGACTGGCCGCCAGTGGAATTTCACGAAACGACTCTCCCCCCTTTCGTTGACAAGCCGGAAAGTATTGACGCCGAAGCCCTCGATCATCCGGAATGACCGGGGAATGGCACGGTCGGACATGACCCACATCAGCATGTGCATGCTTTCGGGCATCAGCGAGACGAAGTCCCAGAAGGTATCGTGAGCGGAGGCATTCTGCGGGAAACCGCGGTCCGGTTCCATTTTCACCGAGTGGACGAGGTCGGGAAATTTGACGGCATCCTGGATGAAGAAAACCGGGATATTGTTGCCGACAAGGTCGAAATTGCCTTCTTCCGTATAGAACTTGACTGCAAAGCCGCGCACGTCGCGCGGCAGGTCCACCGATCCGGCACCGCCTGCCACCGTAGAAAAGCGAACGAAGACCTCGGTTTCTTTTTTCGGGTCTTGCAGGAAAGCCGCTCTGGTCAAATGCGACAGGGACTTTGTCGGTCGGAAAACGCCATGCGCGCCGCTGCCTCTCGCATGGACGATTCTCTCCGGAATACGCTCGTGGTCGAAATGCGTGATTTTCTCACGCAGCATGAAATCTTCGAGAAGGGTGGGACCGCGAGGCCCGGCCTTTAGAGAATTCTGATTGTCCGAAACGACAATTCCCTGGTTGGTGGTGAGCTCGTTACTGGAAGCTTTGGCTCTCTGGTGGAGCTCGCCGCCCGCTCCGGTCTCTTTCGCGGCGTTCGTGCGTTTAATGGGTGACATGGACCTCTCCTCGTGGCTGAACGAAACGGGCAGCAACGGCGAAAAGTTCCAAAGAGACGGAGAGCTATGCTACGGGCGCAAGCAGCGAATGACCGTGAAGCGCGGGGGCGCGCTAGTCCGGAACCTCGACCATGCTTTGTCGATTAGAAGGGGTGTCATAGGTTGATCGACAAGACTCCGACGAAAACAGGCAGCGGAGCGAGCGCTGAAGGTGGATAAGCTTTTCAGTATAGACTGGCCCGGACTTTGGATCCCAACTCACTCGATCGCGGAGGTGGTGCTCAGGGGGTCGTTGATGTATTTGGGCCTTTTCATCCTGATGCGGTTTTTTATGAAGCGGCAGGCTGGATCGTTCAGTCTTTCCGACATTCTGTTGATCGTCCTGATTGCCGATGCGGCTCAAAACGGGTTTTCGAAGCAGTACGAGTCCGTGACGGAAGGTCTCTTGCTTGTTCTGACTATTGTTGCCTGGGATTTTGCGATCGACTGGCTTGCCCACAAGTCGCAAATCTTTAACAAATTCGTTAGTCCGCCACCGTTGCTGCTGGTGCGGGAAGGCAAAATGCTGAGGCAAAACCTGCGGCAGGAGCTGATTACGCCCGAGGAGATGATGAGCCAACTCCGACAGCAAGGCATCGGAAAACTTGCGCAAGTGAAGCGCGCCTATATGGAATCCGATGGACAGATTAGCATCATCAGGAATGACGCTGCTGAATCGCACAAAAAGCGAAGGAAGCCTGCAGGCTAGCTTGTCGCCTTGGATCGTGGATGAGCGTTCCGCTGAAGTGGGAGCGCTCCGGCGTCGACCCAGCCTGCTCGGATAGCTGAACGAAATTCTACCCCCTTTGGCTCTGTGTCGGGTCTTGCGCCACCGCGCCATGCCGTGCGGAAGCGGAACGTCGTCTGCTCGCAGGCTCTGCGCTTCGCCGGGGAAGCTTCGCCGTCGCGAGCGCGTTCACCGCCGGTGCGTTGAGCGCTTCCCCGTCAGGCGCGAAATGCGAGCCATGGCAGGGGCAATCCCAGCACTGTTCGAAGGAATTCCATTTGATGAGGCAGCCGACATGGGTGCAGCTCGCCGAGTGGACATGGAGCCTGCCTTTGCGATCACGGCAAACCGCCAGCTTCTCGAGACCATGGCGCAGAATAGCGCCATTGCCGGGTTTGAGGCGTTCCGCCACCGAAATCTGGCCGGGGGTCAAATAGCCGAGCATGTTTTCGGCTACGGCCAGATTGTCTGAGACATAGCGGCCGAGCGCGTCGATCGTCTTGCGCTGCGGGCGATAGACGCCTTGCCATGGCGAAGATTTGCCGCGGATGAAGTCGGCGAGCAATAGCCCCGCCACGACGCCATGGGTCAGGCCTTGCCCGGAATCGCCCGTCGCCAGAAAGGTCCGCTTGCGGCCCGGGCTGCGCCCGATGAAGGCCGTATAGTCGATTGGGTCCAAAATCTGCCCCGACCAGCGATATTTGACGGCTCCCGCTTCCGGAAAACGCCGGCGCATCCACGTCTCGAGCTTGCGGAAGCGGACCTCGGCATTGTCCGCTTCGCCCGTACGATGGTCCTCGCCGCCGACGATGAGCATGTCGCGCCGCGAACCGGGCTGCAGCCTCACATAGTGATAGGGATCCTCCGTGTCCCAATAGAGCGCATCGGCGATCTTTTTCTTGGGGATTTCTGCACCGAGCACGTAGCTCCGATAGGGCATCTGCTTGGTGTGGATCGCAACCTTGGGCTCGATCGGCGAATTGGTGGCGACGACGGCCGTCTTGGCCCTGACCGTCTGACCCGAGGCCGTGGTGAGCGTGACGCCGGTTCGCGTCTCTTCAAGTCTGATCACGGGACTATGTGCATGGATATGGCCGCCGCGGGCTTCGATTCTCTTCAAGAGTGCGTTGAGATATTTGATCGGATGGAAACGGGCTTGCTGGGGAAAACAGAGGCCGCTCGTCGTCTTGAGCCTGGCCAGTTCCTCCTTTGTCGCCCAGCGGACCTCGCTGTAGCCGAGCCGGTGGCAAGCCTCGATCTCGTCCTTCAGGAGCTCGACCTTCTGCCCGCGCGCCAGGCCGAGGATGCCGTCGAGGCGCTTGTAATCGCAAGCGATGCCTTCGCTCTTCACGATGGTCTCGATGCGGTCGACGGCCGCCCGCTGGCTTTGATAGTGCAGCTTGGCAATGCGTTCGCCACGCCGGGCGATCACTTCCTGATAGAGATCGTCACTTTGGAACGTCAGATGGGCGCTGGTGCGCGAGCTCATGCCGCGCGCGATCTGCCCGCGGTCGAGCATGACGACAGCCACCCCCTTGCTCGTGAGCTCATAGGCGAGGGACGTGCCGCAGATGCCGCTGCCGATGATGGCGACCTCCGTGGTGTTGGATTTTTCCAGGGGTGTGGCGCGAAACGGCGCGACTTCCATCCACAAGGAACGCGAGGCCTCCGCCGCGGCATTTATCCTCATGCGAGCTGTGCCTCGATAAGCTGTCGAAGGCTTGAATTGGCGACCAGTTTCAAAGCGGACCTGGCGGATATCCAGCGCCGCCGGCGCTCTTCCTTTTCGGGCCATTTGGCAAGCTCGATCCGAACATGCATCTTGAAAACCCGGATCCGAAAGACGTCGCCCGCAGAGTTTTGGTGGAGATATGAGCCGATCGGAACAGATGACATGCGGCCACGCACACCGGCCTCTTCGAAGGCTTCCCGCCTGGCCGATTCTAAAGGTCCTAAGGAGGGGTCGATCTGTCCCTTGGCCAGTGCCCAGGTCTTCGAGTGCCGCGATGTTACGAGAAGCATTTGGCCGGGCTTCTTGTTCGAGACGACAAGGACACCGACACCCATTTTCGTTTTGTTCTTTGTCCTTGTTCGCTTTGGCCTTGGCAATTTATCCTCCGGAGATAAGCAGCTCTAGATAAGCGCGGCGTTGAATTAAAGTTTCTCCTGATCGTCGATGAGATCTGTTTTGCGCACTGACCGGGCGGCGGTTCCCGGAAATCAAGCCTTCCGGCTCTCGTAGAGGAACTTTCTTGTTCCGTGAAGCATTTAAAGGGAGTCGCTGAGCTGTCCTGGACCCCAAGAATGAGTATCCTGCTTCCCCATTCATCCGAGAAGCTCAAGAGGTTCGCCGAGAGGCTGACCGGCTGGCAGCGTGTTCCGAAGTCCGAAATTCCGCAGCTCATTATTGCCCGAAAGCCGAACCTTTATCGTTTTCGGGACGACGGCATCATTCCAAATCATCCTGAATGGCCGCTTATTTCTTATCGCAGCCCGGTTGCGCTGCCATCCAATGCCGATCCTGCTGCGGTCCTCGAGGATCTTTTCGGCATTAACGGCTGGGGCGACAGCTGGCGCGGCGGAATTTACAGTTATGTGCACTACCATTCGCGCATCCATGAGGTCATCGGGATTGCCCGTGGCAAGGTGAAGGTCCGCTTCGGCGGTAATCGCGGACGTACCTGCTATGGAAAGGCCGGCGACGTATTCGTACTGCCGGCGGGCACCGGTCATCAGTGCTTGGACGCGAGCAAGGACTTTATGGCTGTTGGAGCCTATCCGCCGCGTGGAACCTATGACGAGTGCACCCGCAGCGAGGACTATGCGAAAGCCGTCAAGTCCATCGCTAAGGTCGGCCGCCCGCGAAAAGATCCGGTCTATGGAACGGACGGACCGCTCGCCGATGCGTGGACATAAGTGCCGGTTCTTTTATCTGACGCATCTTGGGGCATGTTCGGAGGCGCCTTCACAACCTATGTCCGGTTGGAACCCCAAGGTCGGCCCGCCAATTCGCGCTCTAAATAAAGAAAAGATCACTTCCTCATCGAGTCGAGACCGGCATCCGCGACCGTCTTCAATTTCTCGGCCCCGGCTCTGACCGCCTCCTTGACGGCTTCGGGCGTCAGATCTTGAGCGACAGCTTCGTCGACGGCCTCGTCGATCGCTGCACCGGCCCTGTCGACGATCCTGTCCGTTGTGCTCGCCACGGTTTCCTTCAGCTTTTCGCCGGTTGATCCCATGATCCGGCTTTCGACGTCGGTCGCGGGAAAGGCGGCTGCCAGTGCGGCACCGACCGCCAGGCCGACGCCCGCCAATGCCAGGGGCTGCCGGTCGAGCAAATCTGCTAACCTGCTCGATGGCGGCGAGGGAAAGTGCCGCTGCAGTTCGCTTTGGTATTTGGGCTCATGGTGTGACGTCTTGAGGCCCTCGACCGCGTCGTCGATCTTGGTGCTCGCGGCTTCCACACCCTGGGACACGGCATCCTGGATGCCGCTGGCGGCCGTTTGCGCCTGGTTTAGGGCCTCGCGTGCCGCATTGGATGCGGTGTCGACCGTAGCGTCGATCGCCCGTTTGGCGCTGCGCGCCATGTCGGATTGCCGGACGGCCGGGCCGGATTGTCCCAGCACGATCCAGGCGAGTCCCAACCCAATGAGGCCCGCCGCAACGGGATTCTCGCGCACGGCGTTGTTCAAATTGTCAATGAGCTGTGTGGATCTCATGTGGCGATATCCTTGGCGGCTGCGATGTCCCGCTTGATTTGCTGCAGTGTGACGCTTGGCTTGAGGTTGTTCGGTCGAAGGTATTTCATCCCCGAAAAAGCGCAGATTGCGCCGATCACGGCTCCCAGCAGGGCGGAAATGAGCATCGACAGGGCGAGGGACATGCCCGTGGCGTCCCTGAGCCAGAGCGCAAGGGCGAGGAGAAGCAGCGTTATGACGGGAATCAGAAATATGGCGGTGGCGGCCAGATACGTCACGCCCCTGCCGATATCGGAGACTTTTTCGGAGAGCTCGGCCTGGGCCAGCTGGACTTCGGTCTGCAGCAGGTCGCCGAGCTGTTCGACGCCCCGGCCAAGCAATCTTGAAAGCGAACGTGATCGATCAACGAGGGACATGGAACGGCGCTCCTTTCAGCAGCTCACTGCCCGGCTTGTCTGCCATTCTGGCCGGATCTGGGGGCGGTCGTTTTGAAGAGCCGCACCGCGGCAAAGCCCAGAAACAAGGCGCCGCCGAAGAAGATGGCCGGCTGGCGGCGGGCAAAATCCTGCATCTCGTGGACGGCGTCCTGCACGTTCTTTGTCCGGACGGCATCGGCTACCGTGTCGATTTGCTGCGCCGCCTGGTGGATATAGCGCGAGGCTTGCGGGACCTCCCTCTCGAAGACGTCAGCCGCTTGATGGACGAGACCGGCCATGCTCTGCAGATAGTCGGCCCCTGTGGCGCGCTGTTCGTTCAAGGCCTTCTCGATCTTCTTTCCGGTATCGCCCGCGATCGTTTTCGCTTTTTCTCCGACTTTGGCCGCCTGTTCGCGGACGGCGCTCGTCACCTTCTCTGCCGATTCTGACGCCGCGGCCTTCATTTCATCTCCCACTGACTGAGCTCCGGCCTGGTCGGCTTGCGGCAGACCCTCGTCTCTTTCAAAACCTTGCATTCTCGTCTCCATCGCGTTTACTTCCAGTTTCAGCCTTCGAGGTCTTCCCGCCGAGTGCGGCATCAACGGCCCGATCCGCAACCGAGGCGACCTTGTCCGCGACGGTATCGACGGCTTGATCCAAGGCTTTAGGCGTGAGGCCGGCACCACGCGCGGCGACGGAAATATCGTCGACGACCCTGCTTGCCTCCGCCTTGGCCCCCTGGACCGCTTCATCCGTGGCTTTCCGCGCGGTGTCCTTCAAGACTTCGCCGCCCTTGCCGAGAACGCGTTCTTCGATCCTCGATGCGGGGAGGGAGGCGGCAATGAAGCCGCCGACGGCCAGCGCCACGCCCCCGACGATCAACGGGTTGCGCTCGACCAGGCTCGCGAGGCTGTCGCCCGTGTTCTTGGCCGCTTGCGCCGTAGTGGCCGCAAAGTCTTGTGTCTTGCACTCGACGCCCGCAGCCGCGGAACTGGCCATCCCGACCAGGCTTTTCGCCGCATGGGCGCCCTTGGACGCAATCGTACCTTGCGCTTCCTTCAGACCGGCACGAAGCCTTCCGCCCAGCCCTTCCTCACTCCTGTCTTGATCTTCATCTTCAGCCAGGCTCGTCGGTGCTGCCGTGTTTTTGCCATTTCCTTTGCGGACGAGGATAAGGCCGGCGCCGATCAAGGCGAGGGGGACTGGAACTTTTCTGAGCAGGCCGAGAAGCGGATAGGTGACTACGGCTCCAATGGCCAGGGCTTCGAGAGGCCGGTTAGTCACGCTCTCGCGCACGGAGCGAACGAGGTTCGCTTGCTTTTTCTTGGCATAGGCGCGCGCTTCGTCTTTCAGGTGCTCTGGAGAAAAGGTCGTCTTGATGTCGTCGCTGGTTTCCGAAAGGGCTTCGTTGAACTGGCCTATTGTCTCTTTAAGACGCGCCCTGGAGTTTTCGGCCTTGAGCCGCAGTGAGCCGACTGAAGATGAGGAAGAGCTGTCCATGTTTTCTCCCGTGGAGTTTTCTGATCGAACACGCGCAGGGGCATATGGTTCCTATTCAGGCTCATTGAGGACTTGCTTGCGATGTAACAACCGATGAGAAACTTTCCGAGTCGCAGAGCAGGGCGGTGATGGACGCCGCCCAGTGACGGTGCGCCATCTGATTGTGGTGTTGGACGCCATATGAACATCGGATCGACGATCTGCGCGCTGTCACAGCCGCGACACCTCAGCCGGCCATTTGCGACAGTTGCAGGCGGGCGATGCTTTGGATGGCGGTTCGCGGGACAGGAGCTAGGCCGGATCGACCATCGAAAATTTGAAGATCTGGGGCCTCGTGGCATAGGTATAAAGGACGTCGAAGTCTCGAACGCCGATCTTGCCGAGGAAGAGAATTCTGGCGCGCAGCCTTGAAAGACCCGCTTCGTCGGCGATTTCGAGATCGCGGCTGACTTCCTCGAGCACCGCGTCGAACAACATGAGCTCGATCTTGTCAAAAGGAGGATCGTTCATGGCATCAAACCGGACCGCCCTCATCCCTTTTTGATCAAAAGGCTCACGCGCTCGCCTTTCTTCACCGGCGGCGCATGCGGCAGGCGCTCGACCGAGAAGCACACCTCCATTTTCCCGTCGATGACGATCTTCTTGCCGATGAGGTGGGCAAAGTCCTCCGTATCCCGATCAAGCTCGACGGTCACCAGGACGCCGAGCTTTTTGGCCCTGAAGCGATCGATCGTGACGAATCTCGGGCGGGGTGGCTTTCGTTTATGAGCGGAGTGCGCTGCCTTCACGGCGACAGTTTCCGCGTTCCCGAAACCGGGTACAAATCTGGTCACCTTGGCCTTGACGGTCTGGCTTGCTGCGCTCGCTTCCTTGTCTAAGAGGTGCTTGGTCATGCGTCGATAACTAGGCCGAGCCTTTCCGGTTCCTGCCACAGTCCGCAGGTGGTGACGTGGTCGATTCGATGCATCCATTCTGTACGCTAACGTACAGGGGGCCCCTGGTCGCCTATGTGCCGTGCGGACGGGCTCTCGACCCGTCAATCACCCCAGGGCGGTCGGATCTGCTGGCGACACTGAACAGCCGGGATGCCGCCTACTGGGACGCTGGCTTTTTTGAGTGGCTGGATTGCCGGTTGGTGTAGGAAGCATTGCCAAGCCCCGTACCGATCGTGAGGACCGCCCAGTGACGGCGCTCCGTCATGAAAGGTAGCTCACTCAGGCCTTGGACCACGGCATCATTGTGCATCACCACCAGGGTTTCGGTCTGGTCGATCTTTGGCACCCCTTCACGGATCAGCCGGGGCAGGTTGAAACGGTTGCTTTCCCAGTTCCCGGGAAGGTTCTGTGCGCCTTTCGCAATGCTTCCGTCTTCTTCGATGAACCCGGGACAGCCGATGCCGATGATGGGCGCGAGCGACAGCTTGTTTTTCTCGCTCCAGCTTACGAGGTCATTCAGCATATCCGTCAGTCTTTCAATGGCGTCGTCGCGCTTTATCTTTTCCTCGCTATGTCGCCAGATTTCGGATTTGGCCACGCGCGCGCCCTTGAGGCTTGGTGACTTGTCGAGATTGAGCTCGATAAGGCCGGCGCGGATATTCGTGCCCCCGACATCGACCGCCAGGATGCCGTCATGGCCCTTGAGCATCCAGGCTGGCAGAAGATGCGCCGCGCCGAGTAGACCTGCTTCGTCCGGATCGTTGCGGATCATCTCGATGTCGACCTTGATCTCATCGGCCTTGAGCAGCAAAGCGGCGCGGGCAATGGCGACTTCGCCTATGCGGCTGCCGCGAAAGCCGCCGCCGACAACAATGCATTCCGTTTCGCGCCATTGCTTGATCCGCATGAACCGCTTTATGACCGACGCCAGTTGCTGCGCAAAATCCTCGACCGCACTTTGCACCAGGGCTACTTCTTCCGAATCGCCGTCGAAAAGCATTTCAGCCAGTTTCTTCTTGCTGATCTCTTCCGTGGCCTTGTCGCCCAGCGGGTCATCGGCCGATTCACGCAGTGGCTTGCGCCACTTTTCAACGAAATCCCAGAACGCACTCTTGCTGGCTTTATCGCCTATGAAGCCCTCATCGTCTTTAAGCTCGAGATTGTAGCTGTTCACGGTCACGCTCGGGAGCACCTCGGCTCCATGGGCCGGCAAATCGGCGCGCGGTGGTGTCTTGTCCTTTGGCATGCTGGGCTTCCTGACCGATATCTTGTTGGATGCGTATGGAATTGGGGTGGTCCGACAATTCGAAGCCGGCAGGCTTGACGCGAACTTTTGCTTGCTGCGTCACGCGCCGTATCAGCGACTATTGACCGGTTTGTGCCTTGTCTCATGCAAGAGCGCCTCGGCCCGCAAGCCGATCTCCTCCACCGAATAGGGTTTTGTATAGATCGTGCCTTCGGCGCCAAGCGGCAGCAGGGAAGAGGATTCATCTGTGGCGCCGGACACGATGATGAGCTTGATATGTGGATGGTTCTCGCGCACCCACAGCGCGAGGCCTATTCCGTCGTGCCACCCCGGCATCTGAATGTCGGTCACGATCAAGTCGACATTCGACTTCTTGATGAGTTCGATCGCCCGCTCGCCGGAGTCGGCCTCGAGGACTTCAAATCCCTCCTTGTCGAGATGATCGGCCAAGGCCAGCCTAATGGCCGGTTCGTCCTCGACGACTAATATCTTATAGTGCTTTCTCATGGCCGTCCTCGTTTGCTTTCTTTAAGTAAGGCCTATGCTTTTTGTTCCATAGGTCGCGACGGTCCTGTCAGGTGAAGCAGCCGATCTGTACGAAACCGTACGCCGTCTCACATCTCGCCTGGTGGGGGAGGGCCAAAAGCCGTTATCTCAAGCCTTGGAACCATGTGGCGAAGAATTGGAGCGCACGAACCGCGGGACAGGCACCCGATGAACATAAGGCCCCGCCGGTGCTGGTCCGGCGAGGCTTTGTGGCGGAGGGATCCGACGCCCTTTCGGGACGATTGTCCTGACTGCCGATCCGAGGACGCAACGGGTTGGTCATCCCCTTGGTTTCAAAATGCACCATGATTGCGAGCGTCTTGGCAGATCGTCCGCCCTCCGGAGACCGGGAGTCGCACCCTACCGAAGCCAGCTTGATTTGAGATTCTTCATTGCCATGATCGCTTGGGACGCTCCTTGTTCCGCGGCTTCTCGTCAGCGTCCGCCTGGCGAGGGGAGGGGATCTATCACACCTTGGTCAACGAGCTATGGCGAGGACTGAGATCGACCTAGCGCCCGAGCCGCACCTCGCCCGTCTTGTCGCGATATTCCTTCTTGGGATCGAAGCCGAGCAGGATCTTGATCCCGGCGACGAGGCTCGAGGCATCGACCCAGACTTCGGCGCGCTCGGGTTCGAAGCGCAAAAGCGCCAGCTTCGGATCGTCCTTGCCCTTCTCGAACCAGGCCGCGACATAAGGGTTCCACAGGCGGTCGATGGCGTCCCGGTCCATATCGAGCATGAGCGTGCCGTGGATCGCGGCGAAGAGATCATGCGATTTGGAGGCGAAAGTCGCGAAGGCCGGCCGCTCGGTCTTGAGCTTCTGCGCGATCTCGGTGTCCTTGGCGGTGAAGAACCAGATGGGTCCCTGCTCGTCACCTTCGATCTGCGCGGTCATCGGCCTGGCATCGCCTTCGACATCATCAGTGAGGCCCAGCATGACGGTCATGTCGGACTTGAGCGCCTTCCACAATTTCTCTCTGAGCTCTTTTTCTTTTGCCATGGCCTTCTCCAAAACGCGCCGCACCGAGGACAATTCTTGAATATCGTCTTGGGTTCCCGAGGGCCCGATCCTCACAAAGCATCGAAAAAGTCCTTGGTCGGAGGAGTTGGCTTCGAATTCCCCATTTTTCGGCTTGACTAAGCGGACATTCGCACCAGATTCAGCCGAAATTCTTGGCGCCGGCCCCTTAAAGACGGCAAATCTGACAAGAAGCGAGGCGACGGCGTGTGGATCGATAAAAGGCTGCCGAGGATGCGGCGGCATCCCTGGTACGGTGTCCTCGCCAGTATCGGCTTCATCGCGACGGCGGTCGTCCTCAAGCTGATTTTCCCACAGCTGCCGCCCTTTCTTCCACTCTATCCGGTCGTGCTGCTGAGCGCCTTTGTCGGGGGGCGCAGAGGCGGAATCCTGGCCTGGGCGGTGTGCACGGTCCTCGCCGCCTATTATTTCAAGACGTCCGGCGATGACAGCTATCCGGGAATATGGGGCAACTTGGCCGTGCTTGGCTTCGCGGCGGTTTGCGCGCTCATCGTCTTCATTGTCGACCTTCTCGACAATGCGGTGCAGCGACTGCAGCATGAAAGGAACCGGCTCAAGCTCGCCCTCGAGGCGGCCAACCTCGCGACATGGGAGCTGCACGCGGACGGCAAGCTGCATTGGGACGACAGCTTCTTCCGGATGCTCGGCCTTGATCCCGCCAAGGATCCACCCGCGACCGAGCGGTTTCTCGCCATGGTGCATCCCGACGACCGCGCGCGGATGCTCGAGGCGCGCAATCTCATGGATCAGGGGACCCGCCCGGCGCCGCGCGACGAATACCGGCTCAGGCGACCCGACGGACAGATGATCTGGCTTGAAAACTACCGCGCCGAGGTGAAGGACGGCAGCCGTCATTTCATCGGCATTACCCAGAACATCACCAGCCGCAAGCGGGACGAGAGGCGGATCGAGTCGCTGATGCGCGAGCTCGCCCATCGGGTGAAGAACCAGTATGCCGTCATCCTGGCGATGGTCCGCGAAACCGGCAAGCAGGCTGCCGGTCCGGCGGAATTCGAGCGCTTGGTGCAAGAGCGCATCGCCGCTTTGTCGCGCTCGCATGATCTTCTGATCCATGGCGAATGGGAATCGGTCGACCTGCGCCAGCTGCTGATCGCCCATGTGGAGGCCTTCGGCTTGTCCGATCGCCTTGATGTTTCGGGACCTGTCGTGTCGCTGACCGCGACCGCTGCGCAATATCTCGGCATGGCGTTCCACGAGCTGTGTACCAATGCCGCCAAGCATGGCGCCTTCTCGCAGCCGCAAGGACGCGTCGGCGTTGAATGGAGCATTGCGTCGATCGATTCCGAGCCGGTATTCACTCTTGCCTGGCGGGAAAGCGGCGGTCCCAAGAGCGAAGAGCCCGATGCGCATGGCTTCGGATGGAAAGTCTTGCGGAGATTGACGCCCGCGGCCCTCTCCGGTCATGCCAAGACCGCCTTCACACCGCTTGGCCTGACCTGGACGATCGAGGCTCCTGCGCGCCAGGTGGTGAGCCAGGAGGGGGCGGCGTTGGAGTAAGGCCCATCTGACCGGAACGCCATGTTCCCCATGCTTCATTCGCAAAGCCCCCGCTCAGGAGTCGCTCAAGCCGGGGAGAGCCTCGCCGGCCATCCGATCCGCGGCGGGGCTTTCACTGGGTTGCCCGTCCAGGTTGCTGTGGAGACCAGCCGGGAGAGGTTGATGCTGGAGCATGATCCGGAAGCGCGTGCCGTCCATGCGCCGCCGTCTATCGGCTTTCCGGAAAATCATGGGCAAAGAAGGTGAAGCGCGAAAGCGACTCGATCTGAAGCCATTGCGCTTAGCCCCTTTGGCGCTTGTCCTGTTCTTTTGGGGGAAGATCGGCCCAATCAGCCTCGCTCAGCGGCGTCGTCGCCGAGGTGCGGTCATTGGCTTCGTCTGCCTCTCTCTTGAACTCTCCGCCTTTCAGATAGGGTGAGGTTTCATCCGTGCCCCGTTTAGGTGGTTTCGGTCTGCTGGCCATTGCTTTCATCCATATTGTCTTTTGCGAAGGCCGCGGCCTTCAGCGTCTCCCACTTCGTCCCATGGGTTTCGACGAGACTCTCGGCATATTCCCGAGTCACGCCTTTCTGTACCAAAGCGTCGATAGCGGCTTTTTCATCTTCACTGTCGGTCGGTGAGGTCATGCGAGCGGGGACCTGACCTGCAGGGACGGGCGATCTGTCGAGCTCATCATCGCCGTGGCTCGCATCATTGGCCGAGGCCGTTTGGGGTCCGATCGGCGTGTCGTCTTCGTTCGGCTCGGCAAGCCGCTCTTGCTCGTGTTTGCGTGCCAGCCTTTGCGCTTCCAGCGGGTTGGGCGGTCGACCGGTGCGCGGGTCGCGCGTGGCGTCATAGGGTTCTTTTTCCCTGCTCACGGGGGTCAGGCCCTCGGCGCCCGACCTTCCCGGCGAATTCTGGTCACTATTCGTCATTTTGTCTCCTTGTTCATCGCTGATAGGCCTGGTCCTGATCCTTCTTCGTCGCATCGAAGCAGCCGCGCAGGTCGCTTTCTGACAACCCTGCCAGGCGGTTCAGAGTGTCCCTGGTCGAATTGAGGAGGCGGTCTTCGATGAGGCTGAGGGGCGTATCCTTTTCGACGATGACTGAAGACGTGACGGACACGGCGCTCACATAGGTATCGTTGACATACTCGGTGATTTCCACGGTTCCCTCGATCACGCCCTGTCCGCCATCGAGACTGTTGGACATCGTCGCGATGGCGATTTCATATGTCGTGACCGTTTCCGGGGCTGTGCTACTTTCCTCGACCGGCGCCGTATCGACGGGATCGGCCGGCGTCATCCGGGTGAGCCCGACTGTGCGCTGCGCTTCGAGCTCCTCGATGCCGGCCTCGACATCTGTTGACGGCTCTGGGTTGAGTCGCATTTGCACCTCCAAAAAAGGGGCCCGCCGCAGGGGCGGGCTGACACGCATGGGCTAGGCAGCTTCCTGGCGGGCTGCCATGGGGTTCACCGTTTCGGCGAGTCCGTTCAGCTTCTCATCGGCCGCCTTTTCTTCTTCCAGGCTTTCGGCCAGAAGATCCGCCGCATCGGACATATCGAGCTGCTTTGCCCAGGCGATAAGGGCGCCATAGCGGGCGATTTCGTAATGCTCGACCGCCTGCGCGCTGGCAATCAGGCCGGCGTCCATGACACCGTCGTCCTCGGCCTCTTCCATCACATGGTCGCCTTCCGCCGACAGGCCTTCCAGCGCTTCGCACTTCTTGGCGCGGGGAGTTTTGTCGAGCATGTCGAAGACCTGCTCGATGCGTTGGACCTGGCCCTGGGTCTCTTCCGCATGCGAAGTGAAGGCTTCGGTCAGCTCTTCGGACGTCGCCTTTTTGGCCATTTTGGGCAGGATCTTGGTGAGCTTCTTTTCTGCGTAGTACATGTCGCGCAGGGTATCTTCGAAAAGGGCATCGAGTGAGTTCATCGGCATGGCGGTTCTCCTATTCTGGGTTGAGAGGATGGTGAACTACCGTCGCGGTCGAAATGTTCCTTTTGGACGTTGAAGGCCCCACGCAGTTTCCTGCGTGGAGCCCGGAGACGTGCCACGGCCAAGTGGACACCTCGAGCAATGACGAGCGAGAACTTTGGTTCCTGAGGCATCCTCCGAGTTGGAGGGCACCACGGCCGTGATCGCCTGTCGTGCCGGGGCGTGAAGCTCAGCGCTAGTGAACGAGCTGACCATGGCATCTTGACGCCAATGGTGACGTAGGAGTTTCGGAATAGCTATGATGAGACGGCGCCGTGGCTGGTCCTGCTGACGAACGGAGATCCGGCCAGCTCAAAACGCCACAGGACGTCTTGTGCTCGATTGATTCCGATTCGTTTGCTGGCGACGACTGGAATGTCCCGCTCCCGTGGCGTGAGCAAAAGCGGCCAACGATTGAGCGGAAGGCCGTCATGGGACTTGCTTATGCCGAGCGCTTGGCCGACGCGGCCTGGACCGGCGCACAACGTGCGAAGCTGGCACTGGCCGCGTCGCTTTTCCATGGCGCCGATGCCGGCCGTCGGCTCGAGCGCGCGTAGGAGGACCGCCGCGCCGCGCCCGGCCTCACGACAGACAAAGTTCAGACACCAATGCAACCCATATGATCGGTATACATATATATGGGCGGGATCGCCGAACATGGCGGCGTTCCGCGCCGACGGGCCTTTATAGCTGTGCGAGGCGGGGTCAGCTTCGTCGTAAGCCTCGGTCTCGACAATCCGACCGCCGACCCCGTCCACAAAGAAAAAAGCTCCGATCAGCTTTTCGGCCACGTGCTCGGGCGCCTGTGTGAAGTCAATTTCCGTGCCGTGGATCGCCATGGCGATCAGTTTTGTTCACTCGGCCGGGTCCGGAGGCCCTTGGCCTCGAGATAGATCGGATCGAAGCCGGCCGCTTCCTTCAGAGCAGCGAGATCCGGTATCGCGATCCGCCGGCCGGCGGTGACGATCAGATTGGCTCGCCGCAAGACCTGGAGCATCCGGTTGACATGCACGGCGGAAAGGCCAAAGGCGTCTCCAAGTTCTTCCGGGTTGATGGGCTGGTCGAAGCCGTTGTCTTCGACCAGCCCGACGAAGCGGAGCCTCACATGCATCTCGCACAGCAGATGCGCGATCTGGCCCCACTATTCATCGCGCCTCGACGAGAGATAGCCCATTTCGGCGCACCAGTCCCGCAATGCGTGGCACATGACCTGTGGCCGGCTCATATCGGGCGCCTCCTCGGCGATATACCGGTCGAACGCTTTCACCAATGTCGGTGGAACCAGGATGGTTGCCCAGCCTGTCTTAGTGTCATCCGGCTCGTGAACGCCTGTCATTGTGCTCGCCTATCCAATCCCCTTTCGAGGGGCGCCCGTTCACCCGTTGGTCTCGTGCGTCCCTTCGATCCGCAGGGATCCTCCGAGACCAGCATCGCGGCGCGGCGGGCAAAAGCCACGAAGACTGACCTGGCCACGTCTGGATCGATCTTCCCATCGACCGCGGCCTTGCATGCGTTCACTGCTGCCTTATGCGCCGTCTCGAAGGTGGTCAGCCGGATGTCTGCAAGGAGCTGGTGGGCCTCGATTGCGCTTTCGATCCTCCTCGGGAAGCCCAGGCCGACCAGCACCGTAACCGGTTCCTCAAATCGGGTGCTCTTCATGTCCTCCTCCTGAAATGCAACAAGCTCCATCCGCCATAGGCCGGGAGGCTCGTCGGGGGTTTATCTAGTTCGCCCGCGGGCCTCTTCAAGGGTGGGTTTTTGCGAGCCCTGGCCGCGACGGGGCTAGGGTAGGCCGATGACCGGCCTGGACCGAACTGGCGGAAGTTTCCGCATATCCGGTACACCAATCACCCTCGCCGGCTTGAGTGAACCGAGACACGAGGCTCACTGCGCGAATCCACGCCGCCGGGCGGCGGTTGCTGGAACTGGTTGCCGGATTCTCTATTGATTCTTGGCCTATGCCACTAAGGAGGCCTCGCAATGGTGACGCAGAAGACAACGGAAAGAGGATGGGATTTCGTGACAGCCTTGCTGTCGCCGGTGCTGGTTGCGGCTCTTGACCGCTACATTCGCGAGGAAGCTCCCCACAGCAATCGATCGGATGCCCTGCGAGAAGCCTTTACCGAATGGTGCGTAGACCGCGGCTATATCAACCGAAACGACATCGATCCCACCTTGAGTTGATGCCCGACGGCTTTTCCAGATCACTTCTGAATAGATTCTGTCACTTGGGCTTGTCAGGCTCCGGACCAGGGGGCTGCGGCAATGGATCATGCGGCGGAACGGGGGCCGGTTGTGGGTCCGGAGTACCGGGCTGCGGGGGTGAAGGAATGGTTGCCATGCTTGTATAACGCCGCGTCCCGGGCGCCTGTTCCCCAGTACTGATGGGACTTCCAACCTTGCCGGCGGCTTGGCGGCGGTGGTTACCGACAAGGTCACTCGGCGGCGATGGGTGGCACGTTCAGTTCCGGGTAGACCGTCGCCCTGTTCCCGATCGCAATGCCTGCAGTGTCACCCAGGAGTTGTCGAGACTGGGTGATCAGTTTTCGCGATGCCGCCGCCATCGCACGAGAGGTCGCCGCAAAATCCCGCATTGAATGGAGAGTTGTGAGGCAAACGGCCTGGAGGTCAGTCAGGCCTTCTTCCGCTTCTTCGATGCGATCGGGTGAGTTGAGGGGCATAGCTGTGCTCCATGATCGAGGCGGGAACACATCGGAACTCTCAGCCGTTAACGCTGGTTGCGGTAAATGCACGTGCTGACGATATGTGGCGGATATGCCTCGCGGGGGGGGGGGGGGGGCCAAGCACTTTTTTTTCGGCCAGTCCGGAACCTTCGGGCCGGCAGTGGTCGAGCCATGCTTTGCCACACCTCCGGCGGACCAAGGCAAAGGCACCTGGCACCGGTATGGGTGACGCCAACGGGCAAAAAATTTTCGGCCCGGGTCTTGAAGGTGGATAAGCCCAAACTAGATCAAACTCGCCGGGTCGCAGGGGTATTTAGATCCGGTGCGGGCATCGGCGTATATCCCGATGCGCTGCCCGTACCCATGTTGCTCAAATGGAGGATGTGGCTATCCTCGTGGTACACCGAGCTGTATCTTGATAAATCGCCGAAGGCTCGGATTCGCGACCAGTTTCAACACGGATCTGCTGGAGGCCCAGCGCCTTTGGCGCTCCTTTTTTTCTGGCCATCTGGAAAGCTCCCTCCGGATGTGCATCTTGAAGACCCGCACCCGAAATATACCGCCGCTTGATTTGCGATGGCTATAAGAGCCGATAGGCATGGTGGTCATGCGGCCCAGCACGCCGGCTTCTTCAAAGGCCTCTCTTCTGGCGGACTGGGCAAGCCCCAGAATCCGATCGACATGGCCTTTCGGCAACGTCCAGCTCTTGGAGCGCCGCGATGTCACAAGAAGAATCTTACCGGGCTTTCTCGTCGAGACAACTAAGACTCCGACGGCGGCCTTCGCTTTAGGTTCGGTCGCTCTGCTTTTTGGCCTTGGCAACTGACAACTCCAGGAAAAGGACCGGCCTTAGACAAGAAGCAGCGTGAGCTAAAGTTTCTCGCTTGATTGATCCCAACTTCCAATCCGGTCGATGGGCTGGTGCAGTTTCGATGCCGGCATCTGGAGATTAGGGCCGCTCGATAAAGAGCATGTACAGAGCGAGCGACATAATGAAAATTCCGGCCATCCGCTGTTGCCACAGCTGGGCTTGCGGATGGCGCCTGACCCAATCGCCGACCAGACCAGCCGCCAGAGCGTAAGTACTGAGCACGACAGCGCCCGACACCTTCTGGGTCCCCCCCAGAATGAGCAGTTCGAGGACGGGACGGCTTGCGCGCGGATCGAGGAACTGGGGCAAAACCGCAACCATGAAGGTCATCGGCCAGGGATTGAGAAGGGTCGCTATCATCCCTTCCTTGACCGCCGCGAAAGGCGATTGCACCAATGGGCTTTGAATCGTCCAATCGGCCACAGGAGCCACTAATAGCCGGAAGCCAAGCCAAAGCAGGTAAGCGGCGCCCAGCCATTGCAAGCAACGAAAAGCCCAGGGCGAATTGGTAAGCAAGCCCGATAATCCGAGCGCAAGAAGAGGCAATTGTACGAGCCCTGCGCCGAGGGTCATCCCGAGCGTGGTTAAGAGAGCAGTGCGCGGCCCTTGCCCGATCCCACGCGCGACCACGAGCATGCTGTCGGGGCCAGGCGGCAGCTGCATGATGAAGACCGTCCCAAGGAATGCCAGCCATGATAAGAAGCTGATAATGACCTCTTCTGTTCCGTTCCGCGGTCTCGCCTTACACGTAGTTTTTCGGTCGCGAACTGTTCGATGCTTAACCAAGGATGCTCTTCGTGGTTCCTAAGCGTCGCCAATAGGAACCTTCTGCTCCCACCATTGATTAAGAGACGTCGCCCCAATCAAGTTGGCTTTGGCGACAAATGAGGCCCCGAATCGGCAGTATTTGTGGGCCTCCTTCGAATATGAACCCGAACGAGGAGACCCCTTCCAATGGCAAAAGCCGAAGAGCGCTTGATGGAGTGGTTGCGTGATGCCCATGCTGCTGAGGAGCAGGCTGAAACAATGCTGTCGAGCTTTGCAGATCGCCTTGAGCACTATCCCGAGCTGAAAGACCGCGTCACCCGGCACGTAAAAGAAACACAACGCCAGGCCGAAGAGATCAAGAAATGCATCGAGCGGCGTAATGGCAGCACCTCCGCGTTCAAAGTAGCGGGCGCCAAGGCTATCGGTCTTGGCCAAGCTCTCAGCGGAATCTTTGTCGGCGACGAGGTTATGAAAGGCGCTCTGGCAAGCCGCGCCTTCGAAGCCATGGAAATCACCTCCTACACAATCCTGGTCAAGACGGCCCAACAGGTCGGCGATACTGAAACCGCCACCGTCTGCGGCCAGATTCTGCGCGAGGAGGAAGCGATGGCCAAATGGCTCGATGAACACATTGAAAGCCTCACTGCAAACTATCTCCAGCGAGAAGAGGCTGGCGTGACCGCGAAACACTAGCAGGTGGAGATCGGTCGATGGACAACGACCGTGAAGAAAAAATCAGGATGCGCGCGCATGAAATCTGGAAGAGCGAGGGCGAACCCTTCGGCTTGGACCGAGAGCATTGGGACCGTGCCCGCGAGGAATTGGAGGCGGCGCAGAAGAATGCGGCTTCGGAAGAGGAAGCCCACGCGGTGCCCGCTGCATATGACCCAAAAGACAAGCTCGTGCCGGCTGAAGAAGACTGATGGTGGAACCCCGGTTGTACTTGTGGATTGTGAGGTTGTCCTAGGCAGGATGCTCCGAAAAGTCCCACGCGTCGCGGCTGTCGCGTAGGACTTTTCGTATAGTGCAGATCTATCGGCCTGCCTGAAGGTTCCATCAGTTTGCGGCTCGAACTTGGCTAGCCCCTAGCGGCCCGCCCTTTGCAACGCCTCTTCCAGCCTGCGCTCCAATTTCTGCCAGCGCGTCTCCTCTTGTTGTGCACGGCGGTCTACCGCGGCACGTTTCTTTTCGATCGCCGCGGTCTTTTTGACGTGTTCGCGGCGCGCTTTGTCGAGGGCTGATTTGGCCTTCTCCAACGCGGCATTTCGCCGGGAGCGAAGTTTCGCAGCGGTTGCCGCTTCCTTTTGGCGCTTCAATTCGCGCCGGCGCTCCTCTTTCTTATATGCGGCGGCCGCCTTTCGCTCTGCCTTCTCATCGACCTTAGCCGCGGCCTCACGCTCTGCCACTTCGGCAGCGTCGCGCTTTGCCTTCTCGATTGCCTTTGGTGATTTTGGCGCCGGGGCTTTCTTGCGCGGGAGCTCGGTCTTCCTGAAATGCTCCGAGAGCGATTCAGCGGTCGGCAGCTCGGCACGCTCTTGGAAGCCCTTGTTCGATCCGACCGGCCTCCGCAGGACCACTCCCGGATTTGCCATTGCGGCGGCGATGACTTGCCGGTCGTCGGATTGCTTGGCAAAACCCTGCTGAAACAGATTGCTTTCGCTCGCACCCCATGCTTTGAGTGCCGCTTTCATCGTAGGCGCTGCGATGGCGAGATCATAGAAGCCGAGTGATGTCTGATAGACCTTCAGTTTCCGTGGCATGCGAGCCCTATGTCCTGCAGTTCGCCAAGCGTCGCCTCATCTTGCGGACGGGATGTTATCCGACTTAAGTCCCCCGGAACATCGGTACAATCACATTGTCGATCAGGTTCCAGCGCGGCTCGTTCCCGCGCCGTGGGACGCCCTTCACCCAGTAACCGAGCGCGCCTTCGCGCACGCCGCTGCCCGCCTCGAACTGGAGCCACAGATTGACATAGCGCAGCATATCGGCGGAGGCGGGCGGCATCAGATAGGTGAACAGCAGTGGAGCGCCGGTGTCGGCGGGCACCACGGCCGTGTAGCCGGACCGCGCTTGCGTCCACGCCACCGCCTGATCCTCGGTCCATAGCGCCGCATCGACCTCCGTCCGTGCGGGCAGCTCGTCATAGGAGGCAAGTTCGACGATCCGCGCCTTCGGAAACAGCGATTGCACCAACGGCCCCAGAACCGGGTCGCGGAACACGGCGAGGGTCAGACCGGTCGTCTGTGCCACCGCCTCGTAAGATCGGAACTGCGAGGCGCGAGCCGACGGCACGATCAGCGCGAGCGGGTTGGCCAGGTAGAAGTCCGAGACGCCGAGCCGGCGCAGCCGGTCCGGCGTCGCATAGGCGCCGGCCATGACGATATCGTAGCGGCCCGCGATGAGGTCTTCTTCGACGCTTGCCCAGTCGATCGGCACCAGATCGAGCGCCACGCGCAGGTCACGGGCCAGGCGGTAGGCCGCCGCGACATCATAACCGACGAGATCGCCGGCGCCGTTGAAATAGCTGAAGGGTACGATGTCCCGGCCATAGCCGACGCGTAGGCGGCCGCGGCGTTTGATCCCGTCGAACGTGGCCGCCCCATCGAGTGAGGCTAGATCCGCCGGGCGCTCGCGCAGGACGGTGGCATCGACTTGGCGCACAAGGTCGCGATCGAGCGTTCGGGCCATGATGGCGACGTCGCTGGGTGCGGGAAACAGCTTGTCGGCATAAAGCCGCCCGCCCAGCGCCAAGGTGCCGAACACGGCCACCGTCATTGCCGCGGCCCCGAGCACCAGACGGAGCCGCAGCCGAGCCTTGCCGAAATAAATCAGGGTAGCGGCGAAGGTGACGAAGGCGAAGCCCATCACCGATAGAGCCACCTGACCGTAGCGGGTGATGGTCATGGTCTCGACATAGAGATTGACGGTGCTCGAGGGCAAATGCAGCCACTGCGCGAGAAAGGCGACCGCGTCCACCGAGGCGCTGGGCGAGCCGATGCCGGACAGCAGTGTCATGAAAGGCAGCACCAGCCACTGCGCGGTGTCCAGTGTCACGCGCTGGTGATAGGCGGCGAAGATCAAGAACAGGGCGACGAAATAGTTGCCCAGCTGGCTCAGCACATAGGCGACGGACAGGCTCGCCTTTATGACATCTCCGGATTCCTCGCTTTCCACCCCTTCCCGCCGGCACAATTCTTCCGCCGCCTTCTGGATGAAGGGCAGGGCGGCGACCGAGAGCGTCGTCACCAGCGCCAGGATGAGGGCCGGCCGCAGCTCGGCCAGGATCTCGCCGTAGCTCTGCGGCAGGAGCCGCGATAGCAGCCACGGAAGGATGATGAAGCCCAGCACGACGGTCCCGAACAGGAAGAGGGCGATATAGACGGCAAGGCTTCCGGCTGCGGCGGCATTCACCGTGCCGGCTGTCGCGGCGAAGAGCGCGAAGACGCCGACTGGCGCGAAATAGACGATCCAGTTCCAGATGACGACGCTGGCCTTGCGCAGCGCCTCCATGGATTCGAGCAGTGTCGCCTTCTGTGGGAGCTCCTGAATGGCGATGGCGTACAACAGCGCGAAGACGACGATGGCGGGTACGAAATTGCGGTCGAGCGCCACGGCGATGTTTGCCGGTATCACCAGGTCGAGGATGCCGGAGAGCGCGCCGTCCGAGCCCGGCAAGAGCACGGCCGGCGGAGGCGCGGCTGGAATGAACGCGCCGAGCAGGAAGATGGCGAGGAAGGTCAGGAGCCACAGCGCCCCATACACGCCCCAGCTGGCCTTCAGCAGTCTTGCTGCTCTGGCTCTCGGCAATCCGCCGAGGCCGACGAGCAGCGAACAGACCAGATACGGAAAGACGGCAATCTCCAGCATCTTGGAATAGGCAAGTCCGATCGGTTCCAAGATGCCTGCCTTGTCCCCGATGGTGATGCCGGTTATCGTGCCGATGACCGCACTCGCCAGGATATAGATCGGCAGTCTGGATTGCTTGACGTCCGGCATCGGCGGCCCCCCACCACGAGTCACGTGCGCAGTATGACACAGCGAATTTGGTATGGTCGAATGAAGCTGATTCGCAACTGCGAGGATCGTCCGTAAGAAATGCGGTCTGTGCGCTTATGTTGCGGAACGAGGCCAGGTGGCATTGTCTACCGGTGGCCTCGAAATATTTTTTTTCGGTCACGGGACCGATGGCCTCCACAAGGACGACCCGCCTCCGAAGCTTCGCCTCGGGGCGGGTTCTGGAGTGTGATGACGATCCGCAGGGGACTGGGGAGCAGTGCGGAACGATGAAAAAACGTATGGCACGGCGAAAAGTTCCGACCGGATGGAACTTTTGTCATCTCTGTGCTATTGTCCCGGCATCGTCAGCACGTGCATTCACTGCAACCGGGCTCTGACGGCTGAGAGTTTCCATGTGCTCCCGCCTTGATCGTGGAGCACAATATGCCCCCCAACTCGCACCAGCTTATCCAAGAGACCGGCCAGCAACTGGCGGACTTGCAGGCCGTTTCCCTCAAAATCATCCTGCAAATGCGGCTTTCTGCGACAACCACGCGCGCCATGCTAGTCGAGTCTCGCAGACTGATCGTCGAGTCTCGTCAGCTTCTGGCCGGCAGTTCTGGGATTGCAAGCGGCTACAAGGCAACGGTTGACACAGCACAGCGCGAACCGAGCGGCTCGCCGCCGGGACTGCCGCATTTTCACGGTCGCCCGGCCGCGCTTGGGCATTATAGGGACCTCGAAAAAGCTCATGCAGAAGAGCTGAAAGCATGAAAGCCCCGGAGGCGTCCAAGGGCTTTCATGGGCGCCAGTCACTACCGGGGGTCTTTGGTCGGGCGCCGTTGCGAGTTAAGCCCAGAATGATCGCAGGCCATAGCACCAGCCGGTGATTAATTTGTCGCCAGCTCATCAGAGCGTCGGCAGCCTGTCGCGTGCGTCCGGCAACCGCTCCATCTCTCCGGCATGCTCTTCGCACTCGGCGTCTGGCTCGCCCAAAGCAATTTGCAGTTGCTCCGTATTCTCGCCGGCTGCGTGCAAATCTGCGATTCTCAAAATTTCAGCAACCCTCAGGCGTGCACACTCATCTACCGCGTTGCGGTTTCGGCGCCACCTTTCTGGGACGGCATTCACCAACTGATCGCTTCACGCGAGCTATCTTCTGGGAGGAGGTCCGCCGGCAAATCGTGACCGACGGGCCTCTAGTCAGCGGCCAAGTGGCCACTTAAGGCCGCTGATTTTCTGTATGTGGGTTACCGGCGGACGCCGCGAGCAATTGTGCGCTACCGTACCGAGATGATCGCAGAGACCGTGCTACTTAAAGACTCTAAGATCCCCTTCGCTGTTGGGAGATCGAAAGCTTTAAACCCTTCAGTTAACCGAAGCCGGTCCCAGGACTACTCGAGTCACCCCGCCATCGTCATGGCCGTAGCCAAGGCAATGGCTCCGGAACTCATCGTTGCCACCGCCAGACCGGACAGGATCCAGAGCAGGAACCGCCGGTCTGGTTGCATCGTCATGATTGCGCGAGACCGTTTCATATCGGCGCGCGGCCGACAATGCGGCCCGAGCGAGAATTGAACAGGATGCGATAGCTGTCACCTTGCAGGCGGCCGACATAGGTATAAGTGCCGCCATTGCATTCGATCACGCGCACGCGGTTGAAGCGTTCGGCGACGATGGCCCGGCCTGCGCCGCAGCTGTAGCGTCCCCGACCGACGGTGTACACTTCCCAATAGGGTTGCGGATACCACCAGCCGTTATAGAAATAGATGTAGATCCCGCTCTTGCTCTTGCGGCGTTGATGCTTGCCGGGCACATACCTCCAATCGCTGCGGCTTGCGCCCTTTTTTCGGACGTCCACATCGACATCGACGTCCGTGCTCTGCTGGACCTTCTTCTTGCGCGGCATCTGGCCGTCCTGCATGTCGTCCTGGTCGGTCGAGCCCTGGATGCGCTTTTTGCGCGTTGGCGTCTGGCCGGTGTGGTCGTCCGTATTCTGATCATACTTCTTACGGCCTTGCTCGCCCTGCATGTCGGGCTTCGGGCAGTTTTCGCCGACGCAGGGCTGACCGTCCTGGGCAAAGGCCGAGGGCGACGAGATGGCGACGCCGGCGACGAGAAGCAGCGACGCAAGCGCGGTGCTAGTAAGAGTGGCTCTCATGGGACTCCTCCATTGGTGAAGGAAGTAACTCGACTTGCCGTTATTGGTTCCCTCGAGTAAATGCGGGTGATGTTGACTGGATGTTCAGTTCCCGGATGATCAATTAAGGGTTCCCCCGATAGAACCTTGATGGGTCATTTCGCTCACAGAAGTCCTGTCGCGTCTCGTCAGGCCCCTCCCAGCTGATTGCAGAATCCGACGGCCATGGGCCGTGGAGTTGGCGTAGGCTGCTTCCGGTCTTTGTCGCTGAACCTGTTGTGAATGGGGGCCCGGCGTGCTGTCGTCATGGTGGGTTTGGCCTGTCTCAAGGGCGGTGGATAATCAGCAGCGGGGGGAGCCGGTATAGCGAGCTTTGAGCTGCTTCACCCTCGGGTCGTCAATGTCGGTTCCGCTGATGATGGCCCAAGAGACTCCCCAGCGCTGGTTAGTCCTAGCCTTTTCGAGATACGTTTGCCGGGATATGAAGCACCATGCCAGACTTTGAAGTCCTCAGCGTTTCGAGCGAGGCCGACCCGGAGGATGGTTGCCTGATCCTGTTGCTTGGCGGCCAGCTGGACGGAACGCCCGGCAGCTGCCAGTTCAAGGTCGAAGGTGTCCGGGCGAAGGTTACCCGAGCCCCCGATCGTGACGTCCTGGCTTACAATGCCGTTGTAGGCGATCAGCCGTTGAACAGGATCAAGCAGCATCTGCTGGTAGAAGTCTCACCCGATGGCAGTACCATGAGATGGACGATTGAGACCGACGGCGGCGAGCAAACTCTCGTTATGTCGCTGGAGGTCGCGCGAAAATTTCTTCGCCACATGGAAGCCGCGATTGGACTGCCGCCAGCCGAGCATTAGGCAAGCGACTACTCCGAATTATGCCGTGATCGCGTCATTTCGAAACAGCTTTTTTGCGGCTTGATATTGTTGCGCCGAAGCAATTGGTAGATCATTGACGCAGCACTCCGCTCCTGTCGCCAGGTATGCGGATGCGGGGAGCCCGTCGCGGTGTATCGCCGTCCCCCGTGGCGGGTTCCTTCTCAAAGGAACTCTGCGGAACTGATTGAGCGTTTAATCATTATCTTGTTGTTCGATCCTACTTGGACATCTCCCTCAACTGGCTCGTGCTGTTTCTGATAGCGCGGGCTTTTTCTGCAGGGCGTCCGATTATTGCAGTGTACTCAACAGCCGTGGTGCTGGGACGGGAACCTATGGCTCTTACAACTAAAAAGCGGCTTCTTGATTATTTGGATGGAGCCCGAAGGGACGCTGCGAAGGCTGACGAGCAGATTGAACGGCAACAAGCCTTGATCGACGATCTGCAAGCTAGTGGCGCCGAAACCATCAATGCCATGACAGCGATGAAGGCGTTGGAGGCGAACGCGATTTACACTATTCCCGCATGGAGATGATTTTGAATCAGCTTGAGCTGGATAAATAGCTGGAGGACCCACAGGACCGACCGTCCGTTCGATCCTGCAGGCCCTCTGTCGTGCCGCCTGCCGGCGGCTCCAGACCATCGCGGTATGGCCAGAACGTGCGGTCGAAATTTTTAGTTCCTGACGCTGCCCCCACAAAAATTTTCTGATACGCGTTGCCGGTTCTCGGAACCGCTCGACACTCACCACGTTCCAAATTGATCCAGGGGGCATCAACGGAAAAAGGACAGACCCATGCGTATCCTGCCTTCTCTTTTTATCGCGTCCTCACTGGCATTCGGCGCCCCGTTGGCCTTAGCTGACGACATAGTCATTGCCCCGGAGATCGGCGTGCAGTTCCATGACGAGGTGAAGGTCAAGAAATACAAATCCCATAAGTGGGATGGCGACGTAAAAGTCGGCGTCGTGGTGCCGGCAGAAGTCGAAGTCTACGATGTCCCTGAGACGGTCGTTGTGAAGACCCCGAAGCTGAAGGGGCACAAGTATGTGTACCTGAATGACCGGGTCTACGTGGTCGACAGCAGCCGGAAGGTGGTTGCGGTCGTCAACTAGCCGCCCGACAGATCTGTCGGCGATACGTGTAAAGGCGGGCGGCCTGCTTCCGCTTCAGAGCACTTCAAGGCAGAAGTGAGTTAGCCGCTTTCCTAATGCGACGTCGGCGAAGTGCGCGGAGCCCGCCATCCTTCAGCACGGTGGCGGGCTCCGCTTTTGAATGTGCTAAGCTGTAGTGTGTTGAGGTTCGCCCGCCTGCGGCCCATTGGGGTCCTGCATGGAACACATCCTATGTTAAGTTGGCGTCCTGAAAGCTGTCGTAGCCTCCTGGCCAACAGGAGGCTCATGCAAGACAGAAAAAAGCCGCGCGCCCAGAAGGGTAACAAAATGGTCCGCCTCCTAACCCAGGCGGAACGCGCCCGGAAATTAGCCGCCGAATGTGGTTCATCCTTGGTGGCCGAGCTGTATGAAGTTCATGCCGGTATCTGCGAGCAGAACGCACGGGCGAGGCGACAGAAGCGGCGCGGACTGTGACTGAGGTGAGGCATGCAAAACGCCTTCAATCCGGCCGAAATAGCGCTCTTCTCGAAGGTCGTGGACGAAGCCTGTCTGAAACTTGGCTGTGATGATGCCGAGAGAGCAACGATAGCTGCGCGGATCCTGTCGTTTGCCGCCAAAGGCACGCGCGACTATGAAACCTTATTGGCCGTTGCGACATTTCAGAGGGATGCGCTCCCGCATTAGTGCCCGTTCAAATTTGAGGCAATATCCCTCAACGCAGCCGAGGGTTCCGCGCTGGATACGCTTGCTTGTCATTCTCTTTCTAGTTGGACTGCTGTTTGGCTTCGTTCTCGGCGCAGGAGCTTCTGAAATGGCCAACGAGCAAGAAGCGCGACAAGGCGGCTATCCTCATCGCTGACGCCTTTGCTGGCACGGCTGACATCGAGAAGGCCAAGAAAGCTTTGAGGCGGCTGCAAAAGAAGCGAAGGTATGGCTGCCGTATCGAGGGCCGCTGGCCTAGGTCATTTACGCCTTGGAGATAAGCGACCTTTCAATGCGCGGTCAGCTTCAAGCTCTCGCGCGTCGAGCCCGACTTCCATAATGGCCTCACCGCGATTGTAAGCCTCAAGCGCCGAAAGGACTTCAGCGTCAGTGAGGGTATCGCCATAGCTGCCGATAATACCCATCAGTTCAATAGGTGCGCCCAAGCGCTCCAGAGCCGCCGACAAGGCGCCCTCAGCGTTGCGCGTGCCAGCAAGGCGCAGCATAGCCGGCGGCGCTTTCAGGGCCTCCAAGGCATTCGCAATTTCGGCTTCGATCCTTACGTGAATATCCGTATTTGCCATGCGCCCCTTATAGCCCATGTCCGGCCCGAAGCTGTCATCAGCCAACAGCTAGACCCTGGGCGTTGACTGACGTTGCTAGGATTTTGGCATCGGCGTGCGCAGTAGGAGGTATCCGTGGGTTGCCATGCGCAATTCAGAAAACTGCGAACCGGCAAAGCAGTGATGGCGGTCCCTGCCGGCTCGACTGGTACGCGCCGCCCAATGGTGCCAGCGGCTTTCGAAGACAGAGCGACTTGCTTGCCACCCCACGTCACCGTGAAGGTGTTCGAACCTGGATGCTCGCGAGGTCGAGGTCGACTGGGCCATGAAAACTCGCCTCTCGCCCAAACGCAAATAGTCACGCGCCGGCGCGCTGCCTTTGGAACCGCGCGGGTCTCCCTACGTTAAGGGCGCATGGAAACGATCACCAAAGGCGAGGTTCTGACCGTCATCAGGGAGGCCGGGGTTGCGGCGGGCTCGAGGATTCGAACAGACGATGTTAAGGTCGCTGTCGAGGGCCATCTCGACCTGGGCACTCTCACCCGCCGTCTGAACGATCTGGTCGCGAAGCGTGCCCGGAAGGATCAGATGCTGAGAGAACAGGCGCGATGATTGTCGTCAAGCGCCAGCAAATTTAGACCGCTTCGATCCTCCGGCTCATGCCCAAATATCTCTCCGACCATGAAGTCTACGACCCCGTCACCAGGACAGAGCGGAAGGTCCAGCTTCTGATCGAATGCTCCGACAAGGTCATCACGTATCTGCCTGAGGAGGTTCTGGCGCACGTTGCCGCTGCCCTGCCCGAAAGGGGCTTCAGCCTGACCGTCAAGTTGCTCGAGCCCGATCAGAGTCCGACCGGCCGAAAGAGAAAGAGATGACGACCAACGCCAATCGAACCAACGGCCTAACTAGGCGTTGATCGCTTATGCGTGCTGCCTTCCTCATCACCGGCATTCTCGCCGTTACCGTCTTGGCGAATCCTTCTTGCGCAGCGCCACGAAGCGACGCGCGGTGCTGGGAACCGGCCCAACGCGCTGAGGGTGGCCATCGGGAGGGGTTCGCGTACCGGGATGCATTTGATGCGTGCGTGTCTGGCGGCACGATTCAGGAGCGCTGGGTTGTTGTGATCGAGGAAGTGGCCGGCCCGTGGATTGCCATCGAACCTGCTTCCGGCCGCCCCGCAACCTTTCAGACGCAAGCGCGTTAGCCGCACGTCGACCTGCCCCCACTCCCCGCAGTCCCCCTGGTAGGTCGTCACCTGACCCGCCCGCGGTGCACCATCCGGGCGGGTTCATCTTTGGATGAGTCGCGAAAGCGCAGGGCCGCCTACGCCCGCCGAAACAGGAACTTCCCGAATCCGCCGACGTTCTGCCCTCTTAGACCCCTCTGCACCAGGGACGGCGCATGAGGCTTTGCCATGAGAAATGCGCTGACTCCGGACGAACTGGACATGGTCGCTAAAGTGACCAACGAAGCCTGCGACACGCTTCAATGCGACGCAGCTATGCGGCCGATAATCGCCGCCCGCGTCCTCGGCTTTGCAAATCGAGGCGAGCGCCGATACGACGCCCTTCTGGCGATAGCGCTCGATAAGACGACCCGATAATGGCCAATCAGGATCTGCGAACGCGCATCGAGGCAGAGATCAGCATGGCGCTACAGGGACTGGGTATACCGCCGACAACGCCCAGCCTCGTCGGCACGCATGGCGCGCTACTGGCTGTAATCGATCGTCATGGCGCCCCCACCGCGCTCCGGGCGATCATCGGAAGCCGCGGCGATACACTGACTGAGGCCGAGGTCTTGAAAGCACTCGAGATTTATAATCTGGGCGAAGGGATCACGAAGGTCGACGAAGGCACGCGCGAGCCGTGAGGCGCACGAAAGACTCGGGGACACTGGTTCCGGCGCTCTCGCGAGCGCCGCCTTACGTTGGGGGCAAACGCTGGCAGGCTTTTTCTTTTGGCAGCGCGGGCGCGGCAGGACACGGCAAGGCGTTACCGCACGAGCAACACCGGCACGCTTCCGTCAGCCAGGACCTCCGATGTTTGACTCCCCATTAATAGCTTCGTGACGCCGCGACGCCCATGAGAGGCCATAACGATCAAGTCGCAACCTCTGGACTTTGCTGTCTCGATAATCGCAGTGGCTGGGTGCGCATTCGGAACATGCAACAGCTCTACAGATATCCCGATTTGCTCCGCCATGGCACGAACGTTATCCAGTATCTCGCCCGCACGTTCCTTGGCGGCTGCGTCAAAGTTATCGATCAATTCCTGCCTAGGGGTATATCCTGAAAAACCTCCCGCAAGGTTGGCCGGCATAGGTTCGGTCACGGTGACCACCGTTGCTTTGGCATTCAGGGCCTTTGCCAAAGCAACCCCATGCTCGACGCCTTTTTTCGCGACATCCGATCCATCCGTGCTCAAGAGAATATTGGCATACATTTGGGTGCTCCCTAGCTCGTCGACGGTGGGCAAATTACGGATTTTGCCCTCATTGCTCAAACAAAAACCCGCCAGCGCGGCCGAGCGGGGCACTCGATGGACGGCGATGATTTGGGCTTGCCACGCGCCAAATCCTCCTTACCTCGATTCGACCCGCGGGACACAAAACCTCGATGCAGCATAGATGCCCATTTCCCGCTGTCATGTCAGTGCAAGGACGGCGATTTCGAAACCTTGGCTACGCTAGTGGCCCCCGACCAGATCGGCCGTTCTAGGGCCGATTGCAGAATCTGGCCTCCGGGTGTCTGCTTTCTGCTTTCTACAGGAGTCGACCGACCATGCCGCCAGCAAACGACAACAGGTCTGAGTTGGTCGCCGCGCTGTATGAAGTTCACGCCGGTATCTGCGAGCAGAACGCACGTGTGAGGCGACAGAAGCGGCGCGGGCTATGACGGAGGTGAGGCGCCTTCAATCCGGCCGAAATAGCGCTCTTCTCGAAGGTCGTGGACGAAGCCTGTCTGAAACTTGGCTGTGATGATGCCGAGAGAGCAACGATAGCTGCGCGAATCCTGTCGTTTGCCGCCAAAGGCACGCGACTATGAAACCTTATTGGCCGTTGCGACCTTTCAGAGGGATGCGTTCCCGCATTGGTGACTCATTCGAGCGAAACGACGAACCGCCGGCCCACCGGTCACTTCGGCACTGGTTGCGTCTGCTCCTTATTCTCTTCTTGATTAGCGTGGCGTTTGGCTTCGTTCTCGGAGCCTGAGAGCATGAAAGCCCCGGGAGATATCCAAGGGCTTTCATGGGCGCCATCTCCTACTGGACGGGGGTCTTGGTAGGCGGCGCCGCAATCAATGAAGCCCAAAATGAGCCGTGGGACATAGAACCAGCCTGCTACTGTTTTGTCGCCAGATCCAAGGGTTAGACTTTCATTTCGATCGCGGGCAGGCCGTCGAGTTCGTCGAGCAATCTTTCCATTTCGGCGACATGCCGATCATACTCTGCTTCCCGTGCGATCAATGCGGCCTCCAGTAGCTGGGTGCTTTCTCCCGCCGCTCGCAAGGCCCTAATTGCAAGAATTTCGGTCACCCTGAGACGTTCACACTCATCCGCTGCCTTACGGGCGTGTGTGACCAGCTCTATTAGCTGCCTTCTGTCCATGATACAGAAAACGCTCCGGACCCCACGTCAGTTCTAGGTCATTTTGGGGCCATGTCGGGGCAAACTTGCTCTGCCAATCTGTAGTGGGTTCAAGTTTTGGAAATAGCTTCACTGTTGGATGGCGCGATTTGCATATTGAACTGATCGGAACACAGGATGCCTCGCCGGATCATCACCGTTAACGACACAATGCAGCGCCGCTATCGCTACGCACTGACCGCATCGGTAGGTCGCAATTTCGACCCGGAGTTTCAGCCCGACCTGACGCCCAAGCAGATGCTTGCACTGGGAGTGTTCTGCGGTAAGTACCTGACCGATTGTCGGGACGAATTTCCCGCGGCTTGGTTCGCACGGGCAAAACTTTCGCCTTCGCGCCGCGACTGCTCGCTCAATTATTTCGGCGTGGACGCGAGCCAATCGTTGTCAGCGTGGCGCCAGAAGGGATGGATACATCCCGATGATCCACGCGGCTGGTTCCAGTGGTATTGCCGCTATTACATGGGCCGACGCATGCCCGAAGAGGACAGTCGGCAGATCAGGCGATGGAAGGCGATGAGGCGGCATGTCGCTCAGATAAAGAGGAATTGCGATCCTGGCGACCGCATGTGTCGCCGGCGCCAGCGCCAAGCGCTCTTGCATTGGGCTTACGACAGCCGAAATCTGTGAGAGCGCGGTTGCGGGGCCGCTCGGTTTCCTTTGTCAACGGGCCGAGTTGAAGCCGCAGTTGCGATGTACAAATTTCGGGCTCTGCGACAAAGCCCATTGACATCGTGGGCCAAACGGTAGCATTGGGAAATATCAGGATCGGAACTGCGCCCGGAACAAAAAGCTCCCGGGCTTTTTCATGCTCTGACCGCCATTTGCGATTTGCGAGATTTGCATCCGGCTAGCGTTTCGCCGGCAGGCGAAGCATGCGATGGTCAGGCTTTGTCGTCCGGTTCAATGTCGGGATCTGCTTGTAGCGGCTATCATGCGACCAACCGGCCGTTCTTAGATTCGCCGTATTACGTTCAGTAAAATGACCGAATGTCGGACAAGGCTTTGATGATCAGTTTGTCAGTATCCTTGGATCAGGCCGAGGTGGAGGCCCTGGAGGTATTGCGCCTAAGAAAAGGGCTGCGCGACCAAGCGGATACGATTAGGGAGCTTATCCGCTGCGGACTGCGGGAAGAAGCTTTCGAAGCCTTTGACATTGTTGGCCCTCGATAAAATGAGCGGCTGAACCGCCGTCGGGCGGCGAAGGTCGGCACGGCGATACTTCAGTCGTCCAGAATCCGGTCGGCGACGAGCGCCCCGCCGGCGACCGGGAGGTGCCGACGGGGCTCGGCAGCGCGTTTGGGGGCGACCTATATGCGCCGCCGAGTCATATTTTACCTTGCGTAGACCCCGGGCGGAAGCGCGCCAGCGCAGCCGCCCGGGTCTATCGTATAGAGAGCTTCAGCGCGTCCCTGCGCAGCTTTCTCCTCCTCTCGCCCTTTCCATCCCGCCCTGGCTCTTCCGCGCCTTTTCTGGGCGCGCCGTGCCCACCATCGCAACATTGAGGAACATCATGGTCACCTATCGTTTCCGCGGCCAGCATTCGGCCGTGCCCGCCATCCTGACTGAAAAAGGCCATCGCACCAGCGATCCCCCGAAGCGGGGCAGGCAGCCGCGATCCGAACGCGCGGAGCCTTCGGCGGAGGATCCGCATACAGTCCCGTCGCCTCTCTTCATCGCTTCCGTACCGCCTGTCCGCCCGCCTGATCTCGCCTCCGTCCCATCGAGCCTTTTCCCTTCGCGCCAGGGCGGCATCACCGTCTTGCGCCACAAGATCATGGATTCGGGCGTCATCGACGCCCTGATCGATTTTGTCGAAGGCCGGCGCGATCTCTCGCCGGAGCAGGTGGCGACCGGCATTGCGCTCGCCAGGAAGATCGTGCCCGATCTTGCCACCGCTGCCTCGCCGGCTGAAAACGACGAGTCTGCCGAAAACGCGTCCCCCGAATTCGAGATCCACGTCGTTGATCCGAAAGCTTGATGTCCCGCGCGCTTTCCTGCCGCTGCTGACATCCAGACGCTACAAAGGCGCCTATGGCGGCAGGGGCGGCGCCAAGTCGCATTTCTTCGCCGGCCAGCTCGTTCTGCTGTGCGCCAGGGTCAAGACCCGCGCCGTGTGTATTCGCGAGGTGCAGAATTCCATCAAGGAATCCGTGCGCCAGTTGGTCGTCGACAAGATCGCTTATTATGGGTTGGGCGCCCGCTTCACCATTCTCGAATCCGAGATCCGCGGCAAGAACGGCTCGCTCGTCATCTTCAAGGGCATGCAATCCTACAATGCTGAAAACATCAAGTCGCTCGAGGACTATGACATAGCCTGGGTGGAGGAGGCGCAGAGCCTGTCCAACAAATCGCTCAGGCTCCTCAGGCCCACGATCCGCAAGCAGGGTTCGGAAATCTGGTTCTCCTGGAATCCGCGGCACGAGACCGACGCCGTCGACAAGTTTTTCAGGGGAGGGAAGCCCCGCGATGATGCCGTCATCGTCGCCGTCAACTGGAACGACAATCCCTGGTTTCCTGATGTCTTGCGCCAAGAGAAGGAAAGTGATTATGCCGCCGATCCTGAGATGGCGGCGCATGTCTGGGGCGGCGGCTACGAGCATGTCAGCGAGGCGAGCTATTATGGCCGTCTCATCGCCCAGGCCGAGAAGGACGCCCAAATTGGCCATTTCCCGCATGATCCGGCGCGGCCGGTCAAGACGGCCTGGGATATCGGCATCGACGATTACACCTCGATTTGGTTCTTCCAGGATGACGGCCTGTGGGCGACGGCAATCGACTATTACGAGACGAGCGGTCTCGGCGCCGAGGACATCGTCAGGGAAGCCTTGCCCGAGCTCGATCCGGACCTGGCCGAGGGTTTCCGGCAGCGCCGCGAGATCGGGCGCGAAGCGCCATTTCGCTATGGCGAGCACTTTCTGCCCCATGATGTGAGGAACCGCGAATGGGGGGCAGGCGGGCGAACCCGCGCGCTGACGCTCATGCGGCTCGGCGTGAAGCCCATCCACATTGGTGCGGCACTTGGGCCGGTCGAGCGCATAAACGCTGCGCGCGCTCTATTGCCCAGGATGCGCTTCAATCGGACCACGCGGGTGATGCTGGGGGTCTCGCGGCTGCGCCGCTATAGCCGCAGGTTCAACGAGCGCATGCAGACTTTCGGCGTCCCGCTCCATGACGAAAACAGCCACGGCGCCGATGCCTTCGGCGAGTTCGCCGTGAATTGCGGACTGGTGGTTCCGAAGACCGTCGAGAAGCCGAAGCCATGGCCTGGGGGCACGGTGTTTCTGCCCGGCGCCCCCGAGCCCTCCGCCAGCAAGAGGATGGTCATCTGATGGCCGCGTACGAAGCCGGCGGCGACACCGTATCGGCGGAAGATCGCAACGCCGCATATTGGTTGGACTGCATCGGCGATGCCCAGAAGTTCTTCGCTTTCTGGAACGAGAAATCCGATTCGATCGACAAGCTCTATGCCGACCTCAAGAAGATGGCAGCCACCGGTGTCGATCGTGAATACAAGATGTTCTGGGCCAATATGGAGGTGTTGAAGCCGGCGATCTATTCCAGGTCCCCGGTGCCGGTCGTGGTGCCGCGTTGGGCGGATCAAAAAGAACTGCCCCGCAAGGCCTCCGAGATGCTCGAGCGCGCGCTCATCCTCAATTTCGAGGAGATCGGTCTTGACACCATTATGCTGCAGGTCCGCGACGATCTGGCGACGGTGGGCCGCGGCATCGCCTGGGTCAGGCTTGAAGAGGCGGCCGGCGGCGACCGCAATGTCATCGACCACCTGGATCGGGCTGATTTCCTGCATGAGCCCGCCCGCAAATGGGCGGAAGTCGGCTGGGTGGCGAAGCGCGCCTGGCTGACGCGTGAGCAGGTCCGTGCGCGTTTCGGCGACGAGATTGCCCAGAGCATCAAGCTGAAGACACCGAACTATGCCAAAGGCGAGGTGCGGATTCCCGACTACAAGGGCGAGAGCAAGGCGGAGGTCTGGGAAATCTGGTCCAAGACGCGGGGCGTCGTCGTCTGGGTATCGCCCGGTGTCGAGGAGGTCCTGGACGCCAGGGACCCTTACCTGAAGCTCGACAGGTTCTTTCCGTGCCCGAAGCCCGCTTATGCCACGCTGGAGCGGCGCTCGCTCGTTCCGGTGCCTGACTTCTGTTACTATCGCGATCAGCTCGAGGAGATCAATGAGCTTACGGCGCGCATCTCGTCCCTGGCCGAGGCGCTGAAGCTCAAGGGCTTTTATCCGGGCGGCGCCGGCGATCTGGCCGAGGCTATCGAGGCGGCGCTCAAGGATACGAGCAACAATGCCCGCCTCATCCCGGTTGCCAATTACCAGAATCTGGGCGGCGCTTCGCTCAGGGACAGCGTCGTCTGGCTGCCGATCGTCGAGGTGGCGAACACCATCACCTCGCTTGTGGCGCTCCGCCGGCAGTTGATCGATGATGTTTATCAGATCAGCGGTATTTCCGACATCATGCGCGGCGCCACCGATCCGGAAGAGACGCTGGGCGCCCAGCGGCTCAAGAGCCAATACGGCTCGATCCGCATTCGCGACCGGCAAAGCGAGCTGGTGCGTTTCGCGCGCGACCTGACACGCATCTCGGCCGAGATCATGGCGGAGAATTATACGCCCCGGCAATTCGCCGATATGGCGCAAATGGATCTGCCGACCGAGGCCGACATTGCCGGGCAGGTGAAGGCTTTGGGCCGGCAGGCGCTGGAATACCTGGAATCCCCCGAAGGCCGGGAGTTGCAGCAGAACGTGCAAGCGCTGGCAAAGACTAAGAGTCAGATGGACGGGCAGATCCAACAACTCCAGGCCACGGTCACCATGGAAAAGATCGTCGGCCTCCTGCGTGAACAGCGCATCCGGCCTTTTGTGCTGGAGATCGAAACCGATTCGACGATCCAGCCGGACGAGAATGCCGAGAAGGCGAGCCGAACCGAGTTTTTGGGCGCGCTCAGCGGCGCCATGCAGCAATTGGTGCCCCTGGTGGCGCAACAGCCGGCGACGGCGCCATTTGCGGCCGAGACGCTCAAATTCGCCGTGGCGCCCTTCCGCGCCGGCCGCGCCCTCGCCGGCGCGATCGAACAATACGCCGAGACGGTGAAGAGAGAGGCGCAGCAGGCGCAACAAAGTCCGCAGTCGAGCGCTGAGCAGATCAAGGCGCAACAGGAAGACAAGAAGCTTGCTTTCGACAAGCAGAAGCACGACGACGAAATGGCCGTGCGCCGGCAGGAGATCGCGCATCGGCAGCGGCTCGAGGCGCGTCAGTCCCGCGCCGAAGCTGACCAGGAGCATATCTCACCGGTGAGCGGGAGTGGCGAGGCGGGAACAGTACTTCCGTCGGCCTATTCGCAGCAGGAGATGCTGGAACAACTGGCAGCCGGCCAATTGCAGATAGCGCAAGCCATCGAGCAGCTTGCCGGCGCCATCGCCGCGCCGAAGTCCGTCACGACGCCCGACGGCCGAACCTACACCACGGCTCCAGCGAGGATGAATTGATATGACGCTTCAATATTCGACCACGGTCCGCAATGCCAAGCTCGACGCCGTCGAAACGGCAATCGGCACTTCTGCCGTCCTGAAAATCAGGACCGGGGCCGCGCCGGGCAACTGCGCCGCAGCGGATTCGGGAACGGTACTTGCCACCGCTAACCTGCCGTCCGACTGGATGGCGGCTGCTTCGGGCGGCAGCAAGGCGAAGTCGGGCACATGGGAAGACCTTTCTGCTGACAATAACGGCACCGCCGCTCATTTCCGGCTCTATGCATCTGACGGAACGACCTGCCACGCGCAAGGCACCGTTACCCTGACGGGCGGCGGCGGCGACCTGACGGTGGACTCGACATCGTTCACTGCCGGCCAGGCCTTCACCGTCACGAGCTTCACACTCACTGCGGGCAATCCCTGATGGCTGACAATGTCACCATCCCCGCAACTGGATCGGGCACGGCAACTCCGATCGTCGCGACCGATGACGTCTCGGGTATTCACTATCAGCGCGTCAAGCTTGACGGTGGCGGTGATGGCGCCAGCACCCCGATCCTGGCCGGCGCTCAGGCATCTGCCTCCGCCCTGGCCGTTGTTGGACCGAATGACGAATTCGTCACCGTAACCACGGCCTTTAACCGGCCTGCCGACACCACGGCCTATGCCGTCAACGATACGGTCTCGGATTCCACCTCGGCGCCAACCACCTTCACGATCTCCAATGCTGCCAAGGCCTCTGGCGGATCGGGCCTCATCACCGATATCGTCGTGGTGTCGAACAATGACCCGGCCACGCCGCTTCAAGGTGAAATATTCATCTTCGACAGCTCCGTCACATCGCCGAACGATAATGCCGCTTTCGCTTTATCGGATGCGGACATGGCCAAGCTTGTCGGCGTTGTCCCAATTGCCCTTGAGGACGTTGGGAACAACGATGTTGACCATATTCAAGGGCTGAATATGGGATTCACCTGTGTCGGCTCAGCCAATCTTCGCTTTTTGGTTCGGGCAAAGAACGCCTACACGCCGGCCAGCGGAGAGGCCTTCACCTTCCGCTTCAAGATCCAGCGGTTGACGTGATGGTGACGGCATTGGACCGACGTCGCCATAGACTGGCGACAAGGTATAGATCGGTTCCAAAAGTGCTGATTGGCGGCAGTGCCGTGAATGCTACTGATCTTTCGTCGTACTCCTTCACCAACCTGGTGGTGCCCTATGGGCCTGATCGGCAAAGAGTCATTTACGCGTACGTCTTCAATCGGGTGACCGGCACCACAGTCGCGAACGCCCTGCCGAACTCTGTCATGATAGGAGGCGTCACAACCACTTTGCTGGAGCAGGTCACGTTCACCGAGAACAACACCATTGCCTTATCTCTCTATGCTGCTCTTGTGCCGGCGGGTGAGACGGTAATCGTGGCGACCACCTATCCAGCGACGCAGACTCGTGGCGGGGCTGTCATCGCCGCCACGATTGCACCCAGGATTACGCCCCGCTTCTCGGGAACGCTGTCAGCCAGCGGCACCGCCCCTATATCGGGCGATGTCATCATTCCCCGGACCGGTTTTGTAGGAGTCCTGGCTCAGGACGACACAGCGGCTAATCCGCTCACATTTACCGGAGCTGGATCGGCAGAGGTTGTTGATTCACTTGTCGAGGCGGGCACACAGATGGGCGCTGCAACACTGGCATCATCTGGAGTTTTGGGAGTATCATCCGCCAACGACGGTGGAATGATTGCCGCTTGGCTGGGATGGTAGGTCGAGGATGCGTAAGCGTTCCCGGTGATAGCTGAGCCGCTCCGGATCAAGTCTGCATTGGTCTCTATGATGCGCGATCTCGGCCATTACCTTGTTTGCGAGGTCATCACGTTCTGTAGCTATCATACGGAGGATAGTTGCGGCGTTCATAGGCGTCGACCACTAGACCTCCTCCTCGCAGTTGTCTGCGATCCACTTCGCTAGGTCCTCCAATTCCGCGGCAAAAGCTTCTATGGCCTGATTTGCGGGAAGAGCTTCGATGTTAGCCGGCATGGCATCTTCTCTCCGAATGGGTTGCCGGAGCGTAGCACCAAAGACGAGATAGCCGCAAATGCTCCTACTCCTCTTTGCCGGCGCCACGGCAAGCGCTTCAGTCGGCTCGCTTTCGGTTACAGAAGCAAACGACACGTCTTCGGCGACGGCGACGCTCCTGATTAAGGGCGCCGCGAGCCCAACGGAAGCCGGGGACACGCTTTCCAGCGCCGCAGCCTTGCTTATCAAGGGCACGTTCGCTGCCTCTGAGGCGAGTGATACGCCGGCTTCGGCCGGCGTCCTGCCGATCACCGGGACGCTGTCGCTCACCGAAGCTGGTGATACGCTGTCAGCTCAGGGAGCGGGCCAGCCGCTCACCACCGGCTCGCTCGACCTCGCCGAGGCAGATGATGGCCTGAGCGCCGCAGCTGCGCTTTCCATCACCGGCACGATCAGCGTCGCCGAGGCTGGCGACACGCTTGCAGCCACGGCGGCGGTCGCCGATGCGCCGGCCCCGCTTGTCTTCGCTCATGTAGGCGGCGATGACCCGCGCCTGATCCGCGAGCGGCGGCAACGCGAATGGCGGGAAGAGCTGCGCCGGATCATCGACAGGTCATTTCTGGTTGCTTCCGGCATCATCGACCCGGTCACAACTCAGCCGATCCCGTCGCCGGACTATTCGGCGGTCATCGACGGATTGCTCGCTCAGGCGCTGCTTGTCGATCGCGAGCGCCGGGAAGCCTTCATTGCCGAGCGGGAGCGGCTTCAGGAGGAGGAAGCCTTTGCTATTCTGCTGCTCGCGGCTTGAACGCTGACACGCGTTTCTCGGCAGGGCCACGAACGCCTTAACACAGGAGAATAGACACGATGCATTACGCCAATGTGATGGCCGCTCTTGAAGCGCCGTTCCGGACCTCGTGACAATGGTTGTTGTTCTTCGCATCTCCCACGGGGCGGCGCCGGCACGCCGCGCGCGATCGTCCTATGCTTGTCCCTCTGTCATGTCCGACACCATGGCGCCCGTGCGGTCGATGCTGGACGGCAGGCTTTATGACAGCAAGTCTGCGCTGAGAGCGACCTATCGCGCGGCAGGCATGATGGAGGTCGGCAACGACCCCGCAATGTTGAGACCGCGGCCCAGGACGAAACCCGATCGGCGGGCGATCAAGGCGGCAATAGCCCGGGCCTTCTCGCGAGCCGGCCTTCGGGGCTGACCATGTAAAGTTCCTGTTTGGGAACTCGGAACCGCCCTCTGCGTTGAGTACGGGCGGAGCTGAGAAAGGAAAACGAATGTCCACCATCCTGATTATCATCCTGATTTTGCTGCTGATCGGCGCCCTGCCGAATTGGGGTTATAGCCGTGGTTGGGGCTATTATCCGAGCGGCGGCATTGGCCTGATCCTGATTATTCTCCTCATTCTTGTTCTGATGGGCCGTGTCAATTTCTAGCGGGAGATGCGTGGAGTCCGAGACCTCGAGTGCCTGGCCCTCACACAAGGCCCGCCAATCGCATCGCGTCTGGCGGGCCGAGTGAACATTTCCCACACAAGGTAGGTATCTGTCGAACGGTGACGAAGGCGCGTTGGTTCCGATATTTGCGCGCTTCTATCGCCTACGCAGGAAGGCAAGCAAAAGACTCTCGGCTTGCGTGCATAAGGGGAGGGCCGTTCCGGCTCTCATCCCGGTTAGGTTGCCTTCTTCATACTGCGCGATGACCGGCGAATGGATGTAGCTCTTGCGGACGACGGCCGGCGTATTGCACAGGACGGCACTGATGTCGCGACAGGTCTTGGCGAGTATCCGCCGACGTGCCGTCGCCGTTTCCGCTGGATTCGTTTGGAGATCGACGATGGCGAGTGATGAAGCCCGCAAGGTCCGGAAATCCTTGGCCGATATGTCGCATTTGGCGATCCGGGCCAGATAGCTGTTGAGGTCGTTGGCGGTCATGTTGCGATGGGACTGGCCCGATTTGAGCTTGAAGAGGCGACTGCCCCGGATCCCACGTGCTTCCCTGACATTCCGGGCGACCTTGGCGTCGGTCAGGCTGGTCACGATCCGGCGCTTGCCCTTTCCGGGGAAATCGAGCTCCACGGTGTCCTGCTCCACCTGTACATGCTTGCACAGGAGGGTCGCTGCGCCGCGGCCGCTCTCCTCGCCGGCATATTCCTCGTGGCCGGCACGCAGGCACAACCGGTCCACGAGGCGGGCGGCGGTGGCCAGGACCCTTCTGTTGCCGGAATGATCGAGATCGCGCGCGATCGTCCGCCTTATGCGAGGCAATGCCCTGATCAAGCGTCGCAGCCTTAGAGCCTTTTCGGCGCTGCGCACGGCCTCCCATTCCTGGTGGTAGATATATTGCCGGCGTCCGGCCTCGTCTCGTCCCACGGCCTGGATGTGGCTGCGCGGGTCGGCGCTGATGCGCACGTCTCGCCAGGCCGGCGGTATCACCAGCTTCTCGATCCTCCTGGCGTCCTGCTCGGAGACGGGTCGCGTCTTGCCGTTGACCACTCTGCGCGCACGCCCGCCGGGCGAGCGCAGGATCGGGAAGCTCTCGACCTCTGCCTTGCGCAACTTGCGTCGCTCGATGGCTCCATCATGCGGCATGCGCCACAAACGCACTGACCCGGTCGCCGGTTCCGTCGGAGCGTCGGGTTCGACCCTCTTGCGCCCCGGCTGGGCTGTCGCCGTGGAGCCTCGGCCTCGCAAGGGCGTCGGGCGCGATTTATCTAGGCTCGTGCTGATCAGAGAAGGTAAGTCAGATTTTCGCGGTTGTAGTAAAAGTAAAACAGAATAGTGTCGGCGGAACGTTATTCCGAATCGCGTTTGCCTGGCTGGCCCTGCTTCTGGCGACGCGCTTGCGCCGCCCTTGAGGGAAATGCCGTAGAGATAGGAACCATCCGTGGCTGCGAGGGTTGTTTTGCGAAGTCAAGAAGATGGTTCAGTACAGTGAAGATTGCGCAAGTTGCGCCCCTTATTGAAAGCGTGCCCCCGAAGCTCTATGGCGGGACCGAGCGTATCGCTTCGTTCCTGACTGAAGAGCTTGTCAGGCAAGGTCATGAAGTGACCCTGTTTGCCTCGGGCGATTCGCAGACGGCTGCGGAACTCGTCCCGGGCAGTAAAGCGGCTCTGCGCTTGAGTAGTAACCGCCGCGATCCCGTGCTGCATCATCTCCTGATGCTCGAGAAACTGCGCGACCGCTGCCGCGATTTCGACGTTATCCACTTTCACCTTGATCTTCTCCAATTTCCCTTTTTGCGTGCTCTGGGTTGCCCGTCGGTGACCACGCTTCATGGCCGGCTCGACAGTCCTGGGATTCTTTCCTTCTACCGTGAGTTCAGCGAAGCCCAGCTTGTCACCATTTCGCGGTCTCAGCGCCGTATGCTGCCCGATGAGGTGCAGGCGTCTATGATCTATCATGGTCTGCCCCCTCGGATGCTGGGATGCGGTACGGGGGAGGGCGGCTACCTGGCCTTTCTCGGCCGGATTTCACCGGAGAAAAATCCCATCGATGCCATCGAAATAGCTGCTGCCACTGGCCTGCCTTTGCGGATTGCGGCCAAGATCGACAGGGTCGATGTCGATTACTGGCGCGAGGTCGTTAAGCCCATGGTGCGTCGCAATCGCAATGTCGAATATGTGGGGGAGGTCACTGAAAGGCAGAAGGCGGAGTTCTTGGGTAATGCGCGAGCGTTGTTGTTTCCGATCGACTGGCCCGAACCGTTTGGCCTGGTTATGATCGAGTCTATGGCCTGCGGGACACCGGTCATCGCCTATCCCCTCGGCTCGGTTCCCGAGATCATCGAGGAGGGCCTGTCGGGCACAATCGTCGGCAACCGCCAGGCGGCCATCGCCGCGGTGAAGAAGACCCACGAATTCGATCGCGGCATAGTGCGGCGATGCTTCGATCGGCGCTTTACCGTGGAGCGCATGGCCGGCGATTATGTCCGGCTCTATGAGAAGCTTCTGCAGGCGCGACCTGATAATCGACATATTTATGGTCCACCCCTCGCGCCGGTTCCATCGGTGGACCTCCAGCCCGTTGGCGCGTTGTAATTGACCGAGGCCGGGATGCTGCAAGACCGCACCGACCCGCATGAGGCGGGCGAAGAGCAGTTCCAGATTAGCGCTTTTTTTTCGCTTCAGGAGCGGCGTCCGCGCATCCTCAAACAGGACGAAGCCTTCGCGGTTCTGGATCCCAAAGGGGATTTTCTGTCGGGTTATGGCAGTTCCGATGGTCTCTATTACCAGGACACGCGCTATCTTTCTCACTACGAGCTTCTGATCTCGGGGGTGAGGCCGATACTGTTGTCGTCAAGCCTGACCGACGATAACACCATGGTCTTCTCCGATCTTGCCAATCCCGATGTCTTCGCCGGTCAGCAGCTCGTGTTGCGACATGATTCCATGCACATCCACCGGTCGAAGTTCCTGAATGCTGGCCGATGTCATGAACGCCTTATCATCCGCAACTATACCGATGCCTCTGTGACCCTGTCGCTCGAATTCCGCTTCCGTTCGGATTTTGCCGATATCTTCGAGGTGCGCGGTTTGGAGCGTGCTCGGCGCGGCGCCATCTTCGATCCCAAACTGGATAAGGAGGCCGTCAGACTTCAATATGAGGGGCTCGACCGGCGCACCCTCGCGACCGACATTGTCTTCGACCCGTCGCCGCAGCGGCTGGACGGAACCAGGGCTATCTACAATATTGCCTGCGCTTCTCAGGAGCATCGGATCATCTTCGTGACGATTTCCTGCACGGGTCCCCCGGGCCGCGCGCCGCGCGAAGACTATTTACGGTCCCTGGTTGCTTTGCGGCGGGAGAAACGCGCCCGCAAGCCCGATGCCGCTGAGGTCCATAGCTCCAACGATATTTTCAATGAAGCGCTGAGGCGCGCGCAGGCCGATATTGGCATGCTGACATCCCGCACGTCTCGGGGACCTTATGTCTATGCCGGCATACCCTGGTTCAGTACGGTTTTCGGGCGTGACGCCCTGATCACTTCTCTGCTGACTCTGTGGAGCGACCCCAGCCTTGCGCGTGGCGTGCTGTCGTTTCTGGCCGCTCATCAGGCGACGGAAGAGAATGCCTTCAATGATGCGGAACCCGGCAAGATCTTGCACGAGACCCGTAACGGTGAAATGGCTGTCTTGGGCGAGGTGCCGTTTCGCCACTACTATGGCAGCATCGATTCTACCTTGCTGTTCGTCATGCTCGCCGGAGCCTATTGCGATCGCACCGGTGATGACGGTTTTGCCCGCGAAATCTGGCCGATCGTGGAAAGGGCCATGCGCTGGGCGACGACCTATGGCGATCTCGATGGTGATGGCTTCATCGAATACCGCCGCAAGGCCGAGAGCGGCCTTTTCAATCAGGGTTGGAAAGACAGTCATGATTCGATTTTTCATCGAGACGGACGGCTTGCCGAGCCGCCCATCGCCCTTTGCGAGGTTCAGGCCTATTATTACGCCGCTCTGCTGGCGGCCGCGAATCTGGCTGATCGGCTGGCTGAGCTTGAGACGGGGACAGCCCTTCGTGCTCAGGCGGATGAGCTGCGTCGCCATTTCAACGAAGCCTTCTGGTGCGATGAGCTCGGTACTTTCGCCATGGCTCTGGATGGCGAGAAGGCATGCTGCGCGGTAAGATCATCCAATGCCGGCCACGCCCTCTTCGCCGGCATCGCTGAGCCCGACCTGGCGGCGAAGACCGTGAAGACCCTTATGAGTGAAAGATCGATGTCGGGCTGGGGCATCCGGACCGTGGCGACGGATGAAGCTCGATACAATCCGATGTCCTATCATAATGGCTCGGTGTGGCCGCATGACAACGCGCTCATTGCATTGGGTTTTGCGCGCTATGGCTACAAGTCTTCTATCCTCCGCATTTTCGAAGGTCTCTTCAGTGCTGCGACCTATCTCGACCTTCGCCGGCTGCCTGAGCTCTTTTGTGGATTTCCCCGCCGGCCGGGTCGAGGTCCCACCTTCTATCCGGTGGCTTGTTCGCCGCAGGCCTGGGCCGCCGCCTCGTTGCTGAGCTTGCTGCAATCCTCCCTCGGCCTTGAATGTGATCCGCAGACGGGCGAAATCCGTCTCGAGCGTCCGGAACTTCCGAAGTTTCTCGATGAGATCACGCTGCGGCGCGTCCATGCCGGCGAGGCGAAGCTCGACTTCACTCTGCGCCGGGCAGGCCGCGAGATCGCGGCGCATGCCGTTCATCGCACTGGTTGCGCGCGGCTTGTTCTGAAGAGCTAGCGAGCGCAAAAAAAGTTGGCTCTTGGCATCTGGCCTATTGACATCGCGGGCCATTCAATGAGATTTGGGAAATATCAGGATCGAAGAACCTGTGACCGGGCTTGACCCGGTCATCCCGCCCGGGCTTGAACCATCAAGCGTCCGGGCTTTTTTGTGAGATGCGCAGCTCATTGCGGCTGCGGATCTGATCCCCCAGTCAGGCGAGAGAATACACATGATTGACGAAGCCGGAGCGGCCAGCGCCGCGACCGAAAGCATTTCGCTTGCGCAATCGGACAATGGCGATGGCGGGCGGACCGACGCTCCGCAGGCGTCCCGCGCAACTGTCGAGCGATCACGGGAGACCGCACGCGCGTCCGTCGATCGGGCCTTCGCGGCGCTCGAACAGCCACGTTCTGAGGAAGCCGACGCGCGGAATGAGGCAAAGCCTGTAAAGGCGGATGCACCCGGCAAGGACGAGCGCGCCGGCAACCCGGCAGAGGCTCCAGCCCGGTTTTCGACCGAAGCCAAGGCCGCCTGGGCCGACGTCCCCGAATCTGTCCGCACCGAGACCCATCGCGCGTTTCAGGAGCTGAACGATGGCATGAACCGCTATCAGGCAGCGTTCGAGCCGCTGAAGCCCTATCAGCAACTGGCCGAAAAGCACGGCACCACCATCCATGAGACGCTCGGCCGCTATGTCGCCCTGGATTTTGCGCTCCTTTCCAAGACGCCGGATGAGCGGATGAACGCCATCGCCAGCGTCCTGGAATATGCCGGCATCACGCCGCGCGACTATGCCGCCCAGGTCATGGCTCAGAAGCCGGAAGCGACACAGCCGCGCGACGACGAAGCCATTCGCGGCCTTCGCCAGGAGTTGACCGATCTGCGCAATGAGTTGGGTGGCATGTCGAAGTCGCTCGAGCAGCGCATGGATGATGAGATTTCGAGGCAGGTGAATGCGTTTGCCGCTGAGAACCCGCGGCTGAAAGAGCCCGAAGTGCAGCGCATGATGACGCGGCTTCTGAGTGGCGGCCTCGCGCAGGACCTCAAATCCGCCTTCGATATGGCCGTCCGGCTCAGTCCGGAGCCGGTCAATGACTCTCAACCGGCTGCCTCAAACGCGGCCAACCGCAAATCTGCCCCGGCTCAGACCCGGCTCGGCAATCTCTCGATCACGGGCGCTCCTGGCTCCGGCTCAAACCCGGCTAGGCGCAAGGCGCCGCAAACCGCCCGGGAAAGCGTCGATAGCGCTTTCGCCTCTCTCGGCCTCGGGTGAGTCACCACTATTGCCTAAGGAATGAATGAATGGCCTTGAACACCAATGAGCGCCCGCAAGAGGCGTTCTCGCTGGCTTTGGAGGATCGCTCGCAAGGCTATGCCGACCTTGTGTCCAACTCCAATGCGCTGCTCTTCACCATGAAGCAGCGCGACCAGTTCAAGACGTTCTCGGGTCCGACGATCCGCGAGCGCCTGCTCTACAATGAAAGCGGCACCTATATTCGCTATGCGGGCTATGAGTTCCTCAATCCGCAACCGGCCGAGCTTTTCAACGATGCCGAGTTCGCGCCCCGCTTGGCGGCGGTTTCGGTTACCCTCTCCAATGAGGAGATCTTGAAGAACTCGGGCTCGAACCAGCTCAAGGAGGTCATGGAAGAACATATTACCGCAGCGGAGCAGGAATTGGTCGATCGTTTTGTCGAGGACCTTCACGCCAACGGCACGCTGCCGAATCAGATCGGCGGCTTGCAGCTCGCTATCCCCACGGTGGTCAATGCCGGCACCTATGGCGGCATATCCCGCTCGAATGCGATCTGGCAGACGAGTTCCTATGATGCAAATTCGGCCTTTCCCGGAATCACTCAGGTCGATGCCACGACCGTCCGGCGGATCTTCGAGACCATCATCATCCAGAGAAGCCGGGGCGCCAAAGGCCCGAATCTGATCTTGAGCTCGCTTGAGCATTATACCGCTTTCAGTTCGGCTCTCGTCGCCATCCAGCAGATCACCAACCAGAATGAGCTCGGCAAGCTCGGTTTCACGTCTTTGCGTTTTCACGGCGCCGGCAAGGCCGTCGACGTCGTGCTCGAAGGCGGCATCGGCACCGCCATGCCCCCCAACACCACCTATTTCATCGACACGGCGGCTTTGCGCTTCCGCTATCACCCGGACCGGAACTTCGTGCGCTTCGGCGGCAAGCAGATGCCGATCAACCAGGACGCCATCGTCCAGCATATCGGCTTCTTCGGCGAGCTCACCATGAACAACCCCCTCCACATGGCCAAGCTCTACGACTCCGCACCGTAACGAAATACCCTCGCCCCGCGCAGCGGGGAGAGGGAGGGCCCCATTGCGAAGCAATGGGAGGGTGAGGGGCCCCTCGACGACCTAGCTCCTCGCCCAACAACGACCTTCTGCTCACTTTCCACCCCGTCACGCTGAGGTGCTCGCGAAGCGAGCCTCGAAGCGTCCTTCAGGAGTACACGCCCCTTGCCCTTCACCATCCAGGAAAACACCCTCATCGGCCAACCGATCGCGGAAACCTCTTCCATCCAGCGTCACAACCTCGGCGCCATCATCCGCACGAAAGACCTGCTACTCGGCTCCAGCGAGCACATCTACCTGAAGGGTGTCGCCTCCACCGTCCTCGGCTCCGTCGTCATCTACAATCCCGACGACTTCTCCACCTCGCTTCTCGCCCCCAACGACATCGGCCCCGTCGCCGTAGCCATGGCGGCCACCGTCGCCAACCAGTTCGGTTGGTACCAGATCCAGGGCAAGGCCGTCGTCAAAGCCGGCACTGTCGTCAATGACGCCAATGTCTATGCCACCGCCACACCTGGCCAAGTAGACGACGCCGTCGTCGCCGGTGATCGCGTGAAGAACGCCAAATTCGCTTCCGCCGACGGCACGCCGTCCGCGGGCCTCGCCGAATGCGAAATCTGGCGTCCATTCATGGACGATGGATTGGCGGCATAGTTTACCGGAAGGACATCCATGTTCGATCCCTCGAGCACACGCCATTTGCACATCGAATTCCGCAATGTCGCCGTCGAAAACAAGGCCAAGAGTCTTAAAGAGGGCCGGCCGATCTATGACCAGCAGGAGCAGGTCTTCATCCGCTTCGCCGGCGACACGAAAAAGGAACTGGTCGCGCCAGCGCATGAGAAATGCATGCGCGACCCTCAATCGAACCTTTGGGTGAGCTACGCCCAGGTCTATCACCGCCACTATGAAGCCTTCAAATCCGGCGAAGCCGCCGTAGGGGAGGGCACGCCGATCGATGAATTGCCCTTCATCGATTCCGCCCGCCGTGCCGAACTGAAGGCGCTCCACGTCCACACGGCCGAAGCGCTGGCCGGCCTCGAAGGTATCAACCTGTCCCGCCTCGGCATGTTTGGCCGTGAGCTTAAGGAGAAGGCCGCCGCCTATATCGCAACGGCCAAGGATTCTGCCCATGCGACCGCGCTTGCTGCGCGGAATGCCGAGTTGAGCGAGCGCCTGGAGGCGCTCGAAGCAAAAGAGCGGCAGCGCGAGCAGGACGCGATCATCCGAGAAAAGCCAGCGGTCCAAGACGAACCGGCCCAGCCACCTGAGGGGCACGAAAACGAGCAGCCGCCACATCATGAGAGCCGCCAGCCTACACATCAACAAGAGAGCCCCCAGCCTCAACAGCGACACCCCAAGCCTCAGCACCACCAGAAGCACCGCAAGCGCGATCGTTGGTACCCGAACGGCTAATTGCCAAGCCTTTGGCATCCTGCCCCGGTGCGATTTTTCCCCATGCCAACAAGCCCACTCAATTGGTGAACACTGCCCATGACCGTTCTCACCGTCATCCAAAGCGCCTGCGGCACCCTCCCGCTGAACCGGCCGGATGCGATTTTCGCCAGCCAGGAGCGTGAGCATTTTGAATTGCAGGTTCTAGCGAACATGGCGGCCGATCACATCGCCAAGGACTATGAATGGCAGAAGCTCAAGGGCGTAGCCACCATCAACGGCGACGGCACGACCGAGGATTTCAACTTTCCGGCCGACTATGACCGAATGCTTAAGAAGGCGGAGCTGCGCACGAGCCGGCATGTTGCCGCGCTGAGGCATGTCACCTCGAGCGACCAGTGGCTCGACATGAGCATTCGCCAGTTCAATCTGGTGGCCGGCGCCTGGACGATCCATGGCGACCAGATCCACATCAAGCCGGCGCCCGCCAATGGTGAAGAGGTCAAGTATTTCTACATGAGCTCGAAATGGGCTCTGGACAGCAACGCGACCCCAAAGGCCGCTTTCTCGGCCGACAATGACACGTTCCGGCTCTCCGAGAAGCTGCTCGAATTGTGCATGATCTGGAAATGGCGGGCCAATAAGGGCCTCGCCTATGGCGAGGATTTCGGGAACTACGAGGACGCTAAAGAGAAGCTGATCACCGCCGACAAGGGCTCGCGCATTCTCACCATCGGCCGCGACCGCCTGCCATCCGATGCCCAGATCGCTCTTCCGGAGGCCATCGTTCCCTGATGCCCAATCTCCGTCGAAAAGCCGTTGCGGCGCAGGCTCGTGCGCATTCTATCCCCAAGACATTCCCCGCACCCGTCCGCGGCTGGGTCACGTCGGAGAGCCTGGCAATCGACCAGCCGGGCGCCGCTTCGATCCTCGAGAACTTCTTCCCGACGACACGCGGAATAAGACCACGCGGAGGCAGGCTCCGCCATGCGACCATCACGGATGGCGTTATCAGCCTCATGGCTTGGCGCAGCGGCACGGCTGAGCGGATATTCGCGAGCGATGCGGACAGCATCTACAACATCACGAGCCCGGCAAGCCCGACGGTGCAGCCAGCGGCCGATGTCACAGGCCTGACAAGCGGGTTCTTTTCATCGACAATGTTCTCGACATCGGGCGGTGATTTCCTGATCGCCGTCAACGGCGCCAACGACCGGCGCGTCTATAATGGTTCGACATGGAGCACCAGTCCCAGCATCACGGGTGCTACGTCATCGACCTTTTCCTATGTCTGGGTGTTCAAGAACCGGCTGTTCTTCATCCAGAAGGACACGCTCGTTGCCTGGTGCCTGCCCGTCGACAGCATTGGCGGCGCGGCAACGCAGATCTCCCTCTCCGGCGTCTTCAAGAAAGGTGGTTCGCTGCTGTTCGGCACGACGTGGTCGGTCGATGCCGGCGACGGCATGGATGATGTCTGCGTCTTCGTGACCACGACCGGGGAGATGGCGGCTTTTGCCGGCACCGATCCCGCTCTTCCGACGGCCTGGGGACTGGTCGGCACCTATGACATCGGCCAGCCGCTCGGCCCCAATGCATATTTTCGCGCCGGCGGCGATGTGATCATTGCCACTCTGGACGGGCTCGTCCCGCTGTCCGCGGCAAAAGAGAAGGATCCGGCGGCGTTGACGCTGGCCTCGATCACGCGGACCATTGAAGACGAATGGCGCGCGCAGGCGCTCGCGCGGCAGTCGTCGCGCGCCTGGTCTTGCGTCAAATGGGTGGCGCGCAGCATGGCCATCATCGGCCTGCCGAGCGTGGGCGCATCCGAAGTCTGTTGCTATGTCGTCAATCTCCTTACCGGAGCCTGGGCGAAATATACGAACTGGGACCTCTCTTGCTCGGTCGAGGCGGGAAGCCTGATCTATTTCGGCACGCCGGGCGGCGGGGTCTACATTGGCGAGGCCGGCGGCACGGATGACGGGCAGACATACCTCTCGACATTCGTGGGCCGCTACGATCACCTTGGGTCGCCGGCCTCGGCAAAGACCACCAGAATGGCGCGCACCACCTGGCTCTATCGGAAACCGATTAACCCGCGGGTCTCGTGCTCCTTCAACTATTTGCCGAAGCTGCCGCCATATCCCGCGGCGGCATCGCATCCGAGCCTCGATGTCTGGGACGCGGGTCTCTGGGACGTCGCTCTGTGGGACTCCTCGACGACGCAACAGACTGTGACGCGCTGGGTCAGCGTTACGGGCCAGGGATTTTCGGTGGCGCCGAACGTTCAGCTCACCAATTCCCATGTGGCGCCGCCGGAGGCGGAGCTCGTCTCCTTCGATCTTCTCTATGAGCAGGGCGGCATCGCGGTATGAGGCCGGTTTACGGCAATGATGAAGCTGTGGCGATGCTCGTTTCAGCTCTCATCGAAGATTGCGATCGCGAGGATTTTGGCGGCTGCACGGCCATTGGCGTGACGGACGGCGCTCGTCTCGTCGGCGGGTTCGTGTTCCACAACTACAATCCAAAGGCCGGCGTGATCGAGATCAGCTTTGCTGGAAATAACCGGAGGTGGTTGACGCGGCCGGTTCTCTATGCGGCTTTCTCCTATGTCTTCGATCAACTCGGCTGCCAGCTCGCCGTGGCCCGCACACCGGCCGGGCTGAAAAACGCGGTGCGCATCATTAGGGCCTATGGTTTCGAGCAAGTAACGGTACCGCGGCTCTTTGGCCGCGGCATGGACGGCATCATTTCGGCGCTCACCGCGGAAGCGTGGCGTGCGAATGGTTTTCATAAGGAACACATTCATGGGTAGCAAGAGCAGCAAGGCCCCGAAACCGCCTGATCCGAAGGCGACGGCGAGGCTTCAAGCACAGATGAACATCGACACAGCCTTGGCTCAAAACGCCATCAACCGCACCAACCAGGTCACGGATGATGGGGCGATTATCTACACTGAAACGGGAAAGCAGAAAGTGGGTGGGCGGGATATCCCGATCTACACCGCGACCACGACCCTGTCTGACGCCCAGAAGCGGATCAAGAACGAGGCCGATGCCGCCAAATACAATCTCGCCAATGCTGCCAGCTACTTGTCGGGAAGGATCAACAAGGAGCCCTTCAAGGTCGATGAGGAGGTGGAGGCGCGGCTCTTCGATCTCGGCAACAAGCGCCTTGCGCCGCGTCTCGCGGAAGCGCGTCGCCAGGCTGAAACCGATGCCGCCAATCGCGGTCTTCGCCTGGGGTCTGATGCCTATGATCGGCTCATGCGCCAAGTGGGGGAGAACGAAAACGACGCCTACAATCAGCACGCCTTGACCAGCCGCGCCGAAGCCTATGCGGAAGCAGATCGGGATCACGCCCGGGATCTCAACTATACCACGGCGCTGCTCTCGGGTTCCCAGGTCAGCCAGCCCAGTTTCGTCAGCAACACGCCACAGGCCGGCGTCGATGGCGTGCCTTTGGCTCAAATGGTTGACAATGCTTATCAGAACCAGTTTGCGGCACATCAGCAAGAGCAGGCTCAAAACGATGCCAGGCTCGGCAGCCTGCTCAGCCTCGCGGGGACGGCGATAGCCTATTCCGACAAGCGGCTGAAGGAAGACATCCACAAGGTTGGCGAGACTTCCGATGATCTCGGCATCTACAGCTATCGCTACAAGGGCGGCGGTCCGCTGCGCCTCGGTCTCATCGCCCAGGAGGTCGAGAAGGCGAAGCCGGAAGCGGTCGTCAAAGGCCCGGGCGGCTTCAAGATGGTCGACTATCGCAAGGCGCTTCGCCTTGGCGAACGTGTGAGGACTGCATAAATGGCATTCAACCTGTTTGGCAATGACGCCATCAATTCACCGGATGAACTGGCCGATCGCCGCGCGCTGATACGGGCGCTGGTCGCGCGCCAGCTTAACCAGCCCACTCGCAACATGTGGGACGGAGCCAATAAGCTCGTCGGCGCCATCAGCAGCCGGGTCGCGCAGGGCCAGCTTGACCAGGCTGGAATAGACGGGAAGGCGAGAGCGGAAACCAGTTTCGCGCCGCTCATCGAAGCCCTGCGAAAGAAGCAGGCACCGGACGCCGGCACCGTCGCGAGTGTCCTCGCAAATCCCTGGGTCAACCCGGGCCAGCGTTCCATTGCCAAAGCTCTCTATAAGCAACAGCTGAACCGGACGTAAGCCCTTGGGGTAGGGAGAGAGGGTATGATATGAGTCCGGCATGTTTGCGGCCATCCGTCGTCTATTGGCGGCGATACAAACGCCACTGGGAATTCTGGGCACGGCCATTGTTCTGTGGAAGCCGACGCTATGGCTAATAGGCAAGGCGGGTGACATGGAATTTATGCTCGCTCATTGGCCACAGGTTTCCAATTTCCTGAGTAGCGGATTGGGCTCTCTCGCGAGCGCACTGCTTGGAGGTTTCATAATCGCGCGTGCTATCCATAACACCTCGTCATTGCCGTCGCCTCAGCAACCCGTTGCGCTATTACCGGACACGACCAAAACGATAGAGGGGAACGCGGTCGAGAAACGACCCAAGACTGACCTTGAATGGAATTTTGACCTACACAAGAACTACCCTTTCATCGGTATGAGTGCGCCACAAGGGGCAATTGTTGTCCATGATTTCTATGCGTACGGAAAAAACCTAACGGGCGACCCAATCACAAACGCCCACGGTTATGTCAGGTCGGACACCACCAACGATATATATCCACTCTACTTCAAGATTGGCGATTCCTTCTATTCCGGTGATGAGATAAATCCGATACCGGTTGGCGCGAGTATAGCCACTCACGCCTTTTTTTCGCCTGACCGAAAGCCCATGCCGGTAGACAAGTTTCTTTCGAAGTTTGTTCCGTTTACTTTCTTCTTTGAGTACCACGACAAAAAGTACCGACGGTCCTTTACACACGCTGACATAGACCCGATTGTTAGGGAATATCTGGATGTAATACGAAAGCAAGAAATCAAACCGCCGCATGTGACGGTCCGCCAAGTTTCTAACCCGATCGACTGGGACAAATGGGACGCGCTCGACAGGTTCAAACTCTACGAGATTGCATGCTTGTGGGAATGCTATTTACCAAGTCTGCCTTTGCCTTCGCAAAAAGCTCGCGACCGCTTCGAGGCGCTAAGCCGCGATATTGAGTCCGGTGGATTGAAAGTAGTCAGAGAAAATTTGGGCGAAGTTATCAAAGACGCCATAGCAAAAACCAACAATGTCCCGGTCGCTGCAAATCCGTATTGGATCGTCGCCCGTGATACGGCGATGGAGTACTGTGAAAAGCTTGGAGCGGAGCCAGCGTTATTCTATCCAAAGAAGCGAGTGTGATTTTTGCTAGATGGGTTCAACGCTACTTAGCGCAATGCTCACCAGGAACCTAAGGCCATAAGAAGACTTCCAGCATCAAGTGAGACTGCTTCCTAAGACTTTCGAGCATTGTTCTTAATCCCGGAAGATTGTGAAATTTACCGCAAGGCCGGATTGTGCAATTGATCGTGTAGCTTCTTCAACTCATCAACCAGGCGCAGCATGGCCACAGCGGCGTTTTCGAGTTGTTTGGGACTGAGCCGTACCTCAACATACGATTTGCCCTTCTTGTGATCCGAGGTTCCGAAAATCACCCTTCCCTTTGAGTCCGTCCCTTGGCAGACGCTGTGAACCACATGGTTTCGAACCTGAAAGGCATTGTAGCAACGAATGAGTAGGGGGGCGGCCTCACTTCTTACGTTGGCGTATTTGGGTGATGATTTCAGGTGAAGCTTGATTTCCTCGACCTTCCTCCCAAACTGTTTCGGGAAGGGTATTGACCATAGGAAGCTGCCAGGGGTTTGCCCATATCGAAGATTATTCCGAAGCTTGGTAAGGACGCCTTCAACGCTTAGCTCAACAGGCCCCCAATAGATGGCGATCCGACCGCAAACGATATAGATCCGTTCCGATTCCTGCTGGGAATTGAAAGTCGGGACGTGAGTCATGGCAAAGACTCCCGAAGATGAAAGACGCGACGAATTTAAAGTGGCATGCTCATACACCGCACAAGCCGCACGCTGAAATTCCGACACAGAGCCAAAGAAGACGGCCAACAGAAAGGGAAAGGCCACCCAGCGTTGGCCGAGCAGCCTCCCTGCTAAGCGAGGATTGCCGTAATAATCGCCGCTATCCCGAAGAGACAGAGGGCGACATTGAGGCGGACCTCGATAACAACCAGCTTGGTCGGGCGCATTGCCCTGAACCTTTCTGGTCCGTGAGCCCACAGAACCGTAAGGTTGCTGTTGGTCATGGCCACCGAACGGGTAACCGCCGTTCGTGGCAGCATCGGCCCGCCCTCGACAGTCGCGAACTGCCTTGGGCGGGTCCTCGGAGCCCTGCCTGATCGGCTTAAGGAACGGCGCGACCGTCTGAGGGCCACGAGGTATTCGATTGCGCTCCCGCTACCTTGTGCAGGCACCAAGGGTGTCTCTTTGAGAGGCAGGCGTATCATAGCCCGGTCGCAGAGACCTCGGTGCGAGGATGCCCAAAGATTAGGCCGAGTCGTCCCGCCGCTCAAACGTTCTTTGAGTGCCCCTATCATTTCCTATGAGGTAATCCATGCCCCGCAACGGATCGGGCGTGTACGGCCCGCCGGCCGGCACAACGGCCACGCCCAACACGCCCATCGAAAGCGCCAAATACAACGCCTATGTCGCCGACAATGCCGAGGCGATGACCAACAGCATCAATGTGAACGGCACGGCGCCCTGGCAGGCCAATCAGCCCATGGGCGGCTTCAAGTTCACCAATCAGGGCGCGGGAACGGCGGCGACCGACAGCGCCAATCTGGGGCAGGTGCAATCTGACATCGTTGCGCATGCTGCCTCGGTCGGCGGCTCCGCCGATGCCATCACCGCCATCTTCGCGCCGACCTTCACGGCCTACACCGCCAAGATGCGCTTCCGCTTCACCGCTGGTGCGATGAATACGTCCGTCAATCCGACCATCAGTGTCGACGGCCTGGGCGCGAAGACGATCAAGAAGCTGAACGGCGTTGCCTTGGCGATCGGCGACATCACGGGCGCGGGCCACATCTGCGATTGCGTCTACAACGGCACCGATGTGATCCTGCTGAACCCTAATGTCGGTGGAACATCATTTGAACCACTAGGCGAGTATTCGGCCGTCAATGACCAGACCGGCACGACCTATACATTCGCGCTCACCGACAAGGGTCGCCTGGTCTCGGGCAGCAATGCCTCCGCCATCACCTGGACCGTGCCGCCCAATTCGTCGGTCGCCTTCCCGGTGAAGTCGAAGATCGACTGGTGGCAGAAGGGCATAGGCCGGATCACCTTCACGCAGGGCGCCGGCGTCACGCTTCGCCCCGCCAACAATTACAAGGCGCGCACGCAGTATTCGGCCGGATCGCTGATCAAGATCGCGACCGATGAATGGCTGCTCATCGGAGACATCGTGCCATGATGACGGCTCCGGGTTTCTTCGCCGGCGCTGGCGTCGCCGAGCTGGAGCGCAACACAAGCTGGTATACGCGCACAACAAGCAATGTGCTGGTCACCAGCGATGCAAGGCCGATCGGTACCGCCTCGGCGACAAGAAAGGTCTATGCGCTCATCTCCGCTGAACTGGGACTCGTATCGCCTGGTCCCGCCGCCCTTAATTCCGTGACGATCGGCGGGATTTCGGCCACCATCGAGGTGCAGCACAATAATGGCGACGATATCATTCTTGCGATCGCGTCCGCCACTGTCCCTACAGGCAGCGCCGCCGTTGTCGTCGCTACCTTCAGCCATGCAGTGCGTAGTGTAATGGTGCATAGCACTCGACAATTTGCAGGGCGGAGGAACCGCCCATGACACTGCAAGCACGGAAGAGGCCGAGCCGCTCCAACTCTCCATGGATTTTCCAGCCAATGGTTATGGGATCTTCCTTTCCCGGCGCAGCTCCTCGATAAATGTGATCCCCAACTGCTCATGGACAGGCGCTACCGAATTTTTCGAACAATACTTCGAAGATGAGGATGATGGTGACCTGTTTTACGAGCCGACATCCGCAGCCTACGTCCCCAAACAGAGCGGCAATGGAGTATCAATTCAGGCGAGTTGGGGAGAAAACGACAGCAATACCATGGTCGGTCTCACGGTGGGATAAGCAATGACCGCTCTCGCGAACTTCGCCATTGCCGGCGCGGCAATCGTCTCTCCCTGGTGGATCAGGATGTTGTTTGACGTGTCCGCTGCTGCCGCGCTGTTGCTCCCGATTTTCGGTCTTTTGCTTGCCGTCCTCCAGATCATCAAGCTTCTGCGGGATTGGCGGAAGCCGAAGCACTAGTCTCCAATCTCTCCCAAAAGGAACATTCACATGACAGTCCAGAAGTGGCTGATCGCGGCCCTTTGCGCATTCGGCATCATGGCCGTGCTCATCGATATCGAGTCCTGCTCGGCAGCAGAGGCCGCCCCGCAATGGAGCATTGACGCCATCAACGACTATATAGACAAAGCTAACGTCCTCGTTGGTGATGAGGATGGGGATTTCTGCTCCGGCACGGTGATCTCAATCCTGAACCGATTCATCCTGACGGCGGACCATTGCGTCAGGAACCGGATTCGCCGCGAGCAAAAGGAGTTCGTCGATCCGATCACCGGCGTGGTCACGACCGCCACCGTCGAGCGCCGCCTGGATCTGGTCGTCTCCAAGAACATCGTCAAGAACTACGAGATCGTCTCCCGGCAAAGCCTGACGGCGAAGATATGGGCGCGAGACCCCGAGAACGACGTCGCTATTCTCCAGATCGTCGACCCGGAATATGTCCTAAGCTATGCCGCCACGCTTGCGCCCGATGACTACAGGCTCAAGCGCGGTGAGACCATCTATGTCGTGGGCAATCCCGGCGTCGAGTTCGACAATTCGCTCACCAAAGGTATCGTCTCCGCCACCGAACGCACGCTCGACTTCGGCCGCGGCAAGAAGATCAAGGTCTTTCAGATCGATGCCGTGGCTATCGGCGGCAATTCCGGCGGCTCGGTCCTCAACGAGCAGGGGCAGATTGTCGGCACGCTTGACGCCGGCCTTCGTGGTGCCGGGATCAACTTTGTCGTTCCGATCGCGGCAACCAAGAAACTCTTGAAGGACAAGGGCTTCAAGGACGCAAACGGTCCGGGCATCGCCAAGGACGGTGCGACGAAGATTGATGAGAGAATGAGCAGCGGTCCCGGTCACGTCATGACCATGGACCTCGAGACATGGCCGCGCATCTTCCAGCGCATCATGGACAGGATGGCCCAATGAAGACCGGATCACGGGGCCTCGCCCTGATCAAGCAATATGAGGGTCTGCGCCTCGAAGCCTACCAGGATTCCCTCGGCATCTGGACCATTGGTTACGGCCACACGGCGCAGGCAGGCTCGCCGAGACCTGCGGCCGGCATGCGCATCACGAGGCTCGAGGCTGAAGCGATACTCGCCCAGGATCTGATCGAATATGAGCGCGTCGTCGACAAGGTGGTCACACGCCCGCCGAGGCAAAATCAGTTCGACGCGATGGTGAGCCTCTGCTTCAACATCGGGCCCGGCAATTTCACGCGATCGAGCGTCGCCCGTGCCTTCAATATCGGCGAGGAAATGAGGGCGGCCGAGGCGTTCCTCGCCTGGAACAAGGCCGGCGGCAGGGTTCTTCCCGGTCTCACGCGGCGGAGGGCAGCCGAGAAGCGGCTGTTCCTTTCGCGAGGCGGGACGACGCCCGCCAAATGGGCCGTTGCCGGCGCCTACGGCACGATCGGCGGCACAGCACTCGCCGGTGCGGCCGACAGCTTTGCATCGAGCTTGGGGCTTGGCCTGTCCTCGTTTCTCGATTGGCGCGGTCTTCTCGTCATCGGCGCCCTCATCGGCATTGCGGGTGTGGCGACGCTCTGGGCGATCGGCGAGGACCGCAGAGAGCGGCTGTGGGACCGCTTGTTCGGATGAGCTGGATAGTTTCTGGCCTGAGCGGTCTTTCGCTGCGGGCCTGGCTCGCGATCGGCGCCGTCGTCGCCTTCGCGGCCTGGAGTTTTTACGTCTATGGCCTCGGCTATTCCCTCGCCGACAGCTTGTGGAAGGCGAAGCAGCTCGAGGCGAAGATCGTGAGACTCGAGCTCGAGCTGAAAGTCCAGAAGGAGGCGGATGAAGCAGAAGACCGGCTGCGCGCCGAACTGGAGCAGGAAAACGAACAGCAGAAGAAGGTGATCGATGCTTACCTTGAAGAACTCGCGAAACGTCCTGACAAGTGCCTGCTTGGTCCTGATGCTGAGCGCCTGCAATAGGTCGGTTCCCGTCATCGACGCCTCGGGCACGAGACTGCCCAAGCCGCCGTCCTTCATGGCGCCCGTGCCGGTGCAGAAGCTCAGGGCCGAGCAGGATGCGCGCGACGCGTTGGCGCGCGACCGCATGGCCCTCAAGCAAGCCAACTCGCGCTTGCGCAAGAGCAAGGCGTGGTATCTGCGCCTGCGCCAGACGGCCGCCGGGAAATGACATGCCTCGCAAGGTCAGGATCGTGGAGCGCAAGCTGAAGCGTCAGCGCGCCGTCGGCCGTGTCTTCCTGGACGAGGGCATCATCGAAATAGAGCAGCGCCAGAAACCCCGGGAATGGCTGTCGACGCTCGTTCACGAGGCCTTGCATGTGGCCTTCCCCGGCATGGAAGAGAAGTCTATCGCCGCCGCCGAAAGGAAGATCGCCGACATCCTTTGGCGCGCGAGTGTCCGCCGCATCCACCAATAGGGAGCAGGCAAACTGGAGAGGCGGTCTCGCTTTATAGGCACCTCTCCTCCCTGAATGACCGGCATCATCGACGAAAGGATCATCATAATGCTCGTAACCCCCGATCGCCGAAAGGCCTTTGAATTTGCGCAAGCCCGCGAGCGCGAGATGCGCAGGAAGGGCGAGATCGATGTCCTCGAAGATGTCGCACGCAGCGGATTGACCGGTGTCGGCGAAGGCGTTGCCGGCGTGGTCGGACTTCCCATGGCGGCGATCGACATGGCGACCCGCGGCGGCGACTGGGTCGGACGCAAGGCAGGGGTCATTGAAGACACGCCGGAGCATCGCGCCTGGCTGGATACGCAACTGAAGGCGGTCGACGATTATCTCCCGACTTCGGATGAGACGCTTCAGGCGATGAACGGCTATACCAGAGGGTTCGGCTTGAATTCCGAAGGCCTGTTCAAGCATCAGCCGCGCACGACCGCCGGCAAATATGCCCGTACCATGGGCGAGCTCGCGCCAAGCTTCGTGACCGGACCCGCCGGCCTGGCGCGCAAAGGGGCCATGTGGCTCGGCAGCTCACTCGCCTCCGAAGCGGCGGGCCAACTCGCCGAAGGTACGGGCTACGAGGATTTGGCGCGTCTTGGTGCATCGGTGTTAACGGGCGGCAGGCCGCGCCTTGGGCGACCTGGTCCGCGCATGCCGCACCCGACGAAATATTGGGATGACCTGCTCGATGAGGCCGAAGCGCGCATAGCAAAGGTGGGGGAAAGAAATCCTGAGCGCTTCGCCGACGCACTGCGTCAAAGACAGGTGCCGGCCGCACAGGCGAAGAAAGGTGCGATCCTCGACGAAGCGGCCGATCCGTCTGGGAAGATGACGCCTGAAGGGATAAGGCATTTTTCACCTTCAGAGCAGGCCGCGGTGCGGCGCGCGGGCGGTGATGATCTCGTAGAAAGGACTTCGCGCTGGGTTGAGCGAAAATCGGCTTTGCCCTTGCCATTTCCGGACGAGATCGAGAGGTTCATTAAAAATGTCAAAGACAGCAGTAAGACAGGAGGTCAGATCGGTGGAAGTGCGGGATTATTGCTTGGTGACGCGTCGACAGCCGTCACCGGCGGAGCAATAGGGACACTGATAGGAGGAGGTGTAGGTGCATTGCCAACACTTTCGCGAGCGAGCGGGCCAGCTGCTGCTTTGCTGGCCCGTGCAACATCCAATCGCAATGTCCGAAATGCCGAGAGAGAAATCCGCAATGGTGTAAAGCCTGGAGCAGATCGAGCCGAGGCCCGGCAAACCCTCATTCGTGCACTGCTGCAGAACGAGCGATTCGGGCCGGCCAATGAGACCAGCTATTTCCCCTGGCTATCCGAAACTTGTGAGTGTTTCTCTCGAGCACGACGAGTCATTGCGACAATTGCAAGTGCCGCGCCGAGAAGGACCCAGGTTATCCGCACCCAATGGCCGAGAAGTTCTGCCATCCCATCCACGGCCCATCCAACCGCAAGTGAAGCCAGCACAACCGCAACAAGGGCAATGGCCAAATATACGGGATCTCTCCAACCTATCGCTTGCTGATGCTCGTTTGACCGCCTGAACAGCCACTCCGAAACCGGACTCCAGATGGAGGGAAAGGTCAAGAGTGCGATCACCTGCACCCATACGATCGTTAGATCATGCATAGTAAAGGCTAGGATGCAGAAAAGCATAATCCAGCCAAGGTCGGGCAGCGCATAAAGCAGTTTTTTTGTCGCGGTAGCGCTATTACTCATTTTATCAGACTCATCCGTCCGTAGTCAGCGCTGCATCCTAAGGTTAAGGAGATCGAAGTATTCAATCATGGGCTGACGAACTGCCTATATAAGAGAAAACTGCTGATCTCGCAATGGAGGCGGCGTTTACGGCCCACCCATCGCCGCAAAGGAAAGCGCAGACATACTGTGGGCACGAGCGACCGCCGGTTCGCTGGCAAATCGTTAGATTTATCCGCGCTGAGCGGCGGCGTCGGAGAACAGCTTCGTCAAGCCGCTGGCCAGCCGCTGCAGGATGTTGGTCGGCACGGAATAGGCGGTCACCACGCCGTCTTTGGTCTCAAGACTGAGGATCGAATGCGCGTGTTTCTGGGTTCCGCCGACGCTCAGCGTCGTCATGTGGCTCGGCAGCTCGCTCGCCTCCGAAACGGTGCGTCAGCTTGCCGAAGGTACGGGTTAGGAGGATCTGGCGCGTCTTGGAGCATCGGTGTTGCCGGGCTGGCGGCGCCAGGTCTATCCGCGGCGAGCAGCGACGTCGGAGAAAAGCTTCGTCAGGCCGATGGCCAGCCTCTGTAGGATGTTGGCTGGCACATGATAGGCGGTCACCACCCCGTCCTTGGTCTCGAGGCTGAGGATCGGATGCGCATGTTTCTCGGTTCCGCCGACGCTCAGCGTCGTCACATCGGCGATTTCGCTCAGGAAATCGGTGTTTTCGCCGGCTTTCCTGAGCCTTTCATGGGCTTCGCGCGTCCGCGCGGTCAAGACGCGGATCAAATGCCCGCTCAGCGACAGGGGCAGGTTGAGGGTGATGAGGCCGGAATCGGCCGTGTCGAGGGTGATGGAAATCGTCTTTCCGTCCGTGGCGACTTGGCTCTCGCCGATGCCATTGGGTTCAAACGCAGTCATGGCTGACCCCGTAGCCCGGCTTTCAGGGCGCGGTCAACCTTTGCCTGTGGCAGGAGGCTGGAAGGCAGGGTCTTTCGAGACCCGGGTTGCCCTATGTCTGTGCGCCAGGCCGCTGTCCGGGCTTTGCGAGATAGGGGCACGACAAGACATTCCCTTCGTCTTCCACGGTATTCTCGAAGGTGGAAAAGGGCATCCAGTACAGGCAATAGGTATTGCCGATATTGTCGCGCTCGCGCGTATAGTTAACGCCAAGCGTCGCCGAATAGAGATAGGCGCCTATCCCTAGAATTGCCACCAGGCAGCAAATGGCAAGATGTGTAAACAGCTTGGAGCGTTCGCGCGTCGTGTCGAACAACATGGTCGTCATCTTAAGTTTCCGTCCTCGGTCAAAAACTTTGAGGCCGCGTTGCTGGACAGACCGGCATCCGAATCACCGGACCGTTTACAAGATGGGCCTTAAGGGCCACCACTGCTCTGCCAAATCGGGCCTCATCCAATTGGCATGCCAGCAAGACACTACGATAACAATTCCCTGAGGTAATACCAGTCTCTTTGCCGCCTCGGCCACAAAAAATTTATTCGAGATCGCCTCGAAATGGTTCAAGCGTCAAGGTCGGTTCCGTGATGTTGTCGCAGTTCCCAATAGGCCAGTTGAATGTTCAGATGCAGCGCATTCGTCGCCGATGCCGTGGCGACTGTGAAGCAAATCAATTGTGTCTGCGGGAACCCGCGGCGCGTGGTTTCAATCTGGGACAGGCCGGCTCATCGTCGCCTGTGCCCGCAATAGAAGGAGATACTAAAAGCCAAACCAATTCTTGATGCGGCTTCCGAGCGGCATGTCTTTCTTGGTCATGACGATGACCTTGTCGTCGCCTCTCGCCGGCTCGGTCTTGGCGGGCTCCGGCCTTGGCTCCGCCGGTTCGGCCTTTACCGCCTTGATCTTAGTCTTGGTCGGCTTGTCCTGCGCGACCACGGCCTTGGTTCGCTTGGTCTTGGCCAGCTTCACTTTGGTCCGTTTGGCCTTGGCAACCCTCGTCTTCGTTGACTTCGCCTTCGTTACCTTCTTCCGGGTTGTCGTGGCCTTGGCCTTGGCCGGCTCGGCTTCTGTCGCTTCTTGTTTCGTGACCTTGGCCTTGGCATCAGTTGGTTCGGCTTCCGTCTTTTCAGGCGGTTCCACAGGAACGGGCTCTATCTTGACGATCTCTTCCTTTGCCGCCGCCGGCTCTTGCTTCTTCTCGTTCGCCGGCTTTTGCTTCTTCTCGTTCTCGGAAGCTGTCTTTGGCAGCCCTATGGGATCTGCGGTCGTGGTCGGCTTGGGCTCGAACCAGGGAACATCGGCGGATCCGCGCTCGACGACACTTGAATTGCCCGAATCTGCCTTGCCTGTATCGACGATGATGGGCTGTTGTCCCCCGGTGGCGCTCTCCTCCCGGCAGGGGTAAACGGTCGTCGTTGTGGAACCGGCATCGACGGACGGGCTCTGGCATTCGGCCCAGGCAGGCGCAGCGCCGAACAATCCAAACACGACAACTGCGCAGGCCAGAGACCCTCGCAGCTTCGGCTCTTCCGTTCCCATGCGCTTCAAGGCTTTCGCCAAAGGCATCTGTCGTCTCGTCCGTGGCCAGATGAAAGTAACATTCCGTAGAATGCTAATAAACTTCAAATATTCATCAATATTACCGGCCTTCATTTCTCATCCGGCTGTGGCGAAACTTTGACGCCCGAATCACCGGAATTAACCCGCAGACTCAATGATTTAGGAGGTCCGGTATCCAAGCGGAAAGTTATCAACAGGGAACGGCGGCGGTTGTGATTATCGTGCAAAAGCCGCCTGGAGACCGCCCCGCTGATTCTCCGCGGCGCCTGTCGACAATGGTCGAGATGCCTTATCGAGCGGAGGTCACAACGGCGTTTATAGCATCCCCAGTCTTGCTTCGGGTCTCGCCGTGTTGTCGGCGTTTGTTGTTTCACAGCCACTAACCGCTCATGCCGATGACGCCGCCGCCGCTTTTGCCGGCAGGATCGGCGACCTTGGGGCGCAATGCTTTCAAGAAGCACTATCATCACAGCGATGTCGCGCTTTTGGGAGGAGGGCAGACTTCAGCGCGCTGCCATCTCGAAACAGAACCGGATGATCTCGGTAAGTCCAAGCGCGATCGCTGACAGTGCGGCGCCGGCGGCAAGCAGGCTGTGCCGGCAATCCAGCACCAATGGGTTGCCTTATTTGGACGTGCTTGCCATGTCAGTGAAGATCGCCTCTTTGATCGACACCTATGGCATGAAGCTCATCGGCGGTTATGGCGCGCACGCCCGGCGGCCATTTGGTTGGGTCGGGCTTGCGCATGGGAGCAGTTCCCGCCTCCGGATCATTTGTCGTTCAGGTTGCCTCGATCTACTCACCGCCCGGTCCTCACGACGAGACTTCCTGCAATAATGGTGACCCCGGAAGGATTTGAACCTCCAACCCTCAGATTCGAAGTCTGATGCTCTATCCAATTGAGCTACGGGGCCCCGCAGTGATCTAGTCCGCCACCTGCCGCCCCGCAATGACCTTGCCGTGCAAGATGCAGATAATAATAGACTGAATAGTCGATTAATTAAAGAGAGCTATCGGGTCACAGCGACAAGCAGGAACATGGGGCGCTCGAGTTCTTCGGCAAATTCCGGCCGTTCCACGATTTGCTGGTCGCTCGGCCGCCACTCCTCCACATGCCTGACAACAAAGCCCGTGCGGATGAGAAGATTGAGCATCGTTCCCATCATGCGATGCTGCTTGATGACGCCGGGTGCCAGCCAGTTCGTGCTCCGCGGCCCTTCGATCAGATAGGAATCGAGAGGCCATGTCTTGCGTCCTTCCTGATCGATCTGCCATTCGGGACGTCGCGGCGCCATGTAGATGGGATGCTCGGTGGAAAACACAAAACTGCCGCCAGGCAGGAGTGCCCGGTGGATCACATTGAAGAGGCGCTCGAGGTTTTCCACGTAATGAACCACCAGCGAGCTGTACGCGACGTCGAATGCCGCTTCGGGCAGCATCAACGTTTCGAGATCGCTGCGCTGGTAGGTGATGCCATCCTGTCCGGGCTCGTTGAGTGCGCGCGCCAGCATCTTCTCCGACACATCGATGCCGAGAACGTCACGCGCCCCCGCGTTCAGGGCCCAACGGCAGAACCAGCCATAGCCGCAGCCAAGGTCGACCACATGCTTGTTTTTCATATCGGGAAGGAGTGCCCTGAGCGCTGGCCATTCGGCCATGCCGGCGAGACCTGTCTTCGAACGCTCGAGTTGGCTGTAGCCGGCAAAGAATTCGGGATTGTCGTAGATATTCTGGGTCATGGTGATCTCATGCTCGAAGCCGAAGTTCGGCAATCTTGCCGGTATTCGGGGAAGGATCGGAAGGGTTGTTCGTCACCGGAGCGCACATCGGCACAGCCAGAAGAAGCTATGCCACAGAGAAGCCTGAGCGGTGAAGAAATCGATGATCTGAGCGTGATGTTCGAACAAGCTGCTCCGACGCATCGATGGGTCGTGACGCGCGGCCGGTCCGAAAATTCCGGCTTTCAGATGTCTTTGTGTCGATCCTTGAAATGATCCAGAGCAGCATGATGGGCGCTTTCGTCATAGAAGCGGTTGCTGTGAAAGATAGCGACCATCAGCCCGACGCCCAGGGCATAAGATAGAGTAACCCCCAGGATCAAGGCCATCGCACCGCCCGCGCTTAGGCCGTTAAATCCGCCGAAAATGTACGTCCCCATCACCGTCAAGACGGCGAGCGCTGCTGTGCCGCCAATGATCTTGCCCAGGCTGATACGCGATAGTCCGGTTTCGACGGGCTCTTGCTGGCCCGACGGACCGGGAGGATGGTCGGGCGTCGTGGACATGAGATTATTGCGCCTTCGTTGTGTGTGAGCTCACAGTAAGAAGTGATCGATGAGCGTCCTCGGATCAAGGAGGCGCGACACTCACACACATCGGTCAATAGGTCCCTTTTGCAAAAGGTACAACCTTGAGTTATTAACCGCTAAAGCCTGCCTGGCCACTCAAGGTGGGCATTCGTGATAAACTTTCTCGGGGATTGCGGGACAGCGAAAGATGATTCCCGATACGCGAAATCCAGGAACCGGGGAAATAGGCGTTCTGACGAAACGTCTCGCCCGGGCCAATATGGACCTGCAGATTGAGCTCTCCGAGCTCATCAGCTCAGGCAAGGTTATTGAGGATTCGAATCTCCTTCGAACGATTGTGGATTTCCTGCCGGACTATTTGTTCGTCAAAGATCTGGCGAGCCGGTTTGTGATCGCGAACAAGGCCGTGGCCGCTGATCTTGGCCTCGCAACGGCCGCCGATCTCATCGGCAAGACCGATCTTGATTTTGTCAAACCGGAAATTGCCCAGCAGATCATGGCGGATGACCGGCGCATCATTGAGACGGGCGAGCCGCTTATCGACTTTGAAGAGCTTCTCATAACGTCGGCAGGCGTCAGGAAATGGCTCTCGACGACCAAGCTGCCGCTGCGCAACGCCGCCCAGGAGATCGTGGGCATCGTTGGCATGTGCCGCGACATCACCGACCGCAAGCGCAGCGACTTTCTGCGCAGCGGTGAGGGGCGCATCCTCGAGATGATCGCGACCGATATCGCCCTCGAGGATGTGCTCAAGGAGACGATCCATTTCATCGAAGGGCAGCTTGAGGGCATTACCGGTTCGATCCTCCTGCTCGATGAGGAACTCAGGCTCAGGCACGGAGCGGCGCCGAACCTGCCGATGAGCTACAATCAGGCCATCGACGGCATTGCCATCGGCCCGAGCGTCGGGTCCTGCGGCACCGCCGCCTTCCGGCGCGAAACCGTGATCGTGACGGATGTCCTGAACGATCCCTTGTGGGCCGATTACCATCAGCTTGTGGCTCCCTTTGGCTTTCGCAGTTGCTGGTCAACCCCCATATTGTCGCATCTGGGTAATGTGCTCGGCACTTTCGCCATGTATTCGCGCGTAGCTCGTTCCCCCAGTGGCTTCGAGCTCAGCCTTGTAGAAGCCGCCAGCAGGATTGCCGGTATCGCAATCGAGCGCCGGATCGTCGAGAAGCGTATCCATCATCTGGCGCATCATGATGCGTTGACCGGACTTCCCAATCGCACCTTGCTCAAGGACCGGCTGGCCCAATTGCTGCTCTATGCCGGCCGCTTCAAATCAAACCTTGCCGTTGCCTTCATCGATCTGGACAATTTCAAGCTCATCAATGACGGACTTGGTCACAATGCCGGTGATGAAGTGCTGCAGATTGTGGCGCAGCGCATGACATCCTGCGTGACGGCGAGCGACACGGTGGTGCGCCTGGGCGGTGACGAATTCGTCATCCTGTTTCTTGATCCCCCGGACGCGGAGGCCTGGTTTCATCGGCTGGAGACAAGACTTGCCGAGCCGATCCATGTCTGCGGCCATACCTTGCGGATCACCTGCAGCGCTGGCCTCGTCATCTATCCTTTTGACGGCGATGACGTCGAAACGCTTCTGACCAATGCCGATGCGGCGATGTATGCCGCAAAGGAGTCTGGTCGCAACAATCTCCAGCGCTATACCGGCGAGCTCAAAAAGAGGACGCAAGCCCGGCTGATGCTGCAGGAAGGCATCAAGAACGCGGTCTCGCGTCAAGAATTCAGGTTGCTATATCAGCCTCAGCTCGACCTGCGCACGGGCGAGATGTTTGCGGCCGAGGCGCTCATTCGCTGGCAGCATCCGCATTTGGGGGTCATTTATCCCACCCAGTTCATCCGCGAGGCTGAGGATAGCGGCCGCATCGTCGAGATCGGTGAATGGGTGCTCAATACGGCGTGCAGTCAATGCAAGGCGTGGCAAGAGAGGGAACAGCGAAAAATTGGTGTTTCGATAAACGTATCAGCCCGTCAGTTTATGGAGGATAATTGGATCAAGCGTGTCGAGGCGGCGCTCACCGCCAGTGATCTCGATCCGCAATATCTCGATCTCGAGCTCACTGAGAGCCTCATCATGCAGGATATTCAGCACGCCACGATGACCATGCACCGGCTCAAGGAAATGGGCGTGCAGCTTTCCATCGACGACTTCGGCACTGGCTATTCCAATCTGAGCGCCCTCAAGAGTTTTCCGCTGACGCGCCTCAAGATTGATCAGTCGTTCATCCGCGGCTTGCCGCTCAATCAAGACGATGCCGCGCTCGCGAAGGCCATCATTTCACTGGGTCGCCAGCTCAACCTCCGCACTCTCGCTGAAGGGGTGGAAAAGCTGGAGCAGATCGAGTTCCTGAGGCCGAATGGGTGCGACGAATATCAGGGATATTATTTCAGCAAGCCGGTGACGGCGGAGGAGCTCTTTGAAAGGAAATGCGCACAAGAATTTCCGGCACCACCTCAATCGATTTAGACAAGATGGACTTCGATCCTACCGAAATGCTCGCCAAGCCGTTGATGGCGCATCTCGCCACCGGCAGTCCCGATGGACCACGCGATTCACCGGTCTGGTTCCTATGGGAAGAGGGCGCTGTCTGGCTTATTGCGAACAGCGAAGATAGTTACCCCGTAAGGCTTCGCGCCGAGCCGCGTTGTGCGATTGGTATCGTGGAGTTTGACGTGACGCGGGGAATTCTGCGTCATGTCGGGATTAGGGGGCGAGCCGATATTCTTCCCCTCGACAAAGCGCGGCTTCGCCGGCTGCTCGAACGTTATCTGGGGCCGGTGCCGAGCGAATGGAATGAATGGTTCACGGCCCAGATCGTTGAGCCCTTGGATCTGATGATCCGCATTACGCCGGTGAGCACCGTTGCGCGGGACATGTCCTATTTCAAAACCGGACCGGATTTTCCCACTGCCGCCGCGTAAGTGCAGTGAGCCGAGCCGCTCACAGGACTGATCCTACATCTGATGTCTGTCGGATGACGGCGTTACGGCGATTGCCGTTCCAATTCGTTTGCCAGATTACGCACCAAGAGCTTTGCGTGACGAAGCGCCAAGGCTCGACGCTCCGCAGCAGGCTGGTCCAGACCAGCTCCCGGTAGGTCGGAAGCTACTTCGAAATTGAGGCGACCGACATGGTCTATGGTGAAGTTAGCCTTGGCCGAATGATCTTCCTCGCTCCAGATCAGTTTGCTTTTGCTCATGCAGGCCTCCCTAGTGTCCGGGCGGGGAGCCTATCAGCAGAATGCGCAACTGGGAAGCGAAACAGCCAATAATGGATCAGATGTCATTTTTGGTGATTGCCCAACTTATGGCCTTACTTTCCCCCGCGCTCGCGATGCCTTGATGCCTTGTTCCTTGACGACCTTTTCAGCAGCTTCGCGGGCCGCGCGCAGCCGTGCCGTCTTTTCATCGCGCCTTTTCTTTTCCGCGGCGATAATGGTCATGGCCGCGTCGTGCGCGGCTTTTATTCTCGCCTCATTGACGGAGCGTGCCGGCATTTTTCTAGCCGCCGAGCAGAACCCACGCCGCCAGGAGTCCGATAGCGGCGCCAGCCGTGCCGAAACCCAACACATATTTCATGGGTGGCACGTTTACCGCCTGACGTGCCTCGGCGGGTTTCAGATCGCGTTTCATCTTTGAGTAACAATTGCCACCGCGGATGGTTCCCGCGGCATGCACCTTGCATTAACCCAAAGTCAAAAATTGTCGCGGATAATGCCACTCATGGCAGGCTTGTCAGGCCTGATCACGAGTGGGTTAGTGGGAGTAGATGATGGGGTTTCTGAGAAGCCTGTTCGGGACCAAGGAGTCGCCGGCACCCGAAGCGGTTGTGACGGCCGCGGTAACGGCTCCGCCTCCACTTCCGCCACAGGCCAGTCCGTCATTCTCCGCCCCGGATTTCATCGAATGCACCGATCGGCGCTTTTTCGAGATTCTCGAAACCTATCAGAACCGCACGCGGCCGCTCCACGATCATGTGACCTGGGATGCGGATGAAGAGGCGCGGCTGAAGACGCGTCGGATTGAGGCCTACCAGCTTCGCAACGGCACCGGCTACAAGCCGCACGATGTGTTTCATCTCTGGCCTTACAATGCGGTCGAACCGGAGCATGTGATCAAGCGCGTGCAACTCAAGAAGACCGCGCCCAAGACGCTGCCCGAATACTCACAGATCATGCATGTCAATGTCGTGTCCGACCGGGTGATGAAGGCGATCACTGCCCTGGAAGAAGGGCGTCATGCTTTCTATCCGCTTGAAATCGTCCAGGCGGAGGGCGGTACGTCCTATCGCTATTACTTCATGCAATTCCTCGAACATACCGATTGCACGGTTCCGAAGCTCGGCGGCTTCCGCAAAGGCGTGCGGCAGGACGGTACGACCTACTGGGTCCGTGCTTCCACGGATGATAAAGTCTCGCTGGACATAGGGCGCGTCGGCGCACGTCATCTCTTCTGTGACAAGCGGGCCAAGTCGGGTTGCTTCATCTCAGGCGAACTCGTGACCAAGCTCGGCGATTTCCTGCCGCAGGGCTATTACCTCGCTGAGGTCGGACTGGTACGCGCACGGCCTGACGCTTGATCCGTGCGATTTTTGCGTATCTGCCAAGGGTTGAGTGTCCCGTAGCCGCGTTGGCAGACAAGACGACTGGATCTCAACAATATCAATTGATTCAGAGCGAGGCTTGTCATCGGAGATTCATGGATATTGGATATCCTGAAGCCCAGATGAACGGATCATTCAGCCAGGATTGATGCGGCGGCACCTAAGAACGCCAGCCATCAGTTTGCTTCAGGAGAGCCAAATGTTCACGCATCTTTCCCGTAGGGTCACGTCCAATGCCGGGGGCAAATCCTCGCTCGGCTTGTTCGAGCGGATTCGCCGGCATTACGTGAAGCGGGCGGCCCGCCACCAGCTCTACGCGCTCGATGAGCGGATGCTGCACGATATTGGTATCTCGCGGAGCGACATCGACCGCCTCACCAAGGGATGATCCCGGAAGCCGGATAGCGGGGGCGCAGCTGCTGCCTGTGGCCGCTGCGCCCCCGGCCGGTCACTTCCACTGCCCGGCAATCTGCCGCGTCGTGGCGTTGAGCCGGTTCCAGAAATTGATCAGCGCGATCTGGACAACTAGGGCACCAAGCGCCGACTCATCATAATGATGCGTTGCTTCGACCCAGATGTCGTCGGGTACCGGATCCGATCTGTCATTGAGGCGTGTCGCCGCCTCGGCGAGTGCCAGTGCGGCGCGCTCGGCGCCGCTGAAATAGGGCGTCTCGCGCCATGCTCCTACGGCAAAGATGCGCTCATCGGTGACGCCCGCTTTTTTCAGTTCGCGCGCATGCATATCGACGCATACCCCGCAGCCATTGATTTGGCTGGCACGCAAATGCACCAGCTTGCGAGTCGCGAAATCTATGCCGCTGGTGGCTTTATCGACTGCCAGCATCGCTTGCAGCACGTCGGGAAACAACATCACGACGTTCTTCATTCGGGCTTTCATTGTCATGTCCTTTCGCTGTCGGTTTGATGTGTCTTCGAGAATAAGACGAGACAGGGCAGGGGATCGTGACGTGCGCCGGAAAGATTTTTGGATGCCAAGACCCGCTGGCCTTAAGGAACGCTCCTCACGGGCCCATGGGCCAGCTATAAGGGGAAGACATGAGGGGAGTTCCCGGATGATCGACCAGGCTACTTTGCTGACATATCTCGCCGTGCTGACCGGCTTTGTCTTCCTGCCCGGGCCGGCCGTGCTATTGACCCTGGCGCGTTCGGCGAGCTCAGGTCCCCGGGCGGGCATTGCGACCGGTCTCGGCATCGCGACGGGGGATATGGCTCATACGGCAATGGCGGTATTCGGGCTTTCGGCGATCCTTGCCGCATCGGCGCTGCTCTTCACCATCATCAAATACGCCGGAGCGGTCTATTTGATCTATCTCGGGATCAGGGCGATCTGTGAGAAGACCGAAATCGGCTCGCTCATCCAAACTCCCCGCATCTCCATCGCGCAAGCTTACCGGCAGGCTGTCGTCGCCGAGCTTTTGAATCCGAAATCGGCGCTATTCTTCCTGGCCTTTCTTCCGCAATTCGTGCATCCCGGTAATGGCGCCGTGCCCATGCAGCTCGCATTTCTGGGCTTCCTCTTTGTGCTTCTCGGAGCCGTAAGTTCGACGGCCTACGCGTTAGCAGGCGGTTCGATCAGCCATTTACTGCGCCGCAATGCATTTGTCGCGCGCTGGCAGGGCAAGGTGGTCGGCGGCATTTATTGCGCTCTGGGAATCCGCCTCGCCCTGCAGGATAGGTGAACCGTTCCTAAATGAAACGGGCCGGCTGGGCCGGCCCGTCGCTGCATGGCCTTCGGTGAGGGCGCGTTAAGAACCGAAGGTCACGCGGGCCTCGAATATCTCTGGGATGCTGCTGGCGCCACACCCGATCGAGTGGGCGTCGCATAGCATGCATGTAGGTCGAAATCAGGGAGAACCGATGATTTTGGAGCTTTTCCGCGTCACTGTTGCGGAGCAGCTACACTCCCGCCCGGAATTGGATAGGAGAGAAGCAAATTCTGGTCGAAAGTGAAAAAGGCGAGCCGAAATCTTCAGAGCGGATTGAGAGAGCGAGCCGATCCGACGGGCAATCGCGGCGCCATCGCGCCAATAGCCGGCTTGTGCGGCGAATGGCTGGGGCGCCAGGATTCGAACCTGGGAATGGCGGAATCAAAATCCGCTGCCTTACCACTTGGCTACGCCCCATTGGCCGGAGGACCCTCCTCGCCAAAGCTTCGGAGGGCATCCTACAAAGCGCCGCAAGGCGCGAGGTAGGATTGGCCGGAGGACCATATACTGGCTCGCTTGCTGCACCGCAATGAGGGCCACGGGCTTGTCCCGTTTCTTTCTTGGGGGTTGACGGCAGGCGTTTGCGGGGGCAAAGAGCCAGCGTTTCAAGGAACGGAGTGTAGCGCAGTCTGGTAGCGCACCTGCTTCGGGAGCAGGGGGTCGGAGGTTCGAATCCTCTCACTCCGACCAGTTTTCCCTATCCCATTGATTTCATTGGGCTTAGCTGGTCCACAGGCCTTACTGGCCTGAGGCAAGCTCATTCTTGAGCCGCTCCAATATCCTGCCAACCTCGTTTTTCAGCCGGTTGTTCTTGGCCGCGCGACCGGCCGCCGCCCGGATGTCCTCCAGCGCCTCGGTCTGCTTCTGCACCCGCTTCTCGAGGCCCGGATCGACGGTGGCTGCCACCGTCTCCTCGGCCGGTGCGGCGCTGACGGGTGTCGGCGCCGGCGGCGGCGGCTCGGGCCCCAGGAGCCGCTCGACCAGTTTGTTCATGCCCTGCAGCGACAGGTTCCGATCATCGGCGAAATTGTTGAGCACCGAGAATTCAGTGCCTTGGGCCTTGCTGGCCTCGAGCGCGACCTCCCCGACATCGAGCCAGCCGAACCCTGCGCCGGCGACGATCTTCTTGAGCCTATCCTTGACCCCTTGCCGATTCGGCAGGAGGTCGCTGGCATAGCCTCGATAACGGGTGAATTGCGGGGCGAGGCTATAGATCAGCGGCGAATAGAAGATCGTAACCTTGCCGATCGATTCGTTCTGCGCCAGATTTTTGAGCGCGCTGATCACCTCTTCCGGCGTCCCGAGTCTGTCTCCCGAATCGAGATCGGCTTCCGAGTAGAAATAAATAAGCTCGTCAACCTGGCCGCGATAGCGCGGTATGGCCTTGGTCAGGTTGCAGATGACCTGTTCCGCCGAACCTTCGGGCACGGCGAGCGTGACATATTGCCGGCTATTGTCCCGTTTCTGCAGGCGCGAGGCGAGCGAATTAGCATCGTCGAGCAGAAGACCGAAAGCTGCGGATCCACCCGCCACGACCACTTTCCGCGGTTGCTCGACCAAGGGGACCGTCACCCGTTCGGCGAGCGCATTGGTGGTGAGGGTGTGAGCGCCGTAGCCATAATCCTGGAAAAACAGGCTGAGCTCCGGTGAAAGAGCCGTAGTGCGGTCATGAAAGGCAATGATCGGATCGAGCGGCTCGGACAAAGTGGAGCGCACGAACAACACGGTCTTGTCCAGATTGGCCTTCGGGCTGATGCATTCGCGATTTTCGATCGTCAGCCGCGCGCGGTCCGTCTGGGTCTGCGCATAGGACAAAGTCGAGAGCCCGATTCCGGCTTCCACCATCTTGGGGATCAGCGACTTGATTTGCTCCTCGTCGCTGACGACACCCGGGAATTCGATCTTTTCCTGGTTGTAATAGTCGGCCAATTGATCCCAGTCGATCGAGAATTGGCTCCAGGCGACCGGCAATTGGCCCCATCCGGGCGATGTGATGTTCTGCCACCCCAGGGTGACCACCAGAATCGCGGCGGCAGCCAGTGCCAGAAACGCACTGCGTATCATTCAAGGCCTCCTCTGACCGAGCGGCTTCTCTCGTGATCTCCGCAACCAGATGCCGATGCCGCCGTCATTCGCGTCATACTATAACCGCAAGCCGGGCGCTTGCCGAAACGGTTTCTGTTCAAATGGATACTACGCCTTAATGGCGCTCTCTCGTCCTTTTCAAGGCATGAGCCCTGAGTTCCCGCGCCACAGGGAGGCGCTGTCAATTGAGCCAAATGCTGCTATGACGGGGGTCCAGCCGCGGCGATTTCAAGCCCGGCTGTCTTTTTGAGCGTAGCAACCATCCCATCGGCATCTGCGACATGGCGCCCGGCATCCCCCTTCGCATCACAGCCACGGCGCTTGCCCCCTTCGCTTGTGGTTATTTGCTGTCCTACTTGCTGCGGGCGGTCAATGCGGTGGTGGCGCCCGATCTCGTCGCCGACCTGTCCCTGACCCCGGCCGAGCTCGGGCTGCTGACGTCGGCCTATTTACTGGCCTTTGCGCTGTTCCAATTGCCGCTCGGCATATTGTTCGACCGTTACGGCCCCCGCCGCGTCCAGTCCGCCCTGCTGGCGTTTGCCGCGGCAGGCTGCGCGCTCTTCGCCTTGGCGCCTGGCTTCCTCACCTTGTTTATCGCCCGGGCCATCATCGGGCTGGGCTTCGCCGGCGGCCTGATGTCGGGCTTCAAGGCGACCTCGCTGTGGGTGGCGCCGGAGCGCCGCACGCTCGCCAACTCCTGCATCATGGCGGTTGGCGCACTGGGCATTATCGTCGCGACCGAACCGACCCAATATCTGGTGAGCCAGGTGGGCTGGCGCAGCGCCTTTCTCATTTTCGCGGGCCTCGTTTTCGCCGGCGCCTGTCTGATTTTCCTGGCCGTCCCCCGCCGCGACGGTGAGCGGGTGGAAGCGCATTTCTCCGAGCAGTTCGGCCAATTGCGGCGCATCCTGAGATTGCCGCTCTATTGGCGCCTGGCGCCTTTCCTGGGCCTGACGGCGGGCGTGCAGATCGGCATCCAGACCTTATGGGCCGGCCCCTGGCTGCGCGATGTGTTGGAGCTCGGCCGGGACGAGGTGGCGCGCCATCTCCTGTGGATGGCCGTCGCCTTCATGGTCGGTATCTTGTCGATCGGCTTCGTGATCGATCGGCTCGGCCGGCGTGGAGTCAGCCCGCTCACCGTCATGCTGGTTTATTTGCTGGTCTATCTTGCGGCGCAGAGCGTCATCGTCCTGCGCGTCCCGGAAGTGAGCTTCCCCGCCTGGCTCGTGCTGGCGGCAACCGGGCAAGTGGGCATTGTCGCCTTTCCATGGTTCGCCGCCCAGGTCGGCAACGAGCTGGCCGGCCGGTCCAATGCCAGCCTCAATTTTGCGATGTTCGTCGCAGCCTTTATCGTGCAGGGCGTGATCGGCATGATCATCGGCCTCTTCGCGCCGACCGCCACCGGCTACGCGCCGGAGGCCTATAGTTGGGCCTTCGGTACCTTCTTCGTTCTCCAGTTGCTGGCGCTCGGCTGGTATCTCTGGGGATCTCATATCAAGGAAGCTCGCTATGCCTAATCCCGTGATCGCCGAAGTGACTCGCGGCGGTGTGGTCGAAAGCCGTCATACCGGCGCCTATGCGGTTGTGGATGCCGCGGGCAAGCTCGTCGCTTCGGCGGGTGATGTCACCCAGGCGGTGTTTCCGCGTTCAGCCATCAAGGCTTTCCAGTGCCTGCCCCTGATCGAAAGCGGTGCCGCTGACCGTTTTGGTTTCAGCGATGAAGAGCTGGCGCTGGCCTGCGCCTCCCATAGTGGCGAGGCGCCGCATGTCAGGGTCGCCGGCGGCATGCTGGCCAAGGCCGGCATGAGCGAGGCGCAATATGAATGCGGTGCGCACTGGCCTTACGAGCTTTCGGCCCAGCATGACATGGTGCGTCATGCGGAAGAGCCCCGCGCCATTCACAATAACTGCTCCGGCAAGCATGCCGGCATGCTGGCGCTGGCCCATCAGCTCGGGGTGCCGGCCGAAGGCTATAGCCGGATCGATCATCCGGTTCAGCGCGCCATCGCCCGCACCTTAAGCGAATTATGCGACGTCGATATCGGGTCGCAGCCCCATGGCATAGACGGGTGCTCGGTGCCGACCTGGGCCATCCCGTTGCGCAACCTGGCGCTGGGCTTTGCCCGCTTTGCCTCCGGGGCAACGCTCGATGAGGCGCGCAAGGCCGCCTCCTTGCGCATCATCGAGGCGGTGCGGGCCCATCCTTTCATGGTGGCGGGAACCAACCGCTTCTGCACCCGGGTGATGCAGAGGGTGCCGCGCGCCTTCGTGAAGACGGGCGCTGAAGGCGTGTTTTGCGGCGCCGTGCCGCATGCGGGCTTCGGCATTGCGCTCAAATGCGACGACGGCGCCTCGCGCGCCTCGGAATCAGCGATGGCGGCCGTCCTGGCGTCCTTGCCGGTCTGGACCGACAGTGAGCGCCAGGCGCTCAAGACCTTCGCCGGAAGCGATCTCAGCAACTGGCGCAAGATCCATGTCGGCGACGTGCACGCATTGATCTAGCTTTTCACGGGGGTAACGTCAGCTCGAAAAGGGTCTGCGGATCGGCAATACCCTTGAGCTGGTGCTGGCCGAGATCGCGCACCATGCTGGCCGGCAAGGACCGGGCGACGTCGGCCGAGCAAATGGCCGCCTTGTCGAGCAGTTTGGCCGCACTCTCCAGACGGCTGACATAGTTCACGGTCGGACCGACGACGGTGAAATCGAGCCGGTCGAGGCTGCCGATATTGCCATAGACGACCGGCCCCACATGGACGGCGCTGACAAAGCGCAGCTCGGGGTCGCTATTCCGGGCAAAAGCCAGGCCGACGCTGCGGACCGCCCGCGCGCACGCCTCGGCGCGCCCGTTCCCTTCGGAGGAAAAGAGTGCCAGCACGCCATCGCCAATGAACTTGAGCACATCCCCGCCCTCCGCCCGCACCGCATCGACGACGATCTCGAAATAGGCGCCCAGGAGCTGCAGAAGCCGGTCGGGCTTGAGCTTTTCCGACAGGCCGGTGAAGCCGCGCAAGTCGGTGACCATGACGGCGGCTTCGATCTGCGTCGTGGCGCCGCGCTGGAAGGCGCCACCCACCACCCGGTCGGCCGGACCCGAGCCGAGATAGACCTCAAGCAGGCTCGCCATCGAATGGCGCATCGCAGCGGGCTCCATGGCCGCCGCCAGCGCCGGCATCAGCCTCTCGATCAATGCGGCTTCCTCTTCGCGAAAGCCGCCCGGACGATCGGTGGTGAAGGCGCTGGCCTGGACCGAACCGTCACCATATTCGACCGGCAAGGCGAGATAGTCGGTGCTGCCCTGCGCCGCGAGCTCGAAAAGCACCTCATGGTCTCGGCCGCGCTCCAGTCTTTCGAGCGAGCCCCGGAACCGCGTCCGTGTCTTGACGACATGTTCGAAGGGGCTGCCGTAGAAGGCGTTTGTCTGCAGCACGCCGCGTGGCACGGTATAGAGCTCGGTGCCGCCACTGCGTTTCCACACGACGCCCCAGGCGCCGATCAGGGGATTGGCGACCTGCTGAGCGATGCGCACACGCCACAAAGGAACGCCGGCGTCGGTAAGCCGCTCCACCAAGCCATTGACGATCTCGACCGGCGTGCAGGATCGCCGTGCCGGACCGATCAACCAATTCGTTATCTGGGCCTCGGCTGCCGCGAAACCTTCGCCAGGCAACTCGCCGGGTTTGGTATCCATGCCGTAGCCTACGCCGGGCTCTGGCCGAAGGAAAGCGCGGGCGTCTAGCTGACGTGGTTGCCGCCGATCGCGAGATGCGCCGGTATTTCGGCGCCCATGGCCGAGAGTTCTCCGGTCTTCGTGACGTCATGGTCCATGCCGATGATCGCCTTCTCCGACTGCGCGATCATATTGCCCGTGATGCTGATGGGGCCCGCACCTTCGCTCACCGAAGGAGCGATCGCGATCACGCATTCGCGCAGGAGATTTCCACTGGCCATGAGATTGCGCGCATAAGGACCCCAGCCCAAATGGATCCCGCAATAGGCGACGCCTTCGATGACATTGCCAGTGACGATGGTGTCGGCTTCAGCGCCAATGGCGATGGCGCTGCTGTTGGGATTGGAGCCGCCGCCGGTGATTTGGCGGACGATATTGTTGGCGCAGACCGCCAGCCGGCCGCCTTCCCTGAAATTGGTGATCGAGATTCCCGCCGCCGCCGTCTCGATGATGTTGCCCGAGACAACCGCGCCATCGAAGGCGAATTCGACATAGATCGCCGTTTCATTGAGCCGCGAGACGGAATTGTTGACGATCTGGCAGTTGCGCCCGGAATTGTTGCGGATGGCGCTGTAGCCGCAATCGCTCACGCGGTTGTGGCTCACGATGACATTGCCGGCCCGGAACACCACGATGCCATTGCCGTTCTGGCCTGAGCCGCCATTGTCGTAGCGCACCCGCTCGATCCGGTTGCCGCAGACGATCGTGCCGTCGGGACGCTGCTCGCTGGTCCACACCTGGATGGCGTTATTGCCGATGTCGTGAAGGTCGTTGCCGGTGATCTCGAGCCCGGTCGAGTCGAGCGCGAAGATGCCGGTGCGCCCTATATTCGACGCGCTGTTATGGGTGACGCGCCCCGAGCATTGCGTGAGCATAAGGCCGTTGCCAGTGAAATTGCCGAAGCTGCAGTTTTCGACAGTGAGATTGGGACAGCTCCGTGCCGAGACCAGGTCCGCCTCGCTTTCTTCGGCTGTGCCCTGGCCCTCGAAGCCGATGCCATCGAGGGTGACGGAAGAGGCTTCGATGGCGAATATGCCGGTTTCCCTTGTCGTCAAGAGTGTCGTCAATCCGCGGATGCCTTGAAGAGCGATGGGACGATCGATGCGGATGTCCGACAGCTGATAGGTGCCCGCCGGCAGCAGCAAAACGCCGCCACGCTCGGAAACCTTGGCGATAGCCTTCTGGAAGGCCGCCGACAGGTCGCCCTTCGCATTGGGTCTCACGCCGAGATCGGTGGCCGAGATGAGCGCATTGCCGGATGCGGCGAGCGCCGCTTTCGGAGTGACGGCACCCGCGGCCAGCACCGGTGCTGCAGACATGAAGATGCGGCGTGAGAAATCCATTTTGGCACAGTCCTCGGGCCAATCGTGCAAGCTTCGTGCCCGTCTCTTGCGCGAGGGAATGATTTTCGATGCGAGGGCGTATCCGATTCAAATGTGTGAGGAGGTCGATCATGAAGAGCGGCATGATTGTAGTAGCGGCATTGGCTTTTTCTCTGGGCGTCATGCCTGCCTTCGCCCAGGGCGGCGGTGGTGGCGGTAGTGGCGGCGGTGGCGGCGGTGGCGGCGGCAGTGGCGGTGGCGGCAATAGCGGTGGTGGCGGCAGCAGTGGCGGCGGCAGTAGCAGTGGCGGCAGCGGACAAACCGTCAAGCATTGCAAAAAGAATGAGGTCCAGGACAAGAAAACGAAAAAATGCGTCAAGGTCTCTTACGGAATCCTCCCCGATGAAGAGCTCTATCGGGAGGGCAGTGCCCTGGCGCAGGCCGGCGAATATGATTGGGCGCTCACCGTCCTGGCGGCGATACGCAATCAGAACGACCCTTATGTCCTGAACTACACGGGATACAGCCTGCGCAAATCCGGACGGCTCGATGAAGGGATTCGGTATTACCGCAAGGCCCTCGCGATCAATCCCAATTTCGTGCTTGCTCGCGAATATCTGGGCGAAGGTTATGTCGCCGCCGGCCGCATCGATCTCGCCAAGATCGAGTTGAACGAGATCGCCAAGCGCTGCGGCACGACCTGTGAGGAATACCAGGAACTCGCCGAGCACATCGAGCGAGGAATATAGCGCATCGACCCGAAAAGTGTGCGCGGTTTTCGGGCAAGCCGATGCGCAAAAAAGAGCGCAACCTATTCCGCCGCGCGCTGGGCATAGCCCAGGCGCTCATTGAGCCGGTCGAGGAGCTTCTGCGCCGCCTCCGGGATGACGGTGCCGGGAGGAAACACGGCGGCAGCGCCGGCGGCGAGCAGCGTTGCCACATCTTCCGGCGGTATGACGCCGCCGACCACGATCATGATCTCGGGCCGTCCTCGCTCCTCGAGCGCCGCCTTGAGGAGCGGCACATGGGTGAGGTGGCCGGCGGTGAGCGATGACACGCCCACCACATGGACATCGCTCTTCACCGCGAGATCGGCGACCTCTTCGGGTGTCGAGAACAAGGCTCCCACTTTGACGTCGAAGCCCATGTCGCCGAAGGCCGAGGCGATCACCTTCTGGCCGCGGTCATGGCCGTCCTGGCCGATCTTGGCGACGAGGACGCGCGGCGGCCGGCCATCGGCCTCGCGGAAGGCGCGCACCGAGCGGCGCGCTTCTTCCAGCCTGTTGCCTTTGCTCGCCGCCTCATAGATGCCCTTGACGGCACGGCTCTCGGCGGCATGCCGGCTCCATGCTCTTTCCAAGGCCAGCGATATCTCGCCGACCGTCGCCTTGGCGCGCGCCGCATCGACGGCGCCGGCGAGGAGATTGCCTTCGCCGCTCCTGGCCAGATGGGTCAGCCGCTCGAGGGCTGCCTGGCAGGCATGCTCATCCCGTTCGGCGCGCAGTCGCGCGAGTTTCTCGATCTGTCTCGCACGCACCGCCGAATTGTCGACTTTCAAGATGTCGATCTCGGCGTCCGTGCCATGGACATATTTGTTGACGCCGACAACGGTCTGCTCGCCCGAGTCGATGCGCGCCTGGGTGCGGGTCGCCGCTTCCTCGATGCGCAATTTCGGTATGCCGGCCTCGATGGCGTGCGCCATGCCGCCCATCTTCTCGACTTCCTCGATATGGCCCCAGGCCTTGGCGGCGAGGTCATAGGTCAGCCGCTCGACGAAGAAGCTGCCGCCCCAGGGATCGATGACGCGGCACGTGCCCGCTTCCTTTTGCAGGAAGAGCTGGGTGTTGCGCGCGATTCGGGCGGAGAAATCGGTCGGTAGCGCCAGCGCCTCGTCGAGCGAATTGGTGTGCAAGGACTGCGTCCCGCCTTGCGTCGCGGCCATCGCCTCGATCCCGGTGCGCACCACATTGTTGAAGACGTCCTGGGCGGCGAGGCTCCAGCCCGAGGTCTGGCAATGGGTGCGCAGCGACAGCGAGCGCTCGTCCTTCGGACTGAAGCTCTTGAGGAGCTTCGCCCACAGCATGCGGGCGGCGCGCATCTTCGCCACTTCCATGAAGAAGTTCATGCCGATCGCCCAGAAGAAGGACAGGCGCGGCGCAAAACGGTCGATATCGAGGCCTGCGGCGATGCCGGCGCGCACATAATCCAGCCCATCGGCGAGCGTATAAGCGAGCTCGAGATCGGCCGTCGCCCCGGCTTCCTGCATATGGTAGCCCGAGATCGAGATCGAGTTGAATTTCGGCATCTTCTCGCTGGTATAGGCGAAGATGTCGGAGACGATGCGCATCGACTGCTTGGGCGGATAGATATAGGTGTTCCGCACCATGAATTCCTTGAGGATGTCGTTCTGGATCGTGCCTGAGAGTTTTCCCGGCGCGACACCTTGCTCCTCGCCCGCCACGATATAGAGCGCCATCACCGGCAGCACGGCACCGTTCATGGTCATCGACACGCTCATCTTGTCGAGCGGAATGCCGTCGAACAGCGTGCGCATGTCATAGATGGAATCGATGGCGACGCCCGCCATGCCGACATCGCCCGCGACGCGCGGATGATCGGAATCATAGCCGCGATGGGTGGCGAGATCGAAGGCGATCGAAAGTCCCATTTGGCCGGCCGCCAGATTGCGCCGGTAGAAGGCGTTCGAATCCTCCGCCGTGGAGAAGCCGGCATATTGCCGGATCGTCCAGGGCTGGGTGACATACATGGTGGGGTAGGGTCCGCGCAGATAGGGCGGGATGCCGGGCCAGCTGCGCAAAAAATCGAGGCTTTCGGTGTCGGCGGCCCTATAGGCCGATTTGATCGCGAGTCCTTCCGGCGTTTCCCAGATGGACGCCGCGGTGGCCATTGGCTCGGCGCTGAAACCGATCTTGCTGAAATCCGGGATGCGGCTCATGACGACGCTCCGGCGGTTTCGAAGACCTGCGCCAGCCGAGAGACCGGCGCTGTCCCGCGGGGCACGTCTTCAATCGACGGCGCGGCTTCACGCGGTGGCCTGTAGGCGGTCACGCCGATGATGGTCTCGGTCTTGTCCTTGATGCGGGCCAGCTTTTCCCGGCGCTTCTCCGTGACCAGGGCGGCGATGCGGCCGCTGGCGATGGAAGCGGCGATGCCGCCTTGCTTCTCGATCTCCTGGAACAGCGACCAGGCTCTGTCGCAGAGCGAGCGGGTCAAATGCTCGACATAGCCCGCACCCGACGCCGGATCGCTGACACGCCACAGTTGCGATTCCTCCTGCAGGATAGTCTGCGTGTTGCGGGCGATGCGGCGGGCGAATTCATCGGGCAGCCCTTGCGCCAGCGAGAAGGGGAGGACGGTGATACGCTCGGCGCCGCCAAGGGCTGCGCCGAAGACCGCCGCCGTCGTCCTCAGGATGTTCGTATGCGCATCGAGCGCCGTCATCATCCGCCATGATGTTTCACCGTGAAGAGTGATGGCATCCGCCGACAGGCCCGAGGCGGCGAGGATGCGCGACCACAGCAGACGGCCGGCGCGGAATTTCGCCAGCGTGACGAACATGTCCTGGTCGGCCGCGAGCGACAGGGACACAGCGTGCTTCAGATGGTCGTCATCGAGATGATCGAGGGCGCGCAGATAGGCGACACCCGTGGCAATGGTGAAAGCGAGCTCCTGGACCTCACTCGCCCCCGCATCATGCCAGATGATGCCTGAGGCCTCGGCGAAGGGGCCGATGAAGTGTTGCTCACGCAGAGCTTTGACGGATCCGCGCAGCCTCTCGGCAAAGTCGGGATCGATCGTGTTCTCGCCGGCACCGCTCCCGATCGGATCGAGGCCGAAACCCAGACGCAGCCTTTCCGGATCGACCGGCTGTGTCGCCACCCATTGTGCGAAGGCCTTGGCAGCTTGGGCTCCATGGGGACCGGCATCGAGGCTGAGATCGATGGCGTCGATCCTTATGCCCGTCATGAGGCGGGCCACGCTCTTCTGGTCGAGTGTCGTGAGCCCAAAGCCGCGCGCGCCCGTCGCGTCGGCGAAGGCGAGACGAAGACCCGTCGCGCCGTGATCGAGATCGTCGAGCGCTTGCTCATTGGCGCGCACCGCATCGGGATGGTCGGCCCGCTGCATCACCGTCCAGGGCGTCTGCTCCGGCCGGTGGGCTGCGCTGGCGCTTCCCGATGAATAGAGCGGCGCCAAGGCGATGCCATCCGCCGTCCGTGAACAGAGTTTCTTCTCGAAATCGGCGCCCTTGAGCACGGCCTCGACGCGCTTGCGCCAATCGCTTTCGCTGGCGCACGAAAATTCCGCGGCGAGTGTCAGCGAGGGTGCCGCAACGTCAGACATAGCTGCCAAGGCCCGGGATGGAGCCGGCCACCTGCTTGACGAGATCTTCGCCCGCAACCTCCTTGGCATAGGCGAGGGTTTCGCTGCCGAGCCCTTTGATCTGATCCATGCTGAGGCCGGCCGCTTGCAGCTTCGTGATCGCGGCCAAAGGCCCGCCCATCAGGCCGCCGCCCAGCATGCCGAGAAGCCCGCCGCCGCGCGAACCGTCGCCGCCGTGACGCTTGGCCAACTCCTCGGCACCGGGCAGCTTGGCGAAGAGCTCACCGACCTTCTGCTGATTGCCTTGTGTCTTGACGAGCGAGAGCATGATGCCCAAGGCCTTCTCGGCACGCTTCGGATCGAGACCGGTTTTCGTCACAATTCGGGCAATCAGCTCCTGCATGGGAACTCCGGCAAGTTTGAACTCGCCAGCGTTTTATAGCAGATTGAAGCACTTGCAAGGTGCATGACGGCGCACCAAAGGGGACTTTTCGACGATGGCTGACAATACGATCTTTCTCGGCAAGGCGGACAAGCGCGAGGATCTCTTCCTGCCCATGGCCAATCGCCACGGTCTGGTGACCGGCGCCACCGGCACCGGCAAGACCGTCACCTTGCAGATCATGGCCGAAGGCTTCTGCAAGGCCGGCGTACCGGTCTTCGCCGCCGACGTGAAGGGCGACCTGTCGGGCATTTCCGAAGCCGGCACGGCCCAGGATTTCCTCCTCGAGCGCGCCAAGAAGGTCGGCTTCAAGGATTATGGTTTCGAGGCGACCCCGACGATCTTCTGGGACCTGTTCGGCGAGCAGGGCCATCCCATCCGCACGACCATTTCCGAAATGGGTCCGCTTCTCCTGTCGCGCCTGATGGGCTTGACCGACGCGCAGGAAGGCGCGCTCAACATCGCCTTCAAGATCGCCGATGAGGAAGGCCTCGCGCTTCTCGACCTCAAGGACCTGCGCTTGCTTCTCTCCGACCTCGCCAGCCGCGGCAAGGAATTGCGCACCGACTACGGCAATCTCAATGCCATGACCATCGGGTCGATCCAGCGCCGCCTCGTCGTGATCGAGGAGCAGGGCGGCGACAAGTTCTTCGGCGAGCCGGCGCTCGACATCAAGGACCTGATGCGCAAGACCAATGACGGCCGCGGCTACATGAATGTGCTCGCCGCCGACAAGCTGATGTCCTCGCCGCAGCTCTATGCAACCTTCCTGCTGTGGCTCCTTTCGGAACTGTTCGAGGAGCTTCCCGAAGTCGGCGATCCCGACAAGCCGAAGCTCGTCTTCTTCTTCGACGAGGCGCATCTGCTCTTCACCGACGCGCCGTCCGGCCTGTTGCAGAAGATCGAGCAGACGGTGAAGCTCATCCGCTCGAAAGGGGTGGGCGTCTATTTCGTGACGCAGAATCCGCTCGACGTGCCGGAAAGCGTGCTGGCGCAAATGGGCAACCGCATCCAGCATGCGCTGCGCGCCTATACGCCGCGCGAGCAGAAGGCGGTGAAGACCGCGGCCGACACCTTCAGGCCCAATCCCAAGTTCAAGACCGAGAAGGCGATCACCGAGCTCGGCAAGGGCGAAGCCCTGGTCTCGGTGCTCGATCTGAAAGGCGTGCCGACCATGGTGGAGCGCACGCTGATCCGCCCGCCCGAGAGCCGCCTCGGTCCGATCACGCCCGAGGAGCGCCAGAAGCTCATCAAGTCGTCGCCGGTCTATGGCGAGTATGACGAAGCGGTCGATCGCGACTCCGCTTATGAGAAACTGACCCAGCGCGCCAATGAGCGGGCCGAGGCGCAAGAGAAGGCCGCGGCCGAGAAGGCGGCGGCGCGCGCGGCGCGTTCGGCACGCTCGGCACCCCGGCAGCGTGAGTCGGCCACGGACCGCTTCGTCAAGAATGTCGCCGGCAGCGTCGGCCGCCAGGTCGGCTCGATGGTGGTGCGCTCGCTGGTGCGCGGCATTCTGGGCGGGTTATCCAGGCGATAACGTTCCGCTGATAAAGCTTTCCGACCTTTCTCTTACGTGGCGGCATAGTGGCTGCTAGCTTTCCATTATCTGAGCCGAAACCTTCGACCTTTCCCAGGGCATGGGCCTGCAGACGGGAAGATGTCGCGTTCGAGCCTTTCGGTTTTGGTGATCCGCGCCGGCGCCGCCCCGAGGCCGGCGAGGAGCCCGCATCCTCATGCGTCGACGAGGCCGGACGGGACAAGCATGGCCATATCGCGCGAAGCAAGCCCGGCCACCCGGCTTTCCGGCAACAGATGTCGCCGACTTTTTCCACCATCGACAGGATGGTTTTGACGATGATGCCGAAGAGCTCGGCGATCTTCATCAGCCAGGGCGCAGCGCTTCGGCAGAGCGTGCCGGTCATGGACAGTTCCTTTTTGGGGAGGTGCGAGGACATCAAAGCAATGTGCCCGGCAACGACTGCCCGGGCACATTTCCAACTCTGATATTATCCAAACCGCGCTTTGGCCCACGATGTCAAGAGGCATTATCGCCGGTGCGAAACAGCGTTGGAGTCACAAGTCGGAAATCTCGCTGAGCGCCCTCTCCAGACTGACATGGCCCAGGAAGCCGCCGGCGCCTCGCGCCTCTTCGCCATGTTCGATCGCATGGGCGAATTTCACCGCCGGATCGTCTTCGAGCCTTTCGAACAGGCTCTGCAGTCCGGGATAGGTCTGGCGGTCGACGACATCGTGATATTTCGTCCAGCGGGCGATGCCGATGAAATAGGCATCCGCCAGCGTGCGCTGGTTGCCGAGCAGCCACGGCCCCTTGCCCAGCATCTTCTCGAGCTCGCCATGCGCTTTCGCGACATTTGCCGCGCCATAGGTCCTGAGCGCCTGCTTCGCGTCGGGCTTCATGTCATGCTCGAGCGTGTACCAGAGCGGGCTGAAGCTGTTGAAGAAGCTGGTGTTGAGATAGGCCAGCGCCTGGTTGAGGCGGTCGAAGCCGGCCGTGCCTTGCTTGAAGGCGAGACCCTTCTCGGTCCCGCTCGTTCCCAAGTGATTGAGGATGGCGAGGCTCTCGCTGATGATCCTCTCATCTTCGGTCAGGAGCGAGGGCGTCTCGCCCACCGGGTTGATGCGGCGATAGGCGTCGCTCTGCACCACTTCCGGCATGTCGATGCGACTGAGCCGGTAGGGTTTGCCCAGCCATTCGAGCGCCACGATCGAGCCGAAAGAGCAGCCGGAGGGCACGCCGTAGAAGAGGATGGGGGTCATGTCGGTCTCCTTTTTGTTGAGACTACTGATATAAATCGTGGACTTTCAGGCGGTAGACGGGGTATTCGAACCCTATAGTCCATGCTTATGGACGATGGTTCCATGTATAATCTCAACGATCTGATCTTCTTCGTGCAGGCCGTGGATCTGGGGAGCTTCGCCGCTGCCGGGCGACGCCTGGGGCAGCCGAAGTCGACGGTGAGCAAGCGCGTGGCGGAGCTCGAAGCGGCGCTCGGCGCGCGCCTCATCCACCGCACCTCGCGCAGCTTCGTCCTGACCGACACCGGCCGCGATTTCTACGATCACGCCCGCGCCGCGGTCATCGAGGCGGAAGCGGCCGAGACGGTCGTTCGCGAGCGGATGGCGGAGCCCAGTGGAACCGTGAGGATCACGGCCTCGGTTCCGACCGCTCAATTCCACCTCGCCGACCAGCTCCATGCGCTGGCACGCCGCTTTCCCAAACTCGAGATCCATCTCCATGTCACCGATCGCTTCGTCGATCTCGTCCAGGAAGGTTTCGATATCGCGGTGCGCAGCCACTTTGCTCCGCTGCCCGATTCGGACCTGATGCAAAGACAGATCGGCACCGATCGCATCGTCCTCATCGCATCGCCCTTCTATCTGGAAGAGCGCGGCACGCCATCCACCCCTGAAGCCTTGAGCGAACATGATGGCCTCATCATTGCGTCGTCTGCACGCACATGGCGCCTCACGTCACAAGATGAAATATCTGTCGCGGTCGCGCCACGTCCGCGTTTCTTTGCCGATGAGTCGGTGGTGCTGCTCAAATCGGCGATAGCGGGCCTCGGCATCGCGTGCCTGCCCGAGAGCATCGCCGCCCCGGCGATCACGGAAGGCGCGCTGAACATCGTCCTGCCCTCATGGACAGCGGGCAATATCGCCACGACGATTCTCACGCCGCATCGCCGCAGCCAGTTGCCTTCCATCCGCGCCGTGATCGATTTTCTCGCCGAGAACAGAGCTTCTAAATAATCTCATCCTCATCGAAGAGCGGCGCTTGCGAGAGCTCACCGCCGATGCGGCCGATGCGGGCGCGGGACGTCTCGGGGTCCTTAACCCGGGCGATATGGAAGAGCGCATCGCCGCGATTGACGATCGGCAGGTTGGTGCGCCCGATGACGATGCCGTCTTCGGGCGAGATGACCTGCACGGCACGCTCGCCAAAGGGATCCGAGATCTCGCCAATCGCCTCGCCCTTCTCGACCCGGTCGCCGGCAAGCGGCGCGGCGCGCAGCAGCCCGCCTTCCGGAGCCCTGAGCCACGCGCTCGAGGTCGAGATCGCCGGCGGCACCTTGCTTCTTGCGATATTGGCGGGGGCGATCATGGCGAGCCACTTCATCACCCGCAATATGCCGATGACACCGGCCCGGATCGCGATCTCATCGAAGCGCAACGCCTCGCCGCCTTCATAAAGGAGGACTTTCACGCCCCGGTCGCGCGCGCATTGCCGGAGCGTGCCTTCACGCAATTTCGAGATGAGGATGACCGGCGGCCCGAAGGCCTCGGCCATCTGAAGGAGATCGGGCTCGCCGGGCGCGATGCGGATCTGCGGCAAATTGGTGCGATGGAGTGCGGCAGTGTGAAGATCGATGCCGTAGTCGCTCCGCAGCACCACCTCGCGCATGAACAGATCGGCGACGATCGAGGCGAGCGAGCCGTGGTCCGATCCCGGGAAGGAGCGGTTGAGGTCGCGCCGGTCCGGCATATAGCGCGAATGGCTGATGAGGCCGAAGGCATTGACGACCGGCACGGCGAGCAGCGTGCCGGCGAGATCATGCACGGCGCGATGGCGGATCACCCGTCGCACGATCTCGGCCCCCAGGATCTCATCGCCGTGGACGACGGCGGAGAGGAACAGCACAGGTCCCGCCTTCTCGCCATGGATGGCATGCACGGGCAAGGTCAGCGGCGTGTGGTTGGACAGCGCGCTGATCGGCAGGTCGACGGTCTTGCGCTCGCCCGGTTGGAGCGTCGTCGTTCCCAGGTGGAACGGCTTGGCGCTCATCCCTTGCCCTTGGTCCGGGTGCGTCCGGGCCGCGCCTCCGCCTCGAGGAACTGGATGATGGCGGAAGCGACATCGACGCCGGTCGCCTTCTCGACGCCCTCGAGCCCCGGCGAGGAATTGACCTCCATCACCAGCGGCCCGCGATTGGACTGCAGCATGTCGACGCCGCAGACATTGAGGCCCATCGAGCGCGCCGCCTTGATCGCCGCGGCCTTCTCCTGGCGCGTGACGGTGATCTTCTCGGCGTGGCCGCCGCGATGCAGGTTGGAGCGGAAGTCGCCCTTGGCGCCCGAGCGCAGGATGGAGGCCACCGGCTTGCCGTCGATCACGAAAACGCGGATGTCGCGGCCTTCCGCCTCCTTGATGAATTCCTGCACCAGGATGGCGATATCGGCGCCGTGGAAGGCCTCGATGACCGATTTCGCCGAATTATGCGTTTCGCTCAGGACCACGCCGATGCCCTGCGTACCTTCGAGCAGCTTGATCACCGTCGGGGCGCCGCCGACGATGTCGATGACGTCATCGGTGCGCGTCGTGTCGTTGGCGAAGGCGGTGATCGGCAGGCCGACGCCGTCGCGCGCGAGGATCTGCAGCGAGCGCAGCTTGTCGCGCGAGCGGCCGATGGCGACCGATTCGTTGAGCGGATAGACGCCCATCATCTCGAACTGGCGCAGCACCGCGAGCCCGTAGAAGGTGTGGGAGGCGGCGATGCGCGGGATGACGGCATCGAAGCCTTCGAGCTTCTCGCCCATATAGCGCAGCTCCGGCTTGCGCGAGGTGATGTTCATATAGCAGCGCAGATAGTCGACCGGCACGATCTCATGGCCGCGCGCCTGGGCGGCTTCCATGATGCGCTGATGTGAGAAGAGCTTGGGATTGCGGGTCAGAAGCGCGATTTTCATCGAGGCTTGGTCTTTCTCGGTCGCCGTGATCTGAGAAAAGTGCGGCTCGGATCGACCAGGAAATTCCCCTTGATCGAGCTCCGGCCGATGAGCATGGCGGCTCCCATGTCGGAGCGCTGGGTGAGGGTGATTTCGGCTTCGAGAAGCTGTCCGCCGATCTCGACCGGGGTCGCGATCACGGCACGCAGCTCGATCTGGCCGTTGGAGCTCTTGACCCGCCGCAGGTCGTGCAACGGCATCTCGCATTCGATCCGCCGCGAGGAGCTGCCGCGGCGCTGCACCTTGAAGCGCACCTTCATGCGTTTTCCCCGCCCGGTGATGCGGATGTCGTCGGCATGAAGCGCGGCGGAGCGCGCACCGGTATCGATCTTGGCGACGATCGGGCCGGCGCCGAGCTCGGGCAGGCTCACCGTTTCCTGCCAGCCGATCAGGGTCCGTTCTTCGTCCCGGTCGCTGTCTTCATGCGTCATGGCAGCACCATAAACCACCGTCCATAAAAGGGAAATCCGGCTTTTCGGTTTTTCGCCGGTTGCGTTACCATCACTCCGCGGACGGCCAAAGGGAGGATGCGATGAAGGATGGAGAGCTCATGCAGGTGGCTTATCTCGTGCGTGACATCGAGACGGCGATGAAACGCCATTGGGATCACTGCGGCATCGGCCCGTGGCATGTCTATCGTTTCAAGGCGCCGGACGTGCGCGACTATCTCTATCGCGGCAAGCCCGCCACCCATGAGGTGCTGATCGCCGTCACCAAGACGGACGGCATCCAGCATGAGCTGATCCAGCCGGTCAGCGGCTATTCGATCTATGACGAGTTTCTTGAACGCCGAGGCGAAGGTCTGCATCACACCAAGCTCTATTATGCCGATTGCGCCAAGGCGGTCGCCGATTACGAAAGGCGCGGCTACAAGGTGATCCAGAGCGGCAAGTTCGATGCCGATGAGCACTACTATCTCGATACCGAGAAGGACTTCGGCTACATCATCGAGCTCGGCAATGGCGGTAGGATCAGGGAAACCGACTGGCGCTATCCGAAATAGCTCCAACTCGCACTCAATCCGTCATGGCCGGGCTTCAAGGGCGGCCATGTCGAGGTGGGATGCTCAGCGCGTAGCTTCGTCACGGCGCCGATAGGTGTAGCGGAAGGTGCAGCAGGGCGCACCTTGCATGATGGTCTGCTTGCGCTCGAGGGTGATATTGGGGTCATAGCCCTCGCAGAACGTGCCGTCGCGGTTGCAGGACAGCAAGTGGCCGATCTTGCCGAGACCCATTTCCTTATAGGTCTCGGCATAGCGGCAGCGGGTGATGTCGAAGTCGAAGCGGGTGTCGCTCGCCTCCAGCACCTTCATCTCGAGCGCCCCGTCCGCGGTCCAGAAATCATAGAGCTTGATGAAGTCGGCCATGGAGGTTTGGCCGCCCGGCGCGCGCCTCGCGAACTCCTTGCCTTCGGCAATGGCCGCCTTGCGGATCGCGCGGTCGAGGATCTGGGCGGCCTTCTCCTCGCCGATCTCGGCCGCCATCTCGGCATAGATCGGGCCGATGACCTGGGCTTGCAGCCGGCGCTTGGTGAGGGTGGGAAGATCTGTCATGCTCATGCCTTCACGTATTTTCGCCAATTATGCTCCTCGACGAAGCCCAATGTCTCGCGGATCTTGCGGTTCGAGAGGGGCCCCTCCTGGCCCTGGAGCGGGCGGCGGTGCGGCGTCTTCGGGCACCACCGCTTCAGGAAGTCGGCCGTCGGCTCATTGGCGGTGATCGTGTCATTGACGGCGTTGAACACCTGGAAGCCGAGCCCGTCCTTGCTGAGGCACAGATGCACGATCTGGCCCAGATCGCGCGCATCGATATAGCTCCAGGCATTGCGCTTGCGCGACAAGGGATCGGCGATGAAAGCGGGAAAGCGGTCATATTCATGGGGCTCGATCACATTGCCGATGCGCAGCGCATAGATGTCGGCGCCGCTCCTCATGGCAAAGGCGCGGGCCGTCTTCTCATTGACGACCTTCGACAGGCCATAGCTGTCCATCGGATCGATGTCGTAATCCTCTTCCAGCGGAAAATGGTGGAAATCCTTGTCGCCTTCGGCGAAGCACACGCCATAGGTCGTCTCCGACGAGGCGATGATGATCTTGCGGATGCCGAGCTTCACCGCCGCTTCGATCACATTGTAGGTGCTCATCACGTTGACATCGAAGGTGACGTTGTCGGGCTCTATGAGGACGCGCGGTATGGCGGCGAAATGCACGACGGCATCGATCTTCGCCGGTCCTTTGCCGGTTTCGTAGCCGTCGAAGCCGAAATGCATGGAGAGCGCATTGAAGACTTGCCCGCTGTCGGCAACATCGGCGATGAGCGTGTTGACGCCCGGACAATCGAGCGGCTTCAGGTCGACATTGAGGATGTCATAGCCCTTGGTTTTGAGCCAGGGGACCACATGGCGTCCGGCCTTGCCGGAACCGCCGGTGAAGACGATGCGCTTGGGCATGACGATCCTTTCGGGAAGGTGAGAGGCGAGATCGATATCCTATCGGCTCGCTCTGCGGTTGGCTATCGCTGCGGCTCGAACAATTCGATCACGTTCCCGGAAGGATCCTCAGCAAGAATCTGCTTGCCGCCCGGTCCTTCGACGATGTCGTTGCGGAACGGCGTGCCTGCCTTGCGCAACCGGGTGACGACATTCGCCAGGTCATCGACCTCGATGACGAAACGATTCCATCCGCCGGGCTCGGGCTTGCGGCCATCGGGCATCGGACGCCCGGCCGAGGCATTGGGACCGGCGACCCACAGGATCAGGTCATCCCGCGTCAGGATCGCTATGTTGGCGCCGAATTGCTGCTTCACCGCGAAGCCGAGAAGCTGGGTGTAGAAGGCGACTGAAGCATCGACGTCTTCGACCATATAGCGGACGGTAGCCATCACAGTCATCCTTCGATCTTGATCGTCTCCACGATATCTATACCAAAGCCCGAGAGGCCGACATAGTGGCGCGTGCTCGAGGTGATGAGCCGGATCGAACGCACATTGAGATCGCGCAGGATCTGGGCACCGAGGCCGACATCGCGCCAGACCTGCTCGCGCAAGGCGGCGCTCGAGGTCTTTTCGCTGCCCATCTTCTGGCCCGCCGGGACGCCTGCCGTGCCTTCGCGCAGATAGACCAGAATGCCGCGGCCCTCGCGCTTGAATGTGTCATAGACCTTGTTGAGGACATGCGGCGCACCGAAGATGTCGGCGACGATATCCTCGCGATGGAGCCGGACCGGGACATCTTTCCCGCCGCTGATGTCGCCGAAGACGATGGCCAGATGCTCGACCGAGTCGAAGGGCGTCGAATAGGCGAAGCCGCGCGCCTTGCCTACGGGCGTGTCGATTTCGAACTGGCTTTCCTGCTCGACCAGGCGCTCGCGCGCCTGGCGATAGGAAATGAGATCGGCGACCGAGATGATCTTGAGCCCATGCTCGCGGGCGAAGGCGAGCACCTGCGGTCCGCGTTTCACCGTGCCGTCGTCATTGACGAGCTCGCAAATGACGCCCGCCGGATGGAGCCCGGCGAGGCGGACGAGGTCAACCGAGGCCTCGGTGTGGCCTGAGCGCATCAGCACGCCGCCGGATTTGGCGACCAGCGGGAAGATGTGGCCCGGGCGCACGAAGTCGGCCGCCTGGACATTGCCATTGGCGAGCGCGTGGACGGTCGCGGCGCGCTCCTTGGCTGAGATGCCGGTGGTCAGGCCTTCCCGATAATCGACGGAAACGGTGAAGGCCGTGCCGAGCGGCGCGTCATTATGCGCCACCATCGGATCGAGCTTGAGACGGCGCGCATCCTCGGGCGTGATCGGCGCGCAGACGATGCCGCAGCAATAGCGGATCATGAAGGCCATCTGCTCGGGCGTGATCTTGCAGGCGGCGGCGACGAGGTCGCCTTCATTCTCGCGGTCGTCGTCGTCGACGACGACGACCATCTCGCCGCGCCCGATGGCGGCAATGGCATCCTCGACGCGGTCGAGTTCGGAGGTGGTGGCGGCGTGCGGGGTCGTGTCCATGGCGGGTCCGGAAAAGTCTTCGGGGCGAACGGCGTTGTTGGTGAAGGTCGCGATCTTGAGAGCGAGGTCGAGGGAAGGGGAAGCCCCGGCAATAAGCTGCGAGACCCGGCCCTGGGAGACGCCGAGTGCCTTTGCCAGGGCAGATTGTGAGGTCGAGGTCTTGTCGAGCCAGTCGGGGAGCTTCATACTATGACTTTAGCAAAAGTAAAGGCATTGGAAAAGCTGCTATAAGCGTGAGTAAATATTGGAATGGCAGCTATGCCGGAAATGGCCGGGCTTTGAGCCACAGGAACAAGGGAAGCCGATGCCAGCGCTTTCGGCCGGCGGCCGCCGGAACCGGTTCTTTGAGGTCGGTCACAACCAGGCCGGCGCCGGTCAGCGCGACCATATAGGCCTCAAGCGGCTGCGACCAGCCGGCGAAATGCATCTCGAGCCCGTCGCCGTTCCTCCGTGCCTTCAAAACGCTCGCGGCCGAAATAGGAGCCCTCCAGGACGAAAGGCGCATCGGGCGCCTCATTGGCGAAGCGGCCGCGATCGGTGAAGGGATGCACGATGGACACGATCAAGGTCCCGGATGGACGCAGCACGCGCCTCGCTTCCCTGACCGCGGCCGGGACATCCTCGACATCCATCAGCATGTTATAGGCCACGGTCAGGTCGAAGCTTTCATCAGCGAAGGGCAGATCCGCCGCGGCGGCCACTCGATACTGGTCGGCGGATTGGGCTTCGCGAGCCGCTTCGACCAGTTGCGCGACCGGATCGACCGCCGTCACTTGATAACCGCATTCCTTCAGGAGGCGCGACACCCGGCCTTCGCCGCAGCCGACGTCGACGGCCCTTCCTTCGCCTTTGCCGACAAAGGCGGCAAAAGCGTCGCGATAGGCCCAGAAGGCATCATGGCCGGGCGTCCGCGCCCAGGCGATCCAGTCGGCCGCATGCCGCGACCAGTGCTCGTGGTCTTTCATGAAGCTTGCCCTTAGACGAAAATGCCCTCCTCTTGCGAGGAGGGCAAATCGGCAAAGCGAATATTTAAGGTTTACGCTTCGGAGAACATCTGCTCGACATGTTCCCAGTTGATCAGATTGTCGACAAAGGCCTCGAGATATTTCGGCCGCGCATTGCGGTAGTCGATATAGTAGCTGTGCTCCCATACATCGACGCCGAGGATGGGCTGGCTCCCGAGCATCAGCGGGTTCTCGCCATTGGGCGTCTTCTGGATCTCGAGCTTGCCGTTCTTGACGGCGATCCACGCCCAGCCCGAACCGAACTGGGTCGTGCCGGCATTGATGAAATCGGCGCGCATCTTGTCATAGCCGCCGAGATCGGAATCGACCGCCTTCTGCAGCTTGGCCGGCAGCTTCTTGCCGCCGCCGCCCTTCTTCATCCATTGCCAGAAATGCAAATGGTTGTAATGCTGGCCGACATTGTTGATGAGGCCCTGGTTCTTCTCTTTGTAGGCGGCCTTGACGATCTTGCTGAGCGACTCCTTGGCGAGCGGTGAATCCTTGAGCAGGTTGTTGCCGTTCGTCACATAGGCCTGATGATGCTTGTCGTGATGGTACTCCAGCGTCTCCTTGGACATATAGGGCTGAAGCGCGTCATAGGCATAGGGCAAGGGGGGAAGTTCGAGGGCCATGGTGTCATCTCCTTTTTTCTGAGACGCGTTCGCTTGAGTTACGAAACCCGTCCCGGCTCCTGATTCGGAAAATCCACTTGTCGCGGTAAGAAGGCCTGTCGCGGCAAGGGCATGGAATTGGCGGCGGGTGGTCAATGAAAGCTCCTTGATTTCACTGAGCCCAACCCTGAGATAGGCGTTTGAGTTCCGCCTGTCAAAAGGTCAGGCCTCAGCCCTGAGCCAGGCGAGGAGTCCGGCATCGTCCCCCGTCTGGATAGCCTCTGCGACGCGGCGTCCTACCGCCGCGCCGAATTTATAGCCATGGCCCGAACAGGCCGACACGACAAGCGCTCTATCCTTGCGGAATGACAGGAATTTCTCATCGGCGGTGAAAGTGTAGGCGCACGTCACCACCCGCGCGACGCTATAATCCTCGATGCGCGCCAAAGGCGGCGACAACAGCTTGCGCAAGGTATCGCCTTCGCCCGAAACAGGCATGCGATTGGCGTCGGGATCATCGGCCGGACGCTTATGCACGCCGGCGCCGACCTTGAGTCCGGTGCCATCGACCGGCGGCAGCATATAGGCCTCGGCCTTGCCGCCAATATCGAGGATCGCCGGCGCATCCGCCCAGGCCGCCGCTAGGTCGGCCGGTGGCGTCAGATAGGCGAGGGCGGTGCGATAGAGTTTCAATCTCCGGGCAAGCTCAGGGATGAGCCTCAGCACCCAGGCGCCTGCCGCGACGATGATCTGGTCTGCCGTGACATGGCTGCCATCCGCCAGTCTGACTTGACCTTTCGTCGCGTCGATCGCCGTCACTTTCGCGTTGAGCTTCAGCGCCGCGCCCTTTTCGCCGAGCCACCGTGCGAGATCCGCGGCGATGCGCTGGCAAAGGAGAGCGCCGCCGGCCTTGGTGAAATAGGCATAGCGGATGGTGGCAGGATCGAGAAACGGATAGCGCCGCGCCGCGTCCTTGGGTTCATAGAGCTCATAGGCCTCGCCCATGCGGTCATAGCCTTCGCGGAATTTCTCGCCGTCATCGCCCGGATTTTGCGACATCGCGAGCACGCCGCGCCGGGCCAGATGCGAGCGGCCGAGATCGCGCCACATCTCCTCCCATGCCGCGAAGGCTTCCGAGATGATGCGCGCATAGCCGTCGGCCGAGCCATAGCCGCGGCGGATCATGCGGTGTTCATCGCCGGAGGCGGCGAGCGGATTGGGAAGCGGACCTTGCTCGATAAGCGTCACCTGGTTCCCGCTCTTGCAGAGCGCCCAGGCGGTAGAGAGACCAGCTATGCCGCCCCCGACGACACAGACCTTCATGCCACCGTCTTCTCCATGAAGACGGAGTAAGGATCATCGGTCGGATAATCGGCATAGGGACCGCAGCGGGTGAAACCCCATTTGGCGAATAGTCCCAGAGCTTCCGGCTGCAGCGTGCCGGTTTCGAGCTTCATCCTCTTGAGGCCATGGGTGCGGGCATTTTCCTCGAGGGCGGCGAGAATGAGCTTGGAGAGCTTGAGGCCACGCGCTTCGGGGCGCACATAGATGCGCTTGATCTCGCCATAGGCGGGATCGCGATGCCACAGCGCGCCGCAGCCCAGGGCCTCGCCATTACGCCGCGCCACGAAGAAATGGATGTCCGGCGTCGCCAGCGTCTCGATATCGACGAGATGATTGCTTTCCGCCGGATAGAGGCGATGAAACATTTCGTCGAGATCACGAATGAGCCTGGTGGCATCAGGCGTGCGCGGATCCTCACGCCTGATCTCGATCTCGCTCACGGCTGGAAGGCCTGCAGCCCCGTCTGCGCCCGTCCGAGGATCAGCGCATGAACGTCATGCGTACCTTCATAGGTGTTGACGGTCTCGAGATTGACCATGTGGCGGATGACATGGAATTCATCCGAAATGCCATTGCCGCCATGCATGTCGCGCGCCTCACGCGCGATGGCGAGCGCCTTGCCGCAATTATTGCGCTTCATCAGCGAAATCGCGGGTGGTGCCGCGACCCCGCGCTCGAGCGCGCGGCCGAGGGCGAGAGCGCCGTGCAGGCCGAGGGCGATCTCGGTCTGCATGTCGGCGAGCTTCTTCTGGATGAGCTGATTGGCGGCGAGCGGCCGGCCGAACTGCTTGCGATCGAGCGTGTACTGCCGCGCCCGGTGCCAGCAGTCTTCCGCCGCACCCATGGCCCCCCAGGCGATGCCGTAGCGCGCCTTGTTGAGGCAGCCGAAGGGACCGGAGAGACCGCGCGCATTGGGGAAGATGTTCTCTTCGGGTATCTCGACATTGTCGAGCACGATTTCGCCGGTGACGGAAGCGCGCAGCGAAACCTTGCCTTCGATCTTGGGCGTCGAGAAGCCCTTCGTGCCGCGCTCGACCAGGAAGCCGTGGATGCCTTCGTCCTCGAGCTTCCCCCACACCACAGCAACATCGGCGATCGGCGAATTGGTGATCCACATCTTGGTGCCGTTGAGCACGAAGCCGCCATTGACGCGCTTGGCCCTGGTCTTCATGCCGCCGGGATCGGAGCCGGCATCGGGCTCAGTCAGGCCGAAGCAGCCGACCCATTCGCCGGTCGCGAGCTTGGGCAGATATTTCTTGCGCTGGGCCTCCGAGCCATAGGTCTCGATCGGATGCATGACCAGCGAATTCTGCACGCTCATCGCCGAGCGGTAGCCCGAATCGATGCGCTCGACTTCGCGCGCCACGAGGCCGTAGGCGACGTAGCCCAGCCCCGAGCCGCCATAGCTTTCCGAATTCATCATGCCGAGGAAGCCGACCTCGCCCAGCTCGTTCATGATCTCGCGGTCGAAGCGCTCCTCGCGGAAGGCCTTCTGGACCCGCGGCATGAGCTTGTCGGCGCAGAAAGCGCGTGCCGTATCGCGAATCATGCGCTCGTCTTCGCTCAGCTGGCTTTCGAGGTCGAGCGGATCTTCCCAGTTGAACTCGGCGAGAGGGGCCGGGCCATGGGCTTTGCGGGCAGCTTGGGTCATGGAACTTTTCATCGCTTTGCGAGTTTCTATCGAGCACGTTAACAACGCCAAACGCCCCTAAATGTCAAATCCTACCCAATGGTGACCCAATCCCCATCCAAGCAAGCAGTGCCGGCTGGGACCGTTCCGCCGCGCCTGACGTCCCGCCACGCCCTTTTCCTCGATTTTGACGGTACGCTCGTCGACATAGCCCCGAGCCCCCATGAGATCACCGTGCCGCGCGAGCTGCCGGCGCTTCTGATGCGCCTGCAGATCCTGCTGGGCGGCGCCGTCGCCATCGTCAGCGGCAGGCCGCTCGCCGACCTCCTTTCCTACTTGGCCCCTGCCGATCTCGACTTCGTCGCCGAGCATGGCGCGGTGATCAAGCGGCGCGGCAGTCCGGCCCATCCGCCGCAAGCGGCTTGGCCCGACGCCTGGGATGAGCGCCTGGCGCAGTTCCTGGCCACACATCCCAATACCGAGGTCGAGCGCAAGGCCTACAGCATCGCGCTGCATTTTCGCCGCGCCCCGGAAGCCGAGCATGACGCCTTGAATCTTCTCAGAGTGTTCGCGAGCGAAGCCTCGGGCGGCTTCGAGATCCTTCCCGCCAAGATGGCCTTCGAGCTCAAGCTCACCACGATGAGCAAGGGCAAGGCGATCACCGAGCTCATGTCGGAAGAGCCCTTCTGCCGGCGCATCCCGGTCTTTGCCGGTGACGACGTGACGGACGAGGACGGTTACATTGCCGTCAAGGCCATGGGCGGCGTAGCACTCCCCGTCGATGAAGCTTTTGGCGGCGAGCCGCGGCGCGTGCGCGCCTGGCTCGCCCGTGAGATCAAGACGCAAGGAGAAGCCGCGGCATGAAGCAACTTGATCTGGGGGTCATCGGCAACTGCGCGGTTGCGAGCCTCATCAATGCGGAAGCACGCCATGTATGGTTCTGCTTCCCGAGGCTCGATAGCGATCCCTTGTTCAACGCCCTGGTGAACGGCGATGATCCGCAGGACGGCTTCATGGACATCGTGCTGCGCGACCAAAAGGCGACGCGGCAGGCTTACTTGCGTAACACTGCCGTTCTCGAGACGATCCTGGAGGGCGAGGGTGGCTCGATCCGCGTGCTCGATTGGGCGCCGCGCTACAAGCTGCAGGGCGAGCTGTTCCGGCCGCCGATGATCGCCCGCCGCATCGAGCCGCTGGAGGGCCGCTGCCATGTGAAGATACGCGCACGCCCGGTGTTCGACTATGGCGCGACCAAGCCCAATGTCTCGATGGGCAGCAACTATCTGCGCTATTCCGGCAGCAACACCTCGATCAGGCTCACCACCGACATGCCCGTCGCGTATTTGCGTGACGAGGCCTTCTTCCTGCTCAACCGGCCGGTGCATCTCCTCATCGGCAGCGACGAGCCGCTCACCTCGCGTGTCGATCGCCTTGCCCGTGACGTCCTCGATGAAACGGTAGCCTATTGGAACGACTGGGTCCGCGATCTCGCGGTGCCCTTCGACTGGCAGGAAGTGGTCATCCGCTCCGCCATCACGCTCAAGCTGTGCAGTTTCGAGGATACGGGCGCTATCCTGGCGGCGCTGACGACGTCGATACCCGAGTCCGCGGCCAGCGGACGCAACTGGGACTACCGCTACTGCTGGCCGCGCGACGCCTATTTCACCGTTATGTCGCTGAATCGGCTCGGCGCCACATTGACGATGGAGAATTTCATTACCTATCTGATTAACTCGGTGATCTCCTCCAACGTGCAGTTCCTGGCGCCGCTCTATCCGATCGTGCCGGGGACGCCGCTCGAGGAATATGAGGCGAAAGCGCTCAAGGGCTTTCATGGCATGGGTCCGGTGCGCGTCGGCAACGGTGCCTCGAACCAGCGCCAGAACGACATTTATGGATCGGTCATTCTGGCCGCCTCGCAGATGTTCTGGGACATGCGTCTGCCACGTCCGGGCGATGCGGCACTCTACCATCAGCTGAAGCCGATCGGCATGATGGCTAAGACGACGTCGCTCGAAGCCGATGCCGGCATCTGGGAATATCGCGGTCGCACCCGCGCCCATACGTTCTCGGCGGTGATGTGTTGGGCGGCCCTCGAGAGGCTCGGCCGCATCGCCCACAAGGTCGGCGAGACCGCCGACGGCGAGGAATGGCTCACCGCCGCCGCCGAGCTCAAGGAGCGCATTCTCGAAGGCGCCTGGAACAAGGCCGGCGAATATTTCGCCGGCAGCCTCGGCGGCGCCGAGCTCGACGCCGCCCTGCTGCTCATGCCGGAGATCGGCATCATCGGCTATGACGATCCGCGCTTTCAGAAGACGCTGGCCGCGATCGAGAAGCATTTGCTGGTGAACGGCCTGATGATGCGCTACGCCGAGGCGGACGATTTCGGCATGCCGGAAACGGCCTTTCTCGTCTGCACCTTCTGGTACATAGAGGCTCTCGCCAATTGCGGCCGGACCGAGGAAGCCGCCAAGCTGTTCGAGCGTGTCCTGAGCCTGCGCAATCATGTCGGCATCCTGTCCGAGGATGCCGTTCCCGAGACCGGCGAATTGTGGGGCAACTTTCCGCAGACCTATTCCATGGTCGGCATCATCCATTGCGCCAGGAAACTCAGCCGCACCTGGGAGGAGGGCCTATGGCGCGTCTCGTAATCGTCTCCAATCGGGTGCCGGCATCGGCCAAGCGCGAGCAGCAGGCGGGCGGTCTTGCCGTGGTGCTCGAGGAGGCGCTCAAGGGCGAGGTGCTGTGGTTCGGCTGGTCGGGCAAGCGCACGCATGCGACATCGGCAAAGCCGACCTTCGCGACCAGGGGCACGACCACTTTCGCCACCATCGATCTGAGCGAGGAGGATTACCAGGCCTATTATGCCGGCTTCTCCAACCGCAGTCTGTGGCCGCTGTTTCACTACCGCACCGGCCTCGTCGCCTATTCGCGCGAGGACTACAAGGGCTATCGCTCGACCAACCAGAAATTCGCTCAGGCCCTGGTTCCGCTGCTGCGGCCCGGCGATCTCCTGTGGATCCACGATTATCACCTGATGCCACTGGGACGCGCTTTGCGCGAGCAAGGTGTCGATCTCAAGATGGGATTCTTCCTGCACATACCGTTCCCGCCGTTATCGGTCTTCGACATTCTGCCTCCGGCGGGCGAGCTCGCCGCCGATCTTGCCGCCTATGACCTGGCGGGCTTCCAGACGGCGGAGGATCGCGACAATTTCGTCGGCTGCGCCCGCAAGATCCTTCCCGAGGCGCAGCGCGCTCCGGCGATCGCATCGGCCGTGGCGCTGCCGGTCGGCATCGACGGCAAAGCCTTCGCGCGCATGGCGAAGACGTCGCGCATGAACGCCGAATCGCGGCGGCTCAAGGACAGTCTTGTCGGCCGCAAGCTCATCATCGGCGCCGATCGCCTCGATTACTCGAAAGGCTTGCCGCAGCGCTTCGAGGCCTATTCCGAATTGCTCGAAACCCATGCCGAATATCGCGAGAAGGTGAGCTACCTGCAGGTGGCGCCGCGATCGCGCGAGGAAGTGAGCGAATATCGCGAATTGAAGCGCACACTCGACCGGCTCACCGGCCGGATCAACGGCAAATATGCCGAGTTCGACTGGGTACCGCTGCGCTACATGACCCACGGCCTGTCGCGCAGATTGCTGGCCGGCTTCTTCCGCATGGCCGCGATCGGGCTCGTCACGCCTTTGCGTGACGGCATGAATCTGGTGGCGATGGAATATGTGGCCGCCCAGGACGAGGAGGATCCGGGCGTCCTGATCCTGTCTCGCTTCGCCGGCGCCGCGGCGAGCCTCGATGCCGCCCTCATCGTCAATCCTTACGATCCGGGCGGCATTGCCGAAGCGTTGCATGAAGGGCTCACCATGAGCAGGCAAGAACGCCAGGAGCGCTGGCGCAGCCTGATGCACCGGATCGATGAGGACAGCGCCGCCGCCTGGTGCCGGCGGTTCCTCGCCCGTCTCACCGCCCCGCCGAAGACCCTGCGGGCGGCTTCTTGATGGACTGAGATTCAGATCATCCTTGCTCGGCAAATGGGAAGGACTACAGTTGTGGTCATGCGCGAAGATCCGAAAAGCCGGAAGGAACGGGCGGAATATGATGCTTGGTTCCGGCGGCAAGTGCAGGCAAGCCTCGCCTCTGCCGAAGCGGGTAAGTGGATTTCCGCGGAGGAAGTCGAAGCAAGATTTGCAGAACGTCGCGCAGGTACGCTTCGCAAGCTGGCCATTCGGACGGGTGATGGCTTTTAGTCTAATCCACAACCCCTCACCCTGAGGCGCCCGCCGAAGGCGGGCCTCGAAGGGTGGCGAGCGGCAAGACCGCTGTACCTGGATCATGCTTCGAGGCTCGCTTCGCTCGCACCTCAGCATGAGGGTATTTGAGCGGGGCGAGTTTAAGCATCATGCGGTGACGTCGGTCTGCCCCTTCACACAGCTCTACTATGCGTCCGCCTTCGCGCTCATCAGCAAGCCGAAGGCATAAGAAAGCGCCACTTCCTTGAGCCGGTCGAAACGACCGGGTGCGCCGCCGTGGCCCGCTTCCATTTGCGTCTTGAGCAGGAGCAGGTTCTTGTCGCTCTTGCGGTCGCGCAGGCGCGCCACCCATTTGGCCGGCTCCCAATAGGTCACGCGCGGATCGGTGAGGCCGCCGACGGCCAATATGTTGGGATAGGCCATCGCCCCGACATTGTCATAGGGCGAGTAGGCGGCGATGATGTCGTAGAACTCCTTGCTCGCGATCGGATTGCCCCATTCCGTCCATTCGGGCGGCGTCAAAGGCAGCGTGTCGTCGAGCATGGTGGTGAGCACGTCGACGAAGGGCACTTCGGCGATGATGGCCTTGAACAGCTCCGGCGCCATATTGGCGACGGCGCCCATCAGCATGCCGCCGGCGGATCCGCCCTGCGCCACGATCTCGCCTTGCCGCGTGAAGCCCTGGGCGATGAGGTGGCGCGCCGCCGAGATGAAATCGCGGAAGGTGTTCTGCTTCTTCTCGCGCTTGCCGTCAGTATACCAGCGATAGCCCTTGTCCTGGCCGCCCCTGATATGGGCGATGGCATAGATGAAACCGCGATCGACCAGCGACAGGATATTGGTGTTGAAGCTCGCCGGAATGGTGATGCCGTAGGAGCCATAGCCATAGAGCCACAAGGGCGCCGACCCATCGAGCGGCGTGTCCTTGCGATAGAGGAGCGTCACCGGCACGGTCTCGCCGTCATGCGCCGGCGCCTGGATGCGGCGGGTGACATACTGCGCCGGATCGTGGCCGGACGGCACTTCCTGGCGCTTGCGCAGCACGCGCGTGCGGTTGCGCATGTCGTAGTCGAAGATCTCGGCCGGCGTCGTCATCGACGAATAGCTGAAGCGCAGGATGTCGGTGTCATATTCGAGCATCTGGCCGAAGCCCAGCGAATAGGCTTCCTCGGCGAAGGCGATCTCGTGCTCGGCGCCGGTCTTCATGTCGCGCACAACGATGCGCGGCAGGCCGTTCTCGCGTTCGAGGCGGATCAGCCAGGATTTGAGCGCGATGATGCCGAGCACCAGGCAGCCGGGGCGGTAAGCAACGAGGTCGCGCCAATTCTCGCGTCCCGGCGCATCGACAGGCGCGGTCACGATCTTGAAGTCCTCGGCACCGTCGGCATTGGTGCGGATGATGAGCTGATCCTCCCAATGCTCGACGTCATATTCGACTTGGGCCTCGCGCGGCGCGATCAACCGGGGTGCGGCTTCCGGTGTGGCGGTGTCGATCAGCCAGGCTTCCGATGTCTCATGGTCATGCGTGTCGATGACGAAGAACCGGTCGGACTGGGTCTTGCCGACGCCGGCGAAGAAGCCGGTATCCTTTTCCTCATAGATGAGCGTGTCGGCATCGGCCGCCGTGCCGAGCACATGGCGGAAGATTTTCAGCGGACGGTGATGCTCGTCCTGCTGCGTATAAAGGAAACTTTTGCCGTCGGCCGCCCAGCTCGCACCTCCGGCAGTGTTGTCGATCGCATCGGCAAGGTCGTTGCCCGTCACCAGGTCGCGCACGCGCAAACGGAAGAATTCCGACCCCTTGTCGTCGCTCGACCAGGCGAGCAAACGGTGGTCGGGCGAAATGGAAAAGCCGCCGAAATCGAAGAACGGCTTCTCGCCCGCCTCGATCGTGCCGTCGACCATGATCTCCTCGGAGCCTGAAAGATCGCGCTTCTTGCGGCAATAGCGCGGATGCTGGGCGCCGGTGACGAAGCTCGAATAATAGGCGTAAGGCCCATCGGGCGCAGGCACGCTCGAATCGTCTTCCTTGATGCGGCCCTTCATCTCGGCGAAGAGCCTGTCCTGCAACGCTTTGGTGCCGGCCATAGCACGCTCGGTATAGGCGTTCTCGGCTTCGAGATAGCGGCGGATGTCTTGCGGCAGGACGGATGGATCCTGCATGACCGCCTGCCAGTTTTCCGCCTTGAGCCAGGCATAGTCGTCGATGCGCGTCACGCCGTGATGTGTATCGGCATGCTGCCGCTTTTCCGCCCGTGGCGGATCGATCGTCTCATATTTGTTCATGCGCTTACTTTATCTCTTGCGGGTCGAGTTTGAGGGCGGTGCCGTTCATGCAATAGCGCAGGCCGGCCGGGCGCGGACCGTCGTTGAACACATGGCCGAGATGCGCTTCGCATTGGGCGCAGCGTATCTCGGTGCGGCGCATGCCATGGGTGACGTCGTGATGCTCGCTGACGGCGTCCTGGCTCACCGGCGCAGTGAAGCTCGGCCAGCCGCTGCCCGATTCATATTTCGTCGCCGAGTTGAAAAGGGGCGCGCCGCAGCTCACGCAGGCATATGTGCCCGGCCGCTTTTCGCTGTTGTAAGGATGCGAGAACGGCCGCTCGGTGCCGTGCTCGCGAGTGATGCGATACTGCTCCGGGGTGAGGTCCTTGCGCCATTCGGCGTCGGTCTTGGTCACTTTAGGCTCACGGGGAATACCTCTGGGGGGATCGGTCGAAAGCGAGAATAGACAAGCGAGCCGGTGCCTGCAAACCGTGCCCTTAACCATGCGTTAAGCATAACATCATTGGTAAATGGTTTCTGGATCGCATTTTCCAAGGGTTAAGCAGATTTAGAGAGGCTTGCCCGATTTTAATGGCGCAACCGGCAAGGAGATCTGAGCGCAGCATGTCGAGCGTGCAGCCTGAAAATGGACTGCCCGGGCGCCGCATGATTACGGCGGACTCGTTCCGCGCGCTCAAGCTGAAACTTGCCGGAACTAGCGGCAAGCCCGCCGAACCGCTCATCGCTCGCCCAGCCGACCCGCCGGTGGCCGCTGCACCGGTCGAACCGCCGCCGTTGGAGCCGGCTGAATCCGACACCGCTCCCATTGTCGAGCCGGTTCCCGAAGTTCTGCGCCTGGACAAGCCCGTCCCCGCCGAGCCTGCCCAACCTCGAACGTCAGCGCCGATGGCGCCGGAACAGCCACCAGCGGCGATGCCGGTGAAGTCATCGGATCCGGGCTTCGTCGAGCGCCGAGTGCTGGAGCGGCCGCAGCCCGAGGATGCCGAGGCGGGGATCAGGGCGCATGCGCTCCTCGACATCATGGCTATTCCGACCGAGGGCTCGCTGCCGCAGGAGCGCGCCCTCGCCAATGACACTTTGCTGCGGCTTATTCCGCGCATGCCGCTGAAGAGCTTGCGCCATCTTGCCGACCGCGTCTGTCTGATGGAAGCGCCCTCGCAGATGCTGGTGCGCCGATTGATCAACGATCCGCGCATCGAGGTCTCGGGCCCCTTGCTCGAGCAAGCGGTGACGGTGGATGACAGCGATCTGATCACGGTCGCCCAAGGCCGCAACCCCGCCAAGCTCAAGTTGATAGCGCGCCGGCGCCTCATCTCGCCGGCTCTGGCGGAAGCCCTCATCCAGTCGAACGACGTCGAGACCCTGGTCAATCTCGTCCGCAATCAGGGTGCGTCCTTCTCGATCGAGTCGATGTGGCACTTGACCCGCTTTGCCGCCGCCCATCCCGTGCTGCAGGCGCCGCTGGTGACCCGTCAGGACACGCCGTCCCCGATCGCCTTCCAGCTCTTCTGGCGACTGCCCTCGGAACTCAGGCGCTATGTCCTGTCGCGCTTCCTGACCGATTCGGAGACCATCACCCGGATCCTCACCATGAACCGGGAGAATGACGGCAAGGACCGCAAGCAGGCCGATCTCTCGCTGCTCGCGAAGCTGGCGCAGGCGGACTCCCGGGAAGCGGGCGAGATCTATGCCAGGCTCACCCATGTGAGTGCGGAAGCCGGCGCCCGCATCGCCGATGACGCGGGCGGCGAGGCTCTGACCGTCGCCCTCAAGGCCGCAGGCCTGACCCGCGCCCAATTTGCCGACGTCGTCGAAAAGCGCCCCGATGCCGAGGCCCTGAAGGCCATCTTCGAGACGCTCTCCTTCAACAAGGCGCGGGTGCTTCTGACCTACTGGGATTGGGCCGCCCGGCGCACCGGCCCCTATGCCCGCATCGCCGCAAATTGACGCCGGTTCAAATTCTGAACTGTCCGGACGGTGCGAAAACTAAACCTGGCCGAACTATTGATTCGCCGCGCAATAGATGAAATATAAATCGGTCCTTAACCGGGGGCGTCGGTAATCCATGCAGGAAAAAAGCAATCTGCTTGAACTGACCGCGAATATCGCGGCGGCCTATGTCGGCAACAATACTGTCGCCCAGGCCGATCTGCCCAAACTGATCGCGAATATCTATCAGTCTCTCGCCGCAGCACCGCAGAGCTCGGCCGAAAACAAGCAAGCCGAGACGGCTGAATTGAAGCCGGCGGTTCCGGTGCGCAAATCCATCACGCCCGACTACATCATCTGTCTCGAGGACGGAAAGAAGTTCAAGTCGCTGAAGCGCCATTTGCGCACGCATTACGATCTCTCGCCCGAGCAGTATCGCGAGAAATGGGGTCTGCCCCTCGATTATCCCATGGTCGCGCCCAACTATGCCGAGGCGCGTTCGAGCCTCGCCAAGAAGATCGGGCTCGGGCAGAATCGCGCGGAGCGCCGCTGAAACGCCGTACCGGAGCACCGGTCACTTTTCCTTAAGTTCCGCTTTTGGACTCTTGCGGCTGAGGTCGCACGGATTCATAACAATGAAGCGGGCGCCGGGGCTGGCGATTCGGAACGGATTCGGGTGATGGCGAAGGGACAAATGAATGCCGCCTTCAAGGCGCAGTTGATCATCCCCGAACATCGCCAGCTCTATGAATATTGGCTGCACAAAGCCGCCGGCCGCCCGATGCCCGACAAGCGCGACATCAGCCCGGCGCATATACCGAGGCTCCTGCCCAATATCAGCCTGATCGAGGTGGAGATGCCGGGCGAGCGTTATCGCGTCCGTCTCGCCGGGACCCGGCTGCGCGATGTGCATGATTGCGAGACGACCGGGCTCTATCTCGACGAGCTCGACTGGGGCGACAAGCGCGACTATTGGCTCGCCGCCTATCATCGCATTGCGTCCGAAGGCAAGCCGGCGCAGGGCGTCGTCAGGGGCCCCCGGATGCAGAAGGAGCATCTCGTCCAGTTCTGGCTCAAGCTGCCTTTGACCCATGGCGGCGACCGGGTCGGCATGATCCTGTGCTACGACGCCTTCCTGCCGGGCTCGGAAGTCTTCGATTCGATCGAAGAAAAGCTCGCCGCCGCCCGCTGATCCAAGACGACGGTCGCCGCCGCGAGATCGATCCCTATTGACGGCGTGTGTGAGACTTCCCTTAACGGCAAGTTGCGTGCGCTCGAAACGCCACCGTCCTCCTGACGGAACCAGGGCATCGCCTTGCCGGTTCCTCAATATGGACAAGATGCCGTCGGATGGTTCCACCTTGATGAAGCTCAGGCATTTCATTTTGCTGATCCTGGCCGCGATGCTGCTTGTCGCCGGCACGCTCGCCGTCGCGCATCACGCCGTGGCCGCCGGCGCCTGCCCCCTTGGTTCTTGCGCCTCGGGCTCGAATCCATCGGGCTCCAATGAGCGGCTGTTCGGGCCCGGGCCCTTCGGCCCTGAGGTGCCGAGGCCCGGCTACGGCTCATGGAACGACAAGTACAATCAGAGCAATCAGGAGCGTTACCGCTCCGGCACCAAGGCAAAACCGTTCGATTTCGGCTCATCCACCGATCGCACCGGGTCGCTGACGGGCAATCGCAAAAACACGTTCAACGACGATCGTCCGGATGCCCGCGGCGAGCATGTGCGCTGGTGCCTCAAGCGCTTTCGCTCCTATGCGGTGGAAACCAACACTTACGTGACCTATGGGGGCCGCACGCGCTATTGCGACAGCCCGTTCAACTGAAGAAGCATGACCCGAAAAGCTCGTGGCCGGGTTAAACCCGGCCATCCCGGTTTTCGGACGAGGTCATGCGCTCTTGAGAGTTTGAGCCAGCGCCGCCTTGGCGTCGGATTTGATGCGCGTCACCATCGAGGCGACGCCGTTCGAGCGCTGTGGCGTCAGATGTTCCCGCAGCCCCAGCTCGTCGAGGAGTGCCCCGGCATCGGTGGCGAGGATTTCCGACGGCGTGCGCCCTGAGAACAGGCGGAAGATGATGGCGATGAGGCCCTTGACGATGAGCGCGTCGCTGTCGCCGGTGAAGGCGAGACGCGGTTCCTTGCCGTCCCTCTCTTCATGCGCGGCGATCCATACCTGGCTGGCGCAGCCTTGCACCTTGTTGCGGGGGTTGCGGTCCGCGTCGGCGAGCGGCTCGAGGGCGCGGCCGAGCTCGATCACATAGCGATAGCGGTCTTCCCACTCATCGATGAGGGAAAAATCCTCCTTGAGAGCTGCGATCGTTTCCGCCATGAACTCCAACCTCGTTACCGCTCAGATAAGCGTTTGGCGCGGCGATCTCAAGCACTGCGACGACGCGTTCTAGGATTATCGTCATGGACTATGTCAATTCACGCCTGACGGCCGGTTTATGACAGCCTCAATCCGCCATCGGAATACGATCGCTTCCATAGGGATCTGGCGGGCCCATTGCCGAAGACCATCCTGGATATGGCTGAGCGCGGCTGAGCTCGCTCAACATCTCAATGAGTCCGGAGCTGATTGTCGTCTGTCAGCTTTGAGCTTGAGGTTTAGGCGCCCGCCATTCGGGGATGAGGTCGTCGAGGCGCAAGGTATTCTGGCCGGCGGCTTCCCCTTCATCGGCGGCAACGGTCTGCTGCGGCAGCGCCAGGCCATTCGATTCATGTGCCCATTGATAGAGGAGCTCGATGCTGTATTTCGCCTTGCCCTCGAGCTTCACGGCCAGATAGTGCGCCGTGTCGCAGACGGCAGGCTGCCGGCGGCAGAAGTCTCCCACATCGGCGACCGTCGAGACGGCGGCCGAGAGCAGCTCCGTCGCCGGCGGATCATCGGTCTCGGCAACCTGGAACCGTTCCTCAGGCGGCGACGGCATGAAGAACGCCACCACGGCCAGCAGAGCAATCGTGCGAATAATACGCATGTCCATCCCCTTGTCCTGGCCAAATGAATAGCGCCCCCGTCTTTCATGCGGCTGAAAACCCGCATGTCAATTCGAATCTAACTTTCGGCAAATTCTAAGGACTTCATTAACCATTCGGAAATCATGACGGTTTACCCGTGAAAGGCCCGCAACAACCCGATATTAAGCATCCCGATGCATGATTGGGGCGAAGCGGGGGGCCGGTGCCAGAGCCGGTCGGTGTTCAGTTCGAGTTGGGTCCGGCGTTGAATGAGTGACTATGAAGAGGATGACGCGCCGCGTTTGGGCGTCTCGACGGTCGTCGTGGCGCTGACGGTGGCCGCGCTTAGTGTCGCCATCGTCTACAATACGCTCACCCAGACGGCGCCGCAGGCGAGTCAGGCCGATGCCGCTTCCATGTCCGACAGCGATCCGATCACCGGCTCGACGCGCGTGACCGTCGATGTGGCGAATGAGGACCAGCGCGGCAGCACCGTGACCTTGCGCTATGACGCGACCGTCGAGAGCGTGCAGCGCGAGCTCGCGGCGTCCGGACTCTATAGCGGCAAGGTCGATGGCGTTTCGGGCCAGCGCACCAAAATCGCGATCATTGCCTATCAGCGCGCCAATGGTCTCGACGAAACCGGCCTCGCCAGTCCTGAGCTCGTCGAGCACATCCGCTATACCCGCCAGATCACCGATGCCTTGAAGATGACGGACGCGACGCCGGCCAAGCCGCAGCCCCTGGCACCGCAGAAACCCGTCGACACGGTTACTCGCGTCCAGGTCGGCCTGGCCGAGCTTGGCTATGAGCCCGGCGCGATCAATGGCGAGCTCGGCCAGCAGACCCGCGCCGCCATCCTCAAATTCGAGCGCGACCGCGGCATAGCCCCCACCGGCGACATCAGCCCGACGCTCATCGTCGAGCTCGAAAAGATGAGCACCCGCGGCTCGACCCGCGCCAATTGATGCTAAAGCTGCAGAATGCGGCTCAAAGCTGAAATCTGGGTCCACGCCTTCCTGCGCCGCTCTTTCGTGCAAGGGCTCTATGGCGCCGTCCTGCGCAAGGGCGCGGCCGAGGCGGGCGCCATCTATGTCGTCATCAACCGTCTCGACGGTACCGTCATGGTGTTGGGACCGCCGCCGGGATCAGCCATCGACGAAACCGGCGAAAGACTGTGGAGCGAGGTGATCCCGCCCGTCACCTCCGCGCCCGACGTGGCACCCTTCATCGCCAGGCTCGCGAAATTCGATCCGGACATCTGGGTCGTCGAGGTCGAGGACCGCACTGGAACCGCGGGGTTGACCATCGGCGCGCAGGATTGACACGGGCGCCGTTATCAAGCTGACATGATCGGTTAGGTCTTTTTTAACCACACCGGAGCGTAATGGCGGCACGGGAGAATTGCTCGAGAGCGTTTCCCGCCAAGGTGAAGGTGATGGGGACGATACTGACTTTTCCGCGCGATCGTTTGCCGCAATCGGCAAGGGAAGCGCATTCGGGGCCGGCGGAGATCGTGATCTTTCCGGGGATACGGATCGAACGCTATGATTTCAGCCTGGCCGACAGGCTGCCGCCGCCGCGCCGGCGCGGAAGACCATCGCGCCTGCAGGCGCTCGACATCGACCGCGACGATTCCTAAATCGCTCAATATTCCTGCCGGGTGGGCGTGATGGTCAGCTCCTGCAGCGTGACGTTCTGCGGCATCTGATAGGCGAACAGGATCGTATTGGCCACGTCCTCGGCGGCGATCGCGCCGACCCTCCTCTTGCCCTCGCTCCAGAATTCGAAGGCCGCCTGGTTGAGCATCGTCTTGTCGATCTCGGATTCCGTGAGACCGGGCGACACGACGATCACGCGCACGTCGAACGGCGCCATGTTGCGCCGGGCTCCCTCGCTGATGCCATGGACGAAGAACTTGGTGCCGCAATAGACGTCGTGGCTCGGATAGGATTTGCGCCCGGCAATCGACGAGATATTGATGATCGTGCCGTGCCGGCGCGCCTTCATCGCCGGCATCACCGCATGCATGCAGTTGAGCACCCCGGTGCAGTTGATGTCGATGAGGTCGCGCCATTCCTCCGGGTCCTGGTCCTCGATCTTGGCGAGACGCGCGATCCCGGCATTGTTGACGAGGCAGTCCACCTCGCCATGCGCGGCCTCGCCCTTGGCGATGGCGGCGATGACCGCATCACGATCGCGGACGTCCGCGGAGATGCAAAGCGCCTTGTCGAGGCCGAGGGCGTTGAGCGGCTCGATCCTTCTGCCGATGAGGAGGAGCGGATGGCCTTGGCGCGCGAAAGCCAAGGCCGTCGCCTTGCCGATGCCGGTACCGGCACCCGTGATCATGACCAGTGGCTTGTCGGCCATCGTCGCTCCTCCCCAGCCTATTTTTGATGAATGCCTGGCTTACGACGCCTCGGGCGTCAAGGCGCAGGACGAACGCGACAGGATGTCGGTGAACAGCTTGCGCTGCTCGGGATAGTCGAGCGCCATCCAGAACACCGCGATCCCGGTAGGTTCGGGGATCTCGACCGACCATCCGTCGCTGAGCGCGCGCGTGGTTTCCGATTGGTCGCCTCTCAGGAGGTCGATGATGCCGGGCGCGCGCTTCACCGTCAGCTTGAACCTGTCGATGCCGGCCTGGCGGTCATTGATCGTGTAGAGATCGGCGCCCTTGTCGGAATAAAGCGTGAGCGACCAGAATGTATCCGGCATCTCGGCCGTCACCAGCAATTCGCCTTTGCTGATGTCGAAGAGGCATTTGGCGGAAACCGCCTCGCCTTCCGCCTCGCCGAGAAGGCGCATCTGCTCAGGCGCGTCGAGCAGCACGAAGCGATTGACGGGCGTGTCCGCTTGCCCGGTGCCGATCAGGCGCTGCATTGCGAAGGAGGGTGCGATGAGCACATAGCTCAGATGCGACACCGCACCGATGAAGAAAGCGACGGCGAGCCAGAACAAGGCGCTTCTCACGAGCAGGTCTCCCGCTTGATGCGCGGCAGGGTCACGACTGAAGCCCCGGCATTGAGGCCCGAGCCTGGACGGAGCTTCAGCACCATGACGAAGCGGGAAATATCTCCGGGATCGATCCAGTTGCCGGTCTTTGGCTGGCGCGAGATCTGGATACGCATGGTGCCGTCGGGCTCGCCGACGAGGCGCGGCGAGGAGAGGCTGATGGCGGAAGGCGTGCCGGATTCCTCATCCGCGAGTGCCAGCTGCCACCACCGGGCCGCGAGCCGGGGGCCCGTCAGGACATAGTCGCATGAGGCATCGAGGGTCGCCCCCTCGTCATCCTGTGCCGCCTCGAACAGCAATTCCTGCCCGAGGGCCGGCGGCAGCCGGCCGAACATTATGTAATGCGCTTGGGCGTAGGGATCGCGGATCGACGCGGTGCCGGAAAACCACGATTTCCACGGGCCGCTGCCCGCCGTCATCGCCGTCGCCGTCTTCTCGATCGACCATTGCGCCGTCACGATACCGAGCACGACGCCGGCGAAGATGATGCCGGAAGCTTTGATGACGGAGCTGAGCCTCATTTGCGTCCAGTGTTCCGAAGCCGAGGTGTGTCAGCGGTCACGCGGTTTCAGCTTCATGAATTTGACATTCGATGACTTGCGCTTCTTCTTGGTATTGGCGTCCGGCAGCACCAGGACGGTGTCCTTCCGTTTCCGCTTGGCTTTTTTTCCACTGTCATCGTCATTGCTGAAGATACTGAACATGTCCTTGAGGACGCTGACCACCGGGTCATCCGATTCGCGCGTCCGGACGATGGCCACATCTTCCTCGGTGGGCTGTGGCGCCACCCTTTGCCGCCTGGGTTTCGCGGTCTTGGTAGGCGGCGTGATTGCGGCCGACTTGGTCGTCTCCGGCTTGCTGTCATCGGGCTCGACCGCCGCCGTCTGGTCGGCCGGCGTCTCGGCATCCGCATCGGCGATCTGATCATCGGCGCTCATATCGGGAACGTCTTCGAGCGGTGCTGCGGGATTCTCCAACGCATATTGAGCATACTTCTCTTCGAGCGGAATGCCCGGCAACGCTGCACCCACTTGCGGCTGCTCGGCCCACAGCATGACGTCATGCCAGGCGCCGGCCGGCAGGAGGCCGCCCGTCACCTTGTTCATCGGCGTGAAGTCGTCATTGCCGAACCACACGCCGGTCACGTAATGGGCGGTGTAGCCGATGAACCAGGCGTCGCGATAGCTCTGATTGGTGCCGGTCTTGCCGGCCTGCGGCGTGAAGCCGAGGAAGGCGCGCCGCCCGGTGCCGGCTTCGACCACGGCGTTCATCATGTGGTTGAGCTCGGCGACCTTCTCTTCCGGCACCGCCTGGACCCGCTCCTCGGGCGGTTCGTTGGCGCGGTTGTAGATGACATCGCCATTGGGCCGTCTGATTTCCAGCACCGTATAGGGTTTCAGCACGACGCCGCCCGTCGCGAAGGTGCCATAGGCGGTGGTGATGTCGAACAGCGTCATGGCGCTGGTGCCGAGCACCATCGGCGGCCAGGTCTCGAGCTCGGCCTTGAGGCCGACCTTGCGCGCCGTTTCGATGATCGCCGGCCGGCCGAAATCCTGCGACAGGCGGACCGGGACCGAATTGTAGGATTTAGCCAACGCCGTGGTCAGGCTGACGCGACCGCCATATTTGCCGGTATAGTTGCGGGGCGCCCAGCCGCCGACCGACACCGGTCCGTCGAGCACCACCGAGTCCGGCGTATAGCCGTTGAGCAGTGCCGCCAGATAGACGAAGGGCTTGAAGGACGAGCCCGGCTGGCGCATCGCGTCGGTGGCGCGGTTGAACTGGCTGTTCTCGTAGTCGCGCCCGCCGACGATCGCCTTGACGGCGCCGTCGGTCGCCATCGTCACCACCGCCGCCTGGGTCGCGTGATATTGCGGGCCTTCGGTGTCGAGCGACTTGTCGATGATGCTCTGCGCCGCTTCCTGCAGCTTGGCGTTGATCGTTGTCTTGACCTCGATCACATAGTCGCCGGTGATGTGCTTGGCCTCGATGAGGGCGAGCGTGTCGGCATAGGCCTTGTCGAGGAACCAGTCGGGGCTCGCGACCGCGGGCGAGTTGACGAGAAGGGCCGGCTCGCGCCTCGCCTGCACCAATTGGCCCTGGGTGATGAAGCCGGAATCGAGCATGCGATAGAGCACGACATTGGCGCGCGCGCGCGCCTGCGCCATGCTGACATGCGGCGCATATTTGGACGGCGCCTTGAACAGGCCGGCGAGCATCGACGCTTCGGCGAGATTGACGTCGCGGATCGATTTGCCGAAGTAATACTGCGCCGCCGCCTCGACGCCGTAATTGCCGCCGCCCAGATAGGAGCGGTCGAGATAGAGTTTCAGGATCTCGTCTTTCGACAATCGCGCCTCGATCCACAGGCTGAGGAATGCCTCGTGGACCTTGCGCTGGATGGTGCGCTCGGGGCTGAGGAACAGGTTCTTCGCCACCTGCTGGGTGATCGAGGAGCCGCCCTGCACCACGTCGTTGGCGCGCGCATTCTGGATGATGGCACGGAAGGTGCCGAGGACGTCGACGCCGAAATGCTGATAGAAGCGCGCATCCTCGGTGGCGAGCACCGCCTTGACCACATGCGGCGGGATGTCCTCGAGCGGGATGGCATCGTCCTGGCGGATGCCCCGCCTGCCGATGATCTCGCCATTCTCGTCGGTGAAGGTGATCGCATAGTCGCGGCCCTTGTTCCACACATCGCCGGTGCCGGAGAAGGGCGGCAGCGCAAAGGCGAGGAGGCCGAGGCAGGCGACCGTGCCGAAGGTCGCCATGTCGTCGAGGAGGTCGACGATCACCCGTTTGGGTCCCGAGAGCCGGAAGCGATAGACGAAGGACGAATAGGCCGAGATCGAGCGGCGCAACCAGTCGAACACTTCATAGACGGCCGAGCTCACATAGGAGTCGAGCCACATCATCCTCAGATAATTGGATTTTTTGGGCGATTTGGCCAAGATCGACGTCCGTTGTCCTGCGGCCCCAGTCTTTTACCACTGGTTGGCGTAAGGTTTCCACTTACTTCAACATTATGACGGAATGGGGCCAAAATCCCGTCGGCAAATCGGACGCGGGGGCCTCCGCCTATCGCCGTCCGGTGTTCCGTGGCAAAACCCGGCTTGCATGAACGATGAACAATCCAAGGCCCGGGCCATGCCCCCCCATGGCCCCCATATCGTCATCCTCGCCGGGGGCACCGCCTCGCGCAACCTGACCATCACCCTGATCCGTCAGGGCGCGAGCGTCACGCGGCTGGTGCCGGCCTGGGATTCGGGGGGCTCCTCCAAGCTCATCCGCGAGACCTTGCACATCCTCCCGGTCGGCGACATCCGCCAGGCGCTCATGACCATGGCCTATGCCGAAGGCCAGGCGCGCGATGTGGTGCGCATCTTCAATGCCAGGCTTTCCGAGACCGGAAGCCAGGCGGAGCTCGATCGCGAACTGGCCTTCTATGCCGAGGGCACCCATCCGGTCCTGAAGGCGATGCAGCGCGATATCGCCCAGGCGATCCTGCGCTATCTCAAGATCTTCATCGCCGCGGCGGGCGCCGATTTCGATTGGCGGCGCGGCTCGATCGGGAATTTCATTCTGGCGGGAGCGCTGCTCGCCGAGGACGGCGACATCAACAAGGCGATCCTGGCGTTCAAGTCCCTGTGCGGCATCAACGGCGATGTCTGGCCGACCTCGAAGGACCACGACCTGACGCTCGCGGCCGAGCTCAATGACGGGCGTAAGGTCAGAGGCCAGCATCTGATCACGGGCCTCCCGGAGGAGGAGGGGCGTGTCGGCATCAAGGCGGTGACGCTTGGCAAGGCGACGGCCAATCCCAAGGCCCTGGAAGCGATCGCCGACGCCGACGCCGTGATCTTCGGGCCCGGCAGCTTCTATACCAGCGTCCTGCCGCATCTCCTGGTCTCAGGCATCGCCGAAACGCTGACGCGCTCCGGGGCGCCGAAGATCCTCATCGCGAACATGCTGGAGGACCACGAGACCCGCAGGCTTTCGCTCGACGAAATGGCCCGGAGGCTCGTGCGCGCCGGGGAAGGCAGGGAGGTCCTCACCCACGTCCTCGCCCATGAAGGCGCCGTTCCCGTCCAGCGCGTGGTCGGCGCTTTTCGCTTCGTGACGCGTTCGCTCTCGCCGCCCGTCGGGATCACGATCATTGCGCGCGATCTCGAGGACCCGTGGCTGCGCGGCACGCATGATTCAGGCCTTCTGGCCATGATGATTTTGGATCTCGTCCGAGAAGGCGTAAGACACGCGCGATGAGCCAGCCCTTCTGGAAAACCAAGCAGCTCTCCGAGATGACCGAGGCGGAGTGGGAAAGCCTGTGCGATGGCTGCGGGCGCTGCTGCCTCGTCAAGCTCGAGGACGAGGACACCGGCAAGATCCATTTCACCAACCTCGCTTGCAAGCTGCTCGATCTCAAGACCTGCCGCTGCGGCGACTACGCCAATCGCAGCAAGCGGGTGCGCGACTGCGTGCGGCTGACGCCCGAGAATGTCGGCGAGCTCAACTGGCTGCCGGACAGCTGCGCCTATCGCCGTCTGGCCCGCGGCCAGACGCTCGCCTGGTGGCATCCCTTGGTCTCCGGCCGCAAGGCGAGCGTGGTCGAGGCGGGAATTTCGGTCAAAGGCCGGATACGCTCGGAGGAGGGGATCGCCGAGGCCGAGCTCGAAGACCATCTCTGGAAGCTGCCCAGGGCCAAGAAACCGGCCTCGTAAGGCAGCGACGCCGGGCCAAAGTCACCTGCCCGTCAGTTTTTCCGTTCCTGTTGCGTGAAAGCCACACTTGCCTTTGTGCTCCGCCATAAAGAAACTAAAATAAATCAATATGTTAGACAAAAATGTGCCGGCTTGGCACAAATTGTTGAAAAACGACGAGCGTCTGGTCCCGGACGCCAAGATGACTTAACCTCCGAGTCCTCGATTATTGAAATTCCAGAAGTAAAGCAGGGGACTGAGGCGGCCGGAGTGGCCGCCTTTTCTTTTAGAGCCAGAGGCTGTGGGTCACTGCTTCCCTGCCGACGATGCGGCTCGCGCCCACAAGTACCCATCGATCAGAACTGGCGCGCGAACCGGCCGTCGTCCGTTGTGTAATGCCCCATGCTGGTGACGCCGGTGATCGAGGCCCGGAAATCGGCGAAGCCAGGATCGGTGCCGACCGCTAGAGCGGCGGCCTGCGCATCCGCGACGCTGCGCCAGACGACGAGGTCGGCGCGGTTGGATGAGCCTTCGGTACCGGAAAAGGCCGTCCAGGCGATGAAGCCGGGAAAGGCAGCCAGCAATTCCTGGGCCTTCCGTCTGGCCTGGTCGGCGCCGTCGCTATCGCCGATCGTGTAGGTCACGATTTCGAAGCAGGGTGTGGTCATCGCCGCCTCCTTGGGCTTGCAAGTCAGTCTGTTCTTGCCTTTCGTCAGCTTTTGGCAGGATTGGTCGCCGGCGGGTTTTTTGGCGGCAGGGTCTGCCGTTCAAACCGCCCAAAACAGGTCGATCAGCCGGCCTTCAAAGAAAGGCAAAATGTCCGCTTCTGCAATATTTTAGCATGAGCCGGAAAGTCGTTTACCTATTCATGCGGGGTTCATCTTGCGACATCTAATTTGCGATCCAGGAAGGATCGATAATGCGTCGGGCGCTCACGATAGCCGCTTCCGTGGCGATGATGCTGGCTGCCGGAGAGCCTGTGATGGTGCAGGCCCAGACCCTGCAGGTGCAGCAGATCAAGCCCAAGTTTCAGCCGAAGGTCCAGCCGAGGATTCAGAACCCCAACCGCCCGCCCAATAACATGGTGCTGATCAAGCCGTCCCAGGCCCTCATCATCGCGCAGCGTCTGGTGCCCAACTCCAAGGGTATCAATGTCCAGCTCTTGCCTGGGGGAAACTATGCTGTCACTTTAAAGCGCAAGAACGAGGTGCGGCGCCTGATCATCGACGGCGAGACCGGGGAACCCCGATAAAACCCTCGAGGCTGCAACAGAGCTGCAATAGAAGAGACTAGCCATGCGCATACTCGTCGTCGAAGACGATCCGGATCTCAATCGCCAGCTTGTTTCGGCTCTGACCGATGCGGGCTATGTGGTCGACAGCGCCAAGGACGGCGAAGAGGGCCATTATCTCGGCGAGACCGAGCCCTATGACGCGGTGATCCTCGATCTCGGCCTGCCGGTGCTCGACGGCGTCAGCGTATTGGAAAAGTGGCGACGCAACGAGAAGAAGATGCCGGTGCTCATCTTGACCGCGCGCGACCGCTGGAGCGACAAGGTGCAGGGTTTTGACGCCGGTGCCGACGATTATGTCGCCAAGCCCTTCCACATGGAGGAAGTATTGGCGCGGGTGCGCGCCCTTCTGCGCCGCTCCGCCGGGCATGCGACGAGCGAAATCGCCTGCGGCCCGTTGCTGCTCGACACCAAGAGTGCGCGCGTGACGGTCGACGGCAACGCGATCAAGCTCACCTCCCTGGAATTCCGCCTGCTGGCGTATCTCATGCACCACAAGGGCAAGGTCGTCTCGCGCACCGAGCTGGTCGAGCATCTTTACGACCAGGACTTCGACCGAGATTCGAACACGATCGAAGTCTTCGTCGGCCGTTTGCGCAAGAAGCTCGGCGTCGACGTGCTGAGGACCATTCGCGGCATGGGCTATTGCGTGTCCGAGCCGGATGATGCGGCGTAACTCACTCGCTTTCAGGCTGATCGTCTCTTCCGCCATTGTCGCCATCGTCCTTTTGGTCAGCGCCGCCGTCCTGCTCACGAGCCTTTTCCAGGCAGCACTCGAGCGCAATTTCGACGCAAGACTGCGCGCCGTCATGGACGGACTCCTGGCGAATGTGGAGGTCAATCCCGACGGCTCGCCCGCCATACAGAGGGAGCTTGCCGATACCCGCTTCACGCTGCCGCTATCCGGCTGGTACTGGCAGGTGACGCCGCCCACCTGGCGCATTCCCGATCTCGCCTCGCCCTCACTCCTCGAGAAGCGCCTGACGCCCGAGCCTGGCGATCTCGCCAACCGCGATGAGGACGGCATCGCGCATTTCTATCTCGACGACACCAACGGCATGCGGCTGCGGGCCATCGAGCAGCGCTACAAGCTGTTCGACAAGGCCGATCAATATTCGTTCCTGGTGGCCGGCAACTTCGACGAGCTCAAGGCGGAATCGACGGCCTTCCGGCAGACGCTCATCGCCATGCTGACGCTTCTGGGCCTGGGGCTTCTCATTGCTATTCTCGTGCAGGTACGCTTCGGCTTGCGCCCCTTGCGCACGCTGGAGAACAAGCTGACAGCCATCCGCGAGGGCAGGGCGGAACTGCTCGAGGGCCATTATCCCGAAGAGATCCAGCCGGTCGCGGAGGAACTCAATCTCCTCATTCAAAACAACTCCGAGATCGTCGAGCGCTCGCGTACCCAGGTGGGCAATCTGGCGCATGCGTTGAAGACGCCGCTGAGCGTCCTCAACAATGAGGCGAAGCAGCAACCGGGGCCTTTGGCCGACAAGGTGTTCGAGCAGAGCAAGGTGATGCGCGATCAGGTCAGCCTCTATCTCGATCGCGCCCGCCGAGCCGCCCGCGCCCAGACCGTGGGTTCGGCCTGCGAGGTCGAGCCGGTCCTGGCAGCGCTCGCCCGCACGCTCGAGCGCATCCATCTCGACAAGCGTGTTGCCATCACCGTCGAATGTCCGAAGGGCACCAAATTTCGCGGTGAGAAGCAGGATCTCGAGGAGATGGCCGGCAATCTTCTCGACAACGCCTGCAAATGGGCAGCCCATAAGGTCAATGTCGCAGTCGGACCGAGCATGGACGCCCCGCCCGACGGACGCCTGTGGATCGATGTGGTCGTGGGCGACGACGGCCCAGGCCTGCCGCCCGAGAAGCGCAAGGAGCCGCCGGCCCGCGGCCAGAGGCTCGATGAGACCAAGCCGGGCTCCGGCCTCGGCCTGTCGATCGTCACCGAGACGGCGGCAATGTATGGTGGCGGACTAAGATTAGATCAATCGAAGCTAGGCGGCCTCGCAGTCAAACTGCGACTTCCAGCTGTGTCCTAGGTTGCGACCAAAGTCTAGGTGTGTCCTTGTTGACGCCGCTACTGGCATAAGTATCTGAACAGGGGCGCTGAAAGCATTCGTCTGGCCGGCGGGCCGAAGTATTTGCGGAAGATTGGCGTTCGGAAAGTTTATTTGATTTTCAGAGCATGTATTATACTTTGTTGGAGCCCTGTCCAAAGAGCAGCGGATGCACAAAATCTGGCTGGGGAAAGCGCTTCAATTTGTGGTCGTAACCGACAGTTCGGTAGGGTGCTGTCTGCAAATTGCCCCCGGTCGCGGGCGCACTCCTATCGGGGGAGGGGTCTTCGGGCCCCTCCCTATCTCGGTTTTGGCATGACCGGTCAGACAACCAGCGCAGGCGGTTTTTATTAGCGCAGCCGCGACTTATGTGAATTCATCCACACGACGCGCGCCTCGCTCGAGCCGACATTGCGATAGCTGTGCGGCAGGCTCGAATTGAAGAAGAACGACCCGCCGCGGCCCAGCAAATGGACACGCCCGTCAACCGTGAGCTCGAGATAGCCGCTGACGACATAACCCACTTCCTCGCCCGAATGGGAATAGGCCCCGGACGATCCGCCGCCAGGCGGAATGACATGAAGATTGGCGTCGATCGTGCGGTTCTCGGAAGAGGGGACCATGCGCTCCAGCACGACATCGGGCGCTTTGCCGCCGCCGGTGCCGATCGACAGCAGCGGCCTTTCACCCTCATTATAAGTCGTGACCGGTTCCAGGCTCTTGTCGCTGAACAGCGCGCCGAAAGTGGTGCCGAGCGCCTCTGCGATGCGCCACAAGACGGGGAGCGACGGCACGATATTGTTCCGCTCGATCTTTGACAGAAGGCTTTCCGAGCAGCCGACCTTGTCGCCCAGTTCCTTGAGCGTCAGCCCGTTGCGTTTGCGCGCATAGCGCACCCTGGATCCCAGTTGCTCGATGCTGTCGGCGGTGTCGCTTTTCGCTGTGGCGGTCAGCATTTCTTCTCCGAATCCGCGGGTGCCCGCCCGGGTGTAATTGAGAAGACAGGATGGCGGAACGGCCGGCGCGCCGCAATCCGCCTTTTCCATTGACAGTTACGTCATTTTTCCTTTCATTCAAGCCCGTTCAAGTTTTCACCAGAATGAACCAATATTGGGGAGGGTCTCATGATCAGAGGACTGAAGGTTGGACGTCGCGAGTTCCTGAAGGCCGGTGCCGGTCTGGCGGCGCTCGCGGCCTTTCCGCTGGGCCTCGCGCCGGGCGCACTTGCCGCGGAACCGGTCAAGGGCGGCACCTTGAAGCTGGGCTTCTCCGCCGATCCGGCGGGTTTCGATCCGGCGCGGGGGCCCTCCGGCATGTCGCATGTCGTCATCGAGCAGGTCTATTCGACCCTCATGTCGGTCGACCCCGATGCCCAGCCCTATCCCGATCTCGCCGAGAAATACGAGCAGTCGGCCGACGGCCTCGAATACACTTTCCATTTGCGCAAGGGCGTCAAGTTCCATGACGGTTCGGATCTGACGGCGGAAGACGTCAAGTTCACCTTCGATCGCTTGCGCGCCAAGGACTCGGGCTACTCCTACGGCTCGCAGGTCGAGACGATCAGCGAAGTGGTGGTGGTCGATCCGCACACGGTCACCTTCAAGCTGTCGAAGCCGACCGGGCCGTTTCTCGTCTATGTGGCCTTTCCCGGCTCCTCGATCGTGCCGAAGAAGCTCGTCGAATCGGGCCACGACCTCAATTCCAAGCCTGTCGGCTCCGGCCCGTTCAAATTCGTCTCCTACGAGCCGCGCTCGATGGTGAAATTTACCCGCAACGACAACTTCTATGAGACGGGCAAACCCTATTTCGACGCGCTGGAGTTCCACCTCATCGCCGACATCACGGCGCTCACCAATGCGGTGATCTCCGGCACCATAAACTTCTCCAACGAGATACCGCCGAAGGACTGGCAGACGGTCACCGCGACGCCGGGCCTGGTCGGCACCACGCTCGAGGGCAGCCGCTATTACTGGCTGTTGATGAACAACACCGTGAAGCCGCTCGACAATCCCAAGGTGCGTCAGGCGATCGCCCATGCGATCGATCGCAGCGCCATCGTCACCGGCGTTTTCTTCGGCGAGGCCGTGCCCCTCAAGGGCGGCGTCATCCCCGAATGGAACTGGGGCTATGCCGGCATCGATTATTTCGCCCAAGGCGCCGATCCGGAAAAGGCCAAGGCGCTGCTCAAGGAAGTAGGTCTCGCCGACGGCTTCACCACCTCGCTCACCATGGCGTCCTCCTTCCCCGCCATGGTCGCCATGGCGCCCATCATCCAGGCCAATCTCGCCGCCGTCGGCATCAAGGCCGAGATCAAGACCATGGAGATCCCGCGCTACTGGGATGAGGTCTGGGGGCCGTCGAAATTCGACCTGACCGCGATGTACTGGGTGTCGCCGCTCGCCGATCCCGACGACTTCGTCACCAACAACTACGCCTGCGGCATGGCGATCAATGTGCAGAAGAGCTGCAGCAAGGCGATGGACGAGGCGCTGGCCAAGGCCAAATCGGCCCCAAGCCAGGAGGCCCGCAAGGCGGCCTATGCCGAGCAGCAGAAGCTGGCGCTCGAGGAAATGCCGATCGTGCCTTTGGTAAACTCCTTGATCCTCACCGCCTATACGGACAAGCTTAAGAACTACAAGCCGATGCGCACCGGCTTCCTGAAAACGCTGAAGGACGCCTGGCTCGAAGCGTAATTGCCATACCCTCGCCCCCATGGGGAGCGAGGGTATGACCTTCTCGGTGAGCGAACACCTTTGCGTAACCTGATCCTTTCCCGTCTCCTGGCCTTCGCGCTGACGCTCCTGGTCGCCTCCAGCATTCTCTTCGTGGCGATCAATGTCGTGCCGGGCTCGGCCGCGCGGTCCGCTCTGGGCATCGATGCGACGCCTCAGGCGCTGGCACGCTTCGAGGCCCTGCACGGGCTGGACCGTCCGCTCGTCGTTCAATATGCCGACTGGCTCGGCCGGACATTTACCGGCGATTTCGGCAAGAGCTTCCAGAACGGCGTCGATGTCGGCCCCGAGCTGCTGCGCCGCATCCCGGTGACGCTCGAGCTCGCCATCCTCGCCTTTCTCATCGCCAATGTGATCGCCATCCCGCTTGGCGCCTTTGCCGCCATGCGCCACCAGCGCATCCCCGACAAGGGCATCTCCTTCATCGCCACCTTGCTCGGCGCGATGCCGAATTTCTGGCTGGCGACGCTCCTGGTGATGGTGCTGACGCTGCGCTTCAGGCTGCTGCCGCCCGGCGGCTATACGCCTTTCTTCGACAATCCCATCCTCAACCTGAAGCAGATGATCATGCCGGCCTTGTCGCTCGGCATCGTGTCGTCGGCGCTTCTCATCCGCATCATGCGCACCGCGATGATCGAGGTGCTGTCATCCGATTACATCCGCACCGCCCGCGCCAAGGGCGCCCAGGAGCGCGTCGTCATGCTGCGCCATGCCGTCCGCAATGCGCTCACACCTTACGTGAATGTCGCCGCCGTCGAGTTCGGCTTCCTCTTCGGCTCGGTGGTGATCATCGAGGACATCTTTCTTTTGCCGGGCATCGGCTCCTTCGTGCTCGTCGGCATCATCAACCGCGACTATCCGGTGCTCCTGGCGAGCGCCCTCACCATCACGCTCGTCGTGCTGATCATCAATTTCATCGTCGATATCGCGGTCGGCCTCATCGATCCGCGCCGGGTCACGAGGCATCGATGAGTGCCGTGGCACAGAAATCCTTCAACTGGCGGCGCTGGCGGCTGGTCGTCAGCGGCGGCGCCATTGTCGGCGTGATCCTGTTTCTCGCCGTTTTCGCACCCGTCATCTCGCCCTATTCGCCCATCGACCTCGATGTCGCCCAGATGCTGCGCGGGCCCTCGGCGGCGCATCTCCTGGGTACCGACGAACTCGGCCGCGATGTGCTGTCGCGGGTCATCCATGCGGCCCGCCTTTCCATGATGGTGGCGATCCTCGCCTCGCTGATCGGGCTCGTCTTCGGTACGATCATCGGCACGCTCGCGGCCTATTTCGGCGGCGCCGTCGATCTGGTGCTGATGCGGCTGATGGAGATCCTATTCTCCTTCCCGGCGATCCTGCTCGCCATTGTCCTGATGGCGAGCCTCGGCACCAGCATCCTCAATGCCATGATCGCCATCGGCATCATCTTCATCCCGGGCTTTGCGCGCCTTGCCCGGGCGAGTGCCGAGAGCGTGCTGCGCCAGCAATATGTCGAGCAGGCGCGCGCCATCGGCATGAGCCATTTCCGCATCGTGACCCGCGAGATCCTGCCCAATATCGTGGCGCCGCTGCTGGTCGAGGCGGCGGTCGCCTTCTCTTATGCCGTCCTGCTGGAAAGCGCTCTGTCCTTCCTGGGGCTCGGCGCCCAGCCGCCCGATCCCTCCTGGGGCAACATGCTCAACACCGGCCGCGGGTTCATGGCGCAGGCGCCTTGGCTCAGCCTGGCGCCGGGTGCTGCGATCTTCCTGACCGTACTCGGCTTCAACATGCTGGGCGACGGCTTGCGCGATGCCTTCGATCCGCATCTGAGGGACGAATGAGCGAGCCTCGCCCCCATGCCCGCAATCGCGACCGCCCGGCGCTCGCCATTCGCGGCCTCACCGTCGACTTCAAGCGCCGCGGCGGCGATCTGCGCGCCGTCGATCAGGTGAGCCTCGACGTCTGGCCGAAGGAGATCGTCGGCGTCATCGGCGAATCGGGCTCGGGCAAGACGATGACCGCGCTGTCGGCCATGCGGCTTTTGCCTTATGGCGCGAGAGTCTCCGGCACGATCGAGCTCGGCGGGCGCGACATATTAAGTCTCGACGAGGCGGGAATGCGCGGCCTGCGCGGCGACCGCATCGTCCTTATCCCGCAGGATGCGCTCCAGGCGCTCAATCCGACCATGCCGGTCGGCCGCCAGGTCGGCGAGCCTTATGAATTCCATCGCAAGCTGTCCTGGCGGCGGGCGGCGGATAAGGTGATCGATCTCCTGCGCGCCGTGAAGATCGCCGATCCGGAGGTCCGGGCGCGCGAATATCCGCATCAGTTCTCGGGCGGCATGCAGCAGCGCGCCATGATCGCGACCGGCCTGGCGCTCGATCCCGAGCTCATCATTGCCGATGAGCCGACGACGGCGCTCGACGTCACGGTCCAGGCGCGCATCCTCAAGCTCTTACGCGAGATCCGCGACCAGCGCGGCTCCGCCATCATGTTCATCACGCATGAGCTCGGCATCGTCGCCGAGCTCTGCGACTGGGTCTATGTGATGAATGGCGGGCGCGTCGTCGAGGACGGCCCGGTGGCACGCATCTTTGGGGCGCCGCGCGCCGACTATACCCGCATGCTGCTCGCCGCGACCCCGAGCATCCACAAGCGCAAGGAGCGCCCGCGATGAGCGAGCCCGTCGTGCGCATCGACAATGTCTCGAAAGTCTTCCACCAGGCAGGCTTGTTCAATCGTGGGCCCGGCTTCACGGCGGTCTCGAATGTTTCACTGGCGGTGACGAAGAACAGCACGCTCGGCATTGTCGGCGAATCGGGTTCCGGCAAATCGACGCTGCTGCGCATGGTCCTGCGCCTGATCTCGCCGAGCGCCGGCCGCATATTCATCAATGGCGCCGATATCTGGGCGCTGCGCGGCAAGAGCCTCAAGGCCATGCGGCGCGAGGTGCAGCCGATCTTCCAGAACCCGGCCTCGTCCTTCAATCCGCGCCACACCATCCGTGCGATACTTTTGGCACCTCTCGAAGTGCATGGGATCGGCACCGCCGCCGAACGCCGCGAGCGCATCCACACGCTGTTGCGCCGCGTCGGCCTCGATCCCGCGATCGAGACCCGCCTGCCGCATCAGCTCTCGGGTGGCCAGAAGCAGCGCATCGCCATTGCCCGCGCCGTCATTTTAGGTCCGAGCCTGGTGCTCGCCGACGAGCCGACCTCGGCTCTCGACGTGTCCGTCCAGGCCCAGGTGCTGAAGCTGTTCTCCGACATCAAATATGATTTCGGTCTCACCACCATCTTCGTCAGTCACAATCTGGCGGTGATCCGCGAGGTCAGCGACGAGGTCGCGGTCATGCGCCAAGGCGAGGTGGTGGAGCAAGGTACGGTCGATCAGATCTTCGATGATCCGCAGCATCCTTACACGCGTGAATTGCTCGCTGCCGTTCCGGTGCCCGAGATCATGCGCAACAAAGAAAGGGAGCCACAGTCATGATAGAGCTTGCCACATTCTCGATCGCCGCGCGCTGCCCGCGCACCGGGATGCTGGGCATTGGCGTTTCGACCGCCGTCCCGGCCGTCGGCGGCCTCTGCTCCTTCGTGGCGCCGCGCATCGGCGCCGTCGCCACCCAGTCCTGGGTCAATCCTTATCTCGGCATTGACGGCCTGGCGCTGCTCAAGAGCGGCCTGCCGGCCAAGGCGGCGCTCGACAGACTGATCGCCGACGACCCGGGCCGCGAGGTCCGCCAGGTCGGCATCATCGATGCCGAGGGCGGTGTTGCCGCCTTCACCGGCAAGGATTGCACCTTGTGGTGCGGCCACGAAGTCGGCGACGGCTTCACCGTCCAGGGCAACATGCTGGTGAGCGGCGAGACCGTCGCGGCCATGGCGCGCGCCGCGCGCGACACGGCGGCGCTGAACCTCCCCGAGCGCCTGATGCGCGTTCTCGAGGCCGGCCAGAAAGCCGGCGGCGACAAGCGCGGCAAGCAGTCGGCCTATATCAAGGTGCACGACACCGAGGAGTATCCTTATCTCGATATCGGCGTCGACGATCATCCCGCCCCGGTCATGGAACTGCGCCGCATCTATGAAGTAGCGCGCGCCCAGTGCCTGCCTTTCGTGACCGGGCTGTCGACGCGCAAGAGCAGCGTCGGTCATTTGCCCGAAGCGGTCACCACCATGTTGATGACGCCGCCGGCGGACCGGCCGCAGCGGGTCGAGGGTGAATGATGGCCGGTCCCGCAAGCCGCGACATCCTCGCGCGTCTCGTCGCTTTCGATACGACGAGCCGGAACACGAACCTCCCGCTGCTCGATTATGTCGAGGACTATCTCAAGGGACATGGCGTGGTATCGCGACGCGTCAGCCGGTCGCCCGAGCCCAAGGCCAATCTGTTCGCGACGATCGGGCCCGACAGACCGGGCGGGATCATCCTCTCCGGCCATACGGATTGCGTGCCGGTCGACGACCAGGAATGGTCGAGCGATCCCTTCGTTCTGACGGAGCGTGACGGCCGGCTCTTCGGCCGCGGCTCGGCCGACATGAAGGGTTTCCTCGCCTGCGTCCTCGCGGTTGTGCCCGAGCTCGTGAAGCGGCCGCTCAGCCGGCCGGTCCATATCGCCTTCTCTTATGATGAGGAGGTGGGCTGCACCGGCGTGCTCGATCTCATAGACGATCTGAAAGGCAGCGGTCTTACTGCCGACATGTGCCTCGTCGGCGAGCCGACCGGCATGGAGCTGGTCATCGGCCATAAGAGCGGACGCAGCTATCGCTGCCACGTGTCGGGCCTCGAAGCGCATTCGAGCCTGGCGCCGCGCGCCGTCAATGCCATCGAATATGCCGCGCGGTTCATTGCCGGCATCAGCGATATGGCGCGCGAGCTTAAAGGCGGGCTCAGCGACGACGATTACGATCTGCCGCATGCGACGATCTCGACCGGGCTGATCGCGGGCGGCACCGGCATCAATATCGTGCCTCATCACTGCAGCTTCACGTTCGAATACCGCATGCTCCCGGGCCAGGATGCCGATGCGATCTTCGCGCGCATCAAGGCGATGGCCGACGCTCTCCGCGGCGAGATGCGCAAGCTTCATCCGGCTTCGGCCATCACCTTCGAAAAGGTCTATGATTATCCAAGCCACGCCATCGCCGCCGAAGCTCCGGCGGTGAGGACGATGACGGCGCTCTTGGGATCGAACCGCCTCGCCAAGGTCGCGTATGGCACCGAAGCCGGCTTGTTGCAGGAGGGCCTGAGCGTGCCGACCGTCATTTGCGGCCCGGGCGACATCGCGGTCGCCCACAAGCCCGATGAGTTCGTGACGCTCGATCAGTTGCGGCGCTGCGAGGCCTTGCTCAGGCGATTATGCGAGGGGTGATCGACGGATACAGGGAAAATACAGGGTATTTTCGCGAAAGAGGCCTTCCAAGGGCCATGGATCTTTGCGGAAGTGCTCTAATTTCAAAGGCCTATGTGGAAACCATTGCACCTTTGAGCAGGGAATCCACAGCCTCGCCGAGCAGGGAACGGGTGCTTCTGTTTCCTAGCTTCCCGTCGCGCCCGCGGCACTGAGCGTCGGCACGCCGCGCTCGCGATAGGGGGTGCGGCCATAGAAGGCGCGATAGCATTTGGAGAAATGCGAGGGCGAAGAGAAGCCGCAGGCGAGCGCCACATTGATGACCGACATGTCGGTCTGGAGCAGCAGCGAGCGCGCCTTCTTGAGCCGCAATTCGAGATAATAGCGCTTGGGCGAGCGGTCGAGATAGCGCCGGAACAGGCGCTCGAGCTGGCGCGCCGAGAGGCCGGCCTGGCGGGCGAGAACGCTCGGCGACAGAGGTTCTTCGAGATTGCTCTCCATCTCCTCGATGATGCCGACGAGCTTGGGATGGCGCGCGCCGATGCGGGCCGGCAGCGACATGCGCTGATGCTCGCTGTGATGGCGGATCGGCGAATGCAGGATGAGCTCGGCGACGCTGGCGGCAAGGTCGGGGCCATGCTGGCTGGCGATGAGCGCCAGCATCATGTCGAGCGCCGATGTGCCGCCGGCGCTGGTGAAGCGGTCGCGGTCGATCTCGAAGAGTCCGCCCGTGGCCTCGATCTCCGGGAAGGCCTCCGAGAAGCCGGGTAGGTTCTCCCAATGGATGGTGCAGCGATAGCCGTCGAGGATATGGGCCTCGGCCAGGATATGGGAGCCGGTGCAGACCGCGCCGATATCCATGCCGCGCCGCGCCGCTTTGCGCAGCCAGTTCACCAGCCGCTTGTCGACATGATGCTGGATATTGAGGCCGCCGCAGATGATGACCGTGTCGTGCTCGTTGATCTGGTCGAGATCGCCATCGACCATGGCGAGGATGCCGTTCGAGGCGGCTACCGGCTTGCCGTCCACGGAATGCATGGCCCACTTATAAAGAGGCTTTTCGGCGCAGCGATTGGCGAGCCGCAAGGGCTCGATGGCGGCGGTCGTCGGCATCATGGTGAACTCGGGCACCATGATGAAGGCGAATTTCTGCGGCCATTCCTGGGGCTTGTCGCCGAACATAGGGATTCCGTTTGGTTATCTTGGGGCCCAATAATACCAATCTCGGGCTTTGTCCATCTGCGCCATTCGATGGTACGAATACGACAGCATGTGGGCAGCGCCGTCGCAACCGGGATTGCCCGTGTCGCAAATTCTCATGCGGCGGGCGTCAGGCCCGGTAATGCTGTCCAGGCAATGTGCCACCTGGAGTTAAAGCCTTGAACATGTTCTCGAAGATCGAGGTCGACGCCAACGACATGCCGTCTTTGACCGCCGCCTTCCTGGCGCGGCTCTCCATCGAGATCACGCCCAAGCAGATCGAGAAGGTCGCGCTTCTCCGGGACAGGCTGCCGCAGGGCACATGCGTCTATGTTGCCTTGATCGACCCCGCGGATCTGGCGCTTCAGATCGAGGCGGTCGCCGCCATTCGCGCTTCGGGCCTCGAGCCCGTGCCGCATGTGCCGGCCCGCTTCGTGCGCGACCGGGCCGACCTCGAGCATCGCCTCTCGGCGCTCGCCACGGGGGGAAGGATCACCCAGGCGCTGGTCCTGGGCGGCGGCGCGCCACAGCCTCTCGGCATCTATGATGCGGCCATCCAGCTTCTCGAGACCGGCTTGTTCGAAGCTCATGGGGTCAGGAAGATCGGCGTGGCCGGTCATCCGGAAGGCAATCCCGACATCATCAAGGCCAGAGGCGAAGCGGCCCTCATCGACGCGCTCAAGGTCAAGCAGGCCTATCTCGCGAGCCAGGGCATCGAGGGCTATATCGCCACCCAGTTCCTGTTCGAGGCGGGCCCCGTTGCCTATTGGGCGAAGGGCTTGCGCGATCACGGGATAACGCTTCCCGTCCATGTCGGCGTGCCGGGACCCGCGACCATCAAGACGCTCGTCAAATATGCCGCCATGTGCGGCGTCGGCAACTCGGCCCGCTTCATCCGCAAGCAGGCGCTCAACGTGACCAAGCTGCTGACGGTCTCGAGCCCTGACGCCTTCGTCGAGAATCTGGCCAAGCTGCATTTCGAGAAGCCGGAACTCGGCATCGCCGCGCCCCATCTCTATCCTTTCGGCGGCTTCGACAAGCTTCTCGACTGGGTGTCCTCACGCATGCCGTGAGCCCGACGCGGTCCCTTAACGCGATCATTAAAAATCTTCGTAATTCAGCCGTTTAGGGTTACCGAATTGTCGACATTTTGAATCAATTCGCCATGCCGCCTTAAACCCAATCGCTACGAATTTGCGGCAGCGCGGCGCGGAAAAATCGATCCCGCATCGCCGGAAAAAGAGAATTTCCCCTCTTGGCACCCTCGCCCGGGAGGCTTGGCGGTCATTCCCACAAATTTTTCTGTCCAATCTGGCACAGGTGGAATTCCACTTGGCGAAAGCGGTTTCGCGAAGTGCGAATTTCGTCCCCGTTTTTGCGCTCTCCAGGCCCGAAATTGATGGCAGTTTTTCGAGATAGGAAATGCATCCGGCATCGTGGAATTTTACTTAGAATAATCTCCAAATATAACGCAAATACGCGCAAATATAGATTTGTTAATAGTAAGTTAACCCAACTATAGTTTTCCCCTCAGATGCGCATATAGTCAACTCAGCGTCTGAAACCAATGATGATGATGGACGTGGCACTGGTTAATATTTAACGGCGAGGTGACCTATGAAAACGGCGATAGCAGGAAGGATTAGGATGCTGGCGGCGACGGTTTCGGTAATTGCGCTGGTCGGCATGGCCGTACCGGCCGGAGCCGGAGCGCTGGGCGGTCTTGGTGGCGGTAAGAGCGGTGGCGGCGGCGGTCTCGGCGGCGCCCTTGGCGGTGCTGTCGGTGCGGTCGGCGGTGCGGTCGGCGGCGTCGTTGGTGGTGTCACTGGTGCTCTCGGCGGCGGCCAGAGCAGCAGCACCGGTGGCCTTGGCGGCGCAGTTGGCGGCGTGGTCGGTGGTGTGACGGGCGCAGTCGGTGGTGTGACGGGCGCTCTCGGCGGTGGCACCAGCAGCACCAGCGGCACCAGCAGCACAAGCGGTATTGGTGGCCTTGGTAGTAGCCTTGGCGGCCTTGGCAGTGGCCTTGGCGGCATTGGTGGTGGCAGCAGCAGCAGCACCGGCGGCGGCGTCATCAACAATTTCAACGGCCAGGGTCTTGGCGTGAATCTCGGCGTCGCCAAGATCGGTTTGGGCCTCAAGAACAAGAACAAGGAGGCGCTCGCGGTCAAGCTGCAGCTTCTCGGCAAGCATGGCATCAACGGAAAAGTCGCCTTGAGCCTTGCCAACAAGTACAGCCTGGTCGGCCTCAAGGCCAGGATCAACGCTCTTAACGTGGCGAAAGCCAAGGTCGGTGCCGTCGTCCTCGACAAGTACGGCAACATCGTGAAGGCCAAGGTCAAGGCCAACGTTCTTGGAATCGACGTCAAGGCGAAAGCCAAGGTCGGAACCAAGGGCATCGCCATCGCCGCTTGCGTTGGCAGCTGTCGTCCTCGTGGCCCTGGTGGGCCTGGCGGGCCTGGTGGTCCCGGCGGGCCTGGTGGTCCCGGCGGACCTGGTGGTCCCGGCGGGCCTGGCGGACCCGGCAACAATGGCGGCATCAGCAACGAAATTGCCGGCCTCTCCTCCTTCGAGCGCCGGCAGCTCAAGAGGAAGTGCGCTTCGGTGCTGATGAGCCCGGCCTCCTACAACCGTGAAGCGGTTCAGGTCTGCCGCGTCCTGGCGCAACTCGCGGGCCTCTGAGGCAAGCAGGACGGACTCTAAAGTGGGACGGTGCTGCGCGGCTCTCCGGAGCCGCGCAGTTTCATTTGCAATGGCGCGGCTGCTCAGCCTTCCTGCCGGCTGTCCGTTTCCTGACAG